>CAWATX010000003.1:0-655406 GCA_963785065.1 uncultured Alphaproteobacteria bacterium
GGCCGTCGGAGCTGGGCGTTTGGCACGCTCCACATGTCAGGAAGACCATGATCGCCGCTTACGGAATCACCGGCGGGGCGGCGAGGAGCTTAGACGGTACGGCAGGGAACTGGAAACCCAACAATTCCGTCGTGGCTCAATCATCGGTAGATACCAAGAGCGTGCAAACGGTGAAACAATCACCCTCTCGACCAGCACATCGACGTCGCATTGCAGCGCGAGCCCAGCAATCAGCGGGCGATGATCCTCGACGATATTGTCAAAGCGCATCGTCTCCTCGTTCCACGAAAAATCAGGTATCGGGTCATGATAATCCTTCATATCCCTGTGCACGAGCCTGACTTCCTGTTCGTATGAATAGCTCGTGGTCTTGACCATCAGCGTGTTGAACGCATTTTGCCTCCCAATCTGGTTTTGCCTCCCAATCTGGATTGTGTTCGGATCTTCGTACTGCACAGCACCGAGATAGAGCTCCTCTGAATTCGATGCTAGGGCAGTTTCAAGTCGTGCGCCGTTGCTCACAACAGCAACTCCAGCGCCTGGCGAGGCATAAATCTTCCACATCGCAATGGACTCGTGGGGTGCCGCGTGCCAGCAGTTCACGTAGTTGTTACGACGTCCAAATTGCGTCATTAGGCAATCCTGCTCCTCGACCATCACCCAACCCCGATAAGCGGCTTGCGGCGTGCTATCCTTGCCTCGTCCATAGATGCTGAGTATTTGAGCACGAAGCATCTCGGGCACTTCCTCAATGTTCTTCCATATCCGGTGGGGAAAGCGGATTGGTCCCGGCCATCCTTCGTAGGGATCGTCTCTAGCAAGGACTTCAGCGTTCGTGAGCCATAGCTGACGCGATGTCAGTAAGTCGACAAACTTCGGCAGGTCCATGTAGCGCCACAACGGTATCGAGACTGGCGGTCGATTGAAGCTCGGGTGATTGCTGATTGGCACGTGATATCTCCAGGAGGCGTTGGACGCCAAGCGAAGTCATCGGTGCCAGCGGTCATGCAGGAGAGCATTAAGTGTGCTCACCGGCTGTCCGCGAGGCGCTGTTGGCCGCGCGGGACACCCACCGTATCGACGATCTCGTGTCCCTTCTTAATGAAGCTTGCCCCTTCGACACAGCGGACTTTCGGGCCCGTCTAGGAGGTCCACTGAGTCCTTCACACGCTGCACTGTGCAGCGAATGCTCGTTTGTTGGCAAAGCTGGCGACCCGTGTCTAAATCAAGCGGAATTCCAGTCTTCGCGATGGAGTGGTTCTTGGGCCGACAACCGTCTTGGATCGATGAGCGACCAGAGCAGCTCAGACCTCCAGTAATTAAAGGAGCAAGCAGCACAGAATCAGAGCGTTATCTTGCCAAGTTGGCAGATAGATCTTTTCTAAATCTTTGGTCCTACCCCTGCCCGTATCGAAACCAAAAGCAGGGCGGCAAAGGTGATGGCAAGGAACTCTGCGACCTGCTCGTGGTCTGCGGCAAACACATCATAATCTTTAGCGAGAAAACGATCGATTTGGGCGGCGGCGATATCGAAATCGCCTGGCGCAGGTGGGCAAAGAGAGCGATCCGAGACTCGGCCAAGCAGACCAAGGGTGCCGAACGCTGGATAACCGACTTTCCTGAGCTGGTGTTCCTTGATCGCGATTGCACGGTCCCATTCCCGATCGATCTACCTCCCAAGGAGTCTCGCGAAGTTCATAGGGTGGTCATTGCCAATGGGAGTGCGAAAGTCTGCAAGGCGCATATGGCCGGCTCATCGGGCAGTCTAGTCATCAGGCCGAGTATCGTAGGTGACAGCCACTGGACTGGGCAAAATGGCGAGATAGAGCCGTTCGCCGTCGGCGACATCGATCCCGATGGCTCATTCGTGCACGTGTTCAACGAGGCGGCCCTCGACATTGTAATGGCTGAACTCGACACGATTCGAGACTTCACGGACTATCTTGCGAAGAAGGCCGAATTTGTTCGATCCGGTGCGCTCGCGGAGGCGCATGGCGAGGAAAATCTACTCGCGTACTATGCCATTCGGACAAATGACGAAGGCGATCACGACTTTGTTGTGGAAGATGGGACAGCCCCTCTTTCCATCGATCAGGAACATTATGCCCGATTTATCAGCGACCCACGGTATCAGGCAAAAAAGCAAGCAGATGGTATTTCATATCTGTGGGATCGGCTCATTGAAGCCTTTACGAAACACATGCTTGATGGAACCTCAATCACATTGGATGGGCATGAGTTCAACCTCCGGAAAAATGAACTCGGCGTGCGCCAAATGGCCTTGGTCCCAAGGTTCATTCGCAGAGCCCACTCAGAAGCGATCCACGGTGCATTAGAAAAGGGTAAGCAATCCGACCGCTTCGTGCGGATGATGATGAGCCCTGCCGGCGCAAAAGAAAATGAGACTGCCTTCTTCGTACTGACCATAAAGTACCTTGATTGGATGGAGGCCCAGGGAGGCTACGAAAAATACCGGATAGTGAGGTCGAGATTAGCTCAGATTTATGCGAAAGGGCTGCTTGAGCTTCATCCACATCTCAAACAGGTCGTCGGAATCTCGCTTGAGCCCCCGGATCAAGGCCGAGGCGGCTCTGAGGACCTGATTTATGCTGAGCAGTATGAATGGACGGAGCACGATCGAGAGACAATCCGAAAGGACTGCGAGACCGCCGGGGTGCTTCAGAATTTGAAGGAGTACCGATATCAGGGCGAGGAGTTTCCCGAGGTCGAAACCATCACGATCGAACGCGCAGTTCCGCCGCCATCCGGCTCGCATTTGAACCGCAAGCAACGACGAGCCCTCGAAGCCCGGACGCGGAAACGATCGTGACAGTGCCAGGCGCAAGACGCGCTAGATCACGCGATCTGCGAATTTCATCACGGCGGTATGGCCTTGCTGAAGTACGCATCCGCAACTGCAACCCAACGATTCGTTCCTTTTTTGTTCTTTACAACCCCCGCACCGTTTGGGCAACATCGGCCCATCGGGACTTACCAGCCCGACAGGGCAACACTGGCAGCAGACTGAATCGCCCGGCCGCATTTCCCGTTGGACGAGGGAGAGCCGCCGCTTGTCTCGTACGTCGAAGAGCATAAGTTTGGGGCGCGGCCGACGCCGCAAATCCCCTTCGGAACAGCGTGCCATGGCCGAGACCAGCCCTGCCCCGGGCAAGTTCCTCTCCATCCGCGGGGCGCGGGAACATAACCTCAAGAATATCGACCTCGACCTGCCGCGCGACCGGCTGGTCGTGCTCACCGGCCTGTCGGGCTCCGGCAAGTCGTCGCTCGCCTTCGACACCATCTATGCCGAGGGCCAGCGCCGCTATGTCGAGAGCCTGTCGGCCTATGCCCGCCAGTTCCTCGAGATGATGCAGAAGCCGGACGTCGACCAGATCGACGGCCTGTCGCCGGCCATCTCCATCGAGCAGAAGACCACCAGCCGCAACCCGCGCTCCACCGTCGGCACGGTGACCGAGATCTACGACTACATGCGGCTCTTGTTCGCCCGCGTCGGCGTGCCCTATTCGCCGGCAACCGGCCTGCCGATCGAGAGCCAGACCGTCAGCCAGATGGTCGACCGCGTGCTGGCGCTGCCCGCCGGCACCCGCCTCTATCTGCTGGCGCCGATCGTGCGTGGCCGCAAGGGCGAGTACCGCAAGGAGTTGGCCGAGCTGATGAAGCGCGGCTTCCAGCGGGTCAAGATCGACGGGGCATTCTACGAGATCGCCGAAAGCCCGGCGCTCGACAAGAAGCTCAAGCACGACATCGAGGTGGTGGTCGACCGCATCGTGGTCGGTGACGGCATCGCCACGCGGCTTGCCGATTCCTTCCAGACCGCGCTGGAACTCGCCGAGGGCCTGGCCATCGCCGAGTTCGCGGAGCGGCACTGCCGGAGACGGGGCCACCAAACAGCGGGAGAGACACACGAGCGAGGGCAAGAGCAAGTCCTATCCGAGCGAACGCGCCGAGTCAGTCCCGCCCCAGCAAGAGGCGGGAGCGGCCGACGCCGCAGCGCGGCAAGAGCCGGTATGAAGCGCGGCGACAACGAAGCCGCCAAGCGCATCATCTTCTCCGAGAAGTTCGCCTGCCCGGTCTCCGGCTTCACCATCCCCGAGATCGAGCCGCGGCTGTTCTCCTTCAACAACCCCTATGGCGCCTGCCCGGTCTGCGACGGGCTCGGCACCGAGCGCGTGGTCGATCCGGCGCTGGTCGTCCCCGACGACACGCTGACGCTCCGCGACGGCGCCATCGCGCCGTGGTCGAAGACCTCCTCGCCCTATTACCATGCAGACGCTGGAGGCGCTCGCCCGCGCCTACCGTTTCTCCACCGACACGCCGTGGATGAAGCTGCCGCAGAAGGCCCGCGACGTCATCCTCTACGGCACCGGCGAGGAGACGGTCACCTTCAACTACGATGACGGCCTGAGGGCCTACACACGACCGAAGGCTTCGAAGCCGCCATCCAATTCGAGACGCGGCTACTGCGAGCCACTCCTCAGGATCGCGAGGAGATCGAGCGCTACCACTCGGCCAAGCCCTGCGAGACCTGCGGCGGCAAGCGGCTGAAGCCGGAGGCGCTGGCCGTCAAGCTCGACACGCTCGACATTTCCGACGGTCACCGACTTCTCGATCCGCAGCGCGCATGGCCTGGTTCGCCCACCTGCCCGAGACGCTGACGAAGCAGCAGAACGAGATCGCCGTCCGCATCCTCAAGGAGATCCGCGAGCGGCTGAACTTCCTCGTCGATGTCGGCCTCGATTACCTGACGCTCGCCCGCGCCTCCGGCACGCTGTCGGGCGGCGAGAGCCAGCGCATCCGGCTGGCCTCGCAGATCGGCTCCGGCCTGACCGGCGTGCTCTACGTGCTCGACGAGCCCTCGATCGGCCTGCACCAGCGCGACAACGAGCGCCTGCTCGGCACGCTCAAGCACCTGCGCGACATCGGCAACACGGTGATCGTCGTCGAGCACGACGAGGACGCCATCCGCGAGGCCGACTACGTCGTCGACATCGGCCCCGGCGCCGGCATCCACGGCGGCCACGTCATCGCCAAGGGCACGCCGGACGAGATCATGGCCAATCCGGACTCGCTCACCGGCCAGTACCTCTCCGGCACCCGCTTCATCGAGGTGCCGGCCACCGCCGCCCGCCGAAGAAGGGCAAGCCGCTGCAGATCGTCGGCGCGACCGGCAACAACCTCAAGAACCGTCACCGCCGAGATCCCGATCGGCCTGTTCACCTGCATCACCGGCGTCTCGGGCTGGGGCAAGTCGACGCTGACCATCGACACGCTCTACCGCGCCGTCGCCCGCCGGCTGAACGGCGCGCGCGACGTGCCGGCCGACCACACGCGCATCGAGGGGCTCGAATATCTCGACAAGGTCATCGACATCGACCAGTCGCCGATCGGCCGCACGCCGCGCTCGAACCCGGCCACCTACACCGGCGCCTTCACGCCGATCCGCGAGTGGTTCGCCGGCCTGCCGGAGGCCAAGGCGCGCGGCTACGGGCCGGGCCGCTTCTCGTTCAACGTCAAGGGCGGGCGCTGCGAGAAGTGCCAGGGCGACGGCGTCATCAAGATCGAGATGCACTTCCTGCCCGACGTCTACGTCACCTGCGACGTCTGCAAGGGCAAGCGCTACAACCGCGAGACGCTGGAGGTGACGCTTCAAGGACAAGTCGATCGCCGATGTCCTCGACATGACGGTCGAGGAGGCGCCGATTTCTTCGCCGCCGTCCCCTCGATCCGCGACAAGATGGAGACGCTGGAGCGCGTGGGCCTCGGCTACATGAGGTCGGCCAGCAGGCGACGACGCTCTCGGGCGGCGAGGCGCAGCGCGTCAAGCTGTCGAAGGAGCTGTCGCGCCGCGCCACCGGCCGCACGCTCTACATCCTCGACGAGCCGACCACCGGCCTGCACTTCGACGACGTGGAGAAGCTGCTCGAGGTGCTGCACGAACTGGTCGACCAGGGCAACACGGTGGTGGCAAAGGCGGGCGCAAGACACGGCGCACCAAGTCCGCCGAGTTGGCTCCTCCTCATCCTGAGGTGCGCGCAGAGCGCGCCTCGAAGGACGAGGAGGCCCCCGACCAGCAAGAGGCGAGGAGCGCCGAAGGCGCGACAGGGAAGCAGGAAAGGATGAAGCGCGGCGACATCGATTCCGCCAACCGCATCATCTTCTCCGAGAAATTCGCCTGCCCGGTTTCCGGCTTCACCATCCCCGAGATCGAGCCGCGGCTGTTCTCCTTCAACAATCCCTATGGCGCCTGCCCGGTCTGCGACGGGCTCGGCACCGAGCGCGTGGTCGATCCGGCGCTGGTCGTCCCCGACGACACCCTCTCGCTCCGCGACGCCGCCATCGCGCCGTGGTCGAAGACCTCCTCGCCCTATTACATGCAGACGCTGGAGGCGCTCGCCCGTGCCTACCGTTTCTCCACCGACACGCCGTGGATGAAGCTGCCGCAGAAGGCCCGCGACGTCATCCTCTACGGCACCGGCGAGGAGACCGTCACCTTCAACTACAATGACGGCCTCAGGGCCTACCGCACGACCAAAACCTTCGAAGGCGTCATCCCCAATCTCGAGCGCCGCTATCGCGAGACCGACTCCTCCTGGGTCCGCGAGGAGATCGAGCGCTACCACTCGGCCAAGCCGTGCGAGACCTGCGGCGGCAAGCGGCTGAAGCCGGAGGCGCTCGCCGTCAAGCTCGACACCCTCGACATTTCGACGGTGACCGATTTCTCCATCCGCCGCGCGCTCGCCTGGTTCGCCCACCTCCCCGACACGCTGACGAAGCAGCAGAACGAGATCGCCGTCCGCATCCTCAAGGAGATCCGCGAGCGGCTGAACTTCCTCGTCGATGTCGGCCTCGATTACCTGACGCTCGCCCGCGCCTCCGCCACGCTGTCGGGCGGCGAGAGCCAGCGCATCCGGCTGGCCTCGCAGATCGGCTCCGGCCTCACCGGCGTGCTCTACGTCCTCGACGAGCCCTCGATCGGCCTGCACCAGCGCGACAACGAGCGCCTGCTCGGCACGCTCAAGCACCTGCGCGACATCGGCAACACCGTCATCGTCGTCGAGCACGACGAGGACGCCATCCGCCAGGCCGACTACGTCGTCGACATCGGCCCCGCCGCCGGCATCCACGGCGGCCACATCATCGCCAAGGGCACGCCGGCCGAGGTCATGGCTAATCCGGACTCGCTCACCGGCCAGTTCCTCTCCGGCACCCGCTTCATCGACGTGCCCACCACCCGCCGGCCGCCGAAGAAGGGCAAGGCGCTGAAGATCGTCGACGCCACCGGCAACAACCTGAAAAATCTCACCGCCGAGATCCCCATCGGCCTGTTCACCTGCATCACCGGCGTCTCCGGCTCGGGCAAGTCGACGCTGACCATCGACACGCTCTACCGCGCCGTCGCCCGCCGGCTGAACGGCGCCCGCGACGTGCCCGCCGACCACACGCGCATCGAGGGCCTCGACTGGCTCGACAAGGTCATCGACATCGACCAGTCGCCGATCGGCCGCACGCCGCGCTCCAACCCGGCCACCTACACCGGCGCCTTCACCCCCATCCGCGAGTGGTTCGCCGGCCTGCCCGAGGCCAAGGCACGCGGCTATGGCCCCGGCCGCTTCTCCTTCAACGTCAAGGGCGGGCGCTGCGAGAAGTGCCAGGGCGACGGCGTCATCAAGATCGAGATGCACTTCCTGCCCGACGTCTACGTCACCTGCGACGTCTGCCAGGGCAAGCGCTACAATCGCGAGACGCTGGAGGTGAAGTTCAAGAACAAGTCGATCGCCGATGTCCTCGACATGACGGTCGAGGAGGCGCGCGATTTCTTCTCCGCCGTCCCCTCCGTCCGCGACAAGATGGAGACGCTGGATCGCGTCGGCCTCTCCTACATCCATGTCGGCCAGCAGGCGACGACGCTGTCCGGCGGCGAGGCCCAGCGCGTCAAGCTGTCGAAGGAGCTGTCGCGCCGCTCCACCGGCCGCACGCTCTACATCCTCGACGAGCCGACCACGGGCTTGCATTTCGCCGATGTCGAAAAGCTGCTCGACGTCCTCCACGAGCTGGTCGACCAGGGCAACACGGTGGTGGTCATCGAGCACAATCTCGAGGTCATCAAGACCGCCGACTGGATCATCGATCTCGGCCCCGAGGGCGGCGACGCCGGCGGCGAGATCGTGGCCGCCGGCACGCCCGAGCAGATCGCCCGCGACAAGCGCTCTTATACGGGCGCCTTCCTCAAGCCCGTGCTCGCCCGCGCCCGCGCCTCACGCGCGGCCCGCGACGGCGCGGAGGATGTCGAGGCGGCGGAGTGAGGCGATTTCGACTGCCAACCTGACAAACCCTCAGCACTCGGAAATCGCATTCACGGCATCATTGCAAGTTTAGATTTTTTCCAGATAATCCCATCCAGCGCACCAGTAGGGACCAGTCAATGGAAGAACGCCCCACGATGGCCAAGTTCGAGATTCTCGACTTGTCGAGGATCCTAGCCGCGATAATGGCCAATCCAAATGGCTTGCGGTGGAGCTTAGACTTCGCCACCACTGTAGAACTGTGGTATCGTCGCTTTCTCTATTTAAGCTGTGTGTATCCGAACGAATTACTCGTGCCAACCGAGGAAATTGACGAGTTTTGGCACCTACATATTCTTGACACGCAAAAATACCATCGCGACTGCAGTTATCTATTTGGTCAATATCTACATCATTTCCCGTATTTGGGACAACGTGGAAGCGACGACCGAATATTGTTGAAAAAGGAATTTGCCAAGACATTAGCGTTCTTTCGTGAGCAATTTGGTGACGACCCTGTCTCAGCCCTACAACGTTTGAGCGGGTCGGAATACTCAGTAGAAGCTCATTGCGGAGGCTCTTGTGGAAGGATTGTCGCCCAATTAGAGGATGCCGTAGAGGGGGATTGGCCGCATGTATTTCCGGAGACAAGCCACTGACACCGAATTACACTAGACTGTTCGAAATCCGGACAACAGGCAATTTTCGCTTGCTGAACGATACGCACATCCGCAACACAAACCCAACTATCGTCCCTTTCTTGACGGCATGTGGCAGTTTGATGCCGCACCCGATGGCCTCAGCGGACCACGCCTTGCACCTTCTGTCCAAAAGGCCTTTGCGGCTGATTTTGCCGCCTCCGTAGCTGTGGGCCTTGTTGCTGCCGGATTTACGGACTTCCCGTATTTTGTGAAGAGCCAACTTCACCGTTGCCGTGATGCAATCCTGGATCTTGGTTTTGACGAAACAACCCGAGATGACGCCAACGAGATCTTGCACGATGCGGAAGGGGCAAAGTTAATCATTGTCACCGGATGCCAAGACGAGCGGATGCTTCAGCGCCGCGTCGATAAACTTACAGAATTTGCAAGCGACATGTATAAACACGGCACGTCGTTCAGTATCGTCTTTTCGGGTCGATGCCCTAAACACGACAACGTACGAATTCCCAACGAAGCTATGCGCATGCACAATCTTTTTACTATAAGACTTAGGGACGAAAACCCAGATTTACTTGCTTCGCTACCAATATTAAGCCTGGAGGGAGAGGAAGAATCTTCTGACACCAAGGAAAATGTTACAAAATTCTTCAATCATGCGGCGTTTCTTGGGCATAGAGCCGTCAATCTCGTCGCGTTAAGTTCCACTTTTCACCTTATTCGCCTATCCAAAGAAATAATGTTGCACGTGTCGAAAAATGCGGAAAACGGCGCTTGGCCGCGTTTTGGAGAACTATTATTGGTCGGCGCCGAAGACGATTTCACGATTAAGTCGGCCCTTGTAGCAGATACAGAATTCATGAAACTCATGATGTTTGACCTGTATAATATTTATCTGGAGTAGTGCCATCAGCTGGCGTCAGGATCCGGCGATGACGAGGTTGTCGCGACGACCGGGACCACGCTCAAAAAGTCAACTCGGCTCCCCTAGTCGCCCTTGTCAGGCCTTTCGCCGCTAGGTGACGCCCTGTGCTCGATCAACTTCTGGTCATCTTGGAAAAGGCCGCTGACAGCCCCGAAAGCAGTCCTTACGTTTGGAATCATGTCCGCTGTCTCTTTGACAAAACCGTTCACTACAGCAAGCATCGCGACTCCTGCCGCTAATGCTTTCATGACCTTCTTTAATGTCCCAGAACGAGCTTCTGGCTTTCCTTGTGTTTCGAGGGAGAGGGACATCAACGCTGACGAGGCGACTTCCCAAGCGCGCGCAACCCCAACGACTTTGTAGTTTCTCAGCATAAAAACCAGGGTCGAAAGAGCGGATACGATCTTTCCCCTCAGTTCCATCGGGAGTTCGGAGCCTTGGACATCCTTGAGAACATCGTCCAAAATGCCGACGACTCTGTGTATTTCCCGTTCTTCGTCATCTGCCAAGTCGTTTTGCAGGCCCAATGATTGTTCCAACAGCAAAAGCGCGCTCACATTGGGCGCGACTAGTTTCGCCTGCGTATCTCTCCAATCTTTGAGCAACCCATTGTGATCGATGGCACCCAGCAGGCCGGAGAGATGCAAACGTGATGCTTTTTTCGTCTCTTTGGGCCAATTGGTTCCATCCAGCGCCGCAATGAGCGACAGAAGATTGCCGCGTTGCGCATGGAGAAGCTCGAACAACTCCAGGCCATTCGGCGCTACAGAATATTTCTCTGCAATAGTGCTTAACGTCGTAACCGAGCGATTCGGTTTCGGCGTTGGTAGGCTGCTGAAGAAAGCGAAGAGCGCTTTGGCGCTAGATATCGACTCAGCCATTAGTTGAACTTGAACGCCGAGTCCCACGGCCAGTCAACTAGCTCCCAGCCCATAGGTCGGGAGTGCGAAGCGCAATCCGCCGTATGCAGCGTCGCGTTCATCGACCGGGTGGGTTACGCCTTCGGCGAAACCGCCCTGCGGTCCGGTCTTCCGAAAGCCCTGCTCCCCTGCCCACCCTCTATCTCGCCGCTCCGCTCTTCTCCAAATCCGAGCGGACCTTCAACGCGGCGCTGACGGCGGAGGTCGAGTGGCTGGGCTTCACGATCTTCCAGCCCCAGCGCGACGGGGGTCGATGCGACCAGGGAGCCGTGGGCGTCGATGCCGCCGCCCCCTCGCCCCTTGCGGGAGAGGGCTTCGCGCCTTAGTAGCGCAGCGAGTTAGGCGCGAAGGGAGAGGGGTCTTGGCAAAGCACTGGCGGTGGTTCAACCGCCCTGCCCACGCCCCCTCTCTGTCTCTCCCCCGCAAGGGGGGAGAGGACCAATCCGGCGGGCGCTTTCTTATGGTGCGGACCTACTCGCCCCCTCCCCCGCCCACGCCCACACCTCGATCGCGACGCCGTGCTGGCCTCCGACGTCCTCCCCGCCGTGCGCGACGGCGCCTCTGTGACCGCCATCACCGTCAGCGTGGGGCAATTCGTGCGATGCTCGGCCAAAGTCGCAGAAACCGGTGCCGCGACCTATGCCGCCAGCTTCCGCCCCTGCCCCATCCGATGCATATGACGTCCGCCGCACGCTCGCCTATGGCCGCGAGAAGCTGGCGCGGAACTTCCGCCACCTCGCTTTGGTGGCGGTGGCCGTCGGCGCGGTCAGCGTCTTCGTCTCGGGCGACGACGTGCTGCTGCGGATCGTCGGCTGGGGGCTGATCGTCGCTGGGTTCGGCCTGGGCGCCTGGGAGCTGTCGAAGTCCATCGGCAAGCAGGAGCCGCTTCTGGTCCTCTCGCCCGAGGGCATCCGGCTGCACATCGAGGACGTCAAGACGATCGCCATTCCGTGGAGCGAGGTCAGCGGCATGCATGCCATCAACGTGCCCGTGACCGTGCCGGTCCACGGGAACGACGTCGTTCGCGATGTCACCGCGGTTGACGTGTCGCCGGCGTTCTACGACCGCGCCATCTATGTCGACGACCCGTTCCTGCGCGGCCCCGGCTGGGCCAACACATTCATCCCGGACGGCGACGTGGTGCACGTGGCGCTCCACCACGACATCCTCCCCGTCACCGGGCCGGTGCTCCTGGCTGCCGTCACGGCGCGCTGGAAGGCCTTCGGCCGCCCGGCCCGCCCGTCCTAGAAGCTGCCGCGCGGCAACGTCATCCGATTGACCCTCGGGGAGCGATGACCTCCCACTATCCCGCCGCGCCGCTGTTCTCCGTGCCCGAGGCACGCAAACCTCCCCCCACCCGAAATGCCTTTGGCATTTCGACCTCCCCGCAAGGGGGAGGTAGGGCTCAGTGCCTGCGGCATGCTCCCCTCCCTCCCCCGCGTCAGCGCGGGGAGGGTGGCGAGGCCAGGGGCCGAGCCGGGTGGGGGCGATAGAGACTTGGGCCCGACTCCCCCCTCACTTCCCCGCCCAGGCCCACACCTCGATCTCGACGCGGCCGCTGAGCGCCAGGCCGCTGGCGCCGAACGCGGAGCGCGCCGGCAGCCGATCCTCCTTGAAATAGCCGACATAGATGTCGTTGAAGGCCGGCCAGTCGCTCATGTCGGCAAGCATCACCGTCGCCTTGAAGATCGCGTCGAAGCCAAGTCCGTTGGCGGCGAGCGTCGCGCCGATATTGTCCATCGCCTGGCGCGCTTGGGGCCCCACGCCGCCGGGCACCAGCGTCTTGGTGCCGGGCTTCACCCCCATCTGCCCCGACAGATAGAGCACGTCGCCGACGCGCACCGCGTCGCTGAAGGGCAGCCCCGCCCCCTTGGTCGCTTCCGACCGGATGTAGTCCACCATCTCGCGTGTCTCCTGTTCGCCTGACGCCGCATCATGCGCCGCAACGCCTGGCTTCAGCGAGCGCGAATCCGCGTCCGGGGGCGGCCCCCGCCGCTGCGCGCGGCCTCAGGGCGAGGCCTTGAGGCCACCGGTGGGTGCGCGCAGCGATCCTCCGCCGTAGATCGACGCCCGCACGTCGTGGCAGTCGCCGGCGCCATATTGGGTCACGATGCAGCACTGCACCTTGCCGCCGCTGCACACCAGCGCGTGGACGTTCGTGTAGCCGTGCAGCACGTCCTGCTCCATCTTGTCGATGCATGGCTGCGCCGCCGGCGACTGGATCTGCGCCGCAGTGCAACCGTTCGACACCGCTTTCGGCTTGGCCACCGCCGGCCCCGTGTTCACGCACCAGAGGACCGCAACCGGTACGGCGAGCAGATTGAGGATTTGGGGAAGGTTCGATTGCGCGCGCATGCTGGGCCTCCCTGCCGTCGGATTTGTCGCCCGCAACCCAACGCGAGGCTAGCCCGGTTGCCCGCGGCGCGACCACTCCCCCAATTGGGGCGTGGCCGCCCCATGATCTCACCGCCCCGCCGACCGGGGATAAGAAAGAGGTTATCCCCCTCCTCCGAGCCGCCCCCATATTGGTTGGCATCCTCGCTCGATGAGGGGCGCCGTCCGGAGGCGTTCGTTCGGTGGAGCGGGGTGCGGCGCCCCCCGCGCAGCGGATTCGCTTGTCTGCTCCTCGGGGCGTTCCCGGCGGGACCGTCGGCACTACGACCGGCCGCCCTCAGGGCCTAAGCTCTTTTCTTCCAAGGAAAGGGTGCAGAGCTCGCCGGGAGTCGAGAGAAAAATCGCCGCGGCGGGCGCTCGGTGAGCGCCCCAGTTTTCGCGGAGTAACCGCACGGCATTCGCCGGGCGCCCGCCACCCCCTCGTCGACGGGGGGCCGTGATGATCATAACCCGGCGCTTTTGGCGCGCGGGAACGGGAGGGTGTGCCGAGACGAGCGGATCGCCCCCCAGCGGGATTTCTGGGCCGAGATCAAGGTGACGGTTCCGAAGCGCTGAAGAGTTGGATCAGCCACACGTCGCGCCGCCGCTCCAGCACCGCAGTCAGGCGAAACGGCTTTTCCTCACCGCCGGTCGAAAGCCGGTAGCTGCCTTCGCCGGTCAGCCAGGCGACATTGCCCATCGCCGAGACCCGCCGATCTTCGAGCGTGAAGATCACCCGCTCGGGCCCCGCGCAGAGTTGGGCAAAGAAGGCGGAGAGCGCCTCCGGCCCGATCGCCACCTCGCCCGGTTCCGGGCCGATGAGCATGGCATCCTCGTCGCCGGAGAAGGCGGCCACCGAATCCCGGTGCCGCCCATCCGCGATCGCCTCGAGCAGCCCGTCCACCGCCTTGAGCACGCCCCATTTGGCCTCGGCCTTGGCGCGCATCGGCGGCCTCAGGCGATCCCCGGCGTGCCGAAGCGGTTGGAGCGGGGGAAGCCGTCCGGCCGGATGCGGCCCGCCTGCGCCCGCTCGCCCACCCACTCCTTCAGTTCCTTGATCGGCCGGTTGAAGGTGCGGCCGGAGGAATCCTGCCAGCTCATGCCGTCCGCGCTGGCGAAGACCCGCGCGTCCGCCACCCCGCCGTCCTTGTATTTCTGCAGGCGCACGCCCTTGCCGCGTGCCATCTCCGGCACCTGGTTCAAGGGGAAGAGCAGCATCTTGCGGTTCTCGCCGAGGATGGCGACGGTGTCGCCCGCCGCCTGGACGCAGATGCGCATCTCCTCCGGCTGGGTCACCCCCATCACCGCCTTGCCCTTGCGGGTGTTGGCAAGGGTTTCCACCTCTGGCACCACGAAGCCGCGGCCCTCGGTCGAGACCACCAGCAGCTTGCGCTCCGGGCTGTGGACGAACACCGTCACCACGTCGTCGGCGGCATCCATGTCGACCATCAGCTTGATCGGCTCGCCGTGGCCCCGCCCGCCCGGCAGGTTGGCGGCGGCAAGCGTATAGAAGCGCCCGCCGGTCGAGGCGACGATGATCTTGTCCGTGGTCTCCGCCGGGAAAGCGACCTTGAGGCTGTCGTCGGTCTTGAAGGCAAGCGCCGCGATGTCCACCTCGTGCCCCTTCAGCGACCGTATCCAGCCCTTCTCGGAGACGACGACCGTGATCGGCTCGCGCTCGATCATCGCCGTCTGCATGTCCTCGACGTCGTGCTCGGGCGCCTCGCCGAAGGTCGAGCGGCGCTTGCCGAGCGGCGTGCTGGGGCCAAAGGTCTTGCGCACTTCGCGGATCTCGTCGGCGACCTTCGCCCACTGCTGGTCCTCCGATTTGACCAGCGCCTTCAGCGACTTCTGCTCCTTGGAGAGTTCGGCGTGCTCGCCCTTGATCTCCATTTCCTCGAGCTTGCGCAGAGCCCTGAGGCGCATGTTGAGGATGGCCTCGGCCTGGACATCGGCAAGCTTGAACCGCTTCATCAGAACGGGCTTGGGCTCGTCCTCGTAGCGGATGATGCGGATCACCTCGTCGAGGTTCAGATAGGCGATGAGATAGCCGTCGAGAATCTCCAGCCGCCGCGCGATCTGCTCCAGCCGGTGGTTGGCGCGCCTGACCAGCACCTCGCGGCGATGGTCCAGCCATTCCCTCAGCACCTCGCCGAGCCCCATCACCTGCGGCACCACGCCCTTGGAGAGGACGTTGAGGTTGAGCGGGATGCGGCTTTCCAGATCGGTCAGGCGGAAGAGCGACTCCATCATCAGCGCCGGATCGACCGTGCGGCTCTTCGGCTCGATGACGATGCGCACGTCCTCAGCCAACTCGTCGCGGATGTCCGCGACCAGCGGCAGCTTCTTGGCCTCGAGCAGTTCGGCGATCTTCTCGATCAGCCGCGCCTTCTGCACCTGGTAGGGAATCTCGCTGACCACCACGACCCACATGCCGCGCTTCTGGTCTTCCTGGCTCCAGCGGGCGCGCACGCGGAACGAGCCGCGTCCGGTGCGGTAGGCCTCGAGGATGTTCTCCTTCGGCTCGACGATGATGCCGCCGGTCGGGAAGTCCGGCCCCTGGACCATGTCGACCAGCGTCTCGACGCGCGCCTTCGGCGTCTTGATGAGGTGCAGCGCGGCGTCGCAGAGTTCCGCCGCGTTATGTGGAGGGATGTTGGTCGCCATGCCGACCGCGATGCCGGAGGCCCCGTTCGCCAGCAGGTTGGGGAAAGCGCCGGGCAGCACCACCGGCTCGCGATCGGAACCGTCATAGGTCGGGCGGAAGTCGACGGAATCCTCGTCGATGCCGTCGAGCAACAGACGCGCCACCTCGGTCATGCGCGCCTCGGTGTAGCGCATGGCCGCGGCGCTATCGCCGTCGATATTGCCGAAGTTGCCCTGCCCGTCGACCAGCGGGTAGCGCGAGGCGAAGTCCTGCGCCAGCCGCACCAACGCGTCGTAGATCGCCTGGTCGCCATGCGGGTGGAAGCCGCCCATCACGTCGCCGACGATCTTGGCGGACTTCTTGAATCCGCCGCCCGGATCGAGGCGGAGCTGGCGCATGCCGTAAAGGATGCGCCGGTGGACCGGCTTCAGCCCGTCGCGGAGGTCGGGCAGCGCCCGGTTGGTGATGGTGGAAAGCGCATAGGCGAGGTAGCGCTCTTCCAGAGCCTCGCGCAGGTTGACGGGCTCTATATCGCCGCCGCCGGGCGGAATCAGATGTTTGGCCATAGCACCGGCCTAGCCGTCAAACCCAAGGGATTCAAGCTTTTGCACGGCCTGGCGGGCCGCACGGTGGATTGCCGCTCAGGCCGATTTCGGCAGGCTGTCCATCACTTCGAGGGCAAAGCGGGCGGAGACCGTGGCCGGGCCGCCACCCATCTCGATGCCGACCTCGACGGCCTCCAGGATTTCTGCGTAGGTGGCGCTGGCCTTCGCGGCCTCCCCGATGTGCCACTGCATGCAGGACTCGCAGTCGATCACCACGGAAATGCCGATGGCGATCAGTTCCTTGGTCTTCCTGGGCAGCGCGGCATCGCTGAAGGCGGCCTCCTCCATGGCAAGAAACGCCTTGTAGACCTTGGAATCCAGGTGCAGCAGGCGCTGGTGGGCCGCCTTGCGGCGCTCGCTGATCCTCTTCAGATCATCCATGGTTCCCTCCTATTGGGGAATGCGCTCGCCGCTCCGGGCCATGAGCGCGATGAAGCGCTCGCGGGCATCCGGCGGCTCGATGCCGCGCGGCTCGAAGACGTGGCGGGCAAGGAAATAGCCGGTAAGCGCGAAGGCCAGGGCAAGCTCGGCCGGATCGGCCGGCTCGGCGCTCGCCGGCTCCAGCAGGAAGCGCGGCAATTTCAGGAGCCTGTCGCCATAAGGCTCGCCCGCGGAGCGGCTGACCGCCCTCCCCGATTTCGGCGAGACGAAAGCAAGGTCGTCGTTGCTGCCGGTCGCCGCACAGCGTTCCAGGTCGAGGCCGAAGCCAAGATCGTCGAGCAGCGCAATCTCGAAGCGGGCAACAAGCGCGCCGGCAACCAGCGGCTCACCGAACCAGTCGAGGATGGCGGCAAGCCCGTCATAGAGGCGCGGATGCGGGTCGCGCTCGGGCAGCAGGCGCAGCAGACCACCCAGCGTCTGGATACCGTAGAGCCCGGCGGCGCCCTCGATCAGCCGTGCGGCGCGCTGGTGCGTCGGCTCGACCGTATAGGTGCCGAGATGCTCGTCGAGCCGCGCCCGCCAGGTGGCGGAGACCGAATTGCCAGGTTGCAGGATCGGCTGCTGGCGGCGCGAGCGCCCGCCGCGCACCAGCCCCAGATGGCGGCCATGCGCCGGCGTCATCAGCTCGACGATCAGGCTCGTCTCGCCGTGCCGGCGCGTGCCGATGATGATGCCTTCGTCCGACCACTGCATGGCTCACCAATTCCACACCACAGACTTGCACAACTTTTGCGCGCTGCTATGCTCGGTTACCTATCATAAACTAAACACAACGCGTAGATTGATCCCATGCTGACGACAGAACGCACTCTCCTCGATTGGGCTAAACTCGATCTAGATTATTTCACAAAATACTACAATTCCAAAGATTTCCAAAATCTTCGACTGTTTCTAGAACACAGAGTTCGCAACGACACAATTAGAATACTTCGCCGCTTCAACTTGACTTCTACTGTGTTCTTTCAGGTTCGCCAAAAGACCGCTGACTCCCTGCACGCAAAATTGGGTCGAATTGCCAAAGCCGCAATAGCCACCGAATCCGACGCCGATGGGCAAACTCAAAATCGGGCGAAATTCCTTACAAAATTGCCACTTTACGCGATTGTTCGAGATATCGTTGCAATACGCCATATCTGCATGGACAGCACTTCTCTCTATACATTACTCGGCTTTTTGCTCCGATCGGGCACTTTTTCTGTAAAAGAGTGTCAAATATACCAACCATTTTTTGCAGATTATTCTAGTATGCCGCATGATTATTATGAGCGCGTGATAAATTCCATCCGCGACTAAAATCCGCAAGTATCCTCCAAAACATCAAACTATGAATCCATACACGTAGAATTTACGTTCCATAACCCAATTGACATCTACCAAACTGAAATCGAAACTCCACTCGATAGTCCTATCGCGCGCGGATATAATTCAACAAGCCGCAATGAAACCGACGAGCTATTCAAATATCGCCTCCAGATACAACAACGCCTACTATCCTCTCTCTCGCAGCGCGCCCGCAAGCTTATCACCGAATTTCCGATTGAAGCGCAAATCCGTACCGCCGGTCAACATTTGTGGGCACAAGACGAACACCATTACATATATTCGATCGCAAAGCGACAAGCCAACACCCCTCCCGACGATGAACTGATGAGCCAAACTCGCTCAGCTTTTGCGGCTCTCAAATTCTTCCTTTATTCAGCGGAAGCAATTCGCGGGTTAATTGGCCAAATGCATGATAATAGCATTGCTCCATCCACCTCTCTCAGCGGACGTAGCTTGGCAGTCGCTCCTCGCTTACATTTCTTCGACAAACAGATTTTCTCCACCATCCGCGAGAGACTAGTCGACCTCGACGCCCAAGTGTCTCAATTCACGGCGCGACGAGACGAGTACGCCCCATTGTCAATTGGAACTGAGTTTTGGGAACACGCAGTAAGACAACTTGTCGATATTTCGAACTCAGCAAAGCTCATTGATTCCGGCAACTATTTAGAGCATTTACATAACGGAGACATTCATTTTTGGGGACGCCAACGAATTATTGCTATGATACTCGGTTATATTACTTTGTATTGTGTCGATGAGCCACCAAACTCCGACAAAGAATCGCACACAAAAATCCGTCGCGCACTCAACGGCGTCCGGTTTCTTAACTCTTTGGTGGCTGAAAATAGTGAACAGTTGCGAATTCCGAATTACGTCGCCAATTTATCCGCAAAAATATACGATTTCATTCGAATCAATGACCGATATTTTTTGGAATATTCACGCGCCGACGCAAGTGTTCAAAAGTATATTTTTGACCCATTGATTTTTGCTCGATACGCGAGCGCGATGTATAGATTAGGCGAGTTCTCGGCAGCGTATCGCGTGATAGATGAGCTCTTTGAGTCGAAACACTATCATACGACGGATATTGAAGGCACGTCTGGCTATCATGAAATAGAATTTAGGTCACGATTGCTTCAATATCGTTGGTATCAATCGCATCTTAATCGAGACGCAATTCTAGATGAGTTACCGCTTTACGAATTGCTAATAGGAAAGGCGACAATCTGCATAAAGAGCATTGAATCAGACAGTAGCGATGAGCAGATCATTTCTGGATACAAGGCGATATGCTGGTCAATCTGGATCATGGGCGTAATCTCTTCGATGAAAATTCAACAGTCAGCCAGGCTGAAGGATCATCTAGCTGAGTTGCTGATTTCATATGACAGATTTTTTGATCGAGCCGACGAGTTATTGAATTACAAAGTCTATATTCATGCGGCACATGCGGTAGTGAGTTTTGTCCGTGGCAATGTTGAAGATGCCAAAGGGGCTTTGGTTAAGGCCGGCAAGCTTCTTGCTGATGGTGTGCCTCATCCTGCAACGGCTGTTTCGATGCAGGAAAAGATGATTGCGTATTTGAACGATATGTATTGGGAGAAACAATATCGCTGGGACGCGTTTGTTTCTTACTCGAATGAAGACGCGGAAATCGTACAGAAATTGGCCAAAGAGTTGACGGCGAAAGAACTGGACCTTTTCGTGGATTATAAATATGTGGGTGTCGGAAAGCCAATAACGCCAATCATTGAGGAAGGTCTTCGAAACAGTCGTGACGTCATCATGATTGTTACAGATACGTACTTAAGCAGAAAGTGGACGGAAATTGAAAGAATTTGGTTTGAAGTTCGTGAGAAGTCTCTCGGAGATGCGGTAATCGTGATATTGCTCAAAGATGTTCATCTGGAGAACTTCAAAGTGCGGTACCCCACTCTAGCGGACCGACGAGTTGTTGAGTGGCGACAAGGAATGTCGACCAAACGTGTCGCGAGCGTCGTGGCCAAGGCACTCAAGCAGAGAGCTACTCCGGAAAATTGATCCCCATGGCGCGGTAGCGCTCCGGGTCGTCGCCCCAGTTCTCGCGCACCTTGACGAAAAGGAAGAGGTGCACCGGCTTCTCGGCGATCTCGGCGATCTCCCTGCGCGCCGCCATGGAGATTGCCTTGATGGTGGCGCCGCCCTTGCCGATGACGATCTTCTTCTGGCTGTCGCGGGTCACATAGATGGTCTGCTCGACGCGCGCCGAGCCATCCTTCTGGTCGGTCCACGCCTCGGTCTCGACGGTGGCCTGATAGGGCAGCTCCTGGTGCAGCCGCTCGAACAGCTTCTCGCGCGTTATCTCGGCGGCGAGCTGGCGGAGCGGTATGTCGCTGACCTCGTCCTCCGGGTAGAGGAAAGGCCCCGGCGGCACCGCCTCAGCGAGATAGCCCATGAAGGCGTCGCAGCCGTCGCCGGTGAGCGCCGAGATCATGAAGGTGCGGTCGAAACCGGCCGCCTCGTTGGCGGCGGCGGCCAGCGCCAGCAGGCTCTCGCGCTTGACCGTGTCGATCTTGTTGAGGAGCAGCAGCTTCGGCTGGCGGATCTCGCCGAGCCGGGCAAGCAGCGCCTGCACCTCCGCGTCGATACCCTTGGCGGCATCGATGAGGACCGCCACCATGTCGGCGTCGCGCGCCCCGCCCCAGGCGGTGTCGACCATGGCGCGGTCGAGCCGACGCTTCGGCGCAAAAATGCCGGGCGTATCGACGAAGACGATCTGCGACGCGCCCGCAATCGCGATGCCGCGCACGATCGAGCGGGTGGTCTGCACCTTGTGGCTGACGATGGTGACCTTGGTGCCGACCAGCCGGTTGACCAGGGTCGACTTGCCGGCATTGGGCACGCCGATCAGCGCGACGAAGCCGCAGCGCGTCGCGACCTCCGTCGGCGTCACCTCGGGGGGCCCGCTCACCGCGTCGCCTGCCATACGCCCTCGCGCAGGAGAACGGCTGTCGCCGCCGCCTGCTCCGCCTCGCGCCGGTTGCGCCCCTCGCCCTGCCCCGGCTCGAGTTCGCCCATGCGCACAGTGATGATGAAGGTCGGCGCGTGGTCCGGCCCGCTGCGCTCGGCGATCTCATAGGTCGGCGTGCCGTGGCCCTGGCCCTGCGCCCATTCCTGCAGGGCCGACTTGGCATTGCGGCCGCCGATGGGCGCCTCCAGCATGCGGTCGCGCCAGTGGACCTCGATGAAGTGCTTGGCCGCCTCGTAGCCGCCGTCGAGATAGATCGCCGCGATCAGCGCCTCGCACACGTCGCCGAGTACGTTGACGGTGAGCAGCGCACGCTGCTGCGCCCGGCTGCCGCCGAAGATGACCGCCTCGCCGATATCGAGCATCGCCGCGACGTCGGCGCAGGTCTCCTTGCGCACCAGGTCGGCGAGCCGCGAAGACAACTCGCCCTCGCTCGCCTCGGGAAAGGCTTCCAGCAGCATCGCGGCGACCACCAGGCCGAGCACCCGGTCGCCGAGGAATTCCAGCCGCTGATAGGTCGCCTCGACAGCGATGCGAGCATCGCCCACGGCGCTGGCATGGGTGAGCGCGGTCGTCAGCAGGCCGCGGTCCTTGAAGTGGTAATCGGTCCGACGTTCAAGCGTGTCGAGGAGAGCGCCGTCAGCGGTCATAGCAGCTTGAACAGGCGGTCCCAGCGGACCGTCCACGGCCACTGCCAGAAGGCCAGCACCGAGTCGCCCTCCTTGACCGAGAAGAAGATGATTTCGGCGCGGCCGACCAGGTTCTCGAACGGCACGTAGCCGACGCCGCCCGAGGTCGGTGGCACGCGGCTGTCAGTGGAATTGTCGCGGTTGTCGCCCATCATGAAATAGTGGTCGGGCGGCACCTCGTAGACCTGGGTGTTGTCGAGCAGGCCGTCACGCTCGCGGTCAAGCACCTTGTACTTGACGCCGTTGGGCATGGTCTCCTGGTACTGGGTGTAGCTGACCCCATCGAGGGTGACCGGACCGATCATCTCGCGCGGCACCGCCTTGCCGTTGATGTAAAGCACCGAATGCTGCACCTGAATCTTGTCGCCGGGCAGGCCGACGACACGCTTGATGTAGTCGGTGGTATCGTCACGCGGCAGCTTGAAGACGACGATATCGCCACGCTTGGGCGGCGACGACCAGATGCGCCCGTCGAACAGGTGCGGTCCGAAGGGCAGCGAGAAGCGCGAATAGCCGTAGGAAAATTTGGAGACGAACAGGTAGTCGCCGATGAGCAGCGTGTTCTCCATCGACCCGGACGGGATGTTGAACGGCTGATAGAGGAAGGTGCGCACCACCAGCGCCAGAAGCAGAGCCTGGATGATGATCTTGACGGTCTCGCCCAAGCCACCGTCGGCTTTCTTCTCTTCCGATGCCACGCTCATTGTCCCATTCCGTTTGTCCGGCCCCGGCCGGCCGGTAATACCGGCTCGCCGGGGGCGGCGCAACGCCAACCTTGGCCGTCTCGGGGCCCCCCTAGGACGCCCCCTCCGGCACCGCCTCAATGATGACCAGGGCCTGGGCCAACGGAAAGTCGTCCGTGATGGTCAGGTGAATTTCCCCCCGATGGCCGGCCGGTATCAGGCGTGCCAGCCGGCTGGCGGCGCCGCCGGTGAGCACCATGGTCGGTTTGCCCGAGGGCAGATTGACCACGCCCATATCACGCCAGAAGACGCCGCCGCGGATGCCGGTGCCGAGCGCCTTTGAGCACGCCTCCTTGGCAGCGAAGCGCTTGGCGTAGGAGGCCGCGCGCAGGCGCCGCCGGTCCGACTTCCTTTGCTCGATCTCGGTGAAGACGCGGGTCGTGAAGCGTTCGCCGTGGCGCTCGATCACCTTCTCCACCCGACGGATGTCGATCGTGTCGTTGCCAATGCCGACGATCATCCGTTGAGCGCTCCGGCGTCCGTTTCGGCCGCCAAGCGCGCCTCGTCCATCAGCCGGCGCATGGTACGAATGCTCTCCTCGAGGCCGATGAAGATCGCCTCGCCGATGATGAAATGGCCGATGTTGAGCTCGCGGATCTCGGGAATGGCGGCAATCGGCTTGACGTTGTCGAAGGTCAGGCCGTGACCGGCATGGACCTCGAGGCCGAGCCCGGCGGCATAGGTCGCCGCTTCGGCGATGCGCGCCCGCTCCACCTCGAAGGCGTCGGGGCCTGAGAACCACGCCTCGTAATAGGCACCGGTATGCAGCTCGACCACCGGCGCGCCGAGCGAGACCGCCGCGTCGAGCTGGCGCGGCGAAGCTTCGATGAACAGCGACACGCGCACGCCCGCCTCGCCGAGCGCCGCCACGATGGGCTTCAGCCGGTTGTGCTGGCCGGCAGCGTCGATGCCGCCTTCCGTGGTGCGTTCCTCGCGTCGCTCCGGCACGATGCAGGCGGCATGCGGCTTGTGCCGCAACGCTATCGCCAGCATCTCCTCGGTCGCCGCCATCTCGAGGTTGAGCGGCAGCGCAATCGTATGGCGCAGGCGTTCAATGTCGCGGTCGCCGATGTGGCGGCGATCCTCGCGCAGATGCGCCGTGATGCCGTCGGCGCCGGCAGCAGCGGCTACGGCCGCGGCGCGCAGCGGGTCGGGGTGGTCGCCGCCGCGGGCGTTCCGGATGGTCGCAACGTGGTCGATGTTGACCCCGAGCCTCAGATCCCTGGTCATGCGTCGTCCATCTCCTTGACTTGGGACATTGCGTTCGCCGTTGTCCGCCGCCTGGCGTCCAACCGCTCGCGGCGCAGGTCGCGGAAGGCGCGCACGGCAAAGAAGGACACGACATAGAAGGTGATCGCGATGGGCAGGCCGATGGGCACCGCACCAACCAGCATCGGCACGATGATCGGCACCAGCACCTCGAACGACCTGTGCACCAGCGCGTAGTGGATCTCGTGCAGCGCCAGCGCATTGCTCTGGCCCAGGATGTGGCTGCCGATGCTGTAGGTCGAGGCCCAGATGAACGGGAAGGTCAGCGGATTGCCGACGAAGGTGCCCATGGCGGCGGCCAGCATGTTGCCACCGACGAAGAAGGCGAAGATGAAGCTGATGATGAAGTGCAGGCCGACGAAGGGCGTGAAGGAGGCGAACACCCCGGCCGCCACGCCCGCTGCCACCGCATGCGGCGAGCCGGTGAGCCGGAGCACGCGCTTGCCGAAATAGCGGGCCGAGCGCGACCAGCTGTGGCGCGGCCACAGCGCGGTGCGCAGGCGCGCCATCAGGCTCTGGCTCTCGCGGCGGCGAAACAGCATGGGGGACGCGCGCTCCTTGCCGCTCAGGCCACGCCGCCGAAGCGGCGGCCGGACAGGATCGCGGCGCGGCTAGCCATTGACCCGCACGACACTGCTGACGATCGGCCTTTCGCGCAATTGCGCGATCAGCCGGTTCAAGTGCTTCACGTCGAAGACCTCCATGTCGAACACCATGACCATGAAATCGGGCGCGGAGCGGGCCATCCTGACATTGGTGATATTGGCCTCATTGTCCGCCATGACCTGCGCAACCTGGGCGAGCGTGCCGGGCTCGTTGATGGCCGTCACCTCGATGCGCACCGGAAAGCGGTCCAGGGTCTCATCGTCCACGTCCCAGCGCACGTCCAGCCAGCGTTCCGGCTCGTCGTCGAAGGCCTTCAGCGCCGGAGACTGGATCGGATAGATGGTGATTCCCTCGCCCGGTGTCATGATGCCGACGATGCGCTCGCCGGGGATCGCCCCGCCATCGGCGAAGCGCACCGGCATCTCGCCGTGGATGCCGCGGATGGGAATCGCCTGGCCCTTGCGCTGATCGGCCGTCGGCGGCCGGCGCGACAGGCCGGGCACGCGGAACTTCATGCCTGAGCCGCGCTTGAGGCCGAACCAGCCGGCCTCCTCGGTGCCCGACTTCCTGCGCGGCGGGCGCTCGACCTTGTGGTCCGGATAAACCGCCTTGAGCACGTTGTCGGAGGGAATCTCCCCCCGCCCGACCGCCGCCAGCATGTCCTCGACATTGCTCTGCGCCAGCCGCGGCAGAGCCGCCTCGATCTGCTTGTCGGCATACGTGCGCCCGGCGCGGACGAAGGCCCGCTCGACGATCTGGCGGCCAAGGCCGGCATACTGCTTGCGCACCGCAGCGCGCGTCGCCCGGCGGATCGCCGAGCGCGCCTTGCCGGTGACCACCATCGATTCCCACGCCGGCGGAGGAACCTGGGCCTTGGAGCGCAGGATCTCGACCTCGTCGCCGTTCCTGAGCGCGGTCATCAGCGGCATCGTGCGGCCATTGATCTTGGCGCCGACCGTGGTGTCACCAATGTCGGTATGGACGGCATAGGCGAAGTCGATCGGCGTGGCGCCGCGGGGCAGCGCAATCAACCGCCCCTTGGGCGTGAAACAGAACACCTGATCCTGGAAAAGCTCGAGCTTGGTGTGCTCGAGGAATTCTTCCGGCGTGTCGCCCTCGGCGAGGATCTCGATGGTCCGCCGCAGCCACTCATAGGCGTGGACTTCCTCGTTGAAGCCGGGGAGCGTCGAGCCGCCGCTGCCGCCATTGTTGCCGTTGCTGTTGTGCTGCGCCGCGCCATTACCGTTGCCGTTGCCCTTCGGCCTGGCCGGGGCGATGCCGTCCTTGTAAAGCGCGTGGGCGGCGATGCCGTATTCCGCGATACGGTGCATCCCGGCCGTGCGCACCTGCAATTCGACGCGCTGGCTGCCCGGGCCGATGACCGTGGTGTGGATAGACTGGTAGTCGTTCTGCTTGGGCGTCGAGATATAGTCCTTGAAGCGCCCCGGCACGGTCGGCCAGGTGGTGTGGACGACGCCGAGCGCCGCATAGCATTCGCCGAGCGTGCCGACGATGACGCGGAAGCCGAGAATGTCGGAGAGTTGCTCGAAGCTGATCGCCTTGCGCTCCATCTTGCGGAAGATCGAATAGGGCCGCTTCTCCCGCCCCTTGACCTCTGCCTTGATGCCGGCCAGCGCTAGCCGTTCGGTCAGTTCCCGCTCGATGCGATCGGTGAGCGTCCGGTTGCGCGTGCGGAAATCCTCAAGGCGCCGCTCGATGGTCGCATAGGCCTCCGGATTGAGGGTGCGGAAGGCCAGGTCCTCCATCTCCTCGCGCATGTCGTGCATGCCCATGCGGCCGGCCAGCGGCGCGTAGATGTCGAGCGTCTCCTGGGCGATGCGCGCACGCGCCTCCGGCGACATGAACTGCAGCGTGCGCATGTTGTGCAGCCGGTCGGCAAGCTTCACCAGGAGCACGCGGATGTCGGAGGAGATGGCGAGCAGCAGCTTGCGCAGGTTCTCCGCCTGCTCGGCCCGTTTCGACACCAGATCGAGCTTGCTGATCTTGGTCAGCCCCTCAACCAGCCGCCCGATGTCCTCGCCGAACATCTGATCGATCTCGGCGCGGGTGGCGTCGGTGTCCTCGATGGTGTCGTGGAGCAGGGCGACGGCAATGGTGGCGTCGTCGAGCTTGAGGTCGGTCAGGATGCCGGCGACTTCCAGGGGATGCGAGAAATAGGGGTCGCCATTAGCCCGCGTCTGCGTGCCGTGCTTCTGCATGGCATAGACGTAGGCCTTGTTCAGCAGGTTCTCGTCGGCGTTCGGGTTGTAGCGGGTAACCCGTTCGACCAACTCATACTGGCGCATCATGGCGCAATAGTCCGGCGCGGGCACCGCCCACCGCTCACCGGCGGGCTTCGGTGCTTCACTACCGTATATAGTATAGGGAAAGCTTTACGCGCCAGAACCGTCAGCACACCAGCGGACCGGCCTAGAATTCCTCGGTCTTGTCCGGCGGAACCATGCTCTCCAGCCCGCGCAGCAGCTCCTCCTCCGACATCCGGTCGAAGGCGATGTCGCTGTCCTCGCCGCCGGCGGCGGTCGGCGCCGCCGAGGCGATCATCGGCACCGGCTCGGGCTCGGGCTCGTCGACTTCCACGTATTTCTGCATCGAATGGATGAGGTCTTCCTTGAGATCCTCCGGCGCCACGGTCTGGTCGGCGATTTCCCTGAGCGCCACCACGGGATTCTTGTCGTTGTCGCGGTCGATGGTGAGCGGCGAGCCGGCGGAAATCATCCGCCCGCGATGAGCGGCAAGCAGCACCAACTCGAATCGATTCTCAACCTTGTCGACGCAATCCTCGACCGTGACGCGCGCCATCCGCTTTCTCCTGAAATAGGGTGTGGCGGGCATATAGGCTGCCCGCCGGCCAAAAGCAAGGAATTTGGCCGCAGGCATGATCTGCCGGGACGCACGACAACGGTGGTGGCCGCGGTCTTCTCAGCCGCGGCCCCTCTGGACTGCCGCCAAACGCGCACCACATGTGTTGGTAGTCGCTGTATTGACGGGATTAGCGGTCGGGGCGACCGCGCTGTTTGTTTTGGCCAGTTTTCGGCGCTCCGGCGTGTCTCGCTGCAGCATTTCAGCTTTGGATTACAGCATTCGCGTTCAACACAGCAACGAAGGCAATAGACAAAAAGATGTTTGACCCCCGCGAGAAAATCGCGCTCTTCATCGACGGCGCCAACCTATACGCGACGGCGAAAGCGCTGGGATTTGACATAGACTACAAGAAGCTTTTGCTGGAATTCCAGTCAAAAGGCTACCTCCTCCGCGCCTATTACTACACGGCACTCGCAGAAGACCAAGAATATTCGTCGATCCGCCCGCTGATCGACTGGCTGGACTATAACGGCTATACGGTCATCACCAAACCCACCAAGGAATTTGTCGACGCCACTGGCCGGCGCAAGATCAAGGGCAACATGGACATCGAGCTCGCCGTCGATGTCATGGAGATGGTCGAGCAGGTCGATCATTTCGTCCTGTTCTCCGGCGACGGCGACTTCCGCTCGCTCGTCGAAGCCGTGCAGCGCAAGGGCCGCAAGGTCAGCGTGATTTCGACACTGGTCAGCCAGCCGCCGATGATCGCCGACGAGCTGCGCCGCCAGGCCGACCATTTCGTCGATCTGCAGTCGATGCAGGGCAAGATCGGCCGTGCCCCCTCCGAGAGGACCCAGCGACAGGCCGAGCGCGTCCAGGCGACCGCTTTTGCCGACGACGAGTTCGAGAGCGACGACGCCATCTAGAGCCGCGCCCGGCATGGACCCGACGACGCCGGGCCGCGACTGCCCGCTCTGTCCACGGCTGGCAGCCTTCCGCGAGGAATGGCGGGCCAGGGAGCCTGGGTGGCACAACGCGCCGGTTGCGACCTTCGGCGGGCGGGACGCGCGCCTGCTCGTCGTCGGGCTGGCACCGGGCCTGCGCGGCGCCAACCGCACCGGGCGGCCCTTCACCGGCGATTATGCCGGCGTGTTGCTTTACCAGACGCTGATCGATTTCGGTTTCGCATCAGGCACTTATGACGCGCGACCCGACGATGGTGTAGCCCTTTCCGGGGCCGCGATCACCAATGCCGTCCGCTGCGTGCCGCCGCAGAACAAGCCGGAGACCGCCGAGATCAGGACCTGCCGGCCCTATCTCGCCGCAACCATCGACGCCATGCCGCGGCTTTCCGCCATCCTGGCGCTCGGGCGCATCGCCCATGACAGCGTCGTCACGACGCTGGAGCTGAAGCGCAGCCGCGTCCCCTTCGGCCATGGCGCATCGCACGAGGTGCGACCGGGCCTCACCCTCTTCGACAGCTATCATTGCTCCCGCTACAACACGAATACCGGCGTGCTGACCGAGGCGATGTTCCGCTCGGTCTTCGAAGGGATCCGCGCGCACCTCGCCATCGGCGGCGATCGCTAGAACGGCGACCATCGCGTCAGGAACACGCGCCTCCCTTGCCTGCGCAATCGGTCGCAGGCGCATTTGCGCTCCGTCAATCGCTTCCCAAGTTTCGGCCTGCTACAAGGCCGCCGCGGTCGAGCGGACCGCTTGTTCGCGCGGATGGCGGGAACACCAGTCTCCAGATGTCCGAAACAAGCATTCTTGCCCAGTGGGTTGGCGGGCTCGGATTCGGGCTCCTCGTCTTCTCGACCTTCGCCCGCGTCCGCCTGCGCTTTCTGCTCACCGACATTACCGGCCTGGTCCCGGTGGTGGTCCACTATGTGATGCTGGCGGCGCCGATGGGGGCGGCGCTCTCGGCGTTCTACATGATGTCGGATGTCGTCGCAGCATTCTCCGAACGGCGCGCGGCACGCATCGCCTACTGGCTTTTCTACCCCCTCGCCTTGGTTTTCGGCTGGCTCTTCTGGGCCGGCCCCGCCGACCTCCTCGCCATCGCCGGCACGGTGCTGGCCGTCGCGGCCCGCCATCAGCGTTCGGTCTGGCGCATCCAGGCATTGATCCTGGTGAGCACGATCGGCTGGGGAACCTATGGCTTCCTGGTTGGCTCCGTCGTGCAGGTGGCCTTTTCAACGGTCTACGGTGCGGCTGCCCTGGCCAATGCCGTCCGCTTCTTCCGCCAGCAGCCGCCGGCGCCGGCGCCGGCAACCAAGGCGCGGCCGTCCGCGGCCTGAGCCTCTAGCCCTTTTCGCGCATCAGCCGGGCCTTCTCGCGGCCCCAGTCGCGCTTTTTCGAGGTCTCGCGCTTGTCGTGCAGCTTCTTGCCCCGCGCCACCGCCAGTTCCACCTTGGCCCGCCCGCGATCGTTGAAATAGATGCGGAGCGGCACCACCGTCATGCCTTCGCGATCGACGGCGCCGATCAACCGGCCGATCTCGCGCTGGTGCAGCAGCAGCTTCCGCGGCCGCCTGGTCTCGTGGTTGAAGCGATTGGCCTGCAGGTATTCGGGGATATAGGCGTTGTAGAGCCACATCTCACCGTTGCGCTCGCCGGCATAGGCATCGGCGATGCTGGCGCGGCCTTCGCGCAGCGACTTCACCTCGGTGCCGACAAGCGCGACGCCGGCCTCGAAGACCTGGCCGATCTCGTAGTTGAAGCGCGCACGCCGGTTGACCGCCGCGTTCCGGTTCGGCGCCTTGTCCTTCTTGGCTGACATTGGATCAGTTGGTCAGGCCGGCATGCACCATCGCCGAGCAAATCTCGGTGCGGGCGTGCTCCGTCACCGTCACCAACGGCAGACGCAGCTCCTCGCTCATCCGCCCGAGCAGCGACAGGGCGTACTTCGCGCCCGCCGGGCTCGGCTCCAGGAACAGAGCCTTGTGCAGCGGCAACATCCGGTCCTGATACTGCAGGGCCTTGGCGAAATCGCCGGCGAGGCACGCGTCCTGGAACTCGGACTGGGCCTTGGGCGCGACGTTCGAGGTGACCGAGATGCAGCCATGGCCGCCATGGGCCATCACCGCCAGCGCCGTGGCGTCCTCGCCGGAAAGCTGGTTGAACTCCGGCCCCATGGCCTGGCGCTGCAGGCTGATGCGGTCGATCTTGGCAGTGGCGTCCTTGACCCCGGCGATGTTCTTCAGCTCGAACAGGCGCGTCATCGTCTCGACGCTCATGTCGATCACCGAGCGCGGCGGGATGTTGTAGATGATGATCGGGATGCCGACGGCGTCGTTGATCGCCTTATAGTGCTGATAGAGCCCCTCCTGGCTGGGCTTGTTGTAATAGGGCGTCACCACCAGCAGGCCGTCCGCCCCCGCCTTCTCGGCGAAGCGGGCAAGCTCGATGGCTTCCGTCGTGTTGTTGGAGCCGGCGCCGGCGATCACCGGCACCCGCCCGCCAGCGACCTCGATGCAGACCTGGACCACGCGCTTGTGCTCGTCGTGGCTGAGCGTTGGGCTTTCGCCGGTGGTGCCCACCGGCACCAGGCCGTGCGTGCCTTCGCTGATCTGCCAGTCGACGAAGCCGCGGAAGGCCTCCTCGTCGAAGCGGCCGTCGCGCATCGGCGTCACCAGGGCAGTGATCGAACCTGTGAACATGAGAACCTGCTTCCGGACGGCCGAATTCTGGTCAAACTCGGCGGTTTAGATATGGCCGCGACCATAGTCCCTGCCCTATGGACGGGCAAGAATGTTGCGGTCGTCAAGCAATCGTTCACTATGGCACAATAGCTTGTTTCGGCAAGGCAACGGGCCTTTTCGGTGGGAACGCGAGCAAGCGCACCGAAGCGAACACCAAAGGACGGCGAGACGATGATCACTGCCGACGCCGGCAGGGCCGGTCACCGGTTGGGTTCAGCCGTAGCGTGCGCGCTGGCGGTGCTGGCGCTTGCTCTGCTTGTTGTCCCGCCCGAGGCGCTGGCCGCCGGCAAGAAGGCGGCTCCTGCGGTCGTCGTGCCGCTGCCAAGCCCGCGACCGGACCCCGCTGCCAGCGCGCCGGCCGCCAACGCGCCGGCCGCCGACACGTCGGCGACAGACGCAGCCGCCGGTGACCCGATCGCCGCGATCATCTCCGCCGCCCCCGATGAGAGCCGGGCAGCCGAGGACAGCGACGCGCCGCAGGCGGGCGACGCGGCAAGCCTCGACGAGGCGCCGCCGCCTGTTCCAGAGCCTGCCCCGGCGGTCCCCGCAGCGCTCAATTCGGCCGGGCTCAAGCTCGCCCTCAAACTGCTCGACAACGGCGATCCGGCCGCCGCCACCGTTGCCGCCTATGCCCTGCCCGACCCGATCGACATCAAGATCATCGATTGGCTGGTCGCCATCAGCGGCGACAAGGGCGTCCCCCCCTCGCGCATCCTGGATGTCTCGCGCAAGCTTCGCGACTGGCCGGGCCAGGGCCTTCTGCGCCTGCGCTACGAGCAGGCGGTCGCCAACCAGAATCTGTCGCCGGCCGACGTCATCAAGGCGCTCGGCGGCACCGCGCCCTCTTCCGACAGCGCCACAATCGCACTCGCCGAAGCCTATGTCGCCATTGGTCGGCAAAAGGACGCCGCCACACTGATCCGCAGCTTCTGGCGCAACGAGAACCTGTCGGACGCCAACGAGAAGACCGTCCTTTCCGAGTTCGGTGACCTTCTGACCACCGCCGATCACAAGGCCCGCATGGACCGGCTGCTCTACAACGGCGACAGCACCGAAGCGCTGCGGGTGGCGGCGCTCATCGGCAAGGACGAGCAGGCGCTCGCCAAGGCGGTGGTCTCGACCATCAAACGGCGCAGCAGCGCCTATCGCGAGCTGACCAGCCTCCCGGCGTCGGTCAGGAACGACCCGCTGGCGCTTTATTCGCGCGTCCAGGCGCTGCGCCGCGCCGACAAGAACACCGAAGCCGCCAACCTGCTGCTCTCGGCACCCCATGACGCCCGCAAGCTGGTCGATCCTGACGCCTGGTGGATCGAACGCCGGCTGATCTCCCGCGCCCTTATCGAGGACCACAAGCCCCAGCTCGCCTATCGCGTGGCGGCAGGCCATTCGGCCGAATCGGCCACCTACCGCGCCGAGGCCGAGTTCCACGCCGGCTGGTACGCGCTGGAATTCCTGCACGACCCCAAGACCGCACTCAGGCACTTCGCCGAGATCGCCGCCATCTCGACCATGCCGCTCAGCCAGTCGCGCGCCGAATACTGGATGGGTCGCGCCGCCGCCGCTGCCGGTGACAAGACCACGGCCGCGGCCCATTTCAAGCGCGCCGGCGCCTTCCCCACCACCTTCTACGGCCAGTTGGCGCTCGCCCGTCTCGGCAACACCCAGCTCGCCCTGTCGCAGCCGCCGACCCCCGATGCCGCCACGCGCCAGCGTTTCGCCAATCGCGAGCTGGTCAAGGTCATCCAGCACCTCACCGCCGCCGGACGGACGCGATATATCGGGCTGTTCTACCGCCACCTCGCCGACACGCTGAACGACCCGGCCGAGATCGGGCTGCTGGCCGCCATGGCCAACCAGAGCGGCGACTACCAGATCGCCCTGCAGGTCGGAAAGGCGGCCGCCGTGCGCGGCATGGCGGTAGAGACCCTGGCCTTCCCAATGGCGGCGATTCCCACCTCGGCCAAGATGCCCAAGGTCGAGAAATCGGTGGTCTATGCCGTCGCCCGGCAGGAGAGCGCCTTCAACCCAGAAGCCATCAGCCGCGCCGGCGCCCGCGGCCTGCTGCAACTGATGCCGAACACCGCAAGCCACGTCGCCAAGTCGATCGGCCTGCCCTATTCCAAGGCGCGGCTCACCTCGGATCCTGCCTACAACGCCACGCTCGGCGCCGCCCACCTCGGCAACCTGGTCGACGATTTCGGTGGCTCCTATGTGATGACCTTCGCCGCCTACAATGCCGGCGCCAGCCGCGTTGCCCAATGGGTCAAACAGCACGGCGATCCGCGTAATCCCAAGGTCGACGTGGTCGACTGGATCGAGCTGATCCCCTTCACCGAGACGCGCAACTACGTCCAGCGCATCATGGAGAACCTGCAGGTCTACCGGGCCCGCTTGGGCCAGCCGGCGCTGGTCATCGAAGCCGACCTCAGGCGGGGCAAGTCCGCCGGTTGACGCCGGGCGGATCGCCGGCTGATATCGCGTCATGGCCCGCAAGCCCCGCCCGGAGACTCCCTCCGAAACCGCAGACGACGAAGAAGCGCCGGCCCCGCCGACCTTTCGCGAGGCGACTTACACCAGTTCCGACGGACTGAAGCTGTCGGCACGCGATTATGGCAACCCGCTCTCGCCCTGGCTGCCGGTCGTCTGCCTGCCCGGTTTCACCCGCGACAGCCGCGATTTCCACGAGCTTGCCTTGCATCTCTCCACCCACCGCCACCGTCCGCGCCGGGTAGTCGCCTTCGACTATCGCGGCCGCGGCCGGTCGCAATGGGCCAGCAGCGCCGAGAGCTACGATCTGCTGACCGAGATGAACGACGTGCTCGATGGCATGGCGGCGCTGGCCATCACGCGTGCCGTGGTCGTCGGCACTTCGCGCGGCGGCCTCATCGGCATGCTGATGGGCTTGGCGCGGCCGGCCACCGTTGCCGGCCTGGTGCTCAACGATATCGGCCCAGTGATTGAGACGCACGGTCTGGCACGTATCAAGACCTATGTCGGCAGCGCGCCGCAGCCGAACGACTGGCCCGACGCCGCCCGTCTGCTGCGGCGCATCCACGGCGCCAGCTTCCCCGCCTGGCGCGATGTCGACTGGGATTATTACGCCCGCCTCACCTTCAACGACGAGGGCGACGGCCCGCTCAACGCCTACGACCCCAAGCTCGCCCGCTCCTTCGACGGCCTCGAGCTCGATCAGCCGCTGCCGGATATGTGGGAGGAATTCCGCGCCCTCAGGACCATCCCGATTCTCTCCATCCGCGGCGAGAATTCCGATCTGCTGTCGGCCGAGACCGTGGCCCGCATGGGCGAGGAGCACCCGCGCGTCGAAACCGTCACCGTCGCCGGCGAAGGCCATGCGCCGCTTCTGCGCTACGGCCAGCTTCTTGCCCGGGTGTCCGCTTTCGTCACGGCGGTGGAGGGAAGCGGCGGCCCGTCGGATGCCGTCATCCCGCGCGACGAGGCCCACTACGATCTCGACGCGACCGCCGACGCCGAGACGGCGGAGAGCGACAAAGCCGGCTAACTTTTCTTGTCCTCGGCTTCGGTCTCGTCCTCCTGAGGAGCAACGTCCGCGTCGGGCTTGTGGTCCTCCGGCGCGCCGTGCTCCTCCGGACTCTCATCCTCTGGGATATCTTCCTCTGGGATATCTTCCTCCGGGGTCGCGTCCTCCACGGTTGCGTCCTCCGGGGTCGCGTCCTCCACGGTTGCGTCCTCCGCGGTTGCGTCCTTCGGGGTCGCATCCTCTGGAATCTCGTCCTGAGGAAGCCCCGCCTCCCGGGCAAGCTCGGCCTCTTGGTCAAGCTCCGCCCCCTCGGCGCTCATCTCCTCCGCGACGAGCTCGTCATCTCCGGGGAATTCCTCGCCCAACGCCGTCTCGCCCGTGAAATCGGCGGTATCGTCCGCTTCGGTCGCCCGCTCGATCGCCCGCTCCAGCGCCTTCTGCCGCCGCAACGCGCGACGGCGATCTGCCGACTTGACGAATCCCGTATCGCCGCCGGCGGCCAGGATGATCGCCTGTCCGATCCAATCGTCCCACTCGATGCGGTCCGGAAAGGCGAGCCGCTGCGCCACCCAGCGCATCTCGGCCGGCGTCCACGCTGCGATCTGCCCGAAATGGTAGATGCCGAGCGCATTGAGTCGCCGCTCGATCCGACGGCCGACACCGCGGATGCGCTGCAGATCGTCGGGCACGCTGTTGCGGGGCGCCGCGAGCGCCACCGGGCGCGCCATGACCAGGTCTTCTCCGCCACCACGTTCGCCGGCCACGACCGGCGCGGCGATCGCGAGGGGTTCGGCCAACATATGACCGCCCTCGCCTTCGTCATCGCGGCGGTCGGACGCGTCGGCGATCATCGGCACGCCGGCGGGGGGAAGCACGCGAATCGGCCGAGCGGCTCCCACGGCCCGGGGACCGCCGTATTCTCCGGCCTCATCCGCGGCATGACGCTCGACGACGCGATGCAACTCCGGCCGCCAAACCGGGCCGATGCCGAAGCGCCCCTTGACGTTGTCGACGATGTCGCCGACCGCATCGGCGAGGCCGCCCTGCAGGTCCGCAAGCGGGCTCGCGGCGATCAGCCGGTAAGCCACCGCCCCCAGCGGACAGCCGATGGCGAAGGCCACGAGCATCAACGCCCACACTTCGAAGAAGTGCCAGATCACGGCTCGTCGGGCTCCCGCTCCAGCCACGCAGTGAGGTCGTCGGCAGCGCGCGGATCCTGGTACCACCAGCCGACGGCGGCGCCGATCAGCGCCATGATCAACAGGAACGGCCAATAGGCAGCGATCAGGTAGAGCATCGTCTCACCCCGCCGGCTCGGTGAAGGTGAATTCGATGCGCCGATTGGTGGCCTTGCCCGCTGCAGTCGCATTGTCGGCGATCGGCTTGGATTCGCCGTATCCCACCGCCGTCAGGCGCTCGCGCTTCACGCCGGCAGCCACCAGGTATTCGACGATGGTCTCGGCCCTGACCTGGGTCAGGTCGCGGTTGCGCGTCGCCGAGCCGTCGGAATCGCTATGTGCGCCGACCTCGACGCCGGCCTCCGGGCAGCGCTCGATGACCGCCGAAGCCCGGTCGAGAATGCCTTCGCTATCCTCGGTCAGCGCCGCCTTGCCACCGTCGAAACCGATACCGCCTATCTTGAGCACGGCCTGCATCAGATCGCGGCACTGGTTGGCGGTGACCGGCTGGTCGGCCTGTCGCGAGGCAATGTCCTGGCTGGCCACCTTGAAGCCGTCCGGCAAGTCCGCATCGAGCTCTTCGACGATCCCGTCCACCGCCGAAGCATAATAGGTGTAGCCGGATACAGTCACGGCACTGTCGACGACGGTCGCCCTGCCCCCCGACAGGCGGCTCAGCGCCTGCAGCGCCGCCTCGCCGGCCGCAACGAAGCCCTCCGGCTCGCCGCTGGCATAGACCACGCGGTCCTCGACCGGAGCCGATCCGAACTTGTGGCGAACCGCGTCAAGAAGCCGCTGATGCTCGACCGTACTGGCGATGTCGCCGTCGAGCAGAATGCCCGCTCCGCGCCGCTCGACCACCAGCCGATAGGGCGAGACGTGCGGCGGCACGATGTCGGCCTGCTTCAGTGTGAGGCTTGCCGGCAGGGTGCGTCCGTTGACGTCGGCAAGCGCCAGGAACGCGGCGGAATTCACCGCCTCGCCGGCGATCGAATAGGAATTCTCGTCGAGCGCGACCGAGCCGTGGCTCACCTTTGCCAACTGGCCAAGGGCGAACTTGATACCGCCGAGCCAATCCATGCGCGGCTCGCCGGCGGCAATCCGCACCCGCTGGTCGACGGTTTCGGCGGCAAACAGCGATTGCGCCAGCGCCGTCATCTCGTTGCGGCTCTGCGGGCTGGGCACATAGCCGGTGAGCACCACCCGGCCATCGGCGCGTTCTGCCTTCCAGAAATAGGGCGAGACCGGCGCCGGCTTGATTTCGGTATCGACCACCTGCATGCCGTCGGGCAGCGTCCCGCCAAGGCTGGCGAGGACCGCCTCGTAATCGTCGACCGACTTGGCCTCGCCGGCAACATCGAGCTTGAGCCCGTCGAGCGTCACCCCACCGTGGCGGAGCCGATTGAGCGCGGCGATGGAAAATGCCGCTGCCTCGGCAAAGCCCGGTGGATCACCCGAGGCGATCGCGGCCTTGTCGTCGATCGGGACGCCGGGCAGCGTCGCCTTCACCGTCGCGACCAGCAATTCGCGCACCACGTCGTTGGGGACGTAGCCGGCGATGATCACCGATGAGCCGTCGTAATTCGCCGTCCACACGAACGGGTCGGCACGCGCCGGCTGAATGTCGACCGGGCCCATGTCAATCGCCGCCGGCACGTCGTCGTGGATCGCCTTCAGCGCCACCCTGTAGGCGTCGGCACTCATCGCCACGCCCTGAACCACCAGGGTCGAATCGGTCAGCGTGATGTTGCCCTCGCCGAGATCGGCAAGGGTCCCCAAGGCGAAGGCGACCGCTGGGTTGAAGGCATCCGGCGCCCCGCGCGCCGGCATCATCTTGTCGACAATCTCCGCCTGCGGCAGCGCACGCCTTGCCGCAGCCAACAGCGAGGCGCGATAGCCTTCCGACGGCACCGAACCGACCAGCGTCACCTTGCGGCCAGCGCGCCGCGCGCTCCACACATAGGGCGAGGCGATCGGCAGAAGGCTCGTGTGGTCGGCCACCGAATGCACACCACGCACGGCCCTCGCCAGGCGAATGGCGGCCTGCTGCGACTCCGGTGTCGGCGCGACCCCCTTGAGGGTGATATCGCGGGCTGACGCGTCGGCCGTTGCCCACGCCTGTCCCTGGGAGGCAAGGCTGGCGTTGACCGCGCCCGCCAGGTCGTGGCCGATCGACCCGCTCCTCACGGCGACGGCAATCAGGGCGACGAGAATCGTCGCCACCAGACCGGGGCGAATCCACCGCTGCCAGTTCATGCCGCACGTTTCCCGTGTTCAGCACCTGGCGGCAAACCGCCGCAAACCCGCCCCTGGTTCCACGCCTGGCCGGCCGCACATCCTCCTATCCGGATGCCACCTTATTCCCCGTGCCGTCAAGCGATGCCGTGCGTCTGAAAGCGCCGTGTTTCTGCCTTATTTGATGATTGCGGCGGCGCCCGCAGGCAGCGGCGTCCTCCTCCCCCCAGATGCCGCCCGCACCGCGTCTCCCAGGTCCGGGCCAAAACACGCTCCGATGCTGGCTTGCAACGGCCCCTCTGGACACTCGCGGAGTGATTCGTCTCCCTCACTCGACTAAGCTCGATTCATGAACAAGAACGATCTTCCACCGGGACAGAAGGCGGCGGAGACGGCTGCGCGCCTGTTCGGCGACGCCATCACCCGCATTCAGGCCGGGCAACTCGAAGAGGCCGCGGACATACTGCATTCCGCAAGCGGCGCGGTGCTGAACAACCCGGTCGGTCGCAACATCATGGGCGACATCCGCCTCCGCCAGGGACGGCCTCGTGACGCGTTGCGGGAGTTCGATGCGGCGGTGCGCATGGTTCCGGCCTTCCCCGAGGCGCACTGCAATCGCGGGGTAGCGTTACAGCAGCTTGGCCGGCTGGCCGATGCACTCGCGGCCGAGGACAAGGCGCTGACGCTCCGCCCGACTTATGCGACCGCCCATTTCAACCGGGGCAACATATTGCGCGGCCTCGGCCGGCCTGACGAGGCGATCGGCGCCTATGACCTGGCCTTGAAGGTGCAGCCGGCCTACCCGGAGGCGCTGGTCAACCGCGGCATGGTGCGCGTCGGCCGGCGCAAATCGGTAGAGGCACTGGACGATTTCCGCCGGGCGCTCGCCCTGCGGCCCGGCCACACGGCCGCCCATATCGGTGCGGCCAACGCCCTCGGCAAGCTCAACCAGGTCGCCGAAGCCATGGTGGAGATCGACAAGGTCCTCGCGGTCGAGCCCGAGAACCGCGATGCCCTGCTCACCAAGGGGACCATCCTGCGCGAGACCGACCACGCTGAGGAAGCGCTGGCGGTAGCGGATGTCTTGCTCGCGCGCGATCCCGCGGATGCCAGTGCGCTGGTGGGCCGAGCCTATGCGCTGGTGAAGCTGAAGCGTTCCGCCGAGGCCGTGGACGCATCCGTGGTGGCCATCGCCAGAGCGGCAAAAAACGCGGAGGCCCATTTGGTCCACGGCATGGCGCTTTGCCAGCTCGGTCGCTTCGACGAGGCCTGGAAGGCGCTGGATCTGGCCGAACGGCTCGGCGGCTCCGGTCCGCTGCTGCTCCAGACTCGAGCGATTGCCCTGGGCGATGCCGGACGGCTCGACGAGGCACTCGCCACCTTCGATCGCATCCTTGCGGACGACCCCGATGACATGGCGGCCCGGTACTATCGCTCGCTCATCTTCCTCACCCGCGGCGAATACGAGAAGGGCTGGGCCGAACACGAGGCGCGGCTGACGTTCCCCACCTTTCCCCGCCAGGAGCTGCTCAAGATCGCGCCGCTGTGGAAAGGCGAGGACATCAAAGCAAAGAAGGTGCTGCTCTATTCCGAGCAAGGCGCCGGCGACACCATCCAGTTCGTGCGTTTTGCCCGGGAGGTGGCCGCGCGCGGGGCGCGGGTGTCGATGGTCGTGCATGAATCGCTGCGCCGGCTGTTCGCGGCAAACTTCGACGACATGGATGTCAGCAGCGACATTGGCCTGCGCAGCGGCTTTGACTACCAGGCACCACTGATGAGCCTGCCGCACATCTTGGGCATGACAAGCGAGGCCGACATTCCGTGCGACGCGCCCTACCTCGCCGCGGATCGCGAGCGCACAGCCAAATGGGCGGCACGTCTCGGGCGCGAGGGTTTCAAGGTTGGCATTGGCTGGAAGGGCAATTCAAAATACAGCGGCGACCAGTTCCGCTCGATCTCTCTCAGGCATTTCGCACCGCTGACAGAGGTACCGGGCGTGCGGCTGATCAGCGTGCAGGCGATCTACGGCCTCGACCAGTTGCGGGATATCCCCGCAGGGATGGCGGTGGAGACGCTCGGCGAGGAGTTCGTCAACAATCCCGACGGCTTCCGCGAGATGGCCGCGGTAATGGCCAATCTCGACCTGATGATCGTATCGGATTCGGCACCGGCCCATCTTGCCGGCGCCCTGGGCCGCCCGATCTGGGTGGCGTTGCGCGATTATCCAGATTGGCGCTGGCTGACCGAACGCACCGATTCACCCTGGTATCCGACCATGCGGCTCTTTCGCCAGCGGGCGGCCGGCGACTGGGCCGGTGTCTTCGAGGAGATTGCCGCGGCACTCGACGAGGAAGTCCAGCGCAGTAAGCGGCCGTAAAGTCGGCACCGCGCTCCGGCCCGTGTTTGCCTGGCAGCGCTTCGATCTCCGTACCCGAAACGCCAAACTGAAAGACCCGGCGGATTGCTCCGCCGGGTCCCGATAATCAGTAAGCTTGTGGCTCGATCGACTACCAGTCGCGCTCCAAGCGGACGCGGACGCCCCACGTGCCGGTCGAAGCAGTGTTGACCTTGCTGTAGCCGCCTTCAACACCAGCGAAGAAGTTGGTGACCGGAGACCACACCAAGTTGCCCACGATCGAGTAGGCGTTCGGCCCACCGGCCGACTTGTTGTAGTACTGCCAAGTGACCGCCGACGACAGGGTCGGGGCCCAGAAGTGCTGGAACGACGCAGCCGCGCTCCACGTGGAGCCCGTGGTGCCGCCCGACGGGCCGCCCGCGAACTTCCACACCTGGTTCTGCGCCCAGGCCGTCTTCAAGAGCAACTGGTCGCCAGGAGCGATCGAGTCGAGCTTGATGGTCGTGGCCAACTGAGCGCCGAAGCCCGAGCCGAACCGTGTCTCGGCGAAGCCGCCGGACAGCTTGGCAGACCAATGGCCCTGCGACATCGTGATGTTGCCCACGATGTTCGGCATGCTGTAGCTGCTCGAGAGGCTGGTGCCCCAACGATCACGCGGATCTTCGATAGCCAGCTGGATGCCGAAGCCGCTCATCGCCCAGGTCAGACGAACCTGATCGGCCCCGCTATCGGAGTCGTAGTCCATCCAATCCCAGTTGAAGCCGCCAGAGTAGTCGTAGATCGACCCGGTGCGGCCAACCAGCAGCATGCCGAGTTCGAGATAGGCGCTGTCGAGATAGGTGTAGTACTTGCCGCTAACCGCGTCGAACGACGTGGTGCTCGGGGTGTACTCAACCTTGTTGCTCTCGTTCGAGTTGTTCGAGACCGCACGCAGCTCGAGGAAGCCGGTGAGCGGGCCGTACTCGGTCATCGACTTGGCGGTGGCGTTGAGGTGAGCCTCAGTGCCCATGTCCCACGAAGCGTCATGATGAGAGGAGCTATTCGAAGCCCAATCCTCAGCCTTCGCAGTATGGAACCAGATGCTCATCTGAACGGAGCCGCCGATCTTCAAGCAGGTGTCGGTGCCCGGGATGTACCAGTAGTTAGAGCCGAACGCGTCGCAGACTTTGACGTAGTCGACCGGCTCGGCGATCGACAGGTCGGCCGCCTGAGCGCCACCAACGACCACAACGGCCGCGGCAGTGCCGAGAAGTAAGGTCTTAAGTTTCATATCCTGACCTCCAAACCATGTTCCAAGGGGCAGGTTCTTTCTCGCCGATGCTCCCGGATCTCTTTCGATTTCCGGCATTCTTGAGCGCCCGCTCGTCTGTCCCGTTCCCCGCGAGTTGACCTGGATTTGTCCACCACCCCAGGGTGATCCGGTCGGTCAACACGTCACGCGGGGTGCCCGCGTTTCGCGAGTCGCACCATATCGGAATGGCCCTCTGGAGCAATGCGAAAACGCCCGGAAACAGGGCGTTCGTGTCCATTTTGTCGGCGCCGTGGCAAAATAATCACGCCCTGAAGGGAGGACTTGCCATTCGCCCGAGGCGGCCTGCCGGAACGCTGGAATTCTGCGAAAAGCGACAATCAAATGCGACAGTCCGGCCGAACATGACCAGACAAAGCGCAGCCCGCCCTGGTTGTATACGCCTGCATCTGCTGCACAATAGTCGCAAAATGCCGTGCCGCAGTCCGAATCTCCTTCACCATCGGCGAATCAGGCCCGCAGTCAGATCGCCCGCTTGGCGCATCTGCTCCTGGTGGGCGGTGACGACTCGGCGGATCTGCTCTTTCGGCAACGCCTTACGCCACCCGCCGGCACGCCCCTAACGGAAGAACGGCCGCCCCTCGCGCACCGCTTCCCCCGCTTCTGCTCGATCTCCTTCAGCCGCTTGAACGAGGCCCCGGATCGCTGTTTCCAACGGCTGATCGGGCGGCGACTGGCCGGAGGAAGTTCGCCACCGTGCGAGAGACCGCCTGCGGCGCCGACAGCATGTCCACGCAGCGCACCGCCATGACTTTCGGCCGCGGGCGGCCGCTCGACGGCCACGGCTGTGACTCGCCAGGCCCCGACGACATCGTCGCGCGGACGGCAAATGTGGATATTCCCTTGCCCGCACCGCGCCGGCTCGGCTATTGCGGGGGCCTAAGGAGAGGTGGCCGAGTGGTCGAAGGCGCCCGCCTGCTAAGCGGGTATACGGTCTAAAGCCGTATCGTGGGTTCGAATCCCATCCTCTCCGCCATTTTCGCGCTCACGGCCGGCTCGCTGCGCGCGCCGCCTCCGTGGGGGGCGCTGACCGCGCCGCCCCCAAACCTTCGGCTTCCGGTGGCTTTGCCGCCTGGAGGCGCATGTCAGGTGGCCTCATAGCCAAAGAATTCGACCCATTTCTCGATTTGGTCGGCGCCTTCAAACACGAACCTGTAGTTCCGCCACTCGGTCTGCACACCGATCCGAAGTCCCTGGCGCACCTTCTGATAACTCGGTGTGTGCGCCTCGCGCTTGTCTGCCACCTTGGCGAAGGACAGGACGGCCGGGTCCCAATCCGTCCCCAAGAATTCGAGGATTCGTCGAACCTCGTTCTCGAAATCGACGACGACCTTGTCGTACCATGTATAACAAACCCGCTCGTCGTCGAGGGTGAAATGCTCAAACCAGCGCGACATGATGAAATCATAAATGCGGCACGCGTCACCAATGTTCATAAAGTGCTCTGTTGCCACGTTTATGGAGAAATCTTGCTTGAAACAGCTTATGATCACGTCCCGCGGATCGCGGATCACGAAGATGTGGCGTTTATCTGGAAATAGGCCTTTCAGGAAACCGGCATAAGCGGAATACATCGGATTCTTGTCAATAACGAATTTGGCTCCAGGTTTCGTGCGGTAGCGATCCAGATCGTCGTAATACATTTGACGCGCGGCCAGCCCGAGCGCGGCACGCGATTCTCTGTCGGGCTGCGATTCCAGAAAGCCCACCGCGAGCGCGAGGGAGCGTCTTTCCTCAAGCCCTTCAATGTCCGGGTGGCTGCCAAGCATGTTCTCCAGAAGCGTCGTACCTGACCGGGCGAAGCCAAGCATGAGGAAGTAGTTCGTCCGCGCATCGTGCTCCAGCGATCCGAGCCGAAATGACTCGCTGCGACCGATATGGGCGGAATAGGCTTTCGGGTCCCATGACGGCGTCCGCCGCACCTCGTTCATTTTGGCGTAGAAGCCATAGGCACGCCGGTAATCGCCAAGAACCTCCGATGCCTTGGCGCGCTGTTGCTCGATGAACGCCTGTACGCTGGCGATGGGGGCGGACTCGCGGAGATCGTTGAGAATCCGCAACGCGCCCTCGGCGTCGCCGGCACGCAACCGCAAAGTGGCGTCGAAGATCATCCGGGTCGTCGGAAACACGTTCGCCCGCTCGAAGGTCTGATAGGCGGTCTTCAAGAGCCGCACCTGATTGGCGTTGTCGAGAAGACGGAGCAGGGCGAAAGCCAGGCCACCATCGACCGGCATCACCATCATTGCACGCACGTTCCACGGCAGCGCGGCCCTCCAGCCGCCGGCGGCTTCGGCATGCGCCATCGCGTTGCGCAGTTGCTCGAGTTTTCCCTCGCGCAGGAATTGCCGGCCTTCGAGCGCAGCCAAGCCGGCATCGTCGCCGGCCAGGCGCAATCTCAGACGCTCCTCGGCGGACCTGTCAATCTCGTCGAAGGGAACGGCAAGCACGTCGCGTGCGAGGGACGTCTGGCCACGTTCCAACAGCAAGCCGAACACGCGCGTGCGAACGGCGCCGTAGCGACAGAGGGGAATGGCGACTGTCTCCAGCAAGTCGGCCGGCAGGGCATGGCCATCGATCAGCGCACACATCGCCCCGACACGGATGACCTCATCCTTGCTGTCGAGGAGCCAGCGATAATAGGCCGGCAACTCCGCTTGTCCTCGCGGCAGGCGCGACAGCATGCCGATGGCTACATCAGGATTGGCGATATCGATCGCGTCTTGCTCCGCCATTCAGTCCTCCGTATGCGCCGACCAATCCCCCTCGACGCAAGCCAATCCCGCCTGGTGGCGATATCCAATCGCGCGCCGGCCGCAGCCGCGTCCGCGCGGATGCGACCGAGATCCGCCTCAAGTCGGGCGCGCAAGGAACATCGGCCCGCAAAAACATGCAAGGCGTATCGCGGCACCGTCCCGCAACTGCCTTCCAGCATTCCGACCGACAGCTGCCAACGAGCAAAGGCTGTGTCGCGACGGAGCTTGTGCGCGCCGCCCCACGATCAGGCGAGGTGAAGGCGCGCGGCTCCGCTCACCGTGATGATGGGGCCCTCCTCGGACGTCTCGACCGTGGCAGCGCCCTCAGCCCGGGCCAGCACCATCGTGGCCGGCAGGCGGAGGCGCCAGGCGCGGTCGCCGGACACGGTCTCGGCCGCCAGCGTCGCGCCCGTGCGGCTGACGCGGACCCTGAGGACCTCGGCGCCGGCAGTGTCGTGGACCGCCGCTTCGGCCATGGCCCCATCGTCAAGTTCGGACAGGGCGAAGCTGACACCCTCGGCGTAAGCGTAATCGGGCCGGTCGTCGCGGTTGCCCCAGGCGATGAGCGTATTGGGCCGCACATAGACCGGCAGGCTCATGAAGCCATGGTGCTCCTTGCGCCACCGGCCGCCCTCGACTACTTCGCCGGTGAGAAGCTGCTGCCAGCGTCCCTCCGGCAGGTAGACCTGCACGTCGCCGGCTTCGGAGAACACCGGCGCGACCAGCAGCGAGCTGCCCAGCATGTATTGCCGGTCGAGCGTTTCGGCCGCCGGGTCGTCGGGGAACTCCAGCACCATCGCCCGCATCATCGGCAACCCCTTGTCGCGCGCCTCGCAGGCGGTCGCGAACAGATAGGGCATCAGCCGGCACTTGAGCCTGACGAAGAAGCGCAGCACATCGACCGCCTCCTCGTCGAACAGCCACGGCACCCGATAGGAGGTGTGGCCGTGCAGGCGGCTGTGGCTGGAGAACAGGCCGAAGGCACACCAGCGCTTGTAGACGTGAGCCGGCGCGGTGTTGTTGAAGCCGCCGATGTCGTGGCTCCAGAAGCCGAAGCCGGACATGCCGAAGGACAGGCCGCCGCGCAGGCTCTCGGCCATCAATTCGTAGGTCGCCACGTTGTCGCCGCCCCAATGGACGGGGAACTGCTGGCCGCCGGCGGTCGCGGAGCGGGCGAAAACCACCGCCTCGTGCTCGCCCTTGACGCGCTTGAGGAGGCCGAAGACCGCCTGGTTGTAGAGGAAGCTGTAATAGTTGTGCATCTTCAGCGGGTCGGAACCGTCGTGATAGACGACGTCCGTCGGGATCTCCTCGCCGAAGTCGGTCTTGAAGGTATCGACGCCCTGCGCCAGCAGCCCTTCGAGATAGCCGAGATACCACGCCGTGGCATCCGGGTTGGTGAAGTCGACGAAGCCCATCCCCGACTGCCAATGATCCCACTGCCAGACGTCACCGTTGGGGCGGGTGATGAGATAGCCCTTGGCCTTGCCCTCCGCGAACAAACGCGAGCGCTGGGCGATGTAGGGATTGATCCACACGCAGATCTTCAGCCCCTTCGCCTTGAGGCGGGCGAGCATGCCCTCCGGATCGGGGAAGGCGACCGGATCCCAGACGAAGTCGCACCAGTGCTGGCCGCGCATCCAGAAACAGTCGAAGTGGAAGACGTGCAGCGGAATATCGCGCTCGGCCATGCCGTCGACGAAGGAATTGACTGTCGCCTCGTCGTAGTCGGTGGTGAACGAAGTCGACAGCCACAGGCCGAAGGACCAGGCCGGCGGCAGCGCCGGACGACCGGTCAGGCGGGTGTAGCGGTCGAGAACGCCCTTCGGCGTCGGCCCGTCGATGACGAAATAGTCGAGCGCCTCGCCGGCGACGGAGAACTGGACCTTGGAGACGTGCTCCGAGGCGACCTCGAAGGCGACCATCTCGCTGTGGTTGACGAACACACCCCAGCCGCGATTGGTCAGGAAGAAGGGAATGTTCTTGTAGGCCTGGTCGGTGGAGGTGCCGCCGTCGCGGTTCCAGATCTCGACCACCTGGCCGTTCTTCGCCAGCGACGTGAAGCGCTCGCCAAGGCCGTAGACGAGCTCGCCGACGCCGAGATCGAGCCGCTCGAAAACATGGGCGCCGCCACCGGCGCGATCGACCGCATAGCCGCCTGCCGGGAGCACGCTGCCGGTGATCCGCTCGCCCTTGCGGAAGAACTCCATCCGCCAGTCGCCGGACTTCTCGATCCGCACCGTAAGGTCACCGCTGGTCAGCGAGACGAATTCATCGGTATCGACGATCACCGGCTTTGCCGCCGGATCGGGATGGAGCGCGAAGGCCGGCCCGGTCGCCCGAACGCCGCGGTAGTGCTCCACGCGGACACCGATCACGTTTGGCGCCGGCGAATGGAGCCGAACCGAGAGATAGATCGGCGCCAGGTCCTCGAAGCGGGCGCGCCGCGGGCTCGAGGACGCATCGACCACGACCTCGCTATCGCCGACGACGACGTTCCAGGCGTGGTGCGGCGAAACAACATCCATGCCCTTGGCGATGCGCCAAACGCCATCCATGAATTTCATCGGAGTGCTCCTGCAGATTGGTGCCCCAGCATAGACCGCCGGTCGCGCCTTGCGCATGCGACACAGGATGAGCCACGAAGGCTGATTTCGCCCGTCCTGCCGCGCCGAAATGGCGTCTCAGAGCCGGTAATAGGCAATCGCCGTGTCGCGATAGAGCTGGCGCAGCTCTTCCGCCGATGCGCCGGCCGTCACCCGGTCGACCATCGCCACCCAGTCCGGATAGCGCGTCGCCAGCCCCATGACCGGCCAGTCGCCGCCGAAGGCGACCCCGTCGAAGCCGAAGGAATCGATGGCGTGCGCCACATAGGGCGCCACCTCGTCGTAGGTCCAGTTCGCGCGGTCAGCCTCGGTGACGACCCCGGAGACCTTGCAGATGACGTTCGGCAGGCGTGCCAGTTCGCGCATCTGGCTCCACCACGGCTCGCGCAGACCCGCCTTGATGCCCGGTTTGCCGATGTGGTCGAGGATGAAGTTCACCTCAGGGCAGCGGCGCACCAGTTCGATGGCATCCGCCATCTGCGGGTGGAAGATGCAGAATCTCGAAGCCAAGCCCGTATTTGCCGACCAGCTTGACGCCTTCGACGAAGTCCGGCTTCAGGCACCAGCCCGGCTCTTCGACATGACCCTGGATCAATCGGCGCACGCCGCGCGCCAGCGGCATGGAGGCGAAGGCGGCGATGTCCGGCTCGACGGCAGCGCCCATTTCCAGCGGCATGGCGGCGACGATGGCGCCGATGCGGCTGTCGTTACGCGCGGCCGTTTCGACCCAGACCGCCTCGTCGAGATGCCGGCCGGCAGCGGCATCGACCTCGATGAAGACCAGCCGCTCCACCGCCACGCCGCCGGTCGCCGCCGTATATTCGGCCGGACCATGTAGCGAATTGAGGCTGGGCAACCGCTTCATCCAGGGGTAGTCGATTACATCGGTGTCGTAGAGATGGACGTGAGCGTCCACCAAGGGAAAATCGGGCAAAGTCCCCTCCCCGCGCCGTTCTGCGGCTGTTTCCGGTTTGGCCAGCGTCATCGCGCAAAAGAAACGAACGGGCAACCGGCAAATGCCCACTTCCCGCCATGGCCTGACCCATTTGTCACCAAAGATGGGCGCGACACTGACAGCCGTGGCGTGGGGTGCGCGCGACCGCCACATCCATTCCAAACCTTCACGTGTTGCGCCAAGACGAACAAAACGACCATAAGCGGCCGGGAGGGAACCGGAAGCCCATGAAAATGTTGATCGCGCCGCTGGCCGCATTGGCCGTGCTGGCAACAACCGCCGTGCCGGCACTGGCGGCACCACCGGCCTATTGCGCGCTCTATGCCCGCGAATACGCCAACCAGTTCGCGGTGGCCGCCGGGGAGAAGCCCGACTCGGAGCCCAAGATCCAGGACGAGGCCTATTACCGCTGCCTCAACATGGACCAGGAGCCGGAAATGCCGACGACCTCGGCCTATTACGGCACCTCGGTCGATACCGCCGGCCACGGCGGACCGCAGGAGCCCACCCCAGGCGCCGCTGCGCCCAACACCGCCACGGCTGCCGCGCCCGCCACGCGTTCCTACACCGGCGGCAAGACGCCCTGGTCGCCGGAATGGCTCGCTGCGTGTCGGAAGTATTTCCCCAATTCCTTCAACGAGAAGGACGGCACCATCCTGCCCCACGGGTCGAACAAGCGGGTGTTGTGCCGGTAGAGGCTGACACCAGTCCGTGGTCCAGGCCGCGCTTGCTCCAGCGCCACCGGCCGTGGGACGATCGGCCGGTTCACGGAGGGCGACCGATGAATGCCATCGCCGGGACCTTGTCGGACCCCGCAACGCGCGAAGCCTACATGATGGTCTGCTTCGCGCTGCTGGTGCTGCCGATGGTGGCTCTGGCGGTGTGGTATCACACCCGCATCAACCGCACCTCCGGCGGGCGCGCCCTGATGGAGCGTCAGAACAAGTCCGACGTCACGCCACAGCCGCTCCGCCCGGACCGGGCTGCCGGCCAGCTACGCGCAGCCGGCAGCATGGCAAGCGACATCGCGTCCGGCAAATACGGCGCCGAGGCCAAGTCGATGCAGACCATCGTCTATTGGGTTTCCGGCCTCTGGGTGGTCGTCAACGTGGTCGCCTTCGGCATTCTGTTCTGGGCCGACGAGATCAACCGCGCCGCGGGGTGATCGCCCCGCGGCGAACGCGTTCCTTCGCGTGGACGATGCCCGTCCTATGGCATCATGTAGGCGGTCTTGACCGTGGTGAAGAACTCGGCCGCATAGCGCCCCTGCTCGCGCGGGCCGTAGCTCGATGCCTTCCGCCCGCCGAACGGCACGTGATAGTCGACGCCCGCCGTCGGCAGGTTGATCATCACCATGCCGGCTTCCGAATTGCGCTTGAAGTGGGTGGCGTATTTCAGGCTGGTCGTGCAGATGCCCGAGGTCAGCCCGAAGGGCGTGTCGTTGGCAACGCTGAGCGCCTCGTCATAGTCCTTGACCTTGATGACGCTTGCCACCGGCCCAAAGATTTCCTCGCGATTGATCGTCATCTCGGGCGAGGTGTCGACGAACAGCGCCGGCTGCAGATAGTAGCCGGGCGTCTCGCGGTTCAGCCGCTCGCCGCCCCAGTGCAGCTTGCCGCCTTCCTTGCGGCCGATGGCGATGTAGTCCTCGTCCTGCTTCAGTTGGCTCGGATCGACCACCGGGCCGATATGGGTGCCCGCCTTGCAGGCATTGTCGATCGTCAGGCCCTTCAGCCGCTCGGTGAGAGCGGCGATGAACTTGTCGTAGATGCCCGCCGTCACCACCAGCCGCGACGACGCCGTGCAGCGCTGTCCGGTGGAGAAATAGGAGCCGTTGGTCGCGGCCTCGACGGCGACCTTGAGATCGGCGTCGTCGAGCACCACCAGCGGGTTCTTGCCGCCCATTTCGAGCTGGAACTTGCGCATCAGCTTGACCGAGGCGTCGGCGACCTTGCGGCCGGTGGTGACCGAGCCGGTAAAGGTCATGGCGTTGACGTCGGGCGAGTTGATGATCGCATCGCCGACCACCGAGCCCCTGCCCATGACCAGGTTGAGCACGCCCTTGGGCAGCCCGGCGCGCGCCAGGATATCGACGATTTCCCACGAACAGCCGGGCACCAGATCGGCCGGCTTGAACACCACCGTGTTGCCGTGGCAGAGCGCCGGGGCAATCTTCCAGGCGGGGATGGCGATCGGGAAGTTCCACGGCGTGATGATGCCGACCACGCCAACCGGGTCGCGGGTCATGGTGACTTCGAGGCCGGGGCGGACGCTGGGCACCACCTCGCCCGTCAGGCGCAATGCTTCGCCGGCAAAGAAGTCGAAGATCTGCGCCGCCCTCACCGTCTCGCCGATGCCCTCGGCCAGCGTCTTGCCCTCTTCACGGGCGAGCAGGCTGCCGAGTTCCTCGCGGCGCTTGAGGATCTCGTCGCCGGCCGCCTTGAGGATGTCGTGGCGCTGCTGGATGCCTGAATGCGACCACGCCGGGAAGGCGGCCTTGGCCGCAGCGATGGCGCGCTTGGCGTCCTCGGCGCTGCCGCGCGCATAGTGGCCGACGATCTCGTCAGTGTTGGACGGATTGATGTCGGCAGCGGCCTCGCCGTCCACCCAGTCCCCATCGATGTAGTTGCGGTGCAGATCGTCCATGACGGCGGGCATCCCTGTTTCTTGCGGTGTTGTGGTTTCGTGCGGCGCGCCCGCGGCTAGAGGCGGCGCATCCTCACGCGCTCCTCTTCGCCAACGGCAAGCGGATTGGCAAGTGGCAGGCCGAATTCCGCTGCCGATATCTCGAACACATCCCCTGCCTCAGCCTGAATGCCGGCCGCAAACGACAGCGTCGCTGTCCCGAAGGCGTGGAGGTGAACGTCGCCCGGCCGGCGGAAATACGGATATTTGAAATGGTGGGCCTCGAGATTGGCAATGGAATGCGACATGTTCGCTTCGCCGGTCAGGAACGGCTGCTCGAAGATCACCTTGTCACCCCGGCGGATGCGCGAAGTGCCGCGGATATCGTCCGGCAGGCCGCCGAGCAGCAGCTCGGGACCGAAGGAGCACGGCCTCAGCTTGGAATGGGCGAGATACAGGTAGTTCCGCCGCTCCATGACGTGATCGGAGAACTCGTTGAGGAGCGCGAAGCCGATCCGCCACGGCTGGCCGTCGCGGCCGACCACATAGATGCCGGCAACTTCCGGCTCCTCGCCGCCGTCCTCGGCGAAGGCTGGCGAGACAATCGGCTTGCCGGGGGCGGCCACGAAGCCGCCGTCGCCCTTGTAGAACCACTCCGGCTGAACGCCCGCCGCGCCCTTGGCCGGCTTGCCGGCCTTGAGCCCCATGCGGAACATCTTCATGGAATCGGTCAACGACTCATCGTCGTCGCTCGTCGCCTTGGCATGCATGGAATCACGCGTGGCGGCGGAGCCGAGATGGGTGAGTCCGGTGCCGGTGACCAGCAAATGCGCCGGATCGGGATGATCGATCGGCGGCAGGACCCGGCCTTTGGCCAGATAGGCCGCCGGATCGGCGGCGCCGCGGCTGGGCGCCGCCCTGACCAGGCTGGCGATTGTGGTCTTCTTGGCGATCGCCGCCTTGGCGAGGTCGAGGACCGTGTGGAAACGGCCGCCGACAATCCACGATTTGCCGCGATCGGTCGCGACCACGCGACGGACCCTGCCGTCGCGGACCTGCATCAAGCGCATAGACTATCCTCGAATCCTGTCTTGCCCGCCCTCTCCGGCCAGCCGTCACACCGCCCGCCGCCGGTCGCGCGACGCCCTCAGGGCGTCCAGCACATTGCCCTTGGAGGTCCTGAGCAGCCGGCGCATGCCGTAGAAGGCCCCCTCCGCATCCCGAGCAGCAATCATTTCGTAGACCGCGCGGTGCTGCAACATCGAATCGGCGGCCATCACCGTCCGCCACCCAATGGTGAAGGAAAGCTCCAGCGCCGAATTGATCATCGCCCCGACCGAGATGAGGATCGGATTGCGCGACGACATCAAAATCGCCATGTGGAAATCGATGTCGGCGGTGATCTGCTCGGGCCCGCCGCGGGGATGGTTCTGGATGCCGTCCATGGCCTTGCCCAGCGCGGCGATATCCTCGTCCGTCGCCCGCTCCGCGGCCAGCGATGCCGCCGAAGGTTCGATGATTTCGCGCATCTCGAACAGGGCATTGACGAAGGCATCGCTCGGTCCATGCTCCACCTGCCAGCGCAGCACGTCGGCATCGAACATGTTCCAGTCCTCGAGCGGCCGGACCCGCGTGCCGATCTTGGGGCGCGAAGCCGTCAGACCCTTGGCCGACAGCAGGCGGATCGCCTCACGTACCGCCGTGCGCGACACGCCGAACTCAGCCTGCACTTCCGGCTCGGTCGGCAGCGTGTCGCCGGGCTTGTAGTGGCCGGTGACGATGCGCTTGCCGATGGTGCCGGCGACCATTTCCGAAAGGCGCTGCTGGCGCCGGACGACAGGCTGCTTGGCGGTTGGGTGGTGCATGGCGATCTCGTCAGGCATGCAGCGCGTTCCCTTGGACATGAAAGCGTGTATCATAGTATCTTTCCAGCGATAATCGAGTGCGGTAGGAACCGCGGCTTTCAGCCTAAGTCCACCGATCTCGCCGCTGGCGAGCACTATTCATCATATAAAACCGCGTCGGAAAACGTCCACCGGCGCGGGTAACACACCGGCCGGAGCCTTCCAGAACCGGCCAAATGAGCGTGAAATAGGCGCCCTTCAGCCCCAGCCCGATGCCGCATGGCCTATGACGGAAAGAAAATCGATGGCGAGAATAGACAAGTCGCAACTGCGTTCGAAAGCCTGGTTCGACAATCCTGACAATCCCGGCATGACCGCCCTGTACATGGAGCGGTTCCTCAATTTCGGCATCACCCGCGCCGAGCTGCAGTCCGGCAAGCCAATCATCGGCATCGCCCAGACCGGGTCCGACCTCGTTCCGTGCAACCGGCACCACCTGGAGCTGGCCAAGCGCGTACGCGACGGCATCCATGCCGCCGGCGGCGTGGCGCTCGAGTTCCCGGTCCATCCCCTGCAGGAGACCAGCAAGCGGCCGACCGCGGCGCTCGACCGCAATCTCGCTTATCTCGGCCTGGTCGAGATCCTCTTCGGCTACCCCCTCGACGGCGTCGTGCTGACCACCGGCTGCGACAAGACCACGCCCGCCTGCATCATGGCCGCGGCGACGGTCGACATCCCGGCAATCGTGCTCTCCGGCGGTCCCATGCTGAACGGCTGGTGGAAGGGCCAACGGGCCGGCTCGGGCACCGCCGTGTGGAACTCCCGGCAGGACCTCGCCGCCGGCAAGATCAACTACGATGAATTCATGGAGATCGTGGCATCGTCGACCCCCTCGGTTGGCCACTGCAGCACCATGGGCACGGCCTCGACCATGAATGCGCTGGCCGAGGCGCTCGGCATGAGCCTGCCCGGCTGCGCCGCGATTCCCGCGCCCTATCGCGAGCGCGGGCAGATCGCCTACGAAACCGGCTTGCGCGCCGTCGAGATGGTTTGGGAGGATCTCAAGCCGTCGGACATCCTGACCCGCGAGGCCTTCGAGAACGCCATCCGCGTCAACTCGGCCATCGGCGGCTCGACCAATGCGCCCATCCACGTCAACGCCATCGCCCGCCATATCGGCGTCAAGCTCGATGTCGAGGACTGGGAGACGATCGGTCGCGAGATTCCGCTGCTGGTCAACATGCAACCCGCCGGCAAGTACCTCGGCGAGGAATTCCACCGTACCGGCGGCGTGCCCGCCGTCGTCAACGAGCTGTTGAAGCAGGGCCTCATCCACGAGAACGCAATTACCGCCAACGGCAAGACGATCGCCGAGAACTGCCGCGGCCGTGAGAGCGAGGACAAGGACGTCATCCACCCCTTCGACGACCCGCTGGTCAAGGATGCCGGCTTCCTCGTGCTCAGGGGCAATCTGTTCAATTCGGCAATCATGAAGACCAGCGTGATCTCGCAGGAATTCCGCGACCGCTACCTCTCCGACCCGAAGAGCCCCAACGCCTTCGAAGGCCGCGCCATCGTCTTCGAGGGGCCCGAGGACTACCACCACCGCATCGACGATCCTGCCCTCAAGATCGACGAGAACTGCTTGCTGTTCATCCGCGGCACCGGGCCGATCGGCTACCCCGGCTCCGCCGAGGTGGTCAACATGCAGCCGCCGGCGGCCCTCATCAAACGCGGCGTCCTCTCGCTGCCCTGCATCGGCGACGGCCGCCAGTCGGGCACCTCCGGCTCGCCCTCGATCCTCAACGCCTCGCCCGAAGCGGCGGCCGGCGGCGGGCTGGCGCTCATCCAGACCGGCGACCGGGTACGCATCGACCTCAACGCCGGCGAGGCCAACATCCTGATTTCCGATGAGGAACTGGCCAAGCGGCGGTCCGCGCTCGAGGCCAAGGGCGGCTTCCCGTTCCCGAAGAGCCAGACGCCCTGGCAGGAGATCCAGCGCGGCATGGTCGACCAGATGTCGGAAGGCATGGTGCTCAAGCCGGCGATCAAATACCAGCGCGTCGCCAAGACGATGGGCGTCCCGCGCGACAACCACTGAGGCGAGGCCCGGGGCGATGGGCAGGCTCAACGCCGAATGGCACCGGGCCCACCCGATGCCCAAGAAGGCGACGCTCGACCAGCGCATCGCCTGGCACCTCGAGCATGCCCGGAACTGCGGCTGCCGGGAAATCACCGGCAAGCTGAAGGCAGAAATGGAGCGGCGCGGGATCGCAATTCCCGCGCCGCCTGCCAAGTCGGGCTGAAGCGCCCCCCGCGCCCGCCCTTTGCCGGCCCACCCCGCCAGCAATCGAAGATCTAGTGCGTGCGCACCCACTCACGCGCGGCGCGCTGCGCCTCCGCGATTGCGGTCTCGGTCATCTCGCGAGCGACCTCCTGGCGATAGTTTGCCGCCTCAGGAATGCCCCTGGCGGCCGCCAGGTTGAACCACTTGTGCGCCGCCACCAGGTCCGGCTCGACTTCGCCGCCGCTCGAAAAGAGGATGCCGAGATCGAAAAAGTTCTGCGCGTTCGGCTTCGCTTCCGCCATCGACGCCATTTCCGCGCCACCCATGTCCCAACGTGCCATGACACTTCCCCTTCTGTCCCTGAGCCGGCGGTCTTGTCCCCACCGCCCGGCTGATGGGGCAAGTCTCGCGGCCGGCGATCAAAAGCCGGTTAAAGAGCGCGCTTAACGAATTTTCACTGGCCCGTCAGGACTTTGCTAACGATGACATGCTTGGGCCTTTGAATCGCTTGCCTTTTCGGCTGCGGCCGCGGCGGCGGTTTACCCGGTGTTCACAGATCGGCAACCGACGGTTCACCACGCGCGCAATCGACCAGCTGCGACATTGTTGCCGCAACAGCGCCGCGATCTTGGGCGAAGCCGAAATCGGGCGGATATTGACCGCCACCTTATCTTTGCGGAGCGACGACCGTGAAAACCGGACTTCCGATCCTCATCATCAGCCTGCTGGCCGCCCTCGGGCTCGCCGGCTGCTTCACCAGCGACAAGCCGCTGATCAGCGACGACCAGGCCGCGGCGCCCTACGCCAAGATCACCTTCGCCGAGCAGGGTTCGCCCGAGGACAAGACGACCCTGACGCGCGAGGGCAAGGCCTACGTCACCCACACCGACGACGGCAGCATGGCCATGCGCTTCCTGCCGCTCGGCGACGACCTCTACCTCGCCGAATCGACCGGCGAGCAGAAGGGCGCAATTCTGCGCCTCTACGCCGTGCTGAAGCTGGACGCCGCCAACGGCACCGCGGTGACCTACAAGGCGATGGCCGGCGACGGCGACTCCGGCACCGGCCTCACCAGTTGCAATCGTCAGGACATGGACATGGTGTGCATCGAGGACGTCAACGCCTATGTGGCGCTGGCCAAGGCGGCCATCGCCACCGGCGCCAAGCCCGACGCGACCTATAGCGTGACCTTCGAATAGGGGCGTCATGGCCCTATGCCGACGCTTTCAGCGTCGTCATCGGCCGCGATGGTGTCGAGATAGTCGTAGAACGCCTGCGCGCTGACCTCTGCGACGCAGAGCAGACCAACGACGTGATGCAGGATTCTCTGCGTCAGCTCGGCACGCCTCTCCTCGAAGCACGCGATCTCTTCGCCGCGGCACGTGCCGGCGCGCTGGCAGGGCTGGTGCGGGCAATCGGCCCACATGGCGAAAGCGTTCACGACCATGAGCCGGAGACCGAACGCCTCGGCCTCCGGACCCAGCGCCCGCAGCGCGCTGAAAAGGCGCCGGGCTTCCGCATCGTCCTCGTCTCTCGTCCGAAGCGCCGGCGATCGACGGCGGTGGACCTTTGCCTTCGTCCGTGGTGGCTTCGTCTTCTCGATCTGCATTGCGCGCACCTTCCCGTTCCCGCGAGCCATAAGCTCCGGGGTGTGATGGTTTCTTCCGTCCCATCCCTCTGTCTTCACCCCTCGCGATGAGGGGGTGGCGGGCGCCCGGCGAATGCCGTGCGGTTACTCCGCGAGACTGGGGGCGCTCACCGAGCGCCCGCCGCGGCGATTTTCTTCCGTCTCCCGGCGAGCGCTGCACCCCGAATGCTAGGTGGGGCTTAGGCCCTGAGGGCGGCCGGTCGTAGTGCCGACGGTCCCGCCGGGAACGCCCCGAGGGCCGGATAAGCGAATCCGGTGCGCGGGGGCGCCGCACCCCGCTCCGCCTAAGGTCGCCACCGGTCGGCGCCCCTCATCGAGCGAGGATGGGAGCATCATCTCATGGGGTCAGGGGAGCGGGGATAGATTTCTTTTCGCGACGGTGCGGCTTGCTCGGTGAACCTCCGCTCGAGGAGGAGGTTGGCGTGCCGTGCTGAGACGCACGCATGCTACGGCAGCGCCTCCTCTTGTGATCATTGATGCGTCACACTCGACAACAGCGGAATATGCTTCGCAATTCTGTCCCACAGGCTTCTTTCAATTCCGAAGGAAGATTGAGACTGAGAAAGTGTGCTTGGTGGATCACCAGGTCGTGTACTCATAAACAGCGCACGGTCGATAGCATCAACCGATACTGGCCCGCGAAGCTCAACAGGCAATCGAGTGTAGCCGCTAAGTTTGGAACCGGTAAACTCAAGCCGTCGACCGGTCGTTCGGAGCATGAGCGCATAGAAAAATTCGTACTGCCTCTCGCGCATGTTCCTGGAGTTGATCCTTGTCCGGAATGCCGGTGTCTCCCAACAGCATCGCGGCACTCGTTGGCCCCCCCATCACGAGCCAATTGAAATTCGCCGCAGCGACTTCGGGGTTTGCTGCATCGATCTGGCCGTTGATCTTGTAATATTCGAGCGCGCGGGCGAACTGCCTGATCGATCTTACCGGTCCATTCAGGTACACCGCACGCCCTAGCTCCGGGAACCTTTCAACTTCGCCGATGACCATCCGCCGTAGCCGCATAAGCCTCGGGGTCAGGACGACGTTCAAATGCGCGACTGCAACGTCAAGCAAATAGTTTTCCACCGATCGGTCGTCGAAGTTCTCTTCCAATTCCTTGCCTATTTCTGTTGCTGCACCGCCAGTCATGGTGTGCACAACCTCGACAAACAAAGCCTCCTTGGATCTAAAATGCGCATAGACGGTTTGTTTTGATACGCCTGCGCGCTCTGCGATCATGTCCATATTGGCGCCTACAAAGCCGAGACGCAAAAAGACATCCTCGGCAGCCAAGAGTATCTTTTCCCGGCTTCTCCGCATGCGGGTGGCAGCGCCGTTCGTCATTGTTTGGGCCTTGCTTCTTTCTGCTGATGCATAGCACGTTCGCTTGACAAATCAAACTAGACCGTCCAGTCTATTTAATAGATCTTCGCTGGAGACCTTTCATGTCCCAAAGAGCTGCCAAAGCACGCTGCCGTTGTGGCACAGTCACGCTGGAATTGAGTGCGCAACCCATCGAAAAGACGAGCTGTCATTGTTCCAGTTGCATAGAGGCCGGAGAGGTACTCGAAAAACTGCCGAACGGTGAAGCGATCCTGGATGAGAGCGGCGGCGTTTCCTATGTCCTCTTCCGGAAAGACGCCATTCGATGCACCGCCGGACGCGAATACCTCCGCGAACATCGCCTGACCGCGGGTTCGCTGACGCGAAGGGTCGTCGCGGTCTGTTGCAGCACGTTTATGTTTCTTGATTTCACCAAAGGCCATTGGGTTTCGGTTCACCGCGACAGGATTGAGGATGCCGGCGTGATCGCGCATGCGACATTCCAAAATAGGCAATCGCCGATGTTTCTTCTGAGACTTCTCGCGGCGTGGGCCGGGATGGGATTTCGCAACCCAAAGATCGATTTTGTGGACGGTCAATTGAACGATGTCGGAATCTGATAAAATAGAAATCGAGAATGTCACGTCGCCAGGACGGGTCACGCGGGTCGATAAGGCCAAATATCTAGCAATGGAGGACGCGCTGTTGTCTGTGCTTCCTGCGAGCGCACCGGGCATCAGCGCGGCAGAGGCAAAACGACGGCTGCTTCCTCTGTTGCCGCAGGACTTGTTTCCTGGTGGAGCCAAGGCGGGCTGGTGGCAGAAGGCGGCGCAGTTGAACCTCGAAGCAAAAGGACGAATTGTCAGGCAAGATACGAGGCCGTTGACGTTTCATCTGTCCTAGCTAGCCAACCACTAGACTTATTGACCAGATACGATGAACGACCTCCACGAGATCGGCCTAGCTTCTTGTGATCGCCTCTCGGCACCAAGCGAATTACAAACTTGAGCTTGCGCAGCTTGCTTCAAGCTCCCAAAAAGATGGGCCTTGAACACGAGATACGCTCTCTCCGACGCGGCACATTTATTTGGCCTGCCCAAGACTACAGCCCGAGCTTCGCCTTCAGCAGAGCGTTGACCGCCTGGGGGTTGGCCTTGCCGCCGCTCGCTTTCATCACCTGGCCGACGAACCAGCCGATTGCCTGCGGCTTGGCCTTGGCGTCGGCGACCTTGTCCGGATTGGCGGCAATTATCTCGTCGACGATCGTCTCGATCGCGCCGGTGTCGGTCACCTGCTTCATGCCGCGGGCCTCGACGATCTCGGCCGGGTCGCCGCCCTCCGCCCAGACGATCTCGAAGAGGTCCTTGGCGATCTTGCCGGAGATGGTGCCGGCGCCGATGAGCCCGACGATGGCGCCGAGCTGATCCGCCGAGACCGGACTGCTGGAAATAGCCAGCCCTTCCCGGTTGAGCCTTCCGGTCAACTCGTTGATGACCCAGTTGGCCGCCGCCTTGGCGTCGCGGCCCTTGGCAACCGCCTCGAAGTAGTCGGCGACCTCGCGCTCGGCCGTGAGCACGCCGGCGTCATAGGCCTTGAGGCCGAAGTCGGCGATGAAGCGCGCCTTGCGCGCGTCCGGCAGCTCCGGCAGGCCAGCGGCGAGCTCGTCGACCCAAGCCTGTTCGATCTCAAGCGGCAACAGGTCCGGATCGGGGAAATAGCGGTAGTCGTGCGCCTCCTCCTTGGAGCGCATCGGGCGCGTCTCGCCGCGGTCGGGATCGAAGCGGCGGGTCTCCTGGTCGATGCTGCCGCCATCCTCGAGGATGGCGATCTGGCGGCGCGCCTCGTAGTCGATCGCCTCGCCGATGAAGCGGATCGAGTTCATGTTCTTGATCTCGCAGCGGGTGCCGAGCGGCGCCCCGGGCCGGCGCACCGAGACGTTGACGTCGGCTTTCAGCGAGCCCTCGTCCATGTTGCCGTCGCAGGTGCCGAGGGTGCGCAGGATCGCGCGCAGCTTGGCGAGATAGGCCTTGGCCTCGTCGGAAGAACGGATGTCGGGCTTCGACACGATCTCCATCAGCGCCACGCCGGAGCGGTTGAGATCGACGAGGCTCGCCGTCGGATTCTGATCGTGGATCGACTTGCCCGCGTCCTGCTCCAGATGCAGCCGCTCGATGCCCACGGTGAAGCTGTCGCCGTCCTCGCGGTCGACGGTGACGACCCCCTCGCCGACAATCGGCTGCTGGTACTGCGAGAATCTGGTAGCCCTGCGGCAGGTCCGGATAGAAGTAGTTCTTGCGCTCGAAGCGGCTCTTCAGGTTGATCGCCGCCTTGAGCCCGAGGCCGGTGCGCACGCCCTGCGCCACGCATTCCCGGTTCAGGACCGGCAGCATGCCGGGCATGGCGGCATCGACCAGGCTGACATGGGAATTGGGGGCGCCGCCGAAGGCGGTGGAGGCACCCGAGAAGAGCTTCGACTGCGAGATCACCTGGGCATGGACCTCCATGCCGACGACCACCTCCCAGTCGCCGGTGGCGCCCTTGACCAGTCTGCCGGAGCCCGGCGCGCGTTCCGGCGTGGTCACAGGCCGCCCTCCGTCAACAGGGCCTCAGCGATCAGCTCCCACTCCTCGCCGAGCGGCTCCTTGGCATGCGGCTTGCCCGCGCGGGCATACCAGTAGCCGGCATTGGATTCGTCGCCCTCGACCCGGTGGAGATGGGCATGGACCCAGGCGGCGGCAGCGCCGTCGTCGTCCTGAACGGTCTCGTGCGCCTTGTGCCAGTCGCCCTTGGCCAGGTGCCAGAGCGCGGCAAGCGGAGCGCCCGCACCGGCCGGCGGGGCGTCGCTGGAACGAAGCTCGGATGGCGTCATTTGCTATCTCCATCGACGACCGCGTCGAACTCCATCTCGACCAGCCAGTCGGGGTCGAGCAGCGTCTTCACCACGACCATGGTCGAAGCCGGGCGGATGACGCCGAAGGTTTCGCCATGGGCGCGGCCGGCCGCCTCCCAGTCGGCGGCGTTGACGAGATACATGCGCGTGCGGATGACATCGGAAAGGCCGGCGCCGGCTTTCGCCAGAACCTCGCCGGCAATGGCGCAGCAGCGGCGGACCTGCGCCGCCGCGTCGCCGACGCCGGCGGTCTTGCCGTCCGCGCCGATCGGCGCGGTGCCGCTGATCGCGATCGTGTTGCCGATGCGCACCGCCCGCGAGAAGCCGATCACCGGCTCATAGGGGCTGGCGGAGGAGATATTTTGACGGGTCATGCGGTCGTCCACCATTTCTCCGGTGCGAAGTGGCCGGCCGCCTGCTCGATGACTTCGCCGGCGCGGAACAGCGTTGCCTCGTCGAAGGGCCGGCCGATGAGCTGCAGGCCCATGGGCAGGCCGTCGGCGGTCTTGCCGGCGGGCACCGAGATGCCCGGCAGGCCGGCCATGTTGACCGTCACCGTGAAGACGTCGTTGAGATACATCTCGATCGGCGAAGCCAGCGCCATGGCCTCCAGGCCGAAGGCGGCGGTCGGCGTCGCCGGGGTCAGGATGGCGTCGATGCCGTCGGCGAAGACCGTCTCGAAATCGCGCTTGATGAGCGTGCGCACGCGCTGGGCGCGGAGGTAATAGGCGTCGTAATAGCCGGCGGAGAGCACATAGGTGCCGATCATGATGCGCCGCTTGACCTCCTTGCCGAAGCCGGCCGAGCGGGTCGCCTCGTACATGGAGATGATGTCGTCGCCGGGGACGCGCAGACCGTAGCGCACGCCGTCATAGCGGGCGAGATTGGACGAGGCCTCGGCCGGGGCGACGATGTAATAAGCCGGCAAAGCGTATTTCGTGTGCGGCAGGGAAATGTCGACCAACTCGGCACCGGCCGCCTGCAGCCACGCCTTGCCCTGCTCCCACAGGGTTTCGATCTCGGCCGGCATGCCCTCGACGCGATATTCCTCGGGCACGCCGATCTTGAGGCCCTTGACCCCCTGCCCGAGCGCCGCTTCGTAATCCGGAACGGCCAAGTCGGCGGAGGTGGCATCCTTGGCGTCGACGCTCGCCATCGACTTCAGCATGATCGCCGCGTCGCGCACGTCGCGCGCGATCGGTCCGGCCTGATCGAGCGACGAGGCGAAGGCGACGATGCCCCAGCGCGAGCAGCGGCCATAGGTCGGCTTGATGCCGACCGTGCCGGTGAAGGCCGCCGGCTGGCGGATGGAGCCGCCAGTGTCGGTGCCGGTGGCGCCGGCGCAGAGATGCGCAGATACCGCCGCCGCCGAACCGCCCGACGAGCCGCCCGGCACCAGCGGTGCGTTGGAGCCGGTCGAGCGCCACGGATTGACCACCGGGCCGTAATAGGAGGTCTCGTTGGACGAGCCCATGGCAAACTCGTCCATGTTGAGCTTGCCGAGCATGACCGCACCGTCGGCCCACAGATTGGCGGTGACGGTTGATTCGTAGGTCGGCTTGAAGCCGTCCAGCACATGGCTCGCCGCCTGGCTGTGGACTCCCTCGGTGCAGAACAGGTCCTTGATGCCGAGCGGCACGCCCTCCAGCGGGCGCACGTCGCCACGGGCGATCCTGAGATCGCTCTCGGCGGCCATGGAAAGCGCCTTCTCCGGCGTCTCGACGATGAAGGCATTAAGCGCGCGGGCCGCTTCGATGGCCTTCAGGTAGGCCTCGGTCAACTCGACGGCGGAGAAGCGGCGCGCGGCAAGCCCGTCGCGGATCTCGGCAATTGTGAGGGCGGTCAGGTCGGTCATGCGGACAGCTGCTTTTCGTAAAAGCGCGAATAGCCGGAATCGGGATAGTCGAGGACGGCGCCGCACACGCTGAAACCGCCGCGCTCATAGACGCGCCAGGCGGGCTCGAAACCCACCGCCTCGCCAGTCTCCAGAACCAGGCGGGTGATGCTGCGTTCGCGCGCCAGCGCCTCGACGCGCCGAAGCAGCAGCGAGCCGACGCGCTGTCCGCGCACCTCGGGCAGCGTGAACATGCGTTTGACCTCGCCGAGGCCGCCGCCGTGATCCTTGAGCGAGGCCATGCCGACCGGGCGGCCGTCGCCGCGGCGGGCGACGAAGACGGTGACCGTCGGGTCGGCCATCTGCTCGGCGGTGAGCTGGAACTGGAACTCGCGTGGGCTCAGCGGGATGAGATAGTCGTTGAGCGCGGCGACCATGGCGCGGACGTCGTCCTGCAGCGGCGTTTCGGCGGCGATCGTCACCGGGGGTGCGGATGCCACGCCGGCAAACGCACTCATTCGACCACCTTGGGGACCACATAGAAGTGCTCCTCGCTGACCGGCGCGTTGGCCACGACCGCGTCGGCCTTGGCGCCGTCGGTGACCGCGTCCTGGCGCAGCTTCATCTTCATGGGCAGCACCGCCGTCATCGGCTCGACGCCGGTGACGTCGACCTCGTTCAGTTGCTCGACGAAGCCGAGGATGGTGTTGAGGTCGTCCTGAAGCTTCTCGACCTCGGCATCGCCGACGGCGATGCGGGCGAGATGCGCCACGCGCTTGACCGTGTCCTTGTCGACCGACATCTCAGGCAAATTCCGTTGAAGTTGCGCCCTCTTAGCAGAGGGGGTTTTCCACCGGCAAGGCCAATGAAAGGGCACCCTGCCGCGGCGATTGAACGGCGGCCGGACGCCGGTTAGCCTCGCGGCGATCGAGCCCATCGGGGAAGACGATGCCGGCGCCCGCAAAAACAGCCGAAACGCCCGGTTTCTGCCGCGATTGCCTGACCCCGGCGGCGCCCGGCGCGCTGCGCTGCGCCGCCTGCGGCAGCCCGCGCCTGCTGCGCCACCCGGAACTCTTCAAGCTGACCATCGCCCACCTCGACTGCGACGCATTCTATGCGGCGATCGAGAAGCGCGACCACCCGGAACTTGCCGACAAGCCGGTGATCGTCGGCGGAGGAAAACGTGGCGTGGTGGCGACCGCCTGCTACATCGCGCGCATCAAGGGCGTGCGCTCGGCCATGCCCATGTTCAAGGCACTGGAGGCCTGCCCGGAGGCGGTGGTCGTCCGCCCCGACTTCGAGAAATACAGCCGCGTCGGGCGCGAGGTGCGCACACTCATGCAGTCGCTCACCCCGCTGGTCGAGCCGCTGTCGATCGACGAGGCCTTCATGGACATGGCCGGCACCGAGCGGCTGCACCACGGGCCCCCTGCCCTGGCGCTGGCCAAGCTGCAAAGCCGCATCGAGGCGGAGATCGGCATCACCGTGTCGATCGGCCTCTCCTTCAACAAATTCCTGGCGAAGATCGCCTCCGATTTCGAGAAGCCGCGCGGCTTCTCGGTAATCGGCGAGGCCGAGGCGGTGAGCTTCCTCGCCGGCAAGCCGGTCGGCCTGATCTGGGGCGTCGGCAAGGCGATGCAGGAGCGGCTCGCCGCCGACGGCATTCGCCTGATCGGCACGCTGCAGCACATGGACGAGGCCGAACTCGGCCGCCGCTACGGCAGCATGGGGCTGCGGCTGGCGCGGCTTTCGCGCGGCGACGACAGCCGCACGGTCGAACCGCATGGCGAGGCCAAGAGCGTCAGCAACGAGACCACCTTCGACACCGACATCGCCGATCCGCACGAGCTGAGGGCGATCCTGCGGGCACTGTCGGAGAAGGTGTCGCGGCGCTTGAAAAAAGCGGAAATGGCCGGCGTGGTGGTGACGCTCAAGCTGAAGACCCCGGACTTCCGCCTGCGCACCCGCAGCCGCCACCTCGCCGACCCGACTCAACTTGCCGACCGCATCTTCCAGGCCGGCGCCGAACTGCTCGCCCGCGAGGCCGACGGCACGACAAAATTCAGGCTGATTGGCATCGGCGTCTCGGAATTCGCCGACCCGGCGCTCGCCGACCCCGGCGACCTGATCGACCCTGCGGCCGGCAAGCGGGCCAAAGCCGAGCATGCGGTCGACACGATCCGCGACCGTTTCGGCACCAAAGCCGTGGAACTCGGGCTGATCTTCGACGCCGGCCGCAAGCCACGCCAGCCGGAGCAAGGCTGAGGCCCTCGGGGCGCACGATTCCAGTCGTGTCATCGACCGGGCATGAGACCGATTGCGACGCGGAGGATGCCGGAGTTCAACGGCTCAGCGCCGATGCTTTCTTGAAGAACAACTCCGGATCATCCTCGTCGAGGCCATTCAGTTCGCCGCAGAATTGCCAGCCCGATCCTTCAAGAAGGGCGCGCATTTTTGCGTTCGATCGATTGGTGGAGGTCCACAGTTCCGGCAACCCCTTGCCCTCGTTGAAACGGAGCAATCCGCTCCCCAGACCTTTGCGCTGCGCTCCCCGATCCACCATGAGGAGCGAGACAAACGGCCTCCCAAAGAAGTAGCCGTAGTCCAGACAACAGAATGCGCGAATTTCGCCCTGTGTGGCGGCGACGCTGAGGCCGCCGCGCTCCGCTATCGCTGCGATATATCCGGCGCGTTCTCGAGAGCCGGTGATGCTTTGATCAATGTCGATTGCGCGGGCGATGTCGTGCGGGTCGTCCGTGGTCCTCATTTCCATGGCGCGTTCTTCAAATCAAATCAGTTGCGCCCGAAAAGCGAAAAGAAACCGGAGCCGACCCTCCCCCTCCTGACGCGGTTACTGCTTGACGTAGGCCGGCTGACGCTGGTGCTGGCCGTCGGCTGGCGGGTGATGAAGCCACCCTGCGGATAGTCGCTCAGCACCGCAACGAACTCGGTGCGATAGTTGGTTTCCGTGCTCAACGGCTCGTCCGAGACGACGATCGAGGATCGCGGCGAAGCGGTCGGCGCGATGCGATCCAGCACGTCCTGCGGGATGGTGATGCGGTCGAGCGCATCCTTGGCGCTGTCCGCGCCTTCGATCGTTACCGCGCTCCAGCGCAGGGTCCCGTTGTCCTCAGCCATCGCCGTGAACACATGGGTGCCGATCGGCCTGCCGGGATCGCGGATCGTGATCGGAGACTCGATGGAGTAATCGAACACCTCGCCGCCATCCGCCCACGGCTTGTGCGTGTTGCGCCGCACATAGACCATCTGGGTGGCGCGGCTGATGTAGACCGAGACCGGCTCAAGCGCGAGCTTGGCCTCTCGCGCTGCCTTGGCGGCAGCGGCCTTCGCGGTATCAGCCTCCTTGGCGGCGACCTTGGCGCCTGCGGCGGCGTCGCCTGTCGAGGCCGCGTCGATCCTGGCGGTGTCGAGCTGCGTCGCCAGGTCCGCAACCTCGGCAGCAGCCTTCTGCTGCCGGTCCTCGGCCTTCGCCTTTGCCTGATCGGCAGCGGCGACGGCCTTTTCGGCCGAGGCCAGCTTGGCGGCGGCGCGGCTGTTGGCGGTATCGCCTTGCGTCGCCGGGTCCGCGACATTGGCAGCGGCCTTCTGCTTCGCGTCCTCGGCCCGCGCCAGCGCCCGATCCGCGGCGGCGACCGCCTTGTCGGCGGAGGCCAGCCTGGTGTCGGCGCGTTTCTTCAGCCGTTCCAGCTTGCGCACCGACTTCGCCAGCGACGCCGCCTCACGCGCTGCTGCAGTGGCAGCCTTCTTCGCCTCAGCGGCCTTCGTGGCGGCGTCCGCGGCGACGCCCGCGAGCGTATCTGCACGGGCCGGAGCAGCCGCGACGGCCTCCGCGTTCGGCTGAAACAGCGCCGGGTGGGAAAAATCGACCGGGGCCGCGTCGTTGGGTGAAACGATCACCCGCATCCCGATCCGCGTCTTGTCGAACATCGTCTCGGCAAAGCCGTAAGGCATGCGAATGCAGCCGTGCGAAGCCGCATAACCGGGCAGCGGCCCGCCATGCAGCGCGATGCCGTTCCAGGTGATGCGCTGCATGTTCGGCATCCAGGCATCGTCATACATGGACGAATGGTGGTCCTTGTCCTTCTCAAGGACGGCGAAGACGCCGGCCGGCGTCTCGCGTCCCGTGGTGCCGGTCGACACCGGCGCCCGCGTGATCCAGCCGTCGGCGTCGTAGAACGTGACCCGCTGGGACTTGATCGACACGATCGCCATGATTGGCTCGCCGGCCTCGCGCTTCGCCACTTCGACGGTCTGTTGCGCGGGGCGCGCCTTCTTCACCCTTGCCGCGGCGCCAGCACCCGGCGCTATCAGCACGGCCATGGCCGCCAACATCACGACGGGGACTGGCCCCCAACGCCGCATCGCTACGGTGAATTGTGTCATCGCAGTGTGTACCTTGGAGAACAGAAGAACGGGTTATTCGCGGATCGCAGGGAATTTCGCTGGTACATCCAGCATAGGCAGACGCAGCAGAAAATGGAACTCTTCTGGTGCACCTCACCACCTCTTGATCTTACCTGCGACGCATATGGCACGACAGCGTCGGCCCCAGGTCAACCTCGCTCTGCGCCCGGGGTAAACAGGCCCAAGGTAGGAATGATCGCCCGCAAAGGCCGACAGACTGGCCCCGGGGCCGCCGGCCTGCCCGGCCGGGCGGCGGCCAAATCGGCCCCCTGTGAACGCGTTCACTGAAGTTTTGCGAAGATGCGACCATATGGGGTCCATGAATTTCGGCGGGCACGCCGAGCCAAGATCGGAGGAACCCATGAATATCCATCGCATCATCCCGTCATTGGCCGGGGCTGCTATCGCCGTGCTGGCGCTTGGCCAGGTGGCAAACGCGGACATTCTGATCAGCGTCGACAAATCCACCCAGCGCATGACTGTCGTGGTCGACGGTCAGCCGCGCTACAACTGGCCGGTGTCGACCGGGAGGCCCGGCTACGACACGCCGAGCGGCACCTTCCGGGCGTTCCGCATGGACAGGAACCATCGCAGCGTAGAATACGACAACGCGCCGATGCCCTATTCGATCTTCTTCACGGCGTCGGGCATCGCGGTGCACGGAACCGACCAGCCGCGCCGTCTCGGCCACGCGGCCTCGCACGGCTGCGTGCGCATTTCGGTGCAGAACGCTGCCATCCTCTGGGATCTGGTCAAGCGTGAATCGGTTACCAGCACGGTCGTACAGGTGCGCAATTCCGGTGGAGCGGCGACGGTGGCAAGCCCCAGGCTGGCGCCGATGACCGAGCTGGCCTCGGCCCAGGACCCGCAGAACCGCAAGCCGCTGATTCCGTTCCTGCCGTTCCTGCGCTAAGGGCCGGCCGAAAATCCGTGGCCGACGGCGAGGGCTAGCACTTCGGCGTCGGCAGCATCTCCAGAACGGACAGGTGGCCGTTCAGCGCGAACTTTCCGTAGTCGATCCTGAACTTGCGGCCGACGCCGTTGGCATAGACCACGAACGAGGTGACGTAGGTCGGCGTATCGTCGGTGCCGCTGCCCTTCTCGAAATAGCTCACCGTCACCGGCCAGTGCGGCAGGCCGGCAAAGCCAGCCTTGCCGACCAGTGTCTCGTCACCGTAATCGTCGGGCGCCGACAATTCCTTACCGATGACGGCAGCGGTGGCGTAGACCAGCTCGCCGGTATCGGAGCCGTCGTACACGTCCATGGACGTGAAGTGCTTGCCCGCCGCAGCAGCAGCCAGCACGCGCTTCATCTGCTCGGTGGGGAACACCACCTCGCTGCCCAGCGTCAGACTCTTTTTGGCAGGCTTGGTCAGCGCCACCGTGACGCCGTCGGCAGCGCGCTTCGCCACACCGACCAATTCCTCCGACAACGCGTTGTTGACGTACGTCTGGTTGGTGAACTGGTAGCGCCCGTCGGCGCTCTCCAGCGTATCGGTGCGGGCATCGGTGACCTGCGAGTCGCCGTCGGCGGTCTCGCCATCGGTGACGATGCGCATGGTGCTCTTGTAGCCGCTGCACGCCGAGCCGGTGAACTCGATCGCCATGCGGCCGCTGACCGTGGCGGACGACGCCACGTCGCCGCTGTCGTCGATCGCGAGATCGTAAACCGCACGATAGGAGGCAAGGTCCGCCGCCCCGGCCGCCCAGGCAGGCAGCAGAAGACCGGCGACACCGGCAAGCCAGGCGAGCGACCTGAGGCGCATGGACGGTTTTCCAAGGTTCTTGCGTCGCCGGGGATTCTGCGCGACTAGAACGGCCACAACAGGGCAACCCAAGGGGAAAAGCAATGGCCGAAACAGCCGAGGCCCGCCTGGCGGCGCTGGGCGTCACCCTGCCGGTACCGCCGGCGCCGGCGGCAAGCTACGTGCCGACGGTCACGACCGGTCAGCTGGTCTTCGTTTCCGGCCAGATCTCCAGCCTGCCCGACGGCGAGAAGCACGTCGGCAAGCTCGGCCGCGAGCTCGGCGTCGAGGACGGCCAGAAGGCCGCCCGCATCTGCGCCATCAACATTCTCGCCCAGCTCAAGCTCGCCCTCGGCGACCTCGAGCGGGTGAAGCGCGTGGTCAAGCTGACGGGCTTCGTCAACGCCACCCCCGACTTCACCGACCCGCACCGGGTGATCAACGGCTGCTCCGATTTCCTCATCGAGGTGCTCGGCGAGCGCGGCAAGCATGCGCGCTCGGCCGTCGGCATGGGGACCCTGCCGCTCGGCGTTGCCGTCGAGGTCGAGGCCATCGTCGAGATTCTGACGGGGAGCGGAGGAAGCGTCCATGGCCGAGATTGACTGGCTGACGGCGCGGCCGATCGCACACCGGGGCTATCACGACCGCAGCGCGCGCTGCATCGAGAACACGCTGCCGGCGGCGGAAGCCGCGATCGCCCACAACTTCGCCATCGAATGCGACCTGCAGCCGACCGCCGACGGCCGCATCGTCGTCTTCCACGACGACGTGCTCGACCGCCTGGCCGAGGCGAGCGGGCCGTTGAACACGCGCACGCTTGCCGAACTGCGCGCGATCCGCCTGCGCGACAGCGATGCCGGGATCCCGACGCTGGAGGAGCTGCTCGACCTGGTCGACGGGCGCGTACCGCTGGTCATCGAGCTGAAGAGCCGCTGGGACGGCGACCGCCGGCTAGAACGGGCGGTGGCGCCGATTCTGGCGGACTATTCCGGCCCGGCCGCGGTCATGTCGTTCGATCCGATGTCGATGGTCGCCATGCGCCGCCTCTCGCCCAGCCTGCCGCGCGGCATGATCGGCTACGATTTTCCCCCTGGCCCCGACGAGGGCGGCCTGCCCTGGCCGGCGCGCTTCGCGCACCGTCATCTTCTCGGCGCGGCACTCGTCTGGCCGCATTTCGTCTCCTTCGGCATCAACGCCCTGCCCGCCAATGCGCCGCTGCTGCTGCACCATGTCGGCATTCCGCTGATCTGCTGGACGGTGCGTGACGCCGAGACCTGGGCCAAGGCGCGCGACTACACCGACCAGATCACCTTCGAGGGCTTCGATCCGGACGCCGCGCAAGCGTGAACGGCACAAAAGTGCTGACGATCGTCCACGGCGATGATCGCTGGATGGATTGCCATATCGCCGCTTCCGGCCCGCGACTTGCACCGTTCTGCAGCGGCTCTAAGTTGATGGCAGTCCCCTTTTTCGGAGAGCCCCTGCTCCGTGGCCGCACCCATTCCGCCGCAAGCCACATTCCGCGTTCTGTCCTCGCTCGGCGACATCGCCCGCGACGACTGGGACGCCTGTGCCAATCCGCCCGGCGAAGCCTTCAACCCGTTCCTGTCGCACGATTTCCTGTGGTCGCTGGAGGAATCCGGCTCGGCCACGCGCAAGACCGGCTGGCTCGGCCAGCACCTGATGCTTGACGGTGCCGACGGTCACCCGACCGCGCTCATGCCCTGCTATCTGAAGAGCCACTCCATGGGCGAATACGTCTTCGACCATGGCTGGGCCGATGCCTATGAGCGCGCCGGCGGGCGCTACTACCCGAAGCTGCAGGCGGCGGTACCCTTCACGCCGGTGACCGGCCGCCGCCTGCTGGTCAGGCCCGGTGCCGACGCCGACCAGAACCGCGCCCTGCTCGGTGCCGCCGGCGCCACACTGACCGGCAAGATCGGCGCCTCCTCGCTCCACGTCACCTTCGCGCGCGAGGACGAACAGAAGCTGCTGGCCGAATACGGCTTCCTGGCGCGCACCGACCGGCAGTTCCATTTCGTCAACGAGGGCTATCGCGACTTCGACGATTTCCTCGACGCGCTCGCCTCGCGCAAGCGCAAGGCGATCCGCCGCGAGCGCCGCGATGCACTGGCCGGCGGGCTCGAAATCTCCCACCTGACCGGACGCGACATCAGCGAAGCGGCCTGGGACTCCTTCTTCCACTTCTATATGGACACCGGCTCACGCAAATGGGGCCGGCCCTATCTCAACCGCCGCTTCTTCTCGCTGGTCGGTGAACGCATGGCCGACCGCATCCTGCTCATCTTCGCTACGCGCCATGGGGTGCCTATCGCCGGCGCGCTCAATTTCATCGGCTCCGACACCCTCTACGGCCGCTATTGGGGCACCACCGCCGACCAGCCCTTCCTCCATTTCGAACTCTGCTACTATCAGGCGATCGAGTGGGGCATCACCCACGGCCTCAAGCTGGTCGAGGCCGGCGCCCAGGGCGAGCACAAGCTGGCCCGCGGCTACCGCCCGACCATCACCTATTCCGCCCACTGGATCCCCGATCCCGGCTTCCGCAACGCGGTCGCCGACTACCTCGCCCATGAGCGCCATCAGGTCGCCCAGGATCAGGAGATGCTGGCCGAGTATCTGCCGTTCCGGGAGGAAGAAGGCAGTCGGCAATAGGCAGCCGGCAGGCGATCGGATTATGCTATTGGCGACTGCCGATCGCTGATTGCCGGGAAAGACGCCGATGACCGAGGCCTACGACCCAGACAACATCTTTGCCAAGATCCTCAGCGGAGACATCCCCTCGCACCGGGTCTACGAGGACGACGCCACCGTCGCCATGATGGATGTGATGCCGCAGGCGCCCGGCCACACTTTGGTGCTGACCAAGGCGCCGTCGCGCAACCTGCTCGACGCCGACCCGGCGAACCTTGGCCGGCTCATGCAGACGGTGCAGAAGATCGCCAATGCGGCGAAGACGGCCTTCGAAGCCGACGGCATCATGGTCGTGCAATACAACGAGGCGCCGGCCGGCCAGTCCGTCTTCCACCTGCACGTCCATATCATTCCGCGCTTTGCCGGCGTGCCGCTCAAACCCCATACCGGCGGGATGGAGGACCCGCAGGTGCTGGCGACCAACGCCGAGAAGCTGCGCCGCGCGCTGGGCTAGCCGGCGCCGGGGTGCGCCGCCTCGATGCGTTCGGCGACCATCTCCTGCAGGCGCCACAAGTGCGCATCGCGGATGCCGAGGCCGTCGAGCCCCCTGACGGTCTGGTAGAGGTAGTCGGCCATCGAGCCGGCATGGCCGGCGGCGACCGCCAGGACATCGGCGGTCCGTTCCTCAGACAGCCCGCCGACGTAGCGCGGGCCTTGGCGGTCGACGACGAAGGCGATCGCGCGCAGCGGCCCCTCCGCCGTTTCCACGTCCACCCAGACCGGGTCCGTGCCGTCGGGCTTGGCCCGCATTTCGCGGCGCATGATCTCCATCAGGCCGGCCTCGCTCGTCTCTCGCGACAGGCGGTACACGACGCCCTCGCACGCGCCGCCTTCGTCGAGCACCAGCATCAGGCCCGGCTGCTCCTTTGTGCCGCGCCAGCGGGTGATCCAGCCGAAACAGAACGACCGGTGCCAGCCGCGCACGACGCCAAGACGCTGCGCGTCGAATGCGAAGGGCGGATTCCAGATGAGCGAGCCGTAGGCGAAGACCCACACCTCGCCGCTTGCCGGTCCCGCCGCGCGGAGGCCCGCAATCGCCTCGGCGCGATCGGCATCCGTCGCCCAGATGACACCAGGATAGGCCTCCTCGCCAGCATCCTCGACAGGACGGGCGGCGCGGGCCACCAGCTCCGCTGTCAGACGCATGGGCCGAGGGCTGGAAGTCATGGTCGGTCCGTTATCGAGAGGCCACGCCCGGAACGTCATATCAGGCGCGGTTCTCCGCCGGAAGCGACGACGGATTGAACGCGGCGAGCCTCCCGGCTGATGCAATGCAGAATTGCAGCAGGTCCCCTTGGCCAAGGCCAGATTATGTACCAATTGATCAAAAAACGGCCATGGCCGTTCTCACCAATTCAACAGGACCCGTGAATCTTGAACAGCCTCTTGCTGATGAGCGTCGGCGTGCTCGGCGCCCTCCTGCTCGGCGCCCTCCACTTCGCCAACCAGCAGCGCTGGCTGGCGGCCGACAGGCCCACCTATCTGGTGGCCAATCTCGTCGGCGCCGGCATGGTCATCGCCTCGCTACCCGTCGAATGGAACACCGCCACCAGCCTTTTCGCCATCGTCTGGGTGGCGCTCAGCGTCTTCGGCCTCGGCCGCTTCCTGCTGGAGCGCGACGACCCATGAGGCAAGATGATAACCGCCGCAGAGCGCGCATTAGGTAGCCGTCAGGCGCGGGTCATTCCATCAACGCAGCTACGACGACAGCGGTCCCGCCGCGATAAGCCCACGGCGGCGGCCGGTGGCGCGGTCGACGGTATTCATCGCCAGCCATAGCCGGTCGCTCCTCACCAAGAAGGGGCGATAGTGGCGGTTCACGTCACCGACCAGCACCAGATCCCTTTCTGAAAGATAAGCCAGCAGCGGCGAGAAATGGCCGTGGCCGTGGCCGAACAGCGGGCCCCTGTGAAAGTTCGCGATGAAGCGCCACGCGGGATCATTGAACCGCCACAACTCGCGGCGGAAGGCATCCAATGGCATGTCCCGCAGGACGCTCACCGGCCCACGGATATGCCGATGCATCAGGTCCGCTACCTGATCCAATGTCAGCCCGCCAAACAGGATGCCGAACCACAGGCGGTGCGATACGCCTGCGACGACATCCGTTTGCGCGATCTCCCTGTTCTGAGACCGCAGAACCGCGGCAATGCTGGCCGCCCCACACAAGCTCGGGTTCAACTGCACCGGATAGTCTCCGCGGCCATAAGCCCGTGCCACAGGGAGGTTCCACGCTGCTTCCAGCAGGCTCGCGTCCTGGAATTCGGGAGAATTGCGGATCGAGCTTGCCTTGGCAGTGCTGCGAAGCGCCGTGAAAGTCGGCCGGAGCCTCACGACGAGGCCGGTCGCTTTGCGGCGAAGCGCCCGCAAAGGCCCGGACGCCAGACAGGTGGTGGCAAGGGACGGGATTAGGGCGCGGGCACGTGTGGTGAGCATTTCGGCAACCTCCGGCAGACATGCATCCGCCTCATACCCTTCGTTTGATTGACGCGGACCCCCACCATCTTGCAGATTGACTCTGCAATAATGCAGAACAGCGGTGACCTTTGGCCTGGGATTGGAACGACCTGAAGCATTTTCTGGCGGTCGCACGTAGCGGTTCGACCTTGGCCGGAGCGCGCTCGATCGGCGTGAACCAGACCACCTGCGCCCGCCGCATCACCGCCCTGGAGGCGGCACTCAACCTGCAACTGTTCCGGCGCAGTCCCGATGGCTATAGGCTGACGGAAGCGGGCACGGCCTTGGTCGCCCATGCCGAGCGGGCAGAGGCGGCAGCGCTAGCCTTCGAGGCGTGCGCGGCGCAAACGTCGAGGGCGTCGCGCAGCATATTGCGGTTCTCCACGAGCGACGTCCTGGCCGAGATGATCGGCCGCCCCGCCATTGCGGCGTTCGCCAAGAAGCGCCCCGAGGTGCGTGTCGTGCTGAACGTCGACAGCCGGAAGGTCGACCTCGCCATGGGCGAAGCGGATTTGGCGCTACGCACCGATCCCGATTTCAGCGATCCGAACCTGATCGCGCGCAAGATGATGGACTCGCCCTGGGCCGTGTACTGCAGCGCGGCTTATGCCGCTGACAAGGGCGCCCCGCGCGATCTTGCGACGGCGCTAGCCGCACCCTTGGCAATGCTGACGGGCCGCCCGGCCGAGACGGTGATAAGTCTCCGCCCGGACGCGGACATCCGTTTCACCACCCCGAGCATGCCGGCCCTCGTTGATGCCATCTCCTCCGGCGATTGCATCAGCGCGCTGCCGATCCTTGTCGGCGACCAGACCGATCTGGTGAAATGCTTCGATCTCGATATTGACGCTGGCGGTATCTGGCTTCTCTATCACTCCGACCAGAAGAATTCGCCCAATCTGCGCGCCTTTATCGATAGCCTGATGGCGTTCATCGGCGAAGATAGGAAGCGTCGAAAAGATAACAGCAGGGGCGACCGCCGCCGTCTTGCGTGACGCACCAAGATCAAACCGCCCGTCCGGCTTGCGACGCAGCGCCCAATTGCGGCGACGTGACCAACACGCTTGCCCACGGGCCACAAACGGCGGCAACGCCCACGCGTCCCTTGGCGTGTCGATCTGAAGCGCAAGAAAAAGGGCGGCCTTGGGGCAGGCCGTGTGGAAAGTTGGGGGCTCCGGTTTTCCGGGGCCCTTCTTTTATTGGCTCAGGCGAGCCTGGCCCTGAGATTGCCGCTGCCGACGCGGTTGATCATGCGGGTCAGGTTGTAGGCAAGAACACTGAGGGCGGCTTCCGCCCTGACCTTGTGGATGCCTCTGGTGAGGAAGCGGCCACCTGCGGTCATGCGTTTGATCGTCCCGAAGGGATGCTCGGCAGTTGCGCGGCGCAGACGCATGAGGCTCGGATCGGCGACCACCCGACCGTTCATGCGTTCAAGCGCCTCCTCATGGAAGTGTCGCGTGACCCAGCGGCGCTCAGCCTTGGTACAGCGAGGCTTCAGCGCACAACCCGGACAAGCATCAGTCCGATAGAGGTTAAGACTGTCGCGGAGCGAGCGACTGTGCCACCTCAGGATTTGCCCGGCCGGACACCGATAGGTGTCATCCGTCGCATCGTAGACGAAAGCCGATCTCTCGAAGAAATCGCCGTGGCTGTTGCCCGATCGCTTGGTCGGCACACAGGGTTCGATGCCGGCGGCCTCGCAGTGCGCCGCTGCCCCGCCATTCGAATACCCGCTATCGGCGATGACGCGTAGCCTCGTGGCCCCGATGACCGCCTTGGCGGCCTCTGCCATAGGAAAGAGAAGCCGATTGTCGGTGGCCTCGTCCGTCACTTCGTGATGAACGATCAGACTGGTCTCTGTATCGACAACAGTCTGCACGTTGTAGGACGGCGGCTTCGGCTCCTTGCCGATCCCCATCGGCCGGGCGTCAGGCTCGCCCTCCACCACGGTGGTACGCTCATCGGCATCAAGCTTGGCGGCCAGGCGGTCGAGCTCGGCGCGTCGGACTTTGAGGGCCTGTAGCGCCGCCGCCGTCGCATCGGCGGCTTCGTCGCCTTCGCCAGCGTCGCTGTCGTCCAGACCGGAGAGGTACTCGGCGATCCGGTGGTCGAGGCGGGCCGTCTCCTCGCCAATCTCTCGCCGGCCGATGATGCGCTTGGCACTTGCCGCGGCGCGGAACTTGGAGCCGTCAATCGCTACCAGCCGCGCCGTGAACAGGCCCTGATCCCGGCAGAACAGCACAAAGGCCCGACAGGCACCAACGATGGCCGCGCCGTTGTCGCGGCGGAAGTCGGCGATCGTCTTGAAGTCGGGCGCCAGCCGGCGCAGCAGCCACATCACCTCGACATTGCGCAGGCACTCGCGCTCAAGCCGACGCGACGAGCGCACCTCGTTCAGGTAGCCGTAAACATAGAGCTTCAGCAGGTCGCGCGGATCGTATGGCGGTCGCCCCGTCGTCGCCGGTAACGAGCGGCCGAAGCCAAGGCCTCTCACATCGAGCCCATCGACAAACGCGTCGATCACCCGAACCGGCGCATCCACCGCCACGTAATCCTCAATCGCCGCCGGCAGCAGCGCTACCTGACCACGATCCTCGCCTCGAATGTAGCTCATCGAAAAGGCCGCATCATTGCCGATGCGGCCCTTCTTATCTGACTCGCTCAGTTCTCACACAGGCTGCTTGGGGGCCGCCCTTTTCAGATTCCTGCTTGTCCGGTCTCAGCCGGTCTTCAGCGGCACCTTGGGCACCAGGCCGCGCTTGTTGCCGCCCTCGCCGCTGCCGCCACTTTGGCAGCGCGACATGCGCCTCACGGCTTCAGGACGGGCCAGCCCGCCACCCAGTATTCAGTGGCTGTACCTTCGGGATTCTCCGTCGCGAAACGATAGACTTGGCGGCCGGCTGCGCTCAGTCCAGCCACCTCTTTCTCCAGGCAGTCAAAATTCTTGTTGGTTTCCTCATGCGGATTGCCAGAAGTGATAAGAATATAGCCGTTCTTCTTCGATTGCATTTTGCCAAAATCCCGTCGAATGTCCGGGAGCTGTTCATTTCCACTCTTGCCGCGCCAGTTCTTCAGTTCGAAGTGATACTGCTCCCCGTCCCTCTTCAGGATGAGATCCGTGTCCTGATCACGCTCGGTTACGGCATCCCATAAGGGCAAAACGGCGCGCCAGATGATGAACTGATGGTACCGTTCGTTTTCATTTAGGGCCAAGCCGCCATGTTTGCCCCTGCACTGCATAGCGGCCCGTATCAAACAGTCCTCCTTTTGCAGTGCCAATCCGCCCAGTCGAACGACATCCTCAAGGGCCGAACTCATAACGTCACCTCCCATTGCAAAAAGGGCGGCCCCCAAGCAGCCTGTGTGAGAACTGAGCGAGTCAGATAAGAAGGGCCGCATCGGCAATGATGCGGCCTTTTCGATGAGCTACATTCGAGGCGAGGATCGTGGTCAGGTAGCGCTGCTGCCGGCGGCGATTGAGGATTACGTGGCGGTGGATGCGCCGGTTCGGGTGATCGACGCGTTTGTCGATGGGCTCGATGTGAGAGGCCTTGGCTTCGGCCGCTCGTTACCGGCGACGACGGGGCGACCGCCATACGATCCGCGCGACCTGCTGAAGCTCTATGTTTACGGCTACCTGAACGAGGTGCGCTCGTCGCGTCGGCTTGAGCGCGAGTGCCTGCGCAATGTCGAGGTGATGTGGCTGCTGCGCCGGCTGGCGCCCGACTTCAAGACGATCGCCGACTTCCGCCGCGACAACGGCGCGGCCATCGTTGGTGCCTGTCGGGCCTTTGTGCTGTTCTGCCGGGATCAGGGCCTGTTCACGGCGCGGCTGGTAGCGATTGACGGCTCCAAGTTCCGCGCCGCGGCAAGTGCCAAGCGCATCATCGGCCGGCGAGAGATTGGCGAGGAGACGGCCCGCCTCGACCACCGGATCGCCGAGTACCTCTCCGGTCTGGACGACAGCGACGCTGGCGAAGGCGACGAAGCCGCCGATGCGACGGCGGCGGCGCTACAGGCCCTCAAAGTCCGACGCGCCGAGCTCGACCGCCTGGCCGCCAAGCTTGATGCCGATGAGCGTACCACCGTGGTGGAGGGCGAGCCTGACGCCCGGCCGATGGGGATCGGCAAGGAGCCGAAGCCGCCGTCCTACAACGTGCAGACTGTTGTCGATACAGAGACCAGTCTGATCGTTCATCACGAAGTGACGGACGAGGCCACCGACAATCGGCTTCTCTTTCCTATGGCAGAGGCCGCCAAGGCGGTCATCGGGGCCACGAGGCTACGCGTCATCGCCGATAGCGGGTATTCGAATGGCGGGGCAGCGGCGCACTGCGAGGCCGCCGGCATCGAACCCTGTGTGCCGACCAAGCGATCGGGCAACAGCCACGGCGATTTCTTCGAGAGATCGGCTTTCGTCTACGATGCGACGGATGACACCTATCGGTGTCCGGCCGGGCAAATCCTGAGGTGGCACAGTCGCTCGCTCCGCGACAGTCTTAACCTCTATCGGACTGATGCTTGTCCGGGTTGTGCGCTGAAGCCTCGCTGTACCAAGGCTGAGCGCCGCTGGGTCACGCGACACTTCCATGAGGAGGCGCTTGAACGCATGAACGGTCGGGTGGTCGCCGATCCGAGCCTCATGCGTCTGCGCCGCGCAACTGCCGAGCATCCCTTCGGGACGATCAAACGCATGACCGCAGGTGGCCGCTTCCTCACCAGAGGCATCCACAAGGTCAGGGCGGAAGCCGCCCTCAGTGTTCTTGCCTACAACCTGACCCGCATGATCAACCGCGTCGGCAGCGGCAATCTCAGGGCCAGGCTCGCCTGAGCCAATAAAAGAAGGGCCCCGGAAAACCGGAGCCCCCAACTTTCCACACGGCCTGCCCCAAGGCCGCCCTTTTTGATTCCTGTGTCTCAGCCGGTCTTCAACGGCACCTTGGGCACCAGCCCGCGTTTACCACCGCCCTCACTGCCACCATTGGGCGGATTGTTGTCGGTCGGCGGCGGCGTCTTCTTCGCCTGCGCGGACTTGCGCCGGCGCGGCGCCCGCGGCTTGCGCGGCGTCGGTTCCGGCTTGGGCGTCACCGGCCCGTCCTCGATCGCCTCGAGCGTCAGGCCCTCGCCGTCCTCCTTGACGCCGACCTTGACCGTGCCGCCCTTCCTCAGCTTGCCGAAGAGCACCTCCTCGGCCAGCGGCTGCTTGATGTGCTCCTGGATGACGCGGCCCAGCGGGCGGGCGCCCATGCGGCTGTCATAGCCCTTGTCGGCCAGCCACTTGATCGCCTCCTCGGTCAGCTCGAAGGTGACGCCGCGGTCGGCCAACTGCGCCTCGAGCTGCAGCACGAACTTCTGCACCACCTGATAGACGATCTCCGGCGGCAGGTTGCCAAAAGGCACGATGGCGTCGAGGCGATTGCGGAACTCCGGCGCGAACAGCCGGTTGATCGCCTCCATGTCGTCGCCTTCCTTGACCGAATGGCCGAAGCCGATGGCCGACTTGGCCAGCTCGCTGGCGCCGGCATTGGTGGTCATGATCAGGATGACGTTGCGGAAATCGACCTGCTTGCCGTTGTGGTCGGTGAGCTTGCCGTGGTCCATGACCTGCAGAAGGATGTTGAACAGGTCGGGATGGGCCTTCTCGATCTCGTCGAGCAGCAGCACGCAGTGCGGATGCTGGTCGACGCCGTCGGTCAACAGGCCGCCCTGGTCGAAGCCGACATAGCCGGGCGGCGCGCCGATGAGCCGCGAGACGGTGTGGCGCTCCATGTATTCCGACATGTCGAAGCGGATGAGCTCGACGCCGAGCGCCGAGGCAAGCTGGCGCGCCACCTCGGTCTTGCCGACGCCGGTCGGGCCGGAGAACAGGTAGCAGCCGATCGGCTTTTCGGGCTCGCGCAGGCCGGCGCGGGCGAGCTTGATCGCCGAGGCGATCTTCTCGATCGCCTTGTCCTGGCCGTAGACGACGGTGCGCAGCGTGTCGTTGAGGTTCTGCAGCACCTCGGCATCGTCCTTCGACACGGTCTTCGGCGGGATCCGCGCCATGGTGGCGATGGTGCCCTCGATCTCCTTGACGCCGATGGTCTTGCGCCGCTTCGACTCGGGCAGCAGCATCTGCGAGGCGCCGGTCTCGTCGATGACGTCGATCGCCTTGTCGGGCAGCTTGCGGTCATTGATGTAGCGCGACGACAGCTCGACCGCGCTCTTGATCGCATCGCTGGTGTAGCGAACGCGGTGATAGTCCTCGAAATAGGGCTTCAGCCCCTTGAGGATCTCGATGGCGTCGGGGATCGACGGCTCGGCGATATCAATCTTCTGGAAGCGGCGGACCAGGGCCCGGTCCTTCTCGAAGAACTGGCGGTACTCCTTGTAGGTGGTCGAGCCGATGCAGCGGATGGTGCCCGAAGCCAGCGCTGGCTTGAGCAGGTTCGAACGCATCCATGGCGCCGCCGGACGTGGCGCCGGCGCCGATCACCGTGTGGATTTCGTCGATGAACATGATCGCGCCGGGGAACTCCTCGATCTCCTTGATCACCTGCTTGAGGCGCTCTTCGAAATCGCCGCGATAGCGCGTGCCGGCAAGCAGCGTGCCCATGTCGAGGGCGAAGACCGTCGACTTGGCGAGAACTTCGGGCACCTCGCCTTCGACGATACGCTTGGCCAGGCCTTCGGCGATCGCCGTCTTGCCGACGCCGGGATCGCCGACGAACAGCGGATTGTTCTTCTGCCGGCGGCAGAGGATCTGGATGGTGCGGCTGATCTCCGCCTCGCGGCCGATCAGCGGGTCGATGCGACCCTTGCGCGCCTTCTCATTGAGGTTGATGCAATAGGCTTCGAGCGCATCGGCCTTCTTCTTGTTCTCTTCGCGCCCTTCGACGGTCGCCGCATCGTCGTCGACACCGCGCACGGGGCGCGACTCCGACATGCCGGCACGCTTGGCGATGCCGTGGCTGATGTAGTTGACCGCGTCGTAGCGGGTCATCTCCTGCTCCTGCAGGAAATAGGCGGCGTGGCTCTCGCGCTCGGCAAAGATGGCAACCAGCACGTTGGCGCCGGTGACCTCCTCGCGGCCGGACGACTGCACATGGATGACGGCGCGCTGGATGACCCGCTGGAAGCCGGCGGTGGGTTTGGAATCCTCGCCCGAGCCGGTCGCCAGATTGGCCAGCTCCGTGTCGATATATTCGACCAGGCTGCGCCGCAGCACGTCGAGATCGACGTTGCAGGCACGCATCACCGCGGCGGCGTCCTGATCGTCGATCAGCGCCAGCAACAGATGTTCCAGCGTGGCATATTCCTGATGGCGCTCGCCGGCGAGAGCCAGCGCCTGATGAAGGGCCTTCTCAAGACTGCGGGAGAATGACGGCACCTGACGACCTCACTTCTTTTCCATCACGCATTGTAGCGGATGCTGATGCTTGCGTGCGAAATCCATCACTTGTGTGACCTTGGTCTCGGCCACCTCGTAGGTATAGACGCCGCACTCTCCGACCCCATGCTGATGCACATGCAGCATGATCTGGGTCGCCTCCTCCCGTCCCTTCTGAAAGAACCTCTCCAACACGTGCACGACGAACTCCATCGGCGTGTAGTCGTCATTGAGGATCAGCACTCGATAGAGACTCGGCCTCTTGGTCTTCGGCCGGGTCTTGGTGACAATGCTCGTACCGGCATCGCCACCGTCGTTATCGGGGCGACAATTCTCGTTGCTCATATCGCGTCCGACTGTAGGTACTCTCAGGACGAAATCCTGCCGACAAACCGCGCGTGCCGTCAACGATCAAATTGTCGTTAGGCCGCGCGCTTCTTCTGGTGTGATCAGGCCGCCGGACGGGAAAAGGGAACGGACGATATGTAGGTCCGAAAGTGGCCATGTGAAGCCTCGCCCCGGCTCTGCCCACAAAAGAGGCCCGGCGTCGCCGCCGGGCCTCTTTTCATCGCACTAATACCCGGGCGCGCCCGGGTATTAGTTATTTTCCGAACTTGCCGAGCAGCGCCTCGTAGGGCCCGAAAGCATTCTTGGCCGTGTCCATGGCGATCTCGCTCATGCGGGCGATCTGGCCGACATAGTCCTGGTAGGCCGTGCGCACGATCTCCGACTGGGCCGCGACGGCCGTATCCAGGCTTTTGGCGGCGAACAGCTTCTCGACCGCCGCCCCGCCCGCATCCAGGCTGCGCCGGGAATAGTCTATGGCCTCGACCGCCATGGCCTGCACGCCCTTGCTCACCGCATCGGCGCTCTTCAGCGCCACGTCCATGTTGTCCTTGCCGAAACCCTGAATGTCGAACGCGCTCATTGTCGTTTTTCCCAAGCTTGCCGCGCCCCTGCGGGCGGCCGGCGTCCCATTCTCTGGAAAGCCGAATATGTGCACTGCAACATAGGTGTCAAGGCAAATTTGTGCAGTGCACAACGAGATTTGCCGTGGGATTCCGGGCCGCGGTCGATTAGGACTTTACCGAAAGGTAACGCCCCTTTCATACTGTTCGGAGCGGTGATGCCTGCTTGAGCAGGCGCAAAACGAGGCCACCGGAGGGGTTACCGGGTTTCGCGGGCACCGGACGACCGCACTGCAAGCGGTCGGTGCACTCGCCCCGGACAGACAACCGACCGGCAAAGGGCGGCTTCAAGAGATGCTTTCCGGCGCGCTTGTCCGCGTCGGTGCGGGACGGGTACCTTATGGCGACGCGAATCAGTGGGCTAGCACGCGGGGCGATGAGACCGAAACTGATTGCAGCGGCCTGTCTGGTGGCGATGGCGGTCAGCGCCATTCCGCAGACGGCAGCGGCTGCTCCGGATTCGGCCATCATCGTCGATGCCAAGACCGGCAAAGTGCTTTATTCGCAGGCCGCCGACGCCAAGCGTTATCCGGCCTCGCTCACCAAGATGATGACGCTCTACCTGCTCTTCGACGCCCTCGAAGCGCACAGGACGTCGCTCAACGCCCGCATCAAGGTTTCCGCCCACTGTTCCGGCCAGGCCCCGTCCAAGCTTGGATTGAAGCCCGGCGAGTCGATCAGCTCGCGTGACGCCATCCTGGCGATCGTGACCAAATCGGCCAACGACGTCGCCTGCGCGATCGGCGAGTATCTCGGCGGCGGCAGCGAACCGGCCTTCGCCCGCAAGATGACCGAGAAAGCGCACCAGCTCGGCATGTCGCGCACCACCTTCCGCAACGCCTCCGGCCTGCCCAACGGCAGCCAGATGACCACGGCCCGCGACATGGCCACGCTCGGCCGCGCGCTGCAGGAGCATCACCCCGAATATTTCTCCTATTTCTCGACCCCGAGCTTCGTCTGGAAGGGCCGCAGCATTCGCAATCACGACCATCTGCTCGGCCGGGTCGCGGGGGTGAACGGCATCAAGACGGGCTATACGCGCGCCTCGGGCTTCAATCTGGTGAGCTCGGTCTCGCGCGGCGGCCACAAGATCGTCGGCGTCGTGCTTGGCGGCGAGACCAGCCGCTGGCGCGACAACCACATGGCCCAGCTGATCGCCACCTACCTGCCCAAGTCGTCGACCGGCGCGCAGGTCGCCTCCGTCGGCGGCGCCACGCGGGCCGTCGCCAGCATCGATCCCAAGGACTTGCCGATACCGCAGCCGCGCCCGGCGCTCGACGAGGCGAACACCGCCTCCATCGGCGATGCAGCCGCGCCCGCCGCCGCCACGCCCGCACCGGCAACCGCCGTGGCCGATGCCCTGCCGGCAGCGCCGGCCAATCAACCGGCCAAGCCCGCCACCAATATCGCCTCGCTGATCGGAGCCAACTCGATCTTCGCCCTCGACGCCGCTGACCAGACCGACGCCCAGCCGGTCGACCAGGGCGACGCCTCCAGCGAAGACGATTCCAACGCCGCCGCCTCTCCCGGCACCGTGGTCAGCGGCTGGAAGATCCAGCTTGCCGCCACCCCGACCCAGTCGTCGGCCGAGGACATTCTCGACCTGGCGCTGTCCAAGGGGTCCGCCGTGCTCGCCAGCGCCTCGCCCTATACCGAGCCGGTGACCGTCGGCGACACCACGCTTTATCGTGCCCGTTTCGCGGGGTTTGCCAACAGGAACAAGGCGCGCGCCGCATGCGCCTATCTGACCAGACGCGATTTTAAGTGTCTGGCAATCAGCAACTGACAGGATAACGCGTTCGCAAGGGGTCCGATTGTGTTCAGAGTAGCGGGACTTAGCGATGTTTGCCGAGAAGCCTGTCCTTAGCCTGGTTGATTTTCGCCGCCAGGAACGTCGAGCCGCCTTGGTCGGGGTGCATGCGCATCATGAGCCGGCGGTGGGCCGCCCTGATTTCCCGATCGCCGGCACCGGGCGCAAGGCCAAGGACCTGATAGGCCTCCTCATCAGTCATGGTGCCCGCATCCGCCGGGCCGCGCGTCCCCGCTGCCTGATCAGTCTCGACGTGGTCACGCCAGCCGGGCATCCGGCGGTCGAGATAAGCTTCGAATAGCGCCGCACTCTCCGCATCGCCGCCGATCTCGTGCGCGAGATCGAGCAGATCCTTATCGTCCAGAGCATCGAGTTCGCGACCGGCAAAATGGCCGGTGCGTACCTGACCGCGCATGGCGCCGCTGTCGTGGTCGAGGGTCATCTCCAGGAAGCGTGACCTGACCGTCGAGGTCGAGCCCGGCGAACGGCGGCCGTGGCCGCCGAGATCGAGCGGCCCAATGCGGCCGGTCGCCACCACCGACAGGCCGGCCGAGAGAAGGATGACGCCGATGCCCCAGCGCTCGGCAAAGGCCAGCGCCACGCCGACCGCCATCAGCAAACCGCCGGTGATGTAGCGGATCGCCCGCACCAGAGCGCGGACGTCGGCCGCGACGAAGGCGCGCGCCAGCACCGCCAGGATGGCGAGGACGATGAGGCCGAGGCCGAAATAGGCCATGTTCGCCGCCCGTCAGCGCATCTGCTTGAGGAGCAGCTGGGCGCCGGCGCCGCCCTTGGCCAGCGCCTTCATGCCGCCGGCGGCATAGACGGCGGCGGCCCTGAGCAGCTCGGCCAGCTGCCCCGCAGCGCTGACATCGAAACGCGCATAAGCACCACCGGAAAGCCGCGCGATCTCGCGGAAGGCACGCTCGGCCGAGGGATCGCGCCCCTCCTGGAAGATGAACACCTTGAGCCCCAGCATGCCAAGCTCGCCGGCGGCAGCGGCAAGGTCATCGATCTTCTCCTCCATCGCATCGCCGACGAAGACCAGCACATTGACCCGCTTCCTGCCCGTCTCCTTGCGCGCGTGCTTGAGGATGCGGCCGATCTGGGTATGGCCGCCGCGGCAATCGATGGTGGTCATCAGGTCGCGCAGGGCGCGTGCATTGCCGACCCAGTGGCTGGAGCGGCACTCGTTGAACCCGCGGTAGTAGACCAGCTGGATGTCGAGGCCGCCGATCTTGGCAGCCTCTTCGAACATCTCCGCCTGCAGCCTGAGCGCGGTGTCCCAGGTCGGCTGGCGGCTCATGGTGGCATCCAGGGCAAAGATCAGCCGCCCGCGCCCGCCGGCGGTCTCGGCCGGCGCCATGGTCCGTGCCTGAGCCAGGAAAGCGTCGATCTCCTGCGGCCGCGACCGCGACCCGGCAACCTGCCCGTCGTCGCGGCGCACCGGCGCGTGGGTCTTCTTTTTGTCGTCTGCCGCCATCGGCGTGGCTCCCGAGCGGCTCCCTGGAGCCTATCGAACGCCTATCATGTGGCGCTCACAGGGCGCCGCGCAACTGTCCGTCGCCGTCCGGGGGCAAACGCCCGCCGCTCTTGCCCGTCGGGCCGGAGGGCACCGGCGGCCGCCGCGGCCGCAAGGCGGGAAGATTGAGCGTGTCGAGCAGGTTGCGGACCTCGTTGCGCGCCGAGATGTGGGAGAGCGTCGGCTCGCTTTCGCCGCCGTCGGCGCCGAAGGCGTCCAGCGCGGTCAGCCCGCAGGGAAACAGCTCGCGGAAGATGACGCGCTCCGAGATGCCGTCGGCGAGCCGGAAACCGGCCATTGCCGACAGCTGCTTGAGGCCGCGCTCGATATTGCGCCGGTTGCGGCTGGCAAGCGGCGTCTGGCGGTTGCGCACCACCACCCAGTCGCTCTCCCGGTCGTCGACCAGGCGCCGCTGGCGCAGCGATTCGGCCACCAGCTCGGCATAGTGGCTGGGGCCGAGGACCTCCAGCGTGTCGGCATCGACGCGGCCGAGCACGTCGAAATCGACGAAGCTGTCGTTGATCGGCGTGATCAGGGTGTCGGCCATGGCGTGGCTGACGCGCATCAGATAGGTGTTGTGGCCGGGCGTATCGATGACGACGTAGTCGAAGCCGTATTCGGTGCGGCTGACCGCCTCGGCGAAGGCGCGGAACTCGCGATCCTGCATCTCGGAGATGCGCTCGCCCTCGGCCGGCGGCACGGTGAAATGGATCGGCACCTCGAGCGGCAGCCCGGTCTTCCTGGCCCAGGCGGCACGGTTCTCGACATAGCGGGTGAGCGAGCGCTGGCGGCCGTCGGTATCGATCGATGCGACGCGCGCCCCGCTCATCAGCAGGGCAACGATGACATGCATGGCCGTCGTCGACTTGCCCGAGCCCCCCTTCTCGTTGCCGAGAACAATGACGTGGGCAGGTTGGAACCTTCGCACCTCGCGCATCCTCGAATCCTTATCCAATTCTAGAATGCACGCGTAATCCCACCATTGGGGGATTTGACGCGAAAAGATGGCAGGTGCGCTAAGAGCCTTTCACGGCCAGATGGGATCAATTCCGTTTCTCGACCGGCGGAGCGATCCGGCGTCGAGACCGGCGAAGGGCGATGTGGGGCATCGGTCGAGCCGGGATCGGCGTCGGGCGCCCGCCGGTCGGAAACCCGAAGGGACGGGCGCTTTTGCACCATTATCTTCGCCGTCGGTCTCGGCCGTACCCCGGGTACGTCCTTCACCCGCCGGCTTGATCCTGTCGCAAAATCGCTCCGTCGGAATGGTTCCATCTGGCCGCGAAAGGCTCTAGAACACCGGCTCAGCGGCGGGAACAAACGGCAGCGGCGGCACGGCCTCCTCCGCCAGCGGCGCGGTCGCCGGTGCCGGCATCGGCAGGCGCAGGCAATCGATCAGCTCGCGGATTTCGGCGCGGGCGGCCACATGCGACATGGTTGGCCGGTGGCCGAGGATGGCGCGCTCGAACGGATCGAAGGCGGTCAACCCCACCGGGAAGAACTCGCGGAAGACGACGCGCTCGGAAATACCGTGGGCGAGCCGGAAGCCGAGGCGTTCGGCAAGCAGCTCGAGCCCCTCGATCACATGGCGCTGATTGCGGCTCGACAGCATCGCCAGGCGATTGCGCACCACGATCCAGTCGGTCGCGTGCGGCATGCTGGTCAGGCGCTTGCCGCGCACTTCCTCGACCAGTTGGGCGTACTGGCTGAGGCCGGTGACCGAAAGCGGTGCGCCTTCGACACGGCCAAGCACGTCGAGATCGACGAAGCTGTCATTGACCGGCGTCACCAGCGTATCGGCGAGCGCGTGGCTGAGCCGCATGCGGTAGGAATCGTTGGCCGGCGTATCGATGACGACGAAATCCACGGTCTCGCCGAGCCTGTCGACGATCTCGGTGAAATCGGCGAATTCGCTGGCCTCGATATCGCGGATGCGCTCGCCCTCGCCGAGCTTGACCGAGAAATGGCTCGGCAGTTCCAGCGCCACGCCGCTGTGCCGGGCCCAGCGGTCGCGATTCTCGAGGTAGCGGGTGAGCGAGAGCTGGCGGCTGTCGGTGTCGATGGAGGCAACCCGGCAGCCGGCCTTGAGCAAGGCGACGATGATGTGCATGGCAAGTGTCGACTTGCCGGAGCCGCCCTTCTCGTTGCCGAGAACGATGACGTGGGCTGGAGAATTTGCTGCCGGCAGGGCTGTGGCCATAGACGCGCGCCGTTCCAGAGATCGAGCCGAAGCTGGTAGTCCGCGCGAAAATGCACCAAAAGAGCCAATATTTCGTCAACGGCGGGCCGGAACGGCGGCATACCGCCGGTTAAGCCTAACGCCGGCCGCTCAGCGCAGGCCGAGCGCGGCCAGTTCGGCAAAGAATTCCGGCGGCAGGCCGCTGGCGCGGCCCCTTCTCAGGTCCGGCGGCGCGTCCTTGGCAGGGAAATAGCGCCAGCCCTGAAAGGGCCGCTTCGGCTGCCATTCGGTCGCCACGACCTTAGGCTCCAGCACCAGCCGGCAGCGACCGATGCCCTCTTTGTCGACAAAGGGGCGGATATCGAGAAGCCGCTGGCGGGCCTGCACATTGCCCTTGATGACCCAGTAGAGCGAGCCGCCGTCGAGCAATTCGACGACCTGCTTGGGCACCATGCGGGTGACGTGATGGTGCTCCAGTGGCTCGCCGGCGCGGCGCTTCTCCGCCATGCGCATGGTGATCCATTCGGTGAGGTCGTCGATCGAATCGCAGCCGACGCAGAGCTTGATGAGATGCAGGGTCATGGCCTGACAGTCGCCGCCCCATGGGGCCGCGTCAAATGCGGCGGGAGGTCTTTTCCACAGGTCGAAAAGGGCTTGCACAACCGGCGCAAACTGTTCATAGCGGCCAGCCGGCGCCCGCAGAAACCATGGCCTCCCCCGCGCCGCGCCGGCAGGTGAACGCATGTTGCCGAAGATCTGGCCAGCCGTGCTCGCCCTCGGCTGGATCCTGCTGATAACCGCCGGCGGCGAGGTGCTGATGGCGCTGGTGGCGATCGCCGACGCCGACGCCGGGGCGAAGGATTTCTGGATCAGCGCCGCGATTACCGCGACCGTGGCGGGCGCCTGCATCCTCACCACCAAGGGTCGCGCCTTCGAGCTGCGCTTCCGCGACGCCGCCTTCCTGACCTCCGTATCCTGGTTCGTGGTTCCCGCCTTCGCCGCCCTGCCGCTCATGGCGCACCCGATCGGCCTCAATTTCGTCGATGCCTATTTCGAGATGGTTTCCGGCTTCACCACCACCGGATCGACCGTGATGACCGGCCTCGACACCACACCGGCTTCGATCCTGCTGTGGCGTTCGACCGTCCAATGGCTGGGCGGGCTTGGCATCATCGGGCTGGCGATCATCATCCTGCCGTTCCTGAGGATCGGCGGCATGCAGCTTTTCCGCATGGAATCCTCCGACCGTTCGGAGGACGTGATCCCCAAGGCGGGCCACGTCGCCGGGCTGGTGGGCCGGGTCTACGTCGCGCTGACGGTCGCCTGTACGCTCACCTACTGGGCGCTCGGCATGTCGCCCTTCGACGCGCTCAACTATGCGCTGACGACGCTGCCGACCGCCGGTTACGCCACCCACGACGCCTCCTTCGGCTATTTCCACAGCCCGGCGCTGGAATGGGCAGGCGTGGTCTTCATGATCTCCGGTGCCCTGCCGATGATCGCCTATCTAAGGGTGCTCAGGCCGGGAAGCTGGCGCGAGCGCATCGACCCGCAGATCCCGGTCTTCCTGGGGATGCTCGTGGTCTTCACGGTTTTGGTCACCCTCTATGTGTGGCTGACCGGGCAGCTTCCCTTCTTTTCCGCGCTGACCGAAGCGGCGTTCAACATCACCTCGGTGGTGACCACGACCGGTTTCGCCTCGACCGACTATCTCAAATGGGGCCCGTTCGTAGCGGTCAGCTTCGTGCTGTTCACCTTTCCCGGCGGCTGCACGGGCTCGACCGCCGGCGGCCTCAAGACGATGCGGCTGATGGTGCTCTACCGCATTGCCAAGCAGCATGTGATGCACATGATCCACCCGCACCGCACCTCGCCCATCCACTACGGCGGCAAGGTGCTCAGCGATGACGAGGTCGGCTCGGTCGGCACCTTCGCCTTCCTCTACCTGGCAACCTTCGCGGTCCTGTCGCTGGCCGTGGCGCTCACCGGGCTCGACATGGAAACCGCCATGTCGGCAGTATCGGAGTGCATGGCCAATGCCGGCCCGGGCATCGGCCCGATCATCGGCCCCGCCGGCAATTTCGCCAGCCTGTCGGACACGAGCAAGATGCTGCTGTCGGCCGCGATGATCCTCGGCCGCCTGGAGATCCAGGGCGTGCTGATCCTCTTCCTGCCGAGCTTCTATCTCTGAGGCGGGCGCCTCAGATGGTAACCTGGGTGCCGATCTCGACGACGCGATCGGTGGGCAGGCCGAAATAGCTGGAGGCATCGTCGGCGTTGCGCGCCAGCGGGATGAATATCCTGTCCTGCCACAGCGGCAGGCCGGACTTCTTCGAGGCTTTCAGCGAGCGCCGCGACAGGAAGAAGGTGGTCTTCATCACGTCGTAGGAGAAGGCCTCGTCCTTGATGCGCGACAGCGTGCGCGGCAGGTTCGGCGCCTCGGTGAAGCCGAAGCGCACGGTGATGCGCAGGAAGGACGCCGAGACCTGTTCGAGCGCCGTACGCTCCTTGGCTGGCACCCGCGGCCGGTCGTCCATGACGACCGTCAGGATGACGTTCAGCTCATGCAGCACATGGAAGTGCTTGAGGCTGTGGAGCAGCGCCGTCGGCGTCGAGTCCGGATCGCTGGTGAGGAAGATCGCCGTGCCGGCGATGCGCGGCGGCGGGTCGGCCTCGAGCTTGTCGACCAGATCGGTGAGCGGCACCTCCAGCCGGCGCGTCTTGGCGAACAGCACATGGTTGCCGCGGCGCCAGGTGAGCATGACGATCATCAGCCCGGCAGCGAGCAGCACCGGCACCCAGCCGCCGGACATGATCTTGAGGAGGTTGGCGACCAGGAAGGCGACGTCGACCACCAGGAACGGCAGGACCAGCGCCGCGGCGGCGAGCAGGTGCCATTGCCACGCCCGCCAGATGACGATGAAGGCGAGCAGCGCCGTGACCACCATGGTGCCGGTGACCGCAATGCCGTAGGCGCCGGCGAGTGCACCGGATGAGCGGAACAGGCCGACCAGCAGCAGCACGCCGATGAGCAGAAAGGTGTTAACCCGTGGCACGAAGATCTGGCCGGGATGGGCCTCCGACGTGTGGCGGACATCCAGCCGCGGCAGCAGGCCAAGCTGAACCGCCTGACGGCTCATCGAGTAGGTGCCGGTGATCACCGCCTGGCTGGCGATGACCGTGGCCGCTGTCGCCAGGATGACCACCGGCAGCCGCGCCCAATCGGGATAGAGCAGGAAGAATGGGTTGCTGACCGTCTTGGGGAGGGCCAGCACCAGCGCGCCCTGGCCGAAATAGTTGATGACCAGCGCCGGCAGCACGAGACCGAGCCAGGCGACCTGGATGGGCCGCCGTCCGAAATGGCCGAGATCGGCATAGAGCGCCTCGGCGCCGGTGACGGCGAGGAAGACGGCGCCCAGGGTCACCAGGCTGACCAGTTCGTGGGCGAACAGGAACTCGGCCGCATAGAACGGGTTGAGGGCAAGCAGTACCACCGGATAGCGGACGATCGGCACGATGCCGGCACCGGCGAGTACCACGAACCATACGGCACTCACCGGCCCGAAGAGCGCCGCCACGCGGTGGGTGCCGCGCGACTGGACGAGGAAGAGCGCAATCAGGATGACGAAGGTCAGCGGCAGCACCGAGGATTGCAGCACCGGCTCGACCACTTCCAGGCCCTCGACGGCGGAGAGCACCGACAGCGCCGGCGTGATGATGGCATTGCCGTAGAACAGCGCCGCCGCAGTCACGCCGAGCACGACGATGAGCGGTGCCGCGCGCTTGAACAATTCCTGGGCGAGGGCCATGAGCGCGAAGGTGCCACCCTCCCCGCGGTTGTCGGCGCGCGTCAGGATCAGCACGTATTTCAGCGTGACGACGATGATGAGCGACCAGAAGATCAGCGACAGGACGCCGAGCACGCTGGCGCGATCGACGACGCCGCCGACCGCGGCGGCCTGCATCGCCTCGCGGAAGGCATAGATCGGGCTGGTGCCGATGTCGCCGTAGACGATCCCGATGGAACCGACGGTGAGTGCCCAGAAGCCGGCCGTCGGCAATGAGGGGTCGGCGCCGTTCTGCGTCGCCGTGCTGGACGTGGCAGAGTCCAAGACAAAGAGCCGTTGTTGCACCGCAGCAGGCGGCAAAGCGGGGCTTCTAGCACCTTTGGCCGGGACGAGTCACGCCGGGGCGCAACCGCACGCTCGTCGCCCCGGTCACGTGATGTCAGGCGTCAGCTCGCCAGCTTCACCGGGATCTTGATGTAGGAGACGCCGTTGGCGTCGGGTGGCGGCAGCTTGCCGGCGCGGATGTTGGTCTGGATCGACGGCAAGAGCAGGAGCGGCGCCGCCAGCTTGGCATCGCGACCCTCGCGCCATGCGACGAACTGGTCCTCGCTGACGCCGTCGAGTTGCACGTTCTTGCGCTCCTCGCCGATGGTCGTTTCCCAAGCGTAGTCCTTGCGGCCCTCGGGCAGATAGTCGTGGCAGACGAAGATGCGCGTCTCGTCGGGCAGCGCCAGAAGCTTCTCGATCGAGCGGTAGAGCGTGCGCGCGTCGCCGCCGGGGAAGTCGGCGCGGGCGGTGCCGTAATCGGGCATGAACAGCGTATCGCCGACGAAGACGGCGTTGCCGACCACATAGGAGACACAGGCCGGGGTGTGGCCGGGCGTGTGCAGGATAGTGGCGTCGAGATTGCCGATCGCAAAGTGCTCGCCCTCGGCGAACAGGTGATCGAACTCGCTGCCGTCGCCGGAGACGTCGGTGGCGTTGAACACCGGACGGAAGATCTTCTGCACCTCGCGGATGTGCTCGCCGATGCCGACCTTGGCGCCGGTCTTGAGCTTCACATAAGGGGCGCCGGACAGATGGTCGGCATGGGCGTGGGTCTCAAGCACCCAATCGACGGTGACGCCCGCCTCCTCCACCGCCTTGAGGATGGCGTCGGCGGAATGAGTGTCGGCCTTGCCAGTGCGCTGATCATAGTCGAGCACCGGGTCGACGATCGCCGCGTGCTTGGTCTCAGGGTCGGTGATGAGGTAGCTGACCGTGTTGGTCGCCGGGTCGAAAAAGGCGCGAACCTGCGGATTCGCCGGGGCGGTCATGGGGGACTCCATTTTCGAGTTGTTCCAAGTCTTGACTTATATATTAGTGCCTCCTAAATTAGTCAATGCTAATGGACAGGATGACGATGCAAGCACCGCTCACCGCCGATTTCGGCGACCTCGCCAACAAGGCCGAGGAAGCCTCCCACATGATGAAGCTGCTCTCCAACGAGCGGCGCTTGTTGCTGCTGTGCCATCTGGCCGATGCCGGCGAGATGAGCGTCGGGGCACTGGCCGACAGCGTTGGCCTGAGCCAGTCGGCGGCGTCCCAGCACTTGGCCCTGATGCGCGAGGACGGGCTCATCACCTTCCGGCGCGACGGCCAGACCCTGCACTACAAGATCGACCACCCCAAGGTGGCGCCGTTCCTGTCCATGCTGAAGTCCGTGTTCTGCAACCCGCCGGCCTCCCCCGGCAAGAGGAAAGCCACATGCTGAAAGACATCAACGCCGTTGAGGCACATGACCTGATCGAGAACAACGCCGTCCTTGTCGACGTCCGCGAGCGCTACGAGATGGCGGCGGAACGGATTCCCGGCGCCGTCGAACTCCCCCTTTCGGAGTTGGCGCGCGGCAAGCCCGCCAACCTTCCCCAGGACCGGCCCGTGGTCTTCCATTGCGCCTCAGGCAACCGCACCAAGGTCAACGGCAGGGCCCTGGCCTCGCTGACCAACGGCAACGCCTACAATCTGGTCGGCGGCATTTTCGGCTGGAAGCGCGCCGGCTTCCAGACCATCTGCGGCTGACACCGCCCATCAACGCTGGAACGGAAGGCGGCGTGCCGGACCTCAGGGTCGAACGGCGCGTCCTTATCTCTGGATGACATTTACTCAGGACGTGCTGGCGGTTCTCTCCGGCAGCCTTGTCGGATTCTCGCTCGGCCTCATCGGCGGTGGCGGCTCGGTGCTGGCCGTGCCGCTGCTGGTCTATGTGGTCGGGGTGAAGAGCCCGCATATCGCCATCGGCACCAGTGCGCTGGCGGTGGCCGCCAATGCCGCGGTCAATCTGTTCAGCCACTGGCGCGCGGGCAGCGTCAAGGCGGCCTGCGCCGTCACCTACGCCCTCTTCGGCATCGCCGGCGCCGCCATCGGCTCGACGGTGGGCAAGGCGATCGACGGCAACCACCTGCTGGCGCTGTTCGGCGTCGTCATGATCGTCATCGCCGTCTCCATGGTGCGCCGGCCGCCAGCCGCCGGACATCCCGAGGTGCAGCTCAACCGCGCCAGCGCCGGGCGCCTCGTTCCCCGTCTCGCTGCCGCCGCGCTCGCCACCGGCTTCCTCTCCGGCTTCTTCGGCATCGGCGGCGGCTTCCTGATCGTTCCCGGCCTGGTGATGGCGACCGGCATGCCGCTGATCAACGCCATCGGCTCCTCGCTGGTCTCGGTGACCACCTTCGGCGCCACCACAGCGGCCAACTATGCGCTCTCCGGCCTGGTCGACTGGTGGATCGTGCTCCTGCTGCTCGTCGGCGGCGCGCTTGGCGGTTTCGCGGGCACGGCGGCAGCGCGCCGCCTCGCCGGCCAGCGCCGCTGGCTTGCGACCGCCTTCGCCGTCATCGTCGGCGTCGTCGGCGTCTATGTGGTGTGGCGCGGGGTCGGGGCGATCCTCGGCTGATCGCCGTCCACGGTCGCCAGGAAGGCTGCGATGTCACGCGGGCTCGACAGGCGCACCGGCGTCCCGGCGAAATGCGTCGCGATCATGGCCTCCACTCTTGGCAGGGTCTTGCGACGGTAGTCCCAGATGTAGTGCAGGAATTCGAGGTCGACCTTCTCCGGGCAACCGGGCGCCATGTCCGGTCGGCTGACGCCACGGAAGGTGACGACGCGCCACAGAACCCGGAAATAGCACAGGGCCAGCGGCGCCATCATCACCACCACCGTGTCGGCGCGGTGCAGCCGCTCGAGCAGCGTCGTCGAATAGCCGCCGTCGATGATCCAGCGTTCGCCGGCGACGACCGCCAGCACGCGCGCATCGAACGCGGCCCGGTCGGGGGTCGGCTTCCAGCCGGGTTGCCAGTAGAGCGCATCGAGATGCGTCACAGGCAGGCCGAGGCGCTCTCCTAGCGCGCGCGCCAGCGTCGACTTGCCCGAGCCCGAGCGGCCGATGATGACGATGCGCTGCATGGCCGGCCCCGTTGCGAGGCGGACCGTGATACTGGCCGGTCCTGCCGGTGACAAGCGCCCGGCACAACTGCGACCGGCTGCCCCTTCACGAAACCCCCGTTCTGGCTCACACTTGGCGGCAAGCCGGCAATCGATCCGAGCGGCGGAGCCTCGCAATGCGTCTGATCCAGGGCATCATCATCGGGATCGCCCACACCATCGGCGCGGCGTTCATTCACGACTCCATGGTGCCGCGCGACCCGGTCGCGGGCCTCCTGGTCAAGCAACAGGTGGTCAACTGGGACGTGCTCGGCCGGCTGGCCAACGACCAGCTCGCCAACGCCCGGCACCTGTGGAACCAGGTCTTCGGTCGCTAGGTCGCCAGGCGCCAGGCTGAACCGTCGGGCTTCGGAAGCAGTCGCCCGTAGCCGTTGTTCAGCAAATCGTGAGCCGCCGGTGGTTGCAATATCGGCAGAATCTGCCAGTTCATAGTTAGCTGGAAACTGGCGCTTAGGTTTGCGCCGGGTGAAAATGGGGAATGACCATGCGAACCAACCGTTTTATTGGGTTATTGGCCGGGGCCTGCGTTGCGACGCTGGTGTTCGGCCAGCCGGCCAGCGCCGATATCCTCATCAACGTCAACAAATCCACCCAGCGCATGACCGTCACGGTCGACGGCAAGCAGCGTTACGTATGGCCGGTGTCGACCGGGAAGCCCGGCTACGACACGCCGAACGGCACCTTCCGGCCGTTCCGCATGGACCGGAACCATCGCAGCGTAGAATACGACAACGCGCCGATGCCCTATTCGATCTTCTTCACCGGCAGCGGCGACGCCGTGCACGGCACCTATGAGCGCGGTCTCGGCAGCGCCCGCTCGCACGGCTGCGTGCGCATTTCGGTGAACAACGCCGCCGTCCTGTGGAGCCTGGTGCAGCGCGAGAACATGGGCAACACGATCGTCCAGATCACCGGTTCGGTTGGCGGCCCGCGGATGGCGGCCAGTTCAACGGCATCGCCCGGCAAGACCACGACGCGTCGCGGCAAGCGCCGGATCGTGCTGTTCCCGTTCATGACGGTCAACCGCTAGGGCCTTCAGTCGTCCCAGACCGGCGCCACCGACGGATTGGCGACGCGCAGCTTGTGCGTCCGCGACAGGGCGGTGATCTCCGCCATCTCGGAGCCGTCGAGCGTGAAGGTGAAGACGTCGAAATTGGTGCGGATGCGCTCCGGCGTCACGCTCTTGGGGATGGTGACGACGTTCTCCTGCTGGATGTCCCAGCGCAGCACCACCTGGGCCGGCGTCACGCCTTTCGTCCTAGCGATGCGCTCGATCACCGGATCCTTGAGCACGGCGCCGCGCGCGATCGGCGAATAGGCGGTGAAGATCATGCCGTGTTCACGGCAGGCCGCCATCAGCGCGTCCTGGTTGAGATAGGGGTGGTACTCGCACTGATTGGTGACCAGCGGCGCCTCGGTTGCCGCCCATGCCTCCCCGAGCAGCCTGACGGTGAAGTTCGACACGCCGATGTGCCGGGTCCAGCCCGCGGCCTTGCAGGCATTGAGCGAGGCGATGGTATCGGCAATCGGGACCGTCTTGCTCGGCCAGTGGATGAGCAGGAGGTCGAGCTGGTCGACGTCGAGCAGCTTGAGGCTGCGCTCCACGGTCGCCCTGAAGGCGCTCGCCTCCGCCTGCTCCGGCGGCACCTTGGTGGTGATGAAGATGTCCTCACGCTTGACGCCGGAGGCGCGGATGCCCTCCGCCACCTTGTCCTCATTGTTGTAGCCGGCGGCCGTGTCGACGGCGCGATAGCCGGCCTTCAGCGCCTCGGCGACACCACGGGCGCAATCCTCGCCGGCAGCGCGAAAGGTTCCGTAGCCAATGACGGGCATGCGTGCCCCATGAGCCGTGACCATCTGCATGGCCGATCCTCCTCGAGAGTCATGATTGGGTTCTTGGCAGGACCGACAGGATGGGACGCCGTGGTGCCGCGGTCAACCAGGTACCCGGTCGCAACCGTATCCCGGGCGCAGCGCAGCATGCAATGATGCGCTGCTGAACCGGGACCCACGAGGCGCGTAGGCCCCGCATCTGCGGTGCAGCAAATGCCCGTTTTCAGGCGACCGCTGCGCGGACCGCGGCAATGACCCGGTCGACCTCGCCATCGGTGAGGTCGGGATGGATCGGCAGGCTGAGGACCTCGTTGGCCAGCCGCTCCGACGCCGGCAGGCGGCGTCCGTCATAGGAGCGGAAGGCCGGGTGCTGGTGCAGTGCCAGCCGGTAGAACAGGCCGGTGCCGACGCCCATGCCGTCGAGCTGCTGGCGCACGGCGTCGCGTTTCGCCACGCGGATGGTGTAGAGCGCAAAGGCGCTATCGCAGCCCGCCGGAATGCGCGGCACGTCGACCACGTCGGCAAGCGCGGCGGTGTAGCGCGCGGCGATGGCGCGGCGGCGCGCGAGCTCCTCGTCGAAGACTTCGAGCTTGGCGAGCAGGATCGCGGCCTGCAGCGAATCGAGCCGGCCGGTGAGACCGAGCACATGGGCCTCGTCGCCGTCGCCGGCGCGGCCGTGCGAGCGGATCATGCGCACCTTCTCGGCAAGCTCTTCGACCTCGGCCAGGATGGCGCCGCCATCGCCGTAGCAGCCAAGCGGCTTGGTCGGATAGAAGCTGGTGGCGCTGATCGGCGCCAGCGCGCCGACGCGCTTGTTGCCGCAGGCGCCACCGAAGCTTTGCGCCGCATCGGCGAGCACCGTCATGCCGTGGCGGGCGGCGACCGCCGCAATTGCCGCATAGTCGGCCGGCAGGCCGTAGAGATCGACCGGCATGACCACGCTCGGCCTGAGATTGCCGTCTTCCAGAGTCTCGCCGACGGCGCGCTCCAGATCGGCCGGATCCATGTTGAAGGTCGCCATGTCGACGTCGACGAAAACCGGCGTGGCACCGACCGAGACCACCGAGCCGGCGGTGGCGGCAAAGGTGAAGGCAGGCACGTAGACGGCGTCGCCCGGCTTCACGCCCATCGCCATCATGGCGATCATCAGCGCATCGCGGCCGCTGGACACGCCGATGGCGTGGCTGGCGCCGGCATAAGCGGCGAGCTTCTGCTCGAGCTGGGTGACTTCCGGGCCGAGGATGAACTGGCCGTGCGCGAGCACGGCGTCCATACGGCGACGGATGTCGCTTTCCAGCCGCGCGCGCTGGCGCTGCAGGTCGAACAGGTTGATGCGGGTTTCCTCGGCGACGGCAAGCGCCGGGCGTGATGGACTCATTTCAATTACATACTCCGTCTGGCCGGCGCGGCACCATCGGCAATCGCCGCCTGGATGCGCTCGGCAATGGCTAGCGCCTGGGCGCCCGCCCGTCCATCAACCAGAGGCGGCGTACCCTTGGCGATGCTGTCGAGGAAGGCGGCAATCTCGGCGCCGAGATTGTCTTGGGGGGTAAGTGGGACCGTCTCGGCCACCGCGTGCGAAACACGGCGTCGTACGGCCAGCGCCGGCCCCGCAAGGTCGGCGATATAGACGCTACCCGGCTCCGTCACCGTCAGCTGGCGCCGATTCTCCGCCGCCGAGCGGCTGGCCGACAGGGTGGCGATGCAGCCATTGGCGAAGGTCAGCCACGCTTCCGCCTCGTCGGTCCGGGCGCTGACCGTGGCCGCGCCATTGGCCGCCACCGAGGTGACCGGGGAGTCGACAAGGCTGAGCACGAGGTCGATGTCGTGGATCATCAGGTCGAGGACGACGTCGACGTCATCCGACCGCCCGGACCAGCCAGTCCGGCGCACCGCGGCGATGCGGCGCGGATCGGTGAGGCGCCTTGCCAGCTCGGTGACCGCCGGCGAAAAGCGCTCGATGTGCCCGACCTGGAGGACGACGCCGACCCGCTCGGCCCGCTCGACCAGGTCTTCGGCCGAGGCGCTGTCGATGGCGATGGGCTTTTCGATGAAGACATGCACCCCGGCATCGAGAAAATCGGCAGCGACTGCGCGATGATGGACGGCGGGAACCGCGATCGACACTGCATCGACCTTGCCGATGAGGGCGCGATGGTCGGTGAAGGCCTCCGCCCCGGTGCCGGCGACGATCGCCTCTACGCGGGCGCGCTCGACATCCGCCACGGCAACCAGCCGGGCCTGCGGATGCTTGCCAAAATGGCGAACATGATGGCGCCCGAAAGCGCCGACACCAACGACGCCGACCTTGATCCCCTGCCCGCTAGTCACGCTGCACGCAAACCTCGAGGCTGATGCCCCCCTCGACGAATCTCGCGCGCAAGATAGACGCAGGCGGGCGACCGCGCCCATAAACAATTGCAATCTCCTGAAATACGGCGCGACACGGCCGAAATCCCCCAAAACGGAGGCAAAACCGGCTGCAGCAGGCGAAAAATCGGCCCCAAATCATCCGATTGCGAAAAATTCGGGCCATCTGTAGGACTTAGTCTCATTCCGGCGGCTCGTCCGCCCCCTCGAGGCGACGCCGATGATCACCGTCCCCGAACTGACCGCCGACGCTCTTGGCCACTTCCTCTCCGACTACATGAAGCGCCGCTACGGCCAGTCGGAAAGCCGGCTGGTCGAGCTGGTGCCCTCGGTCGCCCGCATCGCGCTGGAATGCATCGGCAACAGCGACGCGCTCTATCACAACGTCGAGCACACCATGCTGGTGACGCTCGCCGGCCACGACATCCTGCGCGGCCGGGCGCTGCGCTCCGACATGCCGGCCAGCGACTACGCCCACATGATCATCGCCTGCCTGTTCCACGACATCGGCTATGTGCGCGGCTTGTTGCCCGGCGACGACGATGACGGCTATATCGTCGACGAGGAAGGCCGCCGGGTGCAGGTGCCGCGCGGCGCTTCCGACGCCGCGCTGACGCCCTATCACGTCGACCGCTCCAAGCTGTTCGTCAGGCACCGCTTCGACGACATCGCACTGCTCGACGCCGATCGCATCTGCCGCGCCATCGAGGGCACGCGCTTCCCCGGCAACATGCCGGCCGATCTCGACGCGATTGACGACGAGGTGGGGCTGTTGCGCGCCGCCGACCTCATCGGCCAGCTCGGCGACCCCCACTACATCCGCAAGGCCAATGCACTCTATTACGAATTCGAGGAGGCCGGCCTCAACCGCCAGCTCGACTATGCCAACCCTGCCGATCTGGTCGAGCGCTACCCGCAGTTCTACTGGAACATGATCTCGCCCTTCATCCAGACCGCCATCCGCTATCTGCAGGTGACCTCGAACGGGCGCCAGTGGGTCGCCAACCTCTATTCGAACGTCTTCCGCGCCGAGCGCGACCTCGCCTCGTTCGGCCCGCAGCTTTAGGGCCACGCCCCACAGCCGCGAAGATCGTCCGGCCGGCGACGGCCCGCCAGATGGTCTTGCCGTCCCACACTGGAAACGATCTAATCGCGACTGAACGCGGCGCGACCCACCGCGCCTGCCAGCCTGAGCGGCTGGTCCGGCAACATCTCTGGAGAAACCGCCATGGCACACATCAAGCCGAAGGGTTCGTTCGTCGCCCTCATCACGCCGATGAACGAGGACGGCTCGATCGACTACGAGGGCTTCCGCAGCCTCCTGCAATGGCACGCGGAGAACGGCACCGAGGCCGTGCTGATCATGGGGTCGACCGGCGAGGTGTCGATGCTCTCGCCCGAGGAGCGGCGCGAGATCATCAGCCGCACGGCTGCGATGAAGACCGGCGGCATGCTGTTCTATTACGGCTGCACCGGCAACAACACGGCCACCACCATCGACTATGTCCGCTACGCCAGGGCGGAAGGCGCCGACGGGGCCATCATCGCGGCGCCCGCCTATATCTGCGCCGACAACGACACTATCGTCGACTATGCGCTGGAGGTCTGCGATGCCGAGGATTTCCCGATCGGCTTCTACAACAACCCGCCACGGGTGAAGACCGACCTGCACTGGACCGACATCCTCAAGCTGGCCAAGCACCCCAACATGGTGGTGCTGAAGGAATCGACGACGCGCGTCGGCCAGGTCGCCCAGGTCTGCGCCGCCAAGCCGGACATGGCGATCATGTGCTGCTGCTCGCCGAATCTCGGCCTGGTCATCCCGACCATGGCGCTCGGCGGCGACGGCACCGCCAACATGACCGGCAACCTCATCCCGCGGGAGATGGCGGTCATCTCCAAGAAGTGGCAGAGCGGCGAAGACGCCTTCGCCTGCCGCGAGGCCTGGCTGACCAACCTGCCCATGCTCCATTTCGTCTATTCAGCGGTGAACCCGGTGGCAGTGAAGACGCTGATGCGGGTCCTCGGCATGCCGTCCGGACCCCTGCGCAAGCCGCTCAAGGCCATCGACGGCGCCAAGCTCCAGGCCGGCATCGACGCCTTCGAGCGGCTCGGGCTGCCGGCGCGTTATGGCTTCAAGGTCGATCTGGCCGTCGCCGCCGAATAGGCCCGACACGGCCCGCGTACACGCGCCTGCCCGCGCCCCTATGAGGACGTATCGGCGTTCGGCGCCCCGCGCGACGGGAACAGGAGCCGCTGATACAGCCAGCCGATGCCGACCAGCACCAGGCCGAGGACGATGAAGGAAAGCGCCCGATAGATCCCGGTGAGACCGCTGAGGTCCACCAGGAAGACCTTGGCAACGGTGATCGCGATGACCGCTGCCGAGGCCAGCCGGACGGACTGGGTGCGAAAGAGGATGCCGGCCAGCAGCAGCACGACGCCATAGGCGAGCCAGACGGCCGAATAGGTGTATTGCTCCGCATCGCCGACGGTCATCGGAACGTGCATGTCCGCTCCGTGATAGAGCCGCCGCACTTCCAGCGTCAGATAGGCCAGGGCCAGGCCGAAGCCCGCAATCTCGGCGGTCCAGCGGTAGCCGGGCGGCCGGGTGTGCCGCGTCACGCGCACCAGGATCGCGACCAGCACTGCCGGCAGCAGGTAGCCGAGGAGGATGAGGTTCACCACCGGCCCGCCGACGTCGACGTATTCCAGCCAGGGATTGTCGACGAGCAGCAAGACGATGCCGAAAGCGCTGAGCACAGCCAGCACCTGAGCACCGACGTCGTGCACGATGCTCTGCGAAACGCGGCGCATGCGTTCCAGGCCGATTGTGAGCGCCAGACCGATCGAGACCTGCAGCGCGGTCTCCGCGAGACGCGGCGCAGCAGCGTAGATATCGCCGTGGTTCATCCAGTGGCGTATCTCGAAGAAGCAGAACAGCACCGTGTAGAGGATGGCTGAAGTCTCGGCGGTGCGGGTCGGCACGTCGTCGGCCTGCCGGCGCAGCAGCCACCCGGCCAGCCAGAAGGACACCGCCGGCACACCGTAGCTGTAGAGCAGCCAGTTGAATATGGGCGTCGCGCCGAGATCGGTGCCGACAAGCTGCTGCTCGTAGACGATGCGACCGAGGACGAGCACGGCCAGCGCCACCACCAGCCAGCGCAGCACCGGCAATTGCCGGCGGTTGGCGATCCACGCGACGCCGGGCGCCATGAGGGCGAAGGCCACGCTCAGCCAGCCCTTCTCGAGCGCGAAGGTCAGCGTCAGCACCAGCCCGGCAACCGAGCCGGCGGCGAAGATCGCCGCGGCCAGCTCCTGCCCCGGAGCCGGCGCCCGCTTGCTCAGCCGATCGGTGGCATAGGCAAACAGCAGCGAGAGGGCGAGCGCGGCCAGCGCAAACGGGATCGACCGCTCGAAATTGGCCAGCCGGTAATACAGCGCCACCAGAATAGCGACCGGCGCAAACACGGCCGACCCTGCCCACAGGACGGGGGCGAGCGGCCGCGCCGAGTGTCCCTGCCGATAGAGGCCGGCGAGGCCGAACAGAAGCGCGAAGGCGGCGCCGACCGCCACGTGCACCTGATTGTCGACCAGTGTGGTCGGACCGACGGAGACGCCGACCGGCCCACCCGGAACCACGCCACTGGCCACAGGTCCCTCCAGGGCCCAGTCGCCGATGACAAGGCTGGTCAGCACAGCAGCAGCCGGTACCGCAGCGGCCGCTGCATCCGTTCTCCCGGCAATCCACAAGGTGCCGACAACGGTGGCCGCGAAGATGGCAAGGACAAAGCCGTCATGGTGCTGCGCGATCACCATCAGCGCCGCGGCGAAGGCATAGGCGGCGAGCGCCCCCGAGGCGACGAACTCGACCTTTCCTGGCGCGGGCTGCGGCCCGAGCGCGAAGCCAGAAACCACGAACAGGCCCGCCAGGATGAATCCGGCGAGCGCGTAGACGCCGAACGGCACGAGCGTATCAAGATCCGGCTCGATGACGCTCAGCAGCATCCACAACAGGCTGAGGACGATCGCCGTGACGGCGAGCCAGCGCCACAAACGCACCCTGGCGAGCGCCAGGGCGGCTGCCGTGACAATCGACAGATAGAGTATCAGAGCCCAATAGGCGGGATGTTGCGAGCTGACCAGGAGCGGCGTCACGAAAGCGCCGACCACCCCCATGGCCGCCAGCGCGGGGCCATGCAGCAGCGCCGCGACCAGAGTGGCAAGCGCCACCGCACCAAGCAGGATGAACGCGGCGCCGCCGTCGATGAAGCCGTACAGCGCGAAGGCTGCATAGACCGTGGCATAGGCGACGACCGTGCCGGCAGCGGTGAGCATGCTCGGAATATGCGCAACCGGCAGGGCGGCAGCGCTGCCGGGCGCCTCGCTCCGGCGCATCCACTCGCCGCCGGCGATCAGCGCGGCGGCAAGCAGCGCCCCCAGCCCTATCCGCGCTGCCGGGCCGAGCAGGCCCTGCTCGATCGAGTACTGGACCAGGAAGACTCCACCGAGCGCCAGCGCCAGCCCTCCGACCCACACCACCCAGCGCGTGCCGAACCGCTCCTCCAGACCGCGGGCAGGTTGCGGCGTCGTCGGTGCGCCCCACGGCGCCGCCGGCGGCGATGACGGTTCCTGCGGTGGCATGGACTCCGGCGGTGGCGCGGCTTCGCCCGGCGCCCCTTCCGGACCGGCGGACACCGCCTCCTCCGGCGCGGCAGGCGGCTGGGCCTCCGTCGCAGGAGGCGCCTCCGGTTCGGGCGGGGCCGCACGAGCGGCGTCGGCGGCAAGCGTCATGCCGTCGAGCTGCGCCTGGACCATGGCGAGCCTCAACTCGATGGCTCCCAGCCGTCGCCGCGTCTGCTCGCGCCAACGCAGGCCGACGATCACTCCGATCGCCGCGACAAGCAGCAAGGAAAGGGACAGCATCGTGAGGCCTCAGTTCGCCCCCTTGGGGCCTCGCTCAGTGTGCCGCGCGCCCGGTGCCGGGAGTGCTTCCGGCCGGGCGCCCCAACGCATCTGCTCAACGGCGGCAGCATCGGGCATTTCGCAATCCGGTTCAATATCGTCCCAGGTCCCGCCAAGGGCCGATGGAAACCAACGAAGCGCCATACCGCCGCCAGAAGCGGCAGGCGTTCGTTAACGATTTTGACCGTTACTGGCGAACACCCTCGCAAAGGGCGCGCGATGCGATTCCATCACCTCGATACGCTGCGTTTCTTCTTCGCCGCCTGCGTCGTCTTCGGGCACGCCGTCGGGTGGATCGGTCCAGACCGCAATGGCGGCCTGGCGGTCGACTTCTTCTTCATCCTCTCCGGCTTCGTGCTCACCCATCTGCTGTTGCGCGAACCGCTCTCGCCCCGGCAGTTCCTGCTCGTGCGTGTTGCCCGCATGTGGCCGCTGAACCTGGTCACCGTGCTCGCCATGTGCCTGATCCTGGTGGCTGAGGGCTACTGGCCGGAGCCGGGCGTGGTGCTGGTCAACACGCTGCTTCTCCAGAACAGCGGCATCATCGACGCGCCGACGCTCAACTGGCCGTCATGGTCGATCTCGGCGGAGATGATCGTCGGCTTCTTCGTCCTCTACCCGTTGGCCACGCGGCGGTCACCACTGACCGCCATGGCCGCCGTGGCGATTTCGCTGTTCGCCCTCATGCAGCAGCCCGAGCTTTTCGAGAAGCTGTACTTCCAACCGTTCGGCCCGATCTCGATCGGGCTGGTGCGCTGCATCTTCGGCACCAGCCTCGGCTACCTCGCCTACGAGGCCTATGTGCGCTACGGGAGCCCTCGCCTGCCCCGCCCGGCGGCAACGGCTCTGCACATTGCAGCGCTCGGCCTGTTCGTGGCGCTGATGGCGCTGCCGCTCGACAACGCCGCAAAGGCCGCCGGCATCATCGCCTGCGCCGCCGCGATCTTCGTCATGGCAGCCGAGCCATCCGCAATCACCGGGTTCCTGGCGCACCCCAGGGTCAGGCTGCTGGGGGCGATCAGCTTCAGCGTCTACATGGTCCACGCGCCGATCCTGACGGCGTTTCGAGGGATGTCGCTCCTGCCCCCGGACGGCGCCTTCACCACGGCGATGCAGCAGGGCGCGCCGGCCCCTGCCCTGTGGCACTACGCCATCGCTCTCGCAGCCTTCTTCGCAGCCGTGATCGTGGTGGCGATCGCCGCCTATCACCTGCTCGAAATGCCGGCCAAGAAGGCGCTGCTCGCCAGCTTCGGCGGCGCCAGGGGCGCACGCCTCAGGCCGGCGGGCCAAGGCGGGTCGGGAACCGCCGTCGGCTGACCGGCACCAGCGCGGGCCTATGCGGCCACGCCGTGGATCGTCAGGCTGTCGCCAAAGAGCGTGCTCGCAGGCGCGTCCAAAATGCGAAAAGCCCCGCCACATGGGCGGGGCTCTGCTGGCTGTTCCGAAAAAGAAATGGTGCGGTCGAGAAGACTCGAACTTCCACGGGTTGCCCCACAGCGACCTCAACGCTGCGCGTCTACCAGTTCCGCCACGACCGCCGGAAAAGCGGGCTCCATGTAACAAATCGCCGTTTGCCGCACAAGGCGAACCGCAGCCCGCGCTGCACGAACCGCAAACCCTACCCCTGCTGCGCCCGAGTCCCTACATTGGCGGACGGAGGACGGCCCGTCCTTGGATGAAGTAGACGCCGCATATGTCTGACTCTTTGACCGAATCGGCGCTGGACGCGCCCCTGGCGCGCTCGATGCGCCCGCGCCCCGGCAGCCCGCCGGTCGAATGGGCGATCAGCGACGGCCCGGTCGACTATGACGCGGCGGTCGCCGCCATGGAGGCGCGGGTCGCCGCCATCCGTGCGGGCACGCCGTCCGAACGCGTGTGGCTCACCGAGCACCCGCCGATCTACACCGCCGGCACCAGCGCCAGGGAGGCCGATCTGCTGGCGCCTGACCGTTTCCCGGTCTACCGCTCCGGGCGCGGCGGCCAATACACCTATCACGGCCCCGGCCAACGCGTGGCCTATCTGATGCTCGACCTCGCCCGCCGGCAGCAGGACCTCAGGCTCTTCGTCCACACCCTGGAAGCGTGGATCATCAACACGCTTGCCGCCTTCAACATCGCCGCCGGCCGGCGCGAGGGCGCGGTCGGCATCTGGGTGAAGCGCCCCGAAAAGGGGCTCGGCCGCGAGGACAAGATCGCCGCCATCGGCATCCGCGTGCGCCGCTGGGTGACCTTCCACGGCATCGCCCTCAACGTTGATCCGGTGCTGGAGCATTTTTCCGGCATCGTGCCCTGCGGCATCAGCGGCCAGGGCGTCACCAGCCTTGTCGATCTCGGCATTCCGGTCAGCATGGAAGAGGTCGACAGCGTGCTGAGAAGCGAGTTCGAGGCGCTGTTCGGCCCTACTCGGTCGTCGGCAGCTGGGTGAAGCGGGTCAGATCCGGCCCAGCATAGTCGCTGACCACGACGTCGCGCACATCGGCCAGCGCCGGACCCTGACGGCATTCGGCGATCATCGCCGATATGGCCTCGCTCTCGCCGATGAAGACGGCCTCGACAGTCCGGTCGCGCCGGTTGCGCACCCAGCCGGCGACCTGGTGACGAAAGGCCTGCTGCGCAATGAAGGCGCGGTAGCCAACGCCCTGCACGCGGCCCTTGATGACCACCCGGATCGCCCGCTCAAGCATCAGCCAACTCCCCCGTTGCCCCCATGTTGCCCTTGTCATTACCATAGTGCGTTTGGAGGCCGGTACAGCCACCGGGAGAACCCTGTAGATTGGCGCGCATCTTTCTCAGCCATTCCAGCGCCAATGACGTCGAGGCCGTGGCACTCAGCGACTGGCTGACCACGGAAGGCTGGGACGATTATTTCCTCGATCTCGATCCCGAGCGCGGCATCGCCGCCGGCGAGCGCTGGGAGCGCCGCCTGCACGAGGCCGCGAACCGCTGCGAGGCGGTGCTCTTTCTGGTCAGTCGCGCCTGGCTCGATTCGCCCTGGTGCCTGAAGGAATTCACCCTCGCCCAGAAGCTCAACAAGCGCACCTTCTGCGTGCTGATCGAGGATCTGGCGGTCGCCGACCTGCCGCCCGAGCTGACCGCCACCTGGCAACTGGTCAACCTCGCCGCCGGCGCCGACCACCGCATGATCCGCGCCACGCTGCCCGACGGGCGCGAGGCGCATGTCACCTTCTCCGAGGCCGGGCTTTCCCGCCTGAAGACCGGGCTGACGCGCGCCGGGCTCGACGCGCGCTTCTTCGCCTGGCCACCCGAGGACGAGCCCGACCGGCCGCCCTATCGCGGGCTGAAGGCCCTGGAAGCGGAGGACGCCGGCATCTTCTACGGCCGCGAGGCGCCGACCATCGAGGCGCTCGACCGCCTGCGCGGCCTCGCCGAGGCGGCACCACCACGGCTGATGGCAATCCTGGCCGCATCCGGCGCCGGCAAGTCGTCGTTCCTGCGCGCCGGTCTGGTGCCGCGGTTGCAGCGCGACGAGCGCGACTTCCTGATGCTGCCGATCGTGCGGCCGGAACGCCGGGCGCTCACCGGCGAGACCGGCCTGCTGCACGCACTGGAAGAGGCGAGCCGGGCCGCGGGCCTGCGCCACAGCCGCGCCGAGCTGCGCACCGCCATGAGCGACGCCACGGCGCTCGCCGCCATCATCGACGGCATGACCAAGGCCACCGGACAGACGGAGAGCGACGGCAGCAATGCCGGCGCGCCGCGCGCGGTGCTGGCCATCGATCAGGCGGAGGAGCTGTTCCTCGCCGAAGGCGCCGAGGAGGCCAGCGCCTTTCTGACGCTCATCGGCGAACTGGCCAAGGCGCCCGATTCGAACCTGATCGTCATCTTCACCATCCGCTCCGACTCCTTCGAGCGCCTGCAGACGGTGCCCGAGGCCGAGGGCCTGCAGCCCTTCAGCCTGCAGCCGATGCCGCGCGGCGCCTACCAGACGGTGATTGAGGGACCGGCAAGGCGCCTCGCCGACACGCCGCGGGCGCTCGCCATCGAGCCGGCGCTGACCGCGGCGCTGCTTGCCGACATCGAGGATGGCGGCGGCAAGGACGCGCTGCCGCTGCTCGCCTTCACGCTTGAGCGGCTCTACCTCGAATATGGCGGCAGCGGCCGGCTGACGCTCGCCGCCTATCGCGAACTGGGCGGCATCAGCGGATCGATCGAGGCGGCCGTCGAAGGCGCGCTTCGTTCCGCCGACAGCGACCCAGCGGTGCCCAAGGAGCGCACTGCGCGCCTGGCGCTGCTCCGCCGCGCCCTCATCCCGTGGCTCGCCGGCATCGACACCGAGACCGGCCAGCCACGCCGCCGCGTCGCCCACCTCTCCGAGATTCCGGCGGAGGCACGGCCGCTGGTCGAGCATCTGATCACGGCGCGGCTGCTCGCCACCGACGTGGCGCCCGAGAGCGGCGAGCGCACCATCGAGCCGGCGCATGAGGCCCTGCTCCGCCAATGGGGCCTGCTGCAGGGCTGGCTGGAGGAGGATTTCGCCGCGCTGGCGACGCTGGAAGGCATCAAGCGCGCCGCCCGCGACTGGGCAGCCAACGCCCGCGACGACGCCTGGCTGGCGCACAGCGCCGGACGGCTGGAGGACGCCGAGGCGGTGGCCCGCCGGGAGGATTTCGCCGGGCTGATCGAGGCAAGCGATCGCGCCTATCTCGACGCGGCCAGAGCGCTCGACACCGCCCGGCGCAACCGCGAACTGGAAGAGGCAAAGAAACTCGCCGAAGCCGAACGGCAGGCCGCCGAGCGCCAGCGGCTGGTGGCACAGCGCACGCGCATCGGCCTGATCGTGGCGAGCCTGCTGGCGCTGGTTGCCATCGGCCTCGGCCTCTACGGCTTTCAGCAGGCCAATCTGGCGACGGCCAAAAGCGAAGAGGCCCGCAAGAGCGCCGCCCGCCTCTCGGTCAGCGTCGCCACCGGGCTCATCGACCAGGGCGCCACCTCGGAAGCGGCGCTCCTGCTCCTCAATGCCGCGCAGTCCTTCGACAGCAACACCGTCTCCGACGCCATGCTGATCGCCTTCCACAAGCTGAACGAGGCGATGGCGCGCAAGACCGTCTATGGCCTGCCGCCCGGCACGGTGGGCGTCGAAGGTTTCGATGCGCTCTACTTCGTCGATGCCGCCAACAACGACATATTGCGCTTTGACGGCACCGCACCGCCGGCGATCGTCTATGATGGCGATCCGAAGGCTTCGCCAATCGAGCGGCTGGGCGTCTCGAGAGACGGCAAGACGCAGTTCATCGTGCGCAAGGACCGCAGCGTCGACCGGGCCAAGGCCGGCGGCGAAGCGGTCACCGTTGGCCGTCTGCCGCCACCGCAGAAGAACGCAGAGCGCATCTACTCCACCGAGCAGGTCACGATTGCGCCGGACGGACTGGTCATGGCCGACCAGTCCTTCTTCACCGCCGCCGACGCCAGCAACGGCCCGGCCGGTTTCTTCATCAGCCTGCTCGATGCGACCACCGGCCAGTCCCTGTCCGGCATCGGCCGCGACGACAACCTCGCCTTCCGCCTGCGCTATCTGACCGACGGCGCTCACCGCTACATCTATTCGGGCGTGGCCGGAGATGCCTACCAGATCATCCCGGATGGCCAGTCGCTGAAGATGCAGCCGGTTGCCCTGTCGGCCGACGATCTCGCCCGCCTTCGGGCAACCGCGTGCTTCGCGGCCGGATATGAGCCCGTTCCTGACCCGGTGCCGACACTGACCTTTGCCGACAAGGCCTACGGCGACCGCTGTTTCGCGTTTGGCGACAAGGCTGTCCACACCTACTCCACGGAGACCGTTCCCACCGGCTACTTCGCCGTGGCCACCGACGCCCAAGGCGGCCGGAAGGATCTCCAGGCAGTCCTCCGCCGCGTGACCCACGACCTCGTTCGCCAGAACCCCGCCTGGATCGGCGGCGACGCGGAACTCGGTGACTACGCCGCTTTGGTCAACCGCGACCTCATCGTCTTCAACGAGAGCGGAATCGATTTCCTCCAGAAGCACCTGACCGAACCGGGGCCGGCGCGCTTTCTCGGCAATGGCCGGTTGGCGGTGGCCGAGCCCGGCGCCAACCAGGTGATCGTCTACGACCTCATCCGCCGCGGCCTGCGCAGCACCATCGCCCATGCCGGCGCGGCCGACCTGATCGCCGGGAAGTCCAAGCTTGTCCGGCTCAACAAGGGAACCTGCGTCGGCGGGTTCGTTCCGCTCACCGTCGCGGTCGATTACGACACCACACTGCCCGACGGCACCCGGATCACTCTGACGCCCAGCAACAACCCGCTGCTCGACGGCGACCGGCTGACGGTCACCATCACCGCCAAAGGCAAGAGCCAGGCGATCCTTGCCGAAAGCGCCAGCAGCACCGGCGTCTGTGCGCAATTCTCCGCCGACTGGACGCGCATGGTGCTCTTCGACGAGAACGACTTCAGCGTCGGCATCTACGACATGGACCGCATGCGCGCCACCGGGACCATCGACGGCGCCAAGGTGGCCGAGTTGCCGGCGGGCCGCTACACGTCGGCCTTCCCGGTCGGCCCCGACCACGACATCATCGCCACCGACGGCACACACACGGTGCTGCGCTGGCACCAGGACCCGCACAGCGGTGCCTGGTCGAGCCGACAAATCTATACCGGCGACAATCCGATCACCTATGCCGAGCCTGACGCCACCGGCAACCGCCTGCTGCTCACCGAAAACCTCGGCGCCAGTGTCAGTGTCGGCTTTCTCTACTCGGTTGCAGCGCACCAGCGCTGGATCGAGCTCGGCACCGGCTCGAAATTCGAGGAAGTCTTCTCCGACGACCTCGGCATTGTGGCGGGCCCAGGTAAACCGCAGACGTTCATCCGCCAGCCGACATTCGACCAGCTCGTCAAGGAGACCGATGGCCGGCTGCCGGCATCATGCCGGCCGCGCGAAGCCGGCGCCTACGACACCTCGCCATGCTGGCCGAGCCAGCTCGGCGGACAGTGAAGCGCGGGCCGGATGCGCCTGATCGCCAAGCCCGGCATTCTGATCCTCGCGCCCGACGACGCGGCCGAGGCCGACACGCTGGGCGCCCTCGGCCAGGCACAGGCCGGCCGTGCCTATCTGCTCTCCCATTCCGGCAGCGGCATCCAGCTCATCGATCTCGGGCCCGAGGACGAGGCGCGCGCCCGGCCGATCAACATCACCGCCGACGCGCCGCCGCCCTTCGACCTCATCTCCAATTTCGCCCACACGCCCTTCGAACTCGACGGCGCGCGCTTTGCCAGCGTCGAAGGCTTCTGGCAGTCGCTGCGCGTGGACGACCCGGCCGAGCGCACCCGCATTGCCGCGCTCCACGGCACCGATGCCAAGCGCGCCACCGGCACCGCCGCCCGGCGCGAGACGTTCGTCCATGGCGGCAGGACCATCCACGCCGGCACCTACGCACACTGGCGGCTGATGCGCCGCGCCGTCATCGCCAAGTTCGCGCAGAACGCCGAGGCCCGGGCGGCACTGCTGGCAACCGGCACGCGGCCGCTGACCCACAAGGTGCGGTCGGACAGCCGCACCATCCCCGGCGTCATCATGGCCGACATCTGGATGGCGGTGCGCCGGCGGATCAGGCGCGAAGCGCGCTGACGCCTCAGGCGAACTCCATGATCACCGCATCGAAGGCGAGCGTATCGCCCGGCTTGACGACGATCTTCTTGACCGTGCCGTCGCGCTCGGCGCGCAAGACGTTCTCCATCTTCATCGCCTCGACCACCGCCAGGATGTCGCCGACGCGCACCTCCTGACCTTCGGCCGCGTCGATGGCGACGACCAGGCCGGGCATCGGGCAGCGCAACTGATTGGCCGAGTGCTTCTTCTTCTTTTCCGGCATCATGCGGTCGAGCTCGGCGACCCGCGGCGTCATCACCCGCGCCGTCGCCGCGATGCCGCGGCTCGACAGGTGGACGCCGCCGTCAGCCGCCCGCACCTGGACGTTCACCGCGTGGCCGCCGATGGTGCCCGACCACAACACCTCGCCCGGTCGCCAGTCGGAAGCGATCATGACCGGCGCGCCGCCGTCATGGACCATGCTGAGACTGCCAGGCTCGGCGGCCGGCTCGACGTGAAGCGCGAAATGGGTGCCGCCGATGGCCACCGACCAGTCGCTGCGCCAGGCGCTTCCCTCCCCGTTCAGCCGGCCCTTGAAGGCGCGGAACTTGTGGCGGCGGGTGAGATCGATGGCCAGCGCCACCATCGCCATGCGGGCGAGCGTCACCGGATCGAGCGCGGCAGCGGCGAAGCCGTGCGGATATTCCTCGCTGACGAAGGCGGTGGAGAGATCGCCCTTCTGCCAGCGCGGATTTTCCATGATCGCCGACAGGAAAGAGAGATTGTTGGCGACGCCGTCGACCACGAAGCAGTCGAGCGCGTCGGCCATCGCTTCGACGGCGGCAGCGCGGTCCGGCCCGTGGGTGATGAGCTTGGCAATCAGCGGGTCGAAATAGACGGGAATCGTGATGTCCTCGCGGACGCCGTCGTCGACGCGCACCGCCGTGCCGTCGGCCCGCCGCCCGTCGCGCGGCGGCCGGTAACGGCTGATCTGGCCGATCGAGGGGATGAAGTTGCGCGTCGGATCCTCGGCATAGAGGCGCGATTCGACTGCCCAGCCATTGAAGCGCACCTCGTCCTGGGTGATCGCCAGCCGTTCGCCGGCGGCAACCCGGATCATCTGTTCGACGATGTCGAGGCCGGTGATGAACTCGGTCACCGGATGCTCCACCTGCAGGCGGGTGTTCATCTCGAGGAAGTAGAAGTGGCGATCGGCCCCGAGGATGAACTCCACCGTGCCGGCCGAGTCGTAGTGCACTGCCTTGGCCAGCGCCACCGCCTGCGCCCCCATCGCGGCGCGCAGTTCCGCATCGACCGCGGTCGACGGTGCCTCCTCGATGATCTTCTGGTTGCGCCGCTGGATGGAGCATTCGCGCTCGCCGAGGTGGATGATGTTGCCGTGGCGATCGCCCAGCACCTGGATCTCCACGTGGCGCGGATTTTCGATGTAGCGTTCGATGAAGATGCGGTCGTCGCCGAAGGAAGAGCGCGCCTCGGAGCGCGCCGCGCGCACGCCATCGCTCACCTCGTTCTCGGCCCAGGCGATACGCATGCCCTTGCCGCCGCCGCCGGCCGACGCCTTGATCATTACCGGCAGGCCGATCTCGCGGGCGACCGCGATCGCCGCCGCGTCGTCTTCGATCTCGCCGAGGTGGCCGGGCACCGTCGAGACGCCAGCCGCGGCCGCCAGCTTCTTCGATTCGATCTTGTCGCCGAGCACCGAGATGGCGCCAACATTGGGCCCGATGAAGGTGATGCCGGCGGTATCCAGCGCCATCGCGAAGCCGGCGCGCTCAGACAGGAAGCCATAGCCCGGATGCACCGCGTCGGCCCCGGTCTGGTGGGCCGCCGCGATGATCCTGTCGATCATCAGATAGGAGGTGGCGGCCGGTGGCGGGCCGATGTTGACCGCCTCGTCGGCCATCGCCACGTGCAGCGCCTCGTGGTCGGCGTCGCAATAGACGGCCACCGTCGCGAGCCCCATGCGCTTCGCGGTGCGGATGATGCGACAGGCGATTTCGCCGCGGTTGGCGATGAGGATCTTGCTGAACACAGGAACTCGGTGACGCCCTTCTGATCCGGACCCGACTTCTAGGCTACGGCCGCCGCCTCGGCAATATTTACCGTGCGGTCAAACCGAAAGGCCGATCTCGACAAACAGCACGGCGGCCGCAGCCAGCAGCGCGGCAAGGGTGGCGGCACCGTAGCGGAGCCCGAAACGGGGCGTGCCGGCATAGGCGGCAATGCCGGTTTTGGTCAGCGAATTGGCGGTTGCGGCGACGAAGATGGCGATCGCCGCCTCGACCGTGGTGATCGAGGCGCCGTGAACCTGGGTGATCGACAGCGTGATGGCATCGACGTCGGCAAGGCCGGCAAAGGCCGCCGCGCCGACGGCGCCGCGCCCGCCGAAGAGCGCCACCAGCCATTTCGAGGCCACCAGGATGACCGCCAGCAGGGCGGCGAAGCGCAGCACCGAGAGAAGCTCGAAGGGATTGCTGAAGGGCTTGTTGTCGGCGTCGCTGCCCTCCCCGCGCCAGCCCGCCCCGAAAACCAGCGAGGCACCGACGAGGATCAGCGCGGCGGCGACAAGCGGCGCCACGAGCAGCACCAGGTCGGCCGGGCCGAACAGGGCCACGATCACCAGGATGCGCAGGAACATGACCGCCGAGGCGGCCAGCGCCCCGGCCAACTCGATACGCGCCGTTGCCGGTTCCGCCCTTGCCTTGCGGGCAAAATCGATGGTCGCCGCAGTCGACGACACCAGCCCGCCGGCGACCCCGGCGACGAGCGTGCCGTAGCGCGTGCCGATGATGCGCACCGCGACGTAGCCGATGAATGAGACGCCGGCGATGGCGATGGTCATCAGCCACATGGCGTGCGGGTTGATGGCGTCGTAGGGCCCGAAGCCACGATCGGGCAGCACCGGCAGGGCGATGAAGCTCATCACCAGGAGGATGAGCGTGGCGCGCAGTTCCGCCCAGGTCAGCGTCTCGATCCACTGGTGCAGCCAGCGCTTGGCCGCCAGCAACACCGCCATGGCGACGGCGGCTGCGGCGGCAACCGTCATGTCGCCGATGACCGCCAGGCTGCCGAGCGCAAAGGTGAGAAACGCGGCGATCAGCGTGGTCGCGCCGAAGTCGCCCTCGCGTTCCGACTCGCGCCACTTGAAGAGAGTGAAGCCGCCGGCAAAGGCGAAGAAGGCCGCGGCATACGGTAGCGGACCGAGCGTGGTGGAGAGCGCCGCGCTCACCCCCGCCGAAGAGGCCGATGAGGGCGAAGGTGCGCAGGCCCGCCGTGCGCTCGCCCTCGGCCTGGTCACGTTCGCGCCAGCCGCGTTCAACGCCAATCAGCATACCAATGGCCAGTGCCAGGCCCAGCCGTGTCAGCAGCTCCTGTTCGCCCATCTTGCGGCCATTCTAGCCCAGTCGAGGCGATTTGTGGCTGCCATCCGGCTCACCATACAAGGGTTTGAACGCCCGCAATAAATATGATTTATTATTTTCGCTCCGGGAGGACGTGAAGGTCCGCAAAACAAGGACGGACCGGAGGGGAGGACTGTGCAGGATCTGGTCGCCACCGTGCGGGGCGCGCGGCCGCGGTTGCGGGCGGCAGAGATCATTGGCCGGCGTATCGTCTCGGGCGGCCTGCTTCCCGGCACCATTCTACCCAACTTCGACGCGCTCGCCGCCGCCGCTTTCGCGCCGCTGATCGAGATGCTGTTGCTGATCATCTTGCGCATCCAGCGCGACGCGCACCCGAGATCAACCGCGCTGGCGCCGGCTCACGCCGCCATACTCGACGCCATCAAGCGCGGCGACGGCGAGGCCGCCCGCCGGGCCGCGACGGCCCATCTGGAGCGCGCCGAGACGAACGCCATGGCCGGCATCAGCCTGCTGGCGCCTGCCGGCGGCGGGGCCACCGCAAGGAGCATGTCCTAATGAGCGTCGCAGTCAATGAAGTGCCTGAAGACCAGCCGCAGGATTTCACCTCGATCGTCCGCCTGCAGAATGTGCAGAAATACTTCGGCGCCGTGCAGGCGCTGAAGGACATCAACCTCTCCGTCGGGCGCAACGAGATCGTCGGACTGATCGGCGACAACGGCGCCGGCAAGTCGACGCTGATCAAGGTGATGACCGGCGTGTTCACGCCGACCTCCGGCCGGCTGTACATCCGCGACAAGGAGATCGATCTCTCCGGTTTCTCGGTGCGCGGCGCGCACAACCTGTCGATCGAGACGGTCTACCAGGACAAGTCGCTGGCCGAGAAGCAGCCGCTGTGGCGCAACTTCTTCGTCGGCCGCCAGATCACCAACCGCTTCGGCTTCATCGACATCAAGAAGGAGAAGGAGATCGCGCAGCAGATCCTGATCGATGTGATCGGTTTTCGCGGCGTCGGCATTACCGTCGATTCGACGATCGGCAACCTGTCGGGCGGCGAACGCCAGGGCATCGCGATCGGCCGCGCCATGCATTACAACGCCGATCTCATCGTGCTTGACGAACCGACCGCCGCACTCGGCGTCGCCGAGGTGCGCAAGGTCATCGACTTCGTGCAGAAGATCAAGCAGTCGGGGCGCGCCTGCGTCTACATCGAGCACAACCTCGCCCACGTTCACGAAGTCGCCGACCGGCTGGTCGTGCTCGACCGCGGCTCCATCGTCGCCGAGATCATTCCCAAGGACATGTCGGTCATCGAACTGACCGACTACCTCATCCAGATTCAGGGCAAGCATTGAGACGCCCAATGGCCAAACAAACCCCAAAACCTGCCATTCTCCGCATTGAAGGCCTGCCGATCATCATCGTGTTCGTATTGCTGCTCGGCCTGTTCATGTACACGGCGCCGGAGGTCTTCCTGCGGCCGTTCATCTACACGACCTTCTTTTCGACGCTGCCGCCGCTGATCCTGCTCGCCATCGGCCTGACCTTCGTCATCGGCGCCGGCGAGATCGACCTCTGCTTTCCGGCAATCATCGGCTTTTCCGGCTTCGTCTTCGCCGTCCTGTTCAAGGAGTACAATCTCGGTTGGATCGCGGTGGTCGTCGCGCTCGCCTCCGGGGTGATGATCGGCTTCATCAACGGCGTCCTGATCGCCAAGGTGGGCATCCCCTCCTTCATGGCGACGCTCGCCGCCCAGTTCTTCTGGTACGGCATGGCGACGGTGCTGTCCGGCGGCAAATCCTATGCGCTGCGCGGCGCCGAGGAGAGCTCGGTGTGGCAGGTGATCGTCGGCCGTCCCTTTGCCGACACCAACGCACCGGACTGGGTCCATCAATTGCCGCTGCAATCGCTGTGGACGGTTCTGATCGTCACCTTCCTGTGGTTCGTCCTCAATCGCCACCGCTTCGGCGAGCACGTCCTGTTCATCGGCGACTCCAACGATGTCTCGCGGGTGGTCGGCATCAATGTCGACCTGGAGAAGATCAAGATCTTCACCCTGATGGGCGCCCTCGGCGCGACCGCGGCGATCATGCTGACGCTGGAGAACAAGAATTTCTTCGGCAATCAGGGCCAGGGCTACCTGCTCACCGCGATCGCCTCGGTGCTGATCGGCGGTACGTCGATCTTCGGTGGGCGCGCGACGATCATCGGCACCATCTTCGGTGCCTTCATCATCGGCATGATCGAGGCTGGCCTGGTCGCCACCGGTCTCACCGGCGCCTGGGTGCGCACGGTTCAGGGCCTCGTCTTCATGATCTCGATCATCTTCTACCTCTACGTCGATGAGCCGCAGCGCCGTCGGTCGTTCTTCGCGCGCATCAGTTTTTCCAAGGATTTCGGCCGCACTAGCACGGCTGAATAGTGGCACGCGCCGATGGGCGCGATGCAAATTAGGAGGGAGAGAACTGACATGCAGGTAACCAAATTGCTGCTGGCCGGCGTGGCCGCGACCGCGCTGTTGGCCAGCGTTGGCGTGGCCTCGGCCGCCGATCCGATCGGCAAAGGCCTGGTCATGTACATGCAGATGGGCGGCAACCCCGGCGACGGCGCCACACTTGCCCGCCAGACCGGCGCCGCCGAGGCCGCTGCAGCGTTCGGCGTCGAATTGAAGGCGCAGTTCTCGGCCTGGGCGCCGGAGACCATGATCAACCAGTTCAAGGAGGCGGTCGCCGCCAAGCCGGACTGCATCGAGATCATGGGGCATCCGGGCGCGACCGCGTTCCATGACATCGTCAAGAGCGCCGTCGACCAGGGCATCGTGGTCACCGTCGGCAACTCGCCGATGACCTCGCTGCAGGACGAGTTCAAGACCAAGGGCATGGGCTATGCCGGCGTCGATCTCTATGCCGGTGGCGCCCTCACGGCCAAGTATATGCTCGATCAGGGGCTCAAGGCCGGCGACCAGGCGATGGTCTATGGCGTGTTCAGCCAGGCCGAGCGCGGCCAGTCCGAGAAGGGCCTCGCCGACACGCTGGAGAAGGCCGGCCTCAAGGTCGACCGCCTGGAGATCACCCAGGAGATCAACTCCGACACGTCGCTCGCGGTTCCGGTTCTGGTGTCCTACATCCAGAGCCATCCGGACCTGAAGGCGATCGGCACCCAGCACGGCGGCATCACCGGCGTGCTTGCCGAAATCCTGAAGAAGGCCGGCAAGAAGCCCGGCGACATCATCGTCGGCGGTATCGATCTGGCTCCGGCCACCATCGACGGCCTGAAGTCGGGCTACATTTCGGCCACTCTCGACCAACTGCTTTATCTGCAGGGCTTCATGCCGGTCGTGCAGTGCGTGATGACGGCCAAGTACAAGATGCCGGGCCTCGACCTCAACACCGGCGCCGGCGCCGTGACGCCTGCGACCATCGGCGGCCTCGTCGACCTGATCGACAAGGGCATCCGCTAGTCGAGTAGCCTACCTCCCGTTGTGGATGAACAGGCAGCGCCGGCGGGAAACCGCCGGCGCTTTTGCGTCGTACGGGCGCCCTACCCTCCCGACGGTTTCGTGCCGGCTTCATCGAGCCCGGCGCGGGCCTTCTCGAGGACATCAAGCCAGCTCTTCTGCTGTGCCGGAAGCATGTTCTTGTTGGCCAACGTCTGAAGAGCGTCCGTAGCCTCGGCGAGCAACGCCTTGCGCTGCGCGACGTCAGCGCTCACGGACTGAAGCTTCCACAGGCCGAGGACGAGGTCGGTCTGCCACGTCACATTGCCGGCATCGCTGACGGCAAGCTTGCGGACGATGCCGACACCCTCGTCATAGGCCTTGCCGGCGGCGGCCTTGTCGCCAGCCGCCAGGCTGGCGTCGCCGAGCCGGTTCAGGCTGATCGCCACATCGCGCTGCCACAGCGTGTTGCTGGCATCGATGGCAGACAGGCGGCGGGCGACATCCAGCCCCTCGGCGTAGGTGGCGCGCGCCGCCGCGTAGTCCTTCGCCGCCATTTCGGCATCGCCGAGCCTGTTCAAGGTCACCGCAAGGTCGCGTTGCCAGAGCGCATTGTTGCTATCAGCCGCTGCGACCTTGCGCGCGGCACCCACGCTTTCCTCGAATGCGGCGCGCGCGCCGGCAGCATCGTTCGCGGCGAGCTTCGTCGCACCGATCTTGTTCAGCGCCGTTCCCAAGTCGCGCTGCCATGTCGTGTTGGCCGGGTCCTTCGCCACCAGCTTGCGCGCAATCGCGGCGCTTTCATCGTAAGCGGCCATGGCCGCCGCCGTGTCGCCGCCGGTGGCTTCAACCCCACCGAGCCGGTTGAGGGTGATGGTCAGATCGCGCATCAGAACCGTGCTGGACGGATCTGCGGACAACAGCCGGCGTACGGTGGACAGGCTCTCGCCATAAGCGGCACGCGCGGCCTTCACATCACCGAGTTGGACATTGGCGTCCCCGATCTTGTTGAGATCGACCGCTTCATCGCGCGGCCACGCCGTATGCTTCGGGCTGGATGCCGCGATCTGGCGCGTCGCTTCGAGGGCATCGTGATACGCCGCGAGCGCCCCGGCCGCATCGCCGGCCGCCAGCTTCTCGTCACCCACTTGGGTCGCCGAGGCGGCAATGTCGGTTTGCCACTCCACGTTCTGCGGATCGGCCGACAGCAGCCGGCGGGCAATCTCCAGGCTCTCGGCATGGCTCTGAGCCGCGGCCTTGTGGTCGCCCTGCCGGGCTTGCGCGCCGGCGCGATCGGACAGGCTGATAAGGAGATCGCGCTGCCACCCCACGTTGGCCGGGTTCTTTGTCGCCAGCTTGCGTCCGATCGAGACGCTTTCGTCATAGGCGGCCAGGGCCGCTGCCTCGTCACCAGCGGCGGCACTGACATCGCCCAACCGGTCGAGGGTGACGGCCATATCGCGCATCAGTAGCGTGTTGGACGTATCTGCGGATGACAGCCGGCGGACGATCGACAGGCTATCGCCATAGGCGCTGCGCGCCCCCTTAACGTCGCCGGCCTTGAGCTTGGCATCGCCGACCTTGTTGAGATTAACCGCCACGTCGCGCTGCCACACGACATCCTTGGGGTCGGATGCCGCGATCTGGCGTGTCATATCGAGGGCATCGCTATACGCGGCGAGCGCCCCGGCGGCATCGCCGGCCACCAGCTTCTCGTCGCCGATATTGTTCAGCGAGGCGGAAACGTCGCGCTGCCATTCGACATTGTGCGGATCGGTCTCCAACAGCCGGCGCGCAATGGTCAGGCTCTCGGCGTAGTTTTTGGCGGCAGCGGCGTGATCGCCCTGCTGGCTCTCCACGTCGCTGAGATCAGACAGGCCGAGAAGGACATCGCGCTGCCATTCGGTGTTCTCCGGGTGCGCTTCGGCCAGCTTGCGGGCAATGGCGAGCCCCTGCTCGAGCGCCGCGCGCGCCCCCGCAAGGTCGCCCGAAGCGGCCTTGATCTCTCCGATCCGCTCCAACGACACCGTGGTATCGCGCTGAAGTTCGAGATTGGCACTGTCGGCGGCGGCCAGCCGGCTGCTGATGGCAAGGCACTCCTGAAACGACTTCAAGGCCGCCTGCGCGTCGCCGTTCCTGAGCTGCAGATCGCCGATCCGGTTAAGGGTCACCGTGACGTCGCGCTGCCATTGGGTATTGCCCGGATTCTCCGCGGCAAGCTTGCGCCGGATATCCAGCGCCTGCTGATAGGCTGCCGTCGCGCCGGCCACATCGCCGGTATCCTTCTTGACGTCGCCCATCGAGTTGAGAAGGACGGAAACGTCGCGGCGGCGCTCGGCATTGCCCGGTTCGCTGGCCAGCAGCTTGCGGGCGATTGCCAGGGACTCGTCGTAATTGGCCAGTGCCCCCTTATTGTCGCCTGCCGTTCGGGCGAGGTCGCCCATCCGCTCCAGGCTGACGGACAGGTCGCGCTGCCGCTCGGGATTGTCAGGATTGGCGGCCGCCTGTGCCCGCGCCATCTTCAGCGCCTCGTCATAGACCTCGCGCGCCCCGGCGGTGTCGCCCGTGGCAGACTTGGCATTGCCGATCCTGTCGAGGCTCAGCGACACGTCGCGCTGCCAGTCGGCATTGCTCGGATCGGCCTTGGCCAGCTTGCGCTGGATCGCCAGGCTGGCCTCATACGCCTTGAGCGCCGAGGCCGGGTCGCCGGCCGCCAGATAGGTGTCGCCGAAATCGTCGAGCATGACCGAGCGGCTGCGCTGCACGTCGAGGTCGTTGGCAGCCGCGTCGGCCAGGTCTTGCGTCGCGCTGCCAACCTGGTTGAGGATCGAGCGGATGGTCTCGACCCGCATGCCCTGCGAGTTCCTGAGGCCCTGGGCGATGTCGAAGATGACCTTGTCGACGGTCGACTTGGCGATTTCGAGATTGGCCGTCGCCCGCCGCTCGGCAATGAAGGCGTAGACACCGGCACCGGCCGCGACCAGGGCCACGACGCCGAGCACCGCGGCGGCCAGGCGCGTCCGCCGGCTGAGCCGGTGGGCGGCATCGCGCTCGATCTCGGCCTCGCGCAGCTTGGCTGCGTGAAGCGCCTGGCGCTGCGCCTCCTCCTGACGCTGGCGTTCCTGCTCGGCCGCCTCCGAGGCGCGAATGAAGGCGGCCTCGTCGGCGCTGAAGCGGCCGGGGTGCTCGGTCAGCCACAGCCCCGCCCGGTCGAGCAGGATGCCGGAAATCAGGCCTCGGTCGCGCCCGGCCTCGGGCAGCGACTGCCAGTCGCCAAGCGCCTTCTCCAGCCGGTTGCGGCCGATGAGGAATTCCTTCTCCTCCTCCAGCCAGCCGACGAGCAGCGGCCAGACGCGGAAGAGCGCTTCATGCGCCACCTCGACCTCGCCGCCCCCCTCCTTGTCGCGGATGACCAGCAGGCGAGCCTGCGAGCCGGCGAGCGCCGCCACCAGGCGATGGGACTTCTCCGGCAGCGCATCCCAGCCTGCCGCCTGGCGGACAAAGCCGCCCTCGTCGTTGACCTTGACGAGATCGGGAACGAACGCCTCGCGCAATGCCTTCAGCTCGTCGTCGTCCGGTCTGGCATCGGCGATGACGCCGGCGGCGGTATCGCGCACGACCGTCTCCAGCGGCGACAGGCCGGCCGCCGCATCGCGCAGGCTTTCATACTCGACGAGCTGGAGCCGGCCATCGCCGCCGAAGCGGTCGTAGAGCCGCCGGAGCGCGAAGGCGACCAGCGGCAGGGCGTCGGTGGTTTCGGCGTCCTGGGTGATGCGCGCGACCAGGCTCTCCTCGATGTCGAGGCCGGCGATGCGCGCCGGCCCGCGCACGATCTCGCCGATGCGCTCCAGCGGCAGCGGCAGCAGGTTGAACGGCTCGAACTCGGTGCCGAGGCCCGGCGCCGCCTGCATGTTGCCGAGATGGTCGGAGCGCATGGTCGCCGTCGCCACGAACGGCAGGCCGGGGCCCAGCATCTTCGACAGCAGCCCGAGGAACGCCTCGGCACGCGCCGGCGGCGTGCGCGTGAACAGCTCCTCAAGCTGATCGATGGGCACCAGAATGGCCGCCTGACCGGCCTCCGACTTGGCGCCGATCGTCGCCGCCAGCCGCTCTACGTCGGCATTGATGAGGTCGCCGGAGACGACGTCGGCGCCGGCGGCCCTGAGGCTTGCGGCAAGGCCGACGAACGGGTCCTCTCCCGGCCGGAAGACGGGCAGCACGATCCAGTCGCGCTTGGCCCGCTTCAGCCGCGGCACCAGGCCGGCGCGCAGCAGCGACGACTTGCCGGTACCCGATTCGCCGAGCACCAGCACGAAGCGCTTGCCGCCCTCGATGCGGCGCGAATCGAGCCGCTGGATGAGCCGGCGGACATCGTCGTCGCGGCCGAAATAGATCGCCGCATCGTCCTCGTCGAAAGCGAGGAAGCCGGGATAGGGCGCGCGGCCGGCCGGAAAATCGAAGCCGCTCTGGCTCGTCAGCGCCACCTCGGTCAGCCGTCTGGCGAGGCGGTCGAGCCCGGTGGTGCGGTCGTGGGTGAGGTCGAGCTTCTGCAGGTCGTCGCCGATATACTGGTCGCCGCCGGGGGCGACGATGACCGGAAAGATCGCCTTGCCGCGCGAGCGCGCCTGGGCGAATTCGGCGAAGCACCACTTGGAATCGAACCAATTGCGGGTGAGCAGCAGGATGACGGCCTGGGCGCGCTCCAGCTCGTCGTAGAGCATCTGTTCCCATTTGGCGCCCGGCGGGATGCCCTGGTTCGTATCGATATCGAGAAAGCCGCGATCGAACCCCTGGCTGCTCAGCCAGGCGAACAGGTCGCGCGCCGCATCGACATCGCCGCTTGCATGACTAATGAAGACCCGCGCCATGAATACCCGGGGGTTGGACTGTTGACCGCAATATTCGTGGAAAAACTCTAACGGAAACGCAGACGAAAGAAAGGCGCCGCCGCGACAACGGCAAGACAAACATGACTATTCCGGGCCGTTTCGGCGACCGATCCAAGGGGCCGGCCTTCCGGCCGGCCGTGCCTGCCTGCCGTCAGGGGACCCTAGCGGCAGCCCTTCTGCCTCTCGACCTGGCGCACGCGATCAACGTTGGTGCGCTCGATGCGGCTCATGGGAACCTGGCCGGAATTGTAATAGCTGCAACCGGTATTGTCGAAAACCGCCCGCCCTCTGTCGGTCTGGAAGCAATAGCCGTTCTCGTAGAAGATCGTGTTGCGCACCGTCCACAGCGCGCCGCAGGACAACTGGCGCAGCGCCGAATAGGGCATGACGTGGTCGTTGGTGCAGCCGACAAACTCGAAGCAAGCGGCCGAAGCCGGGGCCGGCGCCAGCGTTGCCACCGAAAGCAGGGCAACAGCGGCGGCGACGGGAATTCGCATGGTTGTCATGGCAATCACTCCATCAGTCCCTTCTCCGGCGCAAGCATAACACCAGAGGAGCGGAACATTGACCGAACGCAAGGCCGCAGGGCCATCGAAGTCGCATCAGTGATGACACATGATCTTTGCGGGCATTGAAAGCGATGGTGCAAGAACTTGAATCGATTTGTGAAGAGGCCGGCGCGGCATGATTGAGGCTGTCACCTTCCTGCTGCTCGCCCAGCTCGCCGGCGAGGCGGTCGTGCACGCGCTCGGCCTGCCGGTCCCCGGCCCGGTGATCGGCCTCGTCCTTATGGCGCTCCTCCTTTTCTGGCGCGGCACCACACCGGGCCTCAGCGACGTCGCCCACGTCCTCCTGCGCAACCTTTCGCTGCTCTTCGTGCCGGCCGGCGTCGGCATCATGCGCCAGGCCGACGCCATCGCCGGCAACTGGCTGGCCCTGTCGCTCGGCCTCATCGTGTCGACGGTCGCCACCATGGTGGTGACGGCGCTGGTCTTCCAGTGGGCTCAGCGCCGCTTCGGCGGCGGCGAGGGCGAAGGAGGCGCGTCATGAAGACCGCCACCGGCCTGTGGGTCTATCTGTCGACCACCCCCCTGCTCTGGCTGACGCTGACGCTTGCCGCCTACGTCGTCGCCGACCGCATCGCGCTGGCCTTCGGCCGCCACCCGCTGGCCAACCAGGTGATCATCGCCGTGGCGCTGGTGATCGCGGCGCTGGAGATGGCGCACACGCCCTTCGACGTCTATTTCGGGGGCGCCCAGTTCGTCCACTTCCTGCTCGGGCCGGCGACGGTGGCGCTCGCCATCCCCCTGGTCGAGAACTGGCAGCGGGTGAAGCGCTCGGTCGTGCCCATCCTGATTGCGCTCGCCGCCGGCTCGCTGACAGCGATCGTCACCGCCGTCGGCACCACCGCCCTCGTCGGCGCGCCGCGGCCGATCCTCGCCTCGATCGCCGAGAAGTCGGTGACCACGCCGATCGCCATGGGCATCGCCGAGAAGATCGGCGGCATCCCCTCGCTGACCGCGGTGCTGGTGATCCTCACCGGCGTGCTCGGCGCCATCATCGTGACGCCGCTGATGAACCTGATGAAGGTCCGCGATCCCGCCGCCCGCGGCTTTGCCGCCGGCGTCGCCTCACACGGCATCGGCACCGCCCGCGCCTTTCAGGAGAACGACCTCGCCGGCAGCTTCTCCGGCCTCGCCATGGGGTTGAACGGCATCCTCACCGCGATGCTGGTGCCGCTGCTCGCCGGGCTGCTCGGCGGATAGCCTCTCCCTGCGGGTGGCTTGATTTGTGCGGCTGCGAAAAATCGGCCAACCTGCGCGCTCTCGTCCCGGCGTGGAGTCTGGCATGGTTTCCAATGACCGCCTGCTGGCAGCCGCGCGCGACATCTTCCGCCATGTCGCCGAGCGGCTCGACACGCCGTTCTCGATCGGCCTTTGGGACGGCTCGGTCATTCCGCTCGGGCCGAATGCCGACCCGAAGCTGATGATCAGGATCACCGATCCCGGCGTCATCGGCGCGATCGTGCGCCACCCGACGCTGGAAACCGCCATCCGCCAATACGCCACCGGCGGCGTCGCCATCGCCGGCGCCGATATGCTGACCTTCATGGACAAGGCACGGGCGAAGCGGATCCGCATCAAGCCGCGCGACTTCTCGGCGCTCTATCTCCTCCGCCGCGCCCTGCCCTTCGTCTTCACGCCGGCCCCCCAGGCCATGGCGCGATCCTTCAAGGGGGAGCGCTCGGACGCCGACTTCATCCGCTTCCACTACGACCTCGGCAACGATTTCTACGCGCTCTTCCTCGACCCGGAGATGCAATATTCCTGCGCCTATTTCACCGACTGGGAGAACGGGCTGGAGGTTGCCCAGCGTGACAAGATCGACATGATCTGCCGTAAGCTGCGCCTGCAATCCGGCGAGCGCTTCCTCGACGTCGGCTGCGGCTGGGGCGGCCTCCTGTGCCACGCCGCAGCGCGCTATGGCGTCAGCGCCCACGGCGTGACCCTGTCGCAGGAGCAGTACGACTTCGCGCGCGCCAAGGTGAAGCGGCTGGGGCTCGAGGGACGGGTGACCGTCGCCCTCGACAGCTACGAGAACCTCACCGGCCAATACGACAAGGTCGCCTCGATCGGCATGTACGAACATGTCGGGATCGCCAGCTATCCGCGCTATTTCGGCACGCTCAACCGGCTGCTCAACGACCGCGGGCTCCTGCTCAACCACGGCATCACGCGGCGCGCACGGGCCACCCGCCGCCGCTTCAACCGCACGACGCGCGAGCGGCGGCTGATGCAGAAATACGTGTTTCCCGGCTTCGAGCTCGACCACATCGGCCATTCGCTGGAGGCGATGGAGGCGGTCGGCTTCGAGATCCACGACGTCGAGGGCTGGCGCGAGCACTATGCGCGCACGCTCAGGCTGTGGCACGACCGGCTGTCCGCCAACGCCGAGACGGCGATCAAGCTGGTCGGCGCCGAGAAGTACCGCATCTGGGTCGCCTATCTCGCCGGCGTCTCGTTCGCCTTCGCCGACGGCTCACTGCGCATCTACCAGACGGTCGCCAGCAAGCACGCCGCCAAGGGCGCCTCGGGCATGCCGCCGACGCGCGCCCATCTCTTTGCGGCCGACGGCGGATGACCGCGCCGCGCCAAGCACCCGCTGTCGCCTGTGCCGCTTCCATGCTATCTGCGGCTCAGATCGGTCGCGAGCCAGGGGGAAGGCCATGAGACGGCGCGATTTCATCACCTTTGCGGGCGCCTTGGCGCTCACCGCCGTGGCGGCACTGCCCGGCGGCCATGCCTGGGCGGAATCGGAAAGCGTCGTCGACCACATCTCGGTGCCGGGGCCGATCACCTTCAACGGCGAAACCTACCAGCTCTCATGGAGCTCGCACCCGGGAGCCGATTACTACATCCAGGAATACCTGCCGCTGGGACAGACCGGCGAACGTTTCGAGCAGATGGTGCTGGTCAATGCGCTGATCGGCAAGACCACGGTCAGAAGCGCGGCGGAGACCAAGGTCGCCGAACTCAACAAGCGCAAGGCGACCGACCCGCTGGTCAATTTCGCCGTCATCCATAACGACGCAACCGGCGAGATCATTCTCGATTTCATCCTCAGCGCCAAGGATGACCAGGGCGGCGACATCGTCGAGTGGAACGCCTATCGGTTTGCGCCGCTGAAGGTCGCGGGCGGCAAGACGGGCATTCTCCTGGTGGGCATCAGCCGGCGCGCCTATGGCGGGGATGCAATGGAGTTCCTCCAGGAACTGAAAGCGGCCCGGCCGGTCGCGATCAAGGCGCTGGCCGGCCTACCGCTGCCGAAGGTGCAGCTCAAGGATTAGCGGCGGCCGCCCGTGCGCCGCTGCTTCCACGAGACGACGATGCCATCCTCGACATCGACGTGGTCACGGAAGCGGCCATTGCCGTCGCCGCCGTAGAGCCACGTCTCCTTGCGCTTGCGGCTGTGCCCATGAGTGGCGATCTCCTCCGGCGGTCCCCACGCCTGACGGAGCTGGCGGTCCGACATGCCCTCGAACAGCCGGCGATCGATGATCGCCCGGTCCTCGTCGTACACTCCGTCAACCTTGACCAGCGCCCGGCGACGCTTGGACTCCAGGATGAAGGGGACGAGCAGAAGCAGGCCGAGAAAAATGAGGAATGCGAACAGAACAACCATGTGCAGAAGGCTCTCGCGTCACGAGGTGTCGCGTGCAGGGTCTTCCAGTGATTTTGGAACACAAACCGCGGCCAGCTGGGGCCGCGCGGACTATGGCACGGGCGATTGAGGCACCGCAAGTGACCGCGGTCATAGTGGAATGTTGTCGTGTTTCTTCCAGGGGTTGTCGAGCTTTTTGGCGCGCAACATGCGGAGCGCCTTGGCCACCCGCGGGCGGGTCCTGTGCGGCGCAATCACGTCGTCGATATAGCCGCGCTCGGCGGCGATGAACGGCGACATGAAGCGGTCCTCGTATTCCTTGGTGCGCTGGGCGATCTTCTCCGGGTCGCCGGCCTCCCTGCGGTAGATGATTTCCGCCGCGCCCTTGGCGCCCATCACTGCGATTTCGGCCGCCGGCCAGGCGAAGTTGACGTCGCCCCTGAGGTGCTTGGACGCCATCACGCAATAGGCGCCGCCATAGGCCTTGCGGGTGATGACGGTGACCTTGGGCACCGTCGCCTCGGCATAGGCGAACAGCAGCTTGGCACCGTGCTTGATCAGGCCGCCATATTCCTGCGCCGTGCCGGGCAGGAAGCCGGGCACATCGACGAAGGTGACCAGCGGGATCGAGAAGCAGTCACAGAAGCGCACGAAACGCGCCGCCTTGCGGCTGGCATCGGCGTCGAGCACGCCGGCCAGCACCATCGGCTGGTTGGCGACGAAGCCGACGGTGGCGCCTTCGATGCGTCCGAAGCCGATGACGATGTTCCCGGCAAAGCTCTCCTGCAGCTCGAAGAACTCACCTTCGTCGGCTACCTTCACGATCAGTTCCTTGATGTCGTAGGGCTTGTTGGCGGCCTCCGGCACCAGCCGGTCGAGCGAAGCCTCCTCGCGCTCGATCGGGTCGTCGGTGGCGACATCGGGCACGGGGCCGCGATTCGACAGCGGCAGGAAATCGATCAGCCGGCGCATCTCGGCGAGCGCCACGATGTCGTTGTCAAAGGCGCCGTCAGCGATTGAGGTGCGGGTGGTGTGGACCGAGGCGCCGCCGAGCTCCTCGGGCGTTACGGTCTCGTTGGTCACCGTCTTCACCACGTCCGGTCCGGTGACGAACATGTAGGAGGTGTCGCGCACCATGAAGATGAAATCGGTGATCGCCGGCGAATAGACGTCGCCGCCGGCACACGGCCCCATGATGACGGAAATCTGCGGGATGACGCCCGAGGAAAGCACATTGCGCTGGAAGACGCCGGCATAGCCGCCGAGCGCGGCGACGCCTTCCTGGATGCGGGCGCCGCCGGCATCGTAGAGGCCGATGATCGGGGCGCCGTTCTTGAGCGCCATCTCCTGCAGCTTCTGGATCTTCTCGGCATGGGTCTCCGACAGCGAGCCGCCGAAGACGGTGAAATCCTTGGCGAAGACGAAGATCAGGCGGCCGTTGACCGTGCCCCAGCCGGTGACCACGCCATCGCCGGGGATCTTCTGCTTGGCCATGCCGAAATCGGTCGAACGGTGCTCGACGAAGACGCCGTATTCCTCGAACGAGCCCTCGTCGAGCAGGGCCTCGATGCGCTCGCGGGCAGTGAGCTTGCCGCGCTTGTGCTGGGCGGCGATGCGCTTCTCGCCACCGCCGATATGCGCCTCGGCCCGCCGCCGCGCCAGTTCCTCGATGATGTGATTCATGCGCGCTATCCTCCGCTTTCCCAGAAATAGCACAGGCGGGCCGCCGGTTGATCACCCCTCTCCTCCTGACACAAGCGGACGGCCCGGTGCGCTACTGTCGGGCCAACCGGGCCCATCCGTGAGCGGAGCAACGAGGATGATCGACCATACGGGCTACGACGTCAGCAACCTGGAACGGAGCAAGGCCTTCTACACGGCCGTGCTGGCGCCACTGGGGCACCGCATCCGGCGCGATCTCGGCTTTGCCGTCGGTTACGGCAATGACGCGGTGGTCGCCCAGGGCGGCGATCCGGCCGGTGCATTCTGGATTGCCGAGGGAAAGCCGCAGGAACCGCGCGTCCATCTGGCCTTCACTGCCAGGACACACGCAGAGGTGCGCGCCTTCCATGCCGCCGCGCTGGCGGCCGGCGGTCGCGATAACGGCCCGCCCGGCTACCGGCCGCGTTACCACGCCCATTACTACGCAGCCTTCGTCCTCGATCCGGACGGCTACAACATCGAGGCTGTGTGCCACCACACGGACGCGGCGGACTGAGGGCGCTTCAGCGGACCGCTGGCTTCAGAATCAAGGCCGCCGCCTGCATTTCCTGCCAGCGGGCGGCGCGGCGGGCGAGCGCCATCTCGTCCCTGCCCCACTGTTGCATCTGCCAGTCCTCGTCGACATGGGCGGCCGCCCAGGCCGCTTCCGGGCTGAGCGCGCCCTTGAGGACGGCCAGCGCGATCAGCGCCGAGCCGGTGAGCGTGGTGACCACGTGGACGGCGGAAAGCCGCAAGGGGTCGAGGCCGGCGAGCGCATTGTCGACCGCGGCCAGGCTCTCTGCCGGCTGATCGACCGCGATGATGCCCTCGACCAGGACGAAGCGGGCACCGAGCGCTTCACGCACCCAGGCGAGCACCGGCCCCCAGGCCGCCTCCTGTGCTGCGGTGAGCGAGGCCGGCCCCTCGCCGCGATAACAGGTCAGGTCGCTGCCGGCGTACTTGACGATCTCGGCCTTGACCGGCTGCATCTCGCCGGCGACCCGGTCGATCGCCGCATTGACGATGCGGGTGAGCGGCATGGTCGCCGGGTCGATGCGCTCGCCCTGACGCTGCCACTCGGCGGCGAGCGCATCGGCCACCAGCCGGCTGGCGACGACCACCGGGTTACGCCCCGGCGTCTTCGCCTGCCTGCCATCGAGGGTCAGGGCGAAGCCCTGCTCCCATGCCGCGACCCCGGCCACCTTGTAGAAGCGGCGCGGCAATTCCTGCCGCGCCAGCCGCTGCGCGGCAGCCATCGGATTGGACGGCTTGTCGTCGCTCAATTCGGCGTCCACTCGCGGATTTCGAGCAAGGGGCTCGACTTGCTCACCATCTCGTACCAGTCGTCGCGGGCGAACACCGTATTGACTGCCTGGATGGCGCCGTCGACACGCTCGGGCTTTCCCGAGCCGACGATCGGCATGCCGCCCACCGGGTGGCGCGCGACGAAGGCCATCGCCGCCTCGGCCGGGCCGGGCAGGCCCATGCGCTTGGCCATCTCGGCGAGCAGCGTGCGAATCTCGACGATCTTCTCGTCCTCGGAGGTGAGCAACCGCCCGCCGCCGACCGGCGACCAGATCATCGGCTTGTGGCCGAGCTTCTGCGCCAGGTCGAAGGTCCCGTCGGTGACCGGCCTCAGATAGAGCGGCGAGAACTGGAGCTGATTGGTGACCAGCGGCGCCTTCAGGTGCGACTGCAGCAGGTCGAAGCGCGACGGCAGATAGTTGGAGACGCCGACATAGCGCACCTTGCCCTGCTTGATGACGTCGTCGAGCGCCGCCGCCGTCGCCGCCGGCTCCATCAGATGATCGGCGCGGTGGAGCAGCAGGACGTCGATGACGTCGATGCCCAGTTCGCTCAGCGACCGGTCGACCGACCAGTGGATGTGCTCGGGGCTCGAATCGAAATAGCGGACGCGGAATTCCGGGATCACCGGCCCCGGCCGGCAGATGCCGCATTTGGTGACGACCTCGAAGCGATCACGGCCGCCATGCTCCTTGAGCGCCGCGCCGAGAAAACGTTCGGTCGAATAGGGCGCGCCATAGGTGGCGGCGACATCGAGCGTGGTGACGCCGCGCTCGAGCAGGAAATCGAGGTGGGCGGCCAGCTCGGAGGCCGAACCAAACTGCTGCTCGGAGCGCATCGCGCCCCAGATAACCTTCGAGAATTCAGGGCCTTCGGCGTGAACCTTCACGCGCGCAACGGGTCCGGGATTTGCCATCAGTCGTCCTCCTGTCCGGTTTCAGTGATGCCCGCTTCCACGTCGAAACCGAGCAAGTTCCAGCTTTGCTGCATATGCGGCGGCAACGGCGCGGTGACGTCGAGCGTGCCGCCGGAGGGATGGGGAATGACGATGCGCCGGGCAAGCAGATGCAGCTTGTTCTGAATGCCGCCGGGCAATTGCCAGTCCTCGGCGTCGAAGTATTTGGGGTCGCCGACGATCGGGTGGCCGATATGGGCGGCATGGGCGCGAAGCTGGTGGGTGCGCCCGGTGACCGGCCGCATGGAGAGCCAGGCAAGCCCCTGGCCGGCCTGATCGACCACCGAATAGAGGCTGACGGCGTGGCTCGCCTCGTCATTGCCGTGGCGGGTGACGCGCATGCGGTCGCCGTCCGGCGTGCCCTCCTTGGCCAGCCACGTCGAGATGCGCCCCTGCTTCGGCTTGGGCACGCCCTTGACCAGCGCCCAGTAGATCTTGCGCGTGGAGCGGGCACGGAAGGATTCGGCCAGTTTCTGCGCAGCCAGCCGCGTGCGCGCCACCACCAGCACGCCCGACGTATCGCGGTCGAGCCGGTGGACGAGGCGCGGCTTCTGGCCCTTGCGGTCGCGGAAGGCCTCGAGCATGCCGTCGACATGGCGGGAGAGCCCCGAGCCGCCCTGCACCGCCAGTCCCGGCGGCTTGTTGAAGACGAAGACCTGATCGTCCTCGTAGAGGATCATGGCGCGGAGCGCCTCGCCGTCGTTGGTGAGCTTGGCAGGGGACCTGGCCGGTGCCGACGACGGCACGCCGGCCGCGACGGCCCCGCCATGCCCGGCCCCGCCCGCCACGGGGAGCGGCGGCACGCGCACCGCCTGGCCTGGCTCGAGCCGTGTGCTGGTCTTCACCCGGCCGCCATCGACGCGCACCTGGCCGGAGCGCAGCAGCTTCTGCAGGTGGCCAAAGGCCAGGTCGGGAAAATGCGCCTTGAACCAGCGGTCCAGGCGCATGCCGGCCTCGTCAGGGGCGACGGTTCGGGTTTCGACGCTTGCCATGATCTTGAGGGTCGTGAGGAACCGCCTTCATAGCACCCGGCGCGGTGGCTGGCGACCCATGCGAAAATGGGCAGTCTGCTTGACCTATTGCCCTGACCGGGCTATCAAAATCGCGGAATTCGGGATGGAGTCCCCCCGTAACCGCCGTGACCGGCTGATGACTCCTACGCGCGAGCAATCGCGGTGGGAGGTGTGCGCGAACCCACCGTGAGGTGGGTTTTTTGTTGTCCGGCGGGCGCTGGCCCGCACGTTCGCGCCGGACACCGCAGGCTTGGTAGGATGGACCGGGACGGCCCGAGTTCGAGGGAACCAATCCAGGCGCGACACACGGAGCAAGAAGGCAGTGGTCGTCTATTTGTGGATTGCGATCGGCAGCGCGGCGGGCGGCATGGCCCGCTTCTGGGCCTCGGGCGTCACCGCCCGGCTGGTCGGCGAAACCTTTCCCTGGGGCACGATGCTGGTCAACGTGGTCGGCTCCTTCATCATCGGCTTCGTCGCCACCCTCACCGCCCCCGACGGACGCCTGTTCATCGGCTCCACCGCACGGCTGGCGATCATGGCCGGCTTCTGTGGTGGCTTCACCACCTTCTCGTCGTTCAGCCTTCAGACGCTCAACCTGATGAACGACGGGGACTACCTCCAGGCCGGCGCCAATATCGGCCTCTCGGTCGTCCTGTGCCTTGCCGCCGTCTGGGCCGGCAGCGCAGTGGCCGCCAGCTTCAACGCGCTCAGGTGGACCTGATCATGATGACCGTTCCTCCCGAATCAGCCCTCTTGCGCATCTTCTTGGGCGAAGACGACCGCCACGGCCACATGCCGCTCTACGAGGCGATCATCCTCAAAGCGCGGGAGGCGGGGCTCGCCGGCGCCACCATGCTGCGCGGCACCACCGGCTTCGGCCACTCCAGCCGCCTGCACACCACCAAGATTCTGCGCCTGTCGCAGGACCTGCCGATCGTCATCGAGATCGTCGATGCCCGCGAGAAGATCGAGGCGTTCCTGCCCGAGTTGGACGGCATGATCGGCAGCGCCCTGGTAACCATGGAGAAGGTGCAGGTGCTGCAATACGGCACGGCCAAGACCAGGGCAGGCTGAAGCTGCCCCGGCGCGGCTGGCGGGTCAGGCGGTGCGAATGGCGTTGAGGACCACCAGCCAGGTCCGCGGCAGCCGGTGATAGCGCGCACCGTCGATGATCGCATCGACATAGGCGCGTGACGGCAGCGCGTCGGTGCCGTCGGGAACCGCCACATAGGTCATCGCCTCCACCGGCTCCGAGCCTGGGAGACGCAGCACCGTCACCGGGCGGAAATCGTGACGATTGAGCTCGGCCGGAGCGTAGGGGTCGTAGCCCTCGTGATAGTGAAGGACCGTCAAATCCTCCTCAGGCACCTCGTAGAGAGCCCCCCACAGCACGTCGCCGGGGCTCGTCTCGAAGCCGGCTGTGGCGCAGCGCCAGCTGCGTGAAAAGCGTGGGAAGCACAGGCGATGGTCAGCCAGGCGGGCGACGCCGAGGCTGCGGTAGCCGGGGCAACGCTCGGCCATCTGGGTCGGATTGAGGTTGGAACCGTAGGCGAAGTAGATCATGGAACGCCGATACACGGCGGGCCCCGCTGAGCCCGCCTCGCCAGACTAGCTGGCCACGCGCGCCAGTTGAAGCGTTCCGTTCTAGAGCGTTTCTTGGTCAGATAGAATCGTTCCGACGGAGCGATTTTGCGACAGAATCAAGCCGGCGGGCGACGGACGTACCCGGGGTACGACCGAGACCGACGGCGCCGATAATGGCGCAAAGGCGCCCGTCCCTTCGGGTTTCCGACCGGCGGGCGCCCGACGCCGATCCCGGCTCGACCGATGCCCGGCATCGCCCTTCGCCAGTCTCGACGCCGGATCGCTTCGCCCGTCGAGAAACGGAACTGCTTCTATCTGACCAAGAAGCGCTCTAGGCCGCCGTGGCCATCGACGGGCCGACCAGGGCATCGGCGAATTCGGCGAGCGCCGCCCAGTCCGTATATTCGTGGTCGCGCGTGGTGTCGGTCACGTAGCCCTGCTCCAGCGCGATACGGCGCATGAACCACAGCGTAATGGGGTCGTAGCGCGTGAACATCTGCGCGCCGGCGACGTGCTCGACATGGGACGGCGTCCAGCCGGTCTTCTCAGCGAAGGTCTCGACCCAGCCCTTCAGCCAGCGCCGGGCATCCTCGCGGTTGACCACATTGGCGGCCGCCATCGACACCGACAGCAGCACCGACGGCACGGCGCCAAGCGCCGCGCGATGATGTTTCGCGAACCGCATCACCGAGCGGCGATATTCGCCCTGGCGCACGCACGAGGCGACCACGATGCGGTCGAAGCCGGCGGGATCGAATGCCCGCGACAGTTGTGCTGCATCGTGAAGCGCGACGGTGTGTGATTGCATGCGCCAGCGTTCCGCCAGGAATTCGACGATCTTCCGGGTCTGCCCGGTCGCCGTTCCGTAGACGACAAGAATTCGCATTGGTCCCCTCCATCGTTGCTGGCAACGACCGGGTTTGGCTTCCGGCTATATGGGGATGGCAGCGCCGAATTGCATGGGCGCGCGGCGCGGCAAACGATCAAGGGCTAAGTCTTGCTGCCCCGTTCGCGCCGGAGGCGGGCCCAATAGTCGAGGCGCTTGCGGATCTCGCGCTCGAAGCCGCGCTCGGGCGGGTCGTAGAAGGTGCGCCGGCCGAGCGCCTCGGGAAAGTAGTTCTGGCCGGAGAAGGCGTCCGGCTCGTCGTGATCGTAGCGATAGCCATCGCCGTAGCCCTCCTGGCGCATGAGGCCGGTGGGGGCATTGAGGATGATCTTCGGCGGCGCCAGCGACCCGCCCTGTTTGGCCGCCTGGGTGGCCGCCGAAAAGGCGGTGTAGACGGCGTTGGATTTGGGCGCGGTGGCGAGATAGACGGTCGCCTCGGCAAGGGCCAGCTCGCCCTCCGGCGAGCCCAGATAGTCGTAGGCGTCCTTGGCGCAGAGCGCCACGACGAGCGCCTGCGGGTCGGCCATGCCGACGTCCTCCATGGCCATGCGCACCAGCCGCCGGCCGATATAGAGCGGCAGTTCGCCGGCATCGAGCATCCGGGCGAGATAGTAGAGGGCGGCGTCCGGGTCCGAGCCGCGCACCGACTTGTGCAGCGCCGAGATGAGGTTGTAGTGGCCGTCCTGGCTCTTGTCGTAGAGCGGCGCGCGGCGCTGGACCACCCTCTGCAGGCCGTCCCCATCGAAGACCTCGCCGGGCCTGGCAGCGCGCCACACCTCTTCGGCGAGCGTCAGCGCCGCGCGGCCGTCGGCGTCGGCCATGGCGATCAGCATCGCCCGCGCGTCCGCGTCGAGCGGCAGCGCCCGCCCCTCGACCGCCTCGGCGCGCTCCAGAAGATGGGCGAGCGCCGCCTCGTCGAGCGGCTTGAACACCAGCACGCGGGCGCGCGAGAGCAGCGCCGCATTGAGCTCGAAGGACGGGTTCTCGGTGGTGGCGCCGACGAGCGTGACGGTGCCGTCCTCCATCACCGGCAGGAACGAATCCTGCTGCGCCCGGTTGAAGCGGTGGATCTCGTCGACGAAGAGCAGCGTGCCCTGCCCGGTCTGACGCCGCGCCCGCGCCTGTTCGAAGACCTTCTTGAGGTCGGCGACGCCGGAGAAGACGGCCGAAATCTGCTCGAAACGCAGATCGGTCTCGCGCGCCAAGAGCCGCGCCACGGTGGTCTTGCCGGTGCCCGGCGGCCCCCAGAAGACGAGCGAGCCGAGCGAGCCGAGCGAGCCGGAATGCAGCATGCGGGCGAGCGCGCCTTCCGGCCCGAGCAGGTGGTCCTGACCGACCACGTCGGCAAGCGTCTCCGGCCGGAGACGGTCCGCCAGCGGTCGCGGCGCCGCTTTTTCGAGTCCTGCTGCCTCAAACAGCGACGCCAAGCGCCCTCCTCAGGTGCGGAACTGCATGTGCAGTTTCTGCCCGCCGCGATCAATGATCAGGTCCCAGAAATGCGTGTTCTGGTTGGCGACCCGGGCGAGCTGCCGGGTGGTGTCGATGGCGACGCCGTTCAGCTTGACGATGACGTCGCCACGCTGGATGCCGGCGACGCCGGCTGGCGAGTTGCCCGACACCTTGTTGACGATGACGCCCTTGGGATCGCCATTATAGAGCATCTCGTCGGCAACCGCCGGCGACAGGTTGACGACCGTGGCGCCGGCCACCGGCGAACTGCCCGAAATGGTGGTCTCGGCGCGCGGCACGGTCTCCGGCGCCGCCTCCAGCTTGATGGTCGTCTGGTACTGCGTGCCGCCGCGCATGATGCCGAGCGTGGCGCTGCCGCCGGTGCCGAGCGTCGCCAGCCGGTAGTTGAGCGTGCCGACATCGTCGACCGGCTCGCCATTGACCGAGACGATCAGGTCATTGCTTTTCAGGTGCGCCGTTGCCGCTGGCCCGCCCGCGGCGACATCGGCCACCAGCACGCCGCCCGGCGTCTTGAGCTGCATGGCATCCGCGATCTCGGGGGTAACGTCCTGCAGCGAGGCGCCCAGCCACGGCCGTTTCGGCGCCTGACCCGTCGCCGCGGCGGCGACCACCGTGCGCACCAGATTGGCAGGAATGGCAAAGCCGATGCCGGTCGAGCCTCCCGACGGCGTCACGATCATGCGGTTGATGCCGACCAGCTGGCCGTTCATGTCGACCAGCGCCCCGCCGGAATTGCCTGGATTAATGGCGGCATCGGTCTGGATGAAATACTGGTCCTGCGACTGGTCGCCGGGCACATGGGCGAAGGCCGAGACGATGCCACTGGTAACCGTCTGGCCGACGCCGAAGGGGTCGCCTATGGCCAGCACCAGATCGCCGACCTCGACCTTGTCCGAATTGGCGAAGCCGATGGTCGGCAGGTTTGCCCCGGCCCCGCTGATCTTCAGCACCGCAATGTCGGAGCGCGGGTCCTTGAGCACGATGTCGGCCGGAAACTCGCGCTTGTCCGACAGCGCCACCTTGACCTGATCGGCATGCTCGATGACGTGGAAATTGGTGACGATCAGGCCCGACGGATCGATGATGACGCCCGAACCCAGCGACCGCTGGACGCGCTGGCTCGGTGGGCCGCCGCCGAGATCGCCGAAGAAGCGGCGGAAGAAGGGATCGGAAAAGAAGGGCGAGGCCTGCTGCTCGACGACCCGCGAGGCGTAGACGTTGACCACCGCCGGGGCGACCTTCTTGACCACCGGGGCGAAGGAAAGCTGCACCGAGCCCGAATCGGAGGGAACCTGCCGCTCCGCAGCAAGCGCCCCGGCCCCGAAAACCAGTGTCAGCGACGTCAACCCAACCGCAATCCAGCGCAGCATCGTTCCTGCCTTCTCCTCGTGCAGCCGCCCGTGTGAGGCAGAAATGCTACACCAAATGCGGCTTGGGCGTGACAATTCCGCAGGCGGCAGCGCGGCGCCGCGCCAAGCCGCCAGATACCCCTTGGTCGACACGAAAAAGGCGGCCGACGGCCGCCTTTCCGGATGTTGCTGAAGGGCTTGCGAGGCTCACGCCTCGGCGGCAACGCCACCGGCAGCCGCCACCGCTTCGGCATGGCGCGCCTTGTCGGCGGCACCCTTGGCCTCGCGGTCGCGATCAACGAACTCGATCACCGCCACCGGCGCGCTGTCGCCGAGGCGGAAGCCCGCCTTCATGACGCGGGTATAGCCGCCTGCCCGGCCCTTGTAGCGCGGGCCGATGGTGTCGAAGAGCTTCTTCACCGAACCGAGATCGCGCAGCTGGGCGATCGCCTGACGGCGGGCGTGAAGATCGCCACGCTTGGCCAGCGTCACCAGCTTCTCAACAATCGGCCTCAAGTCCTTCGCCTTGGGCAGTGTCGTGACGACCTGCTCATGCGTGATCAGCGACGCGGCCAGATTGGCGAACAAAGCCTTGCGGTGGCTCTGCGAGCGGTTGAACCGGCGGCCCGATTTTCCGTGGCGCATTTTACTCTCCCTGCCTCACGCGGCGAGGCGCGGCATCAATAGTGGTCTTCGTAACGCTTGGCCAGCTCGTCGATGTTCTCCGGCGGCCAGTTGGGCACTTCCATGCCGAGGTGCAAGCCCATCTGAGCGAGCACTTCCTTGATCTCGTTCAAGGACTTGCGCCCAAAATTCGGCGTGCGCAGCATCTCGGCTTCCGTCTTCTGGATGAGGTCGCCGATATAGACGATGTTGTCGTTCTTCAGGCAGTTGGCCGAACGCACCGAAAGCTCCAGCTCGTCCACCTTCTTGAGCAGTGCCGGATTGAAGGCGAGCTCGGGGATGGCGGTCTCGGCGACCGGCTTCTGCGGCTCCTCGAAATTGACGAAGATCGACAGCTGGTCCTGCAGGATGCGCGCCGCATAAGCGACCGCGTCCTCGGCGCGGATCGAGCCGTTGGTCTCCACCGACAGCGTCAGCTTGTCATAGTCGAGCACCTGGCCCTCGCGGGTGTTCTCGACCCGGTAGGAGACCTTCTTGACCGGCGAATAGAGGCTGTCGACCGGGATCAGGCCGATCGGCGCGTCCTCCGGCCGGTTGCGGTCGGCAGTGACGTAGCCCTTGCCGGTGTCGACAGTGAACTCCATGCGGATCTCGGCGCCCTCGTCCAGCGTGCACAGCACCAGATCGGGATTGAGGATCTCGATGTCGCCGACCGTCTGGATGTCACCGGCGGTGACCACGCCCGGTCCCTGCTTGCGCACGACCATGCGCTTGGGCCCCTCGCCCTGCATGCGGATGGCGATTTCCTTGATGTTGAGGACGATGTCGGTGACGTCCTCGCGCACGCCCGCGATCGACGAGAACTCGTGCAGCACGCCGTCGATCTGCACGGCCTTGACGGACGCGCCCTGCAAGGACGACAGCAGCACGCGGCGCAGCGCATTGCCGAGCGTCAGGCCAAAGCCGCGCTCCAGCGGCTCCGCCACGACAGTGGCGAAGCGCTTGGCGTCGGAGCCAGGCGCGATCTCGAGCTTGTTCGGCTTGATCAGCTCTTGCCAGTTCTTCTGAATTGTCACGAGCCTCTTCCTTTCATCTGTCCGGCCGCCCGGGAGGGGACGACCAGGCCGGCCGCATCCGGCCGCGTTGGTTTACGATCGGTCGCTATTGCGCGGCGTCAGACGCGCCGGCGCTTGCGCGGACGGCAGCCGTTATGGGCGATCGGCGTCACGTCGCGGATCGACGTGATGATGAAGCCGGCCGACTGCAACGCGCGCAGCGCCGACTCGCGCCCCGACCCGGGGCCGGAGACTTCCACCTCGAGCATCTTCACGCCATGCTCGCTGGCCTTCTTGCCGGCATCTTCCGCCGCCATCTGGGCGGCATAGGGCGTCGACTTGCGCGAGCCCTTGAACCCCATCAGGCCGGACGACGACCACGAAATGGCGTTGCCCTGCGCGTCGGTGATGGTGATCATCGTATTGTTGAAGCTGGAATTCACATGCGCTACGCCGGAGGTGATGTTCTTGCGCTCCCGGCGGCGCACGCGTGTTGCGTCTTTGGCCATGTTTTTCCTTCAGTCCTCGATCTCGACACCGCCGTAATGCCAGCGGCTACACCTGGAAAAGGGCAGTCGGCGTCCGCCAATCGGCATTCGATCGGCTGCCGAGTGCGCAATTGCCTGTTGCCAATTACTTCCTCTTGCCCGCGATCGCCTTGGCCGGGCCCTTGCGGGTGCGCGCATTGGTATGGGTCCGCTGGCCGCGCACCGGCAGGCCGCGGCGATGACGCAAGCCGCGGTAGCAGCCGAGGTCCATCAACCGCTTGATGTTCATCGCCACCTCGCGCCGAAGGTCGCCCTCTACGAGATGGTCGTGGTCGATGATGTCGCGGATCTGGGCGACTTCCGCGTCGGTCAACTGGGCGGTGCGACGTTCCGCCGGGATGTTGACCTTGGCGCAGATTTCCTTCGCCTTGGTTTCCCCGATGCCGTGAATGTACTGCAGCGCGATGACGACGCGCTTGTTGGTCGGGATATTGACGCCTGCGATGCGGGCCAATGTCGTCACTCCTCTCGGCCGGCCACCCCAGGCAGCCGGTATTGTCTCAATTCGTCCTGCGGGGCTTGCCGGTAACGCAAAGCGCGGCCCCGATAACCCTTCCGGCTACCGGCACCGCAAGTCTGCAAAATGCGCAGAATTATGGGCGGTAGATAGCGATCCGGCGGCTTTCCGTCAACCGGCCGGATCCATTGAATTTCCTAGGCCGTGGCAGCAGCGCTCAGCGCCGCGCCAATCGCGTCTGCAACCTCGTCCACGCTGCCCATGCCGTCCACCTTGGACAGCATGCCCTTGCCCTCGTAATAGCCCGAAACCGGCGCCGTCTGCTCGGTATAGACGGCGAAGCGGCGGCGTGCCGTCTCGACATTATCGTCCGCCCGTGCCCCGCCGGTCTCCTTGGCGCGGTTGACGATGCGGCCGATCAGCTCTTCCTCGTCGACCGTCATCTCGACGACAGCATCGAGCCTTATGCCGAGTTTTTCGAGTAACTTATCAAGTGCTTCGGCCTGCGCCACCGTGCGCGGGAAACCGTCCAGGATGAAGCCATTGGCGACATCCGGTTGGCCCAGCCGATCGGCGATGATCTCCACCATAATATCGTCGGGCACCAGGTCGCCGCGCGCCATGATCTCCTGAGCGCGCTTGCCGACCGCCGTGCCCGCGGCAACCGCGGCGCGCAGCATGTCCCCGGTCGAAAGCTGGACGATGCCGTATCCGGCCACCAGCCGCTGGGCTTGTGTTCCCTTGCCGGCCCCCGGCGGCCCGAGAAGAATCAGTCTCATCGCGTGCGTCCCTTCAGTCGCGACTTCTTGATCAGGCCCTCATACTGGTGGGCAAGCAGGTGCCCCTGGACCTGGGCGACGGTGTCCATGGTGACGCTGACAACGATGAGCAGCGAAGTGCCGCCGAAGTAGAACGGCACGCCGGTATAGTCGATGAGGATCTGCGGCAGCAGACAGACCAGAACCAGGTAGATCGCGCCAAGAACCGTGATGCGCGTCAGCACATGATCGATGTAGTCGGCGGTGTTCTTGCCCGGCCGGATGCCGGGAATGAAGCCGCCATGCTTCTTGAGGTTGTCGGCGGTGTCCGAAGGGTTGAACACGATCGCCGTATAGAAGAAGGCGAAGAAGACGATCATCCCCGCGTAGAGGATCATGTAGAGCGGCTGGCCGCGGCCGAGCAGCGCCGTGATCGTGCTCAGCCAGCCCGGCCCCTGGCCGGCGGTGAAGTTGGCGACCGTCACCGGCAGGAGCAGCAGCGAGGAGGCAAAGATCGGCGGGATGACGCCGGAGGTGTTGAGCTTGAGCGGCAGGTGCGAGGAATCGCCCTGGAACATGCGGTTGCCCACCTGGCGCTTGGGATACTGGATGAGCAGCCGGCGCTGGGCGCGTTCGATGAAGACGATGAAGGCGATGACGCCGATCGCCATGGCGCCGACGGCGATGATGAGCACCGGCGACAGGGCGCCTTCGCGGCCGAGCTCGAGGGTGCCGACCAGGGCATGCGGCAGATTGGCGACGATGCCGGAAAAGATGATCAGCGACAGGCCGTTGCCGATGCCGCGCTGGGTGATCTGCTCGCCCAGCCACATCAGGAACATGGTCCCGCCGGTCAGCGTCACCACGGTGGTGAGGATGAAGAACGGCCCGGGAGCGATGACGATATTGGTGCCGCCCTGTAGGCCGAGCGCGATGCCGTAGGACTGGAGCGCCGCCAGGATGACGGTACCGTAGCGCGTGTACTGGTTGATGACCTTGCGGCCCTGCTCGCCTTCCTTCTTGAGCTGGTCGAGAGTCGGGATCACCGACGTCATCAGCTGCATGATGATCGAGGACGAGATGTAGGGCATGACGCCCAGCGCAAAGATCGCCATGCGCCCGACGGCACCGCCGGAGAACATGTTGAACATGCCGATGATGCCGGTCTGGGCGTTGTTGAACGCCTGGGCCAGCGCCTCCGGATTGATGCCGGGAACCGGAACATAGGTGCCCAGCCGGTAGACCAGCAGCGCCCCGAGGGTGAACCAGATACGCTTCTTGAGCGCCTCGGCCTTGGCGAACGCGCCGAAATTCAGGTTGGCTGCGAGTTGTTCTGCCGCCGATACCATAGGTCCGCTCCGATCCGGCCTACTCGGCCGCTGCCGCCGTCGCCCCCGCGATCTTCACCGTACCGCCGGCCTTCTCGATCGCCGCAATGGCGGTCTTCGATGCGCCAGCCACCTCGAAATCGACTTTGGCCGTGAACTCGCCATTGGCCACCAGCCGCACGCCGTCGCGCGCGCGGCGGATGACGCCCGCCGTGACCAGCGCCGCCGCCGTGACCGGCGCCTTGCTGTCGAGCTTGCCGGCGTCGATCGCCTTCTGCACGCGGTCGATGCCGACCGAGTTGAAATCCTTGGCGAAAATGTTGCGGAAGCCGCGCTTGGGCAGGCGCCGATGGAGCGGCATCTGGCCGCCCTCGAAGCCCTTGATGGCCACGCCGGAACGCGACTTCTGGCCCTTGACGCCGCGCCCGCCGGTCTTGCCCTTGCCCGAACCGATGCCGCGACCGACGCGCATGCGGTCCTTGGTGGAGCCGGCCTTGTCAGCCAATTGGTTGAGTTTCATGGCGATTCTTCCTTACGCCTCGTCGACGATGCGCACGAGGTGGTGCACGCTGGCAATCATGCCGCGTACGGCGGGGGTGTCGGGCAGCGTCCTGCGCCGACGAATGCGATTAAGGCCGAGCCCGATCAGCGTCTGGCGCTGGACGGCGGGGCGCCGGCTGGGGGCCGCCACCTGCTCGACGACGAGGGTCTTGTCCGCGCTCTTCTTTGCCATCATGCCCTCTCCTTCGCGCCTCAGGCCTCGACCGTCTCAGCGTCGAAATCGCGCCGGCGAGACTGCAATGTCGACACCTTGATGCCGCGACGGGCAGCCACGCCACGCGGGCTGTCCTCGTTCTTCAGCGCGTCGAAGGTGGCGCGCACCATGTTGTACGGGTTCGACGAGCCGAACGACTTGGCGACCACGTCCTGCACGCCCAGCGTCTCGAACACCGCGCGCATCGGGCCGCCGGCGATGATGCCGGTGCCGGGCGGTGCCGCGCGGCAGATGACCTTGCCGGCCCCGTGACGGCCGGCAACGTCGTGGTGCAGCGTGCGCCCTTCGCGCAGCGGCACCCGCATCAGCCCGCGCTTGGCGGCGTCGGTGGCCTTGCGGATCGCCTCCGGCACCTCGCGCGCCTTGCCGTGACCGAAGCCGACGCGGCCCTTCTGGTCGCCGACGACGACGAGCGCCGCGAAGCCGAAGCGGCGGCCGCCTTTCACCACCTTGGCGACGCGATTGATGTGGACCAGCTTGTCAACAAACTCGCTGTCCTCCCTATCGCGGTCGCGATCGCGTTCTCTCGGTTCTCTTGCCATATGTCCGTCCGTCGGTCCGATATCGTTGCCGCGGCCCCTGGCCGCAAGAGGTGTCAGAAGTTGAGGCCGCCCTCGCGTGCCCCATCGGCCAGGGCCTTCACCCTGCCGTGAAAGAGATAGCCGCCGCGGTCGAAGACCACGTCCTTTACGCCCGCCTTGGCGGCGCGCTCGGCGAGCAACTTGCCGACCTCGGCCGCAGCCGCCGTATCCGCACCGGTCTTCAACTTTTCGCGAAGGTCCTTCTCGATCGACGAGGCGGCGGCCAGCGTGCGCCCGTGGGCGTCGTCGATGACCTGCGCGTAGATGTGCTTCGACGAGCGGAAGACGCTCAGCCGCGCACGGCCACCGGCGGCCTTGCGGACGGCCTGGCGGACGCGAGCGATGCGGCGGGCCTTGGTTTTGGTCAGCATGACACTTCGTCCCGTTACTTCTTCTTGCCTTCCTTGCGGAAGATGTGTTCCTCGGCGTACTTGATGCCCTTGCCCTTGTAGGGCTCCGGCGGGCGGTACTCGCGGATTTCGGCCGCCACCTGCCCGACCTTCTGCTTGTCGATGCCGGTGATGACGATCTCGGTCGGCCGCGGGCATTCGATCTTGATGTCGGAGGGGATCGGATACTTCACCTCGTGGCTGTAGCCGAGGTTGAGCTGCAGATCCTGGCCTTGCACCGCCGCGCGGTAGCCGACGCCGTTGATCATCAGTCGCCGCTCGAAGCCGCTGGTCACCCCGGTCACCAGGTTCGACACCATGGTGCGCGACATGCCCCAGGCGGAGCGCGCCTTCTTCGACTGGTCGCGCGGATTGACCGCAATGTGACCGTCTTCCATCTTCACGTCGAGGTCGTCGCCGACCAGAAAGCCGAGCGTTCCCTTCGGCCCCTTGACGGAGACCTGCTGGCCCTCGACGGTCGCAGTCACCCCCTTGGGCAGCGTCACTGGCTTCTTGCCGATCCTGGACATCGCATCAACCCGTTTGCTTGCACTTCGTTGCCGACTAGAACACCTGGCAGAGCACTTCGCCGCCGACGTTCTGGTCGCGCGCCTCGGCATCCGACATGACGCCCTTGGGCGTCGACAAGATGGACACGCCCAGCCCGTTGGCGATGCGCGGAATGTTGCGCACCGAGGCGTAGACCCGGCGGCCCGGCTTCGACACCCGCTGAATTTCGCGGATGACCGGCTCGCCATCGTAATACTTCAGCTCGATCTCGAACTCCGACCGGCCGTTATCGAAGGCCACCGTCGAATAGCCACGGATGTAGCCTTCCGACTGAAGCACGTCGAGCACGTCCTGGCGCAGCCGCGAGCCCGGGGTCGACACCTTGGAGCTCTTGCGCAACTGCGCATTACGGATGCGGGTCAGCATATCGCCGAGCGGATCGCTCATTGTCATGGTTGAACGCTCTCCCTACCAGCTCGACTTGACCATGCCCGGGACCAGCCCGGAGGACGTCAGATCGCGCAGCGCAATGCGCGACATCTTGAGCTTGCGGTAATAGCCGCGCGGCCGCCCGGTGACCTCGCAGCGGTTGCGGATGCGCACGGCGCTGGAATTGCGCGGCAGCGCAGCGAGCTTGAGCCGCGCCTGGAAGCGCTCTTCCAGCGTCAGGCTCTCGTCGTCGGCGACACGCTTGAGCTCGGCGCGCTTGTTGGCGTAGCGCGCCACCAGCTTGCGCCGGCGCTTGTTCTTCTCGATCGAACTGGTCTTTGCCATCGGCCTCTACCTACTGCCGGAACGGAAAGTTGAATGCCTTGAGCAAGGCGCGGGCCTCGTCGTCGGTCTTGGCCGTGGTGCACACGATCACGTCCATACCCCACATCTCCTCGACCTCGTCGTAGTTGATCTCGGGAAAGACGATGTGTTCCTTGATGCCCATGGCGTAGTTGCCGCGGCCGTCGAAGCTCTTGCCGTTGAGGCCGCGGAAGTCGCGCACGCGCGGCAGCGCCACGTTGATCAGCCGGTCGAGGAACTCGTACATGCGGTCGCGACGGAGCGTCACCTTGCCGCCGATCGGCATGCCTTCGCGCACCTTGAAGGTGGCGATCGACTTGCGCGCCCGCGTCATCGCCGGCTTCTGCCCGGCGATCTTGGCCAGATCGGCCAGCGCCGCCGTAACCTTCTTCGAATCGGCAACCGCCTCGCCAACACCCATGTTGACGACGATCTTGTCGAGCGCCGGCACTTCCATCGGGTTCTTGTAGCCGAACTCCTCGACCATCTTCTGCCGGATGGTCTCGCGATAGAGCGTCTTCATGCGCGGCTGGTACTGGGTCTCAGCCATCGATCTGGTCTCCCGTCCGCTTGGCGTAACGCACCTTGCGGCCCTCGACGAAGCGGAAGCCGACGCGCGTCGGTTTGCCGTCGCCGGGCTCGGCCAGCGAGATGTTGGAAAGGTGGATCGGCATCTCCTTGGTGATGATGCCGCCCTGCACGCTCGGCGTCTGCTTCTGGTGGCGCCGGACCAGGTTGATGCCGCGCACCACGGCCCGGTTCTCGGCCGGCAGCACGCGCAGCACCTCGCCCGTCTTGCCGCGATCGCGGCCGGCGATGATGACGACGTTGTCGCCCTTGCGGATGCGCTGAGCCATCTAGAGCACCTCCGGTGCGAGCGAGATGATCTTCATGTGGTTCTTCGCTCTCAGTTCACGCGGCACCGGTCCGAAGATGCGGGTACCGACCGGCTCCGACTGATTGTTGATCAGCACCGCTGCGTTGCGATCGAAACGGATGACCGAACCGTCCGCGCGGCGGATGTCCTTGGCGGTGCGCACCACCACGGCCTTCATGACGTCGCCCTTCTTGACGCGGCCGCGCGGGATCGCCTCCTTGACCGAAACGACGATGATGTCGCCGACCGAGGCGTATTTGCGCTTCGACCCGCCGAGCACCTTGATGCACATGACGCGGCGGGCGCCGGAATTGTCGGCCACGTCGAGGTTGGTCTGCATCTGGATCATGACTGCGTACTCTTATCCCCTGGGGGCGGTGAGCCCGCCTTCAATTGGCTTCGGCGGCGGTCTCTACGACCACCCAGCGTTTCGTCTTCGACAGCGGCGCGCACTCTTCGATCTGCACCGTCTCGCCGACCTTGTGCTTATTCTCAGCGTCGTGCGCGTGGTACTTCTTGGAGCGGCGCACGGTCTTCTTGAACAGCGGATGCGTGAAGCGGCGATCGACGCGCACGACAACTGTCTTGTCGCTCTTGTCGCTGACCACCGTTCCCTGCAGGATGCGCTTCGGCATATCTCTTAACCCTTTGCTTTCGCACGGTGTTCGGCGGCCACCGTATTGAGCCGTGCGATGTCGCGGCGCACCTGGCGCACGCGCGCAGTGTTTTCCAACTGACCGGTGGCGCGCTGGAAGCGCAGGTTGAACTGCTCCTTCTTCAGCCGCTCGATCTCGTCGTTCACCTGGTCGTCGGTCATCTGCCGAATATCCGCCGCCTTCATTGGTCTCTTCCTTCCTTGCGGTCCTAGTCGGCGATGCGCTGCACAAAACGCGTGCGGATCGGCAGCTTGGCGGCGCCGAGCCGCAGCGCCTCACGCGCCAGATCCACCGGGACGCCATCAATCTCGAACATGATGCGACCGGGCTTCACCCGCGCCACCCACAGCTCCGGCGTGCCCTTGCCCTTGCCCATGCGCACCTCGGTCGGCTTCTTCGACACCGGCACGTCCGGGAAGACGCGGATCCACACCCGGCCGGCGCGTTTCATCTCGCGCGTGATGGCGCGGCGCGCCGCCTCGATCTGGCGCGCGGTCACCCGCTCCGGCTCCAGCGCCTTCAGCCCGAAGGAGCCGAAGGTCAGCTCGGCGCCCGAGGTCGCCGTGCCGTGGATGCGGCCCTTGAACTGTTTGCGGTAAGTGGTGCGCTTCGGTTGCAGCATGATTCTTACTCGTTCGCTTCTCTCTAGGCCGCAGCGTCGCGACGGCGCTGACCGCCACCGCCCTGCTCGGCGGCCTCGATCTGGCGACGCTCGGAGGCCATCGGGTCGTGCTCCAGGATCTCGCCGCGGAACACCCAGACCTTGACGCCGCACGAACCGTAGGCGGTGTTGGCGGTGGCCTGGCCGTAGTCGATGTCGGCGCGCAGCGTATGCAGCGGCACGCGGCCCTCGCGGTACCACTCGGTGCGCGCAATCTCGGCGCCGCCAAGACGGCCGCCGCAGGAGATGCGGATGCCCTCGGCACCCAGCCGCATGGCCGACTGCACGGCGCGCTTCATGGCGCGGCGGAAGGCGACGCGACGCTCGAGCTGCTGGGCAATCGAGGTCGCCACCAGATTGGCGTCGATCTCCGGCTTGCGCACCTCGACAATGTTGATGTGGACCTCGGACTCGGTCAACTTCGACACCTTGCGGCGCAGCTTCTCGATATCGGCGCCCTTCTTGCCGATGACGATGCCCGGCCGCGCCGAATGCACCGTCACCCGGCACTTCTTGTGCGGCCGCTCGATGACGATCTTGGAGACCGCCGCCTGGCGCAGGTCCTCCATCAGCGCACGGCGGATCTTCATGTCCTCGTGCAGCAGGTTGCCGTATTCGCCCTTGTTGGCGAACCAGCGCGAGTCCCAGGTGCGGTTGACGCCGAGCCGGAGCCCGATCGGATTGACTTTCTGGCCCATTAGGCGCGGGCTCCTCGACTTCGCGAACGACGATGGTCAGGTGCGAAAAGCGCTTGTGGATCGACCCGACCCGGCCGCGCGCGCGCGGCGTCCAGCGTTTCAGCACCAGCGACTTGCCGACATGGGCCTCGGCGACGATCAGCGAATCGACGTCGAGCTGGTGGTTGTTCTCGGCATTGGCGACCGCCGACTGCAACGTCTTCTTGACGTCGCGAGCGATGCGCTTGCGGCTGAAGGTGAGATCGGCGAGCGCCGCCGACACCTTCTTGCCACGGATCAACTGGGCGACCAGATTGAGCTTCTGCGGCGAGATGCGAATGGTGCTGGTGCGCGCCTTCGCCTCGCTGGTCGACAATGGCCGCTCGCGTTTCGGCTTGCCCATGGCTCAGGCCCTCTTTGCCTTCTTGTCGCCGGCGGTATGGCCGTGGAAGGTGCGGGTCGGCGCGAACTCGCCGAACTTGTGTCCGACCATGTCCTCGCTGACCAGCACCGGGATGTGCTTGTTGCCGTTGTAGACGCCGAAGGTCAGCCCGACGAACTGCGGCAGGATGGTCGACCGCCGGCTCCAAATCTTGATGACCTCGGCACGGCCGCTGGTGCGCGACTTCTCGGCCTTGCGCAACATGTAGCCGTCCACAAAGGGACCCTTCCAGACCGAACGAGCCACTGTCAGCTTCTCCGTCTACTTGCCTTTGCGCGCATGGCGGCTGCGCGCGATGAACTTGTCGGTGCGCTTGTTGGCGCGCGTTCTCTTGCCCTTGGTCGGCTTGCCCCACGGGGTCACCGGGTGGCGGCCACCGGAGGAGCGGCCTTCGCCGCCGCCGAGCGGATGGTCGACCGGGTTCATGGCGACGCCACGCACCCTGGGCTTGCGGCCGAGCCAGCGATTGCGGCCGGCCTTGCCGATATTGATGTTGCCGTGGTCGGGGTTCGACACCGCGCCGACGGTGGCGAAGCAGTTCTGGTGGACCAGGCGCTGCTCGCCGGAATTGAGGCGCAGGATGGCGTAGCCCTGCTCGCGCCCGACATACTGGGCGTAGGTGCCCGCCGAACGGGCAATCTGGCCGCCGGCGCCGGGCTTCATCTCGACATTGTGGACGATGGTGCCGACCGGCATCGCCGACAGCGGCATGGCATTGCCCGGCTTCACGTCGGCGCGCATGGCCGAGACGATGGTGTCGCCGACGCCGAGGCGCTGCGGCGCCAGGATGTAGGAAAGCTCGCCATCGGCATACTTGATGAGCGCGATGAAGGCGGTGCGGTTGGGATCGTATTCCAGCCGCTCGACCGTCGCCTCGATGTCGAGCTTGCGCCGCTTGAAGTCGACGCAGCCGGTAGGCGCGCTTGTGGCCGCCGCCGCGCCAGCGCACGGTGACCCGGCCGTAGCTGTTGCGCCCGCCGGACGAATGCTTGCCCTCGACCAGCCCCTTGACCGGCTTGCCCTTGTAGAGATCCGACCGGTCGACGATGACCAGCTGGCGCTGGCCGGGCGTGGTCGGCTTGTATTTCTTCAGTGCCATGGCTCGACCAACTCTCCCTTACAGCCCGGTCGTCACGTCGATCATCTGGCCTTCGGCCAGGGTGACGACGGCACGCTTGGTGTCCGACTGGCGGCCCAGCATGTTGCGGAACCGCTTCAGCTTGCCCTTGCGGTTGAGCGTGTTGACCGCGGTCACCTTGACCTTGAACAGCGCCTCGACGGCAGCCTTGATCTCGGGCTTGGTGGCGGTGTTCGGCGACCACGAAGATCACCTTGTTGTGCTCCGAAACCTTGGTCGACTTCTCGGTGATCACCGGCCGGCGGATGATGTCGTAGTGGCTGAATGCGCTCATTTGAACCGCTCCGTCAGCGCGTCGACGGCGGCCTTGGTCAGCACCAGCGTGTCGCGGCGAAGGATGTCGTAGACGTTGATGCCCTGCACCGGCAGCACATCGATGGACGCGATGTTGCGGGCGGCGAGCGCGAAATTGGTCTCAAGCTCGGCGCCGTCGACGATCAGCGCGTTGGCGAGCCCGAGGCCCTTGAACTGGGCGGCCAGCGCCTTGGTCTTGGGCTCGGTCGCCTTGGCCTCGGAGAGCACGATCAGCTTCTCGCCGCTGCGCCTTGTCGGAGAGCGCATGCTTGAGCGCCAGCGCCCGGACCTTCTTCGGCAGGTCATGGGCATGGCTGCGCACCACCGGGCCGAAGGCCTTGCCGCCGCCGCGGAACTGCGGCGCGGTCTTGGCGCCGTGACGGGCGCGGCCGGTGCCCTTCTGCTTGTACATCTTCTTGGTGGTCGCAGCGATCTCGCCGCGCATCTTGGCCTTGTGCGTGCCCGCCTGGCGCTTGGACAGCTGGTAGCGGACCATGCGCTGCAGGATGTCGGCGCGCGGCTCAAGGCCGAAGATATCGTCGGCGAGCGCGATCTCGCCTGCCGACTTGCCGTCGAGGGTGGTGACCTTGAGATCCATCACTCGGCCCCCTTCTCTTCGCCGGCAGGCGGCAGGCGCCTCGGCGACCGGCAGCCTCGGGCGCCGCCGCGCCGTCGCGCTTGCGGAAGGCGCCGGGCATCGGCACGCCCTCGGGCAGCGCCCGCTTGACCGCGTCGCGCACCAGGATCCAGCCGCCGCGCGCGCCCGGCACCGCCCCCTCGACCATGATCAGGCCGCGGTCGACGTCGGTCTTGACGATCTTCAGGTTCTGCGTGGTCACCCGCTCGTCGCCCATGTGGCCGGCCATCTTCTTGCCCTTGAACACCTTGCCGGGGTCCTGGCGCTGGCCGGTGGAGCCGTGCGTGCGGTGGCTGACCGAGTTGCCGTGCGTGGCGCGGCCGCCGCTGAAATTGTACCGCTTCATGACGCCCTGGAAGCCCTTGCCCTGCGAGGTGCCGGTGACGTCGACGAACTGGCCGACGACGAAATGATCGGCGGTCAGCTCGGCGCCGACATCGATCAGGTTCTCCGGGCTCACCCGGAACTCGGCCACCTTGCGCTTCGGCTCGACCGAGGCGGTGGCGAAATGGCCGCGCAGCGCCCGCGGCGTGTTGCGCACCTTGCGCAGGCCGACGCCGAGCTGCAGCGCCGCATAGCCGTTCTTCTCGACGGTGCGCTGCGCCACCACCTGGCAATTATCCATCTTGAGCACCGTGACCGGCACCTGCTCCCCCGCCTCCGTGAAGACGCGGGTCATGCCGACCTTCTGTGCGATCACTCCTGAGCGCATGACTATTTCAGCCTTCCTCGCCCGCGGGCCTAGAGCTTGATCTCGACGTCGACACCCGCCGCCAGGTCGAGCTTCATCAGCGCGTCCACGGTCTGCGGCGTCGGATCGACGATATCGAGCAGGCGCTTATGGGTGCGCATCTCGAACTGCTCGCGGCTCTTCTTGTCGACGTGGGGACCACGGTTGACGGTGAACTTCTCGATCCGGGTCGGCAGCGGCACCGGCCCGCGCACGCGCGCCCCGGTCCGCTTGGCGGTGTTGACGATCTCGCGGGTCGACGCATCGAGGATGCGATGGTCGAACGCCTTGAGCCGGATGCGGATATTCTGGCCGTTCATCGATGGTGCCCTGTTGGTGTCGTTACGGGTTCCCGCGGAGCGCGGGAACCCGCGCTCTTCGTTTCCGGCCTTACTTGACGATCTGCGCGACCACGCCCGAACCGACGGTCCGGCCGCCTTCGCGGATGGCGAAGCGCAGCTTCTCTTCCATGGCGATCGGCACGATCAGCGTCACTTCCATCGAGACGTTGTCGCCCGGCATCACCATCTCGGTGCCCTCGGGCAGTGTCACCACGCCCGTCACGTCGGTCGTGCGGAAGTAGAACTGCGGACGGTAGTTGGTGAAGAACGGCGTATGCCGGCCACCCTCTTCCTTGGTCAGGATGTAGGCCTCGGCCTTGAACACCGTGTGCGGCGTCACCGAGCCGGGCTTGCACAGCACCTGGCCGCGCTCGACGCCCTCGCGGTCGACGCCGCGCAGCAGCGCGCCGATGTTGTCGCCCGCCTCGCCCTGATCGAGCAGCTTGCGGAACATCTCGACGCCGGTGACGACCGTCTTCGAGGTGTCGCGAATGCCGACGATCTCGACTTCGTCGCCGACCTTGACCACGCCGCGCTCGACGCGGCCGGTGACCACGGTGCCGCGACCCGAGATCGAGAACACGTCTTCGATCGGCATCAGGAAGGGCTGGTCGACCGGACGGGTCGGCTGCGGAATGGAGGCGTCGACGGCTTCCATCAGAGCCGAGGATCGAAGTCGTGGCCCATCGCCTTGTCGCCGTCTTCCAGCGCCACCAGCGCCGAGCCGCGGACGATCGGAATGTCGTCGCCGGGGAACTCGTACTTGCGAGAGCAGCTCGCGCACCTCGAGCTCGACCAGGTCGAGCAGCTCGGGGTCGTCGACCATGTCGCACTTGTTGAGGTAGACGACCAGCGCCGGCACGCCGACCTGGCGGGCGAGCAGGATGTGCTCGCGGGTCTGCGGCATCGGGCCGTCGGCGGCCGAAACCACCAGGATGGCGCCGTCCATCTGCGCCGCGCCGGTGATCATGTTCTTCACATAGTCGGCGTGGCCGGGGCAGTCGACGTGGGCGTAGTGGCGCTTGTCGGTCTCGTACTCGACGTGCGCCGTGTTGATCGTGATGCCGCGCGCCTTCTCTTCCGGAGCAGCGTCGATCGAGGCGTAGTCCTTGTATGTCGCCTTGCCCGTCTCGGCCAAGACCTTGGTGATCGCCGCGGTCAGCGTCGTCTTGCCATGGTCGACATGACCGATCGTCCCAATGTTGCAATGCGGCTTCGTCCGCGAAAATTTCTCTTTGGCCATCGGGGGCTCTCCGTCTTTCCTTTAGGTCGTGTTTCGGGCCGTGAGCTCAGGCGAACTTCGCCTGAACCTCCTGCGCCACAGCCTGCGGTACTTGCTCGTAGTGATCGAACTGCATGGTGTAGTTCGCCCGGCCCTGGCTCATCGAGCGCAGCGTATTGACGTAGCCGAACATGTTGGCGAGCGGCACCATGGCATTGATCACCTGCGCGTTGCCGCGCGTATCCGTGCCGGCAATATGGCCGCGCCGTGAATTGAGATCGCCGATCACCGAACCGAGATAATCCTCCGGCGTCACCACCTCGACCTTCATGATCGGCTCGAGCAGCACCGGGCCGGCCAGCTTGAGGGCCTCGCGCAGACCGGCGCGCGTGGCGATCTCGAAGGCCAGCGCCGAGGAGTCGACGTCGTGGTACTTGCCGTCGACCAGCGCCACCGAGATGTCGACCACCGGGAAGCCGATCAGCAGGCCCAGAAGTCAGCACCGACTCGTAGCCCTTCTCGACGCCGGGGATGTATTCCTTCGGCACCGCACCGCCGACGACGCGCGCCTCGAAATGGTTGCCGTCGCCGGCGCCCGACGGCTTCATCTCGAAGTCGATCGGCCGCGAACTGGCCCGAGCCGCCCGACTGCTTCTTGTGGGTGTAGCTATGGGTGATCTCGCGGGTGATCGTCTCGCGATAGGCCACCTGCGGCTGGCCGACATTGACGTCGACCTTGTAGGTCCGCCTCAGGATGTCGACCTTGATGTCGAGGTGAAGCTCGCCCATGCCCTTGAGGATGGTCTGGCCGCTCTCCTGGTCCGTCGTCACGCGGAACGAGGGATCCTCGGCCGCCAGCCGCTGCAGCGCGACGCCGAGCTTCTCCTGGTCGCCCTTGGTCTTCGGCTCGACCGCGATCTCGATGACCGGATCGGGGAACTCCATCCGCTCCAGGATCACCGGCTTCTGCGGGTCGCACAGCGTATCGCCGGTACGCGACTCCTTGAGCCCGGCCAGCGCGATGATATCGCCGGCATAGGCTTCCTTGGTGTCCTCGCGGTGGTTGGCGTGCATGAGCAGCATGCGGCCGACGCGCTCCTTGCGGTCGCGCGGCGAGTTGAGGAGCTGCTGGCCCGACTCCAGCTTGCCGGAATAGATGCGACAGAAGGTGAGCGAGCCGACGAACGGGTCGTCCATCACCTTGAAGGCGAGCATGGCCAGCGGCTCGTCGTCAGACGGCGGGCGCACCACCTCTTTGTCGTTGCGCGGATCGATGCCCTTGATCGGCGGCACTTCCAGCGGCGACGGCAGGTAATCGACCACCGCGTCGAGCAGCGACTGGACGCCCTTGTTCTTGAACGCAGAGCCGCACAGGACCGGGAAGAAAGCCTCCGTCAGCACCGCCTTGCGGATAAGGCGCTTCAGCGTCTCCTCGTCCGGCTCCTTGCCGTCGAGGTAGGCCGCCATGGCGTCGTCGTCCATCTCGACGGCCGCCTCGATCATCTTCTCGCGGTATTCCTTGGCCTGATCGAGCATCTCGGCCGGAATCTCGATGTCCTCGAACTTGGCGCCGAGGGATTCGTCGTCCCAGATGCGCGCCTTCATGCTGACCAGGTTGATGAGGCCCTTGAAGTCGTTCTCCGCGCCGATCGGCAGCTGGATGGCGACCGGCCGCGCGCCGAGGCGCTTGACGATATCGTCGAGGCACTTGAAGAAATCGGCGCCCGTCTTGTCCATCTTGTTGGCGAAGACGATGCGCGGCACGTGATACTTGTCGCCCTGGCGCCAGACCGTCTCGGTCTGCGGCTCGACGCCCTGGTTGGAATCGAGCACGCACACCGCGCCATCGAGGACGCGCAGCGAACGCTCCACCTCGATGGTGAAATCGACGTGGCCGGGGGTGTCGATGATGTTGAGGCGCTTGCCGTTCCACAGGGCGGTCGTCGCGGCCGACGTGATGGTGATGCCGCGCTCCTGCTCCTGCTCCATCCAGTCCATGGTGGCCGCGCCGTCGTGGACTTCGCCAATCTTGTGGCTACGACCGGAGTAGAACAGAATCCGCTCCGTGGTCGTGGTCTTGCCGGCATCGATGTGCGCCATGATGCCGAAATTGCGGTAGTCCTCGAGTTTGTGCGTTCGCGGCATGCTCGGCGTCCCCTACCAGCGGTAATGCGAGAAGGCGCGGTTCGCTTCCGCCATGCGGTGCGTGTCTTCGCGCTTCTTCACGGCGTTGCCGCGGTTGTTGGCGGCGTCGAGCAGCTCGCCCGACAGCTTCTCGGTCATGGTGCGCTCGTTGCGCCCACGCGCCGCGGCAAGCAGCCAGCGGATGGCCAGCGCCTGACGGCGGTCGGTGCGAACCTCGACCGGCACCTGATAGGTGGCGCCGCCGACGCGCCGCGAGCGCACCTCGATCGACGGCATGACGTTGTCGAGCGCCGAGCGGAACACGCCAAGCGGGTCCTGCTTGGCCTTCTGTTCGACGATGTCGAAGGCGCCGTAGACAATCTGCTCGGCGACCGACTTCTTACCCTGGTACATGACCGAGTTCATGAACTTGGCCACGACCTCGTTGTGGTACTTCGGGTCGGGAGTGATCAGGCGCTTGTCGGCACGGTGGCGACGGGACATCTGGCTGCTTCCTGGTTCCTTAAAGACGCAAAAAACGACCCGGACTATTTGGGTCGTTTCGCTCCATACTTGGACCTGCGCTGCTTGCGGTCTTTGACGCCCTGGGTGTCGAGCACGCCGCGCAGAATGTGATAGCGGACACCCGGAAGGTCTTTCACGCGGCCGCCTCGGATCATCACCACCGAGTGCTCCTGCAGGTTATGACCTTCGCCGGGGATGTAGCCGATGACCTCGAACTGGTTGGTGAGGCGCACCTTGGCGACCTTGCGCAGGGCGGAGTTCGGCTTCTTCGGCGTCGTCGTATAGACGCGCGTGCAGACGCCCCGCTTCTGCGGGCTCTCCTGCATCGCCGGCACCTTGTTGCGCTTGACCGGCGCCTGGCGCGGCTTGCGGATAAGCTGATTGATCGTCGGCATTCCCGGCCTTTCGAATTCCTCGCCCGTCTCCGGGCCTCAACAGAACGGCTACGCTTGCACGAAACCGCGAGCGCCGTGCCCGCTCGCGCGGGAGGCGCTCTAAAAAAACAGAGGATCACGGCACTTGCCGCGATCGTGTCTATCGCGAATCTCTTCGCCTGAACCGGTCAGTGTCTAAGTCTTCTGATTCCGTGACGTGGCGCCAGCGGAAGAAAAAGACTTACCACCTGTCCGAAAGCGCGCGGAACCTATGCTTTCGGCCCTGCAACGTCAACCCCTCGCCTCATGCTTTTTTGCAAGTGTTCCGGGCCGGTATCGGGCGTCCGACACAGCCCTGGCCGGCACCACCGGACCGCAGCCCTACGAAGGGGGTGTCGCATATTTTAGAATGTGTAGAATTCCGTCCCGAATTCAACTGTCCGGTCAATCGGGGGGCGAGACCATTGCGCACGACAATTTCGGTTTTGGCGATCGTATTCCTGCTTCTCACCGGTCTGTCGTTCGGTGCCCGAGCCGCAGACGAGTCTGTCGACATCACGCCCGACCTTGTTTCCAACATCGCCAAGAGCTTCGGACCGGCCTCCCTGCAGACGGATTCCAAGGGCGAGCCGGTCATCTACGGCCGCATCAGCGGGCACGCCTACACCATCCTGTTCAACGACTGTGCGCGCGAAAGCTGCAGCCTGGTCCAGTTCATCGCCAGCTTTCATGCCTCCGACGCCACGCTGGAGCGGCTCAACGACTGGAACGGCGACAAGCGCATCGGCACGGCCAGCTTCAGCCGGAACAAGGTCTTCCTCACCCACGCCGTGGTGAGCCGGTTCGGACTGCCCCGCCGCACCCTGGAACGGCATTTCGTGCTCTGGCAACTGGTGCTCGAGAAGGCAAAGCCCTTCTTCGGCGGCGACTGATCCCTCCGGACTCCTGCGGCAGGGGTCGGAACACCCTAACCACAAGTTGTGGGCCCGAAAACGGCGCCCATCACACACGCGTCACCAAGCGGAAACGGGAAGTGATTCCATCCGGCCGTGAATCGATTTAAACATCGCCCCGCAACGCCAGGACCGCCAGTCCGCCCCTCGTGACCGCCATTTCGCGCATGTCCACCACCCAACCGCTGACGCCCGACCGCCCGCGCCGCCTCCGCCTGCTGCGCGCCCAGCTTGCCGTCGACTATGCCTTTCTGGTCGCCGGCATCGGCACCGGCATCTGGGCCACCCACATCCCGGTGATCAAGGAGCGGCTGAATATCGACCCGGCAATTCTGGGAATCGCCATCTTCACCATGGCCATCGCGTCGGTCATCACCATGCCGCCCGCCGGCGTGGCACTCGGCAAGTTCGGCTCGCGCCCACCGACGACCGCCATGATGCTCGCCTTCCTCTGCTTCATGCCGCTGCCCATGCTGGCCCCCACCGTGCCGCTGTTCTTCGCCGGCCTGTTCGTCTTCGGCACGACCATCGGCGCCCTCGACGTCTCCATGAACGTGCAGGCGACCGAGGTCGAGGCGGCGCGCGGTAAGCCGACCATGTCGTCCTTCCACGGCTTCTTCTCGCTCGGCGCCCTCATCGGCGCCGGCATTGGCGCGGCCATCATTGCCGCCGGCTTCGGCGACGGCCGCGGCGCCGCCCTGGCCGCGGTGGTGCTGTTCGTCATCGCGCTCGTGGCCGCATTCAACCTGTGGCCAAGCGCGCGGGCCACTCACGCCGGGCCCCACTTCGCGCTCCCCAACCGGGCGGCTTTCGTCTTGGGAATGCTCACCTTTTTCTCCTTCGCCATCGAGGGCGCGGTGACCGACTGGAGCGCGCTGTTCCTGTCGACTGACAAGCAGGCGGGCGTTGCCGTGGCCGGCGCCGGCTTCGCCGGCTTTTCCGTCGCCATGGCCTCCTTCCGCCTCTCCGGCGATGCGGTGGTCGCCCGCCTCGGCGCCAAGCCGACGCTCATCATCGGCGCCCTCATCATCGTCTTCGGCCATGTGCTGGCGATCGTTTCGCCCTGGGCGGCGCTCTCCGCTGCCGGCTTCATCCTGGTCGGCGTCGGCTGCGCCAATCTGGTGCCGGTCGTCTTCAGCGCCGCCTCGCGGGTACCGGGCATGACCCCGAACCTCAGCATCGCCGCCGTGACCACCATGGGCTATGCGGGCTTCCTGTCGGTCCCGCCCGTCCTCGGCCTGGTCGGCCACGTCTTCGGCCTGTCGGCGACGCTCGCTTTGGTCGCGGTGATGGGCCTGGCGGTCCTGGCGCTGGCCGCGACGGTCAATCTGCAGCGCTGACCGGCGGAATACCGCCGCAAGAAAAAAGGGCCGCCCGAGGGCGGCCCTTTTGGGTTTTCAGCGGCCGGTCCCGCCTTTATTCGGCGGCGCCGGAGAGCACCTGCACAGGCTCCTCCTCCTCGCCGCCGGTGGCGGCCGAGCGCCGCCGCTCGTCGAGGATCAGCTCGTCGCGGTGGCTCGCCACCTGGCGGACGCGCCCGATGGTGGAGCCGGTACCGGCCGGGATGAGACGGCCGACGATGATGTTCTCCTTGAGGCCCTCGAGCGGATCGACCTTGCCCTGGACCGCGGCCTCGGTGAGCACGCGGGTGGTCTCCTGGAAGGAGGCCGCCGAGAAGAACGAGCGGGTCTGCAGGCTGGCCTTGGTGATGCCGAGCAGGATCGGCACCGCCACTGCCGGCGCCTTGCCCTCCTCCACCAGCTTCTCGTTCATCGCCTCGAATTCCATGCGGTCCATCTGCTCGCCGGGGAACATGTCCGAATCGCCTGATTCGGTGATCTCCATCTTCTGCAGCATCTGGCGGACGATGACCTCGATGTGCTTGTCGTTGATGGTCACGCCCTGCAGCCGGTAGACGTCCTGGATCTCGTTGACCAGATAGGCGGCCAGTGCCTCGATGCCCTTGATCGCCAGGATGTCGTGCGGCGCCGGATTGCCTTCCAGGATGTAGTCGCCCTTCTCGACGGTGTCGCCCTCCTGCAGATGGAAGGGCTTGCCCTTGGCGATCAGGTACTCGACCGGCTCGGCCCCCTCCTCCGTCGGCTCCACCAGGATGCGCCGCTTGTTCTTGTAGTCGCGGCCGAAGCGGATGGTACCGCCGGACTCGGCGATGATGGCGTGATCCTTGGGACGCCGCGCCTCGAACAGCTCCGCCACCCGCGGCAGACCGCCGGTGATGTCGCGCGTCTTGGCGCTCTCCATCGGAATACGGGCAAGCACGTCGCCGGCCTTGACCTCGGCACCGGGCTCGACCGACAGGATGGTGTCCACGGGCAGCAGATAGCGGCCCTCGGAGCCGCCGCGGCCGCTCTTGCGCGCCCTGCTGTCGGCACCCTTGACCACGATCGCCGGCTTGAGGTCGCTGCCGCGCGGATTGGCCCGCCAGTCGGTGACCACGCGCTTGGTGATACCGGTCGACTCGTCGGTTGTCTCCGACACCGACAGACGATCGACCAGATCCTCGAAGCCGATCACGCCATCCACTTCCGAGATGATCGGACGGGTATAGGGGTCCCATTCCGCCAGACGCTGGCCGCGCTTCACCGCGTCTCCTTCATCGACCAGCATGCGCGAGCCGAAGGTGATGCGGTTGACCGCGCGCTCGGCACCATCGCGATCGATGATGACGACCTGCATGTTGCGCGCCATGGCGATCTTGCGACCTTCCGAGTCGGTGACGATGTTGCGGTTGCGGATCTCGATCGTGCCCTCGAAGCTCGATTCGATGGTCGACTGATCCACGACGTTGGCAGTGCCGCCGATGTGGAAGGTGCGCATGGTGAGCTGGGTGCCCGGCTCGCCGATCGACTGGGCGGCGATGACGCCGACCGCCTCGCCGATATTGACCGGTGTGCCGCGGGCGAGATCGCGCCCGTAGCACTTGCCGCAGACGCCGCTCTTGGTCTCGCAGGTGAGCACCGAGCGGATGCGCATGGCCTGAACGCCGGCCTTTTCGATCTGCTCGACATCGCGCTCGTCGATGGTCTTGCCGGCCGGCACGACCACCTCGCCGCTGCCCGGATTGAGCACGTCCTCAGCCGCCGTGCGGCCGAGAACGCGATGACCGAGCGTCGCCACCACCTGACCGGAATCGACGATCGCCTGCATCTTGAGGCCGCGGGTCGTGCCGCAGTCGTGCTCGGTGACGATGCAATCCTGCGCCACATCGACCAGGCGCCGCGTCAGATAGCCGGAGTTGGCCGTCTTCAGCGCCGTGTCGGCGAGGCCCTTGCGGGCGCCGTGGGTGGAGTTGAAGTACTCCATCACGGTGAGGCCTTCCTTGAAGTTCGAGATGATCGGGCTCTCGATGATCTCGCCCGACGGCTTGGCCATCAGGCCGCGCATGCCGGCGAGCTGCTTCATCTGGGCGGGCGAGCCACGGGCGCCGGAATGGCTCATCATGTAGATGGAGTTCATCGGCCGGGTGCGGCCGGTTTCGTCCTTCTGCACCGCGCGGATGCGCGCCATCATCTCCTCGGCCACCTTGTCGGTCGCCTTGGCCCAGGCATCGACCACCTTGTTGTATTTCTCGCCGCGGGTGATCAGGCCGTCATTGTACTGCTGTTCGTAGTCCTCGGCCTGCTTCTGGGTCTCGGACACGATGCTCGCCTTGGAGTCCGGGATCTGCATGTCGTCCTTGCCGAACGAGATGCCCGCCTTGAAGGCGTGGGTGAAGCCGAGCGCCATGATGCGGTCGCAGAAGATGACCGTCTCCTTCTGACCGCAGTGCCGGTAGACGGCATCGATCACGTTGGAGATCTCCTTCTTGGTCATCAGCTTGTTGACCAGGTCGTAGGACAGGTTCTTGTCGCGCGGCAGCAGGTCACCAAGCAGCATGCGGCCGGGGGTCGTCTCGTAAATGTGCGACATCGGCTTGCCGTCCGAGCCGATGCCCCGGTAGCGGCCGCGGATCTTGGTGTGCATGGTGATGGCCTTGGCCGCCAGCGCATGCTCGATCTCGCCGATCGAGCCGAAGGCCATGCCCTCGCCGGGCTCGCCGTCGGCCATGATCGACAGGTAGTAGAGGCCGAGAACGATATCCTGCGACGGCACGATGATCGGCTGACCGTTGGCCGGATGCAGGATGTTGTTGGTCGACATCATCAGAACGCGCGCTTCGAGCTGGGCTTCCAGCGAAAGCGGAATATGTACGGCCATCTGGTCGCCGTCGAAGTCGGCGTTGAAGGCGGCGCAGACCAGCGGGTGAAGCTGGATCGCCTTGCCCTCGATGAGCACCGGCTCGAAGGCCTGGATGCCGAGGCGGTGCAGCGTCGGGGCGCGGTTGAGCAGGATCGGGTGCTCGCGGATCACCTCGTCGAGGATGTCCCACACCTCCGGCCGCTCCTTCTCGACCAGCTTCTTGGCCTGCTTGACGGTCGAGGAATAACCCTTGGCGTCCAGCCGCGAATAGATGAACGGCTTGAACAGCTCGAGCGCCATCTTCTTGGGCAGGCCGCACTGGTGCAGCTTGAGCTCCGGACCGACGACGATGACCGAGCGGCCGGAATAGTCGACGCGCTTGCCCAGCAGGTTCTGGCGGAAGCGGCCCTGCTTGCCCTTGAGCATATCGCTCAGCGACTTCAGCGGGCGCTTGTTGGCGCCGGTGATGACGCGACCGCGGCGGCCGTTGTCGAACAGTGCGTCGACCGCCTCCTGCAGCATGCGCTTCTCGTTGCGGATGATGATGTCCGGCGCCCTGAGCTCGATCAGCCGCTTCAGGCGGTTGTTGCGGTTGATGACGCGGCGGTAGAGGTCGTTGAGGTCGGAGGTGGCGAAGCGGCCGCCATCGAGCGGCACCAGCGGACGCAGATCCGGCGGGATGACCGGAACCACGGTCATGATCATCCAGTCCGGCTTGTTGCCAGACTCCATGAAGGATTCGATCAGCTTCAGCCGCTTGGCGAGCTTCTTCGGCTTCAGCTCCGAGGTCGACTCGGCGATCTCGACGCGCAGGTCGGCGGCGATCTTCTCCAGGTCCATCCCGATCATCATGTCGCGGATGGCCTCGGCACCGATCTTGGCGGTGAAAAAATCCTCGCCGAACTCGTCCTGGGCCTTGAGATACTCGTCCTCGCTGAGGAGCTGGCGCTCCTTGAGCGGCGTCAGGCCCGGCTCGGTGACGACGTAGTTCTCGAAATAGAGAATGCGCTCCAGATCCTTGAGCGTCATGTCGAGCATCATGCCGATGCGCGACGGCAGCGACTTGAGGAACCAGATGTGAGCGACCGGCGCGGCCAGCTCGATATGGCCCATGCGCTCGCGGCGCACCCGCGCCAGCGTCACCTCGACGCCGCACTTCTCGCAGATGATGCCCTTGTACTTCATGCGCTTGTACTTGCCGCACAAGCACTCGTAGTCCTTGATCGGCCCGAAGATGCGCGCGCAGAACAGGCCGTCGCGCTCCGGCTTGAAGGTCCGGTAGTTGATCGTCTCGGGCTTCTTGATCTCGCCGAACGACCACGACTTGATCTTGTCGGGGCTGGCGATGGAGATGCGGATCTGGTCGAACACCTGGGCGGGTGTCGGGGCCGGATTGAAGATGTTCGCGATCTCTTGATTCATCAGGTGTCTCCTTAGCGTCCGCGCGGGCGGGGGGAACCCGCGCCGGACGGCCTGAAACGAATGTCGGTTACTGACGGCAGACTGCTGGCCACGTGGTCGGCCTACTCCGCAGCGTCCACCGTCGGAGCGCTCGGCAGCGACGCCGGGCGGTCCTTGGAAACGTCGAGCTCGACGTCGAGGCCGAGCGAGCGCATCTCCTTCACCAGCACGTTGAAGCTCTCCGGAATGCCGGCCTCGAAGGTGTCATCGCCTCTGACGATCGCCTCATAGACCTTGGTGCGGCCGGCAACGTCGTCCGACTTCACCGTCAGCATTTCCTGCAAGGTATAGGCCGCGCCATAGGCCTCCAGCGCCCACACCTCCATTTCGCCGAAGCGCTGGCCGCCGAACTGGGCCTTGCCGCCGAGCGGCTGCTGGGTGACCAGCGAATACGGGCCGATCGAGCGGGCATGGATCTTGTCGTCGACCAGGTGGTGCAGCTTGAGCATGTAGATGTAGCCCACCGTCACCTTGCGATCGAACGCCTCGCCGGAGCGCCCGTCGAACAGCGTCGACTGCCCGGACGGATCGAGATCCGCCTCGTTGAGCAGCTCGACGATGTCCGGCTCGCGGGCGCCGTCGAACACCGGCGTTGCGATCGGCACGCCGGCGGTCAGCTGCTCGGCGAGCTTGACCGTCGACTCGTCGTCGTACTCGGCCACCTGCTCGTTCTTGTTGTTCGGCCCGTAGATCTGCTTGAGCACCTTCTTGAGCGGCTGCACGTTGCCGTTCTTCCTGTAGGTCTCGACCAGCTTGCCGATCTTCAGCCCCATGCCGGCGCAGGCCCAGCCGAGATGGGTTTCGAGGATCTGACCGACATTCATGCGGCTCGGCACGCCAAGCGGGTTGAGCACGATGTCGACGTGGGTGCCGTCCTCGAGATAGGGCATGTCCTCGACCGGAACGATCTTGGAGACCACGCCCTTGTTGCCGTGGCGACCGGCCATCTTGTCGCCGGGCTGGATCTTGCGCTTCACCGCGACGAAGACCTTGACCATCTTCATCACGCCGGGAGGCAGCTCGTCGCCGCGCTGCAGCTTCTCCACCTTGTCAATGAAGCGCTTCTCGAGCTGCTTGCGGCTCTCGTCGTACTGGTTCCGAAGTGCCTCGATCTCGGTCATCAGCTTGTCGTTGGACACGGCAAACTGCCACCACTGGGCGCGCGGATATTCATCGAGCCCGTCGCGGGTGATCTTGCCGCCCTTCTTGAAGCCCTTGGGGCCGGAGACCGCCATCTTGTTGATCAGCATGTCGGCCAGGCGCCCGAAGACGTTGCGGTCGAGGATCGCCTGCTCGTCGTCGCGGTCCTTGGCGAGGCGCTCGATCTCCTCGCGCTCGATCGCCATGGCGCGCTCGTCCTTCTCGACGCCGTGGCGGTTGAACACGCGCACCTCGACGACCGTGCCGGTGACCCCCGGCGGGACGCGCAACGAGGTGTCGCGCACGTCCGAGGCCTTCTCGCCGAAGATGGCGCGGAGAAGCTTCTCTTCCGGCGTCATCGGGCTCTCGCCCTTCGGCGTGATCTTGCCGACCAGGATATCGCCGGCGACGACTTCGGCACCGATATAGACGATGCCGGCCTCGTCGAGGCTCTTCAGCGCCTCTTCCGAAACGTTGGGAATGTCGCGCGTGATCTCCTCCGGCCCGAGCTTGGTGTCGCGGGCCATGACCTCGAACTCCTCGATATGGATCGAGGTGAAGACGTCATCGCGCACGATGCGCTCGGAGAGCAGGATCGAGTCCTCGAAGTTGTAGCCGTTCCACGGCATGAAGGCGACCAGCACGTTGCGGCCGAGCGCCAGATCGCCGAGATCGGTGGAGGGACCATCGGCGATGATCTCGCCCTTCTCGACACGATCGCCGACACGCACCAGCGGACGCTGGTTGATGCAGGTATTCTGGTTGGAACGCTGGAACTTCTGCAGCCGGTAGATGTCGACGCCCGAACGCGAGGCGTCGAGCTCTTCGGTCGCACGGATGACGATACGGGTGGCGTCCACCTGATCGACCACGCCGGCGCGACGGGCGCCGATCGCGGCACCCGAATCGCGCGCCACCACCGGCTCCATGCCGGTGCCGACCAGCGGCGCCTCGGCGCGCACCAGCGGCACGGCCTGACGCTGCATGTTGGAGCCCATCAGGGCGCGGTTGGCGTCGTCGTTCTCGAGGAACGGGATCAGCGCCGCGGCGACCGAGACGAGCTGCTTGGGCGACACGTCCATCGCGTCGACCTTCTCGGCCGGCATCAGCATCACTTCGCCGGCCTGACGGCAGGTGACCAGCTCGTTGACGAACTTGCCCTTGGCGTCGAGCGGAGCGTTGGCCTGGGCGATGGTGTACTTCGCCTCCTCCATCGCCGACAGATACATGACCTCCTCGGTGACGCGGCTGTCCTTGACCCGGCGATAGGGGCTCTCGATGAAGCCGTACTTGTTGACCCGGGCAAAGGTTGCCAGCGAGTTGATGAGGCCGATATTCGGGCCTTCCGGCGTCTCGATCGGGCAGATGCGGCCATAGTGGGTCGGGTGCACGTCGCGCACCTCGAAGCCCGCCCTTTCACGGGTAAGACCGCCCGGCCCAAGCGCCGACAGGCGCCGTTTGTGGGTGATCTCCGACAGCGGGTTGGTCTGGTCCATGAACTGCGAAAGCTGCGAGGAACCGAAGAACTCGCGCACCGCGGCCGCCGCCGGCTTGGCGTTGATCAGGTCCTGCGGCATGACGTTGCCGATCTCGACGGACGACATGCGCTCCTTGATCGCGCGCTCCATGCGCAGCAGGCCGATGCGGTACTGGTTCTCCATCAGCTCGCCGACCGAGCGCACACGGCGATTGCCGAGATTGTCGATGTCGTCGATCTCGCCCTTGCCGTCGCGCAGCTCCACCAGCGTCTTGATGACCGCCAGGATGTCCTCCGAGCGCAGCACGCGGACGCTGTCCTCGGCGTCGAGGTCGAGGCGCATGTTCATCTTGACGCGGCCGACGGCCGACAGGTCGTAGCGCTCGGCATCGAAGAACAGCGACCTGAACATCGCCTCCGCCGTGTCGATGGTCGGCGGCTCGCCCGGACGCATGACGCGGTAGATGTCGAACAGCGCTTCCTCGCGCGACTCGTTCTTATCGACGGCCAGCGTATTGCGGATATAGGCGCCGGTATTGACGTGGTCGATGTCGAGAATGGTGATCTCGTCATTGCCGAGTTCGACCAGCAGCGACAGCAGCTTCTCGTTGATCTCGTCGCCGGCCTCGGCATAGATCTCGCCGGTCTCCAGGTTGACCATGTCCTGGGCGATGTAATGGCCGTAGAGGTCCTCGTCGACGACCTTGAGCGCCTTGAGCCCCTTCTCCGCCGCCAGGCGAGCCGAGCGGGCGGTGAACTTGCGGTTCGCCTCGAGCACCACCTCGCCGCTGTCGGCGTCGATCAGGTCGTTGACCGCCTTGAAGCCGCGCATGCGGTGGGCGTCGAAGGGCAGCCGCCAGCCGTCCTTGGTACGCTTGTAGGTGATCTTGTTGAAGAAGGTGTCGAGGATGCCCTCGCCGTCCATGCCGAGCGCATAGAGCAGCGAGGTCACCGGAATCTTGCGGCGCCGGTCGATGCGCGCATAGACGATGTCCTTGGCGTCGAACTCGATGTCGAGCCACGAGCCGCGATAGGGAATGATGCGGGCGGCGAAGAGCAGCTTGCCCGAGGAGTGGGTCTTGCCCTTGTCATGGTCGAAGAAGACGCCCGGCGAACGGTGCATCTGCGAGACGATGACGCGCTCGGTGCCGTTGACGATGAAGGTGCCGTTCATCGTCATGAGCGGCATCTCGCCCATGTAGACTTCCTGCTCCTTGATGTCCTTGACCGACTTCGCCTGGGTGTCGGGATCGACGTCGAAGACGATCAGGCGCAGGGTCACCTTGAGCGGCGCCGAGAAGGTCATGCCGCGCTGGCGGCACTCGTCGACGTCGTATTTCGGCGGCTCGAAGTCGTAGCGCACGAACTCGAGCAGAGCGGTATTGGAGAAGTCGGAGATCGGGAAGACGGACTTGAAGACCGCCTGCAGGCCCTCGTCCGGCCGCCCGCCTTCGGGTTCTTCAACCAGCAGGAACTGGTCGTAAGACGCCTTCTGAACCTCGATGAGGTTCGGCATCTCGGCCACTTCCTTGATGGAGCCGAAAAATCGGCGGACCCTTCTGCGACCGGTGAACGTCTGGGTCATGTTCACTCCTTGTCTGATGTCTCATAGAAACGGCTGTCCGGAACACCGCGTTACGCTCGCGGGGACGGCACTCTGGACAACGGTCAGCTACGCTTCACTTCGGTTTGACCGAAGACGCCGGCGAACCGGCGCCTCCGGTAGTCTCAGGACCTCCGGGCGGCGCTCTGCGCTCCCGGGGGATTCGCTCAAGTAAGCGTTGCCTACTTGAGATCAACCTTGGCGCCGGCGCTTTCGAGCTGCGCCTTGAACTTGTCGGCGTCTTCCTTGCTGACGGCTTCCTTGACCGCCTTCGGCGCCGCCTCAACGAGAATCCTTCGCCTCCTTCAGTCCGAGGCCAGTGATGGCGCGGACTTCCTTGATGACGTTGATCTTGTTGGCGCCGATTTCGGCGAGCACGACGTCGAACTCGGTCTTCTCCTCGACCGCTTCGGCCACCGCACCGCCACCGGCGGCGGCCACGGCGACCGGCGCCGCGGCGGAGACGCCCCACTTCTCTTCCAGCATCTTCGACAGCTCGGCCGCCTCGAGGACGGTGAGCTGCGACAGGTCTTCCACGATCTTCGACAGATCAGCCATTTTCACGTCTTCCTTAGGTTCGAACCTTTTTCACCCGAGAACGGCCTACGCCGCCTCGCCCTTTTCAGCGTAAGCCCCGACAACGCGAGCGACCTGAGCCGCCGGTGCCGCGACGATCCGTGCGATGCGGGAGGCCGGCGTCGAGATCATGCCGACCAGCTTGGCGCGCAGTTCGTCGAGCGACGGCAGCGCGGCAAGCGCCTGCACACCGTCGGGCTTGAGGTTGGTCGCGCCGATTGCGCCGCCAATAATGACCAGCTTGTCGTTGGTCTTGGCGAAATCGACGGTAACCTTGGCCGCCGCGACCGGATCCTTCGAGAAAGCGATCACGGTCGGACCTGTGAACAGGTCCGCGATATGCGCGACGTCCGTGCCTTCCAGGGCGAGTTTGACGAGGCGGTTCTTCGCGACTTTCATTCCGCCACCCGCCTCGCGCATGCGGGCCCTGAGGGCCGTCATGTCCGCGACGGTGAGGCCGGAATAATGGGCGACAACGACCGTCCCGGTGTCCTTGAACACCTGGTTCAGCGTCGTGACCGCCTCGCGTTTCTCCGCTCTCTCCAACTGCCTTTCTCCACTAGGCGGCCGCTTAAGGGGGACCGCCGGTTGCGTTTGCCTGCCGCCCGGACTTTCGGACGGCAAGCGGTCACAGCCTGTCCCCCAAGCCGGCACCCATTAAGGGCGCCGCGTGGGCCAAGAGGTTCGAACCGGAAACCCGGTTCCCTCCCGTCTATTGCAGGCCAGTCGGATTAAGCCGGCAGCCCGGCGCCTGCAGTCTCGGACAGGATCGGACGACGGACATGTCCGCCGCCCAGTCAGCCGGTCGGGGTCTCCCCCGGCCGGAAGCTTGCATTACGACGCCGCCGGAGCGCCGTCGGAAAGCGTCGCCAGATCGACCTTGAGGCCCGGCCCCATGGTCGACGACACGGCAACGCGCTGAACGAACGTGCCCTTGGCACCCGTCGGCCGCGCCTTCTGCACGGCGTCGGTGAATGCCCGGATATTGGCGACCAGCGCCGGCGTCGCGAAGCTCGCCTTGCCGATGCCGGCATGGATGATGCCCGCCTTCTCGACACGGAACTCGACGGCGCCGCCCTTGGCGTCCTTGACCGCGGCGGTGACATCGTTGGTGACGGTGCCGACCTTCGGGTTGGGCATCAGGCCGCGGGGGCCGAGCACCTTACCGAGGCGGCCAACCAGCGGCATCATGTCGGGCGTGGCGATACAGCGGTCGAAATTGATCGTGCCGCCCTGGACGCTGGCCACAAGGTCCTCGGCACCGACAACATCGGCACCAGCGGCCTTGGCTTCCTCGGCCTTGTCGCCCTTGGCGAAGACCGCCACGCGGGCGCTGCGCCCGGTGCCGTTGGGCAGCGAGACGACGCCGCGCACCATCTGGTCGGCGTGGCGCGGGTCGACACCGAGGTTCATCGCCACCTCGATGGTCTCGTCGAACTTGGCGACGGCCCGCTTCTTGAGCATCTCCACCGCCTCTTCGAGCGGGTAAAGCTTCGCCGGGTCAACACCCTCGCGGACTTTCTTGATTCGCTTTGCGATCCTGGCCATGGCCTCTACCCCACAACCTCAAGGCCCATCGAGCGGGCCGAACCCTCGACCATCTTCATCGCCGCATCGACATCGACGGCGTTGAGGTCCTTCATCTTCTTCTCAGCGATTTCGCGCACCTGGTCACGGTTGACGCGGCCGACGACACCGCGGCCGGGCGTGGTAGAGCCCTTCTGCAGGCCGGCCGCCTTCTTCAGGAAGAAGGACACCGGCGGGGTCTTCATCCGGAAGGTGAACGACTTGTCGGCGTAATAGGTGATCTCGACCGGGATCGGCGAGCCCTTCTCCAGATCCTGCGACTGGGCGTTGAACGCCTTGCAGAACTCCATGATGTTGATGCCGCGCTGGCCGAGCGCCGGGCCGATGGGCGGCGACGGCGTCGCGGAGCCCGCCGGCACCTGCAATTTCAGATAGCCTGCAATCTTTTTCGCCATTTGAGGTCCTTCCTGTCATGCGCCGGCCCGAGGCCGGCTAGGAACGCCGTGGTCCGGTTCAGCCAGACACTGGCGAATGCCCCGAACCTCCCACAGCAACGCTTCTCGCCCTGCCCGCCTCAGCGGGGATCAGAGCTTCTCGACTTGCCCGTATTCCAGCTCGCCACCAGGCCCGATATCTCGAGGAGCGGTCGAACTCGAATAAGTCGTCAACCTAAAGCTTCTCAACCTGTCCATATTCGAGTTCGACCGGGGTTGCCCGGCCGAAAATCGATACCGCCACCTTCAGACGTGCGCGCACCTCGTCGACTTCCTCGACCAGGCCGTTGAACGAAGCAAACGGCCCGTCGGCGACGCGCACCTGTTCGCCAACTTCGAAACTGACGGAGGGTTTCGGGCGCTCGACGCCTTCCTGCACCTGACGCAGGATGCGGCTCGCCTCGGCCTCCGAGATGGCCACCGGCTTGTTGTCGGCGCCAAGGAATCCGGTCACTTTCGGCGTGTTCTTGATGAGGTGATAGGCCTCATCCGTCATCGTCATCTTCACCAGAACGTAGCCGGGGAAGAACTTGCGCTCGGCGTCCACCTTGCGGCCGCGGCGCACCTCGACCACCTTCTCGGTCGGTACCAGGATCTCCTCGAACAGTTCGTCAAGGCCGGCCGCATGGGCCTTTTCCTTGATCGAATCGGCGACCTTGCGCTCGAAGTTCGAGTAGGCGTGGACGATGTACCACTTCTTATCCATGGGGACCGCGCCTCAACCCTCAGGAAGTGCCAGTGCCAGTACCAAGGCCGAGCACGAGCTTGATGCCCATGCTGATGACCTGATCGGCAAGCAGGAACATGATGGCCGCCAGAAAGGCCATGGCGATCACCATGACGGTGGACACCCCGGTTTCCCGGCGCGACGGCCAAACGATCTTGGAAGCCTCCGCCCTTACTTGTTGGAGGAACGCAAAAGGATTGATTTTTTCAGCCATTAACCGCTCATGCCAATACGACGCGCGAACCATAAATTGGCTCGCGCGCCGCGCGCTAGGGAGCGATACATAAAGCTTGCCGGTGAGATTCTCAAGCCCGGTCCGGCATGATTTTTGCCGTCGCGGTCTGGCACCACGGAAACCGTCATTCTTCCCGCTCGAGTTGCAAGTTTCAGGGCCATCTCGACCTTGGCCGCCCTTGCGCCACGCAAAACAACCGCCAGACGGGAGATGGCAGGGGCAGTAGGACTCGAACCTACGGCCTGCGGTTTTGGAGACCGCCGCTCTACCAACTGAGCTATACCCCTAGGCCGGCGTCCCAATAGCAGAAGTCCGGGCGGAAACGCCAGAGGGTATGTGGCCATCTGCTGACGAGCCGGTTCGCTGGAGCGGGTGAAGGGAATCGAACCCTCGTCATCAGCTTGGAAGGCTGTTGCTCTACCATTGAGCTACACCCGCATCAGGCAGAACGGAGACTATTCCATTCGCGTGGCCCAGGCCACGAACAACCCGCTCGCGCGAAACCAAAGGATGGTGGGAGAGGTAGGACTCGAACCTACGAAGGCGTACGCCAGCGGATTTACAGTCCGCCCCCTTTGCCACTCGGGACACTCTCCCTGGAAAGCCTTGTCGTAGGGCCTCGGAAGGCCCTGACGGGCCGGCATCCCGCGGCGCGCTTTATGGCGATGGCCCCCCGCCCTGTCAACGGCAAGGGACACGCGAAACGTCGCGCGCCCCATCGTGCGCCGCCATTGTCGGCCACGCGGCCTCCGGCCTATAAGCCCGCCCCATGGATCGCACACCGCACCGCCCCCATCAGCGCCCGCGTTCCGGCGGCGGCAAGCCACAGAACCGCTTCCGGCCGCGCTCGCCGGCCGAACGCCGGCCGGATTCCCTGTGGATCTACGGCATCCATCCGGTGCTGGCGGCGCTCGCCAATCCGCATCGCCTGGTCAAGCGCATGCTCGCTACGCCCAATGCCCTCGCCCGCCTCAGCGAGGCTGGCGCGGCGCTAACCATGGCGCCGGAGGAGACCACGCCCAAACTGCTCGACCGGCTGCTTGGCGGCGAGGCGGTGCATCAGGGCGTCGCCATCGAGGTGGCGCCGCTGCCGCCAGCGCGGCTCGAGGACCTCAGGCAGGCGCGTCTCGTCGTGGTTCTCGATCAGGTCACCGATCCGCACAATGTCGGCGCCATCCTGCGCTCCGCCGTCGCTTTCGCCGCCGATGCGGTGGTCACCACCGGCCGCCATGCGCCGGCCGAGACCGGCGTGCTGGCCAAGGCCGCCTCGGGCGCGCTCGACGGCATCGCCCTGGTCGAGGTGCAGAACCTCGCCCGTGCTCTGGAGGAACTCGGCACCATGGGCTTCACCCGCGTCGGGCTCGACAGCGAGGCGGAGACGCCGATCGAGGAGGCCATGGCGGGCACGCGCATCGCTCTGGTGCTCGGCGCCGAGGGCAAGGGCCTGAGGCGCCTGACCCGCGACACCTGCGACCAACTCGCCCGGCTCACCGTGCCGGGCGCCATCGCCAGCCTCAACGTCTCCAATGCCGCGGTTCTGGCGCTCTATCTCGCCCGCCGCGCCCTCGGCTCAACCTAGAAACGCGGCGTCGAAAGGCACCTCCATCGCGCCGCCGTCGCCCTCGATGACCAGCTTGCCGTCTGCCGGGCGAACGGCGACGACGCGGCTCCAGCCGTTGGGCAGCGGCACCCCGCCGATCACATGGCGCAGCGAAACGCTGCCGTCGGGTGACAGCGTGATCGAGGTCGGGAAGCCCTCCTCAGAGAACGCATTGGGCGCGATCGAGGCCGCGTGCCCGGCAGACGAATAGGCCCGCCCCTCCTCGATGCCGAGGACACCGGTGTGGCGCCCGTTCCACGGCGGATAGAAGCGCCCGCCATTGGAGAACCACAGATAGGTGAAGGGATAATCCGCCGGGTTCTTCAGGCTCATCATGATCTCGCCCTCGGCGGCGCGCACCGCCGCCGCCCAGCCGAGCGCCGCCCCCGGAGCCTCGACCAGCACCGCCAGGTCCTCATGCCTGTCGGCTACCGGATAGTGGTGGAGATCGACGGTGGTGCCGTCGGCAAGCGGCAGCTTGCTGAGATCGGTGAAGCGCTTGTCGGTGGCAAACAGGCAGCGGCCCCTGGCCGGATCGGTCTCCTGCTGGCTCGCCGGCAGGTAGCCAAAAGCCTTGGGCGAGAACGACAGCCGCCCCTCGCCATTGAAATGCGTCATGGCGTGGCCGGACGCCGAGACCGCCCCCGAGCCGCCGGTGAAGACGTGGCGCTCATAAAGGAAGGGGTGGCCGTCGATGAGGGTGAATTCCTTGGTGATCTGAGCGCCCATAACCTTCTTTTCGAGCGCGAAGCGCGCTGTGAAAGCGCCGCCGCTGCGCTCCTCGCCAGCCAGCCGCCAGGCCGAATTGGCCGGCCAGCCGTGCCCCGGCACGCCCGGCTCGAGGTCGTTGGCGCCGAAGGGCGCGCAGAAGAAGTCGCCGGAGAGATATTTCAGATTGGGAGACATCTCCGGGTCCTCGGTGATCGCCGGATCGTTCACCCACGGCGCCGTGTGCAGCGGGGTCAGCCTGCGGCCTGCCGCCTCCACTGTGAAGTCGCGGATATGGCCAACGGCCAGGTCGACGGCGAGCGAGATGCCCTCCGCCTGAATCTTGTGGAATCGTTCGGTCATGGAATTGCCCTCCGTCGCGCGATGGTAGCGCGCGTTGACCAAGGCGCAAACAAAACGCGCTAGCGACAAAACGACAGGCGCTTGTCGCCATCGGGCAGCGCTGCTACCCCTTGGCCGCGAAGGCCGGCATAGCTCAGTTGGTAGAGCACCTGATTTGTAATCAGGGGGTCGCGGGTTCGAATCCTGCTGCCGGCACCAAGACTTAGCTCAAATGAGCCACTATCCGGGGTAAGGTCTACCCAAACTTGCGAGTCACGAACTGATAGAGGCGCATCCTCGTTGACTCCCCTGACAGACGATCAGATGCGCCGCTTCGGCTGCCTTACCTGGCGCGCGTCACGCACGAAACGGGTAGCGGTCCGGTTCGGCGAACACGTCCATGAGGCGGCTGCCGGCAAAAAGCTTCACGGAATGCGGGGTGCCCGCCGGTATGTCCCAGGTATCGCCGGGCTTGTAGTCGTGCAGCACGCCGTCAATGGTCAACTGGACGTGCCCGGCAAATATCGTGCCCCATTGTGGTCCGTGGCTGTGCTCGGCAATGGCCAGGTCCTTGTGAACCGTGAAGAAGACCACGAGACCGGCATCGGATCGAATGGCGTGCGTGCTGACGGCGTCTTCGGGAAAAGGCGTGTCGAGACCGGGGAAGCCCGCGATAAACTCCGGATAATCCACGATTTTCGCTCCTTGCAGCCCGCGTTGGCGCCATAGCCTATTGCGCCGCCCGTCGTCCGATCAACCACCGGACCTCGTCGTTCAGAAATGAGCCGGTCTGAACCTAGCGAGGGCCCGAGGGCCGGCGGATCGCGCGGCGCCGGCAGTGGCCCCGGAAAAACAAATGCCCCGGTCTTGCGACCGGGGCCAGAGTTAAGGACGAGGTCTCCATGAAAGCCGACATTTAGACGGAAACCTCAAAGCATTTTCTAGGCTTCGGCCCAAATCCAGTACACCACCCCAAATGGGGGGATTGACACCATTTCCGCTCTATCCGACCGCAAGCAATTCAAAGCCTTCGGTTGCGATTAACCCCCCGTCAAACCCAACCGAAATTCGCCGGCGACTTATCGCCGCGTTCGACGTTTCATACCCGTGGGGCTAGCAGATCGCGGAAGGAGCAACCAATGAAGACCAAGCGGCTCATCGTCTTTGCAACTGCCGCTCTTCTCGCCGGCGCCGCAGCACCGGCGATGGCGCTCGACATCAATGTCGGCGGCGTCGGCATCAGTGCCGGCAGCAGCGGCAATGGCGGCACGTCGGTATCAGCCCACACCGGCAGCACCTCGGTCGGCGCCACCGTCGGCGGCGGCTCCAACGTTGCCACCGTCGGCGCCAGCAGCGGCGGTACCAGCGCCAGTGTCGGCGTCGGCACCGGCAGCGGCAGCCTCGTTTCGGCAAACTCGAGCGGTGGCACGACAAGCGCCCAAGTCAATCTCGGCGGCGCCTCAGGCACGGTGAACAGCATCACCGGCCCGGTCGGCTCGGCGCTCGGTGGCACCGGCTCCGGTGGTGGGTCAGGTAGTGGCGGCGGCGGCGGCACCTATTTCGCTGGCGGCGGAGGCGGCGGCGGCCGTGGCCTCTTCGGCGGCGGCGGCGGCCGTGCCGGTGGCAGCGTCCGCTATGCTGCGGCCTATAACAGCCTGTCCTATGCCGACCAGGTGCGCATCAAGTGGCGCTGCCGCTCGGTGTTGGCCCAACCGTCCGGCTTCAACGCCGAGACGGTCGCCCTCTGCCGGCTGATCGCCCGGCGATGAGACCCAACTGACAAACAGGCAGGGCCGCCGTGCGATGACGTGCGGCGGCCCCCGCTCATGGCAAGCTCAGAACTGCGGAACCGGATAACCTGCCACGCGACAGGCGGCGGAGAGCGTATTGGCCATCAGCATGGCGATGGTCATCGGGCCGACGCCACCCGGCACCGGCGTGATAGCGCTCGCCACGGCGGCCGCTTCCGCATAAGCGACGTCGCCGACCAGGCGTGTCTTGCCCTCGCCGCGTTCCGGCGCCGGAATCCGGTTGACGCCGACGTCGATGACCACCGCGCCCGGCTTGATCCAGTCGCCGCGGATCATCTGGGGACGTCCGACCGCGGCGACCACGATGTCGGCGCCGCGCACGGTCGCCGCCAGGTCGCGGGTCCGCGAATGGGCCATGGTCACCGTGCAGTTCTGGTTGAGCAGAAGCTGGGCCACCGGCTTGCCAACCAGCAGCGAACGCCCAACGACCACCGCCGTCTTGCCGGCAAGCTCGGCTGTGGCCCGCCGCAGAAGGATCATGCAGCCTGCCGGCGTGCACGGCACCACCGCACGGCTGTCGCCCGCCATCAGCCGGCCTGCATTGATCGGATGCAGGCCATCGACGTCCTTCTCCGGCCGCACCGCATCGATCACCGGCGTCTTGTCGAGATGGCCGGGCAGCGGCAGTTGCACCAGGATGCCGTGGATCGCCGGATCGGCATTGAGCCCGTCGACCACCGCCATCAGTTCGGCCTGCGTCGTCTCCGCCGGCAGGGTCTTCTGCACCGAATGGAAGCCGAGTTCGGCCGCCCTCTTGCCCTTGCCGGCGACATAGACGGCACTCGCCGGGTCGTCGCCGACAAGCACCACGGCCAGGCCGGGAACCACACCGGTGGCCTCCTTCAGCCGCCCGGTCTCGCGCTTGACTTGCGCGGTCACCTCTTCGGCAACGACGCGCCCATCGATGCGTCTGGCGCCCTCAGCGGAAGACAACGGTCCGTCCACCATTGATCAGAACCCTGTGTTCGAGATGGAAACGCACGGCACGAGCCAGCACCGTCGCCTCGATGTCGCGGCCGATGGCGATCATCTCCTCCACCGACATGGAATGATCGACCCGGCCGACGTCCTGTTCGATGATCGGGCCGGCGTCGAGCTCGGGCGTGACGTAATGCGCCGTGGCGCCGATCAGCTTGACCCCGCGCTCATGCGCCTTGTGATAGGGCCTGGCGCCGACGAAGCTCGGCAGAAAGGAGTGGTGGATGTTGATGACGCGGCCGGCGAGCGCGGTCGCCAGCCCCTCCGACAGGATTTGCATGTAGCGCGCCAGCACCACCAGATCGATCTTCTTTTCCGCGACCAGCGCGGCGATCTTGGCCTCCTGGGCGGCGCGCCCGCCCTCGCCGATCGGCAGATGGACATAGTCGATGCCCTCCGCCGCGACCCGGCGGCGCATGTCCTCGTGATTGGAGACGACGGCCACCAGTTCCATCGGCAGGTGGCCGATGGAATTGCGATAGAGCAGATCGTTGAGGCAGTGGCCGAGCTTGGAGACGAGGATGAGCACGCGCGGCTTGAGCGCGAGATCGTGCAACTGCCAGTCGAAATCGAAGCCGGTGGCCACCGGCAGGAAGCCGCGGGTGAACCGCTCCGCCGTCATCGCGAGAGGCGCCGAGAACGACACCCGCATGAAGAACCGTTCGGTTTCGGGATCGCCGTATTGGCCGCTCTCGACGATGTTGCAATCCTGCGAGGCAATGCAATTGGCGACGGCCGCGACGATGCCGCGCCGGTCGCCGCAGGACAGGGTCAGAACGAAACGCGCCGGTTCGGCGGGCATGGACGCTCGTATCCGTTCGGGAGAAACAGGCTTGCGTGCCGTCGTTTAGCGCTCGCGCTGCGGCGCCGCAACCGGCCGTTTCATCCGGGCTTGCGGCCGCGACCGCAACGACGAATTGGAAATCCCGGTGTGGCGTGCTACTGGCGTTCCGCCTCTTGATCGGGTGCAGGCATGGATGGGCGACTGAAGACAGGATCGATCGCTTTCATCGCGAGCGCCGTCGACGAGGCGCGCGACGCCCTCGCGCGCCTGATTGAGCGCTATGGAAGCACGCCGCCGGAAGAGGCTGAAGTCGTCGTCGCGCTCGGCGGCGACGGTTTGATGCTGCAGACGCTGCATGCCTTCATGAACACCGGTAAGCCGATCTACGGCATGAATTGCGGCTCGGTCGGCTTTCTGATGAACGAGTTCCGCGAGGACGAGCTGCCCGAGCGGCTGGCCCGCGCCATCCCCAACATCGTCAATCCGCTCGCCATGGACGCGGTCGACGTCGCCGGCGTCGAGCACCATGCCTATGCCATCAACGAGGTGTCGCTGTTCCGCCAGTCCTATCAGGCGGTGAAGCTGAGGATCACCATCGACGGCAAGACGCGGCTGGAAGAGTTGATCGCCGACGGCATTCTGGTCGCCACGCCGGCCGGCAGCACCGCCTACAACATGGCGGCCCGCGGACCGATCCTGCCGATCTACGCACCGCTCCTGGCGCTGACGCCGCTCTGCGCCTTCCGCCCGCGCACCTGGCGCGGCGCCCTCCTCCCCGACCGCGCTACGGTCCACATCGATGCGCTCGAGACCGACAAGCGGCCGCTGAACGCAGTCGCCGACAATGTCGAGTTCAAGTCGGTGGTCAGCGTCACCGTCGCCCAGGACAAGACGGCCGAGAGCCTTATCCTCTTCGACCCCGACCACTCCTGGGACGACCGCATCGTCGCCGAGCAGTTCCGCTTCTAGAGCCCCTCAGGGCGCCGGCGCAGGCTGGGCGCCTATCGTCGCAGCCGCCGATCCCGAGTTGCGGAGGCGGGCAACTAGGGCCTGAATAGTCCGGTCCGCTGAGACTTTCGAAGCGTCTGGGGCAGCGCATGAGCGTTTCGATCGGCAAGGAATATCCATTCCGCCAGCAGATCCTGGAGGAGGTTCACGCCCGGCCGGTCGAGCCGGTGCCGGCACGATCGCGCGTGCGCCGTCTGGTCTTCGTCGTGCCCTCCGATGCCGGCGGCGTCGGCGCCGCGCTCGCCCGCTTCTGCGACTGGTGCAGTGGGGCCGGCTTCGAGCCGCCCGCCAACAAGGACGCCCGCCAGCACAGCTTCACCGCCGGCGCGCGTCAGGTGACCTGGGAGTTCCACACCGAATTCGTCACCGTCACCTGGATCGCGGCGCCCGACGATGCCGACGGGGCGCCCGAGGGCATCGGGCTGGAATCGATCGACGGCCCGCAGCTCCTCGGCGCCATGCGCATCGACCTGGTCGACGACAGCCATATCCCCGACGCGCTGCTGCCCGGGTTCAACCCGCACAGCCTGTGCGTGATCGGCGTCGAGAGCGGCGCCGGGCAACTGGCGACCGACTTCGTCACCGACGCGCAGCACTTCACCCGCTTCGAGTTCGCCGCCGGCGGTCTGCCGCCGCTCAGGCGCGCCATCCTGGTCAGGCGCATGCTCGAGATCGAGACCTACCGCACCATGGCGCTCATCGGCCTGCCGCTCGCCCGCGAGCACGCGGCCGAGCTCGGCGCGCTCGAAAGCGAACTGACCGAGAAGGTCAACTCGCTCGCCGATGCGACCGAGACGGCCCGCGCCCAGGCGGCGCTCGAAGCGCTGCACGGGCTGATGGTCCGCGCCGGGCGTCTGTCCGAACGGCTGAGCTACCGCTTCGCCGCCTGTCAGGCCTACGGCGACATCCTGCAGGCCCGGCTTGGCGCCATCGGCGAACGCCCGACGCCGCTCGGCTCGTCGCTGTCGCGCTACATCCTCAACCGGGTCGACCCGGCGCTGAGGACCTATGCGGCGATGGAAAAGCGCCTCGATGTGCTCTTCGCCAAGATCGAGCGCGCCATCGAGCTGCTCAACGTGCGCATCGGGCTCGACGTGCAGATCCAGAACAAGCTGGTGCTCGAGACCATCGCCAAGACCGGGCACAGCCAGTTCCTGCTGCAGCGCACGGTCGAGGGCCTGTCGACCATCGCCATCGCCTACTACACCATCGGCATCCTCGGCTATGTGCTGGCGACGCCGCTCGAGATGCTGGCCATCGAGAAGACGCTCGTCCTGTCGATCCTGGCGCCCTTCGTCTTCCTCGGCGTCTGGCTGATGGTCCGCGCCATCCGCAAGCGTCATTTCTCCGAATAGGCGCACGGCTCTTTCGCAACAGCGCCGCCGTTATTTGGCCGGTTTCACCGGAACCGCAAAGCGTCGCCACCGGGGGAATTGGCAATTCTTTCAAGGTATTTGCCCGATCAGCGAATCTGATATCGTTGTTCATCTGCGGTTGTTGTGCGGGGTCCGGGAGCCATCAACAACCGCTCGCGTTCGTGCACGCTGTTTTGCCGCTCGGTTCCATTTCGGATGCCAGAGCGCGCTGGAGGGTGTGGGCGTTGCGAGTGCTCTATGCGACCTCGGAAGTCTTTCCGCTCGCCAAGGCCGGCGGCCTGGCGGACGTCTCCGCGGCGCTGCCGGCGAGCCTCCGGGAACAGGGTATCGACGTCCAGCTACTGATGCCGGGCTACCCGCGCGCCATGGATCTGGCGGGCAACCTCAGGCTTGTCACGGTCATCGACAACCCGCTGGGCTTCGGCGAGGTGCGCATCTGGAAGGGCACTGTGCCCGGCGCCCTGGTGCCCGTGTGGCTGGTCGAATGCCGGTCGCTTTTTGCCCGCGGGGGCAGTCCCTATCAGGACGAAGACGGCCGCGATTTTGCCGACAACGCCCTGCGCTTCGGCCTGCTCAGCTACATCGGCGCGATGATCGGGACGCACTCGATCGACATTGCCTGGCGCCCCGACCTGATGCACGTCAACGACTGGCAGACCGCGCTGCTGCCGGTCATGCAGCGTCTGCGCCCGGGCCCGCACCCACCGACGGTGTTGGCGATCCACAATCTGGCGCATCAGGGCATGTTCGCGGCCGACGTCACCCGGCGGCTGCCGTTGCCGGCAAGTAGCCGGGCGGAGTGCCGCGAAGGGATTTCATTCCTCAAGACCGGCATCCTGTCGGCCGACCGGGTGGTGACGGTCAGTCCGACCTATGCCGCCGAGATCCAGACATCGGCCTATGGCTGCGGCCTCGATCCCGTGCTGCGCCAACTGGGCAACCCGGTCCACGGCATCCTCAACGGCGTCGACTACGCCACCTGGGACCCGGCCTCGGATCCCAGCCTCGCGGTCCACTACAAGCTGACCGACCTGTCGAAGAAACGCCGATGCAAGACCGCCATTCAGGAGGAGCTGGGGCTCGACGTCGAAGCCGGCGCGCCACTTCTCGCCTTCACCAGTCGCCTGGCCTGGCAGAAGATGCCAGACGTTGTGCTGGAGGTGCTGCCGCCGCTGATCGCCGAGGGCATCCAGTTCGCCCTCGTCGCCGAGGGCGATCGCCGCTACGAGGCGGCGTTCCTGCGGCTGGCGGCAACCTATCCCGGCAGGGTCGCGGTGCAGATCGGCTATGAGGAGGCCGTCGCCCACCGCCTCATGGCCGGCGCCGACATGCTGCTCAATCCGGCACGGTACGAACCGTTCGGCCTGACCGCGCCCTATGCGCTGCGCTACGGCACGCCGCCGATCGCACGGCGCACCGGCGGCCTCATCGACACGGTGGTAGACGTCACAGCGCACAGCCTCATCGACGGCTCGGCCACCGGCTTCCTGTTCGACAATCCGAATGCCGAGGAGACGCTGGCCTGCATCCGCCGCGCACTGCGTCTCTTCCGCCAGAAGACCGCCTGGCGCCGCATCCAGATCGCCGGCATGCTGAGGGACTTCGGCTGGACGCGCTCTGCCCGGGACTATTCCGCGCTCTACCGCCAGATGATCGGCGCGCGCGCGACCGTCCATGCGATGCCCATGGCCCCGAACGAGGCGCATGCCAATGGCGCCGATACCAAACGGGCGGAGCGCATACGCCAGCGCGCCTATGAAATCTGGGAGGCCCAGGGCAAACCGGAAGGTCACCACCTCGAACACTGGCTCCAGGCGGAAGCCGAGTTGAGCGAGATCGGGGCGGCCCTCCCCACCGTTGCCGCGCTGTCGGACGAAACTGCCGTGGAGCCTATTCCGTTGCGGGTGCGCGCACGCAAGGCCACACGGGCCAAGGCAGCGCGGACAGAGGCGGAAGAAGCGGCGGAGTTCCGGGCAGCCTCCTAGAGGGCCTCACGCACCATCGACGGGCCGATCCCCCGGCCCGCCGCCGCCCTCACCGCCGTCATCGGCGTCCCGTGTTCACTCCGCCGGCCACTCGAAGATGGCATCGACGCGGCTCGGCGAGAAAGCAAGGTAATCCTTGATCGCGGCGATGACCGGCGCCGGCCTTTCGAAGCTCCACGCCGCATCCAGCGAACGCGCACCGCCGACGGGGATGCTGTAATAAGCGCGGTCGCCCATCTCGGGATCGTGGGCGACGCGCGCGCTGCGCTTGAGCATCGCCATGTCCACGTCCTTGCGCGGGATGTAGAACGTCCGCCCGCCCGACGACTCGTCGAGCAACAGGGCCTTGAACGTTGCGGCGACGACCTTGCCGGCGACCGTCACCACCACCGGCGCCTCGCTCACTGCGATCGTGACCGGAATACCTTCACTGGGAACTCTGACTGGCCTTTCCATCGCTTGGCCTCCCTTGGAAGTCGCCTCGACGAATCAGATCCCTGCGTCATTATGTGGCGCCGTGCGCCTGGCCGGTGGCGCGCTGATGTCGCACATATGTGGCCGCTGGCCTGGAGGAAGCGCCATGAAAGCCGTGCTCTACGAAGCCTTCGCCGAGACGCCGAAACTGGTGAGCGTGCCCGACCCGGAACCGGCTCCGCACGGCGCCGTCATCAAGGTCGAGGCGACCGGTATCTGCCGCAGCGACTGGCACGGCTGGATGGGCCACGATCCCGATATCAGGCTGCCGCACGTTCCCGGTCACGAACTCGCCGGCCTGGTCGCGGCCGTCGGCAAGGACGTGACCCGCTGGCAGGTCGGCGACCGCGTCACGGTGCCCTTCGTCTGCGGCTGCGGTGCCTGCCCGGAATGCCATGCCGGCGACCAGCAGGTCTGCCGCCACCAGACCCAACCGGGCTTCACCCATTGGGGATCGTTTGCCGAATATGTCGCCATCCATCAGGCCGACCTCAATCTCGTGCGCCTGCCCGAGACCATGGATTTTGCCACCGCCGCCAGCCTCGGCTGCCGCTTCGCCACCTCGTTCCGCGGCATCGTCGATCAGGCAAGAACCTCGGCCGGCGAGTGGGTCGCCGTGCATGGCTGTGGCGGGGTCGGCCTGTCGGCGGTCATGATCGCGCATGCCGTCGGCGCCAATGTGGTGGCCGTCGATATCGCCGACGACAAGCTGGCGCTGGCGCGCGAAGTGGGGGCGCTCGCCACCATCAACGCCAGCGAGGTGGCAAACCTGCCCGAGGCCGTCATCGAGATCACCGGCGGCGGCGCCCATGTCTCGGTCGACGCGCTCGGCGATCCGGTGACGTGCTTCAACTCGATCGCGAACCTGCGCCGGCGCGGCCGCCATATCCAGATCGGCCTCATGCTCGCCGGGCACAGCACGCCAGAGGTGCCAATGGCCAAGGTCATCGCCCACGAGCTGGAGATATACGGCAGCCACGGCATCCAGGCGCACCGCTACGGCGCCATCCTCGCCATGGTCGAGGCTGGCACATTGCACCCCGAGCGCCTGATCGGAGAGCATATCAGCCTGGCGCAGTCGATCGATGCACTGACCGGCATGGACGCCTTCAAGTCGCTCGGCGTGACGGTGGTCACCCGCTTCTGACGACCGCTCGCCCCGTGGCATCCGCTATTTGGTGATCGAACCGCCGAACACGCTGCGGTCGATGCACTGCGCATAGATCCAGTCCGTCGGCCCAACGCCGAGCTTGGCGCACAACGCCTGCGACGAAGCGTTGTCGGCCCTGACCCCGGTCATGAATCCGCGGGCGCCATGGTGCTCCCACATGTGGACGATCGCCTGGGCGCCGAGCACGAGACCGATCTTCTCGCCGCGCCGGTCTGCGCGCGTCGCCAGCATGCCCCAGAAGACGATGGATGCGCGCGGGCTCGCCTGATGATGCAGGACGTATGACGACGCGGTCGCCACTGGCAGGCCGTTCCCGTCCACCGCCACCAGACAGATGCCCTGGCGCAATTGCCCGCGCATGATCGCGCCTGGCACCGGCATCACGTCACAGGACTGGGACAGTTCGGCGATGGCTCGCACCAACCCTCTGGGCGTATCGCCAGCGACGATCGAGACGGTGAGATCGCCCGGCAGCGCGTATGTCGCCAGGACCTTGCGGCTGGCGGCAAGCGCCTCTTCGCCGCCCAGATAATGCTCGTGCCGGTCGGTGGCGAGGCCGCGTGTCTCAAGTTCGACGTACAGGGTTGCGGCTTCGGAGGCAGGATAGAAGTAGCTGACCGCCGCTCCCTGAAGCCGAGCGAGCGCTGCGAGGATGTCAGCGGTGTCGGCCGCCGGATCGCTGAGCGACACCAGTCGCCCGTAATAGGCGTAACGCGGATTGTCGTTGAGCAGCGTCCACAGATTGAGACTGCGCCGCGACAGGGCGACCCTCTCCGGGTCGCCGAAGAATTCATCGTCGATGGACACGCGCGCCCTCCCCCGCTCGCTTCCAGGCGAGGACATTTTCGCGACAGATGGCGCGTCGGCTAGGCGGCCCTGGTGATGCGGGCGTAGTCGCGGGCGGCCTCGCGTGCCTGGTCGGCAGCGAAGCGGCGCAACATCGTGGCGAGCTCGTACATCTCGCCGTCGCTGATCTGCGTGTAGCGGGAAAGCACCGCGTCAACCATGCGCCGCGTCGCATGATAGCGGTCGTCGGTGCCGTCCTCCTCGGCGATCTTGCGCCAGGTATCGAGCGCCACGGCGAAGGCATCAAAGGCCCGCGGCGGCAGGCCGGCCTTGCCATAGGCGGCGTGGAGCGCGCTGACCCGCCCGGCCCTGACCAGGCTCGCCACCCGTTCTACCGGTATGCGGGCAAGCACCGCCAGCGCCGTCTCGAACAGAGCGACATTGCCGGCACAGACGGCGCGCAGAAGCAGGCCGGTGGTAAGCTGGCCGGTGACGCGCAGATGCTCAACCAGCGCGGGCAGCTCGTCCGACTCGGTCTCCGCCGCCAGCGCCACGGTCGCCCGGTCGCAGGCCTCGCGGGTGACGGCGACGGCACGCTCCTCTTCCGCCCAAGAATTCGCCACCATCATCGTGCCAAGCGCATCGCCAAGGCGGCGGATGATCATCTGGTGGACGTCCGCCGGCAGGTCCGGCCGAGCAATCAGCAGGTCGCGCATTTCAGCATCGTCGGCAAAGCGCTCGGCAATCCGCCGGAAGCTGATGCGGGCGATGGTCGCGCCGGAATTGGCCAGCAGCGTCAGGCAGGCCTTGCGCTCACCGACCTCCGCCAGCGCCGCAGCGACGGCGCCTGAGACGCGCTCACGCCCGGCAATGGCGATCTGCAGGGCCGGCGTGCCGGCGCCGGCGATGTCGACCAGTTCGGGGTCGATGAGGAGTGGCGATTTGGCAAGAACGACGACGGCGATCTCCGGCAGATCGACGGCCAGCGATATGATGATGTGATGCGGCGCCTCCGGGCTCGCGGCGAGCACGTCGGCAAGGGCGCGGCGGACTTCCGGCGCCGGGTCGTCGAGCAGGATGGTAAGCGCCGCCTCCATGGCGTCGCTGACTTCGGCATCGACCTCCCCCTGGAGGTAGAAGCGGCAGAGCGCGCGGGCCGCGCTGGCACGGTGGCCGGTGGGCGCGCGATCGATCCAGTCGAGGAATTCGCGGGCAAGCATGGTGACCTGTCTCCGATCGTTCGCCATCTTGGCCGCAAAGTGATTAAAGCTTCGTTCACCATGATTTTGGCCCAGATTCCGCGGTTTTTGCCATGATCCTGCGCTCGCTTCTTGTGGTCGGGCCGACAGATGGCCAGGCGCTGGCGACGGCCGCTTCCGCCGGCGCCGACGGGCTCATTGTCGATGCGGCCGGGGCCGACGCGGCAACGCTGGAGCGCATCGCCCAATTCCTCGCGGGGGTGCGGAGCGGCGCAGTCTTCGTGCGGCTGGGGCCGCCCAGCGACGCAGCCACGCCAGCGGCGCTCGATGCGCTGGTGCCGGCGCGGCCGACCGGCATCGCACTAGCGCGCGCCGAAGGCGGCGCCGACGTGACCCGGCTCTCGGCCCTGTTGCGCCCGCGCGAAGCGATCGCCGGCATCGACGACGGCGCCACGAAGATCATTGCGCTGGCGACCGATACCCCGGCCGGCCTCACGGCACTCGGCAGCTATCGCGGGGCGTCGCGGCGGCTGACGGCGCTCGCCTGGGACGACGCGCCATTGGCCCAGGCGCTCGGCGCCGAGGACATCGATGCGGTGGCCGGCCATGCCCGCACGGGCACGCTGATCGGCGCCGCTGCCGCCGGCGTCGTGGCGCTCGACCGGCCGTTCCGAGGGAGGGATCCGGCCGCCCTCGAGGCCGAGGCCGAGGCCGCACGGCGCGCAGGCTTCGGCGGCAAGCTGGCGCTTGCCGCCGATCAGGTCACCGTCATCAACCGGGTGTTCGCGCGGACGACGGCGACCAGTAGCTGACCGCATCGGCCAGCGCCGGCCGTGGCCGGTCGCCCGGCGACGCCGTCGGCGTGCCGATATGGACGAAGGCGACGAAGCGCTCGCCCGGCAGCAGGCCAAGGATGTGCCCGGCGTCGGCATCGGTGGCGATCCAGCCGGTGGTCCATTGCGCCCCATAGCCGAGCGCGCTGGACGCCAGCACGATGTTGAAGGCGGCATTGCCGGCCGACAGCATCTGCTCCCATTCGGGAACTTTGGGATGCAGCGCCGGCTTCCACACCACGCCGATGACCAGCGGCGCCCGCGCCAGGCGCCTCGCCTCCTCCTCGACCGCCTTGGCGTCGGCGTCAGGGTGCTTCTCGGCATAGAGCGCCGCCAGCCGCTTGCTCGCGTCGACCCGGGCATCGCCGGCAAAGACAACGAAGCGCCACGGCGTCAGCTTGCCGTGGTCGGGCACCCGCGAGGCGATGGTGAGAATCTCGGCGAGTTCGCCCTCGTTCGGGCCGGGTAGCCCCAGGAAGGCGGCGGAGACGGATTTGCGGGTTTTCAGCAGTTCGAGGGCATCGGGCATGACATCATCTAGTTTGTGGAGGGCAGTTGCCCGGGACACTTGGACAAATTGGCGCCGAAAGCAATTGCCAGAATGGTCTTGAATTCGCCATGGAACCGGCGATTTTGGGCCGGCAGGGTAGATCGGACAGGCAAGATGAAGACGGTGCGGGTGGTCGGCAAAGCGCGATGGAAGGGCCTGACGGGCGGCATTCTGCTGGCCGGTGCGCTGGTTGCGCTACTGGCTCTGGCCCCCCCGGCCTCGGCCCAGAGCGCCAGCCAGCCCGCCACCGCTGCGGCGGCGGCAGCCGACCAGGCCGGCGATTCGTCCATGGACACGGACACCGGCGGCAGCGATTTCGACAGCGGCGACAGCGGCGACACCATCGACAATGGCGGCTACATCACCCAGTCGCCGATGGACGCGCCCGATCCCGGCCCGCCTCGGGACATCCGACCCGGCTCGTTCACCCTGGAAGCACGCCTGACGGCCGACGGAGCGGCGCTCAAGGACGGCGTCGACTGGCGCATCTTCGGCGACAAGGCAGGCAGCGACGGCAACCTGCCTTTGCTCGGCCAGGCCTCCGGCGGCGTCATCTATGTCCACCTCGATCCTGGTACCTATTACGTCCACGCCGCCTTCGGCCGCGCCGGGCTCGCCCGCAAGCTCGAGGTTGAGAAGCCGACCGGCGGCGCCGTCTTCGTGCTCAACGCCGGCGGCATGCGGCTTCTAGCCATGAACGGCAAGGACACGCCGCTCAGCGGCAGCGACATCACTTTCGACATCTACGCGCCCGACGAGGGCGGCGCCGGCGACCGCTACCTTCTCCTGCCCAACGCGCCGCCGGGCAAGGTGCTGGCGCTGACCGCCGGCATTTATCACGTCGTCAGCCACTATGGCGACGCCAACGCCGTCGTGCGCGCCGACATCAAGGTCGATGCCGGCAAACTGACCGAGGCGACCGTCTATCAGAAGGCGGCACGTCTGACGCTCAAGCTGGTCGAGGTGCATGGCGGCGAGGCCATCGCCAACACCGAATGGTCGGTGATCACGCCCGACGGCGACAGCGTGGTGGAGAGCGTCGGCGCGTTCCCTTCGGTGGTGCTCGCCGCCGGCCAGTACAAGGCAATCGCCCGCCATGACGGCAAGACCTACGAGACCGATTTCGTCGCCCAGCCCGGCATCGACCGCGACGTCGAAGTGCTGCTGAAGTAGCGGCCACCCAGCGCTTCGACAATGTGTCGCCGGCGCCAAGAGCCGTAACCTTCACATCCGCGTCCGGGATGCGCTGCACCGCTCTGGCGCTGCAGCGCATCCGGGGAACAGCTACTCCGCGGCGTCGGCCATCGCCAGGCGCTTGACGTCCGGCGCCTCGGCTTCCTGCTGGAGCGCGGTGAGCGCATCGGCGAGCGTCAGCGAGGTCTGCTCTTTCACGCCCAGCCGGCGCACGTTGACCGTGCCCTCTTCCGCTTCGCGCTTGCCGCACACCAGGATCACCGGGACCTTGGCCAGCGAATGCTCGCGGACCTTGTAGTTGATCTTCTCGTTACGGAGATCAACCTCGGCCCGGAGCCCGGCGCGGGTCAGCGCGCGATGGACCGACTTGGCGTAATCGTCGGCATCGGAGGTGATGGTGGCGACGACCACCTGCACCGGCGCGAACCACAGCGGGAAGTGGCCGGCATAGTTCTCGATGAGGATGCCGAGGAAGCGCTCCATCGAGCCGCAGATGGCGCGGTGGATCATCACCGGCGTCTTCTTCTCGCCGTCGGAATCGACATAGAAGGCGCCGAAGCGTTCCGGCAGGTTGAAGTCGACCTGGGTGGTGCCGCACTGCCACTCGCGGCCGATGGCGTCACGCAGCGTGTATTCGAACTTGGGTCCGTAGAAGGCGCCCTCGCCCGGATTGATGCCGGTCTTGATGCGCCCGCCGGACTGCTCCTCGATCTGCTTGAGCACCTTCATCATGATGTCTTCGGCATGGTCCCAGGCGGCGTCCGAGCCGACGCGCTTGTCCGGCCGGGTCGACAGCTTGACGACGAATTCCTCGAAGTCGAAGTCGGCATAGACCGACAGGATCAGCTCGTTGATCCTCAGGCACTCGGCCGCCATCTGCGCCTCGGTGCAGAAGACGTGGGCATCGTCCTGGGTAAAACCGCGCACGCGCATCAGCCCCTGCAGCGCGCCCGACGGCTCGTAGCGGTGGACGACGCCGAACTCAGCCAGCCGGAACGGCAGGTCGCGGTAGCTCTTCAGGCCATGTTTGAAGATCTGGATGTGGCCTGGGCAATTCATCGGCTTGATGGCGTAGATGCGCTCATTGTCGTCGATCTCGTCGCCGGCGGCCCGCGCCATGAACATGTTTTCGCGGAACCAGCCCCAGTGGCCTGACGTCTCCCACAGGGACTTGTCGAGCACCTGCGGCGCGTTGACCTCCTGATAGGTGCCAGAAAGCCGGCGTCGCATGTAGTTGGTCAGGTTCTGGTAGAGCGTCCAGCCCTTGGCATGCCAGAAGACCACGCCCGGCCCCTCCTCCTGCAGATGGAAGAGGTCCATCTCGCGGCCGAGTCGGCGATGGTCGCGTTTCTCCGCTTCCTCCAGCATGTGGAGATAGGCGTCGAGCTCTTCCTTCGTGTGCCAGGCGGTGCCGTAGATGCGGGTGAGCATCGGGTTGTTGGAATCGCCGCGCCAATAGGCGCCTGCCACCTTCATCAGCTTGAAGGCATCGCCGATCTGCCCGGTCGAGGTCATGTGCGGACCGCGGCAGAGGTCGAACCAGTCGCCCTGCTTGTAGATCTTGATCTGCTGGTCTTCCGGAATGGCGTCGACCAGCTCGACCTTGAACGCCTCGCCCTTGGTCTCGAAGACGTGCTTGGTCTCGTCGCGCGACCACACCTCCTTGGTGAAGGGGGCGTTGCGCCGGACGATCTCGCGCATCTTCTTCTCGATCGCCGGCAGGTCGTCGGTGGTGAAGGGCTCGTTGCGGAAGAAATCGTAATAGAAGCCGTTCTCGATCACCGGCCCGATGGTGACCTGGGTGCCGGGATAGAGTTCCTGCACGGCCTCGGCCATCACATGGGCGGCGTCGTGGCGGATCAGCTCGAGCGCCCGGGGATCGTCGCGGGTGACGATCTCGATACGGGCGTCGGTCTGGATGGCATCGCCGAGATCGGCAAGCGTGCCGTCGAGCGCCATCGCCACCGCCTTCTTGGCGAGCGACTTGGAAATACCTTCGGCGACCTCGCGGCCGGTAATGCCGGGGGCGAAATCGCGAACCGAATTGTCGGGGAAAGTCAGGTGGATCATATCTGTCTCCGGCTCACTCCCGCGTACGAGCGCGGGTAAGCGTGGGTTGCTAGGCAGGCGCTAGATAGAGTCCCCGCGGGGGCCTTGTCCAGAGGGGGCCGCCACAAGCGCCGCATCGCCCGTTGCTGCAACCCCGCGGCGGAGCGGCAACATGGCGACGATCCCGACCGCAGGGCCAATGGCGAGCGCCGCCAGCACCACCGGCCAGCCGAAGGCGGCCGCCGCCAGGGGCGTCACCTGTACGGTGACGATGGTCAGCGCGAAGCCGAGCGCCGTCTGGAAGGTGAGCAGACTGCCGGCCAGGTGCGGCGGGGCGGCATCGGCGACGATCGCCGAGAACTGCGCCGAATCGGGAATCACCGCCAGGCCCCAGACGACGACCAGAACGAAGGTGAGCCAGACCGGACCGCCGAAGGTGACGGCGGCCAGCAGCGCCGCCGTACCGCTCGCCACCATGGCGAGGATGGTAACGTTCGCCTTGCCCGTCCGGTCGCCCATCCAGCCGGCCGGCACGCAGACGAAGGCACCGAGGCCGATGGCGAGGAAGGCGGAGAGCTTGCCAAGGCTTTCGGCCGCGCTCACGTCCATGCGCAAGGCATAGGAGGCGGCCGCGGCGGTGCCGACCCAAGCCCACATGGCGTAGAGCTCCCACATATGCCCGAAATAGCCGAGATAGGCGTGGCGGATGCGCCGGTCGCGCCAGGCAAGCCGGATGGCGCCTGGCTCAAAGCGTGGCGCCCTGGCATGGTGCGGCCCGAGCCGCGCGATGAGCACGATCAGGCCGCCGAAGGCGCAAAGCAGCGAGGTGGCGACGATGGCCGCGCGCCAGGCCGTGCCGCCGAGATAGGCGGCGAGTGACGGCGAAGCCGAGCCGAGGGTGAGCGCACCGACCAGCAGGCCGACCAGAAGCCCGCGATCCTTCAAACCCCAACCGACGACGATCTTCATGCCGACCGGATAGACGCCGGCCAGACACGCGCCGGTCAGGAAGCGGGCAAACACCGCCAGATTGCCGCCGATCGGGGCAAGGAGCAGTGAAGCGTTGGCAAGTGCCGCCCCGACAGCCGCAGCGGCAAAAACCTGCCGCGGGTCGAGCCGGTCGGCGATGCCGCTGATCGACACGGCGAGCGCACCGACGACGAACCCCGCCTGCACTGCGCTGGAGAGAAGCGCCTGGTGGACGGTGTCGATGGTGCCTTCGCGCGCCATGTCCGGCAGCACCGCCGCGGAGGCGAACCACGGGCTCATGCCGCACATGGCGGCAACCACCAGAAGCGATATCGAGAGGCGCTTGGGGTTCATCGCACGCCCGCAACGCCAGCCCAAAACAGCACGATTCCAGTCATGGTCATGGTCCCCCCCCCGCGAGCGCCGCCCTGCCGCGATCCTCGCCGCCGTCCAAGATCGCCGTCAAATGGAGCAGCGCGCGCGTCGGTCAATATCGACCGACCAGACTGCAAGACATTAACTGACAAGTATTGATATTTGTCATTCGACAATGCATGGTGCCGCCACACCCAACCGGAAGGAGTACGCCATGAACACCCGCAAACTCGGCAAGACCGGTCCCACCGTTTCCGCCCTCGGCCTCGGCTGCATGGGCATGTCCGGCATGTATGGCCCGGCCGACCGCTCGGAGAGCATCGCCACCGTCCATGCTGCCCTCGATGCCGGCATCACCCTGCTCGACACCGGCGATTTCTACGGCATGGGCCACAACGAGATGCTCATCGCCGAGGCGCTCAAGGGTCGCGATCGCAGCACGGTCGAGATCAGCGTCAAGTTCGGCGCCCAGCGCGGACCGGACCAGTCGTGGCTCGGCTACGACGCCCGCCCGCAGGCGGTGAAGACATGGCTCGCCTATTCGCTGCAGCGCCTCGGCACCGACTACATCGACGTCTACCGGCCCGCCCGCCTCGACGCCACCGTGCCGATCGAGGAGACGGTGGGTGCCATCGCCGACATGGTCAAGGCCGGTTACGTCCGCCATATCGGCCTGTCCGAGGTCGGCGCCGAAACCATCCGCCGGGCCGCCGCCGTCCACCCGATCGTCGACCTGCAGATCGAATATTCGCTCATCTCGCGCGGCATCGAGGACGAGATCCTCTCGACCTGCCGCGACCTCGGCATCGCGATCACCGCCTATGGCGTGCTTTCGCGCGGCCTGATCAGCGGCCACTGGTCGAAGGACCGGGCCGCCGGCGGCGACTTCCGCCACCACTCGCCGCGCTTCAGCGGCGACAATCTCGAGCACAACCTAGCTTTGGTCGAGGCGTTGCGCGCCATCGCTGCCGCCAAAGATGCCTCGGTCGCCCAGATCGCCATTGCCTGGGTTCTCGCCCGCGGCTCTGATATCGTGCCGCTCATCGGCGCCCGCCGCCGTGACCGGCTCGACGAGGCACTCGGGGCGCTCGGCATTGACCTTAGCGACGGCAACATGACGGAGATCGAGAAGGCCGTGCCCAGGGACGCCGCCGCCGGCACCCGCTACGCGCCGGCGCAGATGGCTCATCTCGACAGCGAGAAAGGCCGCCACACGGCTTCATGAGCGAATCCAGCCTGACACCAGACCGCATCCTCGATGCGGCCGAGGAGACGCTGACGCGCTTCGGGCCGACCAAGACCACCGTGGTCGACGTCGCCCGCGCGCTCGGCGTCAGCCACGGCTCGGTTTATCGCCACTTCGCCAGCAAGGCGGCGCTACGCGACGCGGTCACGGAGCGCTGGCTCGAACGTGTCGCCGTGCCGCTGGAGAAGATCGTCGCCGAGGACGGCCCCGCACCCGAGCGGCTGCGCCGCTGGTTCGACCGGCTGATCGCCATCAAGCGGCAGAAGGCCAGGGTCGAGCCCGAACTGTTCGCCACCTATCTCGCCATCTTCGCCCAATCGCGCGCGGTGGTGCGCACCCATGTCGAGCACCTCTCGGCACAGATCGCGGCCATCCTCGCCGACGGCATCGCCCGCGGCGAATTTGCCGACTGCGATCCGGTGGCGACCGGCCGCGCCATCTTCACCGCCACCGCCCGCTTCCACGACCCGGCCCATGCCAGAGAGTGGAGCGATCCCGGTACGGACGCCGCCTTCGACGACCTCTGGATGGTGCTCCTGCGCGGACTTGCCCCCTCGACCGCCGGTCCCATCGCGCGCAACAACGGCCCCAGGGGGAAAAAAGGCCGGCCGGCACGCGCCCGACGCAGTTGATCATGACAGCGGGCGGGCCCATGTTGTTTTAGAACGATTCCAGATTGGTGAACACCGATGCCCTTCCTCCCCTTCTCGCCCCAGCGCTCCTTCTCAGATCTCTCCGACCGCGAGGTCCTCGCCCTTGCCATCCAGAACGAGGAGGAGGACGGGCGCATTTATCGCGACTTCGTCGAGCGCCTGCGCGACGACTTCCCGGCCTCGGCGCAGGTCTTCGCGGAAATGGCCGATGAGGAGAACGGCCATCGCCAGATGCTCCTGGACCTCTACCGCGAGCGTTTCGGCGAGCACATTCCGCTCATCCGTCGCGAGGACATTCGCGGCTTCATCCGCCGCCAGCCGATCTGGATGAACCAGGCCTTCGACATCGACGCCATGCGCGAGCGGGCCGAATCGATGGAGGAGGAAGCCGCCAACTTCTATCGCCGCGCCGCGGCACGCACCTCGGACGCCGGCATGCGCAAGCTGCTCGGCGATCTCGCCGACATTGAGGCCGGCCACGAGGCCCATGCCCGCGCGCTCACCGAGGGCATCCCGCAGCAGGCGCGCGACGAGGAGAGCGAGACCGCCCGGCGCAATTTCGTCCTGCGCATCGTCCAGCCCGGCCTTGTCGGCCTCATGGACGGGTCAGTGTCGACGCTGGCACCGGTCTTCGCGGCCGCCTTCGCCACCCAGAACAGCTGGGACACCTTTCTGGTCGGCATGGCGGCCTCAGTCGGCGCCGGCATCTCGATGGGCTTCGCCGAGGCGCTCGCCGACGACGGCACCCTGTCCGGCCGCGGCCAGCCGTGGCTGCGCGGCCTGGTCACCGGGGCGATGACCACGGTCGGCGGCGTCGGCCACACGCTGCCCTATCTCATCACCCATTTCTGGACGGCCACGGTGCTCGCCGTCATCGTGGTGCTGGTCGAGCTGTGGGCGATCGCCTGGGTCAGGGCGCGCTACATGGACACGCCCTTCCTGCGCGCCGCCTACCAGATCGTCATCGGCGGCCTGCTGGTGTTCATCACCGGGATATTGATCGGCAGCGCCTGAGCCCCGAGGGCCCTGTCTCAAAAGAAGCGAGCCGGCCCCGGGGCAGGGGCCGGCTCTTTTGGACCTGATCTTGGGGACGGGGGGGTGGGACGCGACCAGGTCCAGATGCGAATTCTTGTGTTATCCCCCTCGCCTGTCAGCGCACGCTGCCCACCGCGATCCCGCTGCCGTCGTCGATGCTGACCCACTGGCCGCTGTCGTATTCCGACTGGCGCTTGATGTAATCGTAGTTGGTGGCGTTCCACACCAGAACGCGCGCATTGAGATTGTCGAGCACCAGGTCGCCGCGATCGGTGAGCACGGTGAGCACCGCATGACCATCGCCGTTGGTCTGCCGCACGACGGTGATCAGAAGTGCGCCGGTCGGCCAGCCGTCCTTGATCAGGTCGCGCCGCTTGAGCAGCACCAGGTCTTCGCAGTCACCTTCGCCGATCTTGTCGGGATAGGCCCAATATTCCGGCACGCCGTAGATCTGCTCGTCGGTTGCCGGAACGATGTCGCGATTGACCTCGGCATTCACGGCGACCAGCTGATTCCACTTCTTCGGCGTCAGATGCACGCGCGAGTCACGCCGGCTGCGCACCGCACATTCCGCCGCGTGGCTCTGGCAGAACTCGTAATGACCGATCGGCTGCGCCGTCTTGCCCGTGATCTGCATCATGGCCGCTCTGGGTGCCGCCGCGGCCGTTCCAGCCGCAACGAGTGCCCCACACAGTATTGCGACAGTGAACGCCAGTTCTCGTAACGCTGATAGACGCATTGTACTCCCCCTGTCCCGGAGAGCACCATGACACTAAAGAATTTCGGTCAGCATAAGAAGACAATTGCAAAGTAATTCAATAAATATACAAAGTCGATTCAAATTGCAGATATCGCGTTAAGGCGGTGACAAGCGTGCCAGGCAAAACCGGCCACGCGGGAGGACGGTCGAACGGCAGGCGGCGGGAATCGGGCGATCCTGGCTTGTCGCAGCCGCAGAAAACGGTTCGATCCGGGCGGATTTGGTCATTTCGGAGATTGCACCTTACACTCCTGGCTGCATCTGGCGTCCAAAGAGGCGCCCGCGGTGACGCGATCCCAAGACTTGCGAGCGATGGGAGCAGACGCATGCCGAGAAAGACCATTCGGGGCCGGCAACCGCTCTACTTCGGCCTCATGACTGTAGCGTTCGCTCTGGCGCTGACGGCGACCAGCCTTGCCGCCGACGTTTCGAGTGACGTTACCTTCTACGACGCCCTCTACGATCTCGCCTATCAGGCCAAGGAATCGAACCGGCTGGTGCAGCACGACAATCTGGAGAGCCGGCCTTTCAAGACGCCCGCCTATCGCCTCCTGGAGCGCATCACCGAAGCGAAGGTCAATGCGATCCTCTGGGGATTTGGCAACGAGCTGACATCGGCCGTCGCCAAGGTCCTCAGTGTTGGCGGCGCCACGACAACCGCGGAGATCATCGGTCTCATCAAGGACGCCGCCAATTCCCACAGCCTGGCCGATTTCCTGCTCAAGGCCGGGCCGAAGAAGGCGTGGACGACGCTCAGGGACAAGTTCAAGGATCGGGGCGAAATCGAAGCGAACGCCGAAAGGCTGGCGAACAAGGCAATGGACCAGCTTTTCAAGAAGATTCAGCTCGCCAATTCCAACAAGCGCGTCGTGTCGAGTTCGACAACAGGGGGCTGCACGGGGGGAAGCGAACGGCTCACCGTCGACCTCAATGCCGCCAAGGGCGAAGCGGTTGCCAGCCTGGAGGCGAAGGGCTGCACCTGCACCAATCGCACCGCCCTCAGCGCCTATTCGGCGCGCGTCGTCGGCAGCTTCTCTCCCCGTTTCCTGTCAGCGGAGAACAAGCTCAACTGGCGCTTCGGATACCGGACATCCAGTTTCAGCGGCACGCCCTGCAACAATCGCGATCGGGCCGTGGTGAAGATCTGGGAGAGGATCGCGAAAGGCAGCAGCACGGCTCCCCTCCCCGGTTCCGAGAAGCCGTCGGTGTGCACCGTCGCGACCTGCACGTTTCTCGTCGGGCGTCTCGATCAGGATGAGCGCGTGCTTCAACGTCTCGCATGTCGCGTGGGCAGGCTGCGGCGCGAGAAGCGGACGGATTCGGACGAGTACGTCTACGTCGAGGAAAAGTGGAACGGCATCAGCACGTCGCAAACCGGCGCGTTCGCCGAATATGCGCGCTGCCATTGCGACAATGCGGGGGTTCCGAAGAAGGTCTTTCAGAAGAAGGCCTTCCTCCAGGTCATCAGCCGCTCCATCCGCCCCCCCTACAAGCCTCCACCGATCCCCGTCAGCAACGCAGCCTACTGCGCGAAATGCGATCCGACACTGACCTGGATCGGCAAATGGAAGATGTGGGGGACGGTGGAGATCAGCAAGCAGAATGGCGCGTTGCAATTCAACTGGAAGACCACCTACCCGCTGGCGAACCCCATCAAGACGTCGATCGAATCCGTGACCAACATGCACATGATGGTCAAATACAAGATGGCCGGCGGTTTTGAGGAAGGCGTCCTGGACCTGACGCTTCGGCCTGACGGAAAGACGTTCAAGGGGATCCGCAAGCGCGAGGGCGTGTCGCTTACCATCGTTGGCGAACGCGATGGCAAGGCGTATTGCGCCGCCGACTGACCTCACGGATTCGACAATGCGCCGATTGTCTAGAGGTTCTGCTCGAGCGAGGCGATGGTCTGCTGCGTCACGAATTCGACGGCGATGCCTTCCTCGAAATGGCGCACGACGCGAGCGCGGATCTTGCCAGCCACCACCGGTGACCCGATCGGCGGCTTCACGTCGACATTGAGGGCGAGGCCGGACAGCGACACGTCGACGATGCGGGCGCGGTATTCGCGCCCGTCCGGCAGCGTCACCGTGGTCACCGGCGATTTCGGCGTCACGCGATCGTGACGCCGGTCCTCGGGCAGGTTGAGTTCGTGCCGATTGGCCAGCCACGTCAGCTTCGCCGCCAGCTTGTCCCGCTTGCGCGCCGTGGCGTTGATCGACATGGCGAAGCCGCCATTGAAGGTGCGCACGATCTTGCCTTCGATGCGGCCGATATGGTCGACATAGGCGACGACGCGCTCGCCGAGGCGGCCGACGACCGGCGTCATCACCGCCAGGCTGCCGGGCGAAACGTTCTGGGTCTGGCAGGGATATTCGCGCCGGTCCTCGAGCATGAAGCGGCCGAGCAGGCTCACCGTGACGCGCTGGTAGCGCCGGCGATCGTGCTGACGTGCCGGCAGGCGCTGGCGAACGTTTTGTATTGCCGACGGATCCATTGCGGGCGGCCGCTGCTTCGAAGACTGGCCGATCTTCGTATCCCTCGGTTAATAAGCGGTAACGGACGCCCCTCCGACATTTACCAAGGCGGCAGGCGCCGGGGCATCGAGAAGGGCCGTCAGCGCTTGCCGCCGTCGAGAACGAAGAGATGGCCGTGCTGCCGGGAACCGGCCAGCGGCAGGCGGATCGGCGACACCGTGGCGGTGAGCTGCGCCTCTGCCCGGTCCGAGCGCCGGCGCATGAACACCGGCACCTCGTCCGGCCAGATGAGGCGCAGGCTGGCAATGGTCTGGCGCACGATCGGCTCGGAGCCCAGCCAATAGGGGCGCTCCATGGCAGCACAACTGCCCAACACCCGGTCGAAGCGCGTGCCCGAGTGGCGCAGCGGCAACAGGATCAGCTCGCACGGGACCTCCTGGCCACGCGCGGTCTGGGCGGTGACCGTCACCACCGCGGCGGCGCCATCCTCGCTGACCGCGGCGGCCAGCGTCGCCATGGCATGGCGATCCTCCCCTGACCACAGGTCGAGCAGATTGGTGCCCTTGATCTCGCGGCAGTAGAGCGCACACACGCGCGTGCCGGCCAGGCGCACGAAATAGTTGTCGCGCTCCAGCACCTCGAGAATGAACATCTCGCCGAGGATCCGCCTGATGTCGCTCGGCTCGATCGCGCTACGCAGAGGGGCGCGCTCATTTCCTCGCACGCGGTTCCAGTATTCGAAGAGTTCCCGCGTGGTTGCGTGTTTCATGCCCTGCCGCCCCGTTTCATTGTGGCGCCCGTCTGCCTCCGGTCCGTCCCGGCACCGGATTCGACGTGCAGGAACGGGACGGACTTTGTGCCCTTTCCCGGTTCCCGGGCGAAAGTTGCAGGCGCCATGCCAGCGGGTCGGCGGAGACCGCCGGCGCGCAGGCGACCCGTCCGCAGCAACCGGCACGCACGGAAATCCGCACTATTTGCCAGGTTCGCACTGGTATCCGCGCCACAGCGGGCTATCTTCCCGCGCCATGCTCGACCCTTCCCCCCGCGGGCGTCCGCCCGAACATCAGCCCATCTTCAACCTGCCTCCGGTCATCATCGGCGTGCTCGTGGTCATCCTCGGCATCCAGGCGATCGAGTCCTACGCGCTCAGCACCTATACGAGCGACCTCACCATCTGGGACTTCGGTTTCGTCCCCGCCGGCCTGACGGCACCTCAGACCCTGCCGCCCGAGGTGATGACCGCCGTGGGCCGCATCTGGACCTTCGTGACCTACGCCCTGCTCCATGGCGGCTGGGCCCATGTCGGCTTCAACGGGCTGTGGCTGGCCGCCTTCGGCAGCCCGCTGGCCTGGCGCTTCGGGACGACGCGCTTCCTGCTCTTCTCTGCCACCGGCGCCATCGCCGGGGCGCTTATTCACCTGGCCATCTACCCGTTCAGCCCGGTTCCCCTAGTCGGCGCCTCGGCCGCCATCTCGGCGCACATGGCCGGCGCCGCCCGCTTCGTCTTCGCCTCCGGCGGTCCCATGTGGCGCCCGGCCGGAACCGCCGCCTACCGGCTGCCGGCGCCGCCGCTCGCCACCGTCATGCGCGACCGCCGGGTGCTGGTCTTCCTCGGCGCTTGGTTCGGCCTCAACCTCATTTTCGGAATTGGCGCCATCAGCCAGGCGATCGCCTCCAGCGCCGTGGCCTGGGACGCCCATATCGGCGGCTTCCTCGCCGGCCTATTGCTCTTTCCCTTCTTCGACCCGGTCCGCCAGGCCCACTGAAAGGCGCGGAAACTGGCCATTCCGGCCGGCCTTGCCATCTGCGTCAGAACGTCGCATCCTTTCATCCAGGCCCGGGTTAGGGGGGCGCTTCTTGGAGGGAAGCTCATGACCGTGGCAGCCATCCTGAGTGAAAAAGGACGCGAGATCGTCACCACCTCCGCGATGGCCAGCATCGCCGGAGCCGTCGACGCGCTTGCCAAACACAAGATCGGGGCTCTGGTCGTGGTCGACGAGGCCGACCGCATCATCGGCATCATCTCGGAGCGCGACATCGTCCGTGCCATTGCCGAGAAGGGCGAGAAGGTCCTCACCACGCCGCTTTCGACTGTCATGACGCGGGCAGTGGTCACCTGTTCCGAGACCGAGACGGTGAACGACGTGATGACGCGGATGACGCGCGGGCGTTTTCGTCACCTGCCCGTAGTCGAGAACGGGCACCTGACCGGCATCATCTCGATCGGCGACGTGGTCAGGGCGCGCATCGAGCAGGTCGAGCGCGAGGCCGAGGACATGCGCGCCTATATCGCCGCGGTGTAACGGCCCCAGCGAGTGGCGGAAGCCTATTTCGCCGGTGGCACGCGCTTCATCGCCCGGTCGAGCGTGAGCCCGGTCTCCGGTGACGGCGCGGTGCCCAGCGGCACCGAGCGATAGAAGCACGAGCGATAGCCCTGGTGGCAGGCGACGCCGTCACCGGCGATCGTCACCTTCATGAGGATGGCGTCCTGGTCGCAATCGACCCTGAGGTCGGCGACGGCAAGCGTGTTGCCGCTCTCCTCGCCCTTGCGCCACAGCCTCTGGCGCGAACGGCTCCAGAACCACGCCTCGCCGGTCTCGATGGTGCGGGCGAGCGCGACGGCGTTCATATGGGCGACCATCAGCACCTCGCCGCTCGCCGCATCGGCGGCGATCGCCACGATCAGCCCGTCGCGGTCGAACTTCGGCATCAGCGCCGTGCCGGTCTCGACCGTCGCTTCGTCGCCACGCTCTGCAAAAGCGGATGAAGTCATCGTCGGGCTCTTCGGTTGGCCGCCGGCCTCTGCGGCGAGGAAACGCGGTCGGTGCCCGGACGAACCAGGCGTCAGGCCCCCTGCCCGCCCTTGACCAGCGTCATGAAACGCATCTGCTCGGCCGGGTCGTCACGGAAGGAGCCGGTAAACTGCGTGGTCGTGGTCATCGCGCCATGCGCCCGCGTGCCCCGCCGCGTGATGCAATGATGCTCAGCCTCGACCATGATCGCCACACCGCGCGGGCGCAGTGCCTCGTCGATGGCGCCGATGATCTCCGCGGTCATGCGCTCCTGGGTCTGCAGGCGGCGCGCGAAGATGTCGACGACGCGGGCAAGCTTGGACAGGCCGACGACCTTGTCGCCCGGGTAGTAGGCGATGTGCGCCGTGCCGGTGACCGGCATCATGTGATGTTCGCAATGCGAATAGAACGGGATGTCCTTGACCACCACCAAGTCGTCATAGCCGCCGTCCTCGTCGAAGGTACGCTCAAGCACTTCCGCCGGGTCGAGCCGGTAGCCCTCGTACATCTCCTCCAGCGCGGCGGCGACGCGTCGCGGCGTGTCGCGGACGCCATCGCGGGCGGGATTGTCGCCCACCCAGGCGATCAGCACGCGCACCGCCTCCTCGACCTCGGTACGGCTCGGCCGGCTCACGGCCGGCAGCTCGGCGCCCGGCGCCTGGGGAACTGGTGGTTTGCGGCTCACGGCATCCATCAAAAGGGTCTCCCGGCGCCGCCCACGGGCGCCACTGGCTGGTTTTGGCCGTCTATATAGTCGCCGGCGGCCAACTTGCGAAGCACCCCCTTGGCAGGGCTGCCATGCCGGCCGGACGGCCCGCCGGGCGCGTTCGCCTGCCGGCGGTGGCGGGGCCGGCAGCCCTCCCCTATATTTGCCGGCACCATGCTCGACGACATCTATAACAAGCAGATCCTGACATTTGCCGGAACGATCCCGCGCCTCGGCCGGCTCGACCACCCCGACGCGACCGCCACGGCGCATTCACGCCTGTGCGGCTCGACGGTCACCATCGACCTCAAGATGGACGGCGACGTGGTCAGCGATTTCGCCCACGAGGTGAAGGCCTGCGCGCTCGGCCAGGCGTCCTCCTCGATCATGGCGGCCAACATCGTAGGCGCCCATGCCGGCGAGTTGCGCCAGGTGCGCGACGCGATGCGCAAGATGCTGAAGGAGAACGGCCCGCCGCCGGAGGGACGATTCGCCGACCTGAAGTTTCTCGAGCCGGTGCGCGACTACAAGGCGCGGCACGCCTCGACCATGCTGACCTTCGATGCGGTGGTCGACGCACTCGACCAGATCGCGGCCCGCAACGGGACCGGCGCCAAAGACGCCTGAGCGGTGTCAGCGGTTCAGCGGCCGAGCTGAAGCGTGCGGCCGCCGGTGCTCACCAACCAGGCATAGTGGAACGCCGCGACGCGGCCGAAGCCGACCCGGCGGTACTGGAAGTAGCGGTGAAGGAACCGGACCATGGCGGCCACCTCTTCGTATCTGAGCGCCCCCAACGCCGGATGCTCAGGCCTGACAAGGCTGCCGCAAATATGGTGAACAAAGTGTTGACGAGCGCGGCGGCGCGACCGAAGCAGTGTCATCATCGGCCGGAATTATGACGAATATTGTGTCGCTCGCTGCGCGCCTGCCGCGCCTTCTCGGCATCGGCCTGATCAAGGCCTACCGGCTGGTTCTGTCGCCCTGGCTCGGCGGGCAGTGCCGCTACCTGCCGACTTGCTCGCACTACACCGAGGAAGCGGTGATGCGATACGGCCTGTGGGCCGGCTTCTGGATCGGCCTGGCACGCTTCCAGCGCTGCGGTCCCCTCGGCGCCTCGGGCTTCGACCCGGTGCCCGACAAGCTGCCCGACAATGCCGCCTGGTACCTGCCCTGGCGCTACGGCCACTGGACCGGCGATCATATCGACCCGAAGACGCGGCTCGATCACCACGATCACGCCCACGACTGACGCGGGCAGTCACCCGAGGCGGACGACCCACGACCCCGCGTCGGCGACCGGCGTGCACCGCTTCCACACTTCCGGGTCGCCGCTCTGCACCCCCATCCACAGATCGACGGTGGTCTCGTTGACCAGCCGCATGGTGACGGTTGTCCCCGCCGCCGGCTCGGAGGCCGGCACCGTGTAGGTGAAGCTATGGCGGCCATAGATGCCCTGGAGCGTGTTGCCCGCGGGCGTGGTGATCGTCGGGCCGTCGATCTGCATGTGCCTGCCGTCCGCCTGGCACCAGTCGCCATCGATCACATCGGCGAACGCGATGCCGCCCAGCCCAAGCCACAGGACGGCTGTCAGCCCCAGGGAAAGTATCCGCATCGCAACCTCCAACCGCGCCCCAGCCGGCGAAGGATGCCATGCGTTGCAGACCTGCGCATCTCACATCGCGGTGTTGGCGGAAACCCTACAGCGCCGGGCCAAGCCCCTTGGCGAAGCGCCGCCAATTGGCCACGTAATGGATAGCCGAGTTGCGGTTGGCCTCGATCTCCTCCGGCGTCAGCTGGCGCACCGGCTTGCCCGGCACGCCCATGACCAGCGAACCGGAGGGGACCGTGCGGCCCTCGGGGATCAGCGCGCCGGCTGCGATCAGACAGTTGTCGCCGATGGTCACGCCGTTCATCACCGTGGCGCCCATGCCAACCAGCGTGTTGTTGCCGATGGTGCAGCCGTGCATGATTGCCCGGTGGCCGATGGTGCAGCCCTCGCCGACGGTGAGCGGAAAGCCCATGTCGGTGTGGAACACCGAGAGCTCCTGGACGTTGGTGTCGGCACCGATGGTGATGCGCTCGTTGTCGCCGCGCATAACCACGCCGAACCACACGCCGACGCCCGCGGCGAGCGTCACCTTGCCGATGATGGTCGCGTTCGGCGCCACCCAGAATTCGCCCTTGTCCGGCAATTCCGGGCCGACGCCATCAAGCTTGTGGATCGCCATTTGCCGTTCGCTCTCCAGCCTATGCCGGTCACGCCGGGCGCGTCGGCCCGGCCGACCAGATGCGGGTCAGGCGAAGCCGCCTTCCAGCGAGAGCAGCAGTCCGAGCACGATGATACCCGAGCAGACACTCCACAAGCCAGCGACGACCAGGCTGGCCACCAGCCAGCTGGCGGCGTTGTCGACGCCGCTTGAGCGCCGCTTGAGCGCACTTTCCATGATGATCGCCGGCCCGGTGACGGCGAAGAACAGGAAGGTGGAGAAGGCGGCAAGCCAACCCTGGCCGAGCAGCGCGAAGCGCGCGGCCTCGGAGGTCACCATCTTGTAGAAGCTGGCGGCGATACCAGCAGCGACAAAGCCGATGGCCCCGCAATACAGAATGAGAAGCCCGTCCCGTAGCACCGCACTCGCTCCGGTGTCCCGATTTCGGGCACTCGCGCCCGTACGAACAACCACGGTGCAAGCGGCATACCCGCAGGGGCAGCCTGCGGGATCTTTAGCAAGCGGCTGGAATTATTGGACTTTTGCGCGGGCGCCGAACGCCACAATTATGGTTGATGTTTCGTTAAGGGACAGGGCAGCTCGCGGCCCGGATGGGACAGAAGCGCCATCCGCGGCCCGCCTGCGCCTCGGCATTCCGCGTCACTGCATGCGGGCTAAAGGGCTTCGAGGCCCTAATCCAGGTCGATGTCGAGGATCGCCATGGTGAAATTGTAGGACAGGTCCCCGTCCTCGTCGTCGCGGAAAAGCACGCCGACGAACTCGTCGCCGATATAGACCTCGGCCGAATCGTCCTTCTGCGGGCGCGCCCTGACCGAGATGGTCGACATGTTGAAACGACGGCGGAAAAAGGCTTCGAGCTTTTGAAGCTCCTGGCGGTTCACTTGCAGGCCCCCAATTGTTTCTGTTTGTGCGATGCACTCAGCCGTCGGCGCATTCGTCGAGAAGCTGATCCATCAGCCGCGACGGGTCGTCCTTGCCGGTCTGGCCGACGAGCTTGGCCGGCACGCCGGCGACCGTCGAATGGGCCGGCACCGACTTCAGCACCACCGAACCGGCGGCGACCTTGGACGACACACCGATCTCGATATTGCCGAGGATCTTCGCACCGGCGCCGATGAGCACGCCATGGCGGATCTTGGGATGGCGGTCGCCGGACTGCTTGCCGGTGCCGCCGAGCGTCACGCCCTGGAGGATCGACACGTTGTCCTCGATGACCGCGGTCTGGCCGACGACGAGGCCGGTGGCATGGTCGAGGAAGATCCCCCGCCCCATCGGCACGGCCGGATTGATGTCGGTCTGGAAGACGGCCGAGGAGCGCGCCTGAAGGTAGAGCGCGAAATCGCGCCGCCCGACGCCCCACAGCCAGTGCGCCAGGCGGTGGGTCTGGATGGCATGAAAACCCTTGAAGTAGAGCAGCGGCTCGATATGGCGCTCGCAGGCCGGATCGCGGTCATAGACCGCGGCGATGTCGCTGCGCATGATCTCGCCCAACTCCTGGTTGGCGGCGAGCGCATCGTCGAAGGCGCAGCGGATGACGTCGGCGCCCATGACGTTGGAATCGAGACGCTGGGCGACACGGTTGATAACCGCGTCCTCGAGCCGGCGGTGATTGAGCACCGTGGTGAAGACGAAGCTGGCCATGGCCGGATCGTTGGCAACGATCTCCTCCGCCTCGCGGCGGATGTTGAACCAGATCGGATCGACCTGAGCGAGCGGATCGGTCGCCTGCTGCTGGGAAACCTGAACGGACATCTGAATTCACCTTCGCTCTTCGCACGCCGGGCGAAGCGGGCCGGACCCTATCACAGCCCGCAGACCGCAACCAAGCTGCATGGCCCCTGGCGGTTAAGAAACAGCCTTACCGACCTAAGGCGTTGAATCGGTTTTGCAAGACTTGCCGCCAAGCGACTCGGTGGATTCGCTTTCCGGCTTCACGGGCGGCGCGCAAGGAAATCGAGCACGCCGGCCTTGAACACCTTGTCGCCGGTAGAAAGCATGTGGTCGCGGTCGGGAATGTCGAGCACTTCGGCCCCCGGAATGAGCGCCGCCAGGCCGGCCGCCGACCCGGCGACCTCGTCACGTGTGCCGACCGCCACCAGTACCGGCAGGGAAAGTCCGGCCAGGCGCTCACGCGGCACCAGCTCGCGCTGCTCGCGCATGCAGGCGGCAAGCGCCTTGAGGTCGCTCCTGGTCAGCTCGGCAAACTTGCGATAGCCGCGCCCGACCGGGGTCTTCACCGCAGCGATGCTGTCGGCCTCGAGCGCCGCAACGATCTCGTCCTCGCCGCCGATTCCCTCGACCAGACCGAGGCCCATGCCGCCGATGACGAGCGAGCGCACCTTGCCGGGATGATCGAGTGCCAGCATGGTGCCGATGCGCCCGCCCATCGAATAGCCCATGACATCGACGCGCTCATGGCCGAGATGGTCGATGAGGGCGGCGGCATCGGCAGCCATCGTCGCCAGACGATAAGCGCTCGGGTCGGTGAGCTTGGCGCTCGCGCCATGGCCGCGCACATCCATGGCGATCGCCTGGAAGCCTGCCTTGGTGAGCGTGTCGATCCAGCCGGTCGAGCGCCAGTTGACCGCGTTGTTGGAGGCGAAGCCGTGGATGAGGAGGATGGGATCGCCGTCCCCGTCCATTGCGTAGGCGATATCGACGCCATGGGAAGAGAAGTGCTGCAATCTGCCTGATCTCCGCTCGAGCCGGCGGACCCTACCCAATCGCGGCCGACACCGCTATTGTCCGCGGCGAAATCACCTTTTCCGGACCGAACGCCATGGCAGACAGCATCGTCCCGCATTTCCACAACGATTCCGGCGTGCATTCCGTCGAGATCGGCGTCAGGGAGTTCATGTGCGTCGGGGCCAAGCCGCCCTTCGACCATCCGCACGTGTTCCTCGACATGGGCGACGACGACGAGAAGGTCTGCCCCTACTGTTCAACGCTCTACCGCTACCGGGCAGACCTCGGCGCCGACGAGACCACGCCGCCCGGCCATCTCTTCCGCACGCTCGCCGCCTGAGCGGCACATCGCCTCCGATGGCGCCGCGGTGACCACCAGCGAACGGCAACCGATCGTCATCGCCGGCGCCGGCATCGGCGGACTGACCGCGGCGCTGGCGCTGGCCGCCACCGGCTGGCGCGTGGTCGTTGCCGAGCGCACGGAGGAATTGAGCGAGGTCGGCGCCGGGCTGCAGATCGCCCCCAATGCCGGCCGCGTGCTTGCCCGTCTCGGCCTCGACAAGGCGATGGCGCTGGCGGCCATCGAGCCACAGGCGGTCGACATCTTGAACGGCATCAGCGGCCGGCGCCTGACCGCGATACCGGCCAGCGCCTTCCGCCAGCGCTACGGCTTCCCCTATCGCGTTATCCACCGCGCCGACCTGCAATCGGTGCTCGTCGCGGCAGTCCGCCGCGTGCCGGCGATCCAGCTCCATCTCGCCACGACGGTGGAGGGCTCGCAGGTGCAGAACGACAGCCTGCTGGTGCGGCTAAAGCACCAGAGCGGTGGCAAAGTGGTGCAGGCGACGGCGCTGATCGGGGCCGATGGCGTGTGGTCGGCGCAGCGCGCGACCATTCCCGGCAGCGCCGCGCCGAAGCCGAACGGGCGCACCGCCTGGCGCGCGCTCATCCCCGCCGACGTCGCTGAGGGCCTCACCACCCTGCGGCGCGTCGGCCTGTGGCTCGGCCCCGACGCCCATCTCGTTCAATACCCGGTGGCGCAGGGGGCGGCAGTCAACCTGGTCGCCGTGGTCGAGGAGCAATGGGAGAAGCCGGGCTGGAACACCCACGGCGAGGCCGCCGAGATCAATGCACGCTTTGCCGGCTGGTGCACAGCCGCGCGCCGGCTCGTCGCCGCGCCCATCGCCTGGCAGAAATATGCGCTTGCCCCGGTCGACCCCGCCGGGCCGTGGGTCGGGCAGCGCACGGCGCTGCTCGGCGACGCCGCCCACGCCATGGTGCCATTCCTGGCGCAGGGTGCAGCCATGGCGATCGAGGATGCGGCGGTGCTTGCCGCCGCGCTCTATGACGCCAGCGACGTGCCAGCGGCGCTCAGCGCCTATGAGGCGGAGCGCAAACCGCGCGTCACCCGTCTGTGGCAGGCGTCGCTTGCCACCGGCGACACCTACCATTTCGGCAGTGCCATGGGCGCATTGCGCAACGCCGCCCTGACGCTTGCAGGGCGGCGTCTGGTACTTGGCCAGGTCGACTGGGTCTATCGCTGGGCGCCGCCCGAGCCCGGTGCCGCCAGGCGCGCCGCAAGCCGCGGCAGATAGGCACCGAGCGCCGCGGCCCGCGCCACGTAGAAGACGAGGAAGGCGATCCACACGCCGGTGTTGCCGAAGCGCGGCGCGAGCACGAGATCAGCCGCGATGTACACCATGACCGAGGTGATGCCGGCATTGCGCAGCATGGCGCCGCGCGTTGCGCCGATAAAGATGCCGTCGAGAATCCACGCCGGGGCGCCGAGCACCGGCACCACCGCGCAATAGGGAAGAAAGGCGATGGCCGCGTCGCGCGCCTGAGCATCGGCGATGAGCCGCGTCACCACCGCCGGACCGAACAGGAAGGTGAGCACGGCGAAGAGCGCGCCGGCGATCATCGCAGGCTCCGCACTGAGCAGGCAGGCGCGGCGGAAATCGGCCAGCGACCCACGGCCGAAGGCGCGACCGGCCTCCGCCTCCGCCACGAAGGCGAAGGCATCGAGCACGAAGGCCCAAATCTCGATGATCTGCATGAGAATCTGGTTGCCGGCTAGTGGTGCCACGCCTTGCTTGGCGCCGGCATTGACGAACCAGGTGAAGCCGAGGATCAGCGACCAGGTACGGACCATCAGGTTGATGTTCACGTCGAACAGGCGGCGCATGGCGGCGATGTCGACGAGCGCCGACGGCCGCAGCGCCCCTTCCACCCAGCCGCCGCGCCGGGCGATCGTCCGCGCGACGAAGACCAGCCCGACGGCGAAGCTCACCCAGTCGGCGATCGCCGTGGCGGCGCCGACGCCGGCCGGGCCGAGATGGAGGCCAAGAACGAACCACAGATCGAGCACGATGTTGACGATGCTGAACAGGCCGGTGACCGCCAGCGTCGTGCCGGTATGTCTGAGGCCGATCAGCCAGCCGGTGATGGCGAAGACGGCCAGCGCTCCCGGTGCACCGAGCGCACGCGCCGTGAGGTAGGCGGCACCCTTGACGTTGACCGACGGCTCGCCCTGCAGCATGGCGAGGCCGAGCGTGGCGATCGGCTGGCGCAGCAGGGCAACGACGATGCCGAGCACCGCGCCGAGGGCCAGTGCCCGCACGAAGATGCGCTGCACCTCGCCCTCCTCGCCGGCCCCGGCCGCCTGAGCGACCAGCCCGGTCGAACCCATGCGCAGAAAATAGAAGCTCCACAGGAAGATCGAGATGATGGCGCCGCCGAGGGCGACGCCACCGAGGTCCGTGGCATCGCCCGACAGGCCGAGCACGAAGGTATCGACGGCCGCAGCCAAGGGCACCGCCGCATTGGCGAAGACCAGCGGCAGAGCGCGGCGCAGGACCTGGGGGCGCGTGAGGGAGTCGGGCGACATCGTGGGGAAAGAAGCGAATGGGGAGTGGAGAATAGCGGATAGTGGACGACCACCCTACTTCATTCGCAACGTCCTATCCGCCATTCGCTCATCAATCAGTGCCGCGCGAGCGCAGCGGTCGCCGCGCCCATGCCGACCAGACAGGAGGCGCCGGCGCGGTTCATCCATTTGAGCACGCCCGGCCGGCGGATGCTGCGGCGCAGCCGGTCGGCGGCGAGCGCATAGGCCAGCGCGTTGACGGCGGCAAAGCCGACGAAGGTCGCCTCCATGACCACGAGCTGCGGCAGCAGCGCCGCATCGTGGGCGATGAACTGCGGCACGAAGGCAACGAAGAAGGCGATGCTCTTCGGGTTGAGCGCGGTGACCACGAAGGCGTGGCCGAAGATGGAGCGCGCCGCCCCCTCCCCCGGTTCCGGCGTCACGTCCGGCAGCACCGGCGGCGCCCGCCACAACCTGACGCCAAGATAGATGAGATAGGCGGCGCCGACCCACTTCAACACCGTGAACAGCTCCGCCGACGCGGCCAGCAGCGCGCCGAGGCCAGCGAGCGACAGGGTCATGGCGGTGAAATCGCCCAGCGCCACCCCGGCGGCGGTGGCGACCGCTACCTTGCGCCCCTGGGTGAGCGCGTAGCTGACCACGAGCAGCACGGTCGGCCCCGGGATGAGCAGGAGCACGGTCGAAGCGACGGCAAAGGCAAACCAGCTGGCAAGCGTCATGGCAGGTCACCCGCGAGTGATCGGGGCCAAGCAAGCGCCCGAACACGGGGCCTCGTCAAGTGTGACAGCAGTCACTGCCTCGACGACGACCAACCCCTACATCCGCGCCCTCGCCGCCCCCACCCGGGCGGCGCCTTGCATCTCGGCATCTCTTACCGGAGCGTTCCCATGGACTCGCAGATCCTCATCGTCATCCTCAAACTCCTGCACATCACCTTCGGCATGTTCTGGGTCGGCTCGGCCCTGACCACTTCCTTCCTGACTCTACCGACGGTGCGCGCCACCGGCCCGGTCGGCGGTCAGTTCTTCGGCGAATTCATGCGCCGCACCGGCTATCACCGGCTGATGCTCATCTCCGGTCTCGTCACTGTCCTCAGCGGCCTTGCCCTTTACTGGCAGTTCTACTGGGGCCTTGCCTGGAACCTGTGGCATCCCGGCCCGGAAACGATCTTCGGCCTCGGCGGCCTGGTTGCCATCCTCGTCGCGGTCGCCGCCAACACGCTGATCCCCTCGGTCTCCAGGCGGCTAGCGGCGATTGGCAACCGCATCCAGGCTTTCGTCGCCGACGGCGGCGCACCGGCGCCCGAGCTCCTTGCCGAACGCAGCCGGCTGGCACAGCGCATGGCCCACATCGGCATGGCCAACGCTTCGCTTCTGGTCATTGCGGTCGCGCTGATGGCCGTGGGGCGCTACCTTTAGCCCGCCGGCCGTATGGGCGCGGCTGACAGGAGGGGAAAATGAAGATCGGCATTCTCGGAACCGGCATGGTCGCCAAGGCGCTCGCCGGCAGGTTGGCCGAACTCGGCAACGCCGTGATGATCGGCACCCGCGATCCCCAGGCGACGCTGGCGCGCAGCAAGCCCGACGGCTTCGGCAACCCGCCCTTCCGCGATTGGCAGGAAGCCCATGCGAATGTCGCGCTCGGCACCTTCGCCGATGCCGCAGCGCACGGCGAACTGCTGATCAACGCCACCAACGGCAACGGCTCACTCGCCGCGCTTGACGCCGCTGGCGCCGGAACGATCGCTGACAAGGTGCTCATCGACGTCTCTAATCCGCTCGATTTTTCGGCCGGCATGCCGCCCTCGCTCACCGTCTGCAACACCAACTCGCTGGCCGAGCAGATCCAGCGCGCCTTCCCCCGCGCACGGGTGGTGAAGACGCTCAACACCGTCAACGCCAACATCATGGTTTACCCGAAGCAGCTCGCCGGCGGCGACCACACCATGTTCGTGTGCGGCAACGACACCGAGGCGAAACGGGCGACGGTCAGACTGCTCGGTGAATTCGGCTGGAGCGACGTCATCGACCTCGGCGACATCGCCAACGCCCGTGGAATGGAGATGTATCTGCCCCTCTGGTTGCGACTGTTCGGAGCCGTGGGCAGCCCAAACTTCTCGTTCAAGCTCGTGCGCTAGATGTAGAGCCTCTCGCGAAGCGACGCCGGACCTTTCAACGAAGCGCCGAGGTTAATTGGCAGTTTCTACGATTATGCGACGAATTGACCAAGTTTAGAGACCCCCGAAAGAGTCACGAAAGCTTAATCCTAATTTCTTTACACGGACTTCCGCGGTTCAGTTCCACTGTTCATTAATACCTCCGGCCTATCGATAGAATTTTAGTGAAATTGTCCATTTCAGTCCGGGAGAGGGTGGCCGTGGAAGACCGATCAGCAAAGGATTCCCGTCGGGAGGCCAACAGGGATCCGCGTCGTGAGTCCGGCGAGGCGTTCAGCCCGGCGAGCGTGATTGCGCTGGCGCGTACCGCCGCCGAAGCGCACGAGACCATCGTCGATGCGCAGGACCTGTCGATCCAGTCCCTGCAGGCCGCGGTACAGCGCTATAGCCTGGCCATCGAGCACATTTCGGAAGGCGTCAGCTTCTTCAACAAGGACCGCCAGCTGATTCTGTGCAATGCCCGCTATGCCGAGATCTACCAGCTGAAGCCCGAGGAGGTGACACCGGGCATGACGCTGCGCGAGATCGTCGAGGCGCGCGTGGCGGCAGGCAGCTCGCCCAAGCAGACCGAGGAATATCTCGCTTTGCACGAGGCGATCAGCACCGGCAACGCCCCCAACCCGTGGACCGCGATCCTCTCCGACAACCGGCGTATCCAGATCCGCCACCACGCGCTGCCCGGCGGCGGCTGGATTTCGACGCACGAGGACGTCACCGAACTGAGCCGCACGGTCGCCAACGAGCGCATCACGCTGCAGACGCTGGTCGACTGGGTGCCCGACAACATCTGGGTCAAGGACACCGACAGCCGCTTCATCATCGCCAATCAGGCGACGGCGCTACGCATGGGCAGGTCGGTGGACGAACTGATCGGCAACTCAGACCTGGAGCTGTGCGCACCGGAACTCGCCCAGGGCTTCTACGCCGACGAACAGCGCATCATCGAAACCGGGCAGCCGATGATCGACAAGGAAGAGTACATCGTCGACGACAATGGCCGGAAGACCTGGATCCTCACCTCGAAAATCCCGTTGCGCAACGACGAGGACAAGATCATCGGGGTGGTCGGCATATCGCGTGATATTTCCGATCGCCGGCGCGCCGACATCCTGCGCGACAGCCAGGCGCGGATTCTGGAGAACATCGCGGTCAATGCGCCGCTCGAGACGGTGCTGGAGGACCTCATCCGGCTGGTCGAAATGCAGATCCCGGGATCCTGCGGAACCATCCAGCTCACCGACCACAACGGCACGCTGCTCCGCCACGGCGCAGCGCCGCACGTCGCCGACGCCTTCATCAAGGCCATGGACGGCATCCGCATCGCGCCCGACGCCGGGCCGGCCAGCGCCGCCGTCCATCGCGGCGAAGCCGTCGTCGTCGCCGACATGCTGAGCGATCCGCTTTTCGCCGACTTCCGCGAGATGGTTGCCACGCACGGCTACCGCTCATGCTGGTCGGTGCCCATCGTCTCGCCGGCCAAGAACCCGCTCGGCGTGTTCACGCTCTACCACGAGACGCCGCAGATCACGACCGATCAGCAACTGCACATCGGCGAAGCCGCCTGCCACATCGCCGGCATCGCCATCGAACGCAAGCTGAGCGAGGAGCGCATCCGCTTCATGGCGAACCACGACGCGCTCACCGGCCTGCCCAATCGCGCGCTGCTGCAGGACCGCCTCGAACAGGCGCTGCGCTACGCCCAGCGGGCCGACCACTGGGTGACGGTCGCCTTCATCGACCTCGACAACTTCAAGATCATCAACGACACGCTCGGCCACACCGCCGGCGATGAGCTGCTCACCAACGTCGCCAACCGCATGGTCTCGTGCCTGCGCTCGGTCGACACTGTCGTGCGCCTCGGCGGCGACGAGTTCGTGGTCCTGCTCGTCGACCAGCAAAAGAGCGCCGACAGCATTTCCGCCACCATCGCCAAGATCCGCTCGGCGATCAGCGCACCGCTGGAGATTGGCGGCCAGACGCTGCGCGTGTCGAGCAGTGTGGGTCTCGCCAACTACCCCAACGACGGCAAGGACGCCGACACGCTGCTGGCCAATGCCGACGCGGCCATGTACCGGGCCAAGGAACTCGGGCGCGACAATTTCCAGTTCTACACCCCCGAACTCAACGTCAAGGTGCGCGGCGAGCTGCTGCTGCAGGAGGCGCTGCGCGGCGCCGTCGAGCGGCGCGAATTCGTGCTGCTCTACCAGCCGCAGGTCGACATGATCACCGGGAACGTCTTCGCGGTCGAAGCGCTCATCCGCTGGAACCATCCCACCCAGGGCCAGCTCTCGCCCAACCACTTCATTCCGATCGCCGACCAGACCGGCCTCATCGTGCCGATCGGCGACTGGGTGCTGATCGAGGCCTGCCGCCAGAACAAGGCCTGGCAGGACTCCGGATTGCCGCCGATCAAAGTGTGCGTCAACGTCTCGGCGCGGCAGTTTGCCGAGAAGAACTTCGTCGGCCGGGTCACCAATGCGCTGGATAAGAGCGGGCTGGAAGCGCGCTATCTCGAGCTTGAACTGACCGAGAGCCTCATTATGCGCGACGTCGGACAGGCGATCGCGACCATGAACAGCCTGCAGCGCCTCGGCGTGCAGATCGCCATCGACGATTTCGGAACCGGCTATTCGAGCCTCTCGGCGCTGAAGACCTTCCCGGTCGCCCGCCTCAAGATCGACCGATCGTTCATCAAGGGGCTGCCGGCCAATGTCGACGACCGCGCGGTGACCACCGCCGTCATCTCGCTCGGCAAGAAACTCAATCTCAGGATCGTCGCCGAGGGCGTCGAGAACGACGAACAGATCGCCTTCCTGCGCAAGAACAAATGCGACGAGCTGCAGGGGTTCCGCTTCTCCAAGCCGATCCCCGCGGACATGATCGGTGCCTTCCTGACCAAAAAGGCAGACGGCGCGGCGGCCTGACCGGCCTGCCGTCGCACCTTTCGATTATCGCCCTCCGTCGGCCGCCTCCGGCGGGGGGCGAAATCCGTCAGGCGCCGGGACTTACCCGCTTGATCCACGCCTCGCGCCAGAAGTGCGCCTGCGAGCGTGGGCAGTTCTTGGTGCACGCGCCCGTGCAGTGGACGTTCTTCAGCGCCACGGTATTGGTCAGCCGGACCATCTTGCCGGTTTCTTCGTGGATCATCTTTTCGACCCGGAAGGCGACCTGATGCTTCTGTCCGATGAAGCTGGTCATGTCGGGCTCGAAGGAGAGGCCGCGATTCATGCCGGACGGGCCGACCGTGTCGCGGATCTCGTCGGCCGAGCGAACTTCGACATATTCACCGGGCTGCAGGCCGAGGTCGCCCTTCGCATGGGGACCCGGCGAGCCGCGCACCGAGCCGATCGGCGCGATCCCGAAAAGGCGACGCAGGCGATCCGCAAGCGTGCGTCCGGCCATCATCAGGAACCGACCGGGAGCGAGTTCACCCCCGACAAATTCCTGGAGATACTCGACCAGGCCGAACGGGGAGAGCTTCCGCGTCGCCTGCAACAACAGCGACGACTGGCATCTGTACAGCTCGCCCGCGCGCGTCGCGCCGGCAAGCTTGCGATAGACATCGTCGAAAGGCGGCGCATCGGGCGCGGCAACCGGCGCATCGGCCCGTTCAGCGGGCACCAGCCATGCCTCCTTCCAGAACATCAGGCAGTGCTTCTGGCACCCATCGTGCGCGGCGCCGTCGCAATGGCTGTCGACCAGCAGAACCGAATTGCTCATCGCCCGGAGGCCGTGGCCTTCGACGCAGGTCTTGTTGGCCCGGCGATAGACGGTCATCCGCCGGCCGCAATATTTCAGCATCTCCGGCATGAACGGCAGACCTTCGAGCGTGAAGTCTGCATCGAGCGTGGCGAGGATTTCGGCGGCTGGCCGCACCTGAACCACATCGCCCTTGACCAGCCGCGATGAAGCAGTCACCGCACCGTGCGATTCACGCACTGACTGGCGACCTCCCGGAACGGGACGTGCAGGCGAGTCGATGGCATCGCGAGAAAGCATTTGGACTTCCCACTGCTGGCAGCGCTGGAACCACTACGGAAACTTGTTAGCCGCGAAACAAGCAAGGTATCGCCGTCACGTCCACCAAATTTGAATGAACAGGTAAACGTTCTGCTAGTTGAACCGCAAACTCGAACCCCTTGGGGCTGGCCTCGCACGCCCGGCTGGCGTGGAGGCCGCGCCCCGGAATTGAACCAGGGATATCCGGAGATGCAGTCCGTCGCGTCACCTTTCCGCCACGCGGCCACGGCGCGGAGACTGTCATTTCCGAGGTGACATCTCCAGCGATTGCCTGAGCAAGGGTTAATGCGGACGCCCGGCCACCCAATCCCTAGTCGTCGCCCGTCGGCCGGCCGCGCAGCACCTTGACGCCGGCGCGCCGGGCCTTGCCTTCCAGGCGGCGTCGGCGGCTGGCAAGCGTGGGCCGTGTAGCCCGGCGCGGCACCTTGGGTTCGGCGGCGCGCGCGATCAGCGCCGTCAGCCGGTCGCGTGCGTCGCGCCGGTTGGCCTCCTGGGTGCGGAAGCGCTGGGCGGTGATGACGATGACCCCGTCCTGGGTCAGGCGCGACCCGGCGAGCCTCACCAGGCGCTGGCGGACCGCTTCCGGCAGTGACGGCGAGCGCTGCACATCGAAGCGCAGTTGCACCGCGGTCGCGACCTTGTTGACGTTCTGCCCGCCCGGTCCCGAGGCGCGGATGAAGTGCTCCTCTATCTCGCGCTCGTCGATCTGAATGATGGCGGTGACCGGGATCATGGGATCGTTTCGCCTGGCACGGACCGCCGGTCAACCGGTCTTCTGCTCATGCTGGCGTTTGAGCAGATAAGGCGCGTCGCCGTCCTTGACGCGGATCGGGCAGGCGACGCCCCGGCGTCCTGAACGACCGGTGAATGGCGGGTTCAGCCCTGGTTCCGGACGGCGCCCATAGAAATCGGACCGTCAAGGACACGCGGCTCGCGGCCGCACAAGCCCAGGAGACGGAGACATGATCAGCAAGCTTTTGGTCGCCGGCGCGCTCGCCGCCACAATCGGCCTCTCGACTGCGCCCGCAATGGCGGCCGGTGTCTGGATCCAGCAATACGGCTGGGAGAATTCTGCCGGAGGCGTGCAATACGGCTGGCAGAACAGGTTTGGCGTCTATCAGGACGGACGGGCCAACAGCGCCCTGGGCCGCCAGCACGGCAACCACAACACGATCGCCATCGGCCAGCAGGGCAACTGGAACCACGTCGACGCCCGGCAGACCGGCAACCACAACGCAGGCGGCGTCGCCCAGTTCGGCACCAACCACACCGCAATTCTGACCCAGGACGGCAACGGCAACATCGCAGCCGGTGTCCAGGTGGGCGATGGATGCAGCGCCGACATCGTCCAGGCCGGCAGCGGCAACGTCGCAGCCTTCGTGCAGACCTGCCCGTAGCCTGAGGCGACGCCGTGGGAAAGCGCGTCTTCCCCCCGAGCCTTTGGCGACGATGACAAACGATGGAGAACTGTCATGATCCGGCTACGCAATCCGATCTCGACCTTTGGCGTACCGCTTGCTGTCGGCCTCGCAATTGCCGGCGCGGGTGCGGTTGGCATGGGCCGCGCCGACCCGTCCGATGGCGCCACACAGACAGCGGGCGCCATCCGGTGTGAAGTCCGAGTGACGCCAGTCGATGGCGCGGTCCAGCTTGAAGGGGTCGCCCACGTCGATGCGGCGGTCAGCGGCACCTACAGTTTCCGCGTCGTGGGGTCCGGCGGTGGCGGTGGCACCTCGATCCAGCAGGGCGGCAGCTTCGCTGCGGCTCCGGACGCTCCGGCCATCCTGGGCAGGGTCGTGCTCGGAAGCCAAGGCGCATCCTACGACGTGCAGCTGGGACTGGTCGCCGGCAGCGACAGTGTCGAATGCACCCGCCACATAGGCAACGCGCTGCAACGCACCGGCCCCGTCGCGCCAATGCCCGATCACGCCACATCGAGCCAAGCGGCTCTGGCCCGTCACCCCAGCGCGGTCGCGCAGGCTTGGTCGCCGATTAACGACGGCTGAACACCGGGTTCCGGCTGAGTTCAGGCCCGACCGCACATAGTCGCCACCATAGACAACGGCATTGACCGCCCTGACCTGGAAGGAGACCTTCGATGCGCAAAACCCTCACCCTCACCTCGGTTGCACTGGCAGCCATGATCGGATCCGCGACGTTCGTGGCACCCGCGTCTGCCGGCGGCTCGTTCTCCTTCACCTACGTGCCGACCAATTCCCGGGACGCCCAGGACCTGCGGGTCGGGCTCGCCCTCTACTCGCTATTCAGCGGCATTCAGAAGAGCGGGTCGATCAGCCAGCGTGGTGTCGACAACCGCGCCGGCCTCGCCCAGCACGGGCTCGGCAACACCGGCGTCATCCACCAGGAGGGTCGCGGCCACTCCGCCACGCTGAGCCAGAACGGCAATGACAACGCCTACGGCATCTTCCAGTTCGGCAAGAACACCAGTGCCAATGTCGGCCAATACGGCTACGGCCAGACCGGTGCCACGTTCCAGTTCGGCTGGTAGGCGACTTGGCGTCCGTTGTTCAGGGAGAGCGGCCAGCGCGCTTCAGACCATGCGCGACCAGCCGGTCGATGATCTCCGGATAGCTGACGCCGCTTGCCTCCATCACCTTGGAATACATGCTGATATTGGTGAAGCCGGGGATCGTGTTTAGTTCGTTGACGAGAACGCCGCCGTCCGCCGTCACGAAGAAGTCGGCCCGCGCCATGCCATCGCAGCCGAGCGCGTGGAAGGCCCTGGCCGCCGCGTCGCGGACGGCTTCCTCGACCGCCGGCGGCAAATCGGCCGGCACGTTCAGCAGCGCGCCGTTCTCGTCGATGTACTTGGCCGCATAGCTGTAGAAGTCGTGGCTCTCCGCCGGCACGATCTCGCCCGGGCGCGAGACGAACACGCTGCCATCGGCGTTCTCCAGCACGGCACACTCGATCTCGCGGCCGCGAACGAATTCCTCGGCGAGCAACTTGCCGTCGTAGCGGAAGCCCTCGGCCAGCGCGTTGTCCAGCTCCTGGCTGGCATGGACCTTGGAAACGCCGACCGACGAGCCCTGCCGCGCCGGCTTGACGAAGAACGGCAGGCCAAGTTCGCCTTCGAGTTGGGCGAAAGGCGGCGCCGCGCCCTCGCGGATGGTCACCGCCCGTGCCGTCGGCAGACCCGCGTGGCTGAAGAGCCGCTTGGCGATGTCCTTGTCGAGCGCCACCGCCGAGCCGAGGATGCCGCAGCCGGCAAGCGGCACGCCCGCTACCTCCGCCAGGCCCTGCACCGAACCGTCCTCTCCCGGGAGGCCGTGCAGCACCGGGAACAGGATGTCGATCCTCGCCATCTCATGCGGCGCGCCACCGTCGCCCGGCAGCGCCATCATCCGCCCCTCGCCGCCGGCCAGCAGCACGATCTCGGTACCCGTCTCGGGCGACGTCAGCCGCCCCCCGGCGAAGCGCGCCAGCAGCCAGCGGCCTTCCCTGGTAACGAAGACAGGAACGGCGTCGTATTTCCCCGTATCCAACGCCGCCATGACATTGGTCGCGGAAAGCACGGAGACGTCATGCTCGGCCGAGCGCCCTCCGAAGAGCACGGCGATACGCAGTCTGGCAGGCGACATGGTCATGGGGCCCCTGGGCTGGTGCGGACGGCCGGGGTCGAACCGGCACGGAGTTACCTCCGAGGGATTTTAAGTCCCTTGCGTCTACCAATTCCGCCACGTCCGCGCTGCGGCCTCGGTAGGCTGCATCGCCCGCAATGGCAAGGGAATCCGGCGGCCGCATGTTGCCGATGACCGTCCCCTACCCATCGTAAGATATATCTTGACGCCCGACCGACGGGCTCCTACCTATATCGCACGATATAGACAACGGAGACATTCCATGCACCACCATTTCGGTCACGACGACCGCGCCTACTGGCACTTCGCCGGACGCCGCGGCGGCGGTCCGGACGACTGGGGCCGCGGATCGCGCGGCGGACGCGGTGGCTGGGGCGGCGGCGCCTTTCGCGTCGGCAAGATGCTGGCCGACGGCGACCTGCGCCTGATCGTGCTGGCCCTGCTCAACGACGGGCCGCGCCACGGCTACGAGATCATCAAGGCGCTCGAGGAGAAATCGAGCGGCGTCTACAGCCCCTCGCCCGGCGTCGTCTATCCCACCCTCACCTATCTCGAGGAGGTCGGCTACGCCACCTCCAGCGCCGAAGGATCGAAGAAGGTCTATTCGATCACCACGACCGGCCGCGCCTATTACGAAGAGAACCGCGAGGTCGCCGACCTCGCCATCTCCGGCATCGAGAAGTTCGGCCGCAAGATGTCCCAGGCGCGCGCCTGGTGGGAAGGCCAGCGGCACGGCGACGAGCAGTCCGTGCCCGATCGCGACATCCCCGGCGTCATCCCGGAGGTCAATGAGGCGCGCCGCGCGCTCAAGCAGGCCATCGCCGAGAAGCTCGACGCCTCGGAAGCGGACCAGAAGCGCATGGCGGACGTCCTGCGCAGGGCCGCCGAAGAGATCCGCAACCAGCAGGCCGGCAGCAGGCCGACTGACGACATCGACCTCGGATAGCCCTTCCCTTCTCCTGGCCGGCTCCCCCTGAGCCGCCCCCCCGCGGGCCCGTCGCTTCACCCCCAAGAGGCGACGGGCTTGGCGTTTCGGCCTCACGCGCGGAAGGCATGGCCCCTATACGCCCGGCGCAATGGCTTCACACTCGAATCCCGTGCATAGTCGATCCTCGCCGCGGTCCCGCGGCGGGAACCCCAGCCCTGGAGAAAGAGGCTCGATGAATGCGCCGGCTCGAAGCGGCGAACTGACCGGCCATGGCGCCCAGACGACCGCCTTCGCGGTCCTTGTGGGCCTCAGCGTCTCGCACCTCCTCAACGACACCATCCAGTCGCTGCTGCCGGCGATATATCCGCTGATCAAACAGAGCTTCGCGCTCGACTACGGCCAGATCGGCCTCATCACCTTCACCTTCCAGCTCACCGCCTCGCTGTTACAGCCCTTCATCGGCATCTACACCGACCGCCACCCGCAGCCCTATTCGCTGCCGATCGGCATGGGGGTCAGCTTCCTCGGCCTGCTGCTCCTGTCGATCGCGCCGACCTACGGCGTCATCCTGCTGGCGGCCGGACTGGTCGGCACCGGCTCCTCGGTCTTCCATCCGGAATCCTCGCGCCTGGCGCGCCTCGCCTCCGGCGGCCGCCACGGCCTCGCCCAGTCGATCTTCCAGGTCGGCGGCAATGCCGGCGCGGCGATCGGTCCGCTGCTCGCCGCGGCGATCGTCGTTCCCTACGGCCGCACCAGCATCGCCTGGCTCTCGATCCTGGCGCTGATCGCCATCGCTGTCCTGTGGATGGTGAGCAGCTGGTACCGGCAGAACCACTTCGACGCGGCCCGCAAGCCGCGCGTGACCACGGCGATCGCGCGGCCCGACATCAGCCACGCCCGCGTCGTGCTGTCGCTCGTCGTGCTGGTGGCACTGGTCTTCTCCAAGTTCTTCTACCTGGAGAGCTTCCGCAGCTACTACCTTTTCTACCTGATCGACCGCTACCACCTGCCGATCCCGGTGGGCCAGGTGCTGCTCTTCGTCTTCCTGTTCTCATTTGCCGCGGGAACGCTGATCGGCGGGCCGCTCGGCGACCGCTTCGGCCGCAAATACGTCATCTGGGCGTCGATCCTCGGCATCCTGCCCTTCACGCTGGTGCTGCCGCATGTCGGGTTGGTGGCCACCGTGATCCTCACCGTGCCCATCGGCATCGGGCTCGCCTCCGCCTTCCCGGCGATCATCGTCTATGCCCAGGAGCTGGTACCCGGCCGCACCGGCATGATCGCCGGCATCTTCTTCGGCCTCGCCTTCGGGCTGTCGGCCATCGGTGCAGCGGCGCTCGGCGAACTCGCCGACCTGACCTCGATCGAGTTCGTCTACGGCATCTGCGCCTACCTGCCGGCCATCGGGCTGATCACCGTCTTCCTGCCCAACATCGAGGGCAGCCGGAAGACAGCGACAAAGCACACATAGTGAGTGACAGCGTCATGCAGGGCGCCTGAGGCGCCCTCTCCCGCAAGGGGGAAGAGAACCCTCAAACCGGCGCCACGGCGGCGATCAGTCGGTCCAGATCATCCCTTCAGAAACGCTGCGAAGGCGTCCTTGTGGTCCGGGTGCCAGCGCGACAGCGGCGGGCGATTCTCAATGATGTCGCCCATCGCCCAGGCCATGCGCTTGTTGTCGATGGCGCGGGTGACATCGTTGTCCGGGCAGATGATGTAGAAGTCGCCCTTCTCCATCGCCTCCACCAGCATGTCGAGCACCTGATCCGGCCACCAGGCGCCGGCCGGCTTTTCCTTCTGACGCGCCGTGAGGCCGGTATGGGTCCAGCCCGGCACCAGCAGATAGGCGTCGACCTTGCAGCCGGGCGTATTGCGCAGCGCGTGCTGCAGGCCCTCGGTGAGCACCTTGATGCCGGCCTTGGAGACATTGTAGGCGGTATCGCCCGGCGGACAGGTGATGCCCTGCTTGGAGCCGGTGTTGATGATGGCCGCGGGCGTGCCCTGGGCGATCATCGCCGGAGCGAAGGTCTGCACGCCGTTAATGACGCCCCAGAGATTGGTGCCAAGCACCGCCTGCCAGCCAGCGTAGTTCTCGAAAGGCCCGCCACCGCCACCGCGGCCGGCATTGTTCATCAGAACGTCGACCGCGCCGAAGGCAGAATAGGCGCGTTCCTTCAGCCCCTCGACCGCCTCTTTTTTCGAGACGTCGGTCACCACGGTGATCACTTCGGCCGTGCCGCCCGGCCCCGCGCCGGCGACCTCCGCTGCCGCAGCGTCGAGCTGGGCCTGGTCGAGGTCGGCAATGGCGACCTTCATGCCGAACGAGGCGAAACGCTTGGCCGCGGCCAGACCGATGCCGTTGGCGCCGCCGGTGATGACGGCGCTCTTGCCGGCGACGAGAGCGGGATGAGGCATGGGGGACTCCTTGAAGGCTTGTTGGGCACAGATGCCGGGAGGGAAAGCCGACCTTACGCCAGCTTGCGCGCGGCGATCACCCCTGCCTGCTGCCTTTCCACCCAGTTTTCCAGCGCCTCGGGCGCCATCGGCCGGCCGAAGAGATAGCCCTGGAACACCCGGCATCCCATCTGGGTGAGCAGTATCGCCTGCATTTCGGTCTCGACGCCCTCGGCAATCGCTTCCATGTCCAGGCTGCGGGCGATGTTGAGGATGGTCTGCACGATCACGCGGTCGCTGCTGTCGAACTCGATACCTTTCACGAATGACAGATCGATCTTGAGAATGTCGATCGGCAACTGCTTCAGCGTCGTCAGCGAAGAATAGCCGGTGCCGAAGTCGTCCAGTGCGATGCGCACGCCGAGGCTCTTCAGGTCGCGCATGGTGGTGGCCACCTGATCCGATCGGTCGAGCATGACGTGCTCGGTCACTTCCAGCGTCAGGCGGCGGGCGTCGACGCCCGCCTCATCGATCATGGCGGCAAGGTCTCTGACGAAGTCCCTGTGCAACCGGCGCGTACTGATATTGGCCGCCACGCCGAGATCCCGCATCGCCGGATTGCGCGCCCATCGGGCGAGCATGGCGCAGGCCCGCTGCAGCACATAGGCGTCGAGAAGACTGGACAGACCGGCGCGTTCGGCAAGCGGAATGAATTCCGACGGCGAGACCTCGCCGCGCGTGCTGTCGCGCCAGCGCATCAACATCTCCACGCCGAGCACATCGCCATTGCCGTTCACCTGCGGCTGGCAGACGAAGACCAGCCGCCCCTGCGCCAGTGCCTCGTGCAGCTCGTTGGTCAGCGCCAGACGATCGTCGAGGACGGCCTGCATCTCGGGAGCGAAGACCGACACGAGGCCGCGCCCCGCCGCCTTGGCCTCGTACATGGCAAGATCGGCCCGCTTCAGATGCTCGCTGGCATCGCCGATGGTGCCATCGAAATAGGACACCCCGACGCTCGCCGTGGTGTGGAAGGTGGCACCATCGATGAAGTATGGCCTGGCCAGCGAAACGACAATCGCATCGGCGAGCGCCGAGACATCCGCGGTGCCGGTATCGCCGGTTCCTACATCGGCAAGCAGGATGACGAACTCGTCGCCGCCAAGCCGGGCGACGGTGCCCTTCGTGCCGGTGACCGCTTCCAGCCGCTGCGCAACGTCGACCAGCAAAGCGTCGCCGGCATGATGGCCCTTGGTATCGTTGAGGATCTTGAACTGGTCGAGATCGACGAACAGGAGTGCGCCGGACGTGCCCGACCGCTCGCTTGCAGCCAATGTCTCACGCAGTCGTTCCAGCAGGGCGGCGCGGTTCGGCAGACCGGTCAGGGGATCGCGATAGGCCAGGCGGAAGATGCGCTCCTCGGCGAGCTTGCGCTCGGTCACATCCTCGACGTAGCCGTGCCAAAGGATGGTGCCGGCGGCTTCCCGCTCCGGCACGGAATGGCCGGATACCCATTTCTCGACGCCGTCGCGCGAACGTATCCGGTATTCGAGCCGCCGCATGCTCAGATTGGCCGCGGACTCGTCGAACGATTTCGACAATTTCTCGAGATCGTCTGGATGGACGAGCTCATCGATGGCTGCCGTATCGTCCTCGACCTCCGAGGGATCGATTCCGTAAATCCGCAGGAGGCCTACGCTCGCATAGGGCATGCACGTTGTGCCGTCCGGCCGGGAGCGCATCTGGTACAGGCAACCGGCGGTGACCGAGGCGATCTTCTCGAAGCGCTCCTGGAGCTGAAGCCGCCGGACCGTCTCGGTGACTTCGCGGACGGTGCCTTCGTAGTATCGCGGCCGGCCGCTGCTCGGGTCGCGCACCAGACGCAGGCTTTCCTCGATCCAGATGCGCTCGCGCGTCTTGTAGCGGAAGACTTCCGATACGACACCGCTCACCCGCCCCTGTTCGACCAGCATCCTGTTGATCGTTTCGCGCCGGCCGGGCTCGACGTACCAGCGCCCGGCAATGTCGTTGACCTCGCGCAGCATCTCCGCCTGCGAGGAAAAGCCGTTCAGGCGGACGAGAGCCGGATTGGCGCTGATCATGCGGCCATCCAGCGTCGAGCGAAACACGCCTTCGCTGATGTTCTCGTGCAGGTCGCGAAGACTGCGCTGCACGTCCTCCACCGACCGGTAGGCCTTGTGGCGATTGGCGGCGATGCCGGCAAAACCCACCGTCAGGATCGATGAGACGCCGGTAATCGCCCAAGCAAGAACGGCTCCGTTGGCAAGGAACAATGAAGGCACGGGCGCGTCCCTACCGATGTCTTGACGGGAGGTCTGCCTTATAGCCACGAAGCGGAAACATTGAATTAATACAATGTAGGAAAATCGCGCTTTATTCTTGCGTATGGAGGTTCCTGCGCGGCGGCTTGCACGGACGCAGAAGGCCCTACAGCAGCCAGGCGAAGGCCTTGCGCACGAAGCCGGCGCCGTCGGCCGTGACGATGTCGCCATGCGCCATGACGACCCGTTCGATCGGCCAGGCGAGGATGCGGTTGAGGCTGGCGCGCGCCTGACCGCGACGGAACAGGAAGCTCCAGCGCAACTCGCGCGGGGCCCCGGGATGCGGCTGGACGATGCCGTCGAGACGGGCAACAAAGCCCTTCCAGCCGGTGAACCAGTTGGGTGCGAAGTTCTCGATGAGGTCGGTGAAGATTGCCGTGCCGCTGGCGCGATGGAAGAACACCACTTCGGTGATCCACGGACTGCCCCTGACGGCGACCTGGTCGATGTCCGCCGCCCACGCCGGATCGGGCGCGTCGCCGAGATCGCCGTCGAAGGCAAGGTCCTTGCGCTTCTTCCTGAGACCGGGCGAAGCGTACATGCGCGCTTGCGGATATGCCGTCTTCCAGTCACCCAGGAAGAGGTGATGCAGCAGGTTGGGCGAGACCAGGCAGCGCACATCCCCAAGCGCGTCGACGGCCGCCTTCAGCTCCGCCGTGAGCGCGATCGGCGACCAGACAAACAGGCCGCCATCAGTCAGCCGCATCACCACCATGCGCGTTGGATAGGGAAAGCCGTAGAAGGGCACCACCTGCCCCTCGCCCACCCAGATGTCGCGGCCGAATGCTTCGATAACGGCCATACGGCCCTCCCTGTCTGCCGTCAGGTGTGACGTCCCCGACAGGCACCGTACGTAGCGGCGAGAGGCACGACGAACAGGGCGGCGACCACGACATTGAGCACGGCATTCTGCCAGAAGCCGGTCGCCAGCGACAACGCCGTATCGGGCAGGAACCACGCCGCCACGGAAATGGCGACGATCAGCCAGGCCTCGCGCTCACCGCGGCGGAACGACCCGAACAGCACGACGAGCAACGCCGCGCCCCAGCCGATCATCACCGCGCCGAGGACGCCGTGGGCCAAGGCGACATAGCGCGCGGGCAGCGCGCCGAATCCGTCGATCGTCTGCGGTGAGGCAAAGACCAGCAGGCTGAACAGCCGCCGCGTGAGGGCCGGCGTCAGCACCATGACGAGACCGGCCGCCACCACGCCGCCAGAGACGACGACCAGCCAAAGCCACCAGAAAAGGGCCTCGCGGCGCATCTCCGACCTCCCGCGGGCGAAGCAGCGACCGACCTCGCCACGCCGGGAAGATAACCGGCCCCATCGTCGCCGGGCCTTGATTCAGGTCAGGCGCAGGTCGCCCGTGTCCGCGAGCGTCAGGCGGCGGCCTTCGCCGCCAGGTGGCGGCGGACGAATTCGCGCTGGATGTCGAGCGCCGCCCATTCCTGGTCGCTCGGGCCGGAATAGATCAGCGTATAGGGCCCGGTGAAGCCGGCCTCGACCGCGATGTCGAGGCAGCGACCGAACTCGGCCTCGTCGAGGGCGAGCGCGGCATCGAACGGCCCGTGGGCGTGGCAATAGTCGGCCCGGCGGAAGATCGTGGCGAGCCCGGCATATTTGGTCGGCGCCTTCCAGTTGCCGGTGTCGGCGAGGAAGCCGAGACCGGCGCCGACATGGTCGAGCACATAGGCGACCTCGTCCGGGCCGGAGAGCAGGTCGTGCCAGTTCTCGGTGATCAACGGCACGCGGGCCGATTGCCCGTGGCGAAGCGCGGCCGACAGGCCAGCAACCGAGCGGTCCAGCAGTTCGGGCGTCGCCTTGCGCTTGCCCGCGATCACCCGGGTCTGAACGGCGCCGAGTTCGGCCGCGGCATCGATCCAGCCCCTCACCCAGGCAAGGTCGCGCGCCCCGTTCTCCGGGTCGCTGACATCGCCGTCGTCGATGAGCAGCGATTGCAGCGCCACCCCGGCAGCGGCGAGCGACGTCCTCACCTCGCCGAGATAGACGGGATCGCGCGTCTTCAGATGGAAGTGGCATATCTCCAGGCGCTCGATGCCATGGGCGCGGACCTCCGCCGGCAGATCGAGGAGATCGATCTCGCCGGGTCCATAGGTCTCGGCCGCGTCCGGCGGCCCGTCGAGCCCCGGCCTGTCCCACCAGGTGAGGCCGAGGCGCCGGTGCAGGCTCCAGGTCGAGACGGCCAGTTGCGGCAACGGTTCCGGCATTGCGGCCCGCTCTCTATCAGCCCGCCGTACCCTCGCCGATCGGCGGCTGGAACGACCACCCCATGTCCCAGGGGAAATAGATCCAGGTGTCCTGGCTCACCTCGGTGATGAAGGTATCGACCAGCGGCCGCCCGGCCGGCTTGGCGTACATCGTGGCATAGTGGCACCGCGGCACCATCTCGCGCACCACCTTGGCGGTCTTGCCGGTATCGACCAGATCGTCGATCACCAGCACCGCGGCGCCCTTGCCACCGGCGAGATCGACGACGTCCTTGCCGACCGGCTTGATGACCTCCAGTCCGCCCTGATCGCGATAGTCGTGATAGGACGAGATGCAGACGGTCTCGATCAGGCGGATGCCGAGCTCACGGGCGATGATCGCCGCCGGCACCAGGCCGCCGCGGGTGACGCAGACGATCGCCTCCCACTTGCCCTGCCCGGCGAGCCGCCACGACAGCGCTCGCGCATCGCGATGGAACTGGTCCCATGAGACCGGGAACGCCTTTTCCGCGCGTGGCTCCGACATGATCGTCTCCCCCTCCTGTTCTAGCGGGCGCGCTGCGCCCTGATCTCGTCCAGCATCGCCTTCACCGCGGCTTCTGCCGCATCAAGCCGTTCTTCGTTGCGCGAGCGCAAGACCAGCGTCGTGGTGAAGCCGACACCTTCCTGGAAATTGGGATAGCTGCCCATGCTGACATCGGCGAAGTCGCGCTGCAGGGCCCCGAGCGAGGCGGCGATATCGCCCTCCTTGAGGCCAGCGGGGATCGAGCGCGACAGAACCGCCTTGCCCGTCTGCAGGCGCGGCGCCAGCGCATCGAGCATGGCCTGCATGATCGATGGCACGCCCGCCATGACGTGGACATTGCCGATGGAGAAGCCGGGCGCCTTGGAGACGGAATTCTCGATCAGTGACGCGCCGGCCGGAATGCGCGCCATCCGCAACCGCGCCTCGTTGAGGTCGGTCTCGGCAATGCGTTCGCGCAGCAGCGCCACGGCGCGGGGATCGACGTCGATCGTCACACCGAAGGCCTTGGCCACCGCATCGGCAGTGATGTCGTCATGGGTGGGGCCGATGCCGCCGGTGGTGAAAACATGGGTGTAACGGGCGCGCAGCGCATTGAGCGCCGTCACGATCTCCGCCTCGACGTCGGGCACCACCCGCACCTCGCGCACATCGACGCCGATGGCGGTCATGTATTCGGCGATGTAGCCGATGTTCCTGTCCTTGGTCCGGCCGGACAGAATCTCGTCACCGATGACCAGGATCGCGGCGGTGACGATGTCCCCGGCCGAAGCGTCTGCCATGCCATTCCCCTTTGAAAGAAGGAGCGTCGTTTACACCCGCCGCCCCGCCCCCTCAAGCGCGCGCCGGCAAGGATTTGGAACGACTTCAAACAATTTGCGCTAGCGCAAGGCGGCCCGACCGGCGTACGGCTTTGGTCTTGCGATGCGACCCGACCTGATAGCCCGCTACGCCGATCAGCGCCTGCCGCGCTACACCAGCTACCCGACCGCGCCCCATTTCAACCCGGCGGTCGGTCCCGACACCTATGCCGGCTGGCTGGCCGCAACCCCCGCCGGCAGGCCGGCCTCGCTCTATGTCCACGTCCCCTTCTGCCGGCGCATGTGCTGGTATTGCGGCTGCAACACGGCGGTGACGCTGCGCGACGAGCCGGTCGCCGAATATGGCGAGATGCTGAAGACCGAGATCGGGATGGTCAGGCGCCATCTCGGCAAGCGGCTGCCGGCCGTCCACCTGCATTTCGGCGGCGGCACGCCGACCATCATGGCCCCCGCGCTCTTCCGCGAGCTGATGGCGCTCCTGCACGACACCTTCGATTTTTCCCCCGATGCCGAGTTGGCAATCGAGATCGACCCGCGCACGCTCACCCGCGAGATGGTCGACGCGATGGCGGCGGGCGGCATCAATCGCGCCAGCCTCGGCGTGCAGAGCCTCGATGCGACGGTGCAGAAGGCAATCAACCGGGTGCAGAGCTATGAGCAGACCGCCGAGGCGGTCGGCTGGCTGCGCGCCGCCGGCATCACCGGCATCAACCTCGACCTGATCTACGGCCTGCCGCACCAGACCGTCGCCTCGGCCATCGAGACGGTGACCGAGTGCCTGGCGCTCGTCCCCGACCGCATCGCCGTCTTCGGCTATGCCCATGTGCCGAGCTTCAAGAAACACCAGCGGCGCATCGACGCCGCGGCGCTGCCCGGCGGGCCCGAGCGCAACCAGCAGGCCGAGGCCATCGGCGAAACGCTCACATCCGCCGGCTACCGCCAGATCGGTATCGACCACTATGCCCATCCCGAGGACAGCCTGGCGCTCGCCCAGGCGGGCGGGCGGCTCCACCGTAACTTCCAAGGCTATACCACTGATCCGGCTGAGCTTCTCATCGCGCTCGGCGCCTCTGCCATCGGCCGTCTGCCACAGGGCTATGTGCAGAACGATCCAGTCGTGCGCGACTATTCGGCGGCCATCGGCGAAGGCCGCTTCGCCACGGTCAAGGGCTATGCGCTCTCCCCCGACGACCGGCTGCGCGCCGAGCTGATCGAGAGGGTGATGTGCGATTTCCGCGTCGATATCGACGAAGTCTGCCGCCGCCACGGCCGCGGCACCGGCGATCTCGGCGAGGCGCTCGCCCGTCTCGACGAGATGGCGGCCGGCGGCATCGTCCGCCGCCAGGGCGGCATGATCGAGATTGCGCCAGACGCGCAAGGGTTGGCACGGGCGGTGGCGGCAACCTTCGACGTCTACCTGCCCCGGTCGACCCGCACCCACAGCCCGGCACTCTAGCCCCCCGTATTTCCATAGCCGGTATTACTGACAGCCTTTCCGGGCACCGCTGGCGTGCTACGGTGCAGCGATATGTCAGGGGGGAATTACGTCACGTCCGGAACCAATTGGGCCGGGAATCTGACCTTTGGCGCGGAGCGGTTGGTTGCGCCTGGGACAGTTGCCGAGACGCAGGAGATCGTGCGTCGCTCCAACAGGCTGCGCGTGCTCGGCACGCGCCATAGTTACAACGACATCGCCGACACCACCGGCACGCAGCTTTCGCTGGAGCGCTTGCGCGGCGTGATCGCCCTCGACACGACCCGCAACCAGGTGACGGTCGAGGGCGGCACCCGCTACAGCGACATTGCCCCCTGGCTGCATGAGCGCGGCTACGCGCTCCACAATCTCGCCTCGCTGCCGCACATCACCGTTGCCGGCGCCGTTGCCACCGCCACCCACGGCTCCGGCGCGAGGCTTGGCAATCTGGCAACCGCCGTGGCGGCGATCGAATTCATCAATGCCGCGGGCGATCTCGTCACCCTGTCCCGCGAGAAGGATCCGGAGATATTCGCAGGCGCCGTGGTCAACCTCGGTGCCCTCGGCATCGTCACCGCGCTGACGCTCGACGTCCTGCCCTCCTTCGCCATGCGCCAGAACGTCTATTGCGACCTGCCGCTGGCGACGCTCGTCACCAACTTCGATGCGATCATGACCAGCGGCTACAGCGTCAGCCTGTTCACGGCCTGGCAGAGCGACGTGATCGAGCATGTCTGGGTCAAGAGCCGGGCCAAAGCCGGCCCGCCGCTGGAGGGGCTGAGGCCCTTCTTCGGCGCCCCGTCGGCCGACGAAAAGCTCAGCCCGGTGCCGGGCACCAACCCGGTCACCTGCACCGAACAGATGGGTTCGGTCGGCCCCTCATACGATCGCCTGCCCCATTTCCGCTTCGATTCGGTGCCGACCGGCGGCGGCGACTATCAAGCCGAATATTTCGTCGCCCGCGAGCACGCCGTGGCGACCATCGACGCCCTCCACCAATGGGGCCGGCACCTTGCGCCGCTCATCATGGTCTCCGAGATCCGCGCCATCGCCGCCGACGAACTGTGGCTCAGCCCCTGTTGCGGGCGGCCCTGCGTCGCCTTCCATTTCTCTTTCAAGCCCGACCAGCCGGCGATCATCAGGCTGCTCGCCGCCATGGAGGAACTGCTGGCGCCCTTCGCCCCGGTGCCGCACTGGGGCAAGCTCTTCGCCATGGCGCCAGACATCGTGCGCTCGCGCTACGCTCGGCTCGGCGCGTTCCGCGACCTGCTCGACACCTACGATCCGGCCGGCAAGTTCCGCAACGCCTTCATCAACCGCATGATCTTCGGTCACGCCTGAGCGGTCCGGGCTCAGTGCGGCCCGGCGGCGGTGAGCGCCACCCGGTTGTTGACGGCATAGGCGCCTTGGCCAGCGACGCCTTTCGCCCGGCACAGATGCTCCACTATGGTTGGCCGACCGACCGGCCCCGAGTTGAGCCCGATGACCTGACATGCGCTTCCCCGCCCCGCTGATCGAGGCGCGGCTGATCCGCCGCTACAAGCGCTTCCTCGCCGATGTCGAACTTGCCGACGGCGCGGTGACCACCGTCCACTGCGCCAATCCGGGCGCCATGACCGGGTTGGCTGAACCGGGCATGCGGGTACTGCTGTCGCGCTCCGACAACCCGACCCGCAAGCTGCCGCTCTCCTGGGAGCTGGTCGAGGCCGACGGCGGCTGGGTCGGCATCAACACCGCCCATCCCAACCGGCTGGTCGAAGAGGCGATCGCCGCCTGCGCCATCCGCGAACTCGCCGGCTACGACACCATCCGCCGCGAGGTGAAATACGGGCGCAACTCGCGCATCGACCTCCTGCTCTCGGGCGCTGGCCGTGCCGACGCCTATGTCGAGGTCAAGAACGTTCACCTGTCGCGGCAACCGCCGCTCGCCGAATTTCCCGATTCGCCCACGGCACGTGGAACCAAGCATCTCGGCGAACTCGCCGACATGGTCGCCGCCGGCCATCGCGCCGTCATGGTCTATCTCGTCCAGCGCACCGACTGCACCAGCTTCCGGCTTGCCGCCGACATCGACCCCACCTATGCCGCGGCCTTCGCCAAGGCGCGGGGCGCGGGTGTCGAAGCGCTCGCCTATGACTGCCGGATCAGCCCCGAGACGATCCTCGTAGGCCGGCCCTTGCCGCTGATCGAACCGGAGGGGAAGCGGTCTATGCCGCGGCTTCGCGTTCGCTGAGAACGCGGTCGATCAAGCCCCATTCCAGCGCCTGCTCGGCCGACATGAAGTGGTCGCGGTCGAGCGTGCGCTCCACCTCTTCGTAAGTGTGCCCGCAATGCTTGGCGTAGAGGCTGATGATGCGGTGCTTGGTCTGCCGCATGTCCTCGGCATGAATGAGCACGTCCGACGCCTGCCCCTGGAAGCCGCCAAGCGGCTGATGGACATGCAGGCTGGCATTGGGCAGGGCCGCGCGCTCGCCGGGCGCACCGGCCATGAGCAGGAATGACCCCATGGACCGGGCCGTTCCCATGCACAGCGTGTGCACTGGCGCCTTGATGAATTGCATCGTGTCGTACATGGCGAAGCCGCTGGTCACCACGCCGCCATAGGAATTGATGTAGAGGTAGATCGGCTTTTTCGGGTTCTCCGCTTCCAGGAACAGCAGTTGCGCGCAGACCAGGGCCGACACCGAGTCGTTGACCTCGCCGTTGAGGAAGACGATCCGTTCGCGCAGGAGGCGCGAGTAGATGTCGAAGGAACGTTCTCCCCGGCTCGATTGCTCGACGACCATGGGGACGAGCTGAAGCGCTTCGCTCATCGGCGAACTCCTTGTGTTCCGGATTGCTCGGGCTGCGTGCGGGTCAGGCGGCGCGCATGAGGCAGGTCGGATTGTCATTTGCCGCCGTTGGCGCCAAGCGATGGACGATCCTCAGTCGCGTGCCGCCGTCCTGCCGCGGCTTGACCTCGAACCGCACGATGCTGGGAAGGTATGGCGGCTCGTCCTCGCGCATCCGGTAACCGATCTCCTCGCCCGGGACGGAAGAGACCGGGTCGGCGTCCGCCAGATGCTCCTCCGGCAACCACCGCTCGCGAAGCGCGGGCGTGCTCAGCGCCCGCCAGACCTTTTCGGGCGGTTCATCGAACTCGTAGTCGAGCACCAGGGCCCGCTCTTCGTCCGCGTCGCTCATTGGTCCATCTCCTTGAGCAGGCCCTTCAGGGCGTTCATGCGCGCTGGCCAGAAAGCGCGATACTTCGCCAGCCACTCGGCGATGTGCACCAGACCCTCGGCATTGACCTGGTAGCTCACGAAGCGCCCCTGCCGCTCCTCGCGGATCAGCTTGGCGCCGCGCAGGACCGCCAGATGCTGCGACATGGCCGGTTGGCTGATCACCATGCCGTCCCGTAGCGCCGTGGCGTTCATCGCACCGCCGGCCAGCTTCTCGAAGATCGCGCGGCGCGTCGGGTCAGCCAGGGCCTTGAAGATGTCGGTCTCGAGCATTTCGACACATAAGCACGTACTTATGTGATTCGCAAGCGGCATGCCCGCCCCGGCGCCGACGGCAACCTGCCCGTCCACGCGTGGCTGATCTGCTTGCGCGCTCCGGCGAAAATCGCCATATGCTCGGTACCATGATCAGCTATGTCGAAGCCGCCGTCGGTCCGCTCAAGAACGACGGACAGATCAAATTGTACAGCGCCGAGGATTTCGCCGGCATGCATCGTGCCGGGCGGCTTACCGCCGAGTGTCTCGACGCCATCGAGGACATCATCCGCCCGGGCGTCGCGACCGACGAGATCGACCGCTTCGTGTATGACTTCGCCCTCGCCCACGGTGCCCTGCCCGCCACGCTCGGCTACAAGGGCTACATGAAGTCGACCTGCGTCTCGATCAATCATGTCGTCTGCCACGGCATCCCCGGCGACAAGCCGCTCAAGGACGGCGACATCGCCAATATCGACGTGACCCTGATCCTTGACGGCTGGCACGGCGATTCCAGCCGCATGTACGCGGTCGGCAACGTCAAGCGCGCCGCCCAGCGGCTGATGGAAGTCACCCACGAATCGATGATGCGCGGCATCGCCGCCGTCCGCCCCGGCGCCACCACCGGCGACATCGGTTTCGCCATCCAGGACTATGCCGAGGGCGAGCGCTGCTCGGTGGTGCGCGATTTCTGCGGCCACGGCGTCGGCCGCCTGTTCCACGACGCCCCCAACATCCTGCACTACGGCAGCCCCGGCGAGGGCGTCGAGCTGAAACCCGGCATGATCTTCACCATCGAGCCGATGATCAATCTCGGCCGGCCGCACGTGAAAGTGCTCTCCGACGGCTGGACCGCGGTCACCCGCGACCGCTCGCTGTCGGCCCAGTACGAGCATTCCGTCGGCGTGACCGAGACCGGGTACGAGATCTTCACCGTCTCGCCGAAGCACGGGCTGGCATATACCGACGGCACATGAGCGTGCCGCCCGCCCGGGACGGGGACAGGCCCCACTTCCACGGCCACCGTGAACGCCTGAAGAAGCGGTTCCACGAAGGCGGCGGCGCGGCGCTGGCCGACTACGAGCTGCTCGAACTGATTCTCTTCCAGTCGCTGCCGCGGCGTGACACCAAGCCGATCGCCAAGGCGCTGCTCGCCCGCTTCGGCTCCTTCTCCGAGGTGCTCAGCGCCCCGGCGGGCGAGCTGCGCAAGATCTCCGGCGTCGGCGATGCGGTGATCCACCATCTCAAGCTGGTCCAGGCGTCGGCCCAGCGCTTCGCCCGCGATTCCGTCCGCGATCGTCCCCTGCTCGCCTCATGGTCGGCGGTGATCGACTACTGCAAGGCGGCGATGGCTTATGAGGCGGTCGAGCAGTTCCGCGTGCTCTTTCTCGACAAGAAGAACATGCTGATCGCCGACGAGGTGCAGCAGACCGGCACCATCGACCACACGCCGGTCTATCCGCGCGAGGTGGTCAAGCGCGCGCTGGAGCTTTCCGCCGCGGCCATCATCCTGATCCACAACCACCCCTCCGGCGACCCGACCCCCTCGACCGCCGACATCCAGATGACCAAGCAGGTGGTCGACATCGCCAAGCCGCTGGGCATCGCCGTCCACGACCACATCATCATCGGCAAGAAGGGGCATGTCAGCCTGAAGGGCCTGCAGCTGATGTGAGACCCCCGATGCGGGCTCGTCGCCCACGTGCGACCGAACGCGCCGGGTCTGGTTATCCTCCGTTTCGCCCTATATGTGGCACCATGCAGATCAACCTCACGAACAGGCGCGTTCTGGTGACCGGCGGCAATTCCGGCCTCGGCGCCGCCATGGTGCGCGCCTTCGCCGAAGCCGGCGCCAAAGTCGCCGTCAACTACGTCACCCACCCGGAAGAGGCCGAGGCTCTTGCCGCCGAGATCGGGAAGGCCGGCGGCAACGCCATGACGGTCGAGGCCGACGTCAGCGATCCCGATGCGGTGGAAGCCATGTTCGCCGAGATCGACAAGGCGTGGGGCGGCATCGACGTGCTGGTCAACAATGCCGGCATCGACGGGCCCCGCGCCGTCGGCTGGGAAGCCGAAGTCGCCGCCTGGAAAAAGGTCCTCGACATCAACCTCGTCGGCGCGTTCCTTTGCGCCCGCCAGGCGCTGAAGCGCATGGTGGCCCAGAAATCGGGCGTCATCCTCAACACCTCCAGCGTCCACCAGGTCATCGCCTGGAGCGGCTATAGCGCCTATGCGGCGTCGAAATCGGGGCTGATCATGATGGCCAACACGCTGGCGCAGGAGGCCGCTCCCTATGGCGTGCGCGTGCTGTGTATCGCGCCCGGCGCCATCGCCACCCGCATCAATGCCGACGTCTGGCAGGATGCCGAGGGCCTCAAGGACCTGCTGACCAAGGTCCCCATGGGCCGCATCGGCCAGCCGAAAGACGTCGCCGAAATGGCGGTGGTGCTCGCCTCCGACGTTGCAAGCTACATGACAGCCACCACCGTCTATGTCGACGGCGGCATGACCGACTACCCCGGCTTCATGCACGGCGGCTGAAGCGGGCCGCACCTGTCAAGATGGATATGGCCTTTCAATTCAGCGCCTCACGCGCCGTTCTCCAGCCAGAGCACCTGCTCGGGCGTCAGTTCGAGATCAAGCGCCTGGAGCGAGTCCTCCAGCTCCCACATGGCCAGCGGACCAATCAGCGGGACGACGGGAAGGTCCACCGCGAGGACGTAGGCGAGCGCCACCTGGTTGGCGTTCATCCCCCGCTTCGCGCCCAATTCCGCGGCACGGTCGCGGCGCGCGAAATTGGTCTCGTTGTACCAGCAGCGGACCATATCGGCATTGTCGGTCAGGTCGCGACCGGCCCGGTTGGTGAAGAAGCCCTGCGCCTGGCTCGACCATGCGAAATTCGGGATGGCGCGCTCCTTCAGCCAGGCACGCCAGCTATCGTCGGACGCGGCATAGCAGCCAGCCCATGGCGCCTCGATCATCTCGGCGAGCGAGAAATTATTGGAGAGCACCGACGGGGCAGTCTTGCCGGTCTTCCCGGCATAGGCGATCGCCCCGTCCATGCGTTCACGCGACCAGTTGGAGCCACCCCAGGCGCGGATGCGGCCGGCGCGGACCTCAGCGTCGATTGCGTCGACGAACTCGCCGACCGGAATGTCGAGATTGTCCCGGTGCATGAAATAGACGTCGAGATAGTCGGTATTCAGTCGCTCGAGCGACTGGGCGAGCTGGCGGCCGACGACATCCGGATAGGTCAGCGGCGAGTGCACGCCCTTTCCGATGATCGACATCGCCTCGCGCACGCCACGCGCCTTCAACCATTGACCGAGGAGCGTCTCGGCCCGCCCCTGCCCATAACCCCAGGCCGTATCGAAGAGATTGCCGCCGCGCTCGTAGAACGCATCGAGAAGGATCGCAGCCTGCGTGTAGGTGCGCATGAATGCGGTGCCCAGCGCGACCGCCGAGATTTCCTTGGCCAGAGCCGGCAGCCGCCGCCGGCGCATCGGCCGCGCCGGCGCCGCCAACGGACGGCCATCGATCTTGTTGACCCGGCGCTCTGCCCGCTCGAAGTCGTATTGCAGCCCGATCTCGGCGCGCCATGCATCGAGAACGCGCATGTTGCCAAGCGTGCTCGCCCAGCTCATGCCCGGCGGGTCGAAGGCCTGGCGGCCGGCGCGGATGGCGCTGGCAACGGCGTCGATCTCGAAGGTGTAGAGCCAGCGCTGCTCGGTGACCGTAACCGTCTCTTCCGCGCCGTCAGGCCGGTGGATGACGATCTCTGCCGAGCCGCCCTCGCGGCCGGTGCAGAACCACGGCGACTTGGCCTCCAGCCAACCGGTCGATCCGAACACCCTGACGCCGTTGTCCTGGACGACCATGAGGCTGCCCGACACCTCGGCAACGATGTCATTCGGGAATTGCAGGACGGCCGAGGCCCATTCGTCGACGCCGGTAGCGCCAAGGTGGCCGGCGCCCGACACCTTCGTCGGTTCGAGGAAGGGCTCTCCGGCCGCAGCTCCCGCGATCGTTCGCGCCATGGCCACCGGATAGCAGGCAATATCGAGGATGGCACCGCCGGCGGTGTCGTTGGCCAGCAGCCTGTGTCCCGGATCGGGATTGCCCATGCGGAAGCCGAAAGCGGCCTTCACCAGCATGACGTCGCCGATCGCACCCGAACGGACCAGTTCGATGAGCCGGGCGGTATGGGGATGCAGCAGGTTCATGAAGGCTTCGCCGAGGAAGACACCGGCCTTGCGGGCGGCGTGGATCATCGCCTCGGCCTCGGAGGCCGACACCGCCATCGGCTTTTCGACCAAAACGTGCTTGCCTGCTTCCACGGCTTTGATTACCCACTCCGCATGAAAGGGATGCGGTGTGGCGACATAGATCGCCTCGACCTCGGGATCGTCGATCAGGGCCTGGTATCCGCCAAGAATTCGGGCGCCCGGAAAGGCTTCGGCGAGGCCCGGCTTGTTCGGGTTGCGGGTGCCGATGGCGACCAGCCGGCCGGTTGGGGTCTTCTTGAGGTTTGCGGCAAAACGCTGAGCGATGGTTCCGGGGCCGATAATGCCCCAGCGAATGGCTGTCGGATCGGTCATGAGGCTCTTCAGGATTATGGGGAAAAAGGACGCGTCACGTACTATGTTAATGGTCGGCCCCGCCTGCGACCATATGTGACCCTTGGATTCCGGGCAAAACATTTGGTCCGGGGTAGCTGTAGCAATTACCGCAATGTGGGTGTCATAATTGGTTGATTCCGGCGTCACACTCGATTGGCACTGTCCGCCGCAATGATTCTCCTGTCGCTGATTTTCGCTGCCGTGGGAGTTGCCGCACTGGTGCATTTCGGCGGCATCGCAATGTTGTTCTGGCGCACCCGCCCCCCCTCGGCACGGTCGGCGCGGCAGCACGGACGCCCGACGATCACCATCCTTCGGCCGGCCTGTGGCATCGAGAACCACATCGAGGAGACGCTGGCTTCCGGCTTCGCCCTCGACTACCCGGACTATGAGATCGTCTTCTGCGTCGCCGAGGCGCGCGATCCGGTGATCCCGCTGATCCGCCGTCTGATGGAGGATCACCCGCAAGTGCCGACGCGCCTGCTCCTCGGGGACGACCGCATCAGCATCAATCCGAAACTCAACAACATGGTCAAGGGCTGGCACGCCGCCGCCAACGACTGGATCGTGATGACCGACTCCAACGTGCTCATGCCGCCCGACTATCTCGACCGGGTGGTTGAGCGCTGGCAGTCGGACACGGGGCTGGTCTGCTCGCCGCCGGTCGGCACGCGGCCCGATGGGCTCGGCGCCGACCTCGAATGCGCCTTCCTCAACACCTATCAGGCGCGCTGGCAGCTGATCGCCGATTCGCTCGGCACCGCCTTCGCCCAGGGCAAGACCATGTTCTGGCGACGCGACTATCTGGCGGACGCCGGCGGTATCGAGGCGCTTGCCGCCGAGCCCGCCGAGGACGCCGCTTCGACCAAGCTGATCCGCGCCGCCGGCCGCAAGGTCCGCCTGGTCATCCGGCCTTTCCCGCAGCCGCTCGGTACCCGCGCCGTCGCCGATGTCTGGCGCCGTCAGCTGCGCTGGGCGCGCCTGCGCCGCTCGTCCTTCCCGCTGGTCTATGCCCCAGAAGCCGTCTCCGGCGGCTTCTTCCCGCTTACCGGCGCGGCGGTGCTGACCGCCCTTGGCGCTTTGCCCATCGCTGCCTTTGTTGGCCTGGTCGTTGCGTGGTATGGCGCCGAACTGTTGCTGGCACGGCGCTACGACTGGCCTGTGTCGCCGCGAATCCTCGGCCTGATGATCGTGCGCGACCTGCTGCTCTTCCCGCTGTGGATCATGGGGTGGACCGGGAACACATTTGTCTGGCGTGGCAACGCCATGGACATCAAGAACGAGGGGACGCCGCTGCGACGGCTTGTCGAGCGTTGGACGGCCTCGCGCGTGGTACGGTCGGCCGTGGCGCTTGCAACCGGCAGGCGGCCTGTGGCCAACATGGAGCGGGGCAATGGCGCGCCGCCCGGCGGTTAGTGGAGAGACTTGAATGACTGCGAATGCGGCGCCAGAACGCTACCGGACGCTTTTCCTGTCGGATTTCCATCTCGGCACGCGCGGGTGCCAGGTGCGTCCGCTGCTGAACTTTCTGCAGAGCAATGATGCCGAGACGATCTATCTGGTCGGCGATATCATCGACGGCTGGCGCCTGCAGGCGCGCTGGTACTGGCCCGACTCGCACAATGACGTGCTGCGCTGCCTGATGAACAAGGCGCGCCGCGGCACGCGCCTGGTCTACGTTCCCGGCAATCACGACGAATTCGCCCGCGCCTATTGCGGCGGCGACGCCGAGGGCGATCTCGAATTCGCCGACGAGATCATCCACGAGGCGGCCGACGGCAAGCGCTACCTTATCCTCCACGGCGACGTCTTCGATCCGGTGCAGAGCAAGGCGCGCTGGCTCGCCTTCCTCGGCGACAACGCCTATGTCGCCGCGCTCGGCATCAACATCGTGCTCAACCGCATCGGCCGCGCCCTCGGCCTGCCCTACTGGTCGTTCTCCAACTGGGCCAAGATGCGCGTGAAGAGCGCCGTCAATTTCATCGGCCACTACGAGCAGGCGGTCGCCAATGCCGCCCGCGAGCACGACGTCGATGGCGTCGTCTGCGGCCATATCCACCGTGCCGCCCTGCACGAGGACTTCGGCATCGTCTACGTCAACTGCGGCGACTGGGTGGAGAGCTGCACGGCGATCGGCGAACATTTTGACGGGCGCCTGGAGCTTCTGAGCTCGGTCGATGCCAGCGAGCCGGCAGCGCTTGAGCCGTTCTTCGAGGGCGAGGCCGACGACCTCGGCGAGGACGAAGGCGAAAGCGCCATCGCCTGAATTTCCCCCAATACGCCACGTGGGGTTGGCGTTTTTCTTGCAACACGGTCTAGGATAGGCCCTCTATGGGGATGTCCTTGACCGAGTTCGCATGACGGAACGCCCGATGGCGGTACCCTTTAACGAGATGTTCGTTGGCGATGGCGCGTGCCGCCGCGGATATGCGTTTCTCCAGCAGTGGCTCGAATCGACGCCGCCTGACGTGCTTGCCCACCGCCGCGCCGAGGCCGAGCTTCTTTTCCGGCGCATCGGCATCACCTTCTCGGTCTACGGCGAGGCCGAGGCGGAAGAGCGCATCATCCCCTTCGACATCATCCCGCGAATCCTTACCAAGCCGGAATGGGAGCGCCTGTCCCGCGGCCTTGAACAGCGGGTTCACGCGCTCAATCTGTTCCTTGCCGACGTCTATGGCGACGGCGAGATCCTGAAAGCCGGCGTGGTCCCGCCCGAGCTCGTCTACTGCAATCCTTATTTCCGCCCCGAGATGGCGGGTCTGAAATTGCCCCACGGCATCTATGTGCAGATCGCCGGCATCGATGTGGTGCGCGTCGACGAAAATGACTTCTATGTCCTGGAGGACAACGCCCGCACGCCGTCCGGCGTCTCCTACATGCTGGAGAACCGCGAAGTGATGATGCGGCTCTTTCCCGATCTCTTTGCCTTCAACCGCATCGCCCCGGTCGAGAACTACCCGGAGGAGCTGCTCGCGACGCTGAAATCCGTGGCGCCCGCCTCCGCCCCGGAGGAGCCGACGGTCGCCCTGCTGACGCCGGGAGCGTTCAACAGCGCCTATTACGAGCACTCCTTCCTCGCCGACAAGCTCGGCATCGAGCTGGTCGAGGGCCGCGATCTCCTGGTGCGAGACAACATGGTCTACATGCGCACCACCGAGGGGCCGAAGCGCGTCGACGTGATCTATCGCCGCCTTGACGACGATTTCCTCGACCCCCTCACCTTCCGGCCGGATTCGGCGCTCGGCGTCCCCGGGCTGATGAACGTCTATCGTGCCGGCAACATCACGCTCGCCAATGCGGTCGGCACCGGCGTTGCCGACGACAAGGCGGTCTATTCCTACATGCCCGAGATCGTCCGCTTCTATCTCGGCGAGGAGCAGATCCTGAAGAACGTGCCGACCTGGCGCTGCCGCGAGCCGGACGCGCTCGCTTATGTACTCGACCACCTGCCCGAGATGGTGGTCAAGGAGGTCGCCGGTTCCGGCGGCTACGGCATGCTGGTCGGCCCGGCCGCCGACAAGGCGACGATCGAGCTCTTCGCCGCCAAGCTCAGGGCCGACCCGGACAACTTCATCGCCCAGCCGACGCTGGCGCTGTCGACATCGCCGACCTTCGTGCAGTCGGGCGTCGCCCCGCGCCACGTCGATCTGCGCCCCTTCGTCCTGTCGGGTGCCGACCGCATCCGCATCGTGCCGGGTGGGCTCACCCGCGTTGCCCTCAAGCAGGGTTCGCTGGTGGTCAATTCCAGCCAGGGCGGCGGCACCAAGGACACCTGGGTGCTCGACGCATGATGCTGAGCCGCGCCGCCGACAGCCTCTTCTGGCTGGCACGCTACGTCGAACGAGCTGACGACACCGCGCGCATCATCGACGCCACCAGCCGGCTCGCCGCTACGCCGATCACCTATGTCGGCGAGGCCAACGAATGGGAATCGGCGTTGGCCGCGGCCGGCGCGCTTCACGCCTACAAGGCCAATCACGAGACGGTCGACCGCGACACGGTCATCAATTTCCTCGCCTTCTCCACCGAAAATCCGTCGAGCATCAAGAACTGCATCGCGGTCGCCCGCCACAACGCCCGCGCCGAACGCACCGCGCTCACCATGGAGATGTGGGAGGCCATCAACAGCGCCTGGCTGGATCTCAAGCGCTTCGACGGCACCCGCATGGACCGCGATACGCTGAACGAGTTCCTGAACAGCGTGAAGGAGGCGTGCCTGCGCTTCGACGGCGCCGCCTATCGCGCCATGCTGAGGAACGACGCCTATTTCTTCCTGCGCCTCGGCGTCTATCTCGAGCGCGCCGATTCCACCGCCCGCATCCTCGACGTGAAGTACCATCTGCTGCTGCCGGAAGGGGCGCGGGTCGGCGGCGGGCTCGACTATTTCCAGTGGGCCTCGATCCTGCGCTCGGTCTCCTCGCTGACCGCCTACCGCTGGGTCTATCACGAGAGCCTCAAGCCCTGGCTGATCGCCGACCTGCTGGTGCTCAACCAGCAGATGCCGCGTTCGCTGGCGAGTTGCTACGTCAACATCACCACCTTTCTCGATGAATTGTCGCTCGCCTACGGCCGCCAGGGGCCGGCCCAGCGCACCGCGCGCTCGATCCGTACCCGCCTGCAGAACGCCGAGATCAGCGAGATCTTCCAGCGCCCCGGCCTGCACGAGTTCCTGACCGCCTTCATCGCCGACAATGGCCGCCTCGGCGCCGCCATCACCGAGCAATACCTGACCTGACGAGGCTCCAGAGCCATGCGCCTCAACATCCGCCATGAGACGGTCTACCGCTACGCCACGCCGGCCAGCCATGCGATCGAGGTGCTGCGCCTGACGCCGCGCGGCCACAACGGGCAATATATCGCCGCCTGGCGCATCGACGTGGACTGCGACTGCCACCTGGATCGGACCGCTGACGCTTTCGGCAACCTGATGCACGAGTTCTCGCTCGACGGACCGATTGAGGAGCTGACCATCGTCGCCGAAGGCAGCATCGAGACGGTCGACACCAGCGGCGTGCTCTCCGGCCAGGTCGAGCGCTTTCCACCCGTGCTCTATCTGCGCGACACCGCCCTGACCGCCTCCGACGCCCTGATCCGCGATTTCGCCAACGAGGTGGCGGCCGTGGCCGGCGCCAGCCGGCTCGACCTGATGCACACCCTCATGGAGTCGATGGGCGAGCGCATGACCTTCGAGACCGAGGCCACCCATACCGGCACCAGCGCCATCGAAGCCTTCGCGCTCGGCCACGGCGTGTGCCAGGATTTCGCCCACGTCTTCATCGCCGCCTGCCGCCATCTCGGCGTGCCCGCCCGCTATGCCAGCGGTTACATGCTGAAGGCCGACGACCAGAGCAAGCAGGAGGCCGGCCATGCCTGGGCGGAAGTCCACATCGATGATCTCGGCTGGGTCGGCTTCGACCCGGTCAACGGCCAGTGCCCGACGGACGCCTATGTGCGGCTGGCGATCGGGCTCGACTATCTCGGCGCCGCGCCGATCCGCGGCGTCGTTCTAGGCGGCGGCGGCGAAATGCTTTCGGTGAACGTCTCCATCCACCCCGACGTGCGCAGCTTCAGCGGCTGATTGGCACTGTCTGCGCTACCCAAGGCTAGAGGCAACGAGGATTGGGATTCCGCTCTTATTTTCTTTGTGCAACGCCCCGCAGCGGAAGCACGCTTCTTTGCGATCTTCTGACCGACACGGGCATTGCTGGCCGGCCCGCCTCCTATTTTCGCGAGGAGAACGTGGCGGATTGGGCGCAGCGGCTAGGCGTGCCTCCGACCGAGGCGCCCGATATCGGGCAGGCCTATCTCGATGCCGTCGTCAGGCACGGATCGGGCGGGACCGGAGTGTTTGGCTGCCGAATAATGTGGGAAAGCCTGGGCGGGCTCCTGAACCGCCTCGCTTCGCTCAACCAAGGTCTTCATGGCGATGCGATGCGCATCGAAAAAGCCTTCGGTCCGACGCTTTATGTGCATCTGACCCGCGCCGACAAGGTGGCGCAGGCGATTTCGCTTCTCAAGGCGCTTCAGTCGGGTCTCTGGCACAAGAACGGCGATGGGACGTCGCGCGAAGGGCCGAACAGGCCGCAGCCGACGACCTACGACGCGACGCGCATCGCGCGGCATGTCGATGAGTTGAGGCGGGACGATGAATGCTGGGCGTCCTGGTTCGGCGAAAACGGGATCGCGCCGGTGACGGTTGATTACGATACGCTGGTTGCAGACCCGCGCCGCCCTGTCAGCGAAATTCTGTCAGCACTTGGTCTCGACCCGTCACCGGCCGAAAAGGTGAGTCCACGCACAGCGCGATTGGCCGATGGCGACTCCCGCATTTGGGCCGAGCGCTTCCGTACGAAAGGCAAGTCGGCGCGCGGCTCCATTCGTCCGACTAGACCGGCCGCCGCTATCTCAAACGGCCAAGAATCAAGCGTTTCCGCCACTTGCGCCCCGGTGACAAAGCCGGGAGATTCGTAGCATAGTCGGCTGAGCACCCGGGGAACCAAGAGGCCGAAAATGACCTATTGCGTGGGCATCCTTGTCCGCGAGGGTCTGGTGATGATCGCCGATACCCGCACCAATGCGGGCATCGACAACATCGCCACGTTTCGCAAGCTGCACCTGTTTGAGAAGCCCGGCGAGGCGGTGATGGCCGTCGCCACCGCCGGCAATCTGGCGGTCAGCCAGTCGGTACTCACCCTCATCACCGAGGGCATGGAGGACCCCGACACCCAGGCGCTGCAGACCATCACCGACATGCCCAGCATGTTCAAGGCGGCGCAATTCGTCGGCCGCGCCATCCGCGAGGTCCACCGTACCGTCGGCCAGCAACTCGAACAGGCCGTGCCCGGCTCCTTCGACGTATCGATGCTGCTCGGCGGCCAGGTCAAGGGCGGCCGGCTGCGCCTGTTCATGATCTACGCCGCCGGCAACTTCATCGAGGCGACGGCGGACACGCCCTATCTGCAGGTCGGCGAGCACAAATACGGCAAGCCCATCCTCGACCGCTCGGTCACCGAGGCGACCAGTCTCGACGAGGCGCTCAAGCTCGGCCTGATCTCGATGGATTCGACCATCCGCTCCAATCTCGGCGTCGGTCTGCCGATCGACCTCGTGATGATCAGGCGCGATGGGCTGAAGTCCGAACTCACCTACCGCATCGACGCGGCGGAGCCCTATTTCCACGATCTGCGCGAACGCTGGTCGGAAGCGCTGCGCGCCGCCCACAACGCCATTCCGCTGCCGCCTTACAAGTAGCGCGCCCGAAGCCCACGGGACACACCCTCAGTTCAGCCGGAATTCCGCGGTGACGGTGCGCACCTCGCGCGCCGCGATCAGCCGCCGATGGGCGACCTCGACCGAATGCAGCGGCCCCTCCAGCTCGCGCTTCCAGAAATCGAGGAACTTGCGCAGTTCCGGAAACAGCGGCGCCAGATCGTAGGCCTGCCAGACATAGCTCTGCAGCACCGCCGGATGGTCGGGCATGCGATAGAGGATATTGGCCGTGGTCAGGCCGTAGCCCTGCAACTGCTTTCGGAACTCGCCGGTGTGCATCGCGTTTCTCCGCTGCCGATTCCCGTGCGGGGATGCGACAAGGGTCTCGCGGCAAACTCCGATTGGCAATCCAAAAAATGCTAAAAATGGTTCTGAATCAATAGATTAGCAGCAAGGTTAGAAGGCTGCTAACAGCCGATTTTGTGGGCAGCGGCCTGCCTAGTCCTGAAGCTCGGTGCCCGAATGCGCGGCAACCCTGTTCGAGTGGTTGAGCTTCTCGCGCAGGCTCTTCTCGACGGCAAGCTCGACCGCATCCTGCAACTGGACATGGTTGTCGAGCAGACGATAGAGGCGTTTGGCCTCGAAGCCGAGATAGCGCACCGGCGTGGCGCAGATGGCGGTTGCGGTCGCCGGTTCGCCGGTCGATATGCCGACCTCGCCGACCAGCGTGCCGGGTCCGCATTCGGCAACGCGCTTGTTGTCGACGACGATATCGACCTGGCCACGGGTAACGAAGCAGAGCTCGTTCACCGGCTCCCCGCCGCGCGTCAGCGTGGTGCCCGCCACCACGTCGCGCCAGCGGCCGATGGCGAGCAACTGCCGCGCCTGGCTGACGGAGAGGCCCGGAACAGCCTTCTCATGGAAGAGCTGCTCCTCCGCGTTGAGGTGACCGCCGAAACCGCGTCCGCGCGACACCGCCATGCGCACCAGGACGACGATGGCCAGCGCCGCCCACCAGAACACGCCCACCGGATCGCCGGCATAGGAGGCGGCCACGACAATTCCCGCGACGGCGGCAGCCAGCGCGACGACACGGGTCAGGGTCACGGTCGGCATGGCCAGGGCCACTACGATGCCGAACAGGCCGACCTGCCAGGCCACCGCCTGAGGCGAGAAGAAGAACTGGTACAGCCACATCGACATCGGCGTAGGGTCCCGGATCGCTGCCACCCGCGGCAAGAGGGGCAGAGAATAGTGGCTTCCGCTGTTCTCCGCGACCTCCAAGGTGAGCCTGCCTCAGTCCGGGATTCCGCCCGCCTCGGACAGCGCTGCAAGCGTGTCGACGTCGCGGGTGACGGCAGCGCCCATATCGACCGTGACCACCAATTCGCGGTTGGCCTCGATCAGCCGCCGCCCGCCGGTATCGCCGGAAAGCGCTGCCAGCGGGCCGAAGAAGCGCGCCCCCCACAGAACCGGGTTGCCGCGCCGGCCAGCAGCGACCGGCACCACGATCTCCCCGCCCTTTTGCGGATCGAAGGCGGCGATCAGCCGGTCGACCTCCGTCGGGCCGATCTCCGGCATGTCGGCAAGCATCACAAGGACACCGTCGAGGCCGGGGGGAAGCGCCCTCAGGCCGGTGCGCAGCGAGGTCGACAGGCCCTCGGCAAACAGGGGATTGTGCGCCAGGCGCACGGCAAGGCCGGCAAGCACAGCCACAACGGCCGCAGCAGCATGGCCGGTGACGACGATGACCGGGTCGGCGCGGCTGGCCAGCGCCGCCTCCGCCGCGATGCGGACCAGCGGCCTGCCGGCGACGGTCGCCGTGAGCTTGTTGGCGCCCCCCATGCGGCGGGATTGGCCGGCGGCCAGCACCAGCGCCGCGATGCGCGGCCGGCCTGCCTCAATCACGCGGCGGCCTCCCTGCCCTCGGCGCCGCGATGGCGGAGCGCCGCGACCACCTCGGCCAGGATGGAGACGGCGATCTCGGCCGGCGACTGGGCCCCGATGGCAAGCCCGATGGGCGCATGGATGCTGGAAAGCGCCGCCTCGCCGAACCCCAGCGCGGAGAGGCGTTCCATGCGCTTGGCGTGGGTCTTGCGACTGCCCAGCGCCCCGACATAGAAGCAGCCGGCCCTGAGGGCCGCGGCCAGCGCGTAGTCGTCGATCTTGGGATCGTGGGTGAGCGCGGCAAGCGCGGTGAAGGCATCGAGGCCGAGCCTCGGGATCGCCACCTCTGGCCATTCGGCGATCATGGCGACGTGCGGGAAGCGCTCCGGCGTGGCGAAGGCGGTGCGCGGATCGACGATGGTCATGTCGAAACCGGCGATGCGGGCCATCGGCGCCAGCGCCTGGCTGATATGGACGGCGCCGATAACGACGAACCGCGGCGGCGGCAGGTGAACGGTGAGGAACATCGGCGTCCCGTCCGCCGTGAGCACCGTGCCCGAGGCGCCGGAGCGGAAGCGTCGCTCCAGCTCCTCCGCCAGCGGGTCACCGGCATAGCCGGCTTTCTCGAGGACCAGCCGGACGGCGCCATTGCCCATGTCGGTGACCACGATCGCCGCTTCACGCGCCGCACGGGCCGCATTCAGCTTCTGGAGCAGAGCGAGGTCCAAGGCCGTCTAGACCAGTTTCTCGACATAGACGCGGATGCGCCCGCCGCAGGAGAGACCGACCCGCCACGCCGTTTCGTCGGCGACGCCGAACTCCAGCGTCTTCGCCGCTCCGTCGCCGATCACGTCGATCGCCTCGGTGACCACCGCGCCCTCGACGCAGCCACCGGAGACCGAACCTTCGAAATTGCCATCGTCGTCGACGATGAGATGGCTGCCCACCGGGCGCGGCGCCGAGCCCCAGGTCTCGACCACCGTGGCGATGGCGACCGCGCGGCCCGCCTTGCGCCAGGCCTCGGCCGTGGCGAGCACGTCGTTTTCGGGATGCAGCATGGTGATGGGTCCAACCAGTAGGGCGATGCGGCGCCTTGAATATAGCGTGCATCCGTCGAAGCAAAACCCTATCGCAACCGCCCTTTTGCACCTGACCGTACATGCACGGTAGGCAGGCGCCGATCATATGCTAGTCTGCCTATGTGAACGATAGAGCTACGATGCCATCCAATGCATCGTATCGGGAGGAAACGATGATCAAAAGAGCATTGAAAATGCCCGCGATTGCGGCCGCCGCTTTTGCCGTGGTTGCACTTGCGCCCAACGCCAGCTCCGCTTTCGAGCCCACCAATTCCGAATGCATCGCACCGGCCAACGCCGGCGGCGGATGGGACTTCACCTGCCGTCAGGTGGGCAAGGCGCTGTATGACCTGAAGATCGTGCCGAGCCCGGTCCGGGTCACCAACCTTTCGGGTGGCGGCGGAGGCGTCGCCTATGCCGAGGTCTTTGCGAAGCGCGACGCCGACAACGACCTGATCGTCGCCGCCTCGTCCGCAACGACGACGCGGCTGGCGCAGGGAGCCTATCCCGGATCCACCATGGACCAGATGCGCTGGGTAGCCTCCATCGGCTCCGACTACGGCGTCATCGCGGTCGCCAAGGACTCGCCGATCAAGACGCTTCCCGAGCTGTTCGAGAAGGTCAAGACCGATCCCACGTCCATTTCCTTCGCCGGGGGCTCGGCGGTCGGCGGATGGGACCACCTGAAGGTGCTCATCGCCGCCAAGGCAGCCGGCATCACCGACGTCACCAAGGTGAAATACGTCGCCTTCAGCGGCGGCGGCGAGGCCGTTACCCAGCTCGTCGGCGGCCACGTTCAGGCGTTCACCGGCGACCTGTCCGAGGCCAAGGGCTTCGCCGATTCCGGAGACATCAAGATTCTCGCAGTGCTGGCGCCCGAGCGCTTGCCTGGCGATTTCGCCGACTACCCGACGGCCAAAGAACAGGGCATCGACGCGATCGGCGCCAACTGGCGCGGCTTCTACGCCCCCGGCAAGATGTCGGACGATGCCTATAAGTTCTGGGTCGATGCCGTGAAGCAGGTCTACGATTCGAAGGAATGGAAAGGCATCATGACCGCCAACGGGCTCATGCCGCTCGATCTGCAGGGCGACAAGTTCACCGACTTCGTCAAGAAGCAGATCGACGACACAGCCTCGCTGAGCCGCGAGATCGGCATTCTGAAGTAAGGAGCCCGACGACATGAGCGACCGGGCACTCGGGATCGCGTGCATCGTCCTTGCCGCGGTCTATGCCTGGTTTGCGTCAAAGACGCAGGTCAGTTTCATGTCGGACCCGCTCGGGCCGAAGGCCTTTCCCTACATCGTCGCCGGCGTGCTCGCGCTCGCCGGCGCCTACCCGCTTCTGCGACCCGACCCGGAGCCGGATTGGCCGGCACCGGGCCGGCTGCTTGAGATCGTTTTCGCCACTGCCGTGATGATTGGCTACACCTACGCCCTGCCGGCGGTGGGCTTCGTCGCCTCGACCGCCGTCACGGCGGGGCTGCTGAGCTGGCGGCTGGCGGCACCGCCAATGGCGGCGGCCATCGCCGGCATCTCGATATCCGTCGGCATCTTTGCCGTGTTCCATCTGGTCCTTGGCCTGTCGCTGGCCCGCGGACCGTGGGGCTTCTGAGGGGGGAAGACGCATGGACGCGCTAGCCCACCTCGCCGACGGATTTGCAATCGCCCTCACCTGGCAGAATCTCGGCCTCGCGGTCATCGGCTGCACGCTCGGCACCGTGATCGGCGCCCTACCCGGCCTCGGCCCTGCAAACGGCGTTGCCATCCTCATTCCGCTCGCATTCACCCTCGGTCTGCCGGCAACGCCGGCCCTGATCCTCCTCACCAGCGTCTATTACGGCGCCATGTATGGCGGACGCATATCGTCCATCCTGCTCAACATACCGGGCGACGAGCCGGCCTTGATGACGACGCTCGACGGCCACCCGATGGCCCGCAAGGGGCAGGCCGGCGAAGCGCTGGCGCTTTCCGGAATCGCCTCCTTCGTCGGCGCATTCTTCGCCACCTGGGGGCTGGTCTTCATCGCGCCGCAACTGGTCAAGCTGGCGCTGCTTTTCGGCCCAGCCGAATATTTTGCCCTGTTCACTCTGGCCTTCGCCACGCTTGGAGGGATTGCCAGCCGCAATCAGGCAAAGGCGGCCATTGCCGCCGCCCTCGGCCTTGGCATCGCGATGATCGGCGTCGATCATCAGACCGGCGTTCCCCGGCTCACATTCGGCAGTATCCACCTCTATGACGGGATCGACTTCCTGGTTGCGATCGTCGGGCTGTTCGCCATCTCGGAAGTCCTCCTGTTCCTCGAACACAAGGGTCAGGGTGAGCATGGCAAGACGCCGCCGCTCGGCCGCATCACGGCGCCGCTGTCGATGATCAAGGCATCCACGGGCACCATGGCGCGCGGCACCGTCATCGGCTTCCTGGCGGGCGTCCTGCCCGGCGCCGGCGCTTCGCTGGGCTCGTTCGTGGCCTATACACTCGAGAAGCGATTGAAGGACAAGGAGGGCACGTTCGGCGCCGGCGATCCGCGCGGTGTCGCGGCACCGGAGTCCGGCAACAACGCTGCCGCCGGCGGCGCGCTTGTTCCGATGCTGGCACTGGGTGTCCCGGGATCGGGAACGACCGCCGTGTTGCTGGCAATGCTGCTCGCTCTCAACATCACGCCGGGTCCCCTGCTGTTCACGCAGCATCCCGACGTCGTCTGGGGTCTGATCGCGGCGCTGTTCATCGCCAACCTGGTGCTCTTGCTCCTCAACATTCCGATGGTCGGAATATTCGTCCGGGTGCTGCAGGTTCCGCCGAAATATCTCATGCCGACGGTGGCCATGATTTCCTTCGTCGGCATCTACGGCATTTCCGGCTCGACATTTGATCTGGTCGTCATGATCGTGTTCGGCGTCTTCGGCTATGTCCTCCGCAAACTGGACATTCCGCTGGTCCCGATCATCCTCGGCGTGCTGCTCGGCAACGCCATGGAGACCAACCTGCGGCGCGCGCTGACCATCTCCGATGGCGACTGGTCAGTCCTGTGGGGCAGTCCACTAGCGATCGGCATCTGGACGCTGGCGATCTTCGGCGGCCTGCTGCCGCTGGTGCTCAGCCGCTACTTCCGCCCGAAGATCACCGACATGGTGGTCGACGAGGAGACCGACGCCGACTGACGGCAAGAGAAGCGCGGGGCGGAGCCGCCGCCGCTCACAGGCGCGCGACGCGACTACGACGGCGCGGTCGCGTACGAAATGCGCCAGATGGTCCCGCTGCCGTCCTCGCTGACCAGCAGCGAGCCGTCATGGGCAACCACGAGCCCGACCGGCCGGCCCCACACCTTGTCGGCCGAGACACCGAAGCCGGTGACGAAATCCTCATAAGCGCCTGTCGGCAGGCCGTTCTCGAACTTCAGCCGAACGACCTTGTAGCCGGTACGCGTGCCGCGGTTCCACGAGCCGTGCATGGTGACGAAGGCATCGCCCCTGTATTCGGCAGGAAACGTCTTGCCCTGATAGAAGGCGATGTTGAGCGGCGCCGAATGGGCCTGGAAGAGGACGTCCGGCACGGAAACCTGGTCGGCAAGGTCGGGCCGCTGGCCCTTGAGCGGCTTGCGTGGGTCTTCATTGGCGCCGATGTAATACCAGGGCCAGCCGTAGAAATTGCCGTCGCGCACGCGGGTGGCATAGTCGAACGGCACGTTGTCGCCGAGCCCGTCGCGTTCGTTGACTACGCACCACGGGCTGCCGATCATCGGCTCGACGGCAAGCCCCGAGCAGTTCCTCAGGCCCGTCGCCATGATGCGCCGGCCGGAGCCGTCGGGATTGAAGGCAATCACCGCGGCCCGCCCTTCCTCGGCGCCCCACATCTCACCGAGCGGCTGGCTCTGGGCCCAATGCGCGATGCCGCCGGGAGGCAACCCGCTGACGTCGCCGCCGATGTTCGAGCCTGAGCCGACGGCGACGTAGAGCGTGGAACCGCCTGGCGAGAAGGCGATATCGCGCGTCCAGTGGCCGCCCGAGGGAATGTCGCCGATCACCGTCTCGGCCGGCCCCGACGCCTTGAGGTCGCCGGCGTGATAAGGAAAGCGGATGATGCTGCCGCTATTGCCGACATAGACCCATTGCGGCTTGTCCTGCGGATAGAAGGCGATGCCATAGGGCTGGTCGAGGCCGGCGTCGGCAAAGACCGATTGCTGGGTGGGCTTCGCCTGCCCGTCCTTCATGCGCAGCACGACGATCCTGTCGGCGGCGCTGTCGACCACGAAGATGTCGCCGTTCGGCGCCAGTGCCATGTCGCGCGGGCCGCTGAGACCGGAGGCAACCAGCTCGGCCTTGAAGTCCGGCAGCACGAGCGGCACCGCGTCCGCCGGCCGCTGCACCAGGCCGGGCGAATTGCTCGCCGAGCGGGTGGCGAAGGGCTGTGGCAGGTCGCCGGCGCCGATCTTGCGCCAAACGCCGGGCTTGTTGCCCTGCCAGCCGCCGAAGGCGTCCTGGCCGATCAGCATGTTGGTGATGCCGGTGTCGGGGCCGCCGCTGGTGTCGGCGGCGCGGGTGAGCGCCGGCAACCCGACCAGAAGCGCCGCCATCGCCGGCATGATCGCCCAGGAACGCTTGATCTTCATGATCTTCCTCTCAATTTCGCCGCCCCTCCCTCCACAGCCCTGCCGATTGTTTCGGGACAAACGGCGGAAAAATCGGCTAGCGTCCGCTTGCTCCGAGCGCCGCACACGAGCTTCTAACTAGACGATGCCCGCCGACCGACAAGCCGCTGCCGAGATTCTCGCCTGGTATGCCGAGATGGGCATTGACGTGGCGCTTGACGAGACGCCGGTCAACCGCCTCGCCCCGCCGGCCCGACCATCGCCGGAACCGCCGCCGCCCGAGCTTGCCGACGACCTGCCCCTGCCCGAGCCGCGCCGCCCGACGCCGCCGCCACCACCACGCACGCTGATCGCCGCAGCCGATGCCGCCGCGCCCGACGATACCGCGCGCGCCGCCCGCGAGGCCGCCCGCGCCGCCACCAATCTCGACGAGCTGCGCGCCGCGCTCGATCGCTTCGACGGCTGCAAGCTGAAGCAGACGGCGACCCAGCTGGTCTTTGCCGACGGCCGGCCGGGCGCCCGCGTCATGCTCGTCGGCGAGGCGCCGGGGCGCGAGGAAGACCGCCTGGGCCTGCCCTTCGTCGGTCGCTCCGGCCACCTGCTCGACCGCATGCTGGCAGCCATCGGCCTCGACCGCACCTCGGTCTATATCGCCAATGTCGTGCCCTGGCGCCCGCCCGGCAACCGCACGCCGACGCCCCAGGAGACCGCCACCTGCCGGCCCTTCATCGAGCGCCAGATCGAACTGTGCGACCCCGATTTCCTGATCTGCATGGGGGCACCGGCTGCCGCGGAACTGATGGGCAACCGCGAGGGCATCCTCAAGTTCCGCGGGCGCTGGCACGCCTTCGACACCGGCAGCCGCCAGATCCGCGCGATGGCGACGCTGCACCCGGCCTATCTCTTGCGCCAGCCGCTGCAGAAGCGGCTCGCCTGGCGCGATTTCCTGACACTCAAGGAAGCGCTCGACGAGAGCGCGCCGGCAGGCGGGACACGCCAGGATTGATGGACGTGCGAGCGCGTCGGGCCGGCGACGTCGTGACCTGACGACGGTCTTGAAATCGCCGGCGCTCCGGCGGACAAGATGGACTCCGATTCCTCCAGCCGCCGGTCAAATGGCTCCTCAGCTCGTCGCCGTCGCCTCCCTCCTTCTCGGTTCGGCATTCCTCGTGCTTGCCGGCTCGATGCATGGCCTGCTGCTGGCTGTGCGCGGCACCAGCGAGGGCTTCTCGATCACCGAGCTCGGCCTGCTCGGTACCGGCTGGGCGACCGGCTTCGTCACCGGCTGCATCCTGATTCCGCATGTCGTGCGCCGCGTCGGCCATGTGCGCGCCTATGGCGCGCTCGCCTCGGTTGCCGCGGTCACCATCCTGCTCAACCTGCTGATCATCACGCCGCTTGCCTGGATCATGCTGCGCGCGCTCTCCGGCTTCACCTTCGCCGGTGCCGCGATGATCGTGGAGAGCTGGCTCAACGAGCGCGCCCAGCGCGAAACCCGCGGCACGATCTTCTCCGTCTACCAGATGGTCAGCTTCGCTGCCTCGACGGCGGGCCAGCTCCTGCTCGCCATCAGCCCGCCCAGCAACTACTTCTATTTCGTCCTCGGCGCGATCTTCTATTGCCTCGCCATCCTGCCGACGGCGCTGTCCACCGCCGCCACGCCGCAACCGTTGAAGACGACGCGCTTCGACATCAGAAGGCTCTATGCGCTCTCGCCGGTGGCGGCCGTCGTCTGCTTCCTCATCGGCCTCTCCAACGGCGCCTTCGGCACGCTCGGCCCCGTCTACGCCCAGCGCATCGGCCTGCCGGTCCACCAGATCGCTTTTCTGACGGCCGGCGCGCTGCTCGGCGGCTCGCTCATCCAGTTCCCGCTCGGCTGGCTCTCCGACCGCATGGACCGCCGCCGCGTGCTGGTCGCCGTCGGCATCGGCGCGGTAGCGATCGGCGCAGCGATTGTGTCGCTGCGTCCGCGCGATCCGGCGCTCATCACCGGCCTGATCGTGCTCTACGGCGCCATGATCTATCCGATGTATGCGCTCTCCGTGGCGCATGCCAACGACTTCGCCGGCGCCGACGATTTCGTGAGGACCGCCAGTGGCCTGCTGCTGCTTTACGGCTTCGGCACCGTGATCGGCCCGGCGGCCGCCGCCTTTGCCATGCAGCACTGGATTCCGGAGGCGCTGTTCGCCTTCACCCTGTCTGTCCACGTCGCCGTCGTCGCCTATACCCTCTTCCGCATGACCAGGCGGGCGCCGCCGAGCCCAACGGGACGCGAGACCTTCCAGGGCCTGCCCCTGCCCAAGACCGTGACGCCGGAGAGCGCCGTGCTCGACCCGCGCGCCGAGACCCCCGCCGCCCCGTCCGAACCGGCCGCGCCAGCAGCCCCGGCCGCCTCTTCGGGCGGAGACGGCGCCGTTGTTTGAGGATCACGGACGGCAGACCGGTTGTCATGTCGACGCCGCCTTGCTAATCCACACGGTGGGGGTCAGCGGGGAGTTCGAGCCCAGCGTATGTCTCGTCTGCCAACGGATGGACCGGCGACGATGGGCGGGGATATGGCACCTGAAGTAATCATCGAGGCCTTGGCCGTCAGCAAATGGTTCGGCGGCGTGCACGCCGTGACCGATTGCTCGCTCAGTGTCGCCCGTGGCTCGGTGACCGGGCTGATCGGCCCCAACGGCGCCGGCAAGACCACCCTTTTCGACACCATCGCCGGCACGCTGACGCCCGACCGCGGCAAGATCATGTTCGACGGCACCGACGTCACCGGGCTGAAACCCCACGCGCTGTTTCACCTGGGGCTGCTGCGCACCTTCCAGATCGCACGCGAATTCTCCAATCTGACCACCACCGAAAACCTGATGATGGTGCCCGCCGGACAGCCGGGCGAAACCCTTGTCGACGTCTGGCTGAAGCCCGGTGCCGTCAAGCGCGTCGAGGCCGAGGTCCGCACCAAGGCCGCCGAAGTCATCGACTTCCTCGGCCTGCAGGCGGTGCGTCACGAATTGGCCGGCAACCTCTCCGGCGGCCAGAAGAAGCTGCTCGAACTCGGCCGCACCATGATGGTCGACGCCAAGGCGGTGCTCCTCGACGAGGTCGCCGCCGGGGTCAACCGCACCCTGCTCAAGGACCTCGCCGCCAACATCCTGCGCATGAACCGCGAGCTCGGCTACACCTTCTTCGTCATCGAGCACGACATGGACCTGATCAGCCAGCTGTGCGATCCGGTTATCGTCATGGCCGAGGGCGCGGTGATCGCCGAAGGACCGATGGAGGCGATCCGGGCGATGCCCGAGATCATCGATGCCTATTTCGGCTCGCCGATGGAGGCCGGGGCGTGAGCCTGATCGAGATCAGCGGCCTGGAAGCCGGCTATGGCGGAGCGCCCATCCTCAACGGCGTCGACATCGCCATCGAACAGAGCGACGTCGCCGTCATCGTCGGCCCCAACGGCGCGGGCAAATCGACCATCCTCAAGGCGGTCTTCGGGCTGGTCAGCGTCAGCAAGGGCGCTATCACCTTCGCCGGTGAGAACATCACCAACGCCGAGCCCGACCGCCTGGTGCCGATGGGAATGGGCTTCGTGCCGCAGGAGTTCAACGTCTTCACCTCGATGACGGTCGAGGAGAACCTGGAGATGGGCGCCTATATCCGGCGCGACGACTACGGCCCGACCATGCAGTCGATCTACGCCATGTTCCCGGCGCTGAAGGAGAAGCGGCGCCAGCGGGCGGGCGAGCTGTCCGGCGGCCAGCGCCAGATGGTGGCGATGGGCCGGGCGCTGATGAGCCAGCCGAAGCTCCTGCTGCTCGACGAGCCCTCGGCGGGCTTGAGCCCGATCCACACCCAGCAGGTGTTCGAGCATGTCAGGACGATCAACGCCAACGGTGTGGCCATACTGATGGTCGAGCAGAACGCGCGCCATGCGCTGGCCTTCGCCAGCAAGGGATTCGTCATCGCCGGCGGCCGCAACCGGTACTCCGGCACCGGCCAGGCACTGCTCGACGATCCCGAAGTGGCCAAGAGCTTTCTCGGCGGATAATGACGAAAGGGTGCCGGTGAACGAGCTCATCTTCTTTGCCAACAAGGTGCTGGTCAACGGCACGGTGCTGGGCAGCGTCTATGCGCTCGGCGCCATCGGCGTCACGCTGATCTTCGGCATCCTGCGCTTCGCCCATTTCGCCCATGGCGACATGATGACCATGGGCGCCTTCGTCGCATACACGCTGGCCGCGATCGCCGCTGCCATGGGCCTCCACACCTTCTGGCCGCTCGGCTTCATCGTCCTGCCTCTGGCAATGCCGATCACCGCGGTCATCGCGCTCGGCATCGACCGCACCATCTATCACCCGCTGCGCATACGCGGCGCCAAGCCGGTGACGCTGCTGATCGCCTCGATCGGCGTGACCCTGATGCTGCAGGGCCTGATCCGCCTATTCTTCGGCGTCTCGGATCGCACCTTCTACATTGACGAGTTCAAGACCATCCTGCGCATCAACCTGCCGTTCGGCGGCGCCACCCGGCCGCTGATCATATCGGAACCGCAGGTCCTGCTGGTTGCGGTGACCGTCGCCGTGGTCATCGCATTGCACCTGTTCCTCACCCGCTCGCGGCTCGGCAAGGGCATGCGCGCCATGGCGGACAATTCCGACCTCGCCCGGGTTACCGGCATCAACACGCGCGAGGTCATCCGCGCCACCTGGGTCATCGCCGGCGGGCTCGCCTGTCTCGCCGGCACCATGCTGTCGCTCGACGTCAGCCTCAAGCCCGACCTCGCCTTCAACATCGTCCTGCCGATCTTTGCCGCGGCCATCGTCGGCGGCCTCGGCCAGGCCTACGGCGCCATCGCCGGCGGCTTTCTGATCGGCTTTGCCGAGACGCTGGCCGTCTTCAACTGGACCACCGTGCTGCGCCCGTTCCAGGGCCTGCTACCGGCCGGCTGGACGCTGCCCGCCGACCTGTCGCTGGTCTCGACCGAGTACAAGCTGACCGTGGCCTTCGTCATCCTGGTGGTCGTCCTCCTGTTCCGGCCGACCGGCATCTTCCGCGGAGCCTCGTCATGACCGGCTCGGCCAATCTGCGCGACAGCCTGCTTGTCGTCGCCCTCGGCCTCATCATCCTTGCCGTCGCCATCTATCTTGGTACCCCCGTCACCATTCAGCTCCTGGTCAGCGCCGTCACCTATGCGCTGATCACGCTCGGCCTCAACGTGCATTGGGGCTATGGCGGCCAGTTCAACTTCGGCGTCATGGGCTTCATCATGCTCGGTGGCTACGCCGTCGTGGCGGTCTCCTACCCGCTCAACATGGACTTCTGGCATTCCGACGGGCCAGCCCTGCTCGGCAGGGCCATCATTGCCGCGGTCCTCGGCGCCGCCCTCATCATCGCTGCCTCGAACGCCCACCGCGTCGGCATCAGGGGCAAGGCCAAGGTGGCGCTCGTGGTGCTCGCCTGGTTCATTGCCTATGTCGGCTACCGCTCGCAGATCGACCCGGCGGCCACCTACATCGAAAGCGGTGCGGGGTTCGTCGGTGGCCTCGGCCTGCCGATCGAACTCGCCTGGCTGGTCGGCGGCATCCTGGCCGGCGGCATTGCCTATCTGATCGGCAAGGTTTGCCTCGGCCTGAGAACCGATTACCTGGCCATCGCCACCATCGGCATTGCCGAGATCATCCGCGCCTTCCTCAAGAACATGGACTGGCTGACGCGCGGCACGCTGACCGTGTCGCCGCTGCCCTGGCCGGTGCCCACCGCGCTCGAGACCGGCATCAGCGACAAAACCCTCGCCCTGATTGTTTCGCGCTCGCTGTTTCTCGGCGTCGTGGTCGTGGTCACCGCTATCCTCTTCATCCTGTTGCAGCGCGCCTATGGCGGCGCCTGGGGGCGCATGATGCGCGCCATCCGCGACAACTACGTCGCCGCCGAATCCATGGGCAAGAACGTCAAGGCGCGGCAGATCGAGCTGTTCGTGCTCGGCGCGGTGTTGATGGGCATCGGCGGCGCGCTGATGACGACCTATGTGCAGATCTACGATCCGGGCGGATACCAGCCGATCAACCACACCTTCGTCGTATGGGTGATGGTCATCGTCGGCGGCGCCGGCAACAATCTCGGTGCCCTGTTCGGTGGCGTGCTGATCATCCTGGCATGGAACCTGTCGGCACCCCTGTCGCTGCTTGCCTTCCGATGGATCGATACAGTCATCCAGGCGCTGGGCCTGCCCGGCATCCCCGACATCGACACCCGCGCCCTGCAGACGCGCGTGTTCATTCTCGGGCTGGTGATCGTGCTGGCGCTTCGCTATGCGCCGCGCGGACTGATCCCGGAACGCATCCACCGCCACGAGGCGTAAGCGGTAGCCGGAAAACCATAAGAAAAGGCCCGGGATCGCTCCCGGGCCTTTCTTTGTTCCGTGGATGCAGTCGCGGCGCTACTTCGCCTGGCCGACGGCCACCCACTTGCCGTTCTTGACCGTCTCTTCAAGGATGTAGCCGGCAACGTCGCCATGGGCGTCGAAGTCGACCGGGCCGGTGGCACCTTCGTAGTTGACGTCACCACCGGCGTCGATGATGTCCCTGGCCTTCTTCCACTCGCCGGGCAGGATCACTTCGCCGGGAGGCGTGGCCACCGCGTGCACCGCCGCCGACAGACCGTCGCGCTTGGCGCCGTTCTTCTCGATGGCAAGCGCCAGCAGGAAGGCCGCGTCATAGGCTTCCGGCTCGTAGATCTGCGACGGGTCGAGACCGGCGCCCTTGGCGAGGTCGTTGAACAACTTCGCTCCGGGGACATCCGGCGTGCCCGGCTTGGTGCCGATCATGCCTTCCAGCGTGCTGGCATCCAGGCCGCTGAACAGATCGTCGGAGATCATGCCATCAGCACCGACGAACTTGGTGAAGTCGCCGCTCTCGATCGCCTGACGCAGTATCGTCTTGCCCGAGCCCTGGGCATAGGCAATCAGGACCAGGGTCTGCGCGCCGGACGCCGCCAGCGTTCCGAGGTCGGCGCGATAGTCGGCCTTGCCTTCCTCGTGCGGCGCCACCGCCGCGACCGTGCCGCCATCTTCCTTGTAGGCGGCGGTGAAGGTGTCGGCGAGGCCCTTGCCGTAGTCGTTGTTGACGTAGGCGACCGCGACATCCTTGATGCCCTTGGAGATCAGCAGGCGCGCCAGCACGTCGCCCTGATAGGCGTCCGACGGAGCCGTGCGGAAGACCAGATCGTGGTCGTCCAGCGTGGTCAGCGACGGCGCCGTCGCCGACGGCGAGATCATGACCGTGTTGGTCGGGATGCCCGCCGTGTTGGCCGCCGAAATCGTCGCCCCGGAGCACATGGCGCCAACGATGGCCAGCACCTTCTTGCTGTTGATCAGCCGGTCGGCGGCATTGGCCGCGGCCGTTGCGTCGGCGCAGGTGCTGTCGTCACGAACCGGCACCAGCTTGCCGTATTTCGTCCCGCCTTGATCGTCGATGTTCTTCAGCGCCAGCTCGGCGCCCGCCGCAATCGGCGGCGCCAGCTTTTCCAGGGGGCCGCTGAAGCCCATGAGCACGCCGATATTGATATCGTCGGCCGCAGCCGAAACAGTCCCCAGCGCGATCACGGCGGCAGCCGAGGCAAGAGCAATTCCAAGCTTACGCATATTAACCTCCCATCCGGTCTCCCGGTGCCTCGGTCTCGCCCATGAGATCGAAGGGATTCCCGGCTGTTGTCGGACCGCCGATGCGGCGCTCCATGGCTTTGGACTTTTACCGATTTTGCCGGCGAAGTCACCAGCCCGGCCCGCTGGCAAGCCTGCATTTCGGCCCCTCGGCTGCCCACGCATTGGTCTGTCTGACCAAGTATGCGCCACGGCAGCCAAGGCGCAGCGCTGTGATCCAAGACCGCGGCGTGCCTGAGACAATTTGCATCAAGCGCCTGCCCCCGGTCGCCGCGCCCAGGCTGCACAACCTTGTCGCACCTGACGGAACGGCTGGCCGACCGGCGCAATTCCTGCAAGGTTGCCTATCAGCGATGCGTGCCTGTTGTCTTGGCAACACGGCTAAGCCAAGATGATAACTGCTAAGGGGACGCCGGCACGACCGCCTGGTCGCAGCCGCAGGGGACCAGGGGATCTATGGAGTATTTCGTCCAGCAGCTGATCAATGGGCTTGCGCTCGGCTCGATCTATGGGCTCATCGCCATCGGCTACACGATGGTCTACGGCATCATCGGCATGATCAACTTCGCCCATGGCGACATCTTCATGGTCGGGGCGTTCATCGCGCTGATCGCGCTCATCATCCTGGGTGCAACCTCAGGCATGCCGGTGCTGGTGCTGCTCGCCACGCTCATCGTCGTGCTTGCCGTAGCCATGGCGCTGACCGCGGTGTGGGGCTGGGCGGTGGAGCGCGTCGCCTACCGGCCGTTGCGCGGATCGTTCCGTCTCGCCCCGCTGATCACCGCCATCGGCATGTCGATCGTTCTGGAGAACTACATCCAGGTCGTCCAGGGCGCGCGCGTCAAGCCGCTGCCGCCCCTGATCAGCGGCGGCTACGCGATCATGAAGACCGGCGACTTCATCGTTCAGCTTTCCAACATCCAGATCATCATCATCGTCACCACGCTGGTGCTGATGGTGGTCTTCTCGCTGGTCATCGCACGCACCGCGCTCGGTCGTGCCCAGCGCGCCTGCGAGCAGGATGCCCGCATGGCCGCACTGCTCGGCGTCAATGTCGACCGCACCATCTCCATCACCTTCGTGCTCGGCGCAGCTCTTGCCGCCGTCGCCGGCATGATGTTCCTGCTCTATTACGGGGTGATCGACTTCTACATTGGCTTCAACGCCGGCATCAAAGCCTTCACCGCCGCGGTGCTCGGCGGCATCGGTTCACTGCCCGGCGCCATGCTCGGCGGCCTGCTCATCGGCTTCATCGAGACCTTCTGGTCGGCCTATTTCTCGGTCGAATACAAGGACGTCGCTGCCTTCTCGATCCTTGCCATCACGCTCATCTTCCTGCCCTCCGGCCTGCTCGGCCGGCCGGAAGTGGAGAAGGTCTGACATGGCGGCAAGTTATTCCGAACCGACCGCCGACATCACGCCTGAAGGCGCGGAAATCCAGGAAGAGGCCCGCCGGCAGGCCTACAGGGGCGAGCCGCCCGCGGCCGACACCCCGCGACGCAATCACATCCTGGCCAATTCGCTGAAGGATTCGGCGCTCGCCGCGATCGTCACCTTCGCGCTCGCGGCACCGACCATCGGCCTGCGTACGGAAGCTGTCGGCGCCAGCTCCAATCTCGGCCTCTCCCAGCACTGGAAGACGGTCGCCATCGTCGTCGGCCTCGTCTTCGTCGCCCGCCTGCTGCTCAACCTGTTCGTCTGGAAGGCGGAGCGCCCGCTCTTCCGGGGCCTCGGCGCGGGAATCGGCCGCGCGGTTCCCGCCATCCCCCATGTCGGTGCCGTCTCGGCCGGGCTGTTCCTCTTCGCCGCGGTCGCGATCCCCATCTTCACGCTCATCGTCTACCCGCACCAGGCCCGCTACATCCTCGACCTCGGCACGCTGATCCTCACCTATGTGATGCTCGGCTGGGGCCTCAACATCGTCGTCGGCCTGGCCGGCCTGCTCGACCTCGGCTACGTCGCCTTCTACGCGGTCGGCGCCTATTCCTACGCGCTGCTGGCCGAGCATTTCGGCTGGTCGTTCTGGATCTGCCTGCCACTGGCCGGCATCCTTGCCGCCTGCTGGGGGCTGATCCTCGGCTTCCCGGTGCTGCGATTGCGCGGCGACTATCTCGCCATCGTGACGCTCGCCTTCGGCGAGATGATCCGCCTCATCCTGATCAACTGGTACGACTTCACCCACGGCCCCGACGGCATCAACCACGTGCCGCGGCCGAGCTTCTTCGGGCTGGAGTTCACCCGCGGCGACAACAGCTTCGCCCACTTCTTCGGGCTGCCCTACTCGCCCAACCACAGGATTATTTTCCTCTATTATCTGATCCTGGTTCTTGCGCTGATCACCAACTTCGTCGTCCTGCGCATCCGCAAGCTTCCCGTCGGCCGCGCCTGGGAGGCATTGCGCGAGGACGAGATCGCCTGCCGGTCGCTGGGCATCAACACCACCAACACAAAGCTCACCGCCTTCGCCATGGGCGCCATGTTCGGCGGCTTCGCCGGCTCCTTCTTCGCCACCCGTCAGGGCTTCATCTCGCCGGAGAGCTTCAACTTCCTGGAATCGGCGACGATCCTGGCGATCGTCGTGCTCGGCGGGCTGGGCAGCCAGATCGGTGTCGCGGTGGCCGCGGTGGTGATGATCGGCGGCATCGAGATGCTGCGCAACATCACCTTCCTCAAGGCGATCTTCGGGCCCGACTTCGACCCCAGCCAGTACCGCATGCTGATCTTCGGCGTGCTGATGGTGGCGATCATGGTATGGCGGCCGCGCGGGCTCGTCTCGACACGAAAACCGACGGTGTTCCTCAAGAAGGCTAAGGCCGTCTCCGGCGCATTGGTGGGAGAGGGTCAGGGATGAACCGCTGGCAGGACGATCCCATTCTGGCGGTCGAGCATCTGTCGATGCGCTTCGGCGGCCTGGTGGCGGTGAACGACCTGACGTTCGCCGCCGGGCGCGGCGACATCACCGCGCTGATCGGCCCCAACGGCGCCGGCAAGACGACCGTCTTCAACTGCATCACCGGTTTCTACAAGCCGACCGAGGGGCGCATCGCGCTCGCCCAGGAAGCGGGCATCTTCGGCGGCCTTACCGCCGCCACCGAACACGGCAACCGCACCGGCAACGGCAAGGGCCTCTATCTGCTCGAACGCATGCCCGAGAACGAGATCGCCAAGCACGCGCGCGTCGCCCGCACCTTCCAGAACATCCGCCTGTTCGGCGGCATGACGGTGCTGGAGAACCTCATGGTCGCCCAGCACAACAAGCTGATGCTGGCCTCCGGCTACTCGATCGCCGGCATTCTCGGCCTGGCGTCCTATCGCGCCGGCCACGAGCAGGCGCTCGACCTGGCCAAGTACTGGCTCGAGCAGGTCGACCTCATCGACCGCGCCGACGACCCGGCATCGAGCCTGCCCTACGGCGCCCAGCGGCGGTTGGAGATCGTCCGCGCCATGTGCACCGATCCGCTGCTGCTCTGTCTCGACGAGCCCGCCGCCGGCCTCAATCCGCGCGAGTCCGCCGAACTCAACAAGCTGCTGCGCTTCATCCGCGACAAGCACGCCATCTCGGTGCTGCTCATCGAGCACGACATGGGCGTGGTCATGGAGATCTCGGACCACATCGTCGTGCTCGACTACGGCGAGAAGATCTCCGACGGCGCCGCCGATTTCGTCCGCAACGATCCCAAGGTCATCGCTGCCTATCTCGGCGTCGACGACGAGGACGCCAGCCAGATCGTAGAGGAGATCGCACGTTGACCTCTCCCCTGCTCTCCGTGCGCGGCGTATCCACCTATTACGGCAACATCGTCGCGCTGCGCGGCGTCGACGTCGAGGTCAACGAAGGCGAGATCGTCACCCTCATCGGCGCCAATGGCGCCGGCAAGTCGACGCTGATGATGACCATCTGCGGCAATCCGCGGGCGCGCTCCGGCCAGATCGTCTTCGATAGCGTCGATATCACCGAGCGGCCGACCCACGAGATCATGCGCATGGCCATCTCGCAGGCCCCCGAGGGGCGCCACATCTTCCCGCGCATGACGGTGCTGGAAAATCTGCAGATGGGCGCCGTCGCTTCGGGCCTGGAGCATTTCGACGAGGACCTGGCGCGCGTTTACGAGATCTTCCCGGTGCTCAAGCAGCGTGCCACCCAGCGCGGCGGCACGCTCTCGGGCGGCGAGCAGCAGATGCTGGCGATCGCCCGTGCGCTGATGAGCCGGCCGCGCCTGCTGCTGCTCGACGAGCCGTCGCTCGGCCTGGCGCCGCTCATCGTGCGCCAGATCTTCGGCGTGCTGCGCGAGCTCAACGAGCGCGACGGGCTGACCGTCTTCCTGGTCGAACAGAACGCCTATCACGCCCTACGCCTCGCCCATCGCGGCTACGTCATGGTCAACGGCGAAATCTCGCTGACCGGCACCGGCAAGGAACTGCTGGCTCGCGAGGAGGTCCGCCGGGCCTATCTCGAGGGCGGCCATTAGGGCCGGGGGGACGCAAATGGGCATCATCTACCAGACAAACATCATCGACTTCCTGCTCGTCACCGTCTTTCTCGGCGGCGGTGCCGCCTACCTTGTCGGGCGCGCCATCGCCTCCACCTGGGCGCCGCTCAGGATGCTGGTCGTCTATGCCGCGCTGCTCACCGGCGCCGTGCGCTTCATCCACTACGCCCTCTTCCACGGAACACTTCTGTCTCCGCAGTATTTCGTCGTCGATCTGGTTGTCCTCGGGGTATTGGCCGCGCTTGGCTATCGCATTACGCGCGCCGGCCAGATGGCCAGCCAGTACAGTTGGCTCTACCAGCGCGCCGGCCCGCTTGCCTGGCGCCGCCGCGCGTCCACCACGGATGGCGCGCCGGAGGGCGCCTGATGGCCTTAACCGTCTGAAAAGCCGCACCGTTTGCATGGTGGCACGGCAGTTTGAATTAGGATAATTTGAATTTAGTGGGGGAATGGACCCGCTAAAGGCACGGTGCTCTTTGGGCACCCAGTACAGAAGGGACCACAGCATGAGGAAAATGTTGAAGGCCGGCATTGCCCTGTCGTTCACCTTGGCAATGGCTGGCGTTGCTCGCGCCGACATTCTGATCGCGACTGCCGGTCCAATGACCGGTCAATACGCAGCCTTCGGCGCCCAGCTCAAGGCCGGTGCCGAGCAGGCGGTGGCCGACATCAATGCGGCGGGCGGCGTTCTTGGCCAGAAGCTCGTCCTTGAAGTGGGCGACGATGCCTGCGACCCGAAGCAGGCGGTGGCCGTTGCCAACCAGCTCGTCGCCAAGGGCGCGCTGTTCGTTGCCGGGCATTTCTGCTCGGGCTCGTCGATCCCGGCGTCGTCGGTCTATTCCGACGCCAACGTAATCCAGATCTCGCCGGCTTCGACCAACCCGAACTACACCGACCAGCGTCCCGGCCCCGGCACGTTCCGCGTCTGCGGCCGTGACGACCAGCAGGGCGAGGTCGCCGGCAAGTTCCTGGCCACGCACTTCAAGGACAAGAACATCGCCATCATCGACGACAAGAGCACCTATGGTAAGGGCCTTGCCGACCAGACCCGCAAGTTCATGAACGAAGCGGGCAAGAAGGAAGTGCTCGACGAGTCCTACAACGCCGGTGAAAAGGACTACACCGCGCTGGTCTCCAAGCTGAAGGCCAACAACATCGACGTCCTCTACGTCGGCGGCTATCACCCTGAGGCCGGCCTGATCAAGCGCCAGATGGTCGATCAGGGCATGAAGACGGTCCTCGTCTCCGGCGATGCGCTGGTCACCGACGAGTACTGGCAGATCACCGGCGACGCCGGCAACGGCACCTACATGACCTTCTCGCCGGATCCGCGCAAGAACCCGCAGGCCAAGCCGATCGTCGACGAGCTGCAGGCCGCCGGCCGCACGGCCGAGGGCTATTCGCTCTACACCTATGCGGCGGTGAAGATCTGGGCCGAGGCCGTCACGGCCGCCGGCAAGACCGACTTCGACGCGGTCACTGCGAAGATGTACGACACGACCTTCGACACCGTTCTCGGCAAGCTCAATTTCGACAAGAAGGGCGACGTCACCCTGCCCGGCTATGTCGTTTACGAGTGGAAGGACGGCAAATACGACTACCTGCAAATGTAGTCCCCTGCGCATTGGCCGCCCGCTTCGGGCGGTACAGGAACCCCGGCGGCAACGCCGGGGTTTTTGTTTGCCTTCGCCGGGCCGCAGTTGCACTTTGGCGGGGCACCGACCCGCCTTGAGGAGTGCCGCGCCCGTGTCCGCCCTGTCCCGCACCATTGCCAGCCTGCTGGCCGCCGCCGGCCTGCTGGCCGCCGGCCTGGCGCGGGCGGATACGGTGATCGGCGTCGCCGGGCCGCTGTCCGGCAGCTTCGCCGTCTTCGGCCAGCAGATGCAGGACGGCGCCGCCGAGGCGGTCAAGGACGTCAACGCGGGCGGCGGCGTCAACGGCGCCACGTTGAGCGTGCAGGCCGTGGACGACAAGTGCGACGCCAAGACCGCTGATGCCGTCGCCAATCAGCTCGCCGGCAAGGGCGCCGTCATGGTCGTCGGCCATCTCTGCCTGGGCGCGTCCCTGGCTGCGGCCACCGTCTATGTCGCCAACCGCATCATCGAGATATCGCCGGCCACGACCTGGCCGGACTACACCGACAAGCGCCCGGGCCCCGGCATCTACCGGCTGGCCGGTCGCGACGACCAGCAGGGCGTGGTCGCTGGCGAGACCATTGCCAAGCGTTTCGCCGACAAGGCGGTCGCCGTCATCGACGACCGCAGCCCCTACGGCAAGGCGCTGGCCGACGCCACCCGCGTCGCCATGAACGCGGCAGGAAAGCGCGAAGCGTACACCGAGGAATACGATCCCGGCACGCGCGACTTCACCGACCTGGTCAGTCGTCTGCAGGCGGCCAGGATCGGCGTCGTCTATATCGGCGGCTACCCGACCGAGGCCGGCCTGATCGCCCGCCAGATCCGCGCCTCCGGCCTCGATACGGTGATCGTCGGCCCCGACGCGCTGGTCACCAACGAGTACCGCGACGTTGCCGGCGATGCGGCCGAGGGCACGCTGGTCACCTTCACGCCGGACGCGCGCCAGAACCCCGGCGCGGCCAACGTGGTAGCGGCGTTCCGTGCCAGCGGCGTCGAGCCGGAGGGATATATCCTGCCCAGCTATGCCGCCGTCCAGGTCTGGACGCAGGCCGCCAGGGCCGCCCACTCGAACGATTTCGACGCCGTCGTCAAGGCGATGGACAGCCGCACCTTCACCACCGTGCTCGGCGACCTCACCTTCGACGGCAAGGGCGACATGTCCCTGCCCGGCTTCGTTCTCTATCGATGGCACGACGGGCGGCTGATCCCCGACGGCGGCTGACGGCTTGGCGACCAGCGGGAGAGCCCTTCGTTGAAGAACCTCATCACCGACGTTCCCGGCCTCAGCGTCGGCAATGCCGACGATGTCCGGCTCAAGTCGGGCGTCACGGTCGTCATCTGCGACGCGCCGGCCATCGCCTCCGGTCACGTCATGGGCGGCTATCCCGGCACGCGCGAGACCGATCTGCTCAGCCCGGAGGACTCGGTCGGGACGATCGATGCGGTGGTGCTCTCCGGCGGCTCCGCCTTCGGCCTCGACGCCGCCACCGGCGTCATGCCGGCACTTGCCGCTCAGGGCCGCGGCTTCGCCATCGGGTCGGCCCGCGTGCCGATCGTGCCGGCGGCAATCCTTTTTGATCTCCTTAACGGCGGCGACAAGAACTGGGGCGATGTCACGCCCTATCCAGCGCTCGGCCGCGCCGCCTTCGATGCCGCCGCCGCCGACTTCGCCATCGGCAGCGTGGGCGCCGGTGCCGGCGCGACCACCGTCAACCTCAAAGGCGGCCTCGGCTCGGCCTCCATGCGCCTCGACAACGGCGTCATTGTCGGCGCCCTGGTCGCCGTCAACGCCGTCGGTCAGGCGACCGTCGGCGATACGCGCCATTTCTGGGCCGCCCCCTTTGAGCGCGATGGCGAGTTCGGCGGGCTCGGGCCCCCGGTGCCCTTCCCCGCCGCGGCCACGGCGCTCAACTACAAGGGACAGGCGGAGCGGGCGAGCACGACCATCGCGGTGGTCGCCACCGACGCCCGGCTCGACAAGCCGCAGGCCAAGCGTTTCGCCACCATGGCCCATGACGGCTTTGCCCGCGCCCTATGGCCGGCTCACACGCCCTATGACGGCGACATCATCTTCTCGATCGCGACCGGCCGGTCGGCGGCAACGACGGACCTCGTCGCCATCGGTGCTGCCGGCGCGGCGTGCATGGCCCGCGCCATCGCCCGCGCCGTCTATGAGGCAACGCCGGCGCCGGGCGATCTGCTGCCCACCTGGCGTGAGAAATTCGGCTAGTCGATCGCGAGCTCCGCTGCCTTGACCGGCGTATCGGCGAGCAGCGCCGGCAGTGAAGTTCGGGCCGCACCCGGCGGCGTCCGCCATCCCCGCCCAAACGCGAAAACACCGCCCCGGCCGTCACAGGCCGGGGCGGTGAAACCAGTGCGGTACGCAGTACCTATCCGCGAGGATCACTATGCCGCCACATGGTTAGCGGACGATTAATGGCCCCCACAAAAATCATCACATGACGCCGAACACCGCCAACAGCAGCACCGCCTGTGCGAAAAAGCCGACCGCGAAGGCCAGCGTGCGCACCACCGGAATACCCATGGTGTAGACCACCAGGTGAATCAGTCGCGCCCAGAAATAGGTTGCCGCCGCCGCCACCGTCGCCGCCGTCGAGATGTTGAGCGCATGCAGCATCAGCACCAGCGGCGCGAACACCATCAGGTTCTCGACCGCATTGTAGTGTGCCGCCTTCATGCGTTCGGCCCAGTCCGATTGCGCCGGCAGGTCCGGATCCGGATTGGCGAAGGTAGCCATCAGCCCGCGCGTGGCGATGCGATCGAGGATGTAGGGCACCCAGATCAGACCGGTCATCGCAACCGTCAGCGCCAACCAGAAGAATTCCTGGCTCATCAGTGACCTCCCCAAATTCGAGCGGGTCCCCGCACAGCGACCGCGCCGGGCGTCGTCCGCATTCGGCCATCGCACGGGGACTTCAGCCGCCCTTGTGATTGCACCCGGCGGGCTTGCATGATACCGCCGATCTCATGGACCGCCGAGTTCTGATCGCACCGTCGATTCTCTCCGCCGATTTCGCCCGGCTGGGCGAGGAAGTTGCCGCAGTCGACGCGGCTGGGGCGGACTGGATTCACGTCGATGTCATGGACGGCCATTTCGTGCCCAACATCACCATCGGGCCGGGTGTGGTGAAGGCGATTCGGCCGCACACCAGGAAGCCGCTCGACGTCCATCTGATGATCGCCCCTGCCGATCCCTACCTCGCCGCCTTCGCCGCGGCCGGGGCCGACCGCATGACGGTCCATGTCGAGGCGGGGCCGCACCTCCACCGCTCGCTGCAGACGATCCGCGCACTCGGCAAGAAGTCCGGCGTGACGCTCAACCCGGGGACGCCGGCAAGCGCCCTGGCCTATGTCCTCGACCTCGCCGACCTCGTCCTGGTGATGAGCGTCAATCCGGGTTTCGGCGGCCAGTCGTTCATTCCCGAGTCGCTCGCCAAGATCGCCGAGATCCGCTCGATGATCGGGGGCCGCGACATCCTCATTGAGGTCGACGGCGGCATCGAGCCACAGAACGCCCGGTCGATTGCCGAGGCCGGCGCCGACGTGCTGGTCACCGGCACGGCCGTGTTCGAGGGCGGCGCCGCGGCCTACCGGGACAACATCGCCGCGCTCCGGCGCGCCGCCGAAAGCATCGTGGTTTAGCCATGCATTCGGCGGGCGCCCTGGCCGGCAGCCTGATCGCCACCGCGCTTTCCTGCGGCGCGGCCCTCGCCGGCGACTACGCGGCACGCGACATTCTCGGCTTCTCGCCCGACGGCGCCACCTTTGCCTTCGAGGAATACGGCGTCCAGGACGGCTCCGGCTTCCCCTATTCCAACATCTACGTGATCGATACGGCGAGCGACGATTGGGTATCCGGCACGCCGGTGTGCGTGCTCACCCACACAGAGCTGGCCGCCCTCGAGCGGACCCGCGCAGAGGCCCGCGGCAAGGCGCAGCCAATTCTTGCGGCCCGCCATGTCGGCGCTCCCGGCAATCTGGTTGCCAGCAACCCGCCGACCGAGGTTTCCGCCGACCCGCATCATGTCCGCTTCCTGCCGCGCATCATCATGCCCCTGGGCGGCGACCCCTACGATCTGGCGCTTACCGAGATCGCGCTGCCGGCAGAGAACTGTCCCGACATGGGCCAGCCCTTCCACGGCTTCCGCCTGACGCTCACCACCGCCACCGGCAGCACCCACACCCTTGCCGACGACACGGCGATCCCGTCGAGCCGCCACTGCCCGCTCGGCTACGCCATCTCCGACGTGCTCACCTTCTATCCGGACGGCGGCGCGCCGGTGCTCGCCGTCATCCTCTCCATGTTCACCGTCGGCTTCGAGGGGCCCGATCGCCGTTTCCTGGCGGTGACGGCGCCGCTGCCGCAATAGTGGGCAGCCGGGCGGCCTTGATTGTGAAGCCCGCCGGCCTCTGCTAGACCGCGCCGTAACCCCGATAATCGCAGCAGGCCGGTCCCATGATTCCGCGCTACTCGCGCCCCGCCATGACGGCGATCTGGTCGCCCGCGACCAAGTTCCGCATCTGGTTCGAGATCGAGGCGCACGCCCTCGACGCCATGGCCGAAATCGGCGTGGTGCCGAAATCGGCCGCCGAGACGGTGTGGGCCAGGGGCCGCGACGCCACCTTCGACGTCGCCCGCATCGACGCCATCGAGGCCGAGACCAGGCACGACGTCATCGCCTTCCTCACCCATCTGGCGGAAATTGTCGGGCCGGATGCACGCTTTATCCACCAGGGGCTCACCTCCTCGGATATCCTCGATACCTGCTTCAACGTGCAGCTCATGCGCGCTGCCGACCTGCTGCTTGCCGATATCGACGACCTGCTGAAAGCACTGCGCCGTCGCGCCTTCGAGCACAGGAACACCGTCACCATCGGCCGCAGCCACGGCATCCACGCCGAGCCCACGACCTTCGGCGTCAAGCTCGCCACCTTCTATGCCGAGTTCGCCCGCGCCCGCCGCCGCCTGTCCGCTGCCCGCGAGGAGGTCGCCACGGCGGCACTCTCCGGCGCCGTCGGCACTTTCGCCAATGTCGACCCGCGCGTCGAGGACTACGTCGCCCGCGCCATGGGCCTGCGCCCCGAACCGGTCTCCACCCAGGTGATCCCGCGCGATCGCCACGCCATGTATTTCGCCACGCTCGGCGTCGTCGCCTCCTCGATCGAGCATCTGGCCATCGAGGTCCGCCACCTGCAGCGCACCGAGGTGCGTGAGGCGGAGGAATATTTCTCGGCCGGCCAGAAGGGCTCCTCGGCGATGCCCCACAAGCGCAACCCGGTGCTGTCGGAGAACCTGACCGGGCTCGCCCGCCTGGTGCGCTCCGCGGTCGTCCCTGCCATGGAGAACGTGGCGCTCTGGCACGAGCGCGACATTTCCCATTCCTCGGTCGAGCGGGTGATCGGCCCGGACGCCACGGTCACGCTCGATTTCGCCCTTTCCCGCCTAGCCGGGATGATCGACCGGCTGGTCGTCTATCCTGAGCGCATGAAGGCCAATCTCGACAGCCTCGGCGGTCTGGTCCATTCCCAGCGCGTCATGCTGGCGCTGACCCAGAAAGGCGTCAGCCGCGAAGACGCTTATGCGCTGGTCCAGCGTAACGCCATGCAGTCCTGGCGGGAGGGCAGCGACTTCCTGTCCCTGTTGAAGAACGACGCGCAAGTGATTCAGGCGATTCCGCAATCGGAACTCGAGGCGCTCTTCGACCTCGGCTACCACCTCAGGCACGTCGACACGATCTTCCACCGGGTCTTCGGCGAAGCCACGCCCTAGTGGAATATGCCGAGCGACCTGGCCGTGGAATCGAACGACACCGAGACGACGAAGCGGTCGGCGTCGGGACCGTCATGATAGCGGGCGTCGAGCGTCACCAACTCGACCGGCTTCCATGAGGCACCGACGTTCCACGTCGTGTAGTCGCCGTAATCGCCGTTGCCGGTGACGAAGCCGAGCGCCCCCGAAAGGCTGATGTCATGGGGGAAATCGTAGGCGGCGTTGAGCTCCGAATAGGTCGCCGAGGTGTCTTCCGGATTGACGTAGAAGGCCGCCCCCAGCGTCAGCGGGTCGACCGGGGTGATCGATGCCTTGGCGTAGGCTTCGCCCGAGGGCGAGGCATAGTCCATGCTGCTGTAGACGTAATAGACGTAGCCGAAGTCGAACGAGACGGCGCCAAGCATCGGCCGCACGCCGACCGAGAGGTCGCTCTCCCAATAGCCGGTGCCGGCATAGGTGACGTTCGAGCCCCAGTAACCGGCATAGAAATCGCCGATGTCCAGTTCCGCCCAGGGCTGGATTGCCGCGCCGTGCTCGGTGCTGGAAAGCCCGCGCGAAATGTAGTCACTGGTCACCGTCGCCCCGAAGGCGATGTCCCATTCATGTGTGTCCGGCGCGCCCGCCATCGCCGGCCCATCGGCCAGCCACACCACCGTCGCGGCCGCCAGCGCCAGCCGGACGGCCCAAGTCCCCTTTTCCCCGATCATCGAATGTCGCCCCGCCGAGCACGGCAAATCAGCCGCACCGAAGTGTCATTTCGGCCGCAAACTTCCGCAAGATGGCCGGAATGCCGGGATCTACATATTCCTGCTGCGTTGCAAAAAAGCCCGGGACGCGCCTAGGAGACACGCACCGCGCCAAGCAGGTCGGCCGCCCCCAGCATGAGGCACGCCTCGTCGCTGGCAAGCGCGATGAACCGGTAGCCGAAAGCGCCGAAGGTGCGCGCCCGCTCCGCGGTCGCGGCATAGATGCCGGCGATCTTGCCCGCCGCTGCGGCGCTAGCCGCGATCTGTGCGATCGGCTCGTCGATGGCGGCGTTGTCGGGGGCCAGCAGGCGGCCGCCGGTGAGCGACACGGACAGGTCGAACGGTCCGACGAAGACGCCGTCGATGCCGTCCACCGCCAGGATCGCGTCGCGCGCGTCGAGCGCCTCATGCGTCTCGATCATGGCGAAGGTGACGTTGGTCCGGTTGGCGCTGGCCAGATAGTCCTGCGATCGTTCGATGCCGGCGAGCGCCATCGCCCTCAGCGGCCCCCAGCTTCGCTCGCCGAGCGGTGGGTACTTGGTCGCCGCAGCGAGCTGCCGCGCCTCCTCCACCGAATTGACCATGGGGGCTATGACCGCTTCCGCCCCCATGTCGAGCACATGACCGGCGGCGGCCCCGTCACCGGGCGCGACCCGCACCACAGCCGGCTTGCCGATGCGCGCCACCGCACCGATACCGCGCATCACCGCACCGGTGTCGAGCAACCCGTGTTGCAAGTCGAAAATGACGCAGTCGAATCCGGAGCGTGCGATGGTTTCCGCGATCAGCGGCTCGGGCATGGTAACCCAGCCGCCGTAGATCGTCTCGCCGTTGCTGAGCCGCCCGGCGAGGGCAGGCAATGACATTGCGAACTCTGCTTCCTAGGTCGCCTCGGTGCGCACCTGCCGGATTGCCTCGGTCAACAACTCGTCCATGGTGCGGCGGATCTGATGATCGGACTGGGCCACGCCCGCCGCATCGAAATCCTCGCGGATCTTGCGGAAGACGTCCTCATGTCCCCCATGATCGAGATCGGCGGCGATCACCAGCTTGGCATAATCCTCCGCGTCGGCACCCGTCTTGCCGAGCAGCGACGCGGCCCACAGGCCGAGCAGCTTGTTGCGACGCGCCTCGGCCCTGAACTGAAGCGCGGCGTCGTGCGCAAACATGTTCTCGAATGCATCCTCGCGCTTGTCGAAAGTCGTCATCGTGCGGCTCCGGCTACCGGTAAGGGCGGACTTGCATATCGTCTGGCATAGCCTAAATCAACGCCGTCGGCGACCCAATCATTGCCGCAGCAGGGCGGCCGGACGGGCGAGGCTCATTGTGCATTCCGGGCCGATCGCATAAGGTCCGCCACGTGGCATCGTTCGGCCGCTTGAGTCGGGCACAGGCTGTTGTCGTATAAAGCTTTTTTCGCCTGGGACCCTCTGATGGATTTTCACAAACCGCGGTATGTGCCCATGAACCGGCGTCGGCGCGTCTATGAAGGCAAGAGCAAGATTCTGTTCGAAGGTCCCGAGCCTGGCACGCTCGTGCAATTCTTCAAGGACGACGCCACCGCCTTCAACAAGAAGAAGCACGAGATCGTCGACGGCAAGGGCGTCCTCAACAACCGCATTTCCGAGCACATCTTCACCCATCTGAACCGCATGGGCATCCCGACGCATTTCGTGCGGCGGCTCAACATGCGCGAGCAGTTGATCCGCGAGGTCGAGATCATCCCGCTCGAGGTGGTGGTCAGGAACATCGCCGCCGGCTCGCTGTCCAAGCGCCTCGGCATCGACGAAGGCACCGTGCTGCCGCGCTCGATCATCGAGTTCTATTACAAGAGCAACGAGCTCGAGGACCCGATGGTGTCGGAGGAGCACATCACCGCCTTCGGCTGGGCGAGCCCGCAGGAGATCGACGACATCATGGCGCTGGCCATCCGCGTCAACGATTTCCTCTCCGGCCTGTTCCTCGGCGTCGGCATCCAGCTCGTCGATTTCAAGATTGAGTGCGGCCGCCTGTGGGAGAACGAGATGATGCGGATCGTCGTCGCCGACGAGATCTCGCCCGAACTCGTGCCGCCTGTGGGACGTGCAGACCAAGGACAAGCTCGACAAGGACCGCTTCCGCCGCGACATGGGCGGGCTGGTTGAGGCCTATCAGGAGGTCGCGCGACGGCTGGGCATCCTGATCGAGCAGGACCGGCCCAAGGGCAGCGGTCCGGTGCTGGTGCAATAAACGGCAGCACGCCGATGAAGGCCCGTCTCACGGTTACGCTCAAGCAAGGCGTCCTCGACCCGCAGGGCAAGGCGATCGAAGGGGCGCTCGCCGCGCTCGGCTTTTCGGGCGTCAACGGCGTGCGTCAGGGCAAGGTCTTCGACATCGACCTCGCCGAAGGTGATCCGGCCAGGGCCGAGGAAACGCTGAAGGCGATGGGCGAGAAGCTGCTTGCCAATACGGTGATCGAGGACTACCGCGTCGAGCTGATCTAGCAGCCACCCGCCCTGCCTTCTGCCACATTCGCCCGGCAGTAACCGGCCCGGGGCAACTGTAACACTGCCGAGCACCATGCGTTCGCTGGCCTTTCTTGCCGCATTTCTCCTCTTCGCGTCGGCCGCCTATGCCAAGCCGCCGCATGTCAACGGCCTCGCCTGGATCGGCGGCCTAGCGCTGCATTTCGACGCCAATCGCTGGCAAGTGAACGGCGCCGGGACGCGCTACGACGTCTTCTGCACGGCGCCTGAATGCGCCCACACGACCATCGTCATCACCATCGCCGACGCGGCCGGCACCGCCTGCACGCCAGAGGCGCTGGCATTTGCCGACGCCCGCCCGTCTTTTCCGGGGCACCTGGACGAATTCAGCCATGCCGGCCTCAACTTTCTTATCGTCGAGGGTGATTTCGGCTGCCGCAACCTCGCCGGCGGGCCGGTGCACGCCTGCACGACCCATGGCGGCAAGACCTATCTGTTCGATGCGCCCGGCCAGCGTTGCCACACCCGCTGGCACGCCAGCGAGCGCGTCAACGAGATCCTGCAGGGCCTGAGCCCGCGATGACACCGCGCCGGCCCCGGCGTCCCCAAATCGGGGAAATAACCGGGCTCATTGCCGCCCTGCCCCTTCCCAACGGCGCAGAATCGGCTAAGCGTTGGGCCGTCGAGGCGCCTCCCTGGCGCGGCCCACAAACGGCGGACCGACACACGTGAAATCCGCTCTTGTCCTCTTTCCCGGCTCGAACCGCGACCGCGACATGATCGCGGCGCTGGAGAAGGTCACCGGCAGCCGGCCGGCGATCGCCTGGCATGCCGACAGCGACGTGCCGCCGGCCGACCTGATCGTACTCCCCGGCGGCTTCTCCTATGGCGACTACCTGCGCTCCGGCGCCATCGCCGCGCGTGCCCCGGTGATGCGCACCGTCGCCGAGCGGGCGGCGGCCGGCGTGCCCGTGCTCGGCATCTGCAACGGTTTCCAGATCCTGTGCGAGGCCGGGCTCCTGCCCGGCGTGCTGATGCGCAATGCCAGCCTGCGCTTCATCTGCCGCGAGGTGCATCTTCTGGTCGAGACCACCGACACGCTGTTCACCAGCCGCTACCGCAAGGGCCAGGTGCTGCGCTGCCCGGTCGCCCATGGCGACGGCAACTACCGCTGCGACGACGAGACGCTGAGGCGCCTGACTGAGGAGGACCGTGTCGCCTTCCGCTATGTCGATGCGGCGGGTGAACGCGGCTCCGCCGCCAATCCCAACGGCTCGGTCGATGATATCGCCGGCATCCTCAACCAGCGCCGCAACGTTCTCGGCATGATGCCGCACCCGGAAGACCTCATCGAGGAGGCACAAGGCGGCAGTGACGGCCGCGGCCTGTTCGAGAGCATCGTCGGCGCCGTGGCGAGGGCCGCATGATGATGCACCGCGCCCTGTTCGCCGCAACGGCGCTTGCCGCCCTCACCGCCCTCTCCGGCTGCCAGACGGGCGGCGGCAGCACCGGCGCCGCCGACTTCTCCAACGAGGCCTACGGCCTGTCGGTGCGGATGGCCGACACCATCGGCCGCTGCTGGTTCGCGCCAGGCGACACGACCTTCGCCGGCTACGTCTATACGCCGGAGCGCAACGCCGCCGTCTCGCGCATCCTCATCGTCAAGAAGACCGATCCCACCGGCCTGCCAGCCCTTGTCGTGCAGGCGACGAGCGGCTCCACCGCCGCGGTCTACGGCCCGCTGGTGGATTCGGCGGCCGGCCCCCGCATCCGCGCCGACGTCGCGCGCTGGGCCAAGGGCGGGACGGGGTGTTCATGAACGCGCCCGTCAAGATCACCGCCGACCTCGTCGCCGCCCACGGGCTGAAGCCCGACGAATATGAACGCATCCTCAAACTCATCGGCCGCGAGCCGAGCCTGACCGAGCTCGGCATCTTCTCGGCCATGTGGAACGAGCACTGCTCGTACAAGTCGTCCAAGGTCTGGCTGCGGCTCCTGCCGACCAGCGGCGCGCGGGTCATCTGCGGCCCCGGCGAGAACGCCGGCGTCGTCGATATCGGCGATGGCGATGCCGTGATCTTCAAGATGGAGAGCCACAACCACCCCTCCTTCATCGAGCCCTATCAGGGAGCGGCGACCGGGATCGGCGGCATATTGCGCGACGTCTTCACCATGGGCGCCCGGCCGATCGCCTCGATGAATGCGCTCCGCTTCGGCGCGCCTGAGCATCCCAAGACCCGCCACCTGGTCGCCGGCGTCGTCGCCGGCATCGGCGGCTACGGCAATTCCTTCGGCGTGCCAACCGTCGGTGGCGAGGTCGGCTTCGACAGCGGCTATAACGGCAACATCCTGGTCAACGCTTTCGCTGCCGGCATCGCCAGGACGGACGCCATCTTCTATTCGCGCGCCTCCGGCGTCGGCCTGCCGGTGGTCTATCTCGGCTCGAAGACCGGTCGCGACGGCATCCACGGCGCCTCCATGGCCTCGGCCGTGTTCGACGACGACAGCCACGAGAAGCGTCCGACCGTGCAGGTCGGCGATCCCTTCTCCGAGAAGCTGCTTCTGGAAGCCTGCCTCGAACTGATGGCCTCCGGCGCCGTGGTGGCGATCCAGGACATGGGCGCCGCCGGCCTTACCTCCTCGGCGGTCGAGATGGGTGCCAAGGGCGACCTCGGCATCGAGCTCGATCTCGATCACGTGCCCTGCCGCGAGACCGGCATGACCGCCTACGAGATGATGCTATCGGAGAGCCAGGAGCGCATGCTGATGGTGCTCCGGCCCGAGAAGGAGCCTGAGGCCGAGGCGATCTTCCGCAAATGGGGCCTCGACTTCGCCGTCGTCGGCAGGACGACCGATGACCTGCGCTTCCGCGTCCTGCACAAGGGCAAGGTGGAGGCGGACCTGCCGATCAAGGAGCTTGGCGACCAGGCGCCGCGCTATGAGCGGCCGCATGTGGCGCCCGCCTCGCCCGCCCCGCTCGACCCGAAATCGATTCCCGCATCAGGCGACTGCGGCGAAGACTTGATTCAGATTCTGAACTCGCCCGACATGAGTTCGCGCCGCTGGGTGTGGGAGCAGTACGACACGCTGATCGGCGGCGACACGCTTCAGCGCCCGGGCGGCGATGCCGGCGTCGTGCGGGTCGGTTCGGCTGGCAAGGGCCTCGCCTTTTCCGTCGACGTGACGCCGCGCTATTGCGCTGCCGATCCGTTCGAGGGCGGCAAGCAGGCGGTCGCCGAATGCTGGCGCAACCTGACCGCCGTCGGCGCCGAGCCGCTGGCGATTACCGACAACCTCAATTTCGGCAATCCGGAAAAGCCCGAGATCATGGGAGCCTTCGCCGCGGCCATCAAAGGCATCGCCAAGGCCTGCAAGACGCTCGCCTTCCCGGTCGTGTCCGGCAACGTGTCGCTCTACAACGAGACTAACGGCGTGGCGATCCCGCCCACCCCCTGTATCGGTGGCGTCGGCCTCATCGCGGACGTCGCCCGCACCGCCCGCATCGGCTTTGCGGCCGAAGGCGACGCCATCCTGCTCATCGGCGCGCCGGACCAGTGGGGCAGCCATCTCGGCCGCTCGATCTGGCTGCGCGAGATCGCCGGGCGCGAGGACGGCCCGCCGCCTGCGGTCGACCTCGACCACGAAAAGCGCGTCGGCGATCTCGTCCGCGGCCTCATCCGGGACGGCATCGCCACCGCCGTGCACGACTGCTCAGACGGTGGGCTCGCGATAGCGCTCGCCGAGATGGCCATGGCGTCAGGCATCGGCGCCACCGTCAACCAGCTCGACGACATTTCCCCGGTCGAGAGCTTCTTCGGCGAGGACCAGGGCCGCTACGTGGTCACCGTCCATCCCGGCGATCTGGAGCGCGTCTGGGAGTGCACCGGCAAGTCGGTCTTCGCGCCGTGGATCGGCAATACCGGCGGCGCGGAGCTGAAGCTCGGCGAAGCGGCTGGCATCGCTATTGCAAAGCTCAACGAAGCCTATGAGACTTGGTTCCCGGACTACATGGCCGGCGGCGCCCCGTAATCCCGGTGGCGGCCGGCAAGGAGGCCGACCATGGCGATGAACGCCAACGACATCGAGGCCCTGATCAAGGCCGCGTTGCCCGACGCGCGGGTCGTCATCCGCGACCTCGCCGGCGACGGCGATCATTATGCTGCCGAGGTCGTCTCCGAGGTCTTTCGGGGCAAGAGCCGCGTGCAACAGCACCAGCTCGTCTATGACGCGCTGAAGGGCAAGATGGGCGGCGCGCTGCACGCGCTTGCCCTGCAAACCAGCGCGCCGGACTGAACCAGGCCCTGCCGGACACGGCCAGAGCAAGGAATTCCCCCTTTGCTGGCCCGCCGACAACAACCTTTCGCGATGCTGCATTGCGAAACGCCGGTCCGCGCCCTATCCTTGTTCTAAAGAGGGCCGCGCCGGCCCGCGCGCAACGGAGACTCCCGAATGAGCGACGTCAACGCCTGGATCGACAATGAGGTGAAGAGCAACAATGTCGTCCTGTTCATGAAGGGGACGCCGACCTTCCCGCAATGCGGCTTTTCCAGCCAGGTGGTGCAGATCCTCGACTATCTCGGCGTCGACTACAAAGGCGTCAACGTTCTGGAGAATGCGGACATCCGCCAGGGCATCAAGGACTACTCCAACTGGCCGACGATCCCGCAGCTCTACGTCAAGGGCGAGTTCGTCGGCGGCTGCGACATCATCCGCGAGATGTTCCAGGAGGGTGAGCTGCAGCCGCTGCTCTCCGAGAAGGGCATCGCCTTCACCGCGCCTCAGGGCGAGACGGCCTGAGCCGTTAGCGGCCTGCCTTTGGTCGCTGTCCTCGCCATCGCCACGCTGATCGATTGGGCGCTCGCCGCCCTGCTTGTCGGCGTGTCCGGCTTCGTCCTCGAAGGCGTCAACAATACCGGGCCCGAGATGCCGGCGGCGGCGCTGCTGGTTGCCTTCATCGTCTTTGCGCTCGCCGCCCCGCTGGCGGCCTGGGTGATGCGCAGGCGCGGCTGGCGTCCGGGCGTGTTCGCCACGCTCGCCTGCAGCCCGATCGTCGTGGCAGGCGGCGCCCTGCTGCTCGAGCCGATCTTCACCGGCTGAACCAACGAAAAAGGCCGCCTGCGAAGCGGCCTTTCTGATTCCCTGGGCGGGTATGCGCGACGGCTAGCGCGAGTAGAACTCGACCACCAGGCTCGGCTCCATGTGCACCGGATAGGGCACGTCGGAGAGCGAGGGCACGCGCACGAAGGTCGCCGTCATCTTGTTGTGGTTGGCGTCGACATATTCCGGCACGTCGCGCTCGGGCAACTGGGTGGCTTCCAAAACCAGCGCGAGCTGCTTGGAGGCGTCCTTGACCTCGATCACGTCGCCGGGCTTGCAGCGATAGCTGGCAATGTTCAGGCGCTTGCCGTTCACCTTGATGTGGCCGTGGTTGATGAACTGGCGCGCCGCGAACACGGTCGGCACGAACTTGGCGCGATAGATGATCGCGTCGAGGCGGCTCTCCAGCAGGCCGACCAAGTGCTCGGAGGTGTCGCCGGTGCGGCGGATGGCCTCGTAGTAGATGTTCTTGAACTGCTTCTCGGAAATGTTGCCGTAGTAGCCCTTGAGCTTCTGCTTGGCGCGCAGCTGGGTGCCGAAGTCGGAGACCTTGCCCTTGCGCCGCTGGCCGTGTTGGCCGGGGCCGTATTCGCGGCGGTTGACCGGGCTCTTGGACCGGCCCCAGATGTTCTCGCCGTGGCGGCGGTCGATCTTGTATTTCGCCGAAGCGCGCTTTGTCATCGCGTAATCCCTTTTTCAGTCGGGGTTAGGCGCCCTCCTCTGCCGGCCCTTGAAGGGCCCGCCGACAGGAGCAAAGGGGTAAGCGTCCCTTTGACCCCACGGGTCGCAAAAGACCGCGTCCGGTGGTCCAGACGCGGCGGCAGGGTCATAACCGGCCGTCCGCCACCTGTCAAACCGGCTCAAGGCCGATTTCGGCCAGAATCGGTTCCAGAGCCGCCGGCCAGTGCCTGCCCGAGGTGAGGAGCGCCTGCCCGCCGCCTGCCCCCTCTGCGGCGGCCGCGCCGAGCACGGTCGCCGCCCGGCGCGCGATCGCAGGCGCCGGGTCGATCCAGGCGACCGGCCAGGGTGCTGTCCGCGCGAAGGCGTCGGCGAGGAACGGGTAATGGGTGCAGGCAAGCACGATGACGTCGGTGCGCCGGCCGGCCTGCTCGACGAAGGCCGGGGCGATCTCGGTGAAAATAGCCGCATCGTCCACCGGCTCGCCGCGCATATGGGCCTCGGCCAGCGGCGCCAGCCGCGCCGAGCCGACCAGTTCGACCGCGCAATGGCCGGCAAAATCGCGGATCAGTGCGCGCGTGTAGTCGCGCTGAATGGTGCCGGGCGTTGCCAGCACACTGACCAGGCCGGAGCGCGTCTCTTGCGCCGCCGGCTTGATCGCCGGCACCGTGCCGACGATCGGCAGGCTGTGGCGGGCACGCAACGGCGGCAGGACCAGCGTCGAGGCGGTGTTGCAGGCGATCACCACGGCGTCGGGGACGTGGCGGGCGATGAGGTCGCCGACCAGGGCGACCACATGGTCGGTGAGCGCCGCCTCGGCCCAGTCGCCATAGGGGAAGCCGGCATCGTCGGCGACGTAGTCGATGGCTGCACCGGGGAGCGCACGGCGGACCTCGCGCACGACCGACAGGCCACCAATGCCTGAATCGAAGACGAGCAGCCTCACCCGTCGCCCTCGTCGTCGGCCGCGCGCACGGTGCTGACCGTGCCGTCGGCAAGCACATGCGGCCGTGTCGGGCGCCGGTCGAGCGCCGCGATCATGCCGCGCAGCGTGCGCACCTCCTGTTCGCTCAAACCCGCCCGCTGCAGCATGGCCCTCAGCGCCAGCACCATGTGGCCGCGTTTCTCCGGCGGGCGGAAGAAGCCGGCGCGATCGAGCGCGCCTTCCAGGTGCTCGAACATGCGCACCAGGTTTTCCTTGGGGGCCGGCGGCGCCACCTCGCCGGTGAACGGCACGCTCGCCGCCTCGTCGGCGAAGCCGGACAGCCGCCACTCATAGGCCACCACGATCACCGCCTGGGCGATATTGAGCGAGGAGAAGGCCGGATCGACCGGCAAGGTGAGGATGGCGTCGGCAAGCGCCACCTCCTCATTGGTGAGGCCGCTGCGCTCGCGCCCGAAGAGGACGCCGACCCGCGTGCCAGCGGCAATCTCGGCCCGCATGGCGACCGCCGCCGCGTGCGGACCCACAACTTCCTTGGCGACCTCGCGCGAGCGCGCGGTGGTGGCCAGCAGATAGCCGAGGTCGGCGACTGCCTCCTCCACCGTGGCGAAGACACGCGCCGTCGCGATCACCGGCGCCCGGCTCGACGCGGCGATTGCCTTTTCGTTCGGCCAGCCCTCGCGCGGATTGACGATGCGCAGGTCCTTGAGGCCGAAATTGGCCATGGCGCGGGCCGCCGTGCCGATGTTCTCACCGAGCTGCGGCTCGACCAGCACGACGGCGGGACCAGCGGATTCCAAGGGATTTGCGGGATGTTCAGGCATGGTGCGGGCTAACTAGCGCATTCCGGGCCCGAGCGGAATTGCCCCCGTGGCGGGTGGGAACGAGGTACCGGGCACGCTGGCCGGCATTTCGCTGATCTTCAGCGGCTGGAGCTGCGTGATGATCGCCATGGCCGGGCGCCGCCTGGAATCGCTGTAGCCGTGCTCCTCTGCTAGGGTGCGGGTTTGGTCGGGGTCGCCGCCGGCGGCTCCCGTGTCAGTGGGGGAAAACGGTCATGACCGCCTACAACGTCGTGCGGTTTCGGGTGAAACCCGGCCGCGAGAAGGACTTCGTGGACCATCATCGGGTATTCCACACCAGCAACCTGCCCGGATTCCGCAGGGCGTCGCTCATCCAGACGGGCGAGCGCAGCTTTTGCCTGATCGGCGAATGGGGGACGATGGAAGACATCGTCAGGGCACGCCCTGAGATGATTGCCAGCCTCGACCAGATCCGCGACCTGCTCGAGGACCTCGGCGGCGGGCTGGGCGTCACCGATCCCGTATCCGGCGAGGCAGTTCTCGAACTGACCTAACCGGTTCTGGGTGTTTCTTCACGTTGACGGCAGTCGCTGATGGGCCGCCGTCACGGTGGACTGTGCCCGGCACGGCCACTCGACCGCCTCTGCCCGCAGCTTCGCCGAACCCGAAGTCTTGGCGGGCACGGCGACGGCTGATATGGAAACGCCCACCTTTCCCCCGCCTCCCAGTCAAGACCCGAAGGTTCCCCGCCCATGGCCAAAATCAAGGTTGCCAATCCCGTCGTCGAGATGGACGGCGACGAGATGACCCGCATCATCTGGCAGCTGATCAAGGACAAGCTGATCCGCCCCTATCTCGACGTTGAACTGCTCTACTACGACCTCTCGATCGAGAACCGCGACGCCACCAACGACCAGGTGACGGTCGACGCGGCCGAAGCGACCAAGAAGCACGGTGTCGGCATCAAATGCGCCACCATCACCCCCGACGAGGCGCGGGTGAAGGAATTCAGCCTCAAGAAGATGTGGAAGTCGCCGAACGGCACCATCCGCAACATCCTCGGCGGCGTTATCTTCCGCGAACCGATCATCTGCAAGAACGTGCCGCGGCTGGTGCCCGGCTGGACCCAGCCCATCGTCGTCGGCCGTCACGCCTTCGGCGACCAGTACCGCGCCACCGACTTCCGCTATCCCGGCAAGGGCAAGCTGACCATCAAGTTCGTCGGCGATGACGGCACGGTCATCGAGCACGAGGTCTTCGATGCCCCCGGCTCCGGCGTCGCCATGGCCATGTACAATCTCGACGACTCGATCCGCGATTTCGCCCGCGCCTCGATGAACTTTGGCCTGGCGCGCCACTATCCGGTCTATCTGTCGACCAAGAACACCATCCTCAAGGCCTATGACGGCCGCTTCAAGGACCTCTTCCAGGAGGTCTTCGAGGCCGAGTTCGCCGAAATGTTCAAGGCGGCCGGCATCACCTACGAGCACCGGCTGATCGACGACATGGTCGCCGCCTCGCTGAAATGGTCGGGCGGTTATGTCTGGGCCTGCAAGAACTACGATGGCGACGTGCAGTCCGACACGGTCGCGCAGGGTTTCGGCTCGCTCGGCCTGATGACCTCGGTGCTGCTCTCGCCCGACGGCAAGACCGTGGAAGCGGAAGCCGCCCACGGTACCGTCACCCGCCACTATCGCGAGCACCAGAAGGGCCACGCGACCTCGACCAACTCGATCGCCTCGATCTTCGCCTGGACGCGCGGGCTCGCCCATCGCGGCAAGCTCGACGACAATGCCGCCCTCGTCCGCTTCGCTGAGACGCTGGAGAAGGTCTGCGTCGCCACCGTCGAAAGCGGCTTCATGACCAAGGACCTGGCGCTCTTGGTCGGCCCCGACCAGAAGTGGCTGACCACCGAAGGTTTCCTCGACAAGGTCGACGAGAACCTGCAGAAGGCGATGGGCTGAGCGTCTGTGCTCCGTCACCCGGCGGCCCGCGCCAGCGCGGGCCGTCCCTATTGCGCGTCCGCCTCTCTCCCCAGGCGGGGGCGCCAGATGGCAAGCGTCATGATGGCAAGCGCGAGCAGGATGTTCGCAACACCGACCGCGCTTTCCAACTGATAGCCTGCCGCCACGGCCGCCACATCGCCACTGCCCCGGGCAATCGCGAGCGCCCCGTCCAGGACGGCGCTCACGGTCGGTATGACGACGATCAGCGCCAAAGTGACGACGAGCCAGGCAAGCGCCCCGTGGACCAGCATCCATCGCGGCCGCCGCCGTGTGCGGACAACCATGATCAGCCCGGTCACCACCGCAAGGCCGAGCCCTGGCATGGTCACCCATTGACTGGCCAGCAGAATCTGTCGGCGCGCCGCAATGAATTCAGCGCCGCCGCCCGGCGTGCCGCCGAGCGTGCTCGCCACCACGTGGCAGACGATCGATCCGAGAAACAGCGCCAGCCCCAGCAGATGCAGCAGTTTCAGAAAGCTTGCCATCGCCATCACCTCGATCGGAATGGCCGGCATTGTAGCAGACAGCACCTTCGGCGCCTTGCCGTCCGGACACTTCGGGCTAGAATGGCGTCAATCGGCCGCGCGCTTCCGCGCCCGCTTTCCCCCAGCAATGGACACCCACCATGCGCTACCAGCCTCTCGGCCGCACGGGCCTTCTCGTATCGGAAATCTGCCTCGGCACCATGACCTTCGGCGGCCGCGGCGGCATCTGGACCCATATCGGCGACGTCGACCAGGCAGCCGCCGACCGCATCCTCGCCCGCGCCGCCGATGCCGGCGTCAACTTCATCGACACCGCCGATGTCTATTCGGAAGGCTGGTCGGAGGAGATCACCGGCCGGGCGATGGCCAATTCCGGCCGGCCGCGCACCGATTTCGTGCTCGCCACCAAGGTCCTCGGCGCCACCGGCAAGGGACCCAACGACCGTGGCGCCTCGCGCGGCCACATCATGGATGCCGTCAAGGCGAGCCTGAAGCGGCTCGGCACCGACTATATCGACCTCTACCAGATCCACGGACAGGACATGCTGGCACCCGTCGAGGAGACGGTGCGCGCGCTTGATGACCTCGTGCGCCAAGGTCACGTCCGCTATGTCGGCTGCTCCAACTGGGCGGCCTGGAAGATCATGCAGGCGCTGGGCATCGCAGATCACCACGGCCGGGCACGCTTCGCCTCGCTGCAGGCCTACTACACCATCGGCGGACGCGACCTGGAGCGCGAGATCGCGCCCCTGCTCGCCGACCAGGGCGTCGGGCTGATGGTATGGAGCCCGCTCGCCGGCGGCCTGCTCTCGGGCAAGTACAACCGCGACGGCACCGGTCCCGACGGCGCCCGCCGCGTGACCTTCGACTTCCCGATCATCGACAAGGACCGTGCCCTCGACTGCGTCGACGCCATGCGGCCGATGGCCGAGGCACGCGGCGTCTCGGTGGCACGCATCGCCATCGCCTGGCTGCTGCACCAGCCCTTCGTCACCACGGTGATCATCGGCGCGCGCAACACCGACCAGCTCGACGACAACATCGCCGCCACCGAGATTGCACTGACGGCCGAGGAACTGGCGACCCTCGATGCGGTCAGCGCGCTGCCGCCCGAATATCCCGGCTGGATGATCGGACGGCAGAACGCCGGCCGCCTGCCCGGCTGATCGGATCGCCCTTCTTTCGGCGGCTTTTCTGGGCAAAGGATGGCCCTCCTTCACCGGGGGCCATCCCGTGCGCCGCCTGCTGCGCTTCGCTCGCCTGTTTGCCCTGTTCGCCCTTGCGCTGGCGATCGTCGCCTTCGTGCTCAACACCAACCTGCTGGCGCCGCATCCCTCGGCGAGGCCGCTGATCATCGCCCATCGCGGCCTCGGCCAGACCTTCCATCGCGAAGGGCTCACCGGCGAGACCTGCACGGCGGCGCGCATCTTTCCGCCGGAGCACCCCTATCTGGAAAACACCATCGCCGGCTTCGCTGCGGCCTTCGCCGCGGGTGCCGACATGGTCGAGTTCGACGTCCACCCGACCACCGACGGACATTTCGTCGTCTTCCACGACTGGACGCTCGACTGCCGCACCGACGGCCACGGCGTCACCCGCGATCACACGCTGGCCGAGCTGAAGGCGCTCGACATCGGCTACGGCTATAGCGCCGACGGCGGCAAGAGCTTCCCCTTCCGCGGGACGGGCATCGGTCTCATGCCGACGCTTGCCGAAGTGCTCGACGCCTTCCCCGATCGACACTTCCTCATCAACATCAAGAGCGACGATCCCGACGAGGGCCGCCGCCTCGCCGCCCGGCTGGCGGCGCTTTCGCCCGCGCGGCGCGCGCTGATCCAGGTCTATGGTGGTGGCAAGGCCATCGACGCCCTGGCGGCGGCCCTGCCCGACATGACGGTGCTTGCCACCGACGCCGCAAAGCAATGCCTGATCCGCTACGAGCTCATCGGCTGGCTCGGTATTGTGCCCACCGCCTGCCGCAACACGCTGTTCATGGTGCCGCTCGACTATGCGCGTTTCGCCTGGGGCTTTCCCGACCGGCTCACCGCCCGGCTTGCGGCCGTGGGCACGCACGTCGTGCTCCTCGGCAGCTATGACGGCAGCGGCTTCTCCAGCGGCATCGACACGCCCGCCGAACTCGAACGGGTGCCATCCCGCTTCGACGGGCTGATCTGGACCAACCGGGTCGACCGCATCGCTCCGGCGCTTGCCGGACGCTAAAGCCTTTGGTGGTCAGATAGGATCAATTCCGTTTCTCGACCCGTCCGGCGGGTTCCACCGGCGGCGGCGGATCGACCAGCCGCCGGATCTCGGCCTCGCGCTGCACCGCCAGATAGGCATCGATCGCATCGTCCGGCAGGCCGCTGCCGGCGAGCACCCGTCCGCCGAGTTGCAGGCTGCCCTCCAGCGCTTCCGGCACCACGCTGGTCGCGCCCGCCTCCATCAGGCGCTGCGCGTGGTCGGCGTCGAGCGCGCGGGCATAGATGGCGGCATTCGGCCACGCGGCGCGGATCGCCCGCACCATGCGCTCGGCCGCAAGGGGCGCGTCCGGCGTCACCACGAAGGCGCGCGCCGCTGCGCCGCCGACCTGCCTCAGGATCTCGGTGCGGCTGGCATCGCCGTAGAACACCGGCCGGCCCCTGGCGCGCGCCTTGGCCACCCGGTCGGCATTGAGGTCGAGCGCGACATAGGCGATGCCGGTGGCATCGAGCAGGCGGGCGACCGCCCGCCCGACGCGGCCGAAACCGCCGATCACGATGTGATCGGCAAGCGCGGCGCTGGCCGGACCGGCCCCATGACGGACGCTATCCTGGCGGGCGGCCAAGCGCGAACCGATCCGCCGCCCGATCATCGCCATAGCGGGCGTCGCAAGCATGGAAAGCGCCGTTACCGACAGCACGAACTGATAGAGATCGGGCGGCAGCACCCCTGCCCGCCGCGCCAACGTGAAGACCACGAAGGCGAACTCGCCGGCGCCGGCGAGCACGAAAGCCGCCTCGACCGCTACTGCCCTCTCCACCCGGAAGAGCCGCGCCGCGCCGTAGATGGCGACCCACTTGCAGGCGAGCAGCGCTACCGCCCCCGCGAATACCGGCAGGAGATCGGAACTGAGCCTCGCCAGATCGAAGCTCATGCCAACCGTCATGAAGAACAGGCCGAGCAACAGGCCCTTGAACGGCTCGATTTCGACCTCGATCTGGTGGCGGAACTCGCCATCGCCAAGCAGCATGCCGGCGAGGAACGCTCCGAGCGCCGCCGACAGGCCGGCCGCCTCTGTCAGGAGACCGGTGCCGACCGCCAGGAACAGGGCGATGGCAACCACGAGCTCGCGGCTGCCGGTCGCCGCGGCAAGGCGCATCAGCGGCGTCACCACGAAGCGCCCGACGGTCAGGATCACCGCCACGGCGACGATCGCCAGCCCGATTGCCCTGAGCAGGGCGCTGGGGATCGCCACGCTGTCGCCGCCGATGAGGCCGACGATGATGACGATCGGCACGACCATCAGGTCCTGGAAGAGCAGCACGCCGATGCACAACCGTCCGATCGGCGCGGCGAAGCGGCGCGTCTCGATCATGATCTGGGAGGCGATGGCCGTTGACGACAAGGCGAGCGCCATGCCGACGACCAGTGGCACAGCCACCCCGCCGACGATCCAGGCGGCAGTGGCGCCGATGATGAGCATCGACAGGAAGACCTGCAGCGAGCCGATGCCGAGCACCGTGCGCCGCATCGCCCACAGCCGGTCGAGCGAGAACTCCAGTCCGATCAGGAAGAGCAGGAAGACGACGCCCATCTCGGCGAAGGGGCGCACATGCTCGGCATCGGAAAAGGTGACCAGGGCCAGCCAGGGAAACTGCGCGCTCCAGTGGCCGAGGCCGCCCGGCCCGAGGACCACGCCGGCGATCAGGAAACCCAACACCGGCCCGAAGCGCAGCCGACCGAACAACGGCACGACCACGCCCGCGGTCGCCAGCACGATCATCAGTTCCCTGATCCAATCGCCTTCGCCCATGACACGGGTATAGCCGGTTTCGGCTCGGCCGATGAGCCCTGGCGGCTCAGCTGTCCTTCTCGTCGATCTCCTCGGCGACGATGTCGCCGCGCGGGGTGACCACCTCGTGACCGACACGGCCACGCGCGACCTCGCGCACGCGCTCAGCAAAGCGCGAATCGCGCTCCATCAGCGCGTGCAGATCGGCGCTGTCCAGCACCAGAAGATTGGTGCGCGTCACCGCAATGACCGTGGCCGAGCGGCGGGCACGGCGCAGGACGGCGATCTCGCCAAAGAAATGGCCGACGCCAAGCCGCACCTTCTCGTCCGGCAGCTCGATCTCGACCTCACCGGCGGCGATGAAATACATCGCCCGCGCTTCGTTTCCCCGCCGCACGATGACGCCGCCCGGCTCCACCTTCTGCGCCGACAGCAGGCGCATGACGTCTGCGATTTCCCCGGCGTTGAGGCCGGCAAAGATCGGCACGCGCGCCACCATGCCCCAGGTGATGACGAAATCGCGCCGGTGGACCTCGTTGGCGAAAGAGGTGGCGACGATGCCGACCGGAAGGGCCAGCATGAGAATGCCCATCAGCACCGTGAACCCGCCGACGACGCGCCCGAGCGGCGTGATCGGCACGACATCGCCATAGCCGGTCGTCGTCAGCGTCACGATCGCCCACCACATGGCGTCGGGGATCGTGCCGAACTTGTCCGGCTGGGCCTGTCCCTCGATCACATGCATGATCGAGGCTGCGACCACCGTGGCGCCGAGCAGGATGACGACGCAGCCGAACAGCGCCCGGCGCTCGGCATAGAGCGCGTCGAGCAGCGAGCGCATGGCCGGCGAATAGCGCGCCAGCTTGAGGAAGCGCACGATGCGGAAGACGAGCAGGACGCGCAGGTCGGCGGCGGCGAAGAGGGCGACCCAGAACGGCACCACCGCCAACAGGTCGACCAGGCCCGAGTCGCTGACCATGTAGCCGAGCCACGGCGGCAGGTAGCGCCGCGGACGCAGCGGATGGTCCATCGCCGCCCAGATGCGCGCCGCATATTCCACCGTGAAGACGACCAGCGAGACGATCTCGATGACGACGAAGACGTCGTGAAAGCGGACCGACAGCGCCGGCACCAACTCCAGCACCACCGCCACCAGATTGACCGTGATCAGCACGACCAGCGCAAGATCGACGACGCGGCTCAGCGGATCGTCGCGCCGCGCATCCTCCAGCACCTCGAAGGTGCGCTTGCGGACCCGGCCAATGACGACCGCAGTCCGGCTGGCCTTGGCAACGCGGGTGCGCGGGTGCCTCACGGCCGACCTGCGGCGTGCTGTTGCGCCGCCCCGGTTTGTCCGCCCCGCCTCATCGCCTCACCCGCCCGCGAGCACCTCCGCGATCGCATCAAGCGCTTTGTCGGCCTTGCTGCCGTCCGGTCCGCCGGCCTGCGCCAGGTCGGGCCGGCCGCCGCCGCCCTTGCCGCCAAGCGCCTCAGCGCCCTTGCGCACCAGATCAATCGCGTTGAAGCAATTCGTCAAATCACCTGTGACGCCGACGACCAGGCTGCCTTTGCCCTCGACGGTGGCGTTGGCGATGGCAACGACGCCCGAGCCGACCTTGGCCTTGCCCTCGTCGGCAAGCGCCTTGAGGTCGTTCATGGCCACATCCGACACCGCCAGGCGGAAGAACTTGACGCCGCCGACATCGACGATCGCGTTGCCATCGACGCCGCCGGCCGCGCCGCCGCCCATGGCGAGCTTCTTGCGTGCATCGGCCAGATCGCGCTCGAGTTTGCGCCGCTCCTCGACCAGCCCCTGAACCCGCTCGGCCGCTTCGTCCGGCCGCGATTTCAGCGCCATGGCGATGGCCTTGAGACGCTTCTCCTGCTCGGCCAGGTGCTTGCGCGCCGCCTGTCCGGTGAGCGCCTCGATGCGCCTGACGCCGGCAGCGACCGCGCCCTCATTGACCAGCGCGATCAGGCCGATCTCGCCAGTGCGCCCGACATGAGTGCCGCCACAGAGTTCGGTGGAATAGGTCCGGCCTGCCGGATCGTCGGGCATGGTGCCCATCGACACGACACGCACCTCGTCGCCGTACTTCTCGCCGAACAGCGCCATGGCGCCGGAATGGATCGCCTCCTCGCGGTCCATCAGCCGGGTCACCACCGGCGCGTCCTCGAGCACCACCGCGTTGGCGAGGTCTTCAACTGCCTCGATCTCATGATCGTCCATCGGCTTCTGGTGAGAGAAATCGAAGCGCAGGCGATCAGGCGCCACCAGCGAGCCCTTCTGCGCCACATGGGTGCCGAGCACGTTGCGCAACGCCGCATGCAGCAGATGGGTGGCGGAATGGTTGGCGCGGATCATGGTGCGCCGCGGATGGTCGACCACGAGCCGCACGGGATCGCCGACGGCGACCTTGCCCGCCGCGACCGTGCCGACATGGACTAAGAGCCCGTCGGCCCGTTTCTGCACGTTCTCAACCGCGACGCGCCCGCCATTGGCGCTCTCGATGACGCCGGTATCGGCGACCTGGCCACCGGACTCGGCATAGAAGGGCGTCTGGTTGAGGACGACCGCGATCTCCTCCCCTGCCTTGGCCTCAGGCACCGCGTCGCCGGCCTTGACCAGAGCAAGGATCTCGCCCTCGGCCGTCTCGGTGCCGTAGCCGAGGAACTCGGTGGCGCCGAACGACTCGCGAAGCTTGAACCAGATCGGCTCCGTCTGTGCTTCGCCTGAGCCCGCCCAGGAGGCGCGCGCCTCGGCCTTCTGCTTCTCCATGGCCGTTTCGAAGCCGGGAAGATCGACCGCAATACCGCGGCTCTTGAGCGCGTCCTGGGTGAGGTCGAGCGGGAAACCAAAGGTGTCGTAAAGGCGGAAGGCGACATCGCCCGCAAGCGTCGCGCCGGAAGCGAACCCCTCGGTCGCCTCGTCGAGCAGGGTGAGGCCGCGCGCCAGCGTGCGGCGGAAGCGGGTCTCCTCCAGCTTCAGCGTCTCGGCGATCAGCGCTTCGGCGCGCACCAACTCGGGATAGGCGTGGCCCATCTCGGCGACCAGCACCGGCACCAGGCGGAACATGACTGGCTCCGACGCACCAAGCAGATGGGCATGGCGCATGGCGCGACGCATGATGCGGCGCAGCACATAGCCGCGCCCCTCATTGGAGGGCAGCACGCCATCGGCAATCAGGAAGCTCGTCGCGCGCAGGTGGTCCGCGATGACGCGATGACTTGCGACGTTCTTGCCAACGGCGGGCACCCCGATGATGTCGACCGAGGCCGAAATCAATGTGCGGAACAGGTCGATGTCGTAGACGTTCTTGACGCCTTGCAAGATCCCCGCGACGCGCTCCAGCCCCATCCCGGTGTCGATCGACGGCCGCGGCAGGTCGACGCGCTCGCCGCCCGGGAGCTGCTCGTACTGCATGAAGACCAGGTTCCAGAATTCAAGGAACCGGTCGCCATCCTCGTCCGGGCTGCCCGGCGGACCTCCTGCGACGTCCTCGCCCTGATCGATGAAAATCTCCGAGCATGGCCCGCACGGCCCCGTGTCGCCCATCTGCCAGAAATTGGCGCTCGTCGCGATACGGATGATCCTCTCGTCCGGGAAACCCGCGATCTTCTTCCACAAGTCAAAAGCGTGATCGTCATCGATGTAGACCGTCACAAGGAGCTTGTCCCTGTTCAGGCCGAACTCCTTGGTGACCAGATCCCAGGCGAGTTCGATCGCCTGTTCCTTGAAATAGTCGCCGAAGGAAAAATTGCCGAGCATCTCGAAGAACGTGTGATGCCGGGCGGTGTAGCCAACATTGTCGAGATCGTTGTGCTTGCCGCCGGCGCGCACGCATTTCTGCGACGTCGTGGCGCGCGGGAAAGACGGCTTCGACCGGCCGGTGAAATAGTCCTTGAACTGGACCATGCCGGCGTTGGTGAACATCAGCGTCGGGTCGTTGCGCGGCACCAGCGGGCTCGACGCGACCGGCGTGTGGCCGTTCTTCTCGAAGAAGCCAAGAAATTGAGACCGGATGTCGTTGACGCTACTCATGACCGTCGGGAGCTCTGGGAAAAAAGCGGCAAGGCCGCGACCGCCGGGTTCTACAGCCCCGGCGGCGCCAATGTCCATAATTAGACGGTTTTCAGGAGGAAAGGCTCACCCGGCCTTCCGCGTCGAGCGACCAGCCCGGATTCCAGGCAACCTCCCAGAGATGGCCGTCGGGATCGGTGAAATAGCCGGAATAACCGCCCCAGAAGACATCCTCCGCCGGCTTGCGGATGGTTGCGCCGGCAGCCACGGCCTCCGCCATCACTTGGTCGACCTCCGCCTTGGAGCGGGCGTTATAGGCCAGCGCAATCCCACCGAAGGCGGCACCGGTGTCGGCCACCCGGGCATCCTCGGCAAGCAAGGCGCGCGACCACAAGGCGAAGACGGCGCCGGGGATCTGGAAGAAGACGACGCCCTCGTCACTGTTGCCGCGCTTCCATCCAAGCGCCTCATAGAAGCGCAACGACCGGCCAAGGTCAGCGACGCCAAGGGTGATGAGGCTGACCCGCTGGTCCATGACGCGCTCCGCCGAGGCTAGACTTCGCCCGTCTCCTCGCTGCTGTCCTCCTCCGGGCCGCCCTTCTCGAGGAATTTCTCCGCGATCAGCCCGGCATTGGCACGGATCGCCTTCTCGATCTGGTTGGCGATCTCGGGATTGTCGCGCAGGAACTGTTTGGCGTTCTCGCGGCCCTGGCCGAGGCGCTGGCTGTCATAGGAGAACCACGCGCCCGACTTCTCGACGATGCCGGCCTTGACCCCGAGATCGACCAGCTCGCCGGTCTTGGAGATGCCCTCGCCATACATGATGTCGAACTCGACCTGCTTGAACGGCGGCGCCAGCTTGTTCTTGACCACCTTGACACGGGTCTGGTTGCCGACCACCTCGTCGCGCTCCTTGATCGAGCCGATGCGGCGGATGTCGAGGCGGACGGAGGCATAGAATTTCAGCGCATTGCCGCCGGTGGTCGTCTCCGGATTGCCGAACATCACGCCAATCTTCATGCGGATCTGGTTGATGAAGATGACGGTGGTGTTGGATCGCGAAATGGAGCCGGTGAGCTTCCTCAGCGCCTGGCTCATCAGGCGCGCCTGCAGGCCGGGGAGCTGGTCGCCCATCTCACCCTCGATTTCGGCGCGCGGCGTCAGCGCCGCCACCGAATCCACCACCAGCACGTCGACGGCGCCGGAGCGCACCAGCGTATCGGTGATTTCCAGCGCCTGCTCGCCGGTGTCGGGCTGGGAGATCAGCAGATCGTCGAGTTTGACGCCGAGCTTGCGGGCATAACCGGCATCGAGCGCATGCTCGGCATCGATGAAGCCGCAGATACCGCCGGCTTTCTGGGCTTCCGCCACGACGTGCAGCGCCAAGGTCGTCTTGCCCGAGGATTCCGGCCCGTAGATCTCGACGACGCGGCCGCGCGGCAGGCCGCCGATGCCGAGCGCGATGTCGAGGCCAAGCGAGCCGGTGGGCACGGTAGCCACATCGACCGTCGCCTCGTTCTGGCCGAGCCGCATGATCGAGCCCTTGCCGAAGGCCCGCTCGATCTGGCTGAGCGCCGCGTCGAGCGCTTTCGACTTGTCCATTCCATTTCCCTCGATCACACGAAGCGGCGATGCGGCCATTGTAGATGCTCCTTGTTCCACAGGCACCGGGGGTGATCAAATGTTGCAAAGGGATTCGCGCCCCCGACGGCGTGATTGGGTTTGTACACGTTTTGTTCTATATGCGCAAGAGCCGGACGCAATTCCTCCGGATTCGTGTGCTTACAGTGCCGCCAGGCGCGTTGTTAGCCGCAGTTGAGGTGGCCGTCGCGTCCTTGAGGGTCGCCTCCAACCCGGGAGGATCAGACCGTGGCCGACATCGTTCCCGTGCGTCGCCCCCTCAACCGGAGAGGCGCGACGGAGTGCGCGTCCCCCTATCTCGAAACCAGGCGGACCGACCTCGCCGACCCGTGGGACTTGGTTCTCGACCCGAATCTCACCAGCGATGAGAAGATGGAGATCCTGTCGGACTGGGCGTCCGCGGCGCGGGCCATGGATAGCCGGCCCGACGAAGATGGTGCCGCCGGCACCGAGGCCTGGTGGTACGATCTCGCGGAAGGCCTTCGCTTGGTCGAGGCAGAGATCGAAGCCTTGTCCGAGCCCGCCAAGCGCCCGGGCCATCTGCGGTCGCACGCACGCCGCGCCGGCTAGCGGCAGCGAGATGGCGCCATTTGCGCTGGCGGGCCGGGGTCAAATCAGCCACACCAGCAGGACGGCGGCGATAGCGACCCACACGGCGACGACAATGACGGCGGCGACGGTACTGACCGGGCGCACGCGACTGGCGGCATCGTGGCGAAATTCCGCCATCAGCTCGGGCGGGATCAGGCGGACGGCGATGAGGATGCCGAGCGGCACGATGATGAGATCGTCGAGATAGCCGAGCACCGGGATGAAATCCGGGATGAGGTCGATAGGCGACAGGGCATAGGCGGCAACCGCGGCGGCGACGGCCTTGGCGTACCATGGCGTGCGCTCATCTCGCGCCGCCAGCCACAGCGCCATCACGTCGACCTTGATGGTTCGGGCCCAGCCTTTGAGGCGCTGCACGAGGCCTGGCTCGGCCACGCTCAGCCCAACTCCGCCAGTTCCCGCCGGGCCCCAGCAATGATGCGCCACGACGATTGCAGGAAGAGCGCGGCCATCGCCGCCGCAACGACGAGATCGGGCCATGGCGTTCCCGTTGCCGCCACCAGAACGGCCGCCACGACGACGGCCGCATTGCCCAGCGCATCGTTGCGGCTGAACAGCCACACCGCCTGCACGTTGGCGTCGCCTTCGCGGTGTTTGAGCAGAATGACCGCGCAGACGACGTTGACCACCAGAGCGACAATGGCGAAGGCGCCCATCAGCTCGGCCTGGGGAACATGGGCGACGAACACCCGCCAGATCGTGGCAACGAGCACGCCGAGCCCCATAAGGGCGAGAAAGATGCCTTGCAGCAGGGCCGAGCGCGCCCGCCAGGCGGGCCCCCAGCCAATGGCAATGAGGCCGAGAAGGGTAATGGTGCCGTCGCCGAGAAAGTCGAGGGCGTCGGCTTTCAGCCCCTGCGAGCCGGCAAGGAAGCCGCCACCGCCCTCGATCAGGCCGTAGCCGATATTGAGGATGGTAACGATCCACAGCGCCCGCTTATAGGCCGGCGCCGCATGGGTCAGGTCACCAATGTCGTCGTCATCGTCCATGGGCGCATCTATAGCTCGAATTCCTGATTCATCGCCGGCATCACCGCCTCGGTGTCCTGAAGCATCGGGGCGAAGGTCTGCATCACCTTTTCGTCGCCATGGACGAGATAGGTGCGTTCCGCCCGCGCCGACCTGTGCCAGGCGAGAAGCTCCTGCTGACCGGCATGAGCCGAGAAGCCGTTGATCGTATAGACCTGCGCCTTGACCGGGATTTCCTCGCCAAAGATGCGCACGCGCTTCGCTCCGTCGATGATGATGCGGGCAAGCGTGCCTTCCGCCGCGAAGCCGACAAAGATGACGCCGGCATCGGCGCGCCAGAGATTGTGCTTCAGATGATGACGCACGCGCCCGCCGGTCGCCATGCCGGAGCCCGCCATGATGACGGCGCCGCCGCTGATCTTGTTGATGTGCATGGAATCGGAGGTCTCGCGGGTGAGATGCAGTCCCGGCACCGACAGCGGATCGCGCCCTTCGCCGAAGAGATCGGCGACTTCGTCCGACAGGCCCTCATGATGGCGGCGGAAGATGTCGGTGGCGGTGATCGCCATCGGCGAATCGAGAAAGACCTGGATCGACTTCGGCAGCCGGCCGTCATCCATCGCGTCGTGCAGCGCATAGAGCAGTTCCTGGGCGCGCTCCAGCGCGAAGGTCGGGATCACCACATTGCCGCCGCGCTTGAAGGTCTCCTCGATCGCTGAATAGAACTCCTCCACCGACGGACCGAAGGGCTTGTGGTTGCGGTCGCCATAGGTGGTCTCCATGACCACCGCGTCGCATTGCGGCGGCTGCTTGGGCGGATTGAGCAGCGGCCGTCCCGCATTGCCGATGTCGCCCGACATGACCAGCCGCCGGCGGGTGCCCTTCTCTTCCAGTTCGAGCAGGATCGAGGCCGAGCCGAGGATGTGGCCGGCGTCGAAGAAGGTGGCGCGGATGCCCGGCGCCACGTCGAGCGGCTGATCGTAATGGGCCGTGCGGCCGAAATATTCGAGCACGTTCATGGCATCGAGCACGGTGTAGAGCGGCCCGGCGGCGTCGCCCTCGTCGCCCCGGTGGCGCGCACGCCGGCGCTTGTTGCGCTCGGCGTCTTCCTCCTGCAGGCGGGCCGAATCGAGCATCACCAGCCGCGCCAGAGCGCGCGTGGCGCCAGTGGCGATGATTTCGCCGGTGAAGCCGCGCTTGGCCAGCAGTGGCAGCCGCCCGCAATGGTCGAGATGAGCGTGGGTGAGCAGCACCACGTCGATCGCTTGTGGCTCGAAGCCGAAGGGCTCGGCATTGTCCTCGGCGAGCTCGCGGCTTCCCTGGAACATGCCGCAATCGACCAGGATGCGCTTGCCTGCCGCCTCGATCAGGTGACAGGAGCCGGTGACGGTGCGATCGGCACCGTGGAAGGAGATCTTCAAGGGACAAATCCTCCGGTGAGCGGGGAAGCGGTTACGTTGCCGGCTTCAGTGGCTCGCCATTGGCGGCGTGCCAGGAGAGAATCCCCTCCCAGATCTGTTCGGCCGTATCGGCAAACCAGAACAGGTCGCGGTCCTCCCCGTCGATGACGCCCTCGTCGGCCAGATAATCGAAGTCGACGGCGCCGCGCCAGTATTCCTCGCCGACCAGCACCACCGGCATCGGTTTGATGGTGCGCGTCTGCATGAGCGTGAGCAGTTCGAACAGCTCGTCGAACGTGCCAAAACCGCCGGGAAAGGCGACCAGCGCCTTGGCCCTCAGCAGGAAATGCAGCTTGCGCAAGGCGAAATAATGGAAGCGGAAGCAAAGCTCCGGCGTCACATAGGGATTGGGGAACTGCTCGCGCGGCAGCGTGATGTTGAGGCCGACGGTGGGTGCGCCCGCATCGAAGGCGCCGCGGTTGGCCGCCTCCATGATGCCCGGCCCACCACCGGTGGTGACCACCAGGGGATGACCGCGGAAAAGCAGGTGCGAGGAGGAGACCAGCCGGCCGAAGGCGCGGGCGACCTCGTAATAGCGACTCTTGGCAAGGATGCGCCGGGCGACCGCAAGACGGCGGGTGAGATCGCCATCGTCCGGTGCGCCAGCGAGCGCCGCCTCCAGCTCCTGGACGCGCTTGGCCGCAGTGCCCGGCTCGGCAATGCGCGTCGAGCCGAAGATGACCACCGTATGGTGGATGCCCTTTTCCTCGAGCAGCTTCTCCGCCTTGAGATAATCAAGCTGCAGGCGGACGCCGCGCACCTCGCCGCGGGCAAGGAAATCGGGATCGTCGTCGGCCGAGCGATAGGTCGGGCTCGCCAGGATCGCTGCGATGCGCTCAGGCGCACCGGGATCTTCCGCGGCAGGCTTCGGCTGGAAGTCCGGCAGCGGCGTCTGGCGCAGGCGCGGGTCGGGTGGCGCCGGCACGCGTGCCGGGAGTGATGTCGGCGATGGCTTGGGACTGGTCATGGGGAGTGCACGTCCGCTTCCGTCGGCGGCTGAATCCGCCGGGTTACCTTCGAGTCGTCCTCCCCCATCCTAAGCCCGGGCCGGCACCTCGGGGAAATGCCGAACCCTTGCGTCCACGCCGTCCGCGGCTCATATGATCCGCGCCATGCAGGCCGGGGGGCCCGAGGAGCGACGATCATGGATCAACCACTTCGCCGTTTCGATGGTGTGACCGTTTTCGGCGGCGCCACCATCGACCGCATCGCGCAGAGTTTCGGTCCGCCGGTCAAGGGCGCCTCCAATCCCGGCCGGGCCCACCGCCAGTCCGGGGGCGTCGGCTTCAACGTCGCCTGCGTCATCGCCCGCCTCGGCATCGCGACCCGCCTGGTGAGCCGCGTCGGCGACGATTCAGATGGCGAAGCGATCATCGCCGCCTGCACCGCAGCCGGTGTCGATGGCCGGGATATCGGCACGTCGGCTGAGATGCCGACCGCCGGCTATCACGCCGCATTCGACGACAAGGGCGAGTTGTTCATCGGCATTGCCGACATGGAAATCTGCACCGAACTGACCCCGGCCGTGGTCGGCCCTGCCGCCGCGGCACCGGCAGCCGGCGATTTCTGGGTTGTCGATGCCAACCTGCCGGAAGAGACGCTGGCCTTCCTGGTCGCGCAGGCGGCCGCCACCGGCACCCAGGTGGCGGCCCTCTCGGTTTCGCCGGTGAAGGCGATGCGGCTGGCGTCGCTCCTCGACCAACTGACTGTCCTGTTCACCAACCGGCGCGAGGCCGCAGCCCTGCTCGGCATGGACCCGAACCTCGCCGCCGGCACCACCGCCCTTGCGGCGGAGCTGTCGCGCACGCGCCAGACCCGCGTCGTGGTTACCGCCGGCGGCGAGCCGATGATCGCGGCACGCGCCGGCGAGACGCGCTCGTTCCTGCCGCTCAAGACCAGCATCGTAGCGGTCAATGGCGCCGGCGACTCGTTTGCGGCCGGCGCCGTCGCCGCGATGGCCGAGGGGCGCTCGCTCAACGACGCCATTCGGTTCGGCCTCGCCGCAGCGGCACTGACCATCGAGCACGGTAGCGTCGCTGCAGCGCCCTTTGCGCCGGGCGTACTCGCCACGCGCATCGCCTCCGGGCCGAGCAGCAGATAGCCGCATGTCGCCGCACGTCGCTCTTTCGCCCGAGGTCGCCGCAGCTCTTGCCGAAGGCCGTCCGGTGGTGGCGCTGGAGACCACCATCGTCAGCCACGGCATGCCCTGGCCGAAGAATCTCGACACCGCCCTTGCTGTCGAGGCGGTGGTGCGCGACGCCGGTGCCGTGCCCGCCGCAATCGCCGTCATCGGCGGCAAGATCCGCGTCGGCCTCAAGCGCAGCGAGCTGGAGCATCTGGCCAAGGCCAAGGACGTGCTCAAGCTCTCCTCAGCCGACATCGCCTATGGCCTCGCCTCCGGCCGCACCGGCGCCACCACCGTTGCCGCCACCATGATCGCGGCGCATCTCGCCGGCATCGCCGTCTTCGCCACCGGCGGCATTGGCGGCGTCCATCGCGGCGCCGGGGAGAGCTTCGATATCTCCGCTGACCTGACCGAGCTGTCGAAGACGCCGGTCACGGTCGTCTGTGCCGGCGCCAAGGCACTGCTCGACCTGCCGAAGACACTGGAAGTGCTGGAGACTCTGGGCGTTCCCGTGGTCTGCTACGGCAGCCCGGTCCTCCCCGCCTTCTGGTCGCGCGACAGCGGCCTTGCCGCCCCCATCCGCCTCGACGACGCCGCTGCAATCGCCGGCTTCATGCGCACCCGCGCCGAACTCGGCCAGACGGGCGGCATGCTTGTCGCCAACCCGGTGCCCGAGGTGGACGAAATCCCGGCCGCCGAGATGGCGCCGGTGATCGAAGCGGCGGTCGCCGACGCCGCGGCCAAAGGCATCAGCGGCAAGGCGGTAACGCCCTTCCTGCTCGACGCCATCTATCATCTCACGGGCGGCCGCAGCCTTGTCACCAATATCGCGCTGGTGAAGAACAATGCGCGGCTGGCGGCCGAGATTGCCGTGGCGCTGATCAAGGCGGCGCCATAGCGGCTCCTGCCGGCCCCTCGCCGAAATCAGCCCTCAGTCGCGCCGGCAACGGTCGACTCCGCCGTCGGCCGTGGGCGCGACCTGGTGCGTGCTGGCGCCGTCTCCGCCCGGTCGCCGGCGGCAGCCAGTTCCTTCACCGCCTTCCTGAGCAGGATCTTGTTGACCAGCCAGGCAATGATCCAGCCAACGAGCAGCGTCAGCGAGCTCAGCTTCAACCCGGACAGGATCAGATTCGGCGGCACCGCGGGAAACCGGAAGGCGAGCACGAAGCCGACGGCCTGGGCGCCGATATAGCCCGACATGGCCACGACACTGACGGTCGTCATCCACCGACGCCGCTTCAGGCACCTGAGCAGCGCGGGCGAGTCGGCATAGGGTTTGAGCTCGCGCAATATGCGGATGAGCCGCGCCATGCTCGCCCGCACGAACGACAGGAACACAGCGGCGAAGATGATCCACAGCGAGAAGGACAAGGTGACGCCGAGGGGGGTGTTGCCGCCACCCTCGCTGCTGCTGATCATCAGCAGGATGAACAGGCTGATGACGATGGCCGCAACGCCCCAGCTGGCGAACCGGCGGCGCCGCGCCGACAGCCTTATGAAGCCCCCCAGTTCCGGCGCCAGCTCGGCGCCGAAACGACGCCTGAGCGATGTCGCCTCGCTCAGCGAACGGCCCTTCGGCACCAGCGTCGACGGATGCCCGCCGCTCGCCAGCCAGCGGCCGAACTGCGCCCTGACGTCGCCCAGGATGCGGTAGAAATCGAGGTTCTCGCGCACCGCGTGGCGGGCGCGCGCCCAGCTCTCGACGATCCTCTGATGCGCCAGGCGGACGGTGCTGCCGGTGCCGTCATTGGCCATTACCAGCATGCGTGCGTCGGCCAGCGCCTGCACCAGCTTGCCCATCGCCGGGTCACGCTCGACCTCGGCCATCGGCACCGAACGCAGGATCAGATCGCCCGAACCGACGCCCAGGCCGGCATCGCTGTTCTGCCGCACGAGCAGGCGCATCAGCCGGGAAAGCGACTTCTTTTCGCTGTCGCTCAGTCCGCCGATCGCCTGTTCGCCGGCCCGGTCGATGGCGCCGTCGATCCCGCCGAAGGAATCGTAGGCGGCAAAGGTCAGCAGCGTCCTGCCGTCGACGGTCGCCCGGTGCTCGTAGAGCTGGTCGAGGACGAACTGCAAGAGCGGCAGCATGTCCGGGCGGTCGGCATCGCCGAGCAGCCGGTCGTCAAGCCTGTTGCCGGTCTTTGCGTCGGTCTCGTAGACCAGCCCGGCAGCCGCCGCCGGTCCGCGCACGATGTCGACCAATTCGCTCGCACGCGGCGGCGACACATCGTAGGAGCGGCCACGTCCCTTGAGGTCGAGCAGCGCCGGCTCGCGCAGGAAACGCTCGTAGAGGTCGGCCCTGAGCGTGGCGACGATCCACACGCGGCCCGTCGCCGCCAGCGCCGCCAGCAGCGTCGCGAAGGCCGCCACATCGCCCGTCTGCGCATCGCCGCTGAACAGCTCGTCGAGCTGATCGACCACCAGCAGCAGGTTGGCGCGCACCGGCCGCTCATAGCCCGACTTCTCGCGCTCGGCCTCGCCGATGCGCTCGAGTGCGCCGACGATCGGCCGCGCGGCCGTCTCGTCGCCATGGGCGAGCAGGCGGCCGAGCGCCTCGGGCGTTCCGTAGTCGCCCTGCTTGAGTTCGGGCAGCGCGAACGGACGGCCCTCGTCGTCGGGCTCGAGGCTGTCGCGGCCGTCGAGGAGCCGCACCGCCAGCGCCGCGATCGGCCCTGCCCCGGTCTCGCGCGGCCGCATGACCGCCACCCGCCACACATCCGTCGACGGCACCACCCCGGGTGTCGTCAGGCGCGGCACCAGGCCGGCGCGGGCGAGCGACGACTTGCCCGAGCCGCTCGGCCCCACCAGAAGCAGGAACGGCATGCCGTTCGCCGCCGCGTCCTTGAGTGCATCAACCGTGCGGTTGATGTCGGGCCCACGCCCGAAGAAGACCGACGCATGCTTGGCGCCGAAAGCGGCAAGACCGCGAAACGGCGATCCCTTCGTCTTGATCGGCCAGCTGAGCGCGCTGCCACTGACCGCCCGCGCTTCGAGCCATTTGCGCAGCAGAGCCTCGAACTGGGTCTCGAACTCGTCAGTGGTGTGGAATTCGTGATAGGCGGCCTTGAACTCGCCCTCGCTCGAACGGAACCAGCGGGCGCAGAACGCCTCCAGCCACTCCCATTGCTGCTTGATGGCGATGTTCTCAGGATCGTCGTCCCTGACGGTGACCGTGGGCAGATCCGGAGAGCGGAAGACGTAGACGTCTGGATGCCCGCGTGAGCGGGCCGCGTCGATGGCCGACAGGATCTCGTAGGCGGTCCCGCTGGGATAGGCCTCGCCATCGGCCATGCGCGGAAATCCGTCCGGCAGCGCGGTGCCGAGACGATGGCGCAGGATGCCGACCACCATCTCGCAGCCGGCCGCCTCCGGAATCTGCGTCTGGAAGGTCTCATGCGCCCGGTAGAATTCGCGCTCCCAGCGCACGGTCTCCAGCCGCACGATGCCGGCAAACTCGCCGTTCAGCCGCTCGACGACCCGGTCGACGCGCTGGCGCTCGAACCGGGTGTCCCCGGGCGAGGACACGAATATGCGGACAGCCTCGCCGCCCCCGTCGCCAGCCATGATTGCCGCCCCCCAGAATGACCCGCTTGACTGTCCGCGAGTATCGGCGAGACGCGAGCACGGATGCAACACGGGGGCAAGCGAATTGGGCCGGAGCGACGGCACGGCCCGTCACTCCGTCAGGCGGCGGCGCTCGGTTTCACGATGTGGCGCCGGGCCACCATCGAATCCGCCTGAGAGCGCGCCGCAACCAGCGCATCGATCCGCTTGCGGCGACGCTCGGCAACCAGGCCCGCCGCAGCGGCGAGCAGGACAAGCGCGAGCGCAGCAAGACCGAGACCGAGCGAGACGCGCGAGAGCGTGCGAATGACCGCCGTCGTTCCTGGAAGCACCGCCGCGGCGCTGTCGGTCGCCACGGCAGCCCCATGGGCGGCGGTCCAGTCGCGCATGAGCTCGATCTTCTGGCGATGGACGGCGCCGCCGAGAAGCTTCGTATCTCGGATCCTATCGAGATAGCCCTGCGCCTTGCCCGGCTGCCCGGCCAGATAGGCAAGCTGTGCGAGCCCATAGGCGGCCTCCGACCCGTGCAGTGCGTCCGGCGCAACGGCCGTATCGGGATTGCCGACGCCCGCCTGCCAGGTGGCGATCATCTCCTGTCCGACGGCCGCCGGCGCCACCTCCGTGAAGGCGTGGCGGATCGGCGCCAACCCGACGATCTGGATGAAGGAATAGGCAAGCAGCAGCACCGCAACCGGCGCCAGCTTGCGCCGCCTGAGGAGCAGGTAGACGCCGACGATCGGCGCCAACGCGCTCGCCGTGGAGACATAGAAGGCGCTGAACGCTGCCCGGCTGTCGGCGGCGACGAGGCCGGCATCGCGCGCCATGGCGGCAAGCTGTGGCGGCAGCGACAGCATGGTGAAGGCGGTATTGTCGCCGGCGGCCGGCAGCCACAGCCACCAAGCGCCGAGCAGGAAACCTGCGGCCAGCACCAGCAGCATGACGACCGCATAGCGGTAGAAGCGCACGCGCCCGGCAATCGCGGCCAGAGCCGCCTGACCATCCAGCACCGCCATCGAGCGGATGGCACCGGCCTCGCGACCGACCGTTTCCGCCTCGCCGCGGGCAATCGTCTCGTATTGCGTCTCGAGCCGGCTCGTCGCCAGGTCGAGCCGCGCGACGCGCCTCAGCAGGCGCCTGCCGAGAATGTCGCTGAGCGGACCGAAGAGCGCCAGCACGACACCGATGGCGGCGAGAGCCATGGCAATCATCCAGCGCATGCGGTCCGCTGACGCCTGGGCGGTCTCGGCGGCTTCACCAAGCACGCCCGACGCCGTCGCATAACGCAGGATCGATGTGATGCGCCGCTGGTCGAACACCGTCGCGCCGAACCCCTGCGCTTCGGCGTCCGTGACCGCCGTGAGCGCGCCGACCGCATCGCCGCGCAAGGCCAGTTCCTGCGCCACGGCATAGGCCTTCGCCGCCGACTGCGCGGGACTGAAGATCGGCAGTCCGGCGAGGATGGCCGCCCTCGCCCCGATCGGCCCGGTATCCGCCTCTTCGGCCTTTTTCAGGTCGCCGAAGGCGATCCGCTGGTAGGTGGCCTTGGTGGTGTCGGCGAAGGTCGCCCGCTCGATCATCTGTGTTACCGGCAAGGCCGCCTGCACGCCGAAAAGGAGAACCAGCCCGACAACGATCGCAACCCACAGCCGCGGCCGGTAGACGCGATAGAGCGCCGCCCCGGCCAACAAAGTGAGGATCACCGACGCGGCGACGAGGTGATAACCGACCACCGCCCAGGGAAAGGCGAAGAAGGCCGCAGCCGGCCCGGCCAGCCACCAGCGCCCGCGCAGACAGGCGCCGAAGCCGGTGACGGCAATCAGGACGACCGCCGGATTGGTGAGGTCGATGCCGACCGAGTTCACCACCACCCGCGCCGTGTGCACCGCAAACGGCAGGTGCAGCACGACCAGCGCATCCTGGAGCACGGCGGGCACATAGATCGCACGACCGAGATCGCCAAGAGCGGCGGGATCGGACGGCCACATCTGCGTCGCCACGAACAGGACGACGAGCCCGGCGAATTCGATCAGCCCGCCGCCGAGCAGGATGCGCTCGGCGAAGTCACCAAGGTTGCGCCCCGCCTCGTCGGCCAGCGTGGCCGCCCTGGCGGCGCGCGGCGCGGATTGCTTCCCTCTGCCGAAGACCGGCGATTCAGGCATGGCTGAGTTCGACCGCCTTCACCGCTTCGGCCATCTCCTTGCGCAACCGGGCAAGCTCGCCAATTGCTTCGCGACGGCGGTCGGCGCCCTCCTCGTGCTCGTGACGCACCTCGCTGAGGGTCAGCAGGATCTTCTCGTGGACCTCGCGCAGCGTGTCGACATCGATCACCAGCCGCTGATTGGCACGCGCGGTCTCCACCGAGTTCTGATGCAGCAGCTCTGCATTGCGCCGCATCATGGCGTTGGTGGCGTCATCGATGGTCGAGGCCAGTTCGACCGCGTTCTTCTGCTCGTCCAGCGTCAGCGCCAGCATGAAGGTGCGCTTCCACGCCGGCAGGGTGAGTTGGCGGATGGTCTGGAATTTGTCGACCAGCGCCAGATTGTTCGACTGGATAATGCGCACCGTCGGCAGCATCTGCATGGCGCTGTGCTGAAGCACCCGCATGTCGTCGGCACGCTTGGCGAGCTGGTTGCGGCTCGCCTCGAGAACCGCCGCCCGCTCGCGCACGTCGAGATCGTCGCCGGAGAGATCGAGCCCGGCGAGCTCCGCCTCGAGGTCGGCGAGCCTTAGCGCGATGGCGCTGACGTGCTGGCTGAGCTGCGCGTATTCCTCGCGCACGCCCTCGTACATCGCCTGATAGTCGCGGTTGCGCCGGTTGAGCAGGTCGGCGGTGCCCTCCACCTGACCGACCAGCTTGTCGACCTGCGCCTTGACGCTCTCGAAGCGCGCCATTGCCCGCTCCTTGGACATGGCGAAGCGCTTCACCAGGCCGCCGATCAACGGTTTCTTGCTCATCGGGTTGTCGAAAGAATTGAGATCGAACGCCTTGGCCGCTGCGACCATCTGGTTGAGCTGCTCGCCAGTCTTGTCGAGATCGACCGCGCGCGCCTTGACGAGGATTTCGTCGACATAGTGTGCCGAGCGCTCGGCTACCTCGTTGCCGAATTCCTGAATCGAGATCGGCGAATAGAAGTCGATCGTGGCAGCGAGCCGGACGACCTCGGGATCCGAAGCCGGATCGTCGATGGCCGGATCCCGCGCAACATCCTGGGCCAGAGCCGTACCAGTGGTCATGGGGCTTTTCCCTACTTGAGATGGGTGATCAGTCGGGTCTGCACGGTGGAAAAGGCGTCGGCCGCTTCGCGCGTCGGGCGCCCGTGGGCCGCGTGGGCGAGCGCCAGCATGTTGCGCTGCCACAGCGGCAGAAGGACCGTGTCGATATCGGTGACCCGGTCGAGCAGGCTCGCCAGCACGGTCTCGGCCAGCACCATCTGCTCGGCGGTGACGACATTGGAAGTCGACATCGCCACCATGCTGGCCAGCCGCCGCTCGAAGCGGGCGAGCAGGAACCGATCGGCAGTTCCGGCCGCCTCGGCGTGCAGTGTTTGGGCCCAGGCGATGGCCGTTTCGAGTTGCGCCTGATCCTCGGCAAGCGCGCGGCGCGCGGCGCGCAGCAGGGCCATCGTGCGCTTGCCATTCGCCCCCGCCTGGCGCAGCTGCTGCATCGCCATCAGCACCTGCTGGCCGGCCAGTTCGAACTTGAGCCGCGCTTCGATATCGGCACCGAGAAGGCGCGAGATGCCGCCTTGCCTGGCGAGCAGCTGTGCACAGTCGAGACTTTCGAGGACTGCAAGTGCCGCCTCAATCGCGGCGCGGATGTCGCGCGCCGGCGTGGCGGCAAGCAACTCGGGATCGACTCCCGTCCCCTTCGCCATCTCATCGAGCCTGGCGAGCGCTTGCTCGTCGATGCGGGCGGCGCCTAACTCCGCCCGCTCTTCCGCGATCACCGATGGTCTGGACGGTGCCACCACATCGCAGCCCCTGGGATTTGCCGGGTCGGTCGCAATCCGTTCGCGACACCACCGGGAATGGCACGTTTGGGATAAATTTGGCTTAAGGCGCGTGCCGATCCAGCCCGAACATAGCGGGGCAAACGCCTGTCATGGTTAAGCGGCTGCTGTCGTGGTTAAGGCCGCCCGACGGCTTCCCTGCATCGGGCGCCGATTGCAGCCGGCGCTCAAGCGAAGAACGAGAACCCGCCGCGCCCGTCGACTTTGCTGCGATAGAGCGCAGCGTCGGCGCGCTGCATGAGGATGTCCGGGTCGAGACCGTGACGCGGCGCCAGCGCGATACCGATCGAGCCGCCCACCGTGATGTGCCGGCCGTCGATCGAATAAGGCTGGCAGACCGAGGTCAGGATACGTCGGGCAAAATGCTCGGCATCGGAATCGCGCGAGATCGCGCCCTGGATGAAGGCGAATTCGTCGCCGCCGAGGCGCGCCACCAGATCGGATTCGCGCTTGGCCGTGTTGATACGCCGGGCGACCGCCTGCAGCAACGAATCGCCGGCGGCATGACCCATCTCGTCGTTGACCGGCTTGAAGCGGTCGAGATCGAGGAAATGCAGAGCGATCATCTCGCCGCAGCGAGCCCGCGCCATCGCCCGCTCCAGCCGGTCGCGAAAGAGCGAGCGATTGGGCAGATCGGTGAGCGCATCGTGATGCGCCATGTGAGCGATCTCGGCCTGGCTGCGGCGCTGGCTGGTGACGTCGAGATAGGTAGTCACGAAACCGCCGCCGGCAAGCGGCATGCCGCGGATCTCCAGCACCGTGCCGTTCGGCCGGGTGCGTTCAAAGACGTGCGCCTTCTGCTGGCGAGCAAGATCCATGCGCACCTTGACCAGCGCCTCCGGATCGCCCGGCCCGTACTCGCCGCGCACGGCGTTGAGACGATAGATCTCCTCCAGCGTCGGATAGCCGTTGGCGAAGAGGTCGTCGGGATATTCGAGCAGGCGCTTCTGCTGCTCGTTGCAGAGCACCATGCGCAGGTCCTTGTCGAACACCGAGATGCCGCCGGGAAAATTGTCGACGACCACTTCGAGCAGTCGCGCGCGCTCGGCAAGCTCGCCCATCAGATCGGCATGACCCGCAGCGCCAAGCCAATCGCCGGTCCGCGCGGTCAAGGCTGCAGCGGCCCCCGCCGCGCTCATCGCGAAACGCTCATGAAACGATCCCCCCTTTTCCCGCTCGGCACATTAGAAACGATCAAATAACAAAACATGACCAGCGATAATCGCCGGGACCGCGTGGTAATCGCGCGGTTAATCGCAGCGATTACGTGTCAATTCCGTTGCAGCGCTACGAGGTGTTAGCCGGTTGTTGAGGTTGCGCCAGCATCATGGCCGCCTTGTCTTCTGCCGGAGCCGCTCGCCGCGATGCCTTCCCGCTCGTCGATCCTGATGGCGTTGCCGCCGACGCGCTTCAACGGCATCCGGCGACCGGCAGCGATCGCGATCCTGCTCGCAGCCATCGTGGCGATCGGCGTCCTCACGATCGTGGCGGCGCACCACCAGTCATCGGCCCTGGCAACCACCGGCGCCAAGGGGGACCTGGCCATGTATGGCCGGGTGGTGGAGCGCATGCGCGCCGGCGAAGGCTACTATCCGGCCGCCCACGACGAACTCATCAAGGGCGGCTACGGCACCCGCTCGGTTTTCAACTGGCGCATGCCGGCCCTGCCTTTTCTGGCAAGCCTGGCACCCAACGCCGGCTGGGCCGACTGGGGGCTGCGCATCGTCGCGCTCGCAGCCGCGCTGGCAGCGGCAGCAGCGGTCGCCCGACAGGCCGGGCGCGCGGCGGGCGTGGTCGCGCTCCCTGCCCTCGCCGTCAATCTCGTCAGCGCGGCGACACCGGGCGGCGCGCTGTTCAGCGACATCGTCGCCGGCATCCTCATCCTCGCCGCGGTCGCCGCCTATGGCCTTGGCCGGCCGCTGGCCGGCATGGCGATCGCGCTCGTCGCCCTCTTCTGCCGCGAGCTGGTGGCGCCGGCCGTCCTCGTCTTCATCTGCCTTGCCTGGCGCGCGCAGAGACGGCAGGAACTCATCGCCTGGAGCGTTGGCCTTGCCGCCTTCGCCGTCTATTTCGCCTGGCACGCGGCCTCGGTCCATGCCCAGCTCGGACCGAACGACACCGCCTATGCCAGCGGCTGGGTGCAGTTCGGCGGGCTCGACTTCATCCTGTCCACCGCCGCCTTCAACGGCCTGGTCATGACCTCGCCGCTCTGGCAAACGGCGGTGCTGCTGCCGCTGGTGCTCCTCGGGCTCGCCGGCTGGCGCGGCGCGATGGGGCGGCGGGTGGCGCTGACCGTGGCGGCCTATCTGGTCGTATTCGCCATCGTCGGCAAACCCTTCAACGACTATTGGGGGGCGCTCTACACGCCCCTCCTGATGCTCGGCGTCGCGCTCCTGCCGGCGGCGCTGCGCGACCTCGCCATGGCACTCGGTCGCACCGCACCCGAGCGCCCGCAAGGGTAAGGGATCGTCCGGAAAGCGGATTGCGCCGGCCACCCAGTCGCGGCATGGTTGCACATCAACGGGGGGACGAAGATGACCGGCACGCTCTGGCAGGCCCTGGGCCTGGCGCTGCTTCTGGCTGCGATCCTTGGCGGCGCGGCCTGGGTGCGGCGGCGCACCGGCCGGCCGCTGGGCACGGCGGAGTGGCTCGCGGTGTCGGTGACGCTGGCGACCGCGGGGGGCGGTGCGATCGGCGCCATCGCCTGGTGGCTGAACAATCCCGACGCCTTCGCCTGGGCGCTGCCGCTGATGGCAAGCCGCATGCTCGCCGCCGCCGGCTGGGCCTTCGCCGTGACCTGCCTGATGGCCCTCGCCCGCCCCGAGCGGGCAGCCTTCCGCCTCGTGTTGGTGATGCTGCTCGTCTACCTGCTGCCGCTCGCCATCGCGATCGTCCTGTTCCACCTCGGCCGCTTCGACCCGGCCAAGCCGATCACCTGGGCGTTCTTCGTGATCGTCGGCCTCCTGGTGATCGGCGCGGGCGCAGCACTTGCCGCCAGCCCATCGCTCGCCTCGCCCGACAAGAGGCCGACCGGCACCCTGCTGCGCACCGGCCTCACTCTGCTCGCGCTCGTCGCCGGCGCCTGGGGGCTCGTCCTCTTCATCATGCCCGCCGGCCCCTGGCGCGCGATCTGGATCTGGCCCTCCGATGCGCTGGTCAGCCGCCTGATCGCGGTCATGTTCCTCACCGTCGCGGTGATGGCGGCGATGGCGCGCGCGCATGCCGCCGAGGCGCGGATCGCGGTCGCCACCGTGGTCACCTACGGCGCCGTGGTCAGCCTCGCCATCGCCCTCAACCTTGCCGCCGGCAAGCCGGCGCCCGTCGCCTATCTCATCTTCTGGGGCATCGCCGCCGTCGCGCTGGCCGTCGCGGCCATGGTCGGCCGGGGCCGGCGAACATCCGCCCGGTGACAGGACACGGGCCCCCGTTCCCGCGGGCGGTTCGCTCCGGGTCATGGAGATTTCAAAGGACGGTCCTCATGCCGAGGCATGAGGGGGTGGCGGGCGTCTGGTCAACGCCTGCGGGTAGTCCGAAATGGCGTCGACCAGACGCCCGCCGCGGGATTTATGCGAGGCCCCGCCTGGGCCAACAGAGGCAGGCTGGCACGTCGGCCGCCCTCGACCGCCACGGTGCCGGGGCCTCGGTTTCCCGGGCCGGTCTCACCGGTGGCTGACCCCTGCCGCCTTTAGCGCTGCACCATTTCAGGGCTTTGGCGCACGGAAAGGCTTTCACCTCTCCGACGGCGGGCTTCCGAGCTCCGCCCCTCCGCTTGCGATACGAAAGAACGGACACCGCACCCCGCCCCACGCTGCAAGACGCCTCATGAGCGCGCCCCTTCGCGGGCGGGGATGCCCCCAATATGGGGGCGGCGCGGAGAGGGGGGATAAGTTGGGGGGATGTGCGCGGTTGCGTGCCTAAAGATGCGGCCGTAGCTTGCGTGGGGGAGAACACACGCCCGTGGATGTAGAGAAATTCATAGCCCGCTGGTCAGTCGCACCTATCAGCGAGCGCGCCGACTATCAGAACTTCGTGCGCGACGTCTGCGATCTTGTTGGCACCGCTCCGCCCGGCCAGCAGGGAAGCGACATTAGCTACACGTTCGAGCGCCGTGTCGACTTCCAACACGATGACGGTACCTCGACCGCCGGCTTCGTCGATTGCTACAAGAAAGATTGCTTTGTCCTCGAGGCCAAGCAATCGCGGAAGCGCCTTCCCGGCGGTGCCCTTGCGCCGCAGCTCACATTGGCACTCGACGGTGACAAGTCGAGGAAGGCTGAGCCGGTTGTTGATCCCGGCTGGGACAAAATCATGCGGGCTGCCAAGCGGCAGGCTGAGGGTTACGCCAAGGCGCTCGACGAATGGCCACCGTTTCTCGTTATCGTCGATGTCGGAAACTGCATCGAACTCTGGTCAGATTTCTCCCGGCAGGGGAAGAACTACACCCCCTTCCCCGACCGCAACCGCTTCCGCATTTTCGTCGAGAACTTCCGCGACGAGAAGGTTCGTGACCGACTGAAGGCGGTGTGGGATGCACCGTTCTCGCTAGACCCGGCGGCTCATTCCGCTGCCGTCACCAATGACATCGCACAATACCTCGCGCTCATCACCCGCTCGATCGAAGCGCGCGGGCCGCAAGAAGATCGGGCGCAGAAGTCGGCATGGGCGGGCAAGGTCGCGATGTTTCTTATCCAATGCGTCTTCGCGATGTTCGCGGAAGACGTAGGTCTCCTGCCGCCGAAGGGCTTCCAGCGCCTGATCGAAATGTATCGCGGCAAGGCATCGCGATTTCACCTCGCCGCGCAGGATTTCTTCCACATCATGGACAGAGGCGACCATGCCGCCGCAATCCAGGCAGACATCCGTCGTTTCAATGGCGGGCTCTTCCACGACAAACCCGTCGTCGAGATTACCGAGGACGAGTTGGAGCTCCTGTCAAAGGCGGCCGGGCGCGACTGGAAGAACGTCGAGCCCGCCATCTTCGGTACACTGCTGGAACAGGCCCTCGATCCCAAGGAACGCGCCGAGCTTGGCGCCCACTACACGCCGCGCTCCTATGTCGAGCGCCTGGTCGTGCCAACCATCGTCGAACCGCTCCGGCAGGATTGGGAGGCCGTCGAAACGGAAGCAATCGGTCTCTGGCTCGCCGGCAAGAACGGCGAGGCCTAGGCGGCGGTCCGCGCCTTCCACCAGAAGCTTTGCACCACCCGCGTCCTCGACCCAGCCTGCGGCACAGGAAATTTCCTGTATGTGTCGATGAAACTGATGAAGGAGCTGGAGGGCGACGTCCTGAACGTGCTCGCCGATTTCGGCGACAAGCAGTACGGCCTCCAGTATGACCGCCACACGGTCAGCCCGGAGCAATTCTTCGGGCTTGAAAAGAATGCTCGTGCTGTGCCGATTGCCGAACTCGTGGTTTGGATCGGCTATCTGCAATGGCATTTTGCCACTTTCGGCAACGCCATGCCGAGCGAACCGATCCTCAAGGACTTTGGCACGATCCGCCAGAAGGACGCGCTGCTGGAATACGACCGCGAGGAGATGTTGCGGGACGAACGTGGCCGGCCGATCACGCGGCAGGATCCGGACGCAACAAAGCTGCACCCAATTACCGGCGAAGCGATTCCCGACCCAGACGCCAAGCTGCCTGTCTATCGCTACGTCAATGCGCGGGTGGCGCAATGGCCGGAGGCGGAGTTCATCGTCGGCAATCCGCCGTTCATCGGCGGCAAGGACATCCGCCGTGAGCTAGGCGGCGGCTATGCGGAAGTGCTCTGGACCAGCCGCGGCAAGAAGTTCAACTCGGCTGATCTCGTCATGTACTGGTGGGATCACGCCGCAGATATCTTGGTGCGAAAGGGAACGAGACTCCGCCGTTTCGGCTTCATCACCACCAATTCGGTGACACAGAAATTCTCCCGCCGCGTGCTGGAAAAGCACCTCAGGGGTGAGAACGTGGTCCAACTGGCTTTCGCAATTCCAGATCATCCTTGGGTCAAGGGCCGCAAGAAAGCGGCTGTGCGAATTGCAATGACCGTTGCGAGCGTTGGAAGCGCGGACGGCTCTGGACGATTGCTGGAGGTAGTCAAAGAAACAGACTTGGAAACGGACACTCCAACCGTTGTCATGCGCGAGCGCACCGGCGTGATCGCATCAGATTTGACGGTCGGAGTTGACCTAACGCGAGTCGACGGGCTCAGGGCGGCGGCAGGGCTCTGCTACCGTGGAGTTCAGCTCATGGGTGCCGGCTTTATTGTGACGCCATCTGAAGCGAAGGCACTTGGACTTGGCGATGACCCAAATCTCGCCACGCGGATTCGCCCCTATCTGAACGCTCGCGATCTCGGCAACGAAGCCCGTGGCGTAATGGTCATTGATCTGTTCGGGCTTTCCGAAGCTGAAGTCCGAACGCAGTATCCGGCTGTCTATCAAAGGATATTGGAGCGTGTGAAGCCCGAGCGAGCCACAAACAATCGCAAGAGCTATCGGGACCATTGGTGGATTTTCGGTGAGCCTCGTGGCGAACTGCGGCCGGCTCTCGTTGGCTTGTCCCGCTTCATCGCCACCGGCGAGACATCGCCGAATCGGTGGTTCACATTCCTTCCAGCAGAGATTCTCCCAGATAATATGCTCGTGGTGATTGCCGACGAAGATGCCGCAACGCTCGGAGTGCTGTCGTCGCGCATCCACGTCACATGGGCCAGGGCGGCTGGCGGATGGCTGGGCGTTGGCAATGACCCGCGTTACAATAAGTCTCGTTGCTTCGACCCCTTCCCCTTCCCCGCCGGCATGGAAGCGCAGAAGGCGTCTATCCGCGGCTACGCGGAAGAACTCGACGCGCTCCGCAAAGACGTGATCGCCCGGCGCAACTTCCTGACGATGACCAAGCTCTACAACGTCCGCGAAAAGCTCATCCGCGGTGAAGAGCTGAACGACGACGATCGCATCGTGTACGAGGAAGGTCGCGTTGGCGTGATCCACGAACTCCACAACAAGATCGATGCCGCGGTGGCCGACGCTTACGGCTGGCCCGTCGATCTTTCCGATCAGGAAATTCTCGCGCACCTCGTCGCCCTCAACAAGGAACGAGCAGCGGAGGAGGCTCAGGGTCACGTCCGCTGGCTGCGGCCCGACTATCAGATCGGGCGTGTTTCAGTGAGGGCAGGTGGTGAGCAGATCGAAGCCGTCATGGATCAGCCAATCCAGTTGCCACAGTTGCCAAGGGCTCAGGATGAACTCGCCGCTGAGCTTCTTTCGGCGCTCCGTGCCGAGGGCAAACCCGTCGAGCCAGCAGCGATCGCCCGCCGCTTCAAGGGCCGCAAGGGAAACCGCGATCGCATCGAGTTGACGTTGCGTGTACTTTCCGTGGCGGGTTCCGTCCAGCGCACAGAGCAAGGCTGGTTCGCCCCCCGCCGCGCAAATTGAAGACGTGGATGGCCGGGGCAAGGTCCGGCCAAGACGAGCGTCTCGTGGCAAGTCCTGCCTGGATTCCGGCCTACGCCGGAATGACGAAGGCGCGTGGGGCACGGCCCAAGCCCCACACTCCGTTCATGCCCGCCCCCGAGCGGGCATCCAGGCGAGACTGAAAGCGGGCACTGCGGACCAGGGTTATTCCGGCCTGGGTCCCCGCTCGGAGGCGGGGACGAACGGATTGGGGCCTCCATCCTTCGAGGCGCGCTGCGCGCGCACCTCGGGATGAGGGCTTCCCCTCCCTGATCCCCCTCGCCCGGCGCTTCGCGCCGGCCTCTCCCAACCGAACTCGGGTCCACCCGAGTTCGGCATCAAAGAGGGCCGAAGTCGCATAAGTCCGACTTCGGGCGGGAGAGATAAAGAGGTGCCTACCGCCCCAACGTCTCCTTGATCGCCTCAGAATGCCTTGGGCAGGCCCGCTTGGCGGAGGATGGCATTGGCGGTGTGGCGGCTGGGAATGCCGATGGGGACCGCGAAATGCCGCTCAGTGAGCGGACTATGCCAGATTTCGTGACTGCCTTGCCCTGGCAAATAAGTTCACAGCCGGCGGCACGCAGGAGATCGCGGAGCGGCCGGTCGAATTGGGGTGCCATTCACGCCGCGGCCGGCTCGGCTTCGCGCAAGGCGGTGATCTGCAGGAACAGCTGCGCCGGATCGATGCCGGGGTGATTGTCCGGCAACAGGTCAAGCGCCATCGCCGAAATCTTCGCCAAGAGTTCATCGAGCGTCGGCGCATCCGCCGCCGCCGGGATATCGTCGCAATGCCCGCTCCACACGGACGCTTCGGCATCCCATGCGGCGGAGATCGTGAAGATGGTCGGCTTGGCCATGACGGACCCTCGATTGGTGCGCCAACAGCGCTCCGCCTTCCTAGCATATTGGACGATCTGAGGGGAAACGGGACCGGGCCATGACGAGCCCGGCCATGACGAGGGCGGTGCCCCTCATCCTTCGAGGCCCGGCTGCGCCGGGCACCTCAGGACGAGGGCGCCTTGCCGCCTTGCCCACGGCGAGCGCTACTTCCCCAGCGTCTCCTTGACCGCGACGGCGAGCTGCTTGAGCGAGAACGGCTTGGGCAAGAAGTGGAACTTCTCGCCCTCCGGCAGGTTCTTGGCGAACGCGTCCTCGGCATAGCCGGAGACGAAGATGATCTTCAGGTCCGGCCGCGTCTTGCGCAGCTCCTTCAACAGCGACGGCCCGTCGAGCTCGGGCATGACGACGTCGGAGACGACCAGGTCGATGTCGTAGTCGAGCTCCTTCATCACCTCCAGCGCCTCGACGCCGGAGGCCGCCTCCGACACCTTGTAACCGCGCGAGGTGAGCGCGCGCGCCGCGAAGGCGCGCACCGCCTCCTCGTCCTCGACCAGCAGAATCGAGGCGGTGCCGGTGAGATCGGTGATCTCGGCGGCGGCATGCGCCTCGCTCACCGGCATCTCGCCCTCGGCCGGCACATGGCGCGGCACGAAGATGCGGAAGGTGGTGCCTTCGCCCTGGACGCTGGAAAAGAAGATGTGGCCGCCGGTCTGCTTGACGATGCCGTAGACGGTGGAGAGGCCCAAGCCGGTGCCCTTGCCGACGTCCTTGGTCGAGAAGAAGGGCTCGAAGATTTTCGCCTGCACCTCCGGGCTCATGCCGCTGCCGGTGTCGGTGACCTCGATCAGCACGTAATCGACCTGGGGCAGCGGATGATAGCCGTAGCCCGCGACCTCGTCCGCCGGCAGGTTCTTGGTACGGATGGTCATGATGCCGCCCTTGGACATGGCGTCACGGCCATTGACGGCGAGATTGACGATCACCTGCTCGAACTGGTTGAGGTCGAACTTGACCGGCCACAGGTCGCGGCCGTGGACGAGTTCCAGCTTGACGCTCTCGCCGAGCAGCCGCTGCAGCAGCATCGACAGGTCGGAGAGCGTGTCGGACAGCGTGAGCACCTGCGGACGCAGCGTCTGGCGGCGCGAGAAGGCTAGCAGCTGACGCACCAGGCCGGCGGCGCGGTTGGCGTTCTGCTTGATGTTCATGATGTCCTGGAAGGACGGGTCGCTCGGCCGGTGGTTGGCGAGCAGCAAGTCCGAGAAGCCGATGATGGCGGTGAGCACGTTGTTGAAGTCGTGCGCGATGCCGCCGGCAAGCTGGCCGACCAATTCCATCTTCTGCTGCTGGCGCACCTGTTGCTCCAGCGCCCGCTGCTCGGTGATGTCGAGGACGTTGACGATCACCATCTCGCTGCCGCCCGCGCCCTCGGCGACGGGATTGATGAAGAAGCGCCCGGAGCGCTGGCCTTCGCCGGCAAGCGTCGCGTCGATCGCCGGAATGACGCCGGGGCCGTCCGCGGCGGCGGCCAGCGCCGCGGCCAGGTTGGCCTTGTCCTGGTCGGCGACCAGATCGGTGAGCGTGCGCGTGCCATCCGGGCGCACGCCCGAGAACATGCGCAGGAACGGCGCATTGGTGCGCCCGATGCGGCCCTGGCGGTCGATTGCCGCGATCGCGATCGGCGTGTTGTTGAAGAAGCGGGCGAAGCGCACCTCGACCGCGCGCAGCGCCTCGGAGACTTCCTCGCCGGGCGAGCGGTTGAGCACCACCGTGCGCGTGGCGCCGGGCGCCCCGTCGACGGTCACCGGCACGCGGTGCAGGAGGCGCACCGGCAGGCTCTGGCCGTTGGCGCGCTGCAGGTCGAGGTCGATGATGGCGGTGCGGTTGCGCATCTCGTCGGCGGCCGGCGGCGTCGCCAGAAGCGCAATGCCGTCGCCCTGGACGATGTCGGCGAGCTTGAGCGCGCTCACCTCGAAGCGCGTCAGATCGATGCCCAGCCACTCGGCCAGCGTCGCATTCATGTAGACGATGCGGCCGTCGGGCTCGGCCGAGAAGAAGCCGGCCGGCGCGTGGTCGAGATAGTCGATGGCGTGCTGGAGTTCCTGGAACACCGCCTCCTGACGGGCGCGCTCGGCGGAAATGTCGGTCAGCGTCCAGGCGGTCAGCGCCTTGCGCCGGCTGACGACCGGCAGTGGCTGCGCCGCGATGCGGTACCAGTGGGCGCCGTTGCCCTCGCCGCCGGCAAGCGGCGCCGCCATGCGCACCTCTTCGGTACCCGCACGGCCTTCGCCGAGACCCCGGGCGATGCGGTAGAGCGCCTCGGACGCCTCCGGATTGCCGACCATGACGTGCTCAAGCGCGCGCGCATCGCCGGCCTCCTTGGCGCCGATAAGATCGGCATAAGCACGGTTGGCGTAGATGATGCCGCCGTCGCGGCCGGTGATCAGAACGCCCTCGCCCATGGCGCCCATGAACATCTTGCCGAGATCGTCGTCCTGGCCGCGCCCGCCGAAGCGCACCAGGCCGATGGCCGCGCCGAGCAGCGCGAACACGCCGATGACGGCGAGCACAGCGAGCAGCCCCAGCACGAAAGGCTGCGCCTCGGCCGGCGACATCAGGGTCAGGCCGAGGGAGACGCCGACCAGCCCGAAGGCAAGTATGATCAGCCGTCCGGTGCCGGTGATGCGGCCGGGACGGTCGACCAGCGGCTCGGGCCGGACCGTATGGGTAGCGCGGTCACTCATGGCGGCCGCAATGGCCTCCTGCCTTTGCCGTCTGCGGTGGTTGCGCAGGGAGAATCAATATTAACGCCTCGTGTGCGAGGATGGTGGGGAAAGCGACAGAATTCAATTGTGGCCCTCTCCGGCGGTGACGGAATACTCTGGGCCAGGACGGGGTGAAGCGGCCAATCCCTTGCATTGCGGCCGGTTCACCGGAAAAGTCGACGGGTCCGGTGATTCGCAGGGAGGTTGCGAACCACCGATCCGTCATGCTCGCCGCGGAGCCGCTTTGAAACGGTAGGAGGCGCGAAATGCGGGACTTGCTGGTGCCGATCTTCGGAGATTGGGGGGCGGTGGTCGCGCAGTTCCTGCTCACCGTCATCATCGTATTCGGCCTGATCGCCGCTGTCTGGTGGTTCGTGCGGCGCTATTCCGGCGTTCATTTCGGCGGGATTGGCCGCGGTCGGGTGCCCCGCCTGGCCGTCGTCGATGCCGTGCCGGTCGATCGCCGCCGCCGGCTGGTGCTGGTGCGGCGCGACAATGTGGAGCATCTCCTGCTTCTCGGCGGCCCCAGCGACCTGGTGGTCGAAGGCACCATCCAGCGCGTGCGCCAGCGCAGCCAGGCGCCCCAGGCCGCCGCCACGCGGCCCGCGCCCCAGCCTGCCGCCGAGGCCCCCGCCGAACCGGAGCCCGCCCAACCCGAGACGACCCGCCCGCCCGAGCGAACGACCAACGCGCCGATCCCCTTCCCCGTCGCCCGCAATGCCCCGGCGGCGCCCGGCAACGGCCGCTCATGGCTTCGCCCCGTCCCGCAACCGGCACAACCAGCACCGCCAGCGCCAGCCGTACCGGCAGCAGCACCGGCGGCAGCGGCAGCGGCGAGTTTCGTCGAGCCACAGCGGCCGCCCCAATTGCAGCCGATGGCGGACGAGCCCGCCGGGCCGCCCCCCGAAGAACCGCAACCACCGGAGGAAGCGACCGCCGACTCGCTGCTGCCGGAAGTGATGACCGTCGAGGCCGCGCCGCTGCCGGCGGCGCCGGATCCGGCGGAGGACCTGCCGCCGGCGACATTTGCCGAAGCCGAGCAGGAGGCCGCCGAAGCGGCCCGCCAGGCGGCGCTCGATCTCGGCGAAGTCGAGGTCCCGGCAACCGCCGCCGATGAGGCGGAGATGGTTCCCGTCGACACCTCCGGTGAGGCGGAGATGGTTCCCGTCGACACCGCCGAGGAGGCGGAGATGGCGCCCGCCACCGCCCCCGCGGAGGAGGGCACGATCGCGCCCGACTCGGCCGTCAGGGTCTCCGATCTCGAGCGCGAGATGGCCCGCCTTCTCGACGAGATCACGACGCGGCGCTCGTCCTGATCACAAAGACGGCTGAATTCTGCCGTTTTCGGCATTCAAAGATCGTCACGGGACTGTCAACGGACAGTTGTTGTCCGGAATGATTCGCATCGCTATATTCCGCGCGCGTTGCAGCAGATATGAGGATTTTTGCATGCCGCGTGCGCGCGTTGACGAGTATCGACCGACCGACAGCGAAGAGTTCATGAACGAACGCCAGCGCGAGTATTTCCGCCAGAAACTGCTGGCCTGGAAAGAGGAGATCCTGCGCGAGGCGCGCGAGACCCTTCAACACCTGCAGGACGAGAGCCAGAATCACTCCGACCTCGCCGACCGGGCGTCGTCGGAGACTGATCGCGCCATCGAGCTGAGGGCGCGCGACCGCCAGCGCAAGTTGATCGCCAAGATCAATTCGGCGCTCAGCCGCATCGAGGACGGCACCTACGGTTTCTGCGAGGAGACCGGCGAACCGATCAGCCTGAAGCGGCTTGACGCAAGGCCGATCGCCACCCTTTCCATCGAGGCGCAGGAACGCCACGAGCGGCGTGAGCGCGTCTACCGCGACGACTGACGCCCGGCGGACCGGTCCGACCCATAGCTCATGACAGGTCAAGGGCGGCCGGCGCATGGCGTCGGCCGCCCTGACTTTGTATCGGCAGGCCTTGCGATCCCCGTCCACCTTCACCTGGCAGACGGCGGTGCCGCAAGCGCTAGCTCAGCTTGCCGTCCGTGGAGAAGTGGAAGACCGTCGTGGAGGCGAAGGTCCGGCCGGGCTTCAGCTCGGTCGACGGGAAGTTCGGATGGTTCGGCGAATCCGGATAGTGCTGGGTCTCGAAGGTATAGCCGGCGCCCTGACGGTAGACCGTGTTCGACGATCCGACGACCGTGCCGTCGAGATAGTTGCCGGTGTAGAACTGGATGCCGGGCTCCGTCGTGTCGACGGTCAGGATGCGGCCGCTCTGAGGATCGTAGGCCTCGGCGGCGAAGCTCATCTCGCCGGGCTTCGACTTGTTCAGAACCCAGTTGTGATCGTAGCCGTGCGCCATGATCAACTGCTGGAAGTTGTCGTTGATGTGCGCGTTGATCGCGGTGAGATGGCGGAAGTCCATCGGCGTGCCGGCGACCGGGTCGATCTTGCCGGTCGGAATCTGCGTGGCGTCGGTGGGCGTGTACCTGTCGGCGTTGATCTTGACGAGCTGGTCGAGAGCGGAGCCCGAACCGTTGCCGGCGAGATTGAAATAGTCGTGGCTGGTGAAGTTCACCACCGTCGGCTTGTCGGTGGTCGCCTCGTAGTGGATCTTGAGCGCGTTCGAATCCATCAGCGTGTAGGTGACGGCGACCTTGAGCGTGCCGGGATAGCCGTCCTGGCCGTCGGGGCTGGTGAAGGTGAGCTTGGCGGCGACGCCGTCCTTCACCATCTCCGGCGTGACCTTCCAGAGCTGCAGGTTGAAGCCGGTAGTACCGCCATGCAGCGAATTCACCCCGTTATTGACCGGCAGATGGTAGGTCTGGCCGTTGAGGGTGAAGGTGCCCTTGGCGATGCGGTTGGCATAGCGGCCGATGATGCCGCCGAAGTAGGTGTTGTTCGAATCGTAGCCGGCAAGGGTGTGATAGCCGAGCACGACATTGGCCATCTTGCCGGTGCGGTCGGGAGCGTCGATCGCGGTGATGCAGCCGCCGAGCGTGATGAACTTGACGGTCATGCCACTGGCATTGGTCATCGTGTATTGCTCGACGGCGTTGCCGTTGGGCAGGGTTCCGAACGGTGCCTTGGTAAGGCCGTCGGCGAGCGCCGACTGGGTGCCCAACGCGCAGATCGCGGCCGCGCCGGCGGCGAGGGCAATGCGGGATGTCAAAGTCATGGTTCCTTCCTCTTGCTAAGACGTCGGCCCCAGCGTCGCTCCTCTAGCCGGGCGACTTAGGCTCGGGCGCGGCGGCGACAACGGCGCGTTGCGGGCTGCGACCAAAAGGAGCGCTGGAGCCGGCCCGCAGGTTTGGCTTTCCCGTATATCTCCTTGATTGCGATGGCATTCCGGCTGCCACGCGACGCCTCCCCGAGGCGCATGCCGGGGCGCGCGCGGCGGGCCCGATCCCGAAGAGTTGATGACAGCGGCCGCGGGTTCGCCCGGGCCGCCGGCATCTGAAGCTGCCGGACGCGCTACGACCATGGCGACACGGAGCTGTGCCCGGCGCTGAAGCCCGACATTGTGGCGCATGCGGGCTTTCGTCCGCAGCGCCGATCCGACATGGAACTCCGCGCGGAGCAGCCAACGCCACATCCCGCGGATATCCCCGCGCTGATGACAGCGCCGCGGGCGCCTGCCAGTATCGGATGTCGACCAAAGGGGGATTGGTATGCCTGCCCGTCTCGTTATCTGTCTGCTGCTTGTTGCCGGCGCGGCCTTCGCCGCTCGACCGGCAACGGCCGTGACGCTGCTCATCGGCGAACCGGCGGCCATCGAGCGCCCGGTGACCTGTGACGACCGTGAAACGGCGCTCGCCATCGGGAAACACTATGCGGCGATCGATCTCACCGACGATGCGGCTCTGGCCGAGTTGACCACTGCCATCGCCGCCAGACACTGCACCATCGCCGCCAAGCCGGGCGTTCTAGCAATCGATGCGTCACCGGATTTTGTCGCCAAGGCGAAGCCGCGCGGCAACATCTATGTGGTTGCCGTGGTTTCGATCGCGGCGAAGAGCAAGACGTGGCTGGTGCTCTACACCGAAGATACCATCGCATTCGCCGCCCCCGACACGCTCACCCATTGGGCCGCCGTCGCCTACGGCAGCCACGCCGGAAGCATCACAACCGGAGGCACGAGCGACCAGCCGGTGGCCGGCAAGGCGATCGACGGCGCGATCGCGGCCTGCGCCGCCGAAGGCGGTGCCGATTGCAGGATATTGGCGCTGTTCAACACCGGCTGCGCCTATGTCACCTACGGCAGGAACGCCAAGGGATATGCCATCGGCTTTGGCAAGACGCGCGAGCGCGCCATTGAAATCTGCAAAGAAAACGGCGCCACGACGTGCCAGGAACCGAAGGGTTATTGCAATTCGCCGACCTAGAGCCCTTTTTGACCGGATAGAGCTAATTCTGTTTCCCGGCCGGCTTGACAATCCGGCGTCGAGACCGGCGGAGGGCGATCGTCCAGCCGGGGATCGGTATCGGACGCCCGCCGGTCGGAAACTCGAGGGACAGAAGCTTTTGTGCCGTCATAGTCGCCGCTGGTCTTTCTCATCGATGCGTTCACGATCCTTGCCGATGCCTTGGCGCGGCGGCGCAAATTTGAAAGACTTCCGCTGTGATACCGTTCACAGGCCGTTCATCTGCGAAATCCTATGTTTAGCCTGAGCCTTCCGGATCGGATTGCCCCGGTTTGACCGCAATTTCCGGCTTGGACGGTGAAGACAATTGGCGCGCGGCGACGCAGGAACGACAGCGGCCGCGCCGAGCAGGAGTGACAAGATGAAGAAGCTCTTGGTGGCGGCGACCGCGGTGGGCGGCATCGTCCTCTTCGCGAGCAACGCCTTCGCCGCATCCGACTATCAGTGCCGCAACTATGCCCAGCAGCAGGCGGACGCCTATGCCCCGACCGGCCAGGGTCTGGTCGTCGGCGGCGTTCTCGGCGCCATCACCGGCGGCCTGATTGCCGGCGGGACCGGCGGCAACGCCGGCACTGGAGCGGCCATCGGCGCTGGCGCTGGCGCGCTTGGCGGCGGCGCGATCAACCAGACGAAGCGCAAGCAGATCTACAACGACGCCTACGCGTCCTGCATGGGCTACAATTCGGCGCCCCCGCCCCAGCCGGTCTACGATCCCGGCGCGCCGCCTCCCGGCTACGGCCAGGACTGGTGGATGAACGCCTGCGCCTCCAAGTACCGCTCGTTCCAGTGGACCGGCCCGCATTCCGGCCAGTTCAAGGGCTTCGACAGCATGTGGCATTGGTGCAACGTCAACTAGCACGCGGCGCCTGACCACCTGAAAATTGGGAGCGCCCGCGGCATATGCCGCGGGCGTTTCGGTTTTGTCGGAGGTTGTCGGGGACTAGACTGCCGGCCATGAAACAACTCGTGCTGCTACGCCATTTCAAATCGTCCTGGGCCGAGCCCGGGCTTGCCGACCGCGACCGGGCGCTGGCGCCGCGCGGCCAGCGCGACGCCATCGCCATGGCCGAGACCATGGTCGCCCGCGATCTCACACCCGACCGCATCCTGTGCTCCCCGGCACGGCGCACACGCGAGACGCTGGCTCTGTTGCAGGAGCGCATCCAGTGCGACTGCCCGATCGATTTCCTCGAAGAGCTCTATTCGGGGCCCGAGCAGGACTATCGCCGGATCATCGCCGAGCGGGGCGCCGACGCCGGCCGGCTGATGGTGATCGGCCACAATCCGAAGATCCACATCACCGCGGTGGAGCTGATCGGTAGCGGCCAACGCGGCGACCTGGAGCATCTCGAGGCGAAGTATCCGACCGGCGCGCTGGCCGCGATCGAGTTCGAAGCCAAGACCTGGCACGCGATCACCGAGGACAGCGGCAAGCTCACCGCCTTCATCCGCCCGCGCGACGTCGGCGACGACGACTGAAGCGGCGGCCGAGCGCCTAGCCCGGCAATTCCAGCCTTTCGTCAGGCGGCCCGGCCACCTACATCTGGCCGGGACCACCGCGGAGACGGATCTTGCAGCTGACCACGTTCACCGACGAGACCCGTCTGGCGCTGGCCAACCTCGCCGACCGCGCCACCGGCGTGGTAACGCCGAGCGTGCGGCTGGGCGTCACCGGTCTGGCGCGGGCCGGCAAGACCGTGTTCATCGCCGCGCTGGTCCACAATCTCGTCCATGGCGGCCGCCTGCCTCTGTTCAAGGCCTATGCCGGCGGGCGCGTGGCCGGCGCCCGGCTGGAGCCGCAGCCGGACGACGCGGTGCCGCGCTTCGACTATGAGCGCCACGTGCGCGCGCTGGTCGAGGAGCGCCTGTGGCCGGACTCGACCCGTCAGATCAGCGAGCTGCGCCTGACCGTCGCCTATGAATCGGCTTCGCTGCTGACCCGCACCATCGGCAGCGGCCGCATGCACATCGACCTGGTCGACTATCCCGGCGAATGGCTGCTCGACCTCTCGCTCATCTCCAAGAGCTACAGCGAATGGTCGCGCGAGGCGCTGGCCGTAGCCCGGCGCGACGGCCACCGCGACCATGCCGGGCCGTGGCTGAAGCGGCTCGCCACGGTCGACGCCCATGCGCCGGCCGACGAAGCCCTGGCGCGCGATCTGAGCGAGGTGTTCACGGCGTATCTGCGCGCCTGCCGCGCCGACACGCGCCTGCTCTCGACCCAGCCGCCGGGGCGCTTCCTGATGCCCGGCGACCTCGACAATGCGCCGGCGCTGACCTTCGCGCCGCTGGTGCTCGAGAATGACGACGAAGGCCCGGCCGGCTCGCTCGCGCGCATGATGGAACGTCGCTACCAGGCCTATCGCAACGCCGTCGTCCGCCCCTTCTTCCGTGACCACTTCGCCCGCCTCGACCGCCAGATCGTCATGGTCGACGTGCTCACCGCCTTGAATGCCGGGCCGGTCGCCGTCGCCGACCTCGAAGCGGCGCTCGCCGCCATCCTCGGCTCGTTCCGCCTCGGCCGCACCAACTGGCTGAGCGGGCTCTACAGCCGCCGCATCGACCGTATCCTCTTCGCCGCCACCAAGGCCGACCAGCTCCACCACGGCGACCACGACCGGCTGGAGGCAATCCTCGGCCGGCTGGTGGCGCGGGCCACCGAGCGCGCCCGCTTCGCCGGCGCCCGCGTCGAGGTGCTGGCGCTGGCCTCGGTGCGTGCCACCCGCGAGGCGACGGTGACCAGGGGCGGTGAGAGCCTGCCGACGATCATCGGGACGCCTCAGCCGGGCGAGACCGTGGACGGCAAGGTGTTCGACGGCCGCACAGAAATCGCGTGGTTTCCCGGCGACTTGCCGGACGATCCGGAATCGGTTTTTGAAGGCGGCAAAGGCGCCACGGCGGTGCGCTTCGCCCGTTTCCGGCCGCCGAAGCTCGAAAGGACCGCCGAGGGCCTGACCCTGTCGCTGCCCCACATCCGGCTCGACCGGGCGCTGGAATTCCTGCTCGGAGACCGGCTGGCATGAGACGCCCGACAGCCTTTTCCCTCGACGAGGTGCGCTACGAGCCGGAAGAACTCTACCCGGTGGAGGAGCCGGCGCCGGCCGCCGCCCTGCCGGCCAGGCCGAAGCGCCGCGGCCCCTGGCTCGGCCTGCTTCTTGCCGCGCTCGGCGGCCTTGGCTCGCTCGCCCTCGGGCTCGCCATCAACTCTCTGGTGCGCGACCTCTTCGCCCGCAATGACTGGCTGGGCTGGTTCGCGCTGGGCCTGGTGGTGCTGGGCGGACTGGCGCTTCTGGTTCTGCTTGTCCGCGAGATCGTGGCGCTGCTCAGGCTCAGGCGTATCAACAAGATCCACGCCCGCGCCGTGATCGCGGCGGAAGGCGACGACCGCGAGACGGCGCTTTCCGTCCTCGACGATGTCGAACAGCTCTACAAGCGGCGGCCGGAGACGGCGCGCGGTCGCGCCGCGCTTGCCGGCCACCGCAAGGAGATCATCGACGGACGCGACCTGATCGCGCTCGGCGAGAGCGAACTGTTGCTCTCCTTCGATGCCGATGCCCATCGCATGGTGATGAATTCGGCCAAACGCGTGGCGCTGGTCACCGCCATCTCGCCGCGGGCGCTGGTCGATCTGCTCTTCGTCGGGTCGGAGGTGATGCGCTTGATCCGCCGCATCGCCACGCTCTATGGCGGGCGACCGGGCACCATCGGCTTCTTCCGTCTGGCGCGGGCGACACTGACCCATCTCGCCGTCACCGGCGGCATGGCGGCCGGCGATTCGCTGGTCCAGCAGGTGCTCGGCACCGGTATCGCCGCTCGGCTTTCGGCCCGTCTCGGCGAGGGCGTGGTCAACGGACTGCTGACGGCGCGGGTCGGCATCGCCGCCATCGAAGTGTGCCGGCCGCTGCCCTTCATCAACGGCTCGCCGCCACGCCTGGTCGATGTCATGGCGGCGCTCAAGCCGATGGGGGTGGAGAAGGGGTGAGCCACCTCCTCCGGTCAGGGCACAGCATGTCGATATATCCATTCGTCACCCCGGCGCAGGCCGGGGTCCAGGCATCACGCGCCGCCTTTGCGGCAGCGCCCACTGGATTCCGGCCTTCGCCGGAATGACGAGGGACCGTGAGGCGGCTTCGCGGCCTACGCCTTCGCCCAGTCGACCACCGCCGGGCCATCGCCCCCCTGCACCGGATCGGCCCTGGGCAACGGCACGGCGGCGATGCGGCGGCGGATGGCGGCCGTGTCTTCGGCGCCCTCGCGCATCAGGTCGGCATGCTGACCGGCCGGATAGGCGCCGATGACCAGAAGATCAGGTGAGCCGGTGATGCGCTTGTGGCCGACGCCGGCCGGGATGAGCACCGCGTCGCCGGCTTTCGCCTGGACGGTGGCGCCGCCCTCCCCGCCGAAGCGGACCTCCGCCGAGCCGGCGGCGATGCCCAGCACCTCATGCGCCGTCGAATGGTAGTGGTGGAAGGGGAAGATGCCATTCCGCCAGCCACCGCCCCAGCCATGGACGTGGAACAGGTCCTCGAAGGCGCGCGCCGGATCGCCGGCGGCGACATCGATGGCGCCGGCATAGAGGATCAACGGCAGGCGGTTGTTGGGGATATCGCCATCGTCGGCGAAATGGTGGAGGCTGATCTGCATGGCGGCCGGGGCTCGCGAAAATGGGCTCCGGTACAGTTTGACAGGCCGCGGGAGAGCGGTCAAAACCAATGCCTGCGCGCCGGAAGCGGCGGGAAAAGCTATCTTTCTGAGGCTCTGGACGCGGGCGTTCCATGAAGCGATTGGGAATCGGTTTCGGACTGGAGCGGGTCGTTCTGTTCGTCTTTGAGCGCCCGCTCCTCGGCTCCCTCATCGTGCTGGTCGTGGCGCTGTTTGCCGGCTACGGCATGATGCATGTGCGTTTCAACGACGACCTGCGCAACATCTTCGCCGGCGACACCCAGACCTATCGCGACTATGTGGCGGCCACCGACGAGTTCGTCGACCCGGAAAACGAGCTTCTGATCCTGGTCGAGGGCAAGGACCTCGGCAGCCCCGAGAACTTCCAGAAGCTGCAGGACTTCCAGCTCGAACTGCAACTGCTCGACGGCGTCGACAACGTCTATTCGGTGTTCGCGCTGCGTGAGCCGCCGGACGCCAACGGCGACGCGGCCGCGCTCGTCACAGACGCCTCCACCGGGCTGACGCCGGACCTCATCAAGCGCATCCGCGCCCAACCGGTGCTCGGCGACCGGCTGATCAATGCCGACGGCTCGGCGCTGGTCTTCAACGTCACGCCGAGCGAGCCCAAGGCGCCGCTGTCCTTCGCCCGCACGATCGTCAAGGAGATCGACGCCACCGCCAAGGACGCGCTCAAGGGCAGCGACCTCAAGGTCACCGTCACCGGCTTTCCGGTGATCCGCTATTCGATCGCCGACATCGTCCGCCACGACCAGATCACCCTCAACATCGTCGGCGCGCTGATCGGCACGGTGATGAGCCTGATCGTCTTCCGCTCCTTCGTCGCCTCGATCCTGGCGGCGACGCCGGCGATCCTGGCGGCCATGGCCGTGGTCGGCTTCATGGGGCTGTTCGGCGTCAAGGTCACGGTGATGACGACGATCGTGCCGGCGCTGGTGATGATCTTCGGCTATGCCGACGGCATGCATCTCGGCTTCGCCTGGCGCAAGTATCGCCAGGCCGGCCAAGACGTCGTCGCGGCAGAGCGGCTGGCGCAGACGGAGCTCGCCGGCGCCTGCGTTCTGTCGGCGGTGACCACCGCCATCGCCTTCCTGTCGCTGGTCATTTCCTCGGTGACCATGGTGCAGGGCTTCGGCGCCTCCGGCGCCGTCGGCACGCTCGGCGGCATGTTCCTGGTGCTCATCATCCACGGCCTGATGATGCGCGTGCTTGGTCGCTTCTGGAAGCTGCGCCCGGCGGCAAAGACCGACAACCTGCTCGCCACCCTGGAAGGACCCTGCGCCGGCATCGGCCGCTTCTCGGTGCGCCACGCGAAAGTGCTCTCGCTGCTTTCGATGGTCTCATTCGTGCTGCTCGGCGCCGCGCACTATTCGGTCAAGCCCGAGCACTCCTTCCGCGAGGACCTGCCCTCCAACAACCCGGCCAACGCCGCGCTCGGCCGCCTCGACAGCGAGTTCGGCGGCGTCTTCCCGCTCGAGATCGTGGTGCCGCTGAAGGGCGCCGACCCGACCTCGCCGGCGGCGCTGGAGAAGATCCGCGCGGTTCAGCAGGCGGTCGCCAAGGTCGACGGCATCGGCGCGCCGCTGTCGCTGTGGAACCTCGCCGAATGGCTGGGCGGCGGCGACCCGGTCAACAGCGGCGCGGCGCTCAAGAAGATGCTCGACCTGGTCACGCCGACGACCAAGAGCCGCTTCATCGGCACCACCGGCAACGCGCTGATCACCGCGACGACGCGCGAGAGTTCGAGCTCGCGCTCGGCCGCCCTCGTCGACCGCGTCGAGGCGGCCATCGCCACCACCGGGGTCGAGGGCGTCAAGGTCACCGGCGTCACCGTCATCAATGCCCGCGAGAGCACCCGCACCATCAGCACTCTCAATGCCAGCCTGCTGCTCTCGGTGGTCGCCAATCTCGGCGTGATCGCGCTGGCTTTTGGCGGCCTGTCCTTCGGGCTGGTCTCATTCCTGCCCAACATGCTGCCTATCCTGACGATCGGCACAATGCTGTTTCTCACCGGACGCGGCATGCAGTTCACCGCCGTCATCGCCCTCACGGTCGCCTTCGGCGTCGCCGTCAACAACTCGGTGCATTTCATCAACCGCTTCCTGCACACCGACAATGACGGCTCGCTCGGCGGCCGGCTGATCGAGACCTCGCGGCGCATCGGACCGGTGATCATCGGCGCGACTTTGATTATCATTGCCGGCGTGTCCACGACGCTGACCAGCGGCATGCCCACCATCGGCCTGTTTGGCAAGATCGCCGCGCTGACGCTTGTCGCCGGTGTCGTCGGCGATCTCATCGTGCTGCCGGCGCTCATGGGGGGGCCCGGCCGCCGCTGGTTCGACCGCCACCGCACCATCAACCCGCACGAGGCAAACGCATGAAGCGCGCCCTTCCCCTCGCCCTCCTCGCCACCATCACCTTCGCCGTTCCGGCGCTCGCCGACGACCCCATCCTGTCGCGCCTGGCCGGCAACTGGACCGGCCGCGGCACCTACCAGGAAAGCGCCTCGGCCAAGCAGGAGCGCATCTTCTGCAAGATCACCAACACGCTCGTGCAGAACGGCACGGCGCTGCAGCAAAGCGGCCGCTGCGCCGTCACCAGCGGCTCCAGCGCCATCAGCGGCCTGATCAAGTCGACCGGCGGCGGCCGCTACAGCGGCTCGCTCAACAGCCTCGCCTCCGTCGGCGCGGCCCAGTTCACCGGCCACGGCAGCGGCGGCCGGCTGACGCTGAGCATGTCCTTCGTCGACACCACCACCCACGCGTCGGCGCGCTCGGTGACCACCATGGCGCTCAGCGGCAGCGGCTACCACCTGACCAACCGGCGCAGCGGCGGCGGCAAGTCGTGGACCTCGACCGACATCAATTTCACCAAATAGGCGGTCGGCAGCCTACGCCTGGATGTGCTGGTGCGGGGTGCCGCCGCCCTCGTGGCGATGCGGGTGGTCTGAGATCCTGACGGGAATCACGTGCAGGCTGGCATGGCGCACGCCACGCTGGGTGCTGATCTCGTCGGCGACGTGCTGAACTGCCGGCGCCGTGCCGCGCAGCGCCGAGACCTCAAGACAGCTCGTATGGTCGAGCGGCACGCGCATGTTGGCCGCGAACATGTCGTGGTGCTCGTGCTGCAGGCGGGTAAGGCGCTGCGCCAGGTCGCGCGTGGCGTAGTCGAAGACATAACCGAGCACGGCGATGCACGGCGCGTTCGAGGTCTTGCCCTGCTCGCGGTTGGCAACCTCGCGGACGATGTCGCGGAACGCCTCCGAACGGCTGTCATAGCCGCGCGCCTTGGTGAGCGCGTCGACCACCTCGAGCAGATCGTCGTCGATGGTGATGGTGATGCGTTGCATCGCGCGTCTCCTCGTCAGTCTTGCTCGCCGCTCTCGGCGCGGTGGAGATGGTGGTGGCTGTGGGCGGCCTCGGCCCCGTGCAGGTGGAGATGGGCGTGGGAGAGCCCGGCGCGCTGCAAGAGGGCCACGTCGTGGAGGATCTCGTGCGGGCCGCCCGCGGCGATGACGCGCCCGCCATCGAGCACGAAGCAGTGGTCGGCAATGTCCTCGACGATGTCGAGGTCATGGGTGGCGGTGACCACGGTGCGGCCGGAGCCGCGGCTCTTGACCAGATAGTCGATGAGATGGCTGGCGCTCTTGGGGTCGAGCGAAGCGGTCGGCTCGTCGAAGAGCAGCACTTCGGGTTCGAGCACCAGGACGGAGGCGAGCGCCACGCGCTTCTTCTCGCCACCGGAGAGCCGGTGCGGCGGACGGTCCTTCAGATGCGCGATGGCGAAATCGTCCAGCGCAGCGGCAACCCGCTTGCGCACCTCGTCCTTGGACCAGCCCATCTGCAGTGGCCCGAAGGCGATCTCGTCGAAGACGGTGGGATTGAAGAGCTGGACGTCCGGATTCTGGAAGACCAGGCCGACGCGCCGGCGGAAGGCGAGCGCCGGCTCGTCCTCGGCGAAGCGCTCCTCGGTCAGCGGTTCGTCAAAAGCTTCGATGCGCCCGCGGTCGGGAAAATAGAGCCCGTCGAGGAGGCGGAGCAGCGTCGACTTGCCCGAACCGTTGGCGCCGAGGAGCGCGATGCGCTGGCCGGTGCGAATCGTGAGGCTGAGGCCGTCGAGCGCCGGCGCCTCGTGATAGGCGTAGGCGACATCGTCTATGGTGAAGACCGGGGGCGCGGTGAATTGGGGAAAGGTCGAGCCGTCCATCACGCCTGCATCCAGAGAGCCAGAGAAGAAATGACGAGGAAGCCGAAAGCCGCCGCCCAGTCGATGGCGGAAACCCGGAAATCGTCGATGAGGCGCGGCTCGCCGCGATAGCCGCGCGAAATCATGGCGAGGTGGATCTCGCCGCTCATGTCGAGCGCCTTGCCGATGAGCGCCCCGGCGGTGGCGGTGGCAAGCCGGCGGCGGTCGCCTGCCGCGAGCCGGCCGACCATGCGGCTGCGGCGCGCCTCGAACATCTGCGCCGCCGTGGTGAGCAACACGAAGACGTAGCGGTAGGTCATGCCCAGGATGACGACCAGCACGACGGGCAGATGATAGGCCCTGAGCGCCTTCAACAGATGCGCCCAGGGTGTTGAAAGAATGAGAAGAAGGGCAAAGGTCGCGGTGGTCTCGGCGCGGCCGGTGAGGAAGGCAGCGCTGCGTGCACCCTGCAGCGTGACCGGCCAGCCGAGGAGCGGCAGCGTGAACAGCGCGTCGCCCGGCACCAAAAAGATGGCCGGCAGCGCAATGAGGCCGGTGAAGGCGAGAACGCCGATCCACACCTGCCCGACCAGGCGGGCAAGCGCGATGCCGGAAACGAGCGCCAGGGCGACCGCCAGCAGGAAGAGCACGGCCAGCACCGCCAGCGACTTCACCATGACGGCGACGACGATGAAGCCGACCAGGATGGCGAGCTTCATCCGCGGATCGAGCTTCTGCAGGAAGCCGTCGCGGCGGGCGAAATCCTCGGCATCGAGGGCATGGGCGAGCGCGTGGGCGATGCCGTCGGCAAGGCGGTCGAGGACGGGACCGCGGTGCCGACCATGCCGGATGAAGGATTGTTCAGCCATGGCCGGCGTCCCTGCCGCGCATCTCAGGCGCGGCTTTCGCGGGCGCGCATCCGGCGCATCAGCCAGGACAGGCCGGAGACCGCGAGCAGGATGAGGCCGACGCCGACGACGCCCGAGAGGATGTAGCCGAAGCTCTCATTGTGCATGAAGCTCGGGGCATAGTCGGGGATCGGCGCCGTCCAGATGCTCGACAAGCGTTCGAGCCCCCGCGGCACCGCGTCGGGCGGGGCGATATTGCCGGAGGCGGCGGTGATCTGCGCCCGAATGGCCGGATCATGGAAGTCAGCGGCGCCCCATTCGCCCCAGGCGATGCCGGCGGCAAGCAGACCGAGCGGGCTTGCCACCATCAGCGCGCCGAGACCGGACCACAGCCAGCGGGTGGCGAACCAGCCGCCAGCAGCCGGCGCCAGCCGGGCGTCGGGCTGAGGCTTTGCCGTTGCCGCGAGCAGGTGCGGATTGCTGCGCTGGAGATAGGCGACCACGCCTGCCGAGATGATGACCTCGGCGGCGCCGGCAATGGTGAGATGGGCGATCATCATCGCCGGCAGCGCGATCGACAGCGGGTAAGGTGCATAGAGCGGCGCGCCGCTGGCATCGGTGAACAGCACGGGCTGGATGCCGAATTCGAGCGCCGTCACCAGCGCCGCCGCATTGATGGCGAGATAGCCGGCGACTGCCGCCGCAACGACACGGCGCGGCGAAGCGATGGGCGCCTCGCCGGCGATCAGCCGGTAGGTGCCATAGGCGGTGAGCGTGCCGACGATGGCCATGTTGAAGGCGTTGGCGCCGAAAGCGAGGATGCCGCCATCGCCGAAGAACAGCGCCTGGATCGCCAGCGCGATCGATATGGCGAGGATCGCTGCCGACGGCCCGAGCACGATCGCCGCCACCGCCATGCCGACGGCATGCGCCGTCGTCCCTCCCGGTATCGGCAGGTTGAACATCATGATGACGAAGCTGAAGGCCGAGGTGACGGCGAGCAGCGGCACGACGCGGCTGTTGAGCACGCGCTTCATGCGCCGGACCGCCACATACCAGAAGGGCGCCGCGGCCACATAGGCAGCCACGCAGGTGGACGGGCTGAGATAGCCGTCGGGGATGTGCATTCGAGATCGCTTCCCTAGAGTTCCCCCTCCGGGGTCAGGAAGCTACCGTATGAAAAAACCCCGTCTTTGTCATACGTCAAATGGCGCAGGCCCGCTCGACAAGGGGACGCGGGCCGCAGCGGCCGCCGCCTGCCGAACATTGCCGCATCGGATGTGCGTTGCGTCGTCTACCGGCGCTGCAGCGGAGCGCTCACCATGACGCCACTGCTGCACACCCAGAGGAGGCGTTCATGCGCATGCTGATGAGGATCATTCTGCCCACCGACCACTACAATCGCGCCATCGCGGAAAAGCGGCTCGGCGCCGTCTGGAAATCTTTCTTCGATGCCGCACGGCCCGAGGCCACCTACTACGTCACCGAACGCGGACTGCGCGCAGTGCACGTCGTGCTGGACATGACCGAGGCCAGCCAGTTCGCGGCGCTGGCAATGCCGCTTCATACGGCCTTCGGCGCCGAGATCACGTGCGAGCCGGCCATGATCTTCGACGACATCACGGCGGCGCTGGCGCCAAGCCACTGATGCCTGTCGTCAGGCGTCAAACACCGGCACGTTCCGACCCGACATTTCGGCTTCGCGCGCCACGACGATCGCGACGAGAAAGTCCATCACAACGCGGATGCGGCGCTGACGTCTCAGCGCCGCATGCGTCACCAGGTGCAGCTCGGGCCGGGCGACCACGCCCGGCCAGACCGGAACCAGGTCCGGCTCTCCAAGTGCGGCCGCGCAGGGCAGAATTGCGATCGCGTCGCCGTCGCGCACGGCTGCCAGGGCCGTCATGACATCGGCGCGCAACACACAGCGCGCGGCCGCGGCGATTTCGCCGGCCCGGCCGAACAACGGCAGCGCCAGGGCCTGCTGATAGGGTAGGACGACATCGTGGCCGGCCAGCGTGCCGTCGGGCGTGCCGCGGCGCGCCAGATAGGCACGGGAGGCGAAGAAGGCGATGGCGCCATCGGCCAGCCGGCGGGCGACCAGGCTCTGCTGGGTCGGGCGCTGATTCCGCATCGCGATCTCGGCCTCGCCCTGCACCAAGTTCAGCAGCGAGTAGCCGGTCAGGATTTCGAGTTCGATGTCCGGGTGGCGTTCGCGCAACTGGCCGAGCGCCGGCACCACCAGCTTCACCGCCATGAAGTCAGGCATGGCGACCTTGACCACGCCCCGGGGCGCCCGGTCCGCCCCGGCTACGCGCCTCTCCAGCGCGGTCACCGCGCCGGCAATCCCCTCGATCGTGGCGATGATCTCGTCGCCCGCCGGCGTCAGCAGGCAGCCATCGTGCCGCCGGTCGAACAGGCGCGCGCCGAGGCGCGTCTCCAGCCCGTCGAGCCGGCGCACGACAGTGGTCCGGTCCCAGCCCAGCGCCTGCGCCGCAGCCAAAAGCGAGCCGCCGTCGCGGATCGCGAGCACGACACGCAGACTGTCCCAATCCATCGCATCCCCTCGCGCTCACAGTGCCCAAGCCCAGAGAATGCGCTGGTTTTCACGCCGTGACGATAGCCGCCGAACGGCGCATTTCCCTCGCCCGCCGGCCGATGGCGGCACGACAGGCGCGCCTGCCGGTATGCCGATCTACCAGAAGGGTGTGCTGCCGGCCTGAGCAGAGGCGTCTGGCTCAGATCACGCCGAGCTTCTTCTGCAGGTTGGAGGACGAGGTCGTGTACTGGAAGACGATCTTCTTCTCCGGGAAGACGATGTGGACGGCGGCCTGGGCCATCAGCGCCGCCTCGTGGAAGCCGCAGAGGATCAGCTTGAGCTTGCCCGGATAGGTGTTGATGTCGCCGATGGCGAAGATGCCGGGCTCCGAGGTCTCGAACTTCTGGGTATCCACGGGGATCAGGTTCTCGTTGAGATTGATGCCCCAGTTGGCGACCGGCCCGAGCTTCATGGTGAGGCCGAAGAAGGGCAGGATGCGCGTGGCAACGACCTCGCTCTCGGCGCCCGCCTTGTCCTTGACGGTGGCCGTGCTGACCTGCCCGCCCTCGCCTTTCAGCCCGGTCACCTGACCGATGGCAAGCTTGACCTTTCCGGCTTCGACCAGCGCGCGCAACTTGTTGACGCTGTCGGGGGCGGCGCGGAACTCGTCACGGCGATGGACCAGCGTCAGGCTCTTGGCCAGCGGCTCCAGGTTGAGCGTCCAGTCGAGCGCCGAATCGCCACCGCCGACGATCATCAGGTCGTGGCCCCGATAATCCTCCATGCGCCGCACCGAATAGAAGACCGACGTGCCCTCGTAGTCCTCGATGCCCGGCACCGGCGGGCGCTTGGGCTGGAACGAACCGCCGCCAGCGGCAATCACCATCACCTTGCCGAGGAAGGCGACGCCGGTGTCGGTGGTGAGCCTGAAGCGGCCGTCCGGCTCGCGCGCCAGCGTCTCGACCATCTGAGCGAGATGGAAGGTCGGGTGGAAGGGATGGATCTGCTCCATCAGCTTCTCGACCAGTTCCTGGCCGGTGATGATGGGATAGCCGGGAATGTCGTAGATCGGCTTCTCGGGGTAGAGCTCGGCGCACTGGCCACCCGGCCGGTCGAGAATATCGATGAGGGCGCAGCGGATATCGAGCAGGCCGAGCTCGAAAACGGCGAACAGACCCACCGGCCCCGCTCCGACGATGATCACATCGGTCTCGACCACTTCTCCCGCGCCATTGGCCGTCATGCTCGTCGCGTCCATTCCGCACCCATTGTTGAAGCTGCGGCGGACACATAGCCGCCGGAAGGGGCGGATCAAAGCAACTTTGTTGCGAGCCCCGCTTGATCAGGAGCAAATTTCGCGTGTGTGCGGGCGTGAAGCCTCAGCCCTGGCGTTCGGGCACGGTGACGGTGAGGCCGTCGAGGTCGTCACTGACGCGGATCTGGCAGGACAGGCGCGAGCTCGGCCGCACGTCGTAGGCGAAGTCGAGCATGTCCTCTTCCATCGGCTCGGGCTCGCCGACGGTCTCGCGGAACGCCTCGTCGACATAGACGTGGCAGGTGGCGCAGGCGCACGCCCCGCCGCACTCCGCTTCGATGCCCGGAACCCCGTTGCGGATGGCGTTTTCCATCACGGTCGTGCCGTTCTCCGCTTCCACTTCGTAGTGCTGACCATCGCTGGCGATGTAAGTGATCTTAGCCATTGAACCCCGAGAAGCAGCAGAACCGACCATGCCGGGACGGCGGGTCGCGGACGAAAACCGCCGGCTCTATAGGCGATTTGCGCCGGCCCTGCCAATGCGATCCGATCGCGCAGCGGCCACTATTCCGCGAGATGGCGCGTGATTTGGCGGTGAGCCTCGTTGATCGCCGTTTCCAGGGCGGGGATCGCAACCGCGTTGCCGCGTTCCACCGAAGCGGCCAGGCGCGCCACGGTGACCGCCCCCACCGCCCCCGCCGCGCCGACAAGCGAATGGGCTATCGGCCGGCGCTCCGCGGCCGTTGCCGCCGCCTTGAGGCGGTCAAGCTCGCTGCGCGAGCGCGTCAGGAACAGCCCGAGCACTTCGCGCTCGAGGTTCGGGTCGCCGCCGGTCTGTGCCCTGAGGATCGACAGATCCACCGCCGCCATCGCGTCGGCGGGATCCGGGTTATGGGTAGGCTCGTCTACGCTCATTGGTAAAAATACCAGTACAAATTGCCGCCACGGGCCTCCCGCACCCCAAACTAGGTGGCTTGGCGCCCGGGCGGAGGAGGAATCTTAATTTATCGTTAACGACGTTTTTGGGGCGGTCCCTACGCACCGTCGGGTGTGGCCGCCAGTCCCTTGCCGAGGACGGCATAGCCGGCGGGCGTCAGCTTGCACACCAGCCAGTCGGGTTTGATGGGGTTGGCGAACCACGGTTCGGCCCATCCCTTCGCGATGCAGGATTCGACGGTTTTCCGGTCAATTCCGGCCCCATTTCGGTCGAACAAAGGCAGCTTGCCGCCGGGCTGGTCGAGGCCGAGCGAGAGGTACCGCTTCTGCGCCTCGGTCGGGCGCAGTGACGGGCGCACCGCGTCACCCCGTTTTACTGGCACGTTAACAGCCTCGCTCAAAGGCTTCGAACGTTCCACCATAGGGGTTCACCAAGGCTCTGGAAACGACGCCGACCGTTGCGTTTTCTTGTTCCTCTGCCTTCAATGTGCCATTAGGATAATCTAGCGGCAAGGGTGTGGAGGCCACCCAGGATCGGCAAGTGCCGATTCGCTGAAGCGGCGGCGGGCCGCGGGAGGGGAGCGGCAGGGCGACAGGGGCGCCAAGCCAACTTTCCCGGGATCGTTTCCGTATGCATGCCGGGCCTGTATCGCCCGGTAAGCGGCCGACATAGTAATGAGTACGGACGCGAGGCGGAAAAATGGCAAGTAATCCGAGGACTAAGAACCCGAACGACGCAGCGCTTTCGGCGGTGGAAGAGGCGTTGCGCATGGATTTCAGCCCGGAGGACGAGGCTGAACCGGATCGGGCCGCCCCGCCCCGGCGCGAGCGCCGCCCGGAGCCGCCGCGCCCCGGCGCCAGCGCCAGCGACCAGCGCCGCAGCGATCTGCTGCGCCGTCCCGAGGCATCGCAACGCCCGGCACCGCCACGCCGCAACGATCAGGCGCCCCGCCGCCCCGACCGTCTTGACGAACCACCGCAGCCGCGCCGCGCCGAGCGCCCGGAACGTGCCGAACGGAGCGAGGAGCCGCGTCCGCGCATGCCCGAACCGCGCGCCGAAGCCCGCCCCGAGCCGCAGCGCGCCGAGCCGCAACGTCCCGAGCCGCAACGCGCCGAACAGCCGCGAGCCGAGCCGCAGCGCGCCGAGCCGCGCCGCGCCGACGAGCCGCGTGAGCCGGAGACGGCGCGCGAGCGCTCCTTCGACAACGAGCCGCCCGCCGCCCGCCAGCGCGGCCGCAGCCGTTTTGCCGCCAACGACGACCGCCGCACCGCCGGGCTCGCCTATCAGCGCCGCCCGTCGCGTCTGATCTACCCGACCGCCGCCGCCCTGTCGGTGGGCTGGGCCGTGCTGGTGCTCATCTATGCGATGTCCACCGGTGGCCTGTTCGGCACGGGCGACGCCCTCACCTCGCCCCGCTTCCTCAATATCGCGCTGTCGATCGGCGTGCCCATCGCCTTCATCTGGGGCATCGCCTCGATGGTCTGGCGCACCCAGGAGATGCGCATCGTCGCCCGCTCGATCGGCGACGTGGTGGCGCACCTTTCCGAGCCCGAGAGCATTGCCGTCGATTCGGTGACCAACGTCAGCCAGGCGATCCGCCGCGAGGTGGCCTCGGTCGGCGATGGCGTCGAGCGCGCACTGGCCCGTGCCGGCGAACTGGAGCTGCTGGTTCACAACGAGGTCGCCGCCCTCGAACGCTCCTATTCGGAAAACGAAACCCGCATGCGGGCGCTCATCGACGATCTCGCCGGTCAGCGCGAAGCCATCGTCATCAACTCCGAGCGCGTGCGCACCTCCATCGTCAGCGCCCAGGAGTCGCTGTCCAAGGACCTGCGCATCGCCTCCGAATCGATTGCCGAGAACGTCACTCAGGCCGGCAACCGCATCACCTCCACCCTTACCGACCGCGGCGAGCAGATCACCGTGGCCCTGGGCACCGCTGGCGAGACCATGGTCCACCAGCTCACCGCCCATGGCGAGGACCTGGTCAGTCGCCTCGCCGACACCGTCAGCGAGGTCGCCGTCTCGCTCGCCCAGACCGGCACCGAGGTGACCGACGCGCTGCTGGCGCGTTCGGCCGAGATCAACGACACCCTGTCCTCGACCGGCCGCGCCATGGCCGACACCATCTCGGAACGCGGCCAGGAGGTGAACGACACGCTGTCCACCGTCGGCGCCGATCTGATCGCCAATTTCGAAGGCCGCACCGACGAGATCACCCGCTCGATCAGCGAGGCCGGTTCGCTCGCCGCCGATACGATTTCGGCCAATGTGCGCGAGGTCAACGACGCGCTGAAGACCAACTCGGATTCGCTGCTCGTCGACCTGGCTTTGCGTGGCCAGGAGATGGCCGACAAGCTCGACGAGACCGGCTCGCGCATTGCCGAGACCATCACCACCCGCGGCGGCGAGCTGGCCGACCGACTGTCGCAGACCGGCGACCGCATCTTCGAATCGATCTCGGTCAACGGCAGCGAGCTCAACGACCGCCTCGCCGGCACCGGCGATACCATGGCCAAGCTGATCGCGGACCGCACCGCATCGCTCCGCGAGATCGTCGATTCGGCGACGTCCGCCGTCAACGAGTCCTTCGACGAGCGCGGTGCCGAGCTGACCCAGCGCCTGGCCTCTGTCGGTGGCGAAGTCGCCAAGGCCATCGCCGTGCGCGGCATGAAGATCAACGAGACGATCATCGCCTCCGGCAACGAGATCGCCGAGACGGTGGCCTCACGCGCCGGCGCCATCCACGAGCGCATCGTCGATTCGGGCACGCGCATTGCCGACCGCATCATCGAACAGGGCAACGCCATCCACGAGCGCATCGTCGAATCGAGCAGCCAAGTGGCCAACGAGATCGAGAGCCGCGGCAGCGCCATCCACCAGCGCATCGTGGAATCGAGCAGCCAGGTGGCCAACGAGATCGAGAGCCGCGGCGGCGCCATCCACCAGCGCATCGTCGAATTGGGCAGCCAGGCGGCGGACGAGATCGAGAGCCGCGGCAGCGCCATCCATGCCCGCATTGTCGAATCGGGCGGCCAGGCGGCGGACGAGATCGAGAGCCGCGGCAGCGCCATCCATGCCCGCATCGTCGAATCGGGCAGCCATGCGGCTGACGAGATCGAGAACCGTGGCAGCGCCATCCATGCCCGCATTGTCGAATCGGGCAGCCAGGCGGCTGAGGAGATCGAGAACCGCGGCGGCGCCATCCACGAGCGCATCCTGTCCTCGTCGCGCGAGATCGCCGATTCGATCGAGAGCCGCGGCACCGCCATCTACGATTCGATTGTCGAGGCGACCCAGCACGTCGGCGACGCCATCGAATCGCGTGGCACCTCGATCCACCAGAAGATTCTCGCCTCCGGCCGCGACGTCGCCAACGCCATCGAAAGCCGCGGCGTGACCATCCACGAGAAGATCATCGCCTCCGGCACCGAGGTCGCCGACGACATCGAGAACCGCGGCACCGCCATCCACGACCGCATCGTCGAGAGCGGCACGCGCTTCGACAAGCTGATCGCCGAGCGCACCGAAGAGATCGCCGACGTTCTGGAGTCCCGCTTCACCACCATCGCCGAACTGGTCGGCGAGCGCGGCCCGGCGCTGGTCACCGCCCTGTCGGAACAGGCGCTTGGCCTGGAAGAGGCTCTTACCGGCAAGCTCAACACCTTCGGCGAGGGCATCCGCGAGAAGATCGCCGACGTGTCGGACGCGCTGGAGACCAGCGCCCACCGCATCGCCGAGGCGCTCGACCATCGCTCGCGCCAGATCAACCAGACGCTCATCGAGCGCACGCGCGAGATCTCGGAGACCTTCACCCACGGCCAGAACGACTTCGCCTCGATCATCGACGATCGCCTGGTCGATGTCGGCAGCCAGCTCACCCAGCAGGTCGAGGCGCTTGCCCAGCTGATGACCGAGCGCGCCCACGCCGCCACCAATTCGCTTGCCGCCAAGAGCGAGGACGTCGCCGCCACCGTGCGTGAGGCCGTCGGCGAGGTCACCCAGCGCCTGGTCAACGAGTCGGGCGAGGCATCGCGGGCGCTGCGCGCCTCGGCCTCCGAGGCCGCCACGGTGCTCGGCCGCGCCATCAACGAGATCGAAGGCATGTTCGGGGCGCGCGCCAACGCCGTCACCGACGCGCTCGAGCAGCGCACGCGCGACTTCAACGACGTGCTCGGCGCACGCTCTGGCGAGCTCGCCGCCCTGCTCGACGGGCGCTCCAACGCGCTGCTCAAGACGCTCGACCAGCGCGGCACCGACATCGTCGAAATGGTCGTCGGCCGCAGCGAGGAAGCCTCGCGCACACTCATGGAAGCCGGCGACCGGGTCGCCGCCAACTTCGCCGAGACCAACGAGAAGCTGCGGCGCGAAGCCAACGAGGTCGCCGAGGCCGTGACCGGCCGCAGCGAGGCGGCCGCGCGCACGCTGATCGAGGCGAGCGACCGCGTCACCGCCTCCTTCGCCCAGACCAACGAGACGTTGAAGCACGAGATCGCCGACATCGCCGAGCGCCTCGCCGGCGCCACCGACACCCTCAACGGGCTGTTGTCGTCGACCGGCGACAACCTCGCCAAGATCGAGCAGGGCCTTGCCGAACGCTCGAGCGAGTTCTCCACCGCCATCGATCATGCGGTGGAGACCACCCAGCTCTCGGCCGGCGAACTCGGCGATCAGGTGACCCGGCTGCGCGACGTGTCGCGCGAGATCCTCGACAGCGTCGGCGGCGTCGTGAAGCGCTTCGAGGAGCAGACCGAGTCGCTCACCTCGGCTTCGCGCAACCTGTCGGACGTCAACCGGCAGATCGAATCGACGGTCGAGGACCGCCGGCCGGTGCTCGAGGCGCTGACCGCGGGCCTGAAGCAGCGCAGCGAAGAACTCGATGGGCTGATGTCGTCGTTCACGCGCATCATCACCGAGACGCTGAAGAGCGCCGAGGAACGCGCCACCGCGGTGAGCCGCATGCTCACCGAGAGCACCGCGACGGCGTCGAAGGGGGTGATGGACAGCCTGGAGAGCATGAACCGATCCGCATCGAGCGAAAGCCGCAAGGCGACCGAGGCCGTGCGCGAGGCCAACAAGGCGCTGGTTGCCGAGATGGGCCAGTCGGTCGGCGAGGCCACGCGCCGCTTCGGCGATGCGACGCGCGAGATGCGCCACGCCATGCAGGAGCTGCAGCGCGAGCTCAACACGACGCGCGAGGAGCTGAAGCGCGGCGTGCTCGAACTGCCGGAGGAGGCCCGCGAGGGTGCCGAGACCATGCGCCGCGTCGTCGGCGACCAGATCAAGGCGCTGTCCGACCTGTCGGAGATCATCACCCGCCACGGCAAGCAGCTCGACCTGTCGAGCCCCGCGCTCGGCGAGCCGCGCCAGATGCGTGCCAGCGTCGAAGCCGCCGAGGCCAGCGAGTCGGCCCCGGCATCGCGCTTCGCCGCCGGACGCAACGGCAGCAGCAGCAACGGCGCCGCTCCGCGCACCGTCCAGCGGGCCGCGCAGCCGCGGCCCGCCCCTCGCCCGGTGCCTCAGCCCGCTCCGGCGCCGGCGCCGGTCGCGGAAGCGCCGGCTGGCGACGAGGCCAATGCCAATGGCCGCGGCTGGGTGTCCGATCTCCTGCGCCGCGCCTCGTCCGACGAAGGCGCCAACAGCGCCCCGGCACGGAACGGCGAGACGCAGCCGGTGGCGGCAGTCGCTGCCGTGGCCGCGCACGAGCCCAACGGCGGTAACGTACCGACGCCGCCGGCCCCACCGGCTGCTCCGGCCGCAACCCCGCTCAACGCGTTGTCGGCCGACATCGCCCGGGCGATCGACCACGATGCCGCCTCGGAGCTCTGGGACCGCCACCGCCGCGGCGAGCGCAACCTGTTCACCCGCCGGCTCTACACCATGCAGGGCCAGCAGACCTTTGACGAGATCCGCAAGAAATATCAGCGCGATGCCGAGTTCCGCTCGGTGGTCGACCACTATGTGGCCGATTTCGAGAAGCTGCTCACCGAGGCAACCGCCAACAACAAGGACGCCGCGGTCAGCAGTCGCTACCTGATGTCGGACACCGGCAAGGTCTACACCATGCTGGCTCACGCCAGCGGACGCTTCGACTAGTATCCGGACGTACGCACAACCGGAACGACGAAGGCGCGGGCTTCGGCCCGCGCCTTTGTTCTTTGTGCGATTCCGTTTCTCGACCCGCGCGGCGATCCAGCGTTGCTAGACGCCGGGCTTGGAGAACAACGGCCAGCACTGATACTCGGTGACCACCACCGTGAGGCCGAAGCGCCCGGTCGTCGGCCAGTTGATGTTGGAGAAGCCGCGCTCGTCCTTGCTGCCCGGACCGAAATCCGCCGTTAGGCCAGCGAGCACCGCCGGGCAAAGACTCGGATCGGCGGCGACGAAGCGCACGGCGACCAGCCCGCCCTCGCGAAAGATCGGATAGGCGACAGAGGCTTGGCCGTAGAGACTGACTCGAAATGCGAAGGGCACGGTGCTCCGCGGCAGGCCGAACATGGCGGCGTCGTCGGGGCTCACCGGTGAGGCGGTGAGCCTGGCAGCCTCGGCGCCGGCCCTGACCGCGGCCGGCGGCGCCGACCAGGTGATGAAGGACCAACCAGGCACCGGTTCGGCCGCTGCCGGACCAGCGACAGCCATTCAGCCAGGCGAGCCCGCCGGCGAGGATGGCCGCCACCTTCGACCGAGGGAGCCGCATTACTGCGCCTTCGGCGCTGGACAGGCGGCGCCCGACGTTGGCTGCCAGCTTGCCGGCTTGAGCACGATCCCCTGCATGCACAGCGAGGCATCCTGACTGACCGTGCCGGTCACCTTGCCCGCTACGCCCGGCTGCGGCTTCGGCTCGGCGGCGCTGACGTTGTAGAGCGTGCCATCGTCGGCCTTGAGCATGACGCAGCCGGCCTCGACGCCGGCCAGCGGACAGCCGCTGAGCGTCACCTCCTCGGCACGCGCCGTCATCGGCGCTGCCAGCAGCGCCAGTGCGACGAACCCCACGGCCACGGCCGACAGCCGCGCCGCATTCTCAATCGATCGTTCCTCTGCCATGGATGGTCTCCGACACTGAGGTCGCCCAGAAGCCCCCAAAGCCCTTCGAAGCCCGGTTGCGGCTATTCGCGCGCCAGCGCCTCGGCCAGGACCGGCAGGTCGATATTACCGCCGGAAAGAACCACCACCAACGTGCGGTCGCGCGCCGTCACATGGCCGGCAAGCAGCGCCGCCAGCGCCACCGCGCCGCCGGGCTCGACCACCAGCTTGAGCTCGCGGAAGGCAAAGGCGACCGCGTCGAGCGCCTCGCCGTCGCTGACCGCAACGCCGGTGGCAGCATGGGCGCGGTTGATGGCGAAGCTGAGGCTTCCCGGCTGGTTGACGAGCAGCGCATCGCAGAGCGAGCCGGCCGAACGCTCATTGGCGACGATCTTGCCAGCGGCGAGCGAGCGGCGGTAGTCGTCGAAGCCTTCCGGCTCGACCAGCACGATCCCGGCTTGCGGCGAGGCGTCGCGGACGCCAAGCCCGATGCCGGCCGCAAGCCCGCCACCGCTCGCCGGCATCAGCACAGCGTCGGGGCGGACACCCAAAGCGGCGCAATCCTCGGCGATCTCGAGGCCGACGGTCCCCTGCCCGGCGATCACCGCCGCGTCGTTGAAGGGATGGACGAGCGTGCCGCCATGCTCGGCGATGAAGCGCGCCGCCACCGCGTCGCGGTCTTCGCCGGCACGATCATAGGCGACGATGCGCGCGCCGCTGCGCACGGTGCGCGCGCGCTTCACCTCCGGTGCATCGGCCGGCATGACGATGGTGGCGCGCACGCCGAACAGGCGCGCCGCCTCGGCGACGCCCTGGGCATGGTTGCCCGAGGACATGGCGACGACGCCGCGCGCGCGCGTCTCGCGCGGCAGCGCGCAGAGCGCGTTGTAGGCACCGCGGAACTTGAACGAGCCGGTGCGCTGCAGGTTCTCGCATTTCAGCAGGACCCGCCCGCCGACAGCCTCGTCGAGAAACGGGCTCGCGATGAGCGGCGTGCGCACCGCGTGGCCGGCGATGCGCCGCGCCGCCTGGCGCAGATCGGCGATGGTGGGCAGCGGGGGATTATCGGTCGTCATCTTCGGCTCATAGGGCAAGCACTAGCCGCGGCTCCTCATCGCCCTGGCCGACAACCACATTGTCGATGAACTGGCGGGCGCTCGCCTGCCAGCCCTGCGTCACGGCAAAGGCGCGGCAGCGCTCGCGCGGGATCTCCAGGGCGGCGAGCGCGGCGGCCCTGAGGTCCTCGTCGAGCGCGCCGACCGGCGCCGAGCCGATCACGTCGAGCGGCCCCGGCGCCGGATAGGCGGCAACCGGCAGCCCCGCGGCGAGCGCCTCGAGAAGCACCATGCCGAAGGTATCGGTGCGGCTCGGAAAGACGAAGACGTCGGCACCGGCATAGGCGCGGGCGAGCGCCTCGCCGACCATCACGCCAAGGAAATGCACCTGCGGATAGGCAGCCTTGAGCCGGCCGAGATCGGGACCGTCGCCGACGACCACCTTGCTCCCCGGCAGATCGAGGGCGAGGAAAGCCTCGAGGTTCTTCTCCACCGCGATGCGCCCGACATATAGGAAGATCGGCCCTGGATAGGGCAACCGCGCGTCCTGGCGCGGGCGGAACAGGGTGCTGTCGACGCCACGTGTCCAGTGCATGAGATTCTCGAAGCCGCGTTGAGCAAGATCACGCTGGAGCGTCGGCGTGGCGACCATGCAGCCGTTGCCGGCATTATGGAAGCGGCGCAGAACCGCATAGGTCCACGGCAACGGGATCGGCAGCCGCTTGGCGACATATTCGGGAAAGCGCGTGTGATAGCTGGTGGTGAAGCGGCGGTGATTGCGCAGGCACCAGCGCCGCACGCCGAAGCCGACCGGTCCCTCGGTGGCGATGTGGATGGCGTCGGGCTTGGCCTCCTCCATGTGGCGGGCGAAGGTCGAGGCGCGGGCAATCGCCAGGCGGATTTCCTTGTAGGTCGGTAGCGGCACCGTGCGGAAGCAGCCTGGCGACAGCACCGTCACCTCGGCACCGAACCGCGGCAACTCCTCCACCAACCTCTCGATGCTCCGCACAACACCGTTGACCTGGGGAAGCCAGGCGTCAGTCGCGATCAGGAGTTGAATCACACTTCCCAGCCTCGGGCGTCGAACTTCGGCCGGCCATGGTATTGGCTAGCCCGCCCGCTGCATAGGCTGGCCGACGCGCACGTTCAAGTGAGCGCCGGCAGCGCCGAGCCGACGAGCAGCAGGGCCATCGCGATATTGAACCAGCGGCGGCGGCTGTCGCTCGACAGGAAACGGGCGATTGCCCGGCCAAACACCGTCCAGGCAATGCAGTTTGGCACCACGACAAGCGCGAAAAGCGCTGCGATGCCAATGACCTGGAGAAGCTTGTTGCCGGCTGGATCGACGAACACCGTCATGCCGCTGAGGATCATCGTCCACGCCTTGGGGTTGACCCACTGAAAGGCGGCCGCCTGCCACAGGTTGAGCGGCCGTACGATGCCGCGGCTCTCGCCCGGCCGCGCGGCGTTGGCCATGCGCCAGGCGAGCCAGAGGAGATAGGCGAAAGCGACGTATTTGAGCACCGAATGGAGCCACGGCACCGCCTGGAACACGGCGCTGAGGCCGAGGCCCACCGCCAGGATCATGACCGGGAAACCGAGCGCGATGCCGACGATGTGCGGCAGCGTGCGGACCAGGCCCCAATTGGCACCGGAAGCCAGCACCATCAGATTGTTGGGGCCGGGCGTCACCGTCGCGGCGAGGACGAAGGCAAAGAGTGGCAGGGACGTTTCCATCGGTGTTCTCGGTTATTTAGGTCAATATTACTGACCTAATTTCGATTTGGCCAGAGCAAATCGCCGGAGCGACGATTGCGGCCGAAAGCGGCCTCGGCTACTCCCTGCGGCAGGGAGGCGGGCCATGGATCTGGGAATTGCCGGCCGCAAGGCCATCGTCTGCGCGTCGAGCCGCGGGCTCGGGCGCGGGGCAGCACTGGCGCTGGCCGAGGCCGGCTGCGATCTCGTCATCAACGGCCGCGACGCCGCAACGCTCGAGCGGGAGGCGCCGGCAATCGCCGACCGCTTCGGCGTGACCGTGACGTCGGTCGCCGGCGACGTCAGCCTGCCCGCGACCCAGCGCGCACTCCTCGCCGCCGCGCCCGAGGTGGACATCCTCGTCAACAACAATGGCGGCCCACCCTTCCGCGCCTTCGAGGAGCTCGACCGCCAGAAGATCGTCGACGGCGTCGTGCAGAACATGGTGACGCCGCTCGAACTGATTCAGGCGGTGCTGCCCGGCATGAAGGCGCGCGGCTTCGGCCGCATCGTCAACATCACATCGTTCTCGGTGAAGATGCCGATCCCCGGCCTCGACCTTTCCTCCGGCGCGCGGGCGGGGTTGACCGCCTTCCTCGCCGGCGTCTGCCGCACGGTCGCCGACCACGACATCACCATCAACAACCTGCTGCCCGGCCGCATGGACACCGACCGGCTGCGTTCGTCCTTCGCGCGCACAGCCAAGGCCTCCGGCGAGACCGTGGAGGCCGTCAGGGAAGCCCAAGCGCGCGGGGTGCCCGCCGGCCGCCTCGGGACGGCAGAGGAATTCGGCCAAGTTTGCGCCTTCCTATGCTCGAGCCATGCGGGCTATATCACCGGCCAGAACATCCTGGTCGACGGCGGACTCTTTCCCGGCGCGTTCTGATCGACCCTCCCCCTTCAAGCGCCACCTTCGTTTGGCGCCTATCACCCAAGGAGAAAGCCACCCCATGAAGCTGTTGCGTTTCGGCCCCAAGGGCCGCGAAAAGCCCGGCATCCTCGATCGTGACGGCGCGATCCGCGATCTTTCCTCGGTGGTTCCCGACATATCCGCGACGACGCTCGCCGCCGGCGCCATCGCCAAGATTCGCAAGGTGAGGCCGGAGAGCCTGCCCAAGGTGCGCAAGGGCGTGCGCATCGGGCCCTGCGTTGCCGGCACCGGCAACTTCATCGCCATCGGCCTCAACTATGTCGACCATGCTGCCGAGAGCAACATGGGCATCCCCAACGAGCCGATCGTCTTCACCAAGGCACCGAACTGCATCGTCGGCCCCAACGACGAGGTGATGGTCCCCAAGGGCTCGAAGAAGACCGACTGGGAAGTCGAACTGGCCGTCATCATCGGCAAGGGCGGCAGCTACATCGCCAAGAAGGACGCGCTCAAGGCGATCGCCGGCTACGCCGTGTGCAACGATGTGTCGGAGCGCGAATATCAGCTCGAGCGCGGCGGCGGCCAGTGGACCAAGGGCAAGGGCTGCCCGACCTTCGGCCCGCTCGGCCCCTGGCTGGTGACGCCGGACGAGGTGAAGAACCCGCAGGACCTCGACATGTTCCTCGAGGTCAACGGCAAGCGCATGCAGACCGGCAACACCAAGACCATGATCTTCGGCGTCGCCCATCTGGTCAGCTATGTCAGCCAGTTCATTCGGCTCGACCCCGGTGACGTCATCACCACCGGCACGCCGCCCGGCGTCGGCTCGGGACAGAAGCCCAATCCGATCTTCCTGAAAGGCGGCGAGACCATCCATCTCGGCGTCGCCGGGCTCGGCGAGCAGACCCAGAAGGTGGTCAAGTACAAGCGCTGAGCGGCGCGCAACACGTTACGGCTATCGTTCCCCGGACGCGCTGCGGCGCATCACTTCGGCTGCGCCGCGCCCGGGACACGGCGACAACGGCTACGCCTTCCACCACGCGTGGAAGTGGTGGACCGGTCCCCTGCCCTTGCCGATGGCGAGCCCGTCGGCAGCGGCAAGGGCGGCCGTGAGATAATCCTTGGCAGCGACGGTCGCCGCCTCCAGGTCGCGCCCCTTCGCTAGCTCAGCGGCAACCGCGGAAGACAGCGTGCAACCGGTGCCATGGGTGTTTTTCGTGGCGATGCGCGGCGCGACGAGCCAGCGCTCGCTGTTCGCGGTGACGAGGAAATCGGCGCTCTCCACGCCGCCGGCATGCCCCCCCTTGATAAGCACCGCCTGGGGCCCGAGCGCCAGGAGCCGCTTCGCCTGCGCCGCCATCGTCGCCCGGTCGGTGGCCGCCGACTCGCCCAGTAGGCGCGCTGCCTCGGGCAGGTTCGGTGTCACCAGCATGGCGCGCGGGATGAGGAGATCGCGGATGGCGGCGACCGCCGCATCGGGCACCAGCTGATCGCCGCTGGTTGCCACCATCACCGGGTCGAGCACCACGCGGCTCTGCCGCCAGCGTTCGAGCCCCTCGGCGACGGCGGCGATGAGGTCCGGTGCGCCGAGCATGCCGATCTTCACCGCATCGACGGCAAGATCGGAGAAGACGGCGTCGATCTCGGCGGTGACGAAATCGGCCGGGACGGCGTGGATGGCGGCGACGCCCTTGGTGTTCTGCGCGGTCAGCGCGGTCACGACGGACGCGCCATAGACGCCGAGCGCCGAAAACGTCTTGAGGTCGGCCTGGATGCCGGCGCCGCCGCCGGAATCGGACCCAGCAATGGTGACGGCAATGGCGGTCATGGGTGAGCGGCCTTTCCGTGGGACTGTTGCGCGACGTGCCCTGTTCTTGCGGGATATAGCGCAGCCTTAGCTCGGCGTGGTGGTGGCCGGCGTCTGCGCTTCCTTGGCGCGGCTGCGCTCGATGCCGAGACGGCGTTCGCGATAGATCACGAACAGCCCGGCGGAGACCACGATCGCCGTGCCTCCGAGCATGATGGCGCTCGGCCAGGTATTGAACACCACGAGGCTTATGATCAGCGCCCAGATCATCGAGACATAGTCGAAAGGGGCAACCAGCGAAGCATCGGCATGGCGGAAGCTCTGGGTCAGGGTCACCTGGCCGATGCCGCCGAGGATGCCGGCGCCGACCAGCATGGCGCCGTCGAGCGGCCCGGGCAGCGTCCACGGCGTGAAGGGGATGCTGAAGAGCGCCGCGGCCGCGGTGAACAGCGAGAAATAGACCACGATCGTCGAGGCCGGCTCGGTGCCCACCATCGCCCGCACCTGGGTCGAGGTGACGGCGCCGAAAAAGGCGCCGGCAACGGCGATGATCGCGCCCAGCGCGCTTGCCTGCTGCACGCCCGCGGCCTCCGGCCCGACATAATCCGACAGGATGACGAGCACACCGACGAAACCGACCGCCACCGCCGACCAGCGATAGATGCGCACGGTCTCGCCGAGAAAGATGACGGCCAGCACCACCGTGATCAGCGGCCCGGCATAGCCGATCGCCGTGGCGTCGGCGATGGGCAGCAGCGACAGCGCCGTGAAGCCGAGGAACATGGTGGCAACGCCGGTGATCGAACGGAAGAAATGCCGGTGCAGGCGCTGGGTGTAGAACGCATCCGGCAGGCGCCCGCGCGCCGCCATCCACAGGAGCACCGGCAGCAGCGCGAAGAAGGAGCGGAAGAAGACGATCTCGCCAATGGGGAAGTCGGCGCTGGCCAGCTTGACCAGCGTGGCCATCAGCGTGAAGACGATGGTGGATAAGAGCTTGAGCGCGATGCCGACTGCCGGTTGCGCCCGTTCGGGAGGTGCCATGAGCGCTCCACCGGATCACAGACCGGCGAGTCAGGCAAGCGGCGATTGCCTGATACTGCGGTTACGGGTGCCCCACCTGTGCGGCACCCCCACCCGGCAGAGCGCATAGCATCGAAGGCTTACGCCGCCTTGGCCGCCTTTGCCGACTGGATGGCGTTCCAGAGCTTTTCGGGCGTTGCCGGCATGTCGATGTCGGCCACCCCATAGGCGCGGTAGAGCGCATCGGCGATGGCGTTCATCACCGCCGGGCACGAGCCGATCGAGCCGGCCTCGCCCGCCCCTTTGATGCCAAAGGCATTGGTCAGGCTGGGAACGTTGCGCGTCTCGAACTGAAGCCACGGCATGCTGTCGGCGCGCGGCATGGCATAGTCCATGAACGTGGCGGTGAGGAGCTGGCCGTCGGCGTCGTAGACGGTGTTCTCGTAGAGCGCCTGGCCGATCCCCTGCGCGATGCCGCCATGCACCTGGCCCTCCAGCAGCAACGGATTCACGGTCACGCCGAAATCGTCGACGATCCAGTAGCCGACGATCTCGGTGACCCCGGTCTCCGGGTCGATCTCGACCTCGGCGATATGGCTGCCATTGGGATAGGTCGGCTCCGGCTGCTCGAAGCTGTCGTCATAGGCGGTGAGCTTGCGGTGGTCCTCGGCCGAGCGCGCCAGCTCGGAGAGCGTCATGCCGCGATTGGTGCCGGCGACCCGCACGGCGCCGGCGGCGATCTCCATCTCGTCCTCCTGCGCTTCGAGCTTCTCCGCCGCGATGCGCTTGATCTGGCCGGCAAGCTTGACCGCGGCGCGATCGACCGAGACGACGCCGAGCGGGATCGAGCGCGAACCGCCCGTCCCCTCGCCGTTCGCCACCTGGTCGGTGTCGCCCTGGATGACCTCGATCTGGTCGTATTCCAGACCGAGATGGCCGGCGATGAACTGGGCATAGGCGGTGGCGTGGCCCTGGCCGTTCGACTGGGTGCCGATGAACAGCGTCGCGGTGCCATCCTGGTTGAGGCGCACCGTGGCGCCTTCCTTGCCGGGGAAAGCGCAGGCCTCGATATAGGTGGCAAGCCCGAGCCCGCGCAGTTTGCCGGCGGCGGCCGACGCCTCGGCACGCACGCGGAACCCCTCCCAATCGCAGAGCTTGAGCGCCCGCTCCATGTGGCCGTCGAACTCGCCCGAATCGTAGATGCGTGCACCGTGAGTGCGGTAGGGCATCTGTGCCGGCCGGATGAAGTTGCGCCGACGAATCTCCACCGGACCGAGGCCCGTATCGCGCCCGCAGACGTCGACCAGCCGCTCGATCAGATAGGCCGCTTCCGGCCGCCCGGCGCCGCGATAGGCATCGACCGGCACGGTGTTGGTGTAGACGCCCCGGCACAACGCCCACAGATGGGCAATGTCATAGACCCCGGTCAGCATGGTCGTGCCGCCATAGGGAATCTCGGGCCCGTACTGCGAGAGATAGGCGCCCATATTGGCGAGCGTCTCGACGCGCAGGCCCAAGAACTTGCCGTCCGCGTCCATAGCCATCTCGGCGACGGTAATGTTGTCGCGGCCGTGGGTGTCGACCAGGAAGTGCTCCGAGCGCTCGCCAACCCATTTCACCGGCACCCCGAGCTTCTTGGCGGCGATCGCGGCCAGCGGATACTCGTGATAGACGAAGGCCTTGGTGCCGAAGCCGCCGCCGACGTCAGGCGTGATGACGCGGATCTTGCCCGGCGGGATCTTGAGGATGTCCTTGGCGATGATGTCGCGCATGCCGTGACCACCCTGGGTGCCCATGGTCAGCGTATAGCGGTCGTGGGCCGCGTCGTATTCGGCGATGACGCCGCGGGTTTCCAGGTAGTTGGCGACGACGCGGTTGTTGACCACCTCGATGCGCGAGATGCGCGCGGCCGACGCAAAGGCCTCCTCCGTGTGGCGGCGCTCGCCGCGCGCCACCTCGAAGGCGACGTTGCTGCCGAATTCCGGCCAGACCAGTGGAGCGCCCGGTTCGAGCGCTTCCTTCATGCCAACTGCGACAGGCAGGGACTCATAGTCGACCTCGATCGCCTCGGCCGCCATGCGCGCCGATTCCAGATCGTCGGCGACGATGAAGGCGATCGGGTCGCCGACATGGCGCACCATGTCGCCGCACAGCAGCGGACGCGGCGGGACCTTCTGATGGGTGCCGTCGACCTGGCGCAGTTCGACCTTGCAGGGCGGGCCACTGATGCCGTCGAGATCGGCATGGGTGAGGATCAGGCGCACGCCGGGCATGGCGGCAACCTCGCTGAGATCGCCGAGCGTGATATGCGCATGCGCCATGGCAGAGCGCAGCACATAGGCGCGCAGCGTCCCCTCCGGCGTGATGTCGTCGACATAGCGACCGCGACCGGTGACCAGCGCGCGGTCTTCCTTGCGGCGGACGGGAGCACCCATGCCGTATTTCGGGGGAGCGACGTTGTTCATCTGGGCACGACCCGTGGGGGCCGCCTCTCGTGCGGCAGGAATTCAGGAAAGGACGGCACCGATCGGACCAGATTGCCGGCAAAAAGGCAACCAGTGTGCAGGGGCCGATTCAACTGAGGTCGTGCAGGTCCTTGCCGCTCGGCGCGGTCAGCCGGAAGTCCGAGAAGCGTACCTTGAGCCCGGCGCGCGTCGGCGTGCAGCACATCGGGCCGACCCGGTAGGACGGCGCCCTCGGGAACGGCGCCAGCCGGACCAGCGGCCACAACGTGCCGTCGGCCGAGACCTGCAGGCGAAGGACGCCATCGGCCACCGTCGCCCGCATCAGGAAATCGCTGGCGTCGCCCTCATAGGGGCCGGTCGCCCAATCGGAGCGGCCGTCGGTGAGCACGCTGGAAAGCATGGCGCGGCCATCGGACAGCTCGATCCCCGCCTTCACCCAGCGGCGCTCGTCCAGCCACACCATGATGCCCGCCTGATCGTAGAGCGTGTCGTAGCTGCCGCGTATGCGGAGATCGGCGGTGAAGGCTTCGCCCGTGGGGACGCCATAGAAGTGGCCGTTGCCGTGGGTGAACCCGTAATGGGTCTCGCGCCAGAAGTCGGTCTCGGCGTCGGTGGTGACGTCGAGGACGCCGTCGGTGAGCGACCAGACCCTGGGCTGGTTGAGCCAGACGCCGTTTTCCAATGCAGGCCCCGCCTACGCCTTCAGCTTGTGGATCGCCGCCAGCAGCCCGGCGGTGGAGGAATCGCGCTCCCCCGGCTCAGCCTTGCCCTCGACCATGGGCAACAACTGCATGGCCAGCGTCTTGCCGAGCTCGACGCCCCACTGGTCGAACGAATTGATGCCCCAGACCGTGCCCTGGACGAAGATCTTGTGCTCGTAGAGCGCGATGATCATGCCGAGCGTGTGCGGGTCGAGCCGGCGATAGAGGATGGTGTTGGACGGCCGGCTGCCGGGGAAGACCTTGTGCGGCGCCAGCTTCTCGACCGCCGCAGCGTCCATGCCGGCGGCCTTCAGCTCGGCCTTGGCTTCGTCCAGCGTCTTGCCACGCATCAGCGCCTCGCTCTGCGCCAAGCAGTTGGCGAGCAGCAGCGCCTGGTGGACGTCGTCGGGCGCATCGGAGTGGGCGCCGACGAGGAAATCGACCGGGATCACGTCGGTGCCCTGGTGGATGAGCTGATAGAAGGCGTGCTGGCCGTTGGTGCCGGGCTCGCCGAAGACCACCGGGCCGGTGGCGCTCTTCACCGTGGTACCGTCGAGATGGACGCCCTTGCCGTCCAATTCCATGTCGAGCTGCTGCAGATAGGCCGGCAGGCGCTTCAGGCGATTATCGTAGGGCAGCACCGCATAGACCGGGAAGCCCATGACGTTGCGGTACCAGATGCCGATGAGGCCGAGGATCACCGGCAGGTTCTGAGCCAGCGGGGCGGTGCGAAAATGGGTGTCCATCGCCCGCCCGCCGGCGAGGAAGCCACGAAAGTTCTCCGGCCCGATGGCAATCATCAGCGACAGGCCGATCGCCGACCACACCGAATAGCGGCCGCCCACCCAGTCCCAGAAGCCGAAGGTACGCTCTTCGCCGATGCCGAAGGCAGCGACCTTGGGAAGCGCCGTCGACAGCGCCGCGAAATGCGCCGCGACATGCTGTTCGCCCAGCCTCCCGACGATCCACGCCCGCGCCGTAGCCGCGTTGGTCATGGTCTCGATGGTCGTGAAGGTCTTCGAGGCGACCAGGAACAGCGTCGTCGCCGGATCGAGCCTGGCAATCGTGTCGCGCATGTCGGCGCCATCGACATTGGACACGAAATGCAGGCGCGGCCCGTCATGGAAGGGCGCCAGCGCCAGCGTCGCCATCGCCGGGCCGAGGTCGGAACCGCCGATGCCGATATTGACCACGTCGGTGAACTTGCCCCCCTGGCCCGCGATCGTGCCGGAACGCACGCCCTCGGCAAAGGCCGCCATGCGGTCGAGCACCTCGTGCACCATGGGCACGACGTTCTCGCCTTCCGAGCGGTAGACCTCGTTGCGATCCGCCCTGAGCGCCACATGCAGGACCGAGCGGTTCTCGGTGACGTTGATCGGCTCGCCGGCAAACATGGCGTCGCGGCGTTTCTCGATCCCCGCGGCCTCGGCCAGCGCCAGCAGGCGGGCCATGACCTCGTCGTCGATCAGGTTCTTCGAATAGTCGAGCAGAAAGTCATCGAAGCCGGTGGAGAAGCGGGCAAAGCGGCCGGGATCGTCGGCGAAGCGCTGACGAAGCGGCGTGGCGGCAATGGCGGCCCGATGCGCTTCCAGCGCAGCAAAAGCCCTGATCATGGCGGCGTTCATGTCTGGTGATCTCCGCGGCAGGCAGCCCTGCCCTTGCAAGGAAACCGGAATCGCTGGAACGAAATAGTCCCTTGCACCGGCGCTGACAAATGCGCGGTCGGAAAACGGGCGCTAAGACGCACACAACGTTGAAATCATTGACTATCACAAAGAATGACCATGACTCCGATCAGCCACCCCGGGCGCCTGCTAAAACGCGAGTGGACCGCCCGCGGCCTGAGCGCCAATCGCCTCGCGCTTGATCTCGGCGTGCCGTCGGGCCGCATCACCGACATCGTCAACGGTCGCCGGGCAATCAGCGCCCACACCGCCGTTCGTCTCGGACGCTATTTCGGCAATCGCCCGCCGCGTCACCCCGGTCGACGCCGCCTGAAAGCTATTTCAGCCAGGCGGCGAGACGGTCGATGCCCTCGGCCATGTCGGCCTCGGTGCCGGCGAAGGAGAAGCGCATGAAGGCGTGGCCGCGGACCTGGTCGAAATCGGCGCCCGGCGTCGCGGCAACCCCCGCCTCAGCCAGCATGCGCCGGGTGAAGTCGGTGGAATCGTTGGAGAAGCGGCGCACAGAGGCATAGACGTAGAAGGCGCCATCGACCGGCAGATGCTCGTCGAAGCCGATCGCCGGCAGGCGCTCGAGCAGCAGCCGGCGGTTGGCGGCATAGCCGTCGCGGATGCGGTCGAGCTCGTCGGTCGCCTCGAAGGCGGCGATCGCCGCCCGCTGGGAGATGTCGGGCGCCGAGATGTAGAAGTTCTGGGCGATGCGCTCGACCGGGCGGATGAGCCGCTCGGGCAGCACCATCCAGCCGACCCGCCAGCCGGTCATGCAGTAATATTTGGAGAAGGAATTGATGACGATGGCATCGCCCGAATAGGCGAGCGCGGTCGCCGCCGTGCCGGCGTAGACCAGCCGGTGATAGATCTCGTCGGAGATGAACTGGATGCCGAGGTCATTGGCCGCGGCGATCAGCGCGGCAAGCGCCTCGGGCGTCATCATGGTGCCGCTCGGATTGGCTGGGCTGGCCACAAGCACGCCGGCAAGCGGCGCCTCGGCATGGGCACGCGCCAGCATCTCGGGCGTCAGCACATGGCGGGTGGATGCGTCGGTCTCGATCTCGACCGCGGTGAGGCCGAGCGCGCGGATAAGGTTCTTGTAGGCCGGGTAACCCGGTGCCGCGATCGCCACCCGCTCGCCAGCGTCGAAGGCGCCGAGGAAGGCAAGGTTGAAGGCCGCCGAGGAGCCGGTGGTCACCACGATGCGCTCGGCCGCCACGTCGAGGCCGTAGGCTTCCGCGTAGTGGCGCGCGATGCGCGCCCTGAGTGCCCTCAGGCCCAGCGCTTCGGTATAGCGAAAATGGCCGTCGGCAATCGCGATGCGCGCCGCTTCCAACACCGTCTCCGGCGCCCGCGCCCCCGGCTGGCCGACCTCCATATGGACGACGCGCGCGCCTTCATGCTCGCGGTCGGCGGCCGCGCGCATGACGTCCATGACGATGAACGGCTGGATTTCGCTGCGCCGCGAGGCGGACGGCCGGCTCATTCCGGCACCTCCCTGTCCCCCGCCAAGGTCTTGCTCCCGCCCAATTTACCGGCCATGTCCGATCCTCGGCAGAGCGGCACGTTGACCCGCCCGACCGGGCTTCCTAACCTATTCGGAACGCAACACAAACAAGCAGACATCGATGCCGGACAAGACGATGCGACATGCAGCGGTCCCTAGCAGGTGGCAACCGGCCTGGAAAGTCCCAAGCCGGATCGCGGTCGCCGCGCTGACGCTGACGCTCGCTCTGCCGCCGCCAGCGGCCTTCGCCGACGGCCCCATCCCAACCGTGCGCGATGCCGAGACCGAGGCGCTGATCGCCGACTATCTCAGGCCCATCGTCAAGGCCGCCGGCCAGCAGATGCCGACGATCGTGCTGGTCAACAGCCAGGAATTCAACGCCTTCGTCACCACCGGGCACCGGCTCTTCGTCAATATCGGCACCATCATCAAGTCGGAGACGCCCAACGAGCTGATCGGCGTGCTGGCGCACGAGACCGGCCACATGGCCCATGAGGACGTGGCAGCCATGAAGGAGGCGCTGGCCAACACCCAGGCGGCGCTGCTGCTCGCCACCCTCGCCGGCATTGGCGCCGGTGTCGCCGGCGGTGGCCAGGCAGCGGCCGGCATCATCAGCGGCAGCAGCACCATCGCCCAGCGCAGCCTGCTGCGCTACAAGCGCGACCAGGAGGCCGCCGCCGACCGCTCCGCTCTGGACTATCTCGAGAAGACCCACCAGTCCGGGGCCGGTATGCTCGCCGTCCTCCAGCGGCTGGCCAATGACAGCCTGATCGACGCCAGCCAGGCCAACCCCTACCTGCAGAGCCACCCGCTGCCGCGCCAGCGCGTCGTCACGCTGGAACAGCTCATCCGCGCCAGCCCCTATTACGACCGCAAGGATCCGCCCGCCTTGCAGGCGCGCCACGACCTGGTGCGCGCCAAGCTCATCGGCTTCACCTGGTCGCCGTTGCTGGTCATGCGGCGCTATCCGATCAGCGACAACAGCCTGCCGGCCCGCTATGCCCGCGCCATCGCCGTCTACCGCAACGGCCGCGCGGTCGACGCCCTCAAGCAGGTCGAAGCGCTCACCCGCGCCAGCCCCGACGACCCGTATTTCTGGGAGCTGGACGGACAGATCCTGCTCGAAACCGGCAAACCGCAGGCCGCGCTCGGGCCGCTGCGCAAGGCGGTTGCGCTCGTCCCCCGCGAGAACCTCATCAAGGTGCTGCTCGGCCAGGCGCTGGTCGCCGTGGGCGGCCGCAGCAATGCCAACGAGGCGGTCAGGCTGCTCTCGACGGCGGTCATCAACTATCCCGATCTGCCGCTCGGCTACCGGGCGCTCGCCCGCGCCTACGCCATGCAGGACAATATTCCCATGGCACAGCTCGCCACGGCCCAGGGCCTGTTCATCGAGGGCAACATCCGGGACGCCAAGATCCAGGCGTCCAAGGCCCAGGCAAAGTTGAAGCGCGGCAGCCCGGCCTGGCTTCGCGCCGACGACATCGTGTCCTATAAAGCAGGGAAATAGAGGCCGCGGACCGTAACCGGTCCCGCCCAGTCTTTGGAGACATTCATGAGCCCCCGCATTACCGCCGCCTTCCTGGTCGCCGGCGTCCTCGCCGTCGGCGGGATCGGCTACCTCGTCGGCACCACCCATGACCGCGCCGCCGCCGAGACCGCCACCGCGGACGCCACCCCGGTCACCGCCGGCCTTGCCACCATGGCCGAGTTCTCGAGCGACCAGCGCAAGGAACTGGAAGGCATCATCCGCAACTACCTGATCGCCAACCCGGAAGTCATCACCGACGCCATCTCCGAGCTGCAGCGCCGGCGCGACGCCGCCGCCAAGCTCGCCCAGACCAAGGTCATCGAGGATTCGGCCGCCCAGATCTTCAACTCCAAGCACGAGGTCGTCCTGGGCAATCCCGACGGCAAGGTCACCCTAGTCGAGTTCTTCGACTACAACTGCACCTATTGCCGGCGCGCCGAGGCCGACATGAAGAAGCTGGTCGACACCAACTCGAACCTGCGGCTGGTGCTGAAGCAGTTCCCGGTACTCGGACCCGGCTCGGTCGAAGCGGCCAAGGTGGCGGTCGCCCTGCACATGACCGCGCCAGAGAAATACGGCGAATTCCACGATGCCATGCTCACCGAGCCCGGCCAGACCGATGGCGCCAAGGCGCTTGCCGTGGCCCAGAGCATCGGGATCGATCCGGCGGTGCTCAAGGCCAAGCTCAATTCGGACGAGGTCACGCAGACCATCAACGAATCGTACAACCTTGCCGGCAAGCTCAACCTGACCGGCACGCCGAGCTACGTGACCCACAACGAGGTCATCGTCGGGGCGGTCGGTTATGACGCGCTCAAGTCCAAGGTCGACGCGCTGTTGAGCGCCTGCACGACGGACGCCTGCTGATCCGGAGGCCGGGCGGGGCTTTCCCTTCGCCCGGCAACCGCCTATAACCGCGCCATTTCAGGTGGCAGGCCGCGGTTGGCCGCCGCCGCGGCGGAAGTGTCCCACGCGAATGGCGGTCCCTGTCCTCGTTCTCAACGGCCCCAACCTAAACCTGCTCGGCAGCCGCGAGCCCGGCGTCTACGGCGCGCAGACGCTCGCCGATATCGAGCGCGATTGCGTTGCGGCCGGCAAGAATCTGGGCTTGGCGGTCGATTTCCGCCAGTCCAACCACGAGGGCACCCTGGTCGACTGGATCCAGCAGGCGATGGGCACCGCCCGCGGCATCATCATCAATCCCGGCGCCTATTCCCACACCTCGGTCGCCATCCACGACGCGATCCGCGCCGCCGGCCTGCCGGTGATCGAGGTGCATCTGTCCAACATCTTCGCGCGCGAGCCGTTCCGGCATCATTCCTATGTCTCGGCGGTCGCCGTCGGGACGATCTGTGGCCTCGGAGCGCAGGGCTATGTGCTCGCCCTCAAGGCGATGCAGGCGCTCGTCGCCAGCGACAAGAAGACGGCCAAGCGGAAAGGGAGCTGATGGCTGAAAAGAAATCGATCGTCGACCAGGACCTGATCCGCCAGCTAGCCGACCTCCTCAACGAAACCGGCCTGACCGAGATCGAGGTCGAGCAGGACAACACCCGCGTCAGGATCGCGCGCAACCTGACCATCACCGCGGCAGCGCCGCCGGCGGCGGCTGCCCCGCCTGCCTCCGCGTCATCCGAGGAACGCCCGGCCGAGCGCGCCAACCACGCCGGCATGGTCACCTCGCCGATGGTCGGCACCGCCTATCTCGCCGCCGAACCTGGCGCCAAGCCCTTCGTCGACGTCGGCGACCGGGTGAGCGCGGGCCAGACCGTGCTGATCATCGAAGCCATGAAGACCATGAACCAGATTCCGGCGCCGCGTTCCGGCACAGTCGTCGAAATCCTGGTCGATGACGCCCAGCCCGTCGAATTTGGCGAGCCGCTGATGATCATCGAATGACCGACGCGCCCCGGCTGTTCAACAAGATCCTGATTGCCAATCGCGGCGAGATCGCGCTGCGGGTGCTGCGCGCCTGCAAGGAGCTCGGCATCGCCACCGTGGCGGTGCATTCGACCGCCGACGCCAATGCCATGCACGTGCGGCTTGCCGACGAGAGCGTGTGCATCGGCCCGCCGCCGGCGCGCGATTCCTATCTCAACATTCCCCAGCTTCTCGCCGCCTGCGAGATCACCGGCGCCGAGGCGGTCCATCCCGGCTACGGTTTCCTGTCGGAGAATGCCCGCTTCGCCGACATCCTCGAGGCACACGGCATCGTCTTCATCGGCCCGAGCGCCGACCATATCCGCATCATGGGCGACAAGATCGAGGCCAAGCGCACCGCCGCCCGCCTCGGCATTCCGGTGGTGCCGGGCTCGGAGGGTGCCGTCTCGGACGACGTCACGGCGCGCAAGATTGCCGACGACATCGGCTATCCGGTGCTCATCAAGGCAGCCGCCGGCGGCGGCGGACGCGGCATGAAGGTGGCGACAAGCGCCAGCAATCTCGGCACGGCCCTGTCGACCGCGCGCGCCGAGGCGCGCGCCGCCTTCGGCGACGACGCCGTCTATATCGAGAAGTATCTCGGCGCCCCGCGCCATGTCGAAGTCCAGGTGATGGGCGACGGCAAGGGCGGCGGTGTCCATCTCGGCGAGCGCGACTGCTCGCTGCAGCGCCGCCACCAGAAGGTGATGGAGGAATCGCCCTGCCCGGTGATCACGCCCGAGCAGCGCGCCCATATCGGCGGCATCGTCGCCAGGGCGATCGGCGAACTCGGCTATGCCGGCGCCGGCACGGTGGAGTTCCTCTACGAGAACGGCGAGTTCTACTTCATCGAGATGAACACCCGCCTGCAGGTCGAGCACCCGGTGACCGAGGCGGTGACCGGCATCGACCTGGTCAACGAGCAGATCCGGGTGGCCGCCGGCCTCGGCCTGTCCTTCACCCAGGACGAGGTGACCTTCACCGGCCACGCCATCGAGTGCCGCATCAACGCCGAGGACCCCAAGACCTTCATGGCCTCGCCCGGCAAGATCACCTACTACCACCCGCCGGGGGGCCTGGGCGTGCGCGTCGATTCGGCCGTCTATCAGGGCTATTCCATCCCGCCCTTCTACGACAGCCTGATCGGCAAGCTGATCGTCCGCGGCCGCAACCGGCAGGAATGCATGATGCGGCTCAACCGTGCGCTGGACGAGTTCGTCGTCGACGGCATCAAGACGACGATCCCGCTCTTCCGCGACCTCGTCCACGACGACGACGTGATATCCGGCAACTACGACATCCACTGGCTGGAGAAGCATCTGGCATCGACCTAGATTGCCGTCATGGCCGAGCACGACGAGCTATCGCTGGAAATCACGCCGCAGGTGCTGCTCAAGGCCTATGCGCTCGGCATCTTCCCCATGGCCGAGGCGGCGGACGATCCTAGCCTCTACTGGATCGAGCCCGAGAGCCGCGGCATCCTGCCGCTCGATCACTTCCATGTCCCCCGGCGGCTTGCCCGCACCGTCGCCTCCGGCCGCTTCGAGATCCGCACCGATCACGATTTCGCCGCCGTGATCGACGGCTGTGCCGGCGCCACGCCGGCGCGGCCGAAGACCTGGATCAACCAGCGCATCCGCAAGCTTTACAGCGAGCTTTACGAGATCGGCGCCGCCCATACGGTCGAGACATGGCGGGACGGCGTCCTGGTCGGCGGGCTCTACGGGGTGAGTCTGGGCGCCGCCTTCTTCGGCGAGAGCATGTTCTCGCGCGAGCGCGACGCCTCCAAGGTGGCGCTGGTCCATCTGGTCGAGCGGCTGAAGGCCGGCGGCTACACCCTGCTCGACACCCAGTTCACCACGCCGCACCTGAAGCAGTTCGGGGCCATCGACATCGACCGCGCCCACTACCAGCGCCTGCTCGACGCGGCCATCGACCGGGACGCCGATTTCGACCGGCTGGGCTAGACTAACGCCCTACTGCTTCTTGGTGTCCTTGGCCGCCGGCGTCTTGGCGCGGGCCGAGGGCGGCGGCACGGCCGACTTCGCCTTGCAGTCGGTCAGCCACACGTCATAGACGGCATTGTCGACGGCATGCAGGCCGGGGCTGTCGGCGAACATCCAGCCGGTGAATATGCGCTGGATCTTGCGGGCAAGCGTGATCTCGTCGACTTCGACGAAGGCGTCGGTGCGTGGCTCCTCGGTCGGCGGGCGCGTGTAGCAGATGCGCGGCGTCACCTGCAGCGCACCGAACTGGACGGTCTCATTGATGTAGACGTCGAAATTGATGATTCGCCCGGTGATCTTGTCGAGGCCGGCAAAGACGGCGACCGGATTGGAGATATGGGTCGGCTCCGACTCCTGCTGCGGCACCGCGTCGCTGGGACCCTGCTGCACATCAGGCGCCTGGGTGTCCGGCGCCTGGGTGTCCGGCGCCAGGGTGTTCGGGGCCAGGGTGTTCGGGGCCTGGGCGTTCGGAGCCTGCAGGTTGGCTGCCGGGGCATTCAATGAAGGCGGCTGCAGCAGTTCCGGCCCGAGCTGGCCAGAGGGGGCCTGCAATTGCGGAATGTCGGCCGGCGGCTGCGGAAACGGCGAATTCTGCGCGCCCGCCGGACCGGCGACGACCAGCAGCACCATAGCAGACAGGCCCGTCGCCCGAAGAAACTGCCCTGAAATCATGGTCCCCGCGCACCCCGGCCAAGTCGGCTGTCTGGTAGCACGGGATTCCGGCGACGAAAAGGCGAAGCGGGCCGCCACCTTACGCCTCCGCCGAGGCGCCGTGGCCCATCCATGCGGCCAGCTCATCGGCTTCTCCTTGGGTGAAATGCAGGCCGAGGCGGGTGCGCCGCCACAGCACGTCCTCCGCCGTCATGGCCCATTCGTCGTGCCTGAGATAGTCGACCTCGGCCGCCGTCAGGTCGGCGCCGAAGCAGCGGCCGAGGTCGGCGAAGGCGCGGGCACCGGTGAGGATGGTCGAGGCGCGGGTGCCGTAGGTGGCGACCAGGCGGTGGGCGGTGTCGGCGCTGAGGAAGGGATAGGCGGCGCGCAGCGCCAGCCCCAGATGCGCCGCCCCCTTGGCCGGCGGGAAGTTGCCGCCAGGCAGCGATGCGCCGGCCGTCCACGGCGGCCGCACCTCGCGGAACCGGGCGAGCCGGTCGACCACTTCCTCGGCGATCCGCCGGTGGGTGGTGAGCCGGCCGCCGAACACGGTGAACAGCGGCGGCGCACCAGGAACCGAATCGAGCACCACCGCATGATCGCCATTGGACAGCGAGCGGTCGGCGGGCATGGCGATGACGGCGGCAAGGTGCTGGACGATGTCCTCCGTCATCACCGGCTCGACCAGAACCTGGTTGGCGACGTCGATAAGCCAGGCGACGTCGCGCTCGCTGACCTGCACCGCGCCGGCATCGCCCTCGTGACGGGCGACGGCGGGGCCGATCAGCGCGAAGCCCGGCTCGTGCGGCAGCACATGGACGGCGCGGCCGCTGGCGACCGGCAGGGCGTAGCCGACCGGGCTGTCGTGGTCGCGCCTGACGACGATCTGGCTGAAGCGCGTCAGCCGGGTTTCGGTATGGCGGCTGGTGTGGATGACGTGGTCGAGCACCTCTCCCGCCTGGCCGCCGGCGGCGTTGATGAGCATGCGCGCCAGCACCACTGTCCATTCCCCGTCGATCCCCGATTCCAGCGACAGGCGCCAGCGGTCGCGCTCGCGCTCGGCAACGACGCAGCGCAGGCGCGGATTGATGCTGGCACCGCGCGACTGCGCGTCGCTGGCGTTGGCGATGGTCAGCCGGGTATCGTCGGCAATGCAGTCGGAGAAGGCGAAGCCATCCTTGAAGTGGAGATGCAGCGCCTCGTCGGCATCGCGGCCTTCCAGGTCGAGACGACGGGCCCGCGGCAGCGTCCGCCCGCCGAGCCAATCATAGGCGGTCAGCCCGAGGCCGACCGCCCACGGCGGCCACAGCTTTTCGTGATGGGGGAGGACGAAGGTGAGCGGACGCACCAGATGCGGCGCCGAGCGCATGAGAATATCGCGCTCCCTGAGCCGCACCCTGAGCGGCCCCCAGTTCATTCGGCCGAGATGATGCAGGCCGCCATGCACCACCCGGTCGGTGGCCGCCGACGCGGCGCCGCCGATATCGCCCTCGTCGCAGAGGAACGTGGTCAGCCCGCGCCCGGCGGCATCGCGTGCGATCGCCGAGCCGATCAGGCCGCCGCCGATGATGGCGAGATCGTAGACCTGCTCGTACAACCGCGTCCCCCGCTCCGGCTTGCCAGTCAATGTTGTCCCCGGGGACAAGAATACCACGGCAGTGATTCGGGTGCGGCCGTCCCCTCTCCCCTTGTGGCCAAGCATTCAAGTAAGGTTTGGCTCCAATCGGGTTGCTCGGAGATTTCGCCTGTGGGATGGGAGGCACTTGGGCAATGGGGCAAGGACGCAGCGCGCATCGAGCCGCTTGCGGGCGGCGTCGCCAACGACGTGTGGAGCGTACGCGTCCACGGACACCGCGCGGTCGGCCGTCTCGGTGGCAGGAGCGACGCTGATCTCGCTTGGGAGACCCGGCTCCTGCAGCACCTCGACCGTGAAGGTCTGACCGTACCAGTGCCGATCCCGACAATGGATGGCCAGTTTTTCGCGGACGGTCTGGTGGTGATGCAATTTCTGGAGGGCGGACCGCCCGAGACAGAGGCCGATTGGCGTCGCGTCGCCGAAACGGTCCGCCAACTGCACCGGCTGACGCGGGGTTGGCCGCAGCGCCCGGGCTGGCGATCATCGACCGACCTCCTGCATGCCGAGACGGGGACCAGGATCGACCTCACCGCGATGCCGCCCGAGGGCGTTCAGCGATGCCGGGCAGCATGGGCACGGCTCGACGGGCGCGAGACGTGCGTCGTCCACGGCAACCCCAACAGCCCCGGCAATGTCCGCATCACCGCGGATCGGGTGGCGCTGATCGACTGGGACGAGTCACACGTCGACGTCCCCGATCTTGACCTGGTGCTGCCCCACAACGCCGCCGGTCTCGAGGGCGATGCCCGTGACATCGCAGAGCAGGCGTCGGCCGCATGGGAAGCCGCCGTCTGTTGGGACGACGATTACGCAATCAAGCGGCTTGCCGAAGTTCGAGCTGTCTGAGCCGTGCACCGGCCGGCACGGCCCGCCGAGCGGGCGCCATCACCTGGCGCTCCGCTCGTTGGTCCGGATCAACGGTCCTCGCGGCCGTGGCCTGGCAGGATCGCATTCCTTCGCTTGGTCCACAGACGCGCTTCGCGCGCTGATTGGCTACGTGACGGTGATGGTGCCCTGCATCCAGCCGTCAGTCGCCATCGCACCGGCCCAGCCGCCATCACCGGTGCCGCAGGCTGCCATGCACTGCCAAGGAAGCGATCCGGCCGCAGGCGTCATGAACTCGTAGACGACCGTCGACAGCGGCGGAATCGGCACGTTCATGAAGAAATTGTCGCCGTTCACGGTGAACGTATGGGAGGTGTTCTTGAAGGGGATCTGCTTCACAACCGTCCCGTCCTGCGGGGATATGCTATCCGGCGTCCCCTTGATCAAGCGCATCGTGCCATCGACCGTGCCGCGGACGACATTGTAGCCGGTCGGGATGTCGGCTGGGCCGTCATCGTAGCAGCGCACCGTCACCCGGATCAGGCGATTCGCCGGCAGCGAGAGATTGGCGGGCACGTATTGCGGCCAATCGTCCTTGCCGACCTTCTTTCCGATGATGATCTTCTGCGAAATATCCAAAGGCGCAGCGGCGGCCTCTGCCATACCGGGCATGCTGATCCCCAGGACGGCCATCGCTATCCCGGTGCCGGAGAATTGCAGGAAGTGGCGGCGGTTGGTTGAAACGTCGAGCTTGATGGACACGGGATCCTTCTCCCAAAGGTCGCCCTGTCGCCCACGTCGCCATACTTCGGAGTTGCTGCATCGCGGCAATGACTTAGATCAATTCTAAGTAATGCTGCCCGCGGTGCGACCAAGCGCCCTCGCCTTGGCTCACGCCCCATCCAGACCGCACCGGTTCACACCAGCGTCCGCGAGATGGCCTTGGCGACGTCGGAAAGGCGCGGCCGGAGGGCCGCGAATCTAGTCGTCGAGCCCGGGAAGGTCGGGCAAAGGCGCGATGTCGTGGAGTTGCCCTGTCGGCGGCTCGGCGCCGTCGGAGGGCGGCGTTTCCTGTCCGGCCGCGCTTCCGCCATCGGGCAGCGGGGGCTCGGGCACGAAATCCCGGCCGGACTCGAAGTCCAGGTAGAGGCCGCTAATGCACATGTCCTGGTAGCGCGTGCCGGGATAGACATCCGCGATGGTGATGGTGACGCGGGCACGCTCGGCCATCTTCTTCAGGCGCACCACGGTCTCTCCGGCAGTGTCCGGCAGCCGATAGCGGATGTCGCGGTCCTTGTCCGTGCTGACGATGATGGTGCGCGGCCGCGCGTTGCGGGCGAAGCTGGTGCCGCTCTTCTGATAGCCGTTCCAGATAAGGAGCCGGTCGAAGGGCGTTCCGCCGGAAACGGTGAGCACGATGCTCTGCCCCGCACCGGACCCGGCCGCCCCCTCGCACCAAGCGGCGCGGCGATCGCCGTCGAACAGGTTCCGCGGCCCGTAGTCGTTTCCCGATTGCGATCCAAGAACGCTGTCGACGCAGTAGTGCACGCCGGCGACAAGCTCGGTTGCGCCCATCGTGGCGCAGTCACGCGCGCCGGCCGGCAGCACACTCGCTACGAGAACCGGAACCGCGACAAACCAGGTCAGCCGGCGCATCGTCAGTTCTTCCGCGGGTAGACGTGCATCCAGCAATCGCCGCCGTTGCCGCACTTGTAGTGGTAGTCGATGCCGTCCTTGACCGTGTAGGTCTTGGTAATGCGGTTGACCTGGATCACCTTGCAGTTGTCGTAGCGGTTGCCGTTTCGATCGCAGCCATAGACGGTGTCGGTTGCCCCGTCGAAGACCTCGAAGCTGGCCCCGATGTAGCGCTTGGCGCAGATATAGGGGCCCTTGAGCGTGTAGGCGGTGCCGCCGCCACCGAGACCGAGCTGGTAGGCCGTCATTCCCCGGTCGCTCTTGACCGAGGGATCGAGACAGGGATGCGCGCCCGCCGGCGTCGGCTCGATCCCTTTCCCGGACGACGGCGGGGCGGGCGCCTTGCCGGACCCGGCCTTCTCGACCGCCGAGATCGCAATCAGCTCGTTGGCGCCGACATCGAATATCGCCGCGGCAATTGCCTTGCGCGTCGCCGCGCACTCGGTGCGCTGGCGGGCGCGCTCGAGAAACATCCGCGCCGATCGATAGGCCGCGAGCGCCGCTTCGTAGCGGCGCTTATGCATCAGCCCATTGGCGCGGGCATTCTCCGCCTTGCCGCGGGCATAGGCGTCGCGTGCTGCGTTCTCGGCGCTCCGCGCCTCTTGATAACGCTGGCGCATCTTGGCGGCGCTGGTGAAACCTTCTACCTCGGCCGTGTCGACAGACGCCGCCGCTGCTGCGAAATCGCAGGACACCAGCGCCTGGGCGAAGCGGTCAACCAGCGCCGCTTCTCTAGCCCGATCCTTTGCTGCCCCGGCCGTATCGAGGCGGCAGATGCCGCCCTGACACGCGCCGGTGTCGCAGACCCGGTCGGTCCCCGTGCAGCACGCTTCGCCGATGCCACCGCAGGCAAGGCAGACCTCACCCGCGCGCGTCGCCGAGGGCACGCCGTAGTAGCAGCCATTGCGACCATCGCGGTCGCAGGCGGGCTCGCCGACATGACCGCAATCCTTGGCGCCCGGATTGATGCAGATCGTGCCCGCCGCCGTCGCCACCGGCACGTAGCCCCATCCGGGCAGGTGGCATTCTGGCGGCTTCTGCCGATCGCCGTTGGGGCAGGCCAGCTGTCCCGGCATGCCGCAGGGAACGCACAGTCCGCCTGCGCACGCGCCGTTGTGGCAGGTTCCATCGGAGAGGCAGGCCTCGCCGATATCGCCGGCCGCGGCCCAGGCGTCGGTGACCGGCACGGCAAGGGTCCAGGCGATCAGGAGAGCGCCCAGAACATCAGGTCGAAGACGGAAAATCCGCCAATCGTCGCCCATGACCGAAGGCTAGCAGATCGATCCCACGGGCATACCCGATCGAGCCAGTTCCGCGCGGAATCGTCGCGCGACCGATCTTCGCGGATAGCAGGCCCCACCTCACACCAGCGTGCGTGAGATCGCCTTGGTGACGTCGGAGAGGCGCGGCAGGAAGCGGTCGCGCAGGTCCGCCGAAGTCGTCCGCCCGGCATGAGCCGACAGGTTGATGGCGCCGACATTGACCCCGGCCCGCGTCACCACCGGCATGGCGATCGAGCGCAAGCCCTGCTCCAGCTCCTCGTCGACGATCGAATAGCCCTGCGCATGGTCGGTGCGGATGCGCGCAATGAGCTTTTCCGGATCGGTGATGGTGTGCCGCGTGTGCCGCTTGAGCGTGGCGGCGGCGACGCGGGCGCGGAGATCCGCCTCGGCGAGATAGCCGAGCTGGATGCGCCCGAGCGACGTGTGGAAGGCCGGCAGGCGCGTCCCGACCGCGATGGTGGTCGACATCAGCCGGTGCGGCGCCGGCATGCGCGCCACGTAGACGATCTCGCTGTCCTGCAGGATCGCCGCCGAACAGGATTCGTGCAGCGTGTGGCTGAGCTCCTTCATCAGCGGCTCGGCGCGGTCGATCCAGCTCTGCGTCGACAGATAGGCGAAGCCGAGCTCCAGAATGCGCGGGGCCAGGCTGAACTGCCGCCCCTCCTGGGCGACATAGCCGAGCTCGGTCAGCGTCCTCAGCACCCGGCGCGCGGCCGCCCGCGTGAGGCCGCTGGCCTCCGCCGCTTGCGACAGCGTCATGCTCGGCCGCTGCTCACCGAAGGCGCCGAGAACCGCCAGCCCCTTGGCCAGCGTCGCCATGAATTCCTTGTCGCCGCCGGCACGCTCGTCCGGCCCCCCTTGCCCCGCCGTGGGGGATTGCTGTTGATGCGGCGTTGACACTCGGCGGCCCCTCGCGGAAAATGGTCGATATTCGAACTACTGTTCGATAGTCGAACGATACTTTCGGGAGGTCAAGGGGTGAATTATACGCGGCGGAGGGAAGGCCCGGCGCGATGACGTTTTCCGCCCTCGATTCCGGGCTGACCGGCCCGCTCTTTGCCAGCGAAGCCATGCGTGCGGTCTTCTCCGACCGCGCGGCGCTTGCGGCCATGCTGGCGGCGGAGACGGCACTCGCCCGCGCTGAAGGCGCCGCGGGGCTCGTGCCCAAAGGGTTGGCACCGACGCTCGCCCGGATCAAGGTCGACGATCTCGATATCGCCGCGCTCGGCGCACGCACCGGCGATGCCGGCGTCGTCGCCATCCCCTTCGTCAAGGCGGTCGAGGCGCTTTTGCCGCCGACCCTGCGCGCCCATCTCCACAAGGGCGCCACCAGCCAGGATATCGTCGACACCGCCCTGGTGCTGCAGATGGCCGACGCCCTCACGCTCGTCGCCGCCGACCTCGTGGCGATCCTCGACGGCCTCGCGGCGCTCGCCCGGAAGCATGCGCGCAGCCCCTCGGTTGGCCGCACCTATGGCCAGCACGCCGCGCCGATGACCTTCGGAGCCGTCGCCGGCACCTGGGGCGCCGGCATCGCCGACGTTGCCGAAGAGCTGCCGGCGCTCCGCGACAAGGCGCTGGTCGCCTCCCTCGGCGGGCCGGTCGGCACGCTGGCGGGCCTGGGTGAAGCGGCCGAGGCGGTCGGCGAAAGCTTCGCCGCCGAACTGGGGCTCGGGATTGCGCCGGTGCCCTGGCACACCAGCCGTGCCCGCATGGTGGCGGTGGGGACGTGGCTGGCGACGCTGATCGCGGCGCTCGCGCGCATGGCGACCGACGTGGTGTTCCTTTCGGCGACCGAGATTGGCGAAGTGCGCGAGGCGCCGGCCGCGGGTCGCGGCGGTTCCTCAGCCATGCCGCACAAGCAGAACCCGCTGTCGGCGGCCGTCATCCTGTCTGCCCACGCCGCCGCCCCCGGCTTCGTGGTGACGCTCCTCAACGCCGCCGCCTCCGGCCAGCAGCGCCCCGCCGGCCCGTGGCAGGCGGAGTGGCATGCCCTGCCCGCTCTCTTCGGCCTCGCCTCCGGCGCGTTGCGCGAGGCCCGCCGTCTCGCCGAGAGCTTGGTGGTGGACTCCAGGCGTATGCGCGCCAATCTCGACATGACCCATGGTCTCGTCTTTGCCGATGCAGCGGCGAGCGCGCTTGCCGGGAAGATGGGCCGCAGCGCCGCCCAGGCGATGGTCGCCAAGGCGGCCGCCGAGGTGCGCGAGACCGGCGAACCGCTGCGCGTGGTGCTGGCCGCGGCAGGAGCACCCACTGCACCGCTTGCCGGCGCGTTCGATCTCAGGCCCGCCACAATCGCAGCGGCGCGCGTGGCCGGCCGGGCCGTGCGCCGCATGCAGACCGTCAAGCGCCTTTTGAGGAAGCTCTGATCATGCCGACCGTCACCGTCAACGGCGCCGACCTCTATTACGAACTTGCCGGATCGAAGGGCCTGCCGACGGTCGTCTTTTCCAATTCTCTGGGCAGCACCATCGAGATGTGGGACGGCGTGGCGCAAGCGCTCGACGGGCGCTTCCGCATCCTGCGCTACGACGCGCAGGGCCACGGCCGCTCGGGCACGCGCGACCAGCCGACCACCATCGACGACCTCGCCAACGATCTGGCCGGGCTGCTCGACGCACTCGATATTGCCGAAGCGCATGTCGTCGGGCTCTCCCTCGGCGGCATGACGGCACAGGCTCTTGCCGTTCTCTATCCCGCGCGGACGGCGAGCCTCGTGCTGATGGCGACGGCGGCCCATCTGCCGCCGCCAGAATTCTGGCGCCAGCGCGCCGCAACCGTGATCGATGCCGGACCGGAAGCCGTGGTCGACAGCATCGTGCCGCGCTGGTTCACCCCTGCCTTCCAGGAACGTGACCCGGCCGCAGTGCACCGCATCCGCGACCTCTTCCTCGAATCCGAGCGCCACGGTTATGCCCGCTGCTGCGAGGCGATCGCCAACATGGATCTACGCCAGCGCATCGGCGCGATCACGGCCCCGACGCTGGTCATGGTCGGCGCCGACGACCCGGTCGCGCCGCTGGCCATGGGCGAGGACATGCGCAGCCGCATCGCCGGCGCCGAGCTGGTGATGGTCCCCGATTGCGCCCACCTGATGTCGGTCGAGAAGCCGGCAGAATCTGCCCTCCACATCGCCGCCTTTCTCGAACGCCACGCGCCGGACACGCCGGCCGCGAGCTTCGCCGAGGGGCTCGCCATCCGCCGCCAGGTGCTGGGTGCCGCCCATGTCGACCGCTCGCTCGACAATGCCGGCACCTTCGGCATGCCCTGGCAGGATTTCATCACCCGCACCGCCTGGCACGATGCCTGGGGCGACCCGACGCTTGAGCACAAGACCCGCTCGCTCATCACCCTCACCATGATGATCGCGCTCCACCGCGAGGAGGAGTTCAAGCTGCATGTCCGCCCGGCGCTCGCCAACGGCGTGACCATCGCCGAGCTGTCCGCGCTCGTCCGCCATGCCGCCGTCTATGCCGGCATTCCCGCCGGCAACGCCGCCATGCGCTGGCTGCGCGAGGTTCTGGGAAATGAACTGAAATGATGAATCGGAGAGCCGCCTGATGGCCGAATTCCTGTCCCTCCATGACGCGGTCGCCGCCCATCTCAAGGATGGCGATACGGTCGCCATGGAGGGCTTCACTCATCTGATCCCCTTTGCCGCCGGGCACGAGGTGATTCGCCAGAGGCGCGCCGGCCTGACGCTGGTGCGCATGACCCCGGACCTGATCTACGACCAGATGATCGGCATGGGCTGCGCCGACAAGCTCGTCTTCTCATGGGGCGGCAATCCCGGCGTCGGCTCGCTGCACCGCATGCGCGACGCGGTCGAGAATGGCTGGCCGAAGCCGCTGGCGATCGAGGAACATTCGCACGCCGCACTCGCCAATGCCTACGATGCCGGCGCCGCCAACCTGCCCTTCGCCGTCTTCCGCGGCTACAAGGGCGTCGGCCTCGCCGCCGTCAATCCGAACATCCGCTCGGTCAGCTGCCCCTATACCGGCGAGGCGCTGGCGACCGTGCCGGCGATCCGGCCGGACGTCGGCGTCATCCATGCGCTGCGCGCCGATCGCGCCGGCAACGTGCTGCTCGAAGGCATCGTCGGCGTTCAGAAGCAGGTGGTGCTGGCGGCGAAGCGCTCGATCGTCACCGTCGAGGAGATCGTCGACGATCTCGGGCTCCCGAGCACCAATTCGGTGGTGCTGCCGCACTGGACGGTGACCGCGATCGCCGAAGTGCCGGGCGGCGCCTACCCCTCCTATGCCCACGGCTACTACAAGCGCGCCAACGCCTTCTACAAGGCGTGGGACGCCATCGCCCGCGACCGCGACACCTACCGTGCCTGGATGGACGAGAACGTGCTGTCGAGGAGCGCCGGCGACTTCGCCGCCTTCGCCCGGAGAGCGGCATGACCGACGCCTACACCCCGACCGAGATCATGACCGTGGCCGCCGCGCGGGCGCTGCGCAATGACGACGTCTGCTTCGTCGGCATCGGCGCGCCCTCGGCCGCTTGCAACCTCGCCCGCCTCACCCACGCGCCCAAGATCACGCTGATCTATGAATCGGGCACCATCGACACCAAGCCGGACATCCTGCCGCTGTCGATCGGCGACGGCGAACTGTGCGAGACGGCGCTGACCACCGTCTCGGTCCCGGAAATGTTCCGCTACTGGCTGCAGGGCGGACGCATCACGGTCGGCTTTCTCGGCGGTGCCCAGATCGACCGCTTCGCCAATCTCAACACCACCGTCGTCGGCGCCTACGATCATCCCAAGGTCCGCCTGCCGGGTGGTGGCGGGGCGCCGGAGATCGCCGCCAACTGCGGTCAGATATTCATCACCATGGCGATGTCGAAGCGCGCCTATGTCGACAGGCTCGACTTCGTCACCTCGCTCGGCCACGGCAGCGGACCGGGGAGCCGCGCCGCGCTCGGCCTCACCACCAGGGGCCCGACCCGGGTCGTCACCGACCTCTGCGTCATGGAGCCGGACCCCGGGACCTGCGAACTGACGGTGGTCTCGCTGCATCCCGGCGTCACCCGCGACGCGGTGCAGGCGCAATGTGGCTGGCCGCTGAAGTTCGCCGAAGACGCCGCCGTGACGCCGCCGCCAAGCGCGGAAGAGCTCGGCACCTTGCGCACCCTGCAGGCCCGCACGGCCAGGGCCCACGGAGGCGACGCATGAGCCGCGAGGCCTATATCTGCGACGCGCTGCGCACGCCCATCGGCCGCTTCGGCGGCGCGCTCGCCCAAGTGCGCGCCGACGACCTCGCCGCCATCCCGATCCGTGCTTTGCTTTCCCGCCATGAGGGACTGGCCGAGGCGGTCGAGGAGGTGATCCTCGGCTGCGCCAACCAAGCCGGCGAGGACAACCGCAACGTCGCCCGCATGGCGGCGCTGCTTGCCGGCTTGCCGGCGAGCGTGCCCGGCACCACCATCAACCGGCTCTGCGCCTCAGGGCTGGACGCGGTCGGCACCGCCGCCCGCGCCATCCGCACCGGCGAGCTCGACGTGGTGATCGCCGGCGGCGTCGAATCGATGACCCGCGCGCCGCTGGTCATGGGCAAGGCCGAAGCGGCCTTCCAGCGCGGCGCGACCATCGAGGACACGACCATCGGCTGGCGCTTCATCAATCCCATCATAAAGGCCCAGTACGGCGTCGATTCCATGCCGGAGACGGCCGAGAACGTCGCCGACGACTACGAGATCACCCGCGCCGACCAGGACGCCTTCGCACTGCGCTCGCAGCAGCGCGCCGGGGAAGCGATGGCAAGCGGTGCGCTCGCCGAGCGCATCGTCAGCGTCGAGACGCCAGGCAACCGCAAGAGCGGCCCGGCGACGGTCTCGGCCGACGAGCACCCGCGCCCGGAGACGACCGTGGCGGCGCTGGCCAAGCTGAAACCGATCGTGCGCGCCGACGGCACGGTGACCGCCGGCAACGCGTCCGGCATCAATGACGGCGCCCAGGCGCTCATCATCGCCTCCGGCGAGGCGGCGAAGCGCCTCGGGCTGACGCCGCTGGTGCGCATCGCCGGCATGGCGACCGCCGGCGTGCCACCGCGCGTCATGGGGATCGGGCCGGTGCCGGCGACGCGCAAGCTGATCGAGCGCCTCGGCCTCGGCATATCCGATTTCGATCTGATCGAGCTCAACGAAGCGTTTGCCAGCCAGTCGCTCGCCTGCCTGCGCGAGTTTGGCCTTGCCGACGACGCCGACCACGTCAACCCGAACGGCGGAGCGATCGCTTACGGTCATCCGCTCGGCATGTCGGGGGCGCGGCTCGCCGCCGACGTGGCCATCGAACTGCCCAGGCGCGGCGGGCAATGGGGGCTCGCCACCATGTGCGTCGGCGTCGGCCAGGGCGTTGCGCTGGCGCTTGAAAAGGCCGCCTGAAGACTTTGCACCAAGGGGAGGATCGATGACGACCGCCTATCCGCTGGAGAGCCTCGAGGCTCATCCGAACTACCTGTCGCCCGGCTACAAATCGACGGTATTGCGCTCGCCCAAGCGGCCGCTGATCATCTTGCCGCACATCATGAGCGAGCTGACCGGGCCGATCTACGGCCACGAAGCGGTCAAGGAGAACGACTCCGATCTGACGAAGCAGCACGCCGGCGAGCCGCAGGGCGAGCGCATCGTCGTCTCCGGCACGGTGATGGACGAGGACGGCCGGCCGATCCCCAACACGCTGATCGAGATCTGGCAGGCCAACGCCGCCGGCCGCTACATCCACGTCGTCGACCAGCACCACGCGCCGCTCGACCCCAACTTCTCCGGCGCCGGCCGCTGCGTCACCGACTCAAAGGGCCGCTACACGTTCACCACCGTCAAGCCCGGTGCCTACCCGTGGAAGAACCACCACAACGCCTGGCGGCCGAACCACATCCACTTCTCGCTGTTCGGGCCGAGCTTCCTGACGCGGCTGGTGACCCAGATGTATTTTCCCGGCGACCCGCTGATCCCGCTCGACCCAATCGCCAATTCGGTGACCGACGCACGAGCGCTGCAGCGCATGATCGCGGTCTTCGACCTGGAGACCACGGTGCCCGAATGGGCGCTCGGCTACCGCTTCGACATCGTGCTGCGCGGCCACGACATCACCCCCTTCGAGGACCCGCATCATGGCTAAGCACGTCATCACCCCCTCGCAGACGGTCGGCCCCTATTTCGCCTACGCCCTCACCCCCGGCGACACCTATTCGCTGACCGCGCTCGTCAGCGACGACCTGGTCACCCCCGACACCGTCGGCGAGCCGATCGTCATCGAAGGCCGCGTGATCGACGGCGCCGGCGACCCGGTGCCCGACTGCTTCCTCGAACTGTGGCAGGCCGACGGCGCCGGCCGCTATCCCGGCCAGCCGGGTGAGAAGCCCAACACCGCCTTCAAGGGTTTCGGGCGCAGCGAGGCCGACAAGGACGGCCACTATCACTTCCACACCGTCAAGCCCGGCCCGGTGCCGGGCCTGGACGGCAAGATGCAGGCGCCGCACATCGACGTCGGCATCTTCGCCCGCGGCGTCGTCCGGCGCATGTTCACGCGCATCTATTTCGAGGGCGAGGCGGCCAATGACGGCGACGCCATCCTGGCGCTGGTGCCCGACGACCGCCGCGCCACGCTGATCGCCCGCCGCGACGGCACCGCCAAGGGCGCCCCGCGCTACATTTTCGACGTGCACCTTCAGGGTGACGACGAGACGGTGTTCTTCGAGGCGTGAAGCAAGGCCGCTGCAACCCACGGTAATGGTTTGTTAACCATAATCGCCGAGGATTCTCGGGAGCGATTCGTCGCTTTCCCGCCGCATTTGGGGCCTCCAAATGACCCCAGGCGGCCTCAAGCGCCTGCACCGACGTTCCTGCAGAAGGGATATCGGCGAACCTGAAAAACGAAGGCCCGTTTTCCGACCCGGAAAACGGGCCTTTGTGCTTGGTGCCGCCCCCTCCCCTTACGCCTGGACGCGAAAAAGCCGGGCGGCGGGGCCGCCCGGCTCGGATCGTGCTTCCGCGAAGGGTCGCCTAGAACGGCGAATCCGGGAAGTACCACTCCTTGGCATTGTCCTTGGTGATCAGCGTGGCATCGAGGATGTAGCTGCCGCCCACCGGTACCTGGTCGTAGAGATGCGCCGCAGTCAGCTCGAGCGCGGTGCCGACCATCGAGGGCGGATAGGCGACGTCCACCGGGACCATCTTGTCGCCGTCCATGACCTTCTTGACCATGTCCTTCATGCCGGCGCCGCCGATGATGTACTGGATGTCGGTGCGCTTGGCCTGCTCGATCGCCTGCAGCACGCCCACCGTCATGTCATCGTCCTGGCACCACACGACATCAATCTTCGGATACTTGGTCAGGTAGTCCTGCATGACCTTGAAGGCGTCGTCACGGTTCCAGTTGCCGAACTGCTTCTCGAGCACCTTGACGTTGGAGCCCTTGATGGCCGCATCGAAGCCGTCCTGGCGCTGCTGATCGATCGGGATCGGCAGGCCGCGGATGACCGCCACGGACGCGTCCGGGCTGTGCGTCTTGATGTATTCGCCGGCCACCGCGCCGAGCGCCGGGTTGTTGCCGGCGACGTAGAGATCGCGCACCGAGGTGTCGTTGTTGCTGGGCGCACGGTCGACCAGCGTGACGAAAGTGCCTTTCGCCTTGACCTGCTTGATGGCGTTGACCAGCGGATCAGGATCGGACGGCAGGATGACCAGCGCATCGATGCCCTGCGTCGAGAGGTCTTCCAGGGCGTTCGCCTGGGTGGCGGCGTCCGGCGACGTCTTCACGATGACGTTCAGGTCCGGATATTCCGCCATGAGCAGCTTGGCGACGCGATTGGCATGGAACACCACGCCCGCTGTCCAGCCGTGGTCGGCGGCTGGGATCGAAACACCGATGGTTTTCTTGTCGGCGGCCTGGGCTACGCTCATCAGAGCAGCCATGGCGACCGCCACGCCCAACATTACCTTACGCATTTTCTTCTCCCGCGTCGTTTATGGGCCTAGTCCATCTCCATGCCGGGCGACCCAGTTGACCCGGCAATTCGCTCATTTGCGCATCAGCGAGCGCTGCACCAGCATCGCGATGATGATGATCGCGCCCTGGATCGCGGCAATCAGGTACTCGCTGATGAAGTTCGACAGCAGCATGATGTTGCCGACGATCTCGAGAATGAAGGCGCCGCAGATGGTTCCCCAGATACGGCCGACGCCGCCGCGCAGCGCCGTTCCGCCGACGACCACGGCGGTGATCGCCTGCAACTCCCACAGCGTGCCGGTGGTCGCCGAGGTCGAGCCCAGCCGCGGCACGTAGAGCAGCACCGCGATCGCCACACACAGCCCCTGGATGACGTAGGTGATCGTACGCACCCGATTGACCGGAATGCCGGAATAGCGCGCCACATCCTCGTTCGACCCGACCGCGATCACATGGCGGCCGTAGGGGGTGCGGTAGAAGATGAAGGCGCCGACCGCGGCGGTGGCGAAGATGACGATGATGGGGATCGGCATGCCGAACAGCGAGCCGAAATAAGCCGGCCGATAGAGCGACTGCAGGTCCACCGAGCGCAGCGTGATGGCGCCACCCTGCGACAGCCAAGTGGTCAGGCCGCGGAAGATGCCCATCGTGCCGAGCGTGGCGATGAACGGCTCGATCCTGCCGACGGTGACGATCAGGCCGTTGAACAGGCCGCACAGCCCGCCGAGCACGATCGACAGCGCCATGGCGGCAATCAGCATCGTGACCGAATTGCCGATCACGCCGCTGTTCAGGAACATGATCATCAGGCTGGCGACGAAGGCGGTCATCGAGCCGACCGACAGGTCGAGCCCACCGGCCGAGATGACGAACGTGCCGCCCACCGCGACGATGGCGATGAAGGCGCTGCGCGTGGTGACGTTGACCAGGTTGCCGACGGTGAGGAAATTGTCGTTGGTGAAGGTGCCCGCGACCAGCAGCAGGGCGAGTGCCAGGAACGGCGCCATCGCCGCCATGTTGATGCGACCGCCGAGCGAGAAATCCGGCCCCGGCTTGGATGCTGTATCAGTCATTCGGCCCCGGTCTCCATTCCCATCGCCGCCAGCTCGCCGCTCACGCCGGTGGCGTAGACCACGATGTTCTGCTCGGTCATGCGCTCGCCCGACACCTCGCCGACGATGCGCCCGCCGCGCATCACCAGGATGCGATGGCAGATGCCGATCAGCTCCTGCATCTCCGACGACACGACGATGACCGCCTTGCCCCTGGCGGCAAGCTGGGTGATGAACTCGTAGATCTGCTGCTTGGTGCCGATGTCGATGCCGCGCGTCGGCTCGTCGATGACGACGATCTCCGGCTCGAGCAGCATCATCTTGGCGAGCAGCAGCTTCTGCTGATTGCCGCCGGAAAGTTGACCGGCGAGCATGTCCTTGCGCGGCGCGCGCACGTCGAATTCGCTGATCGCCGCGTCGAGCGCGGCGTTCTCCTTGCCGCGGTCGAGCACCATGCCGCGCGAGAAATGCGCCAGTGCGGCAAGCGTCAGGTTGGTCGCCAGGTCGTTGGCCAAGAGCAGGCCCTTACCCTTGCGATCCTCGCTCAGATAGACGATGCCCTCGTGCATGCTCTCGCGCACATTGTGGAAGGCGACCGGCGCGCCCTTGAGGCGGATTTCGCCGCGGTGCGGCCGCAGGCCGACGACACCTTCGAGCAGCTCGGTGCGGCCGGCCCCGATCAGCCCGGCGAAGCCGAGGATCTCCCCGCGCCTGACGCTGAACGAGGCATCGCTGGCGAAACCGGGCACGCTGAGCCCGCGCACATCGAGCACCGCCTCGCCCTCCGGCTCGGCCGCCCGCTGCGGATAGAGATTCGACATGTCGCGGCCGACCATCATTCCGGCAATGTCGACGGGCTTCAGCTCCGAGGTTGGCCGGCTGGCGATGAAATGCCCGTCGCGCAGCACCGTCACCCGGTCGGAAACCGCCTTCACTTCCGCCAGCCGGTGCGAGATGTAGAGCAACGGCGTGCCCTTGTCGCGCAGGTCGGCGGCGACCTTGAGCACCGCCTCGGTCTCGAACGGCGTCAGCGAGGCCGTAGGCTCGTCGAAGATCACCGCACGGTGCGGCACGTTGAGGGCGCGCGCGATCTGCACCAGCTGGCGCTGGGCGATCGACAGGGTGGAGACGATCGCCGTCGGATTGATGTCGGCGCCCAGCCCCTCCAGCACCTCCCGGGCGCGGGCATTCATGGTGCGGTCGTCGACGACGAATCCGCGGGTGATCTCGCGTCCGATGAAGATGTTCTGGGCAACGGTGAGATGCGGCGCCAGCAGGATTTCCTGGTGGACCAGAACGATGCCGTGATGTTCCGCGTCGACGGGACCGGAAAATCGGACCACCTGGCCATCGAGCGCCACGCTGCCACCGGTCGGCTGAAGGTAGCCGGAGAGCACCTTCATCAACGTCGATTTGCCAGCCCCGTTTTCGCCGACCAGGGCGTGCACCTCGCCCGGGAAGAGGTCGAGCGTTATGCCGAAAAGAACCTGCACCGGCCCGAACGACATGTCGATCGCTCTGGCTGCCAGAACCGGCTCGGCGGGTGATTCATTGTCTCGAATCGTCGACCTCCCGAGTGACCGCTTCTTCTTGCTTCCGTGGCGGCACGCTCTCCCCACCGGGGGCATAGATCATTGTCACGTAAACGATAGGCGTCAAGCATACCGTAAACAATTCCGGGCAGGCAAAACTGGATCATGTGCCGCCGGCCACCGGGCCGTTGAGGATCGCCTCGGCCGCAACACCCGATCCGGCGCAACGCAAGGCAGCCTCCAATTCCACCCAAACGGAGACAAAAACCGCAGATATTCGAGGAAATTTGAACCTTCTTGCACAGCTGTTTGTTTAGCCGGCAGGGGCAATCATGGCACCCGGCAAACCTCAAAGGAGGATGTCGTGCCTTCGCATCTGCGCGCAGCTGTGCGCGGCCTGGTTGCGCGGTTCGTTGCTTCGCGATCCGCCAATATTGCCCCCATCTTCGCCATCGCCTGCATTCCCTTGATCATCGCCATGGGCACCGCCGTCGACTACACGCGCGCCGCCCAGACCAGCTCCGCCATGCAGGACGCGCTCGACGCCGCAACCCTGGCGCTCTCCCGGCGTTCGGACCTGCCGGACATGACCGGCGAACAGATTCTGCAGGTTGCAACCAGCTACTTCGACGCGAACTTCCACAACAGCGAAGTGCAGGACCTGACCCTGCAAGCCACCTACACGACGACCGGCCCATCGGTGAGCATGACCGCCAGCGCCAAACTGCCGACCGACTTCATGGGGATCATCGGACCGAAGGATGTGCCGCTCGGGTGTTCCTCGAGCACGATCTGGGGCGAAGCGCGATTGCGAGTTGCGCTGGCGCTCGACAACACCGGATCGATGGGAAGTGCGAACAAGATGACCGCGCTGAAGACGGCGACGCACAACCTGCTGACCCAGCTCAAGAAGGCGGCAGCGGTCGAGGGCGACGTCTATGTCTCGATCATTCCCTTCGTCAAGGACGTCAATGTCGGCAGCTCCAGCTACAGCCAGAGCTGGGTGAAGTGGGACGGCAGCGCCAGCAAGGACGCCGACCTTTGGGACAAGCAGAACGGCACCTGCAGCGGCGGTACCTACGCCAGCTACTACCACGACAAAACGAGCTGCGAGAGCCATTACTACACTTGGACACCGAGCAGCCACAGCACCTGGAACGGCTGCATCATGGACCGTGACCAGAGCTACGACACACTCAACACGGCGCCGACCACCGCCGACGCCGCGACGCTGTTCCCGGCCGAGCAATACGCCTATTGCCCCACCGCGATGATGGGCCTGAGCTACGACTGGACGGCGCTCGACAACAAGGTGGACGCCATGAGCCCGAACGGCTCCACCAACCAGGCGATCGGCCTGCAATGGGCCTGGCAGTCGCTGACCTCGGCACCGTTCACCATCCCCGCCCAGACGCCCGGCAAGATCTACAAGCAGGCGATCATTCTGCTCTCCGACGGTCTCAACACGCAGGACCGCTGGTACGGCAACGGCTACAACACATCCACGCAGGTGGACGCACGCCAGCAGATCCTGTGCACCAACATCAAGAACGCCGGCGTCACCATATACACGGTCCAGGTGAACACGTCCGGCGATCCGACCTCGACGCTCCTGCAGAACTGCGCCAGCTCGTCCGACAAGTTCTTCCTGCTGACTACGGCCGACCAGATCGTGACCACCTTCCAGCAGATCGGAACGCAGCTCTCCGACCTCAGAATCTCGCAATAGACGCCGGGCCTGATGCGGGTCGCCGGTTTGGTGAAGCAATCCTCAAGAAGATCCGTTCAAATTGATTCGTCTCTTTCAGGTTTTCTTTAGCCGGGCCGTCTAAACATGACACTCGCAAGTCCCGAAGGAGGGTGCCGTGTCTTTGATCTCCAGCGCGGCGATTCGCAGCCTCGTTTCCCGGTTCGCCGCGTCGCGAAAGGGCAACGTGGCGGTGATTTTCGCCATTGCATGCGTTCCCGTGATCGCCGCCATGGGCGTCGCGGTCGACTATACGCGCGCCGCTCAGACGAGCACCGAAATGCAGGACGCGCTCGACGCCGCCTCGCTGGCCCTGTCCCGCCGCGCCGACCTGTCGACCATGACCCCCTCCCAGGTCCAGAAATTCGCCAGCGACTACTTCAACGCCAACTTCACCAATGGCGAACTGCAGGACCTGACCCTCAACGCCTCCTACACCCCGACCGGCCCATCGGTGACGATCAGCGCCTCGGCCAAGCTGCCGACCGATTTCATGGGGATCATCGGCACCAAGGACGTGTCGATCGGGCGTTCCTCGACCACGGTCTGGGGTGAGGCACGGCTGCGCGTCGCACTCGCCCTCGACAACACCGGATCGATGGCCGACTCCAACAAGCTGACCGCGCTCAAGTCGGCGACCCACAACCTGCTGACCCAACTCAAGGGCGCCGCGGCGGTCAACGGCGACGTCTATGTGTCGATCATCCCGTTCGTGAAGGACGTCAACGCCAAGGATATCGCCGGCACGCCGCCCTACACCAACGCGACCTGGATAAAGTGGGACGGCACCAATAGCCCCTACGACAACGACCTGTGGGACAAGTGGAACGGCACCTGCAACAACGCCGGCGGCTGGGGCAGATGGGGCAGCTGGGGCAGCTGGGGCTGGAGTAGCAACCCCAGCGACTATAAAGACATGGCGAGTTGCGAGAGCCACGGCTTCACCTGGAACCCCTCCCCGCACGCGACCTGGAACGGCTGCATCATGGACCGCGACAAGGACGTCAACAAAAACTACGACGCGCTCAACACGGCACCGAACGTCAACCAACCGCAAACGCTGTTCCCGGCCGAGCAGTATTACACAACGGACTGGTGGGGGAATGCCATCGACCTCTGCCCGACGCCGATGATGGGGCTCAGCTATGACTGGACCGCCTTGAACAGCAAGGTGGACGCCATGAGCGCCAACGGCTCCACCAACCAGGCGATCGGCCTGGCATGGGCATGGCAGTCTCTGACCGCATCGCCGTTCACGATTCCCGCGATGGACCCCAGCAAAGTGTACAAACAGGTCATCATCCTGCTGAGCGACGGTCTCAACACCCAGGATCGCTGGTATGGCGACGGCTCGCACACCTCCACTCAGGTGGACCAGCGCCAGGAGAAGCTGTGCGATAACATCAAGGCCTCCGGCATCATGCTCTACACGGTGCAGGTCAACACCACCAACGATCCGACCTCGACGCTACTGCAGGACTGCGCCTCGTCTTCCGACAAGTTCTTCCTGCTGACCTCCTCGGACCAGATCGTGACGACGTTCCAGCAGATCGGCACCGAGCTGTCCGATCTGAGGATTTCCCAATAGGGCCGAAGGGCCCCTGCGACAAAGTCAAGGCCGCGTGTCAGTTCCCGGCGCGCGGCCTTTCTGCGTGACCCCAATCCGCGCTCGCCGATATCGAGGCGATCTTGGCGGCGAGCCTCGGCTACCCCGGCAATCCCGACCATCCCAACGTAGTGGCGACGATTGAAGATGCGCCAGCGGCGGCCACGAGCGCCGTGGCCGAGGCGACGCCGTCGATGAGGCGGGTCCATATCGGGCGGCCTTGATTCATGCCGCCGGGCACGCTACTTCGTATTTCGTCGATCAACGAACAGGATGCTCCAATGGCGACAGTCAAGCTGCGAGCGCCCCGGGGAACAGAGGCCGCTCTGCCGGCCGCAACCGGTACGCATGAGCGGATAGCCAAGGTTGCCAAGGCACTGGGTCATCCAGCGCGCGTGCAGATCGTCGAGACGCTTCTGCGTCGAACGACCTGCATCGGTTGCGACCTCGTCGAAGAGGTCGGGCTCGCAGCCTCGACCACATCCGAGCATTTGCGGATCCTCAAGGACGCCGGGCTCATCGTCGGCGAGATTGCGCACCCGCGGATTTGCTACTCGCTTGATCCTCGTGCGGTCGCGCCGCTGACGACCTTCGTTCAAGCCATCGAAGCCGGGCACCCTCCGGGATTGCCGGAGTAAGACATGTCCACATTCGAACGCTTCCTGACCGCCTGGGTCGCGCTGTGCATTGTTGCCGGTGTCGCGCTCGGCCACTTTTTCCCAGGCTTCTTCCATGCGGTGGGCTCGGCCGAAATCGCCAAGGTCAACCTGCCCGTCGCAGTGTTGATCTGGCTGATGATCATCCCGATGCTGATCAAGATCGATTTCGCTGCGCTCGCGCAAGTGAAGGAGCACTGGCGCGGCATCGGCGTGACGCTGTTCATCAATTGGGGCATCAAGCCATTCTCGATGGCACTGCTGGGCTGGCTGTTCATCGGATGGTTGTTCAGGGCGTACCTGCCGGCCGACCAGATCAACAGCTATGTCGCTGGCCTCATCCTTCTCGCGGCCGCGCCGTGCACCGCCATGGTGTTCGTGTGGAGCAACCTGTCCGACGGAGAGCCGCACTTCACGCTGAGCCAGGTCGCACTCAACGACCTCATCATGGTCGTCGCCTTCGCTCCGATCGTCGGGCTTCTGCTCGGCCTGTCCGCCATCACCGTACCGTGGGAGACGCTGCTTCTTTCGGTCGCCCTCTACATCGTGGTTCCCGTCCTCATCGCCCAGCTTGCCCGCCAGTCGATCATGGCGCGCGGCGGCGAGCCCGTTCTGTTTGCCCTGCTCAAGAAGCTACAACCTGTGTCGCTCGTTGCGCTTCTGGCAACACTGGTGCTCCTGTTCGGCTTCCAGGGCGAACAGATTTTGGCGCAGCCCTTGATTATCGCCATGCTGGCAGTGCCGATCCTGATCCAGGTCTATTTCAACGCCGGAACTGCCTATCTGCTCAACCGCACGGTCGGCGAGGCCCATTGCATTGCCGCACCGTCGGCGCTGATCGGCGCCAGCAACTTCTTCGAGCTCGCCGTCGCAGCGGCAATCAGCCTGTTCGGGTTCAATTCCGGTGCCGCGCTGGCGACCGTGGTGGGCGTTCTCATCGAGGTTCCGGTGATGCTGTCGGTCGTCAGGATCGTCAACGCGACACGTGGCTGGTACGAGGCCGGTCCCGCGGTCAAACGGCGTGTCGCCAAAAGGCCAGACAACGCCGCGCCGATTGGTAGCGCCAGGCGAGCATAAGCGATGAATGTCGGCGTCCATCACAATCCGGACTGCGGCACCTCACGCGATGTCCTCGCGATCACCGAGGCGGCGGGCCATCGCCCGGGCGCGCTCCGTGGAGCGCGATGAGTGTGTTGGCCAAGACGATGTTCATGCGGCCTAAGTCTGCGCACAGATGCCCGACCCATGCAGCGCCGCCATGAATGTCGGCGCATGTCGGCTTGGCCCCGATAGCGGACCAAATTCCCACTTCGCAGAAAAACGACGCGACGCACCATTTGCGGAGCTCGGCCCGGGCGTCGTTTGTGACCTTGTCTGCTTGCTCACAAACGTCAGTTGCCTCAATTTCGCCAGCCGCCTAGTGTTGTCCCGGATGCGACAATTTGGCCAAGGTCGTTGCCGGAGATCTTCTGTTGGCGCGCATCTTTCTCAGCCATTCGAGCGCAAACGACGCCGAGGCGGCAGCGCTCCGCGACTGGCTGACGGCGGAAGGATGGGACGACCTCTTTCTCGACCTTGATCCCAAGCGCGGCATTGCCGCCGGCGAGCGTTGGGAACTGGCGCTCAACGAAGCCGCCAACCGCTGCGAGGCGGTGCTGTTCCTGGTCAGCCGTGCCTGGCTTTCCTCGCGCTGGTGCCTGAAGGAGCTGAGCCTCGCCCAAAGGCTCAACAAGCGCATCTTTGGCATCCTCGTCGAAGACATCGCCGTCGAGGATCTGCCCGCCGACCTCACCGCCACCCATCAACTCGTCAACCTTGCCGCCGGCAGCGACCATCGCATGCTCAGCGGTCGCGGCAAGGACGGCAGCGAGGTGCGTGTCACCTTCTCCCAGTCCGGCCTGGCCAAGCTCAAGACCGGGCTGATGCGCGCCGGGCTCGACGCGCGTTTCTTCCTATGGCCGCCGGAGGACGATGCCGAGCGCTCACCCTATCGCGGGCTGAAGCCGCTGGAGGCTGAGGACGCCGGCATCTTCTTCGGCCGCGAGGCACCGACCATCGAGGCGCTCGACAAGCTGCGCGGCCTTGCAGAAGCCGCTCCGCCGCGGCTGATGGCAATCCTCGGCGCCTCGGGGGCGGGCAAGTCGTCCTTCCTGCGCGCCGGACTGGTGCCGCGCCTGATGCGCGACGACCGTTCCTTCCTGATGCTGCCGATCGTGCGACCGGAGCGCCGAGCGCTCCACGGCGAGGCCGGCCTCATCCGCTGCCTCGAAGAAGCCGCCAAGACCCACGGACTTGGGCTAAGCCGCGCCGATATCCGGGCGGCCGTGGAGGCCGGTGCGGCGACGATCGCGGCGCTGCTCGATGAACTTGCGTCGAAGGCTGCCGTACCCGATCTCGACAGCGACAGGTCCGGCCGGCCGCCGCGGATCGTGCTGGCGATCGATCAGGGCGAGGAGCTGTTCTTGTCGGAGGGCAGCGAGGAAGCCGCCGCCTTCCTTTCGCTGATCCGCGATCTCGCCGCCGGCGAACGGTCCAATCTGATCGTGCTGTTCACCATCCGCTCGGACTCCTTCGAGCAGTTGCAGACGGCGCCGGCGCTCGATGGCCTCAGTCTGCAGACCTTCAACCTGCCGCCGATGCCGCGCGGCGCCTACCAGATGGTGATCGAGGGCCCGACGAAGCGGCTGGCCGACACGGAGCGCATGCTGACAATCGAGCCGGCGCTGACCGAGGCGCTGCTCGCCGATATCGAGGCCGGTGGCGGCAAGGACGCGCTGCCGCTGCTCGCCTTCACGCTTCAGCGCCTCTACGAGGAATACGGCACCGGCGGCAAGGCGACGCTCACCCTTGCCCAGTATCGCGAACTGGGCGGTATCCGCGGCTCCATCGAGGCGGCGGTCAAGGATGCGTTGAGGGCAGCCGACGCCGACCCGGTGGTGCCGAGGGACGAGGCCGCGCGGCTGGCGCTGCTCCGCCGCGCCCTCATCCCGTGGCTGGCGGGCATCGACCCGGAGACGGGTTCGCCACGCCGCCGCGTCGCCCGCCTGTCGGAGATCCCGCAGGAGGCGCGGCCACTGGTCGAACATCTGATCGCGGCGCGGCTCCTGTCGACGGACGTTGCCCCCGACACCGGCGAGCGCACGATCGAGCCGGCGCACGAGGCGCTGCTCCGCCAATGGGGACTGCTGCAGGGCTGGCTGGAAGAAGACTTCACGGCGCTCTCTGCCCTCGAAGGCGTCAAGCGTGCCGCCCGCGACTGGGCAGCCAACGACAAGGACGACGCATGGCTGACGCATACCGCCGGCCGGCTGGAGGATGCCGAGGCGGTGGCGCACCGCAATGACTTCACCGGCGTACTGGAGCCGACCGACCGGGATTATCTCGCCGCCGCCCGCGCCGCCGACAGCGCCCGCCGCAACCGCGAGCTGGAGGAGGCGCGGAAGCTGGCGGAGGCGCAGAAGGAGGCCGCTGACCGCCAGAGACAGGTGGCCAGGCGGACGCGGATGGGACTGATCGCAGCGAGCGTTCTGGCGGTTGCCGCCATCGGCGCCGCCGTTTTCGGGTTCGAGAAGGCCACCGAAGCGCGCCAACAGGCCGCCGTTGCACAGGCACAGCAGGCGCGCGCCCAGCGCGCCGTGAAGACGGCGACGGACACCGCGAACACGCTGATCTTTGGTCTCGCCGACAAATTTCGTAATGCCACGGGGATGCCGGCATCCCTTGTTCAGTCAATTCTCGAGCCGGCTCTGAAGATGCAGAGCGATCTGATCAATGCCGGCGAGAACGACCCTGGCCTGCGACGCAGCCAGGCGTCCGCCCTTGGCGCGATGACCGACACGCTGCTCACAATCGGTGATACGAACGCTGCGCTTGCTGCCGCGGAGAAAGACCGCGACATCATGCTGGAACTTCTGAAGCAGAACCCCAACAACAACTCTTGGAAGCAGGACCTGTCGATCGGCCTGGAGAGGATCGGCGATGTGAAGCTGCAGGCGGGCGACCCGGCGGGAGCGCTGGCGGCCTATGAGGAGAGCCTCGCCATTCACCGGGATCTTGCCGCGGACAAAGGCAATGCGCTGGCGCAGCGTAGCCTGTCGGTGAGCCTGAACAAGATCGGTTACATCGATCTTCGCACGGGCGATCTGCCCGGCGCGCTGGCAGCCTATCAGGAGAGCCTCGGCATCGCCCGGGACCTTGCCAAGGACAAGAGCAACGCCCAGGCGCAGCGCGACCTGTCGGTGAGCCTGGAGAAGATCGGCGACGTGAAGCTGCGGACGGGCGACCAGATCGGGGCGCTGGCGGCCTATGAGGAAAGCCTCGGCATTGCCCGCGACCTTGCCAAGGACAAGAGCAATGCCCAGGCGCAGCGCGACCTGTCGGTGAACCTGGAGAAGATCGGCAACGTGAAACTGCGGGCCGGCGACCAGGCGGGGGCGCTGGCGGCCTATGAGGAGGACCTCGGCATTGCCCGGGACCTTGCCAAGGACAAGGACAACGCTCAGGCGCAGCGCGATCTGGCGATCAGCCTGGAGAAGATTGGCAACGTGAAGCTGCGGGCGGGCGACCGGACCGGGGCGCTGGCAGCCTATGAGGAGGACCTCGGCATTGCCCGGGGCCTGGCCAAGGACAAGAGCAACGCAGAGGCGCAGCGCGACCTGTCGATCGGCCTGGAGAGGATCGGCGATGTGAAACTGCAGGCGGGCGACCAGACCGGAGCGCTGGCGGCCTATGAGGAAAGCCTCGGCATTGCCCGCGACCTTGCCAAGGACAAGGGCGATGTCCAGGCGCAGCGCGACCTGTCGATCGGCCTGGCGAGGATCGGCAACGTGAAACTGCAGGCAGGCGACCAGACCGGGGCGTTGGCGGCCTATGAGGAGGACCTCGGCATTACCCGGGACCTTGCCAAGGACAAGAGCAACGCAGAGGCGCAGCGCGACCTGTCGATCAGCCTGAACAGGATCGGCGACGTGAAACGGCAGGCGGGTGACCGGGCGGGAGCGCTGGCGGCCTATCAGGAGGGCCTCGGCATTCGCCGGGGTCTCGCCAAGGACAGGGGCAATGCCCAGGCGCAGCGCGACCTGTCGATCAGCCTGGAGAGGATCGGCGACCTGGAATTGCAGGCGGGCGACCCGGCGGGAGCGCTGGCGGCCTATCAGGAGGGCCTCGGCATTCGCCGGGATCTCGCCAAGGACAAGGGCAATGCCCAGGCGCAGCGCGACTTGTCGATCAGCCTGAACAAGATCGGCAACGTGAGACTGCAGGCGGGCAACCAGACCGGGGCGCTGGCGGCCTATGAGGAGAACCTCGGCATCGCCCGGGACCTTTCGAAGGACAAGGGCAATGCCCAGGCGCAGCGCGACTTGTCGATCAGCCTGAACAAGATCGGCAACGTGAGACTGCGGGCGGGTGACCAGACCGGAGCGCTGGCGGCCTATGAGGAAAGCCTCGGCATTGCCCGGGACCTTGCCAAAGACAAAAGCAACGCCCAGGCCCAGAGCGACCTGGTCGTGTCGCTCACCGAGATAGCCGCCATGTCGGATGATCCCAAGCCCGCCTATCGGGAAGCGCTTGATATCCTGAAGGCGTTGGAGGCGAACGGCCGGCTGACTCAGGACAAGCAGGGCTGGATCGGCTGGGTCGAAGACAGGCTCGCGTCCCGCGCGACGACGGGTGTTGCGCCCGCGCCGCCGTGATGGCCGACCAGCACAGGCGTCCGTCTGGAGCGGAAGAGAACTTCCGGTCCTCTATAATCGGCAGCTGAAAAGACCCATTCAAAAAGCCCCAGTCAGGCAGGGCTCATCTCCTTGAAGGAAAGGACGGCAGCGCGGTGCCAAATCGGTGCCAAAGACCAACGGCAACTTTGCCTACGTGATTGAAATGTTTGGTGGGTGTACACGGACTCGAACCGTGGACCCGCTGATTAAGAGTTTGACGTTCTAGCGTTCCTGATGTTTCCTCTCGTGTCCAGACGATTGCTGTTCCAATAGGTTAGATGCTATTATGGTTCCTCACAATGGCTGGAATTTCATTTATGGTGATGCCCCGGTGATGCCCCGGCCGGCGGAGCCGGACGGAAGGAGGAGCCGATGCAGGGCAAGATCACCAAGCGTGCTGTGGACGCCCTGCTGCCCGTCGATGGGCGTGAGGCCACCCTTTGGGATACCGAGGTCAAAGGGTTCGGCATCCGTATGAGGCCCGGCGGCGCCAAGAGCTACATCGTGCGCTACAGACCGGGGGGCGGCGGGCGGAGCGCTCCCTTGCGCACCCTGACCATTGGCTCTCACGGGTCGCCATGGACGCCCCATAGGGCGCGCGATGAGGCCAAGAGGGTGCTGGGGCAGGTTCAGCAGGGCAAGGACCCTGCGGCCGACCGCAGCGGCCGTCGTGAGGCACCAACCGTCAAAGAACTTGCGGATCGGTTTCTGGCTGAGCATGTCGATGCAAAGCGCAAAAGCCGCACCGCGGCCGAATACCGACGGCTGCTCGACAAGCTGATCCTTCCGGCGCTCGGCAACAAGAAGTTGTCGGATGTCAGCCGCAGCGACATTGCGAAACTGCATCATTCGCTTCGGGCTTCGCCCTATCAGGCGAACCGTGTCTTGGCTGTTCTGTCCAAGATGATGAATTTGGCCGAGCGCTGGGGTCTCCGGCCCGACGGCTCAAATCCGTGCCGTCATGTCGAAAAATTCAGAGAACTCAAGCGCGAGCGGATGCTGTCGCCCGACGAGTTCGGCCGACTCGGGGACGCCCTCGCCAGATATAATGGCTCGCCGTATGCCGTGGCGGCGGTCAAGCTTCTGGTGTTCACAGGGGCCCGACTGTCCGAGGTTCTGGGCCTCCGGTGGGAGTGGATCGACTTCGCCGGTGGCGAAGCGCGACTTCCTGACAGCAAAAGCGGGGCAAAGACGGTCCACCTGCCGTCCCCTGCCCTCGCCGTGCTCTCCGGCTTACCCCGAACCGAGGGCAACCCGCACGTTATCGTTGGCGGTGTCAAAGGCACCGCGCTGGTCAACCTTGAAAAGCCATGGCGACAAATCCGCAAGATGGCGGGGCTGGACAATCTGCGCCTCCACGATCTCCGCCACGGCTTTGCGAGCGTCGCTGCCTCCGCCGGTATGGGCCTGCCAATTATCGGCAAGATGCTCGGGCATACCCAAGCAGCAACCACAGCCCGTTACGCCCATCTTGCAAGCGATCCAGTGAAGGCCGCGGCGGCGACCGTGGCGGGCAAGATAGACGACGCGATGAAGGCGACCATGCCCAAAGCAACTGCCGTCAAGCTGCGCGGGTTGCCATAGACGGCTTTGCTCTCTCTAAGCCACCGCGCTTCGATTGAGTGCATCGATGACATCGACCAGCCGAGCCGTTTTGGCTTCGCCAAAAATAGGCTCCGGGCCGGTTGGTGCGATATCGGCGAACGGAGGCTCATATAGCAGCCCAGGATCCATCGTGCCTTGGTCGGTCAGGTATTCGATGACCATGTTGACGAACGTGATCTGATCGGCGCTGGCGATGCCCTCCTTGAGGAACTCGCTGAACGCGGCGCTCACCGCCGCGCGGTCCAGCCCCACCAACGATCGCACGAACGTCCCGAAACCGTGGCTGGTTTGGCGCGCGCGTTCGATGTCGCCGGCCTCTGCGACGCCAGCCTCCAACAACATCCGTTCGAGCTCCGAGATGTCGATCGGCGTAAGCGCCTTGCCCTGTCGCAGCTTGTGAAGGACGATGTGGTCCTCGTTCGCCTTGAGGAAGTGCCGAGCCTTTGCCTTGAAGCGCGCAAAATCAGCCTCACCTACCTGTGGCAGGTCGATCTCCTGTCCGTCACCGATCTCGTCGGCGAAGTTGGAATAGACGATCTTCTTCTTCGATCTCTCGATGTGCTGGATGAGGTTCCGAAGGCGGAGCCGCACCAGTTCGAGCAGCGGGACTGTGACACCCTCCCACCAATGATCGGATTGAATGTCATCGATGAGGTCAGCCTGGTCGGCAACGGAGGGAATGCCGGTCTGAGTCTCCAGTGCGGAGGCGATCTCGATTAGCTCCTTTCGTAGTTGATCAAACCGCTTTGATCCTTTGAGTAGCGCCAGTTCCAGCGAGAACATCAGAAGGTCGAAGCGTTTCGCGTCCTCCGTGCCGAGGGCCTTTTCCGACGGCAGCGGAGCGACGTCCTTGACCAGTTCCTCGCGAGCCTCGTCGTCGATCTTCTCCCACGCGGCATCATCGCGGTACTTCCCGACGACGCGCCGCTTGCGGCGAACGATGAAGTTGTCGAGGTTTAGCCCCGCCACCGTCTCCCGCAGCACCTTGATGGCGTCGGCGCGCACCTCCTCCTCGGTGGGAAGTTGCGTCTCGCCATAGTCCGCTTGCGACGCATCACCAAAGCCTCCAGACTTCACGGCCTTCTCGTCGAGGGCCCGCGTGAGGTCGAGACGCGAGGCGAAAAGTCGTTCGGAGAGCGAGCGCGCCGTGGACGCCTCTTTCAGTTCCGGATTGGCGCCGAAAAATTCAACCGCCGCGGCCATCGTCTTCAAGGTCACATCCCCATACGCGCGGGTCTCCTGTCCACTGACCTTACCCAGTGGACACGGCCGACTGCGGCCCCTCCAGCGTTCAATAGAATGTTCGTTGATTTTCGGACGCTCCCGGTTCGCAAATCCCAGAGCCTCGTGGACATCACAAGCAAGGGCAAGACGAGCTACGTCCGGGTCCCCCCCTATGCTCGACCCACGGGTCTCGTAAAGACCGAGAAATGTGAAGTTGTACCCTTGATAGGGTTGGAATTGTACGTCCCCCCTGCGGGCACCCGAATGGCTCGCACGGACACTCAAGCCAGCTCGCTCTTGGCTGATGCATTCGGACGAAACGTCACTTGCAGCGTCGGCCGCCGTTCCGGGAGTAGTAGCCACCGGAGAAGCGGACCCAATCACAAGCCAAACCGCGTTGGACCAAAGAGTCGCCCATGTCTATGTCGCCAACGAAGCATTGAGCGACGATCCGGTCGCCGTTGGTCGGCTTTGACCGGCCATCGCAAACCGTACCGTTGCCTACCTGCACGCACCGCACAGTTTTGCCACTCACCAATGCCGTCAAGGCGGCTGTTGCCTCGCTGGCCCCCACCTGTCCTCTCTCTGGCGCGTTGATGCCGCAGGTCCGAACCTTCGTGTTTCCGATCCAGAATGTATCGCCGTCAACGACGCGGGTCACCGCACCGATGATGTCGGCCGAGGCTCTAATCGCCACCGGATGAAACTTCAGTGGCAGGTCAAACCGGCCCGCTGCGGCGGCATCGGCGATGCCCCGCCGGGACGGCTCGACCTCGGAAAGGACCCTGACCCTGGCGATGGACATCAAGACGACCTTGACAGCAGACTGCAATTAACGGGCGATGGACATGTGGGGCGGCCCAACGATCGTCTTGTCTGCGGGCTACGGCCCCGGCGCCGCAATCGTAAGGATTTCGGCGGCAGAGCGCGTTCGCTCTCTAGCTCACGCGAAATCCTAGCCGTTCATGACGGCAGTTCGGGCTATCTGTTCCGTCAGCGCCGCAATCTCGCCCAGATCGACGACGCGGCGATCCGCATCCTCGTCCGTCATCTGCGCCATCATGCGCTCAAGAGCCGACAAAAGTGCGGCATCCTCGCTTGCGTCGAAGACCCGGCGCCACAACCCGCGGCGCAGCATTGGACCCACCATCTCGAACATGATCTTTCCGAGTGCGTAGACATCTTCCCTGCCGAACCATTCGTCGCGCCACTCGCCAGCCTTCTGTTCCCGCGGCGCATAGTTTTCCGTCCACGCGGCCCAAGTCTGATCGACAAGGCCCTTTAGTTGCGACAGTCCGAGATCTATGAGGACCGGCTGGAAGCCGTTCTTGAGAACGATGTTGCTCGGTTTGAGATCGCGATGTGCCAACCCCGAATCGTGCAGCGACTTCACCACATGAGCGAGCACGCCGGCGATTTCCAGGCGTCGCCCGGGGCCGAGTGTGTCTCCGGCTAGCGCCTGCGCCAACGTCGATCCCGGAATGAAATCCTGAACAAGCGTGATCCTTGCCCGGTCGTCGATGTTGAGATAGCGGGTCTGCGCAACGAAGGCGCTTTGGTACCGGGCGGCGGAACGCACTTCGTTGCGGATCGTATCGAGCATCGTGGTGATCGCTTTCGCCCCCGCCTGTGGATTGCGCCGGAACCGCTTGATCGCCACTTCCGCCCCGGTGTCGCTGTCGATCGCGCGCTGGACGGTGCCGAAGCCACCGGAGCCGAGCGTCTCCAACACCAGAAAGCGCGGCCGCCGGCTGTCGTGCTCGCCGATGCGGTCAGCCGTCGCCAGCTCGACGAGCAGCTCATTTCGCCAGTGTAGAAACGCGGCTGTGCGGATTTGATCCCCGAGTGCCGGAAGCCTGCGCGTATCTGCTCTTCTCAACGCTTCGATCACGACGCGCTCGGCCTCGCTCCGGCGGCCCAGGTCGAACAGCATCTCGATGAGCAGCGCGCGCGTACGAAATTCATGGCGCGGCAGGTCCTGCTCAACGAATCGGTCAAGCGCCTTCTCGAGCGAAGCAACCGCGCTTTGCAGATCGTCGCGACGCGCCAGAAGACCTTCAAGTGTCGCAAACTCAGCTGCTTCATAAGAATCGGGGTCGTGACCCAGCGATTCTTTTGCCGATGCCAGCGAAGCATCTGCCTCGTCATAGCGGCCAAGCTCAAAAAGACAACGCACTTCCAGCAAGCGCAGAACAAACCTGTCACGGGCGACGAGCACGAACCGTGCGAAGGTAGCGCCAGCTGCGTCGAGGCATTCGCGGAATCTGCCGAGGCCGGCCAGCGCCTCGCAACGGTTCACAGGAACGCGCGAGCAATCGCGGTCGCTAAGATGCTCGGCGAAGTTGCCCTCGGGGTCGAGAAGCTCATCCAACACCCATAAAGCAGCCTCGTACCGTCCGCTCTCGAGACACAGCTGGCCGTACAGGACGATAGCTTCAGTCTCATCCCGTCGGCTGCCGATCTTCTCCGCTTCGATAACTGCCCGCAGAATTTCATGTGCTGCGGGAATCGTGTCTCCTCGCCAAACGTAAACGCGGGCAATCTCGCGAGAGACCGCAGTAGCAAATTGGCAGGCGTGCAGCGCCTGCGCGATCTGGCGCGCCTGCCCGAGCTGTCCGCGCGCCTCATCACGGAGTTCCACGCGGTTAAGGACGATTCCGCGGGCAATCGCATAGCGCAGGCCCCTTTCGCCTGTCTCCCCCGCAAGGCTCTTGTCGTCCTCGATCGATCTCATGATCGCCCAGGGGTCTTCCACCGCAGCGATGCGGCGCTCCAGCTCGGAAAGGCGATCCGATAACGGTTCAGCCATAAGCTTAGCGTCCTTTCACTGGAGCGCGGCATTTAGTCTTGGCGAAGGCGCGGCTAGTTCGGAAGCCGGACGCATTCTCCACCCCTACCAGGACGGCCGCCGCAATTAGCGGGCCAACGCCGGGGATGCTGGTCAGGCGGGGGCTGCCTCGTCGTTCTTGACGGTGGCGAAGATTGCCCTGTCGAGCTTTTCGATTCGCGTCGTCGGTCGCGGCTTCAACGGCAAAACTCCGGTTTCAATCCTAGATCAGCACGAACGACGACGGCAAAGCGCCAACTCGGCCGAGCACGCGGTAACTTCAGTCGTCGTGAACGCCGTGGAAAGGCAGTCTTGGTACTCGTCCGCGCAGGCATCACACGCATCGCCGCCACCTCCGCCGGCGGGTTGTGCCACCGGAATGGGCCGCGATGTCATGTCTGGTGTTGACGGAGGAAGGCTCAAGATCGAAGCAAGAACTGATCGGGAAATCTGCGGCCTGCCATTTGGAGCAGTTTTCGCATCATTTGGGGCAGCTGACGAGAAGCCGACAATGAAGGCGACCAAGCATATCGACAGAACATTCCGCGTTTTGGCGAACATAGCGGCCCCCCACCTGAAATTCGAAGTCACCGATCAGCATTAAACCTAGAGTTAGCAACCATAGTTGGCAACAGAAGATATCTCGCCGTGTCCATCGGCTGAGTTTTCGGACAGCGAGCGATTTAAGGCTCTGGCGCGTCTGATTGCCGATGTTCGGCGACCTGCCGACGATGCAGCAAGCGTCGATTGGCGATAGTCAGTCGATGACGCTACCAAACGAATGGCGAAGGCCGTGCAAGCGAACCTTGGGGCCCCCCTCTACACGTCATGAGCCGATTCCAGGGATCGCGGGGCAAACCTTCCTAGATTATTAGTCTAGCGCTCACCGGCCAAGCAAGCTGCTAATTCAGCGGACACATTGTCGGCGGCAGCGAGCAACGCGATGGCGCAGCCAGCCCGCCATCATGACCGAGGGCGGAAAACGCCATTCGCCGGCGATCCAAACTTCGGCCTCAGTGCAGCAGCTATCGCCACGCCCGCGAGATTATCGAAGAATGGAGATCGACTATAATCTGAACCAACCACACACGAGCGTCGACGGGCTCGACCGCTGATTGCGGCGGCTCCGGTAAAAGACCGGTCCAACGTGCATCTGGGCACGTATTAAAATGTCCGGGCGCCGCCGGCCAACAGCTCTTTCTGGTTGGACTCATTCTTATTGCGGAACGCTGAATGGCTATCTAGAGTATAATTTCTGGGAGGGGTGAACCATGAATAGCACTTCAATAAGCCTGCGTGCGGCGGCGTCGGCAGAATCGTGTCTGAGCCAGTCTATGAGTGAGAATCTCGAAATGTTGCGGCTTGCAGGTCGCTATTACGTCAAAATGTAGCTCATCGCATTACTGCAATCAGCGCGACCACTGATCCGATTCAGGGCATCTCGGATAAGAACCGATGGATGACCGGCTTAGGCTGTTCATTTCCTATTCGCGTGCCGACATGACGGCCGCCGATGCTTTGGTCGACGAGCTTGAGAAGCAGGGCTTCCAAGCGCTGATCGACCGCCGTGATCTGCCGTATGGGGAGGAGTGGCAGATCGAACTCGGCGACTTCATACGCAGCAGCGATGCCGTTCTCTGGCTCGTTTCGCCGGATTCCGTGCACTCGAAGTGGTGTAATTGGGAACTCGGCGAGGTCGCCCGGCTGAACAAGCGGTTGATCCCGATTCGCATCCGCGAGGTGCAGGCAGAAGACCTTCCCGAAGCTCTGGGCAAGGTCCATTTCCTTCCCGCTTCCGGGGTGTTCGATGCGTCCATCCACCTGCCAGCACTTGTTGACGCACTGAACCGGGATAGCGCTTGGCTGAAAGATGCCACCCGCCTCGCCGACCGGGCGCGCCAGTGGATTGCCAAGGGCCGCGACACTGGTCTGTTGCTTCGCGGTGCGGCGCTGGCGGATGCCGAAGCATGGACCGTCAGGCACCGCGGCACATCGCCGCCGCCTGCGAGCGAAGTGCTCGAGCTGATTTTGGCAAGCCGGCGGGGACAGATCCGGCGCCAACAGGTCGCCGTCGCGCTGTCGCTGGCGGGCGCCGTGGTCGGGATCGGGCTTGCGGTCACCGCCGTCATCTTCGCGCGGCAGGCGCAGGAGCAGACCGCCGTTGCCCAGGCCAACGAGCGCCGCGCGGTCGAGCAGGAGCAGAAAGCCAAGACCGAACGGGACAATGTTCTGATCGGACGTTCCCGATTCCTCGCCGACCAGTCGCGCCAGAAGCTCGCTCAGGGTGATTCCACCGGCGCCGTGCTGACGGCCCTCGAGGCGCTGCCCGATCCCAACCATTGGGAAGATCGGTTTGCGACACCGGAGGCCGAGAAAAGCCTCCTCGCCGCTGTCTACCGCAACCGCGAGCTCTTCCGAACGCGCTTCGTAAAGCACAATCCGCCGACATCGACCAAAGACGGGCTGATCGCACTAGCCGACGCATCGAGCGGAGCGGCGATCGTTCTATCCAGCGACACCGGGCGCGTTCGGTGGCGGCAGGATTCTCTGGATGACCGACCGGTGGCGGTCGAAGGTTTTTCACCGCAAGGCGACGCCCTTATGACCATCGCCGGGAATGCGGTCAATCTGTGGGACCGTCGGCAGACAGTGAGCATTAAAGCGGCGTCTCCGCGACGCGCCGTCTTCTGCCCAGATTCTAGACGTATTGCCGTGGATCTATTCCACTTCGGAAGCGCCGAAAGGATAGAGATTGTCGACACCGCCTCGCAGCGGCGCATCGCGACATTGGAGACCGACTTTCTAATCGGTGACTTTTTCTGTGATCCGCAGGGCGTGCACCTGATCCAGTACGACCAGGGCAACGTCAACGTGTGGGACACCGAGAGCGGCCGCCACATCGGCGGCAAAAGATGTACGCCGCTGGACGGCGGCCCGAGGATCAGTGCCGACGGTCGCTACATTCTTTGCCCTGACATTCAAAGCGCTAGAGACCTGCTTCTCTGGGATGTGAAGACTGGTGTCACCAGCGTGCTGAAGGGCGGCGGCCGGTTAAGTGCCTGGTTATTCAGTCTTGACGGCTTAAGCGTTGTTGCCGGCGACGAAGATGGTTTGATCCAGATTTGGCGTACCAAGGATCGCCATCTCGTCGAGTCCATTAGAAATGGTGGCGGCGTAACCTCCCTGGACGTTCGGCAGCGGAAGGGTGGTCCGTTGAGCATCCTGGTTGGCAGCAGCGACGGGACAACTCGGATATGGGACGCTGAAGGCGGCGTCCTGCTTGGCAACCTTCAGGGCCATTCGACTGCCATAGTTGCAGCCGAGTTTGCGCCGCTTGCCGACGACGACAGCGAGGCTGACAACGGCTTCAGCGATGCGCTGACGGCCGACAAGAACGGCGTCATTCGCGTATGGGACATTTCCGATCCCAATCAGCCGAAACAACGCTACCAGTTCAAGCTGGACGGCAGCCGGTTGACGTCGGCGAAATTCGTGGGGCGCGGGGTAATCGCTACCTCGAAGGAAAATATCGTCCAGATCTGGTCGCGGCGCGGGCGAGAAGAGAATTTGGGAGCACCGCCATTGGCTTACACCAGGGATGGTCGACGGATCGCGAGAGGAGACCTGCGAAAGGGCGTCATCGTCTCGGACCCGAAATCGGGCGACCAGCTATCGGTTCTGCCAATGGCATTTGCGGACCGCGTCGAACGGGCAGCTTTTGCGGCCGACGGGAGCAAGATGGTAACCGTCTCCCGTTCCAGGCGAGTCATATTCTGGGAGGTGGAGGGAGCTAAGGTTATCGCTTCCTTCCAGGGGCCTGACACGCAAGCGGACACCATCGCTGTCAGCGCCGATGGCCGTTTCGTGGCAATACTTTTCGACGGCGTGGGGGTAAGGGTCTACGATTGGTCGGGTGGCGCAGTGGCCGATCTCGCGTCGCTCGGCACCGACGTTCGGAGCGTCGCACTCTCTCCCGACGGCGCCACGGCGGCGTTAGCCATACGCGGCGAGGAAATCTTGGCGCCGGCGGAGTTGATCCTGGCGGAGCTGCCCGGCGGCCGTCCAGCAGCAAGAATGAAGGGACCAGACCTTTTTTCCGATCTTGCGTTCAGTCCAGACGGGGCCGCGCTTTTCGCCAGCTCCAGTTCGTCAGCCGGGAGCATCATTCACCGCTGGGTACTCAAGACGCTGGAGCACTCCACGTCCGCACCTTTTCACCTGGACGGGTACCCTCCCTGGATCGCGGTTGATCCGGCCGGCACAAGACTCGTCTACGGCGATGCCATGTTCGACGCAACATCGCTCGAGCTGCTCTGGCTGGGCGATGAAAGCGACAGGCGTGCGATCGGTGCAGCACTAACCGACGTCGGTGCCATCTCGCTTGATTTCGGCAAACCGGTCGTCCAGCCCTTCTTCATCAATAGCAGGGACCTTGCCCTTTATGCGCGTGGGACAGTCCCGGCGTGCCTTGCGCCGGACGAGCGCCGCCCGCCGCTCGATCCTGCCCCCCCAGATTGGTGCATCACGGGGTCAAGTGCAGTGGCGGAAGCCGACCCGAAAAAATGGGTCCCGTTCTGGCCCTATCAGACCTCCGACTGGAAGGACTGGCTGATTGCCAAGCGTGCCGGGGGGAATCCAACGCGTCCGAGCGCGCCATGACCAGCTCAATTCAACGGCTGCTATCGGATCCGCCATGCGCCGCGCTGCATTAACCAGCCCCAGGGTCGGGTGCACAGGCGTTTGCGGCGGCGGCAATGGTGCCCGCCGGGCTAAACTCATCCGAAAAAACATAAGCGTCAAATCGAGTTGGGTCACCCTTCTTCACGAAAACCCGCAACTGAAGCGTCTCGTCTGCTTTGGCGGTCGCTATGAAATTATCGAACGACCAGCTCATGCTGCCGCTTTGCTCAGCCTGACCGTTACGAAACAGGCCAAGCGAGATGTAGTACCCGGGCGTGCCGATGGCCAGGAAGCTGTAACGATGCCCGGCTTTCACGGGAACATCGAGGTCGCGATATAGCAATTGTGCGACGGCGGCGCCGCCCTCCAGCGGGCCGTCCCGATGAAGCAGTTGATACACCGACGTGCCGGGCCCAACCGCCTGTTGTAGCAATCGGATCGCCCCGCACACGGCTTTGCTCTGGTAGTCGTTGAAAAGAGGCAAATCGGCCTCCCATGACTTAGATTCGGCGCTCGCATCGAAAGGCTTGTCGGCATCGAGCAGCGGTGTAAGCAGATCAACCCGCTGGCCGAAATTCTCCAGCACAGCACTCGGCTGACGAACGCCTCCAACGGTGAACACCGTGCCGCCGCTGAGAACGGCCACCACGTTGCCTGCGGAATCGACAATCGCGCTGCCGCTTGCGCCGCCGGCCGCAGGCAGGCTGTGACGGATCAGGTAGCTATGGTCGGGCTGCACCGCTTGCATGAAGAAATCCCAGACAGAAGTGACGTAGCCGAATTTCACCGACGGATTTGGCCGCTGCGCCGCGGTGCGTTGCTCAGCTGTCCCCTCCACCGGATAACCGGCATAGGCCAGGGTCATGCCTTGCACAATTTCCTCCGGCGAGGCTGGCTTGAGCGCAGCGCCGAGATCGACGCCCGCACCCACATCGAGCAGCGCCAGATCGTAGGCCGAGGGCTCCGGCAAATCCTTGAAGGTCGCTTCGAATCCGGGACTCGACTGTACCAAGTGTTCATGGAAGGCCAAGAAGGCCTTGTACCCTGGGTGAACGAACACCCGCTTCACCGGGATGGGCTGCGCCTTGGCGTCCGCGCCATCGACCGGCTTGACCACGAACAATTTGCGCCCACCGACCACGGCGTGATTCCGCAGGGCAAACCCGTCCACGACGTGGGCGTTTGTGACCAGGAGGCCGGGCCTAACCGGCCAGGCGGTGGCAATCAGGGTCGGCGGTCCGGTGCCATCGTCGAGCGTGACGGCATAGGCGCTGGCGCGGATGCGTCTGACGACGGCCTCGTCGAACGTTGTTGCTACCTTCTTGGAGACAGCCTCCTGGTTCGCACGAATATCGCTAATCGCGCCGACGACATACTTCATGATGATTGTCACGCCCACGATCGCCACCAGCAGGACTACCGCGACCCCGGCGACGGCTTGCCAAAGTCGCCGGAATTTCTTCCCTGACGAAACAAAACCCCAATTTCCTCGCGTTTTGCCGTCGTCTTGGGGCGACTGCGCGGCTCCCACCTCCCGGACGCGTACCAGCATGAGCGGTCCCTTGTCGGCGCCAAGGTGCAACTGCTCCATGAGCGGTCTCTGGCGGTTGCCCAGCCGCAGCAGAGCGCCGTCTGCGATACTCTGCCCCCTGTCGGCGGCAACGCCGTCGATCTCGACATAGTGGTCGCCGAGGGGTTCAATGAGGTAGTAACCGGAGGGCTGACGGTAAATCCGCGAGTCACTGCGGCCGACCATGTGAGCGTCCGCACCGAACACGACGTCGCATGACGACTCGCGCCCGAAGACGATCTCATCCTTGCCAGCGTCGAAAACGATCGGGGCCCGCTTCGCCGCGACCTCATCGGTCCACTGGCCCGGTCCCTTCACTGGCAGAGGGCCATCCACAGTCTCGATGTTGATTTGGAGAAGCATGGCGCTACCGACAGTTCGCTCGGATCAGAAAGCACGGGTGCAACGACAAAACATGGCAATCCCCCGATCACCGCACCAAGTCTAGGCCGTCAACAACAAGCAGAAGAAGCGAGAGGCGTAGTCAGCCCCCTATCCAAACTAGACCCGATATTCGCGGACTGAAAGGGCTGGCGATGCGGCCCGCGACATCGCACCATCGAGGATTGCGCCGGACCGGCGGGCGCCGAGCCTGAAGCGTGGGGGACAGATCTGATGAACGATAGCACCGTTGTGGGTTTGGGCGTGCACAAGGCGACGATGTCTGTTCCGTTGGCAGCGGGCGCGCGGACAAAGTGTGCTTTTGGGCGTCGTGGGGAATAACGTCAGCGAAATCATCAAGATGGCGGAGCGGCTGGCGGAGTGTGGTCGTCGGCAGAGGTTCTGATGCCGGGCCGGTCTGTGTGGCAAGGTCGACCTTCGGTCACAACTGCATGGTCATCGCACTCTCGCTGATTCCGGTGCGAACAGACGACCGGGTCAAGACCGATCGCCGGATGCACTCATGCTGGCGAAACTGCATCGCGCCGGCGTTGACGGCGGTCTGGGTACCGGACCCGCCCATGGGACGGAGCGCGACCTCGTTCAGGGTCGTACGACGGCAATGCGTGTGCGCGGCAAGGCCCCAGCTCTCCGGGGCTTCCTGCTGCGGTAACGGCGGGGCTATCTACGGCAAGACGGGTTGGACGCTGGCCCGTCGTTGTTGGCTAACAACGGCGCGATTCGATCACCCAGTTCAGCAAGTGATGTTGCAGGACTACATCGACGCGATCAGCGACGCTGAAGACCGCATCGACCGGCTTATTAGGCAGATAGAGGAGCTGGTGCCGCAGTGGTCGATGGCATTAATCGACGCGGCCAGCCAACAAAGCCGTTTGCTGGCTGCTGTTCCTGGACACTTTCATGCGGCAAGCGTCAGTTCTGCGCCATCGTGTCCTTGATCCACTGGGCGAAAGGCGCGACACGACCGTAAACACCGGGCAGCGCCGGGTTACCACACTGCACACCCCAGCTCACGATACCGACCTGTACGTAGCCCTTGCCGTCGGGGAGCAGCGCGACCAGCGGGCCGCCGCTGTCGCCGTAGCAGGAGTCCTTCGCGCCCTCCGGGCTGCCCGCGCAGATCTCGTTTGGCGTGATGGTGAGATCGGCATTGGTAGCTTGGCCATAAATGACATAGGAATCCTTGCACGCGTCGTTTGGTATCACGTCGACGGTGACTTGGTGCAACTGGTCAGGACTGAGCAGTTGGTTCTGGTTGAGCAGCTTCTGCGTCGAGACCATCTGCAGGCCGTTGCGGATGTATTTGGCTGCTTCGAAGCCCTGAAAGTCCCACAAAGCGCCCCAGCCGGTCACCGTGAGCTGGGCCTTCGGCCCGGTCACCGTGTCGTCGGTCGCGGCATCGGCAAGCGCGATCGTGGTTACGTTCGTGAGCGGCTCCGCGAGCTTGATCAGGGCGACGTCGCCCTTCTCGGCGGTGCCATATTCGGGGTTGGAGATGACCTCCTTGACGTCGACCATCGTCAGCTTGGTCTGATAGACGCTGCCATAGCCGACGACGACCTTCTGAGTCGTCTTGCCAAATTCGACGACGCAATGGGCGGCGGTTAGCACCCACTGGTCGGAGATCAGCGAGCCGCCGCAGAAGCCGGACTGCGGGTCGAGGCTGTCGAACAGCCGCACCTGCCAGGGCCAAGCTCCGTCCGGCGCCGGCTGGCCGCCCACGATGAAAAGGCTGTTGATGCGCGCATCGGCGGCAGTGGCCGTAACCCCGATGGCAACGACGACGGCAATCGCAAGCCTCGAAATCATCCGCATTGTTTTCTCCTGTTGCAATATAAACATCGGCATCTTGAATGCGTGGATGGCATGTCACGATTGAAAAGTCATAACGGCGCAAAGATCGGCTTGGGCGCCGAAGATACACAGTTACTTCGTGCTGCGATTGCCGACTGGCTTGAAGTCGAGGCTCCGTCGCCACGCATCTGCCACGACAGCGCGTGGAAGGAGTCTCGCCAAAGTCCCCCGGCGGACTAGTTCGAATGTCGGGTGGCGTCCAGCTTGCTCGAACAGCCTGCTGGCCACTGCGTAATGGTAGAGCGCGTCGGTTGGATCGGCGGCAGAACCGTCGCGACCAAGTTCTGCAACCCACGCAAGCTCGACCTGAGAAAAGGGGTCTCCCATCGCCGCTGCCGACTGCCAGATGGTCATTGCGCGGGCTCTGTTTTCCTGGACGCCGTCCCCTCCCCAGAATGCCAGGCCTAACGCCGATCCCGCGACAAATGCCCCGGCATCCAGCGCCCTGGACCACAGGTCGACAGCTTTTGCCGGGTCCCGACCTACGCCCGTTCCGTTCGCATAGAGACTACCAAGATTGTTGAGGGCGAAGGCGTATCCCAACTGTGCGGCCTGTTCGTAGGCAGTGATAGCGCCTGAATATTGCTGTGCCTTCTCGAGCGCGCGACCCAATTCGAAATGGAGGCGCGGATTATTAGGCGCTTCGGCAACAGCCGACTCGCAGGCTGCTACCGCTTCGGGTGTGATCGCATCGAACCAGACGCCTGACGCCAAACGAGCAGGATCCAATGGGTTCGCCGCGAGACGGTCGCAGTCGGTGACTTCCGTTTGCAACAGACTCGGTTCGTCCGGCCGCGTCTTCTCAATTCCGTAGGTGGCGCGTTCGATATCGGTCAGGTCGCGAAGTTGCTCCGCGCGGGCCGCGTAGATGCCGTCAATTGGGTAATATTTCCAGACGTCCCAGCTACGCACGGTGACGTCGCTGCTGAAAACATTGAACGCCTCTTTTCCGGTTTGGGACGCCGTCACCACGCGCGTTCCATCAGGCGAAAAGGCGGCCGACCAGATCGAGTCGTCGTGCCCCCTGAGCACGGCGAGCTGGGCGCCGGTGACGGCGTCCCAGATCCGCGCTGTATTGTCTGCGGACGCCGTCACTACCCGCGTCCCATCAGGCGAAAAGGCGGCCGACGAGACCCTGTTGTCGTGCCCCCTGAGCACGGTGAGCTCCGCTCCGGTGGCCGCGTCCCAGATCCGCGCCGTCTTGTCATAGGACGCCGTCACTACCCGCGTCCCATCAGGCGAAAAGGCGGCCGACGAGACCCTGTTGTCGTGCCCCCTGAGCACGGTGAGCTCCGCTCCGGTGGCCGCGTCCCAGATCCGCGCCGTCTTGTCAGAGGACGCCGTCACTACCCGCGTCCCGTCAGGCGAAAAGGCGGCCGACGAGACCCTGTTGTCGTGCCCCCTGAGCACGGTGAGCTCCGCTCCGGTGGCCGCGTCCCAGATCCGCGCCGTCTTGTCATAGGACGCCGTCACTACCCGCGTCCCATCAGGCGAAAAGGCGGCCGACGAGACCGAGTCGTCGTGCCCACCGAGCACGGCAAGTTGGGCACCGGTGGCCGCGTCCCAGATCCGCGCTGTATGGTCTGCGGACGCCGTCACCACCCGCGTCCCATCAGGCGAAAAGGCGGCCGACCAGACCGAGTCGCCGTGCCCACCGAGCACGGCAAGTTGGGCGCCGGTGGCCGCGTCCCAGATCCGCGCCGTCTTGTCATAGGACGCCGTCACCACGTGCTTCCCATCAAGCGAAAAGGTGGCCGACGAGACCCAGTCGTGCCCCTTGAGCACGGTGAGCGCTGCACCGGCGGTGGCCGCGTCCCAGATCCGCGCGGTCTCGTCATCGGACGCTGTCACCACCCGCGTCCCATCAGGCGAAAAGGCGGCCGACGAGACCGAGTCGTCGTGCCCACCGAGCAGGGCAAGTTGGGCGCCGGTGGCCGCGTCCCAGATCCGCGCTGTATGGTCTGCGGACGCCGTCACCACGCGCGTCCCATCAGGCGAAAAGGCGGCCGACGAGACCCTATTGTCGTGCCCCTTGAGCACAGCGAGCTCGGCACCAGTGGCCGCGTCCCAGATCCGCGCGGTCTTGTCTGCTGACGCCGTCACCACACGCTTCCCGTCAGGCGAAAAGGTCGCCGACAGGACCGAGTCGTCGTGCCCCTTGAGCCACGCACCGGTGGCCGCATCCCAGATCCGCGCGGTCTTGTCTGCGGACGCCGTCACCACGCGCGTCCCGTCAGGCGAAAAGGCGGCCAACAAGACCGAGTCGTCGTGCCCCCTGAGCATGAATTGCTCCGCACCGGTGACCGCGTCCCAGACCCGCGCCGTCTTGTCATAGGACGCCGTCACTACCTGCGTCCCATCAGGCGAAAAGGCGGCCGACGAGACCCTGTTGTCGTGCCCCCTGAGCACGAATTGCTCCGCTCCGGTGGCCGCGTCCCAGATCCGCGCCGTCTTGTCATAGGACGCCGTCACTACCCGCGTCCCATCAGGCGAAAAGGCGGCCGACGAGACCCTGTTGTCGTGCCCCCTGAGCACGGTGAGCTCCGCTCCGGTGGCCGCGTCCCAGATCCGCGCCGTCTTGTCAGAGGACGCCGTCACTACCCGCGTCCCATCAGGCGAAAAGGCGGCCGACGAGACCCTGTTGTCGTGCCCCCTGAGCACGGTGAGCTCCGCTCCGGTGGCCGCGTCCCAGATCCGCGCCGTCTTGTCAGAGGACGCCGTCACTACCCGCGTCCCGTCAGGCGAGAAGACAGCCAATTCGACCGCGTCCCGATGACCGGCCAGCACCGCCAATTCGCGATCGAATTGCCTGGCTCGGAATAGCGTAGTCTCCGCTTCAGCGACGAAGGGCCGGTCGGACTTTGGCTTGTCCGGTTTCTCGGGCAGCGCGGCCAGCGCCAAACCCAGTGCGAGCTCGGGGTTGCCGTCGTCTATCGCTCGTTGCCCCGCGGCGGCTAAGAACCGGGATTGGTTGACTTGGGCCTGGGCGAGTTGCCTTTCGGTTTCCGCCCTTGCGCCTTCGGTCTCTTGGAGGCTCTTGTTAGCCATCACCGTCTGTTGAGCCGCCAAGGTCGCGGCGCCGACGGCAAGCAGCGCCAGAATACTCGCAGCGATAAGTCCCGTCCGTGTACGGCGCGCGACTTTGCGCTGCGTCTCCGCCAATCTGCGTGCTTCCTCCAGTTCGCGATCGCGGCGGGCGGTATCGGCAGCATGGGCGGCAGCGAGATAGGCGCGGTCGGTGGGCTCCAGCATGTCGGCCAAGTCGTTTCGGCGAGCCACTTCCTCGGCATCTTCGAGACGGCCGGCGACGTGGACGAGCCACGCTTCATCCTTGTTGTTTGCCGCCCAGTCGCGTGCGGCGCGCTGGATGCCGCCCAGTGTCGACAGCGCAGCAAAGTCCTCCTCCAGCCAGCCCTGCAGCAGGCCCCACTGCCGGAGCAGCGCCTCGTGCGCCGGCTCAACCGTCCGCTCGCCCGTGTCCCGCGCGCGATCGGTCGACAGTAGCCTTGCCTCGATCAAGTGATTGACCAACGGTCGCGCTTCCTGTGGTATCTCGGATAGGCGTGCGACACGGCGTCTGAGCGCATTGGTTTCGGTATCGATTCCGGCCAACCAAGGGATGAGGCCGCGGCGGAGCAGCGCAAGCCGGGCGTCGCGATCCTTCGGCACCGCCGGGTCGCTGTCGGCCGCTCTCAGCGCGCCTTCCACCGCCGCCTCGATCGAGCCGCGAATGCCTCCCAGTTGGCGGTACTGGGCAAGTGTGAGTGTCGCCCTGCCGCCGGTGCCATATTCCTCGTAGAGGCGCTGCAGAGTGAACGCGAGCAGCGGAAGAGCATCCTTGCCGCCCCCCGCCTCGATTTCGGCGAGCAGCGCCGCCGTCAGTGCTGGCTCGACGGTTAGCACCCGGTCCGTGTCAGCAAGTCGCTTCGCCGGGCCCTCGATCACCGTCTGGTAGGCGCCGCGCGGCATCAGCGGCAGGTTAAAGGTTTGTAGGCTGAGACCGTCCAGCGCCGGCGCCATCTGCAACTCCTCGAAGGAGTCTGAGCGGATGGTGAACAGCACGATGAGGTTGGAGCCCTCGGCCGTGACAAGGTCGCGGACAAGGGACAGGAAGGGGATGGCCTCCTGGGCGCCTTCCGACAGGAATAACTCTTCGCTTTGGTCAATCGCCAGTACCACCCGCGGCCGGTGGGGAGACCCGCCATGGTCGAGATCGGGAACGGCAGCCTTGGTGGCGAGCTCGCTCAGCAGCGCCGCGACCGCCCCGGTGCCGGCCATGACCCCCGCCCTTACGTCAGCGCGGTTCTTGCCCAGATCCTGCGCTTTGGCGGCATCCTCCAGGCAACGCACAAGACCCGCATCGCCATAGAGCGCCATGCGCTCCGGCCGTACGATAGGGAGCATCAGGAAGGTGCGGTCGTCTCGCATCAGGCGGGGCGCCAGACCGGCGCGCAGGAACGACGACTTGCCAGCGCCCGAAGCACCGAGGATCGCCATCAACCGAGGTGCGGCGCCTTCAGCGATTCCGCGCAGTCTGTCCAACGCCTCGATCGTCGGTGCCTCGCGGCCGAAGAAGATGCCGGCGTCCTCCGCCTCCAGCGGCCTCAGCCCACGATACGGCGACCGTTCCTGATCGTCTTCCGGCGGCCACGGGAAAAAGCGTGCATCGAGCCCGGCGCGCATCAACCCAGTCTTCAGATTGGCCAGACCGGAGCGAGAGAAGGTGACGCGCACTTCGCCACCAAGGTCGTTGCCACGCAGCATCACGTGATCGCTGCCGGCGGCAAGGTTGACTAGCTGATGGGTGGCAGTGAGCTCGTCCGGCAGCTCGGCGAGCGGAATGTCCTCGATGAGAATGCCAAAGATGCGCTTGTTGAGCTTGGCCGCGAGGCCCAGCTCCTTCATGCACCAGCGCGAGGAGAGCCAGGCCCGGCTGACCAAAAACAGCACCGCCTCGCAGCGATTCGCGGCTTCGTTGAGCGCCAGTTCCCAGCGCTCACCGGCAGCGATGCCACGCGTAGGGTCGAAATCGAGGAAAAGGTCGTCCCAGCCTTCCGCGTTCAGCCAGTCGCGCAGCGCCAACGCTTCCCCATCATTGGCACTCGAATGGCTGAGGAAGATGCGTGCCAAACAGTGATCTCCAGCAACGACCTAGGCAATTTGTCACATATAGAAGCACTAGGTGGCCAGCGAAATCGTGGCAACTCAAAAGCGACGGGCCAGCTTGAGATCCGCACCAAAGCTACGGTGTCTAGCAAGAACTTGAGTGCGGCGCTAAATCTCGGTAGTGGGCAAATCAAACTGGTCCACTACCTTCGAACATCAATGGAAGAAGGCGCGGCTCGAAGGGGCGGCGGAGATCTTCGAGCGCGGCGGAAGAAGAAGGTCGACGAGGAGACAGTGCGGGAGTTGCACGCCAAGATTGGGGCGTTGGCATTCGCCAACGATTTTTCGCGAACGCGCAAACCCCGAACGGGCGAGTGAGGCGGCAGATGATCGAACCCGAGCATTCGGCCTTGTCGATCGGCGCGCAGTGCCGCCTGCTGTCGACCTCTAGGTCCTCGTTCTACTGCGAGCGGCAGGGCGAGACCGAGATCAACCTCTGAGAGGCGCGCTGGGTGGTGCCCGGCGTTCCCCACGACCCCCCCCACAGGTTCAGAATCGTCTCTGAGAGGCGCGCTGGGTGGTGCCCGGCGTTCCCCACGACCCCCCCCACAGGTTCACCGGGACTGGATTGTGCCGACCACCGCTTGACCACCCTCATGCACGTGAACGTGTTCGACCCGGATGTTCTGGTCGCCCCCATGCCGCAATCTGCGAAGAGCTTCGACCTGCGTGGCGTAGGTCCTCATCAGCCGGGCCGCCGCGGTCGCCAGGCTGGCAACGCGCCGTTCTGGCCCGACCGCGCCAGCGAGCCGAGCGAGTACCGCCATGGCGGCCGCGTGGCAGCATGCCATCTGAATGGCGAGTGCGCCTTCAATTTCGTTTCGCGGTGCGGCGCCCTCGATCATGGCGAGGGCGGCGTTGACCGCAGTTTCTGAAATGCCTGATGTCGGCAATCGGGCCGCCTGCTGAAGCTGGATCAGTGCTGCGTTGACGAACGCTGACGAGCAGCTTCCGAGGGCAGCCTCGAGGCGATGCCACCATACCTCGTTCTGGCCGTCAGGCGGGTATACGCGTGAGATCGTTGCATCAACCCGCTGTAGTCTCACCTGAACTGGAGGGACCCGGCTTTCAGCCGATCGCGCAGTTGCCCCGGTCATGGCCTCGGTCACAGCGTCGGCTCCGATTTGGCCAGTTGTTGTAGCGCGTGGAGCCATCGGCGTTCCTCGATTGCCTCGGTGGTCCAATCGCCGTCTGTGTAGTTGCCGTTGCGCGAGCCGCGGGGTGCGCCGGTGCTCCAGCCTCCATGAAGTCGGCAGCGTTTGCGTCCGCGCAGGGCGGGAGCTTGGCACGGCGTTCCGGCGCGCGACCGGGCCCCACAGCGCGGTGCGCTACGCATGTTTGCCAGCCGCACGTCTAGACCTTGGTTCATGGGGTTGCTCCCGTCATTTTTTTGCCCCCTCTCGGCGTCTGATCGCTTGACGGCGGCCTTCAATCGCCAGTGCCCCAAACCTACTAAGGCCAGCAGGGGCAACGCGGGACAGCGGGCGGTCGTAGTCGTTCCCCCCAATGGCTATCGAGCCGATCGAGCCCACGGCGGATCGCCTGCTTTGGGATGCTTGGCGCGATCAAAAAAAACAGGAACCCTCATCTCATCATCGCTGCGGCGTTTCGCTTCGTCGACCTGTACGCCCGCGGCCGGGAGGTCTGGTATCATGGATTTTACGCCATCGCCTGGGTGAGGTTTTCCAGCGGACTCCAAGGCCAGGACGCATCAATTTCGGTGTTGGCGGCATGTTCACCGGCGAGCGCTTGCCATTCTGAGTAAGGCAACACCTCTCCAACGAACTCAACTGCTGCAAGCTTTTCTGCTTCAGCGCGAGACAGTCCAGCGTCGTACTCAAGGATGGCAGCACGTTCGTCGAAGCGGGCCTGCATGTTTTCCTTTCTGGTCGAGCCGCCGTTTTTCGTGCAGCGATCCGCCACAACGCCACACCCGTTGGCGGCCTTGACTTTCTGGCTAGTTTGATCCGCCACGGCCGCATCGGCACGTGGCGGTTCGCTCGAGCCAGAAATGGCGGAATCTCTGGCCTGTGGCTTTGTGGCGGATGGATCGATGTTGTCCGGCAGGTACCGCGCAAACGCATCCGCGAAGGAGCCCTTCTCATACCCCCTAGTGCCGGGCGTATGACCGGCTACACGGAACTTGCCGGGACGGATTTTGAATGGCTCGAGCAGCTTTGAGAGCTGTCGCACCGTAAGCGGTGCTCCATGTCGCCACTCGGCCCATGGCCGATCCTCCATTTGACCCAGAGCCTTTACGAGATCGGCTGATGGTAGGCGGTCTGCGTGCCTCTCGGTGAACACGGTCTGGATGTCGCCCAGCAGCATAATATTGGTGGTCTCGTCTGCCCGGACTGCCGACAGTGCAACAGCGCGCGCAATCGCTGGCCAATCGCCGCTCGCGGCATCTGCGATGGCAATCAGGTGCCTCCAATTGTCAGCTAACCGCCCAGTCAAGGCTTCCGGGAGTACCGGATCGGCTCCCTGGATCAAGTCCGTGTTGTCGTTGGCGAAGCGCGCACAACGGCGTCTGAGCGGCTCAAGATGGTCGAGGCGGTCGCCCCGGAGCGGCTCGACTTGTTCGCTGATCTTCTTGCGGCGGAGTTCAATCTCGATGGAGCGGCTGGTCAGGGTGGCTGGCAGCTTGCCGATAAGGGCAATCGCTTTGGGCGCCCAAGTCCGGAACCGTCGGGGTTCATGATCATCTCCTACCGTCCGAACCACGAACGCCGTGGATTTGCGGTGCCCGCTGTTCAAGACGCCGCGCAGCTCGTCCGAATCGCGAATGAACGTATCGGCCTCGTCAACGAGCATCGTTGGCTTCCACTTCTCAACTGCGCGGAACAAAGCGGCCGCGGTGATGTTGGAGGCGGAAAGCGGGCGCGGGACTAGGGCGCCCAGCAGATCGAGCAGAGTCGTCTTGCCGCATTCTGGTGACGGCGAGGTGATGGCGAGGATCGGCGAGATCGCCGCTGTATCATGGAGGTGTGCGTGCAGCACCCAAAGCGCGATGGCCTCGGCAGCGCCCGGCGGGAGAACGAGATAACGGTTTGCCGTTTCGACCAGGTCAGCAAGGAGAGTTGCGCCGTTGACGGGTTCGGGCCACACATCGATTGCGGAAAAAGGTAGCTCACCTGATTGATCCTCGCTGCCGCTACGAGCCGCCTTCACCTCCAAGTCCAGGGTGGAAAGCCGCACGCCGAGGCGCTCGGCCTCGACAACGCGCTGCCGGTCGTATTCCAACGGCGACAAGGCAGCCAGACGAACAACCGCCCCTTCAAGGGGTTCCTCAATCGGCTCTGCGTTTTCGATCAGGCGGGCAACGGCACCTTCGTTCGCGTCGCTCATGGCGTCGGCCTCTGCACCTGACCCACTTTGGCAAGAAGCACGTCATTGAAATCGAGACCAGTCGGTGGCCGGGCGATCCGGACTAACCGGCCTTCGCGGGTCCAACGTCCGGCGCAGGCGCGGGCCGCCGCCTCTCCTGGATCGTCGCCGTCGGCAAGCACGATCACGTTGCGAACATCGCGCGGCAGATCGAGGCTACGAAGGCCACTAGTCGAAAGCGCCGCCCAAGCGGGATGGCCGGTTGCTTGCATGGCGGAAAGAGCTGTCTCGATGCCCTCAGCGATCATCAAAACATCGCCCGGGTCGGCAAGACGTACCGCGCCGCCGCGGCAGCGGCCGAGCATCATCTTCGCCGGCTCGACCGGCGCCTTGCCGCTACCGTTGCGAACGAGAAACGTCCGATGGATACCCACCGGCGCGCCGTCCACACCGTGCGTCACAAACGCGACCATCACCGGCCAGACGCCGCCGGACGGGTGTTTTAGACCCGCGTGGAAGCGGATCGACGGTGTCGTCGGCAAGTTGAGGCCACGCGACCGGAGATAGATCTCCACCAGCGTTCCTTTGGCCGGTCGCGACCCGCGCCAGATCGAGAGCGCAGCCTGACTACGATCAGCGCGGTTCCTGGTAGTCTCGTATTCGGGAACAGCGTGCCGAGTCGGCTGCCGGGGCGAGCGCCTGTCGGCATCAGGCCACAGACCGCGCAACCGCAGCGCCGCGATAACGGCATTCTGATCGCAGCCGGCATGGCACCGGACCAGGACCTTGCCGTCGTCGGCATCACGGATGGACAGACTTGGTGTGCGATCGTTGTGCGCTGGGCAGCGAGCGCTCCAACCTGCGCCAATCTTGCGGCCGCCAAGAGCGCGCCCAATGAAGCCGGCGTCCACCATCATACGCCCTCGGAAGTCGATGAGCGCCGGTTAGTCTCGACGTAAGCCTGAAGGTCTCCCGGGGCGTACAAGACGCGCCTTCCGATTTTGACAAATTTCGGCCCGTCGCCCGTTAGTCGCCTTTTGGCCAAGAAACTCATGCTGACGCGTAGCCGTCGCGCGGCCTCCTCTGGAATGAGGAGTGCATCACCCGACCACTCATCGCCGTTGCTCATTGTGGGTAAACCCCCATCCGTCTCGGTGGCTCCCGAAAGGCGGGGAAAGTTCTACTTCAGGAAAAGCGAGGTCGTCACAGCGACAGAAAACGCATTTCTCAATGAGCAGTTTTGTCGTTTCGTTCCGTTTGGCACTTCAGATCGCGACTTGCCTATCGAATGCTGGCCAAAATCATCGCTCGGCGTGGGTCCTTAATCTTCTTGGCGCGCTCAAGCCGCTGGGCGCACGCCGCGTCGGTTCTTGATCTCATGTTTTCGGGCAAGAAAGCCTCGATCCCCCGCACCAGATACAGAAAGGGTCCCTTCTTTTCCCCTGTTTCCGGATCCGTCGTCACGGACGGACGAATGTGATTTCTTTCGGCAATATCTCGTGCGGCAACCGCAATAAAGTCATACCAATCCTTTCGCGGTCGACCGCCAGGACTCGACGTTCGCTGACTACGTTCGAGAGCCGCTCGGGTTGCAACCATGATCGGCGTGAGAGAGAGTTCCGCAGAGCCAAGCCTATTCTTCGCCTGCGCATTGTTTGAATCAAAACCGAAGGTCACCAGGTCGTTGACGACTTCAGCGACTGCCCGAAATTTCAGAAGATTTGTGATGCCACTCTCAGGCTCGGAAAGAAATTGAATTACGATCGCGAGCGCGTTCTCAAAGCTTCTCAGCTCGATTTTGAGCTGCTCAAGCGTCATCGGACTTTCGCACTGGGCATAGGCGCCGACGGCAAAGCTGATCGCCTTGTTGAGCGCCTCGAGGTCGCGCTTCCGAGCGTGCATCCTTGTGTGGAATTTGTCGTTTAGTTCTCGAACAATCCGGGCGAACTCACCCTTAGGCACATCGTGCCCGAATGCAAATGCTGCCCCGGATCGCGGCCAGCGAGTCAGACCGACATCCTTTCCCGCTGTCTACCGATACGACCCGACTGCTTCAGCAATCTGATCGCGTGATGCCCTGGTGATGCCCCGTCAGCCAATCGAAAAGCCTCGCTGACCACTAAGGTATTGATTTATTTGGTGGGTGTACACGGACTCGAACCGTGGACCCGCTGATTAAGAGAAAGAAATTATGGCCGGATATCCCGGCACAAATCGTCTCATCTCGGTCTCAGGCTTGCCAGAATAAGACAACTACGTCAATGTGATAGCCCCATAGCCTCGCGATATCTCTGGTCATCTCTTGAAAGGTCAACAACTCTCGGTTACATTGCTTATAGCATTCCTTATGCAATGGAGGGAGCTATGCCGGCCAAGAGCATCACCGACGCCTTCGCCCGCAACGTCAGGCCGCCGCGGAAATCCGACAAGCCTAACCAGACCGCCTACATCGACACGCTAGAGCGCGGCCTGGGGCTGGTGCTCGTCGTCAGCTATGGTGGCAGCAAGACGTTCCGCGTCCTGACCTACGACGCCAGCGGCCGGCCGAAGACCCGCAAGCTCGGGCGGTACCCGGCGATGAAGGTCAAGGAGGCGCGAGCCAAGGCCCGCGAGTACTACGAGAACCCCGAGAAGGTTGAGGCGGCGGCGACGGCGGGCACGTTCAAGAGCGTGGCCGACGAATGGCTGAGGCGCCACGTCGAGGCAAACAAGCTGCGGTCAGAGCGCGAGATAAAACGGCACCTTGATCAGTACGTCTTCCCCAAGTGGGGGGACCACCCCTTCGTCGAGATCAGGCGTGGCGAAGTGAACGCCCTCCTCGACCACATCGCCGACAACCACGGACCCAGCCAAGCCGACGCGGTGCTGGCGACCATCAGGGGCGTCATGAATTGGTACGAGGGGCGCAGCGAGTTCTACTCCTCCCCCATTGTCAAGCGCATGCGCCGGCAGAAGCCCAAGTCCCGCGACCGCATCCTCAGCGACGACGAGATCCGGGCCTTGTGGAGCGCGGCCGAGGGGACGTTCGGCGGCATCGTCAGGATCGCCCTCCTGACGGCCCAGCGGCGCCAGCAGATCGCCAGCATGCGCTGGGACGACGTCAAGGACGGCGTCTGGGCGATCCCGACCGAGGCTCGGGCCAAGGGGACGGGCGAGCTGCTCAAGCTGCCAGCAACGGCCCTCAGCATGATTGAGGCCCAGCCGCGCATCGATGGGAGCCCGTTCGTCTTCGCCGGAGCTCCGCGCGGTCGGCGCCGCTCGACCGCCAAGGCGGGGGAGCCGCCGGCATTCAATTCGTGGTCCCAGCGCAAGGCCGAGCTTGATGCGAAGCTGCCGGGGGACATGCCGCGCTGGACTGTTCACGACCTGCGGCGCACGGCCCGCTCGCTGATGGCCCGCGCCGACGTGCGGCCGGACATTGCCGAGCGCGTCCTCGGCCACGCGATCCCCGGAGTCGAGGGCGTCTACGACCGGCACAGGTACTTTGACCAGAAGGGCGACGCGCTGGCCCGGCTCGCCTCGCTGATCGAGACGATCATCAATCCACCCAAAGGCAACGTCGTGCCGATGAGGAAGCGATGACGAGGCAGAGCCGCTACCGCTACGATGCCGAGCACAGGCGAGCGGCGCTCCAAGAGCGGTACTTCACGGGGTTCATGGGGCTGCTGTTCCGAGCGCATCAGGGCAACGCCAAGCCCCTGTGCGACTACCTCCGGTCCGATCAGCATCTCTCAACGGAGGACCGCGAGGGGCTGGCTTGGCTGATGGACAAGAAGATGCAGGCCCCGCCGCTGGGGCGCCGCCCCGGACGGGTGCGCAGCCCTATCATCGACTCCGCCTGGGAAATCTACGATGAGGTCTGCCGGCGCCGCGAGGCCGAGCGATCCATGGATGGCCGACAGCGACTGCCCAAGGGCCGACTGCCCAAGTTGGTCGAGGAGGTGATCGCAGAGAGGAAGCAAGCGGCCGGCTCGCGAAGCCGGAGCTTGCCGACCGCGGACTACGTCCTCTCGCTGTTCAGGCGCTAAGCCCCACGAAATTGCCGCCGATTTATTTGCGGCCAACGAAGCTGCCATTGGCACTATTAGCCGTGATCTCCGGATTTCGAAAAGGAGATCACGAAATGGAACGATCGGTCCCCCGCTCCCAAAGTGACCACCAGCCCGAGCGACTGCTCCACACGCGCGAGCAGGTCGCCGAGATGCTCGGCGGCGTCAGCATCGCCACGATCCGGCGCCTCGAGCGCGAGGGCCGACTTAAGGCGATCCGCCTGTCGCGCTCGCCGACGGCCATGGTCTTTTTCCGAGCCGCAGACGTCGAGGCAATGATCGAAGAAGCCGGCGCCGAAATAGCCGAGCGGACCTAACCCTCACCATCAATTTGGCGAGCGCGCCGAAAGCGCACGGGCGCGCCCAGCTCGATGATCGAAACGTGTGCGCACAAGGAGAAGATGCATGCCAAAGACGAAGGACCGCCCCACGATCGTCCCCGCCACTCCGGGCTACTCGCTGCTCGAATACGACGCTCACCCCACCAACGCCGACTACGACACGGTTCGTGAGTACCCGATTGTGGCGTGGGCGGCATCGGAATTGGCGGAGGACTCCGACGCTCCCGTTGATGTCTGGGGGACCGCCCACCCCATCATGGTCTGCGTGCCCGAATACCCCAGCGGACTGCGGCAGCCTGACGGTACCGTCGTCAACCTCGGAGCGCCGGGGATCGTCTACCCAGACCGGGGTTACTGGCTCTACAAGCAACTCGAAATCGCGAACATGGAGCGCGCCGATGAAGCTCGGACGGGCGCGAAGGCCGCCTGAGCCACGAAGCAAGAACCCCCGCCCCGAGGGCTAATCGGAGCGGGGGCGCAGATCGACATCGGAGCCCGTGGGAAGGCATCCTGCATGGCTATCATACCGCCTCCAGTGCCGCCGGCAAAACCGCTGGCGACTGTTGCCACCCCCGACACCGTCGGCGTGTTCATGCGCTGGCCGCCGAGGGGCCTGCGACGACTGCTCATGGCCGCCGCCACCGCCGAGCGGGACGTTCAAATAAGGAGATGCCCCGGAGGGGGCATCCGGGCGGAAGTCAATCGCGCCAACACGGCCGTCATTCTGCTGATGAGGAGGCTGGCCGGCGACCGCCGGCTGATTTCCTGCGTCAGCAGAGTCGACATCGCCGTCGATTTCAGGATGAGGGACGAGGACGAGGCCCGCGCGCTGTTCGACTGGCTCACTCGGCGCGCTAAACTGAAATGGCGCTCGAAGCGCGGCAGGAAGCAATACCCGAGGGAAATAGACCAGAGGCGTGGCGCCCTGTGGGTACTGTGGACTGGCAGGCACAGGCCGAGAGACCTGTGCGTCTACGTCAAGCCGGGCAACGTCGTCCGCATGGAGCTCCGGTTTCAGAAGGCGGCGGCAGTCAGGCGGGCGGGGCTCGACAAACTTGAGGAACTCGAGAACCTCGACGTGCGGAAGCTCATCGGCCGCAACATCAAGACCGAGAAGCTGACAGAGCGACGCATCACCAGCATCATCCGCAAGACCCACAAGGAAGACATGATCCGGCACCGGGCGAGCAAGAGACGCGGCGACCACCCCGTCACCGATCAGTACCGGGCACGCATCCGCGCCAGGGTGCGGCGGATGCTCAGTCAACTCGACATGCAAGAAGCCAGACCCCGCACCGGCACGGAGAAGATCGAGATGGATTGGCTGAGCATCCCCATGCGGGTCACCATTCCCGAGAAGGACGTGGAGGAGGCCAGCAAGGGAGGGCAGGGATTGAAGTGCAAGGGAAAATCGGAACGGATGGGGGATAGTGGGGGATTGTTACGGCCCACAAATGGTAAGCTTGTGAAATGAAGGCAGCGATTTTGATCGTCGTCGGGCTGGGGCTATTTGCTTTTTACTCTTGGCCCCGAGAGGACCAACTTGACCTTGCGACATGCTCTCCGAAAAACGCGATGGCGAGCACAAGTGCATTGGTCCATGGCAATCGGTTCTGGCGGCTTCAACTTGCCGAGATCAATAAGCTCATCGAACTCACCGAAAACTGGGATGCCAGAAAGAACGCAGTTCAGCCCGCGCTCGACCAAGCCGACAGGACCTTGGAAGGGATCAACGAACAGATAGACAAGGCATACCACGATCATCCGTCACTGGGGTTGCCGCCCAATCGGACGGCAGAACGCTTGAGGCAATTGGCCGACAAGATTGAAGCCGATGATGCAGATCGATGGATGCGAAGCAAAATGGAAGAACAGCTGCCGGCGCTCAAGCGCTGCAAATCCATTATTGAACAGAGGTTGTCAGCATAGATACTCAACCTCGCTGCGCGGATCGGCATATTGATCAAACACGCTTGCCCGCCTCCCCCACCCCTCCCCGCTCGCGCCTGCAAAGCAAAAAGCCGAGGCACCGCCAGCCGCCAATCGTCGCCCTGCAGCGACACCCATCTCCATAAACTAGCTGATACATGATAAGCGGGTAAATTACATAACAGATTGAAATCATTGACTTAGATGTCGGTGATTTGCGTTTATGCAATGTATTCGGCAATATGGCGGCATGAAGCGAGCGATATCGAGTCCGCCAGATGCCAGCGAGAATTCGCGCGTCAACCGCGCCCGGAGCGCGGCCGTGCCGGCGAACAACCGCAGCCGGATCAGCAACGGCTCGCTCGGCATCGACCTGCGCACGCGGACGGGTCGAAGATGGCGAGACGTGTATCTGGATGCGATGCGCCGCACCGATGGTCGCAATGAAGTCCTGTGCCGCTCGCTGGCGAGCCTGACCATCCAGCACGAGGAGATGGACGCCGCCCTGTCGCGCGGCGAGCCGGTCGATGTGGGCCTGCTGGTGAAGCTGAGCGGCGCGATCAGCCGCGTGATCGTCCGGGCCGGCATCGTCGCCGACGATGAGCCGGCCATCGACGCGACCGATGAGGTGATCCGCCAAGTGCGCGCCCATCACGCTCAGCCGGAGGCAGCTTAAGCGATGAACGCGCCCACGGCTGGCACCATCCTCCGGGAACTCGACCGCCGGAGCTACCAGGCCAACCTCTCCGCTCTCGGCGACATTGCCGACGAGGACCGCGACGCCGTCGTGCGGGCGCTCAGCGGCGTCTCGCCGAAGGCCAGAGTGGACGTCGGCCTGCTCATCGAGACGCTGCGGAATGAAGCCCAGGAGCGCGCCGAAGCCGAGGCCGAGCGCCTCAAGGCCGACGCGGACCCGTGGCGCTACGAGCTGCTGCTCAAGTCGCCCGAAGAACTGCTCGCCCTGCGCGCCGACCTGAAGCGCCGCGTTGATGCCGGCGAGGGCGACCAGCCCTTCCGGCCCGGCTCTCCGGGCGCGGAGATCATGGACCGCCTCAACGGCATCGCCTCTCGTTTGCACGCCCCCGGCGTGGAGCAGCCCGACCCGGGCCTCGACGACAGGCCGCCTCCCCGCCCGAAGGTCCGCCGCTTGGCCTCCCGCCGCCTCGCTCAGAGCGCGCCAGAGGCAGCCGATGCCCTCGAACCGGCCCATCCGGCGCCCGCACACGCCGAACCGGCGTCCGCACGCGTCCCCGGCCGCCCAGAGAGCCGGCTCAGCCGGCTGCTCGGGCCGCGCGCCTTCATCAACGGCGAGGACATCGGCTCCGACTATGTCGAGCCCTTCGCGCCGCCGTGGATCATCCCCGATCAGGACCAGCACGACGCCGCCTGACCGCGAGAAGGAGAAACACCAATGCCCCTGTCCGTGGCAGAAATGGAAGCCCAGTATTGCGACCCCGACACCGGAAGCATCCATCGCAGGTGGCTGCGCCGCATGCTGAACGGCATCGTCGCCGTTGGCCCGAGCGCGCGCCCCGCGCCGCCGCCCGAGCCGACGAAGGGCGAGCTGCAGGCCCGGGCCGAGCGCGACGCCGAGATGGAGCAGCAGTACAGGGCCACCGTCGAAGCCGAGATTACCGCGCTTGACCGGCACGCGGCCGATGTCAGCGAGCGCATCGAGGTGCTAGAGAGCACGTGGGCGGCGAGCTTTGCTTTGCAGGAATTTCGCCGCGAGCGCCGCATGCTCCTAGAGCTCCGCCAGATGATCGCGGAAGACCTCGACCGCGGCCCGATCGTGGTCGACCGCGACGGTCGACCCATCGACGACAGGACGCGCCGCTACGTCAAGTTTCGGGCTGCCGAGCTTCGCGACTCGCACTGGCGGGCCGCCGAGCGCGAGGCGGCCAGCGGCGATCACCGGGAGGCGCGCCGCCACCGCATCGACAGCTTGAGGTCGAGGATGCTTGCCGAGGCCGAGATGCACTGGCGACCGACCTTGCCCGGCTATGGCCTGCGCGTCTGGACGTGAGGAGAACTCGATGACGACCCCCAAGCCGCCTGACGACTACGGCACCAACAAGCTCTCGCTCCAGCCACCGAGGTCGTACCAACTGCCCGGCGGCCCCTTCGCCCGCAGCCTCGGCGACACCGAGGTAAAGGTGCTCGCCGAGATTCGGCGAGGCGGTGAGCAGGATCGCGGCTTCGGGAGTCGGAGGTAGCGAATGGAGCGCGTCCTCAAGATCAACGATGAGCTTCAGCTCGTTGTCGGCATCGCGCTGGTGTCGGGCGAAGTCGACAGTCAGGGCGACATCGTAAATGACCAAGAGCTGACGAAGGCCGCCATGCGCTCCCTCGGCGCGGCCGTGAAGATCGACCACGCGGGCGGGCCGGTGGGCAAGGTGGTGCAGTCGCTCGCCCTGACGCCGGACGTGGCCGACGCGCTCGGCCTGGCGCTCCCCGACGGTCGGTCCGCCTGGGTGGTGGGCCTGCACGTAGAGGACCCAGCGACGTGGGCGCGCATCAAGTCCGGTGAAATCGGGTCCGGCCTGTCCATCGGCGGCCGCGGCGAAAGGAGCATGGCAGCATGACGACGAACCTGAGCAACGTCCATGTCGACGAGATCAGCATCTTGAGCAAGGACGTGCGGCCCGCCGTCCGCGCGGCCCGGATCGCGATTACCAAGAAGGAGTCCCCCATGAACGAGCCGATCAGCTTTCCGACGCTGGAGGCGGCGATGGACCACCTGCGCAAGGTCCACGGCATGAACGGCGCTGACGCAATGTCTGCCGCTGCCCGAGACCATCCCGACCTCTTGCAGAAGTATCGGACCGCCGGTGACGAGATGATCGCCAAGGCGTCCGACGCGGCGCGGCCGGCGCCCGTCAGCAAGGCCGTCATGGCCTTCGACGACAGGGTCGAAGAGATCGCAAAGAGCCGCGGCATTCCGCGCCACGCCGCGATGACCGCAGCGCGCCAGCGCTTTGCCGACGAGTTCGAGGCCGCCTACGGGCGCCAGCCATGATTCCCGCCACCCCCGAGCAGCGCCGCCGCCGAAGGGCCGGCGAGTTCGCCGACGCCGCTGACCTCGACCTGGCGGCGGGCACGCCCGCCGCCCGGAGGCGACACCGCGCTGGCGAGATGGCCCTGGCAAGCTACGCGGTCGGCAGCCCGGCTTGGGCGCGGCGACATCGGGCCGGCGAGCCCGCCGAGGCGGCGGCCGACGCGGGCTTCGACGACTGAGTTTTCTCTCCGGCGGGTTGCTGCATTCCTGCCGGGAGGTAGCCGCGAACGGTCGCCCTGGCTAACTCGCGGGCGGGCGCCCGGCCCCGCGCACCCACGCCGGGCGGACCAGCCGACAGGTGTCCTTCAACAGTCGGCAGCGCGCCACGGGCCATCTCCTTTTGCCCGGGGGCGCGCAACGACAAATAGAGTTCGCTGAAATTCTGAGAACTCTCAATGTATCGCCAGTTTACCGGCACTCTGACTGGTACTCTGAATGTCTTCCTTTTCTGGCGTCGAAGACTTTTCTTTCTGGCTCGCGGCTAATTCAAGAAGTTGCCTCACAGTCGCCCGCTCCGTCGGCGCCGGAACAAAATCAGACCCGAATATGTCGCTGAAGCACTCATGGAACCGTTTATCGTCGCGTAGCTTAAAGAAAACAGGCCAATCTTCGTACATTGCTCGCGAATGCTCAGACGGTCCAATATCCTTCATCATTTGCAAGACAGTATCCAATTCGCCCCTAACTGCGGCAACACAGATCTTAAAGTCATCGCTAGCCGCCGACCAATCCTCAGCGTCGAGGATTGATCGAGCCTTGCCCTCGTCACCTGCCAACCTATGCGCGTTCGCGAAATTAACCGTCATCATTCGCCTAAGTCGGTCCGATGAATGCCCCCGAATATTACTGCCAAAATCGAACAACCGAATTGCTAATTCATAATTTCCCCTTAGTATTAGCTCGTATCCAAACTGATTAAGAACAGAATCAGCCTCCTCCTTCTCCTTCTCAGCTCTCACAAGTTTTCTCCAAACAACTTGATGAAGCTTTACACCGAACTCAGCTATTAAAGTCACCGATTCTCTAAAATAACTGGGCCCCGCAGCAAGCTGGGCTCCGAGCTCGATTTTTTCACCGCCAACAAATTTGTGTTTATCGGCCATTTGTAAATACTGATCATTGACTATTCCGTTTGTATGCACAAACAGATTGCGCCTCTCGAATAGCTCTACAAGCGCACCCCAGCGTTCAAAGCTTTCGCTAACTGACTCAATATTGCAACGCTTTTCAAACCACTTCACTGTATCTTCAATACCGCCCCGCAATACGGAATCTACTTCCTTATCCACGACAGATGCTTGAAACTCTGCCAGAGTTTTATACTGCATTACCTCAGAAACAAGCGCCATTCGGTCCTTGGGAAAGATGGATTCGGGTCGAATCTTCGCAATAGCTCGCGCCAGACGTGACATATGATATTCAAAGGCGGAAGTAAGTCCAACAACAAGCATTCGTGGGACATCACGGCTAACTGATCCTATAGTTTCTCTAGTCTGATCGATCTGACGAAACGTAGCATAACGACTCGCTGGTACGCGATATACAATCTTCGCGTCGGAGGACCGAACCAAGTGTCCGTGTTCCGCTAAGAACTTTCGATGAGCGACCTCCGCGATTGAGTGTGATAGCAAAGATGAAAACGAGGCGACTAGACTAACAAATTCAAAATATCCTATCATTGCCTGAGAAAAATCAGCGAATGAAGGAGAAAATACAGAATCTTCGGCGTAATTTATGATTGACACAGCCGATCTTCTGGGAGATTGTTCAGTTGCACTTTTTAGTTCGCCGAATTCATCGTTAGTTTTGACGGAATGCGCAACAATTTTCCCCGATTCTAAATATTCACACACGTAGAAATATTCTGGCTTTTCGCTCATTGCTTGGGTTCCCAGCCTCGGCGAGACGCTCAGGATGAGACTGCTCGAAAGCAAGGTTGCGCGCAACCTCAACTTGAAATCGCTTTCGGCGCGAGATTTCGAGGTAAGCCAAGGCTTCGACAGATCAGAGGGGCAAATGAGGCAGCTCGGTCGTTCGACGGCTCGCGCGCCGGAGCCCCTACCCGAAGTCTATCGGGCCCCCGCCGGCGCCTAAAGCATGGCTCCCACTCCAATGACGAACATGGGAATGTGACGGAAACGACACGGCCCAGTCCCCTTCGAGGCAGAGACGCATTGCCTAGCGCATTGCTTATCGTGCAAACGAACCACAAAACTCTGGCGTAACCAATTGAAATATTTGGTGGGTGTACACGGACTCGAACCGTGGACCCGCTGATTAAGAGTCAGCTGCTCTACCAACTGAGCTATACACCCGCCGCGGGCGCGCGACGCAGGAAGGCCGCACGACCGGCCGTTCTACTATCAAAGCCCCCCCAGCCTGTCCAGCTTGCCGGTCGCGCCCGAAACGCGGCTGCAACCGGCTGATGGAAAAGGCCAATTTCGAGGCGGCCGAGGGGCCGGCCGCGACACCGGGCGGCCGGTTCAGGTACGTGGCTGCTTGAAGATCTGGATCTTGTGCTGGTCGACCGCCAGATAGCCCTCCTTGACCAGGGCGCGGAGCTGCTTGTTGACCGCCTCGCGGCTGGCGCCGAGCATCTGCGCTATGGTGCCCTGGGTGATGTCGAGCTCGACCACCGCCATGTCGGCCTCCACCCGGCCGTGGATGACCGCGATCTGCTGCAGGAGCACCAGCAGCCGGTGGCGGAGATCGTGGAAGATCGCCTGGTCGAACTGAGCGTTGGTCGAGCGCAGACGCTCGCATAGCGTCAGGATGATCTGGCGGGCGAGCTTGGGCGTCGAATCGAGCAGCTCGAGGAAGGGCCCGCGCGGGATGACCAGCAGGTGCGCCTCGGTGAGCGCCGCGGCGCCTGCGCTGCGCGACAGGCCGTCGAGCAGCGCCATCTCGCCGATCACCTCGCCCTCCTCCGACAGGAACACCGTCGCCTCGCGACCGTCCTCGGCAGTCAGGTAGATGCGCACGATGCCCGATATCACCACGTAGAGCCCGTCGGACTCATCGCCCTGTTCAAACAGCACCTCGCCCGCCGCCAGCACCCGCTCCCGGGCGATGCCCGCCAGCCGGCGCAGCTCCACCTCGTCGAGCCCGTTGAACAGCACTGTCCGGCCAAGCTGGGCAGCCAGCTTTTCCATTAGCATTGCGGTCGCCTCCTTCTTTCCCTGCTACCACCCGGAGGCGGCATTGGCGAGCACCTTGAGGGGGGCTTTGTCCCCACCGTCCAAGCCATGTATCAAGCGTAAGGCCGCGCCGCGCGCCGGCGCGGGGGGACCCGACCGAAACAGGAGGCCCGGATGGACCTTTCGCAAGTGACCTCTCTCGGCGCCCTGGCCTGGACCTGGGCGGTCAATTTCGCGCCGCGGCTCGTCACCGCGCTGATCATTCTGGTGGTCGGATTCTACGGCGCCGGCTGGGCGGCGGCCGGCCTGCACCGGCTGCTCACGCGCTCGCCCCACGCCGACCTGACCATGGCGCCGATCCTTGCCGCAGTCGTGCGCTACGCCATCCTGATCTTCGTCGTCGTGGCGGGGCTCAACCAGCTCGGCGTGCAGACCGCCTCGGTGCTCGCCGTGCTCGGCGCCGCGGGCCTGGCCATCGGCCTGGCCCTGCAGGGGACGCTGGCCAACATCGCCGCCGGCATCATGCTCCTCTGGCTGAGGCCGTTCCGTGTCGGCGACTATATCGACAGCGGCAGCGTCGCCGGCACCGTCGAAGAGATCAATCTGTTCCATTCGCGCCTGCGCACCTGGGACGGCATCTACAAGTTCGTGCCCAATTCTGGGCTGTGGAACACCACGCTCACCAACTACTCGCGCAACCGCACGCGGCTGGTGCTGATCGAGTTCGGCATCGCCTATGAGGACGACATTGCCGAAGGCCGCAAGGTGCTGGCCGACCACGCCCGCGCCCATCCCGACGTGCTCGACGACCCGCCGGTGGCGGTGGTGCCGCTGTCGTTAGGCGACAGCTCGGTGGTGCTGCAACTGCGTGCCTGGTCGACCACGGCCCGCTTCTGGGACACGCGCTGGGACCTGACCCAGGGCGGCAAGAAGGCGCTGGAAAGCGCCGGCATCACCATCCCCTTTCCCCAGCGCGTGCTGCACTGGCACCCGGATTCGGCGCCCCCATCGGTGGCAACACCCAAGCCGGCGCCTCCCCCCGGCAGCGAAGCCGCGTGAGGCCGGCAACCGCGCTTGCCTAGACCGAACCGCGCTTGATCGTCGAAGGCGCCCGCCACGGCGCCGTCATCGGCACGCCTTCGCGCCGCGCCCGATTCTGGCGTGGGTCGCTGGTCCGTTCGCGCTCGCTCGACAGCCTGCCGCGGCCGGCGAACAGCGCCTGCAACGCCGACCGGCTGTTGACGCCCAACAGGCGATAAAGGCCGATGACGTATTTGTGCAGCGTCGACGGTGACAGGCTCATCGCCTTTGCCACCTCTGCCTCGCTGCCGCCGTCGAGCAGCAGGCGCAGGGTCAGGTGCTGCCTGGGCGTCAGCTTCATGACCGGGCTGGTCGAATCGGCAAGGCGCGTACCGATGAGCGGCATCAGCTCGGCCGCCAGGACCCGCATGAGCCGCCGGTCGCGCAGGGAGAAGGCCGGCTCGTCGCTCGACCGGATCACGCTGATCATGTTCCAGCGGTCCTCATCGGCTTCCCCGATCCGCGAGATGGCCACCAGCTGATCGCCCAGCCGCGCCGGCTCCATGCAGTGGCGATAGATTTCGCTGCCCGTATAGCCCTCGTGGCCGAGCGTCGCCACGCCCGACGCCACCATCAGCGGCCCCTTCTTCTGGTCGAAGGCCGCGCGCAACGGATCCCTCCGGTTCGCCCCGTCAATTTCGTAGCGGACGAAGGCAAGCTTCTGCTCCGGTGTCTGCCAGCCGCTGTCGATGACATGCAGCGCCCGCGCATTGGCCGGGTCGTAGATGCCGACGAATTCGCCGCTGACGACGATCGGCGCCTTGAACAGACCGCGCACGCCCTCTGCCAGCCGATGCCGCCAGCCGTCGGGATCAGCCGCAAACTGCAGACACAGGTCCAACACGACGTAGACCTGACGAAGGTCACGCAACCGGAGAATTGTCGCCCCCAGCCCTGAACAGCCGCAATATTCCGATCTATAAATGGGAAATTCCTCCGGCGCCAGCCAATTTCTGCCGCTATGCCACGTGGATTACTTGGCAGAAATCGCTACCGGCAAGTCACACACCGGACATCGATTGTAACTGATCAGTCCATCGCCGTTCGGGCCCATGGAGAAAATTGCCTCCGATCGGTCCATTGTCCCCGAACACCGACGCTGCTTGTATCCAGACACAGGAAGTTCTTGGGGCTGCGTTTAGGGGGCGTTCTGGTGTCGTATCGGGGGAGAAATCGCCTGTTCTTCAAGGCGGTGACGGCAGGGGCCGCGGTTCTCACAACCGCAGCGGCATTCGCCCAGAGCATTACCATCAGCGATACCGACTTCAACGATTCCGACTGGACCACAGTGGTCACCAGGTCCCTCAACGGTGGCACGGTTCAGGCGTACCAGCAGACGACGGGCGGCAATCCCGGACCCTTCCGGCTCATCATTCACGACATGCCGCACCAGTTTGCCTCGATCACCCACTCTCAGCTCCTGACCGACCCACGCGCATGTACGATCCCTCGACCGAGGGAGCGATCAGCTCATTCGATTTCTCGTTCGACGAAATCGTGACGACTGCGACAATTGATGGAGCCTATTACCCGAATGGCGGCAGCGGACAGGCCTTCGCATTGATGCAGGACGGCAAGATCTACTACCTCGCCGGCCATGACCTGTCTTTCCAGAACAAGACCTGGCAGACGGTTTCCGTCACCGGACTGACGGCGGACGACTTCGTCAACCTCAACGGAAGCCATCCGGACTTCTCTACCAACGGCAAACCGATCGCCTTCGGCGTCGACCGCACCAACACGCATACCGGCAGCGATACCCATTTGATCATCGAAACCGGCCTCGACAACTTCATCGTCCTCATCAGCGCGCTCGCCGGCATCAGCGAGCCGCCGACCACGCTCGCCGCCATTCGCGAGAGCCTCGGCCTGGTCAATGCGCAGAACACCGGCCTGGTCGAGCAGCGCCTGCACGGCGGCACGGTCTGCGGCATCTGCGCCCTGATCGAGCAGTACAAGGAGGCCGGCCTGCTCGGCTACGCCGACGGTATCAAAGGGACGACGCGTGACGCGCTGGCGCTGCTGCACGGTGCCGGCGGCACGACCGAAAGGCCTTCAGCGATTCCGGGATGGACGGCGTTCACCGGCGGCAGCGGGCTCTTCGGCCATGTCGACGCAAGCGCCAATCAAAGCGGCCTCGAATTCAACGGCCGCAACGGCGTCATCGGCCTCGACCGCGCCATCGATTTCGACACAGTGGTCGGCGTCTCGCTGGGCCATGGCGGGGTCAACGGCACCTTCAGCGGTGCCACCGGGAGCAACGACGCCTCATCGACCACGCTGTCGGCTTATGCCAGCCACCTGTTCGGCCAGTTCACCTATGTCGACGCCGTCTTCAGCCAGGGCCGGGCATCGAACAGCCAATCGCGCACCGAGACCGGCGGCACCGTGACCAGTTCGACCAACGCCCAGACCACGTCGCTATCGCTAGGCGTTGGTACCAACCGGCGCGTGCCGGGGACCAGGGTCATGGTCGGCGGCTCACTTGGCCTCAGCGGCTCGCGCACTGCGATCGACGCCTACGACGAAACGGCGACCGGCACGGCAACCGCCTTCAGCGTCCCCGGCCAGACCGTCAATTCGCTGGCGCTGACGGCGGGTCTGCAGGTCGCAACGATCTTCACCCATCCCGGCATGACCATCGTTCCCCATTTCAGCGCCGGCATCAGTCGCGAGGTGCTCAGCCAAAGCGACTCGCTGTCGCTGACGCCGGTGAGCGGCGGCAGCGCGGTTACCTCGACCATCGACGCGCCCAATCCGACCACCTACTCGCTCTCCGGCGGACTCAACATCGCGGTCGGACCGAGCGCCAATTTCAATGCCGACGTCGCCACGACGTTTGGCGGCGGCACCCGCTCGACCAGCATCGCGGTCGGCGGGCACGTCAGGTTCTGAGGAGGCGGTGATGCGCACGGGTTCTCTCATCCCCAGGCTCACGGCCCCGTTGATTGCCCTGACGCTCATTGCGGCTTCGCTGCTCACGGGCTGTGGCACGGGTCCCTCTTTCTCGGAGGAGGGCGGGATTTTCGCAAGAGTGGGAGTTTCGATGTGTATCGATCTTGGGCTTCCGCCGGCCACCCAGATTGAAGATCGGAGCGGGGAACTCACCATTGACAGCGGTTCTCCCTGCGGCCAATTCGGCAACTGCATCGTCAACCACCCCCAACACGAATATAATGCATTGGGCCCCTGCTATATGAACTTGGCGCGTGCAACGTCAGGGCGATTCTCCACGGACGAAATTGCACAAATCTTTGTTTGTCGTAGGAACGGCTACACGACGGCGTCGTGCGTCGAGAGCGTGACCAGTACCGACGGCTGTCTCCACAACGGCGGGAGCCCGTACGACTGCCGGGCTTCACTCGTGTCCTGCTCCGAGCAGGTGCGTGCCGATCCGCCCGCCGACACTGTCGAGGTCGCATCGCTCATCGCAGACCGAAGAGCGGACGTTACACCGGCTGCGGGGCCAACCTGTCCCTGGCAGCACCACCTGCCCGGCAGCGGGGTCGGCTGACGACCCGGCATCGCCCACATGAGGGATACTCGCACACAGGAATTGCTCGCCCGCATGCGTGCGATCGGCCCGCCGGCGCTGCCCGCCATGGTCGCGGCAGAGGCCGCCCGACCGGCCGCGCTGGCCGTCATTTAGTCCCGCGACCGCAGAACGCAGAACGGCCGCGCCCCTGCGAGGCGCGGCCGTTGCTCATTGTCCGGTCCCGGCGGTCTAGGCGGTTGCCGTCGAAGCCTGCGGATGGATGCGTCCGCGCTTCAGGAGCAGCTTGTTGACCGCCGAGACATAAGCCTTGGCCGAGGCGACCATGGTGTCGGTGTCGGCACCACGGCCGGTGACCACCTTCTCGCCCTCCTCGAGGCGCACCGAGACCTCGGCCTGCGCATCGGAGTCCTCGGTGACGGCGCCAACCTGGTAGAGCTGCAGTGTCGCCTCGTGCGGCGCGATGGCACGGATCGCCCTGAACATGGCGTCCACCGGCCCTTCGCCCAGCGCCTCCTTGGTGACGTGCTGGCCCTCGACGTCCAGCGTGACGATCGCCTTCTGCGGCCCGCCGGTGCCGGCAATCACGGTGAGCGCCACCAGCCGGATCGCCTCGCCCGCCTGGATCATCTCGTCTTCGACCAGGGCCGAGATGTCCTCGTCGAAGACGTGCTTCTTGCGGTCGGCCAAGTCCTTGAAGCGGCGGAAGGCCTCTTCCAGGGCATTGTCGCCGAGATCGAAGCCGAGCTCCTTCAGCTTCTCGCGGAAGGCATGGCGGCCGGAATGCTTGCCCATCACCAGCGAGGTGGCGCGCACGCCGACATCCTCGGGACGCATGATCTCGTAGGTCTGGGCGTTCTTCAGCATGCCGTCCTGGTGGATGCCGGCCTCATGGGCGAAGGCGTTCTTGCCAACGATCGCCTTGTTGAATTGCACCGGGAAGGCGGTGACGGCCGAAACCAGCTTGGAGGCGCGCATGAGATAGGGCGTCTTGATGGCGGTATCGTACGGCATGACGTCGCCGCGCACCCTGAGCGCCATCACCACCTCTTCCAGCGAGGCATTGCCGGCGCGCTCGCCGAGCCCATTGATGGTGCATTCGATCTGCCGCGCGCCGGCGCGCACGCCGGCCAGCGAATTGGCCACCGCCAGGCCGAGGTCGTCATGGCAATGGGTCGAGAACACCGCCTTGTCGGAATTGGGCACGCGCTCCATCAACATGCGCATGAGGTCGTAATATTCATCCGGCACCGTGTAGCCGACCGTATCGGGGATGTTGATGGTGGTGGCGCCGGCCTTGATGGCGGCCTCGACCGTGCGGCAGAGAAAATCGTGCTCGGTGCGGGTGCCATCCTCCGGCGACCATTCGACGTCGTCGGTATAGCTGCGTGCCCGCGTCACCGAGGCGATCACCGCCTCGTAGACTTCCTCCGGCTCCTTGTTGAGCTTGAACTTCATGTGCAGCGGGCTGGTGGAGATGAAGGTGTGGATGCGGCGCCGCTCCGCGTGCTGCAAGGCCTCGGCCGCGCGGTCGATATCCTTGAAGCCGGCACGCGCGAGACCGCACACCACGCCGTTCTTGATGACCTTGGCGATCTCGGTGACCGACTCGAAATCGCCATTGGAGGCGATCGGGAAGCCGGCTTCGATCACGTCGACGCCCATCTCGTCGAGGATCTCGGCGACCTGCAGCTTCTCGGAGAGGGTCATCGAGGCACCCGGCGACTGTTCGCCGTCGCGCAAGGTCGTGTCGAAAATGACGATGCGGTCCTTTGCCGGTACCGCCTGCTCGGTAGTCATGATGGCGAGTCCTTCTCGAATTCCTGCCCGCGTCTCTGGTGGCGGGCGTCAACCGGGATGATGGCTTGAGCAGCGTCCCCCTGAGTGCCCGCCCAACAAGGAGCAGCCGACGCTCAGGGGCGTCTAAGCAGGAGGCCGAGAAGAAGGAGGCCGGAGGCCGGCGCAGCCGACAACGCGCCGCAAGCGGCGTCTCTGTCGTACTGGCTGTGATCGCGATCGATCATGCTCTCGGACCTGGGTCGGCGCGCCGGCGATTGTCGCCGGGGCCGGTTAACCGGCCGTTCTTAACGGTTTCGGCCGGAAATGTCGATTCCCGGCGGCGACTTTCGTGGGCCCGGCGGCCCTGGCCTCGATCAGGGCCCGGACCTTTTCGCCATCGGCCGGCGTCGCCGGATTGTAGACCACCAGGCTGAGGTCCGGCCGGCCATCGACGGCGAAGGTCGAGAATTCCATCGCGATCGGTCCCGCGACCGGGTGATTGAGATTCTTGGTGCCCTCGCCATAGGAACGCACGTCGTTGTCGGCCCACAGTTCAGCGAATTCCGGGCTCTCGCGCGACAGGTCCTCGACCAGCGCCTTGATCTCCTCCGTCGCGCCGGCACGGGCCGCCTCGGCCCGAAAGACGCCGACGACGAAACGGGCGACCGCCTTCCAGTCGGCCTGGGCAGCGCGCACGCGGGGCTCGCAGAACATCAACCGCAATATGTTGCGCTTCTCGGGCGGCAGGTCGCCGTAGTCAGTCAGCACCGAGGCGGCGGCCCGGTTCCAGGCGACCACGTCCCAGGTCGGCGTCTTGACGATGGCGGGGCTGAATGCGAGCGCATCGAGCACGCGCTGCAGGCGCGGCGAGACACCCTCTGGCGCGCGGTAGCGCACCTCAGGCGGGCGGCCAAGACCCAGCAAGAACAGGTGCTCGCGCTCCACCTCGGTGAGCATCAGGGCACGGGCGATGCGGTCAAGTACGTCGGCCGACGGCGCCCCGCCACGCCCCTGCTCCAGCCACGTGTACCAGGTGGCGCTGACATGGGCGCGCTGGGCCACCTCCTCGCGCCTCAGGCCCGGCGTGCGCCGCCGCATCATCGGCAGGCCAAAGGAAGCGGGGTCGAGCTTCGCCCGGCGGTCCTTGAGATAGGCGCCCAGACGGTTGTCTTCGCTGAAGGCCGTGCTCATCCTGTTAGGTCTTATACCCGTATAATCTCACTCATTTACCCGGATAAACATAAGCCCATATCCGTCTCCATCCAACCATGGAGACGTCACTCATGCGTGTATTCGTTACCGGCGCGACCGGCTTCGTCGGCTCGGCCGTCGTCCAGGAACTGCTCGCCGCCGGCCATCAGGTCCTCGGCCTGGCCCGCTCCGACAAGGGGGCGGAAGCCCTCGCCGCCACCGGCGCCACGGTCCATCGCGGTTCGGTGGAGGACCTCGCCAGCCTAAGGCGTGGCGTGGCGGACGCGGACGGCGTCATCCACACCGCCTTCATCCACGACTTCACCAAGTTCGTCGAGAATTGCGAGATCGACCGGCGCGCCATCACCGCGATGGGCGAGGTGCTCGCCGGCTCGGACCGCCCGCTGATCATCACCTCGGGCACGGGGGCTGGCAGGCCGGGCACCGTGTCGCGGGAAAGCGACCGGTTTCCCCCCGACCATCCCAACCCGCGCATCGCCTCCGAGCAGGCGGCCGATGCGGTGGAGGCCATGGGCGTCAAGGTGATCTCCATGCGCCTGCCGCAGGTGCACGGCAAAGGCGATCACGGTTTCGTGCCCATCCTGATCGGCATCGCCCGCGACAAGGGCCGCGCCGCCTATGTCGGCGATGGCAGCAACCGCTGGCCGGCCGTGCATCGGCTCGACGCCGCCCGTCTCTACCGGCTGGCGCTCGAGAAAGGCACGGCCGGAGCGCGCTATAATGCTATCGCCGAGGAAGGCGTGTCGTTGCGCGCGCTCGCGGAACTCATCGGCCGCCGTCTGAACCTGCCGGTCGCCAGCATCACGCCGGAAGACGCGGCGGACTATTACGGCTGGTTCGCGGCCTTTGCCACAATGGACATGCCGGCGTCGAGCGACTGGACGCGGACGACGCTGGGCTGGCAACCGGCCGAGCCCGACCTCTTCGCCGACATGGAATCGCACTACTTCGCCTGACGCGAAGCATGCGGCCACGGAACCGGCCCGTGGCCGCTATCGCCTAAACGAACGCGTAGACCGCGAGCAGGACGATGAGCAGGAGGATCACCGCGGAGGCAGGCCCAAGAGCGTACAGCCGCTGCACGAGCCCCGTATCGCCGGTCCGCCGAATATCCGCGTAAGTCTTGTGGATCAGGCCGCTCAGCACCGTCAGGATCACGACAAAGACGATCTTGGCCCAGAACAAGCCGGGCAGGCTCGGCGAGACGAAAAAGATCATGAGGATGCCGGTCGCCCACAGCACTGCCAGCCCGGCGCCGGACATCATGGCCAGCGGCCACCCCAGGGTGCGCAGCGCCTGCGCCTGGTCCGCCGGCGCCGAACGCGCCTTCATCATCACAACGAGGCTGCCAAAAGCGCCTGCCGCACCAAGCATCAATCCAAAAAGATGCAAAAACAGGATGAAGCCGTGCATGACTGACCTCCCGCCAAATTTCCGCCTTGGGCTCTTGTAGCACGAGTCGGCCGGCACCCGCCCGAGGCGGGTCACACCAACAGCGTGCCCTCGGCGACCACCACCGCATTGCCGCCGACGCGGACGGCGTCGATCTCGCCGCCGGCGACATCGATTTCCAGCGTCATCAGGCTCGGCCGCCCCATCTCGAAGCCCTGCTCGATGACGTAGCGATGGCTGCCGGCGGGCGGCTCGTCGAAGCGCCGCACGACGCCGGCAAAGGCAGCGGCGGCGCTGCCGGTCGCCGGATCTTCAGCGAAACCCAAGCGCGGCGCGAACATACGCGCATGGAAATCGCGGTCGCTGCCCTCGGTCTGGCGGCAGTAGAGCCAGGCGGCGGCCATCGGCGAGCCGAAGCCCTCCGCCCAGGTGGTCGGGTTCGGCCTGGCATTGGCGATCGCTTCTAGCCCGCTCACCGGCACGAAGATCATCGGCAGGCCCGCCGACCACGCCGAAGGCTTGTGATTCTCGAAGCCGACCTCAGCCGGCAACAGGCCGAGCGCGGCGGCAACCGCCTCACGGTCGAAATCGGCCGGCACCGATGTCGGCAGCTGCGGCGCGTCGAAGATCGCGTGCCCGCTCTTCTCGCCCTGGATGAAGACGCCGCAGCGGATGGCGCCGACCGGCTCCTCCAGCAGGACCACCATCTCCTTGCCGGGGACGCCCTCGGCCGCCTTGCGGGTGGCAAGCAGCACGGCGGTACCGACGGTCGGATGACCGGCGAAGGGCAGCTCGCGCGCCGGCGTGAAGATGCGCAGGCGGGCGCTGGCGATCGGCTTCTCCGCCGGCAGCACGAACACCGTCTCCGACAGGTTGAACTCGCGGGCGATGGCCTGCATCTGCCGGTCGTCGAGCCCAGTGGCATCGAGAACCACGGCAAGCGGGTTTCCGGCAAGTGGCGTGTCGGTGAACACGTCGAGGATGGCATAGGGACGAGACAAGGGGATACCGCCGTCGACAAGGGCCAAGTGCGGCGCTTGTCGCCTGCAAAGGCCCGCCGGTCAAGCATCCGCCGGCTGAAGATTGCCCCGGATCGGCCGCTTTTCGGTATTCAGCATCCGTTCATCGGCAAAAGGGCATCTAGCCGCCCATGCTTGGCGGAATGTCCGCCGGTCCACGGAGCAAACGTCGATGAACAGGTTCGTTTCGGTCGCAGTTGCAGGATCAGTCGCACTTACGGCCGTCGGCATGTCCGCCACCGGCGCCAGCGCCGAGCGCTGGCATCAATACGATCGGCCGCACTATCAGGCGGCACCGCGCTCCGACGCCGGCCCGGCGCTCGTTGCCGGCGCCATCCTTGGTCTGGCGGTCGGCTCGATGATGTCGCAGCCGCAGCCGGCCTATCCCGCCTATCGGCCCTACCCGGCCTATCCGGCGTATCGGGCCTACCCGGCCTACCGGACCTATCCGGCCTATCGACCCTACGCGGCCTATCCCGCCTACGTGCCGCCGCCCGCCAGCTACGCCGCCTATGCCGCCAACCGGCACTTCCGGTGGTGCACGGCGACCTATGAGACCTACAACGGCGAGACCGACACCTGGATCGACTATCGCGGCGTTCCGCACCGTTGCATCAGCCCGTAAGGCGGGCACCGTTTTTTCCCGAGAAGGGGGGCAACCCGAAACGGGAGAGATGAGATGATGAAGAAATCCCTCAGCATTGCTCTGGCCGCGAGCATCGCGGTGAGCGCCATCGGCCTGTCGGCCGCACCGGCTGCGGCCCGCGATCGCCACTGGCACAACAACGACGCCGGCGCGGCAATCGCCGCCTTCGGCATCGTCGCGGGCCTGGCGGCCATCGCCGCTGCGAACCAGCCCCGCTACGACTATGACTACGGCTATCCGCCGCCGCCGCGCTATCCCGGCTATTACCGCGGCTACCGCGGCTATAGCCCGCACGTCGCCTGGTGCCTCGACCACTATCGGACCTACAACCCGGCGACCAACACCTATTTCCGCAAGCCGGGCGTACCGGCCGTCTGCTATTCGCCCTACTAGGCTGGACATGGTCGACCGACGCAATCCGGGGGCGGAGGCCGCCCCCGGACTCGCGTCGTTCGCGGTGAGGTTCAGTCGGCCGGCTCGCCAACGTCGGCGATGCTGCGGGCGAGCGGCGCGATGGTCAGCCCCTGGACGATGATCGAGAAGATCACCACGCCATAGGTCGCCACCAGGATCGGGCCGCGATAGTCGCCGTTGGGCAGCGACAGGGCGAGGGCCACCGAAATGCCGCCCCTGAGGCCGCCCCACACCATCACCCTGACCGAGCCGACGGCGAAGCGCCGGCGCAGCGACAGAAGCAGGAGCGGCCCCGACACCGAGGCGTAGCGGGCGATGAGCACGATGGGAATCGCGATCACAGCCAGCACGATCAGCTCCAGCCTGAAGGCGATCACCAGCACCTCAAGCGCGATCAGCACGAACAGCACGGAGTTGAGCAGGTCGTCGATCAGCTCCCAGAACTGGAAGAGATGGGTGCGCGTCGTCTCGCTCATCGCCGTGATGCGGCCGCGATTGCCCATGAACAGGCCGGCGACCACGACCGCGATCGGCCCCGATGTGTGCAGGTGAAGCGCCAGCGCATAGAGGCCGGTGACCAGCGCCAGCGTGATCAGGATCTCGACCGGGTAGTCGTCGATCGTCTCCATCGCGTGGACCGAGACATAGCCGGCAACAATGCCGAGCACCGCGCCGCCGACCGCCTCGAACAGGAAGACCTCGCCGGCATAGACCAGACCGACGCTGCCGCCGCCATGCCCGGCGCCGGTGCCGCTGCCAACCGCCAGGCCGAGGAGAACGGTGAACACCACCACTCCGACGCCGTCGTTGAACAGGCTCTCGCCGGTGATCTTGATCTCCATGCTCTCCGGCAGGCGCACGGACTTCAGCAGCGACAGCACCGCCACCGGATCGGTCGGCGAGATGAGCGCGCCGAAGACCAGTGCCCAGACCAGTGGGAGATTGATGCCGAGCACATAAGCCGCGGCCCAGGTCGCCACGCCGACGATGGCCGTCGAGATGAGCACGCCGACGGTAGCCAGCAGCGCCACCGGCAGGGCCTCGGAGCGCAGCTTGGAGAAATCGACATGAAGCGCCCCCGCGAAGAGCAGGAACGCCAGCATGCCGTTCATCATCGTGTCGTAGAAATTGATCTGGGCGATCGCGGTGGTGAACGATTCTAGGACCGTCGAATCGGGCAGCACGTCGTCGATCACCACCAGCGCCAGCGAGGCCGCAAGCCCGAGGATGAGCAGCCCGATCTGATGCGGCAGGCGGATGAAGCGGCGGTTGAACCAGCCGAACACGGCCGACAGCACCAGAACCACCGCCGCAATATCAAAGAAGCTCAGCATGGCTGCCCCCTGCCCGTCCGCGCTCGTCGGAGGTTAGCAGGGTGCAGCCATGGCTGTCAGTTCTTCTCCTTGTCGACCAGCTTGTTGGCGCCGATCCACGGCATCATGCCGCGCAGCCTGACGCCGACCTCCTCGATCGGATGGGCGTCGTTCATGCGCCGGGTCGCCTTGAAGCGCGCCGCGCCGGATTTCCACTCCTGCATCCATGTGGAGGTGAACTTGCCCGACTGGATGTCCGTGAGCACGCGGCGCATCTCCGCCTTGGTCTCGTCGGTGATGATGCGCGGGCCGCTCATATACTCGCCGAACTCGGCGGTGTTGGAGATCGAGTAGTTCATGTTGGCGATGCCGCCCTCATAAATGAGGTCGACGATCAGCTTGACCTCGTGCAGGCACTCGAAATAGGCCATCTCCGGTGCATAGCCGGCCGCCACCAGCGTCTCGAAGCCGCCGCGGATAAGCTCGACCAAGCCGCCGCACAGCACCACCTGCTCGCCGAACAGATCGGTCTCGCATTCCTCCTTGAAGGTCGTCTCGATGACGCCAGAGCGTCCGCCGCCGATGCCGCAGGCGTAGGACAGCGCCAAGTCGTGGGCGTTCTCGCTGGCGTCCTGCTGGACCGCGATCAGGCAGGGCACGCCGCCGCCCTTCTGGTACTCGCCGCGCACCGTGTGGCCGGGACCTTTCGGCGCGATCATGATGACGTCGATGGTCTTCTTCGGCTCGATCAGGTTGAAGTGGACGTTGAGGCCGTGGGCGAAGGCGATCGCCGCACCATCGCGGATATTGCCGGCGATATGGTCGTTCCAGATGTCGGCCTGGAGTTCGTCGGGTGCGCACATCATGATGAGGTCGCCCCAGGCTGCAGCCTCGGCCACCGACTTCACCGGCAGACCGTCGGCCTCGACCTTCTTGGCCGTTGCCGAGCCGGCTTTCAGCGCGATCGCCACCTCCTTGACGCCGGAATCGCGAAGATTGAGCGCGTGCGCCCGGCCCTGGCTGCCATAGCCGACGATCACGACCTTGCGGGCCTTGATCAGGTTGAGATCGGCATCCCGATCGTAATAGACGCGCATCAGCGTTCCCTCTTCATGTCTGGGCTGCCGGAATTCCGGCGTTTTGGAGCACCCGCAGGTGGGATTCCGGGCGGTTCTAGCGGTCAGGAGGAAGTGGTGCAATGGCGGAAAAGCCGCCGCGCCGGACCGTCTCGGGTGGCGCGGCGGCTGCGCAGCGGACCAAAAACCAGTCCGCCACGGGGGGCCTTGTTGTCTAGTATCGCGGCGAGCGCGCGTCGTTGAATGCCGCGCCGATGATCCGCCGCATCTGCTCGAGCAGGAAGCGCTGGTCCTCCTCCGGCACGTCTTCGAAGGCGGCGCCGCCGATATGGCTCTGTGCGCGCGACTCCAGGACGTCGATGCACGCATCGAAATCGGCTCCGGCGAAGTGGCGGAGTTCCTTCGCCATATCGCGGAAGATGTCGTTGAAGGCAGCGACCGTTGCGCCGGCGAGCGTCGTCACCAGCAATGTCTGTCGCCTGTTGTCGATCATCCCTGCCCCACCCCTACTCAAACGCCGGTTGACAGGGCCGGGCCTCCTCGGCCCCATCAACCTCCTGCACACACGCCAACTCGCCGCTTGCATCGGAACGAGCGGTAGCCCTTTCCGATCACCAGGCTTCGAGCTTATGCGGAGTGCTGCAGTCCGCCGCAAACAACCGCTCTTTCGCCGCCTGCGTCCGCCTTGACGCCCACAAAATTGAACAGCCTAACCATGTGCGGACAATCCCCTCATTTGAGGGGACGCACGCCGCCAATCCGGCACCGCGTCCCCGTCCCCGATCAGGCCAACTGGCGTCATGCGGCGACACGATCGCTCGCGTGCTCGCTCCTGATGGCCGGCGGCGCGGGAAGCCGCGCATTCACCTCCGCCAGGATCGTCTGCGAAACCGGGAACAGCCCGAGATAGACCGGAGCGCCATAGCGATCGGTTCTGCCGAGCACGTCCACCTCGCAGCCGATGCGACGATAGAGGCGCAGCATGCGGTCGTCGAAGTTGCCGAGGATCGAACTCGATGCCGGCGGCGAGCGCGACGCTGCCGAGCCCGGAGATGAGTGCCCGCGAAGCGACGATCTGGTCGCGATGGCGCAACCTGTCTTCGTCGACGCAGAAGCGGGTGCACTCCCAGATCGACGGCGCCGAGAGCATCGTCGCGTCGGGCATGGTGTCGGAAAAGAAATCGCCAAGCACCGTCGGACCGGTCGTCGGCAGCAGGCGGAGGCTGCCGCGCACCTCCCGCCCCTCTTCATCGGTGTGGATCAGGTAGACCGGCGCAAGGTCATCGAACTTGTCGCGCTCCCTGCCATCGACGACGTCGACATCCCACTTCAGGCGCTCGGCGAAAACCCGCGCCCTCAGGCGGAACATCTGATCGAGCAAATGCGCATGTTCATGCGCATTGACCTCCTGAACCACGACGATCATCTGCAACGCTCCATACAAACCCGGAAAGACAGATACTCATCCGGCAAGCGGCACTGTAATGCCGCCGAAGCCGTGACATAGGGCCATACCGCGGCAACGCTAAGGTTGAATTGCGCGGAACGCTCGAACTTGAATGGCAATCGAACGAATTGCTGCGGGAACTAAAGCTCGAGCAGCCCGAGCTTGATGGCGCGGCTGACCGCTTGTGCCGATGTGACGCAGTCGAGCTTGTGGCGGACGGATTTGAGATAGCCGCGCGTGGTGTGGAAGGAGATATCGAGAATGGCGGCGATCTCGCCGGCGTCCTTGCCGAGCGCCGTCCAGCGCAGGACCTCCAGCTCGCGGGCACTCAAATGCGGGCGGTCCTCTCCGAAGACGTCGCGGATGACCCGCTGGTGCAAGCGGTTGGCGACCTCGACCAGCATCGGCGTGCTGTCGGCAACCAATGCCTCCCACGCCTCGGCAGAGCCGGAGAAGGAGATCGAGAACAGGCCGCGATGGCCGTGCTTGCCAATCACCGGGATCGACAGGCCGAACGGCCCGACGCCATGGGCGAGCGCGTCCTGCAGGAAGACCATCTCCTGCTCGGTGCTGACCGTCAGCTCGCTCCACCGGAACGGCAGCATGCGCTTGAACCCCTCGCGCAGCACCGGATCGACGTCGACATAGTTGTTCTGCAGGTACTGCTTGATCCACACGGCCGGATAGGTGAGCCGGATATAGGGGTCGGCCGACGGGCTCGCCCCTAGTTTGGACGAGTGGTAGACGATGTGATCGACGGCCAGGAAGTCGCGCAGGCGCATGACCACGACGTCGATGTCCTCGCCCTCATCGATGATGGCGAACGCGGCTGTCGTTTTGTCTTCGTTGGCCAAGGTCTTGGTCGTGGTCGTGCTCATGGGGCCCCACCGACCGCGAGCGCACGCTGCGTCAATTGCCGGAACTGGCCGGGCGCAACGCGCGCCCCGCCCCGGACTCACCAACGCAGGCGACTCTGCACAACCACCAAGCCCTCGGCAGGTCGGCTCTGCCTTGCTCGGTATTACGCACACCTGACAAGTCTGACAGTTTAGACCATCTGTGACGCGCGGCAACGGGTGACGTCACAGCAACGTACTGAACGTACTATACAACCTGACGTTTTGTCATTGGTGCAGACCCATTTTGCCGCCGCCATCAGCCTGTCGACGTTGCCATAGAAGGATGGCGGGTCGTGATGACCGATGATGCGGCCGACCTCGCGGCCCTTGCTGCGCAGAATGAAGGTCGGCACCGAACGCACGCCTTCCGGCCGGTGCCGCGAGGTTGGTCGCCTGTCTCGCTCATCCAAGCTTCAGTCCAATGCCTTCCAGCCGAAATCGAGCAGCGGACGGGCGCGCTCGGCGAAATCGACGATCCTGCCGGTCAGCTTCGCGTTCCTGATCGCGGCCTCGCTCAGCAATTCCTCGACCAGGAAGGACTTGAGCCGGATGGCGCCGTCGAGCGGCCCGCCCTTCAGCGCCTCGAAGTCGCGCGGGACGCGGGTGAGCTGGAACTCGTTGGTGAGCGCCAGCTTGCCCTTGGCGAGCGCCGTCTCCATCGCCTTGAAGCGCGCCGGCCTGGCGGCGATCGCCTGGCGGAATTTCGCCAGATCTGCCGATTCCAGATTGTGGAAGCCGGCCGCCACGGACGAGCCCTCCGGAGCGATGTGGATATAGATAAGGCCCTGCTCCATCTTGCGCCCGAAACGGGTGAGCGTCGCGGCGCCATGAGTCTTGTAGGGGCTCTTGTCCTTGGCAAAGCGCACGTCGCGATGGATGCGGAACATCGAGCGCTTGCCGTCGGCCTTGAGCGGAATCTTCTTCGCGGCGAAAGCCGCCGTGAGGTCGTCGAGGAGCGCCACCATCGGGCCCTCCACGTCGCTCTGATAGAGCGGCTTGTTCTCCTCGAACCACGCCTTGTCTTGGTGGAACTTGAGCGCCGTGAAGAAGGCCAGCGCGTTCGGCCCGAAGCCCTTGAATTCGCCCATGCCCCTTCCCCCTTCAGTCGGCGAGGTACTCGCCGCTCACCAGATCGCGATAGCGCCCGCGCGGCTGGCGGCCGACCACCCGCAGCGCCAATCCCTCCATCAGCCCCGGCAGGCTCTTGTCGAGACGCTCCAGCGTCTTGCGCACCCGGGTGATCTCGTCGCGACCGCCGGTACGGAAGAAGATATCGTAGAAGTAGATGTCGAGCAGCGAGGAGCGCGTGTAGTCGATCTCCTCGCCGTAGCCGGCGACCCACAGGAGGCGGTTGCCGATCTCCTCGCCGCGGATCTTGGCCGGCCGCATGACCTCGATGAGATTGTCGGCGGCGCCGAACTTGCACGAGCCGAACAGGACACCCTTCAGCCGGCGCCCGCGGGCACGATTGGCATCGACGAAGGTGTTGCGCAGGAACGTGCGCGACAGGCCGGAGCCGTCCGGCGCCTCGATCTTGCCGATATCGCCATGCGCGGCGATGTAGAGGAAGTCGACGCCCGTGCCCGACGTCACGAAACGCACCGCATCACGGAAGGAGCCAGCGCGGACGAAACGCTCATAGGTGAAGGCGTCCGAACGATCCTTCAGCGCATAGGACAGGAACTCGAACAGCGGCCGCACCGTGTGGTGCCCGTCGTCGAACCAGCGGGTCTCGATGACCCCCAGACCGAGGTTGCGCGAAGCCGCCAATGCGAGGGCCCTCCTTGGCCGGATACTGGCACAGATCGAAGGCTCAGGACACGTCCGACAATCGGTCGCGGCAAGCCCCCATTGAAAGATAGTATTAGCGCGATATTGAGGGGTTATGACGGTTTTCTAAAGTGTCGAAATGCTCTCGAATTGGGCAGTCCTGGATCACTTTTCGGAGAAGAAAGGGATCGGCAAAACGCCCTTCAGGCCAGCCGCCGCCGGGCCAAGTTACGCATGCCGCGACGGGCCTTGGCAAGCCCTTGGGCACGGCGGCAGGCGGGCCCAACTGAGGTATCGGAATACCCCTAGCCGCGCTCCGCCGCGCCGCTTTCCTATTCGAGGAAGACCGGGATCAGCGACGCGGCGAGCAGGCCGGCCATCACCAGATTGAAGATGCGGATCGACCGCGGATCGGTGACGATTCTCTTCAGCCCGGTCCCGAACAATACCCAGGTGAAGGACGAGGCGATGCCGAGCATGGCGAAGATGGCAGCGATCAGGATGGTGTTGTACGGGAAGGCGGTGATCCCGGCATAGGCGGTGACGGCCCCGATGGCCATCACCCAGGCCTTGGCATTGACCCACTGGAAGGCCGCCGCCTGGAAGAAGGTGAAGGGCTTGGCGCGGGCGTTTTCGCTGTGGACGCCGGCGGCCGTGGCGATGCGCCAGGCGAGATAGAGCAGATAGGCGGCGCCGACATATTTCAGCACCTGATAGGCGATCGGAAAGGCGGCAAAGAAGGCGCCGAGGCCGAAGCCGACGACCAGCACCATGAAGCCGAAGCCGAGCGGTACGCCAAACCCGTGCGGCACGGTACGCGAGAGGCCGAAATTCAGGCCCGAGGCCATCAGCATGATGTTGTTGGGCCCGGGGGTGAACAGCGTCGCCACGGCAAAGACGACGAAGGCGGCGGCAAGCTCCTGCGACATGAACGGCCGGGCAGCCCCTACCCTGCCTCCGCCCTGCGGCTGATGGCGGCGATGCCGGTGCGGCAGACCTCGACCAGGCCGAGCGGCGCCATGACGGCGATGAGCTGCTCGATCTTGGTCGACCGACCGGTCACCTCGAAGATGAAATGGCCGACGGAAGCATCGACAACGGTCGCCTGAAAGGCGTCGGCCAGACGCAACGCCTCGACGCGGGAATCGCCCGAGCCGGCCACCTTAATCAGCGCCAGCTCGCGCTCGATCGGCCGGTTGTTCGAGACGGTGAGGTCGGTGACGGTGTGGATCGGCACCAGCCGGGCGAGCTGGTTCTTGATCTGCTCGATCACCATCGGCGTGCCCGTCGTCACAATGGTGATGCGCGACAGGTGCTTGGCGTGCTCAGTCTCCGACACGGTGAGACTGTCGATGTTGTAGCCGCGCCCGGAGAACAGGCCGATGACCCGGGCGAGAACCCCCGGCTCGTTGTCGACCACGATCGACAGGGTGTGGGTCTCCTGCTTGTCGCTGACCTCCTCGAAGAAATAGGGCGACAGCGGCGGTCCGCCGGGAACCTTCGGCGTGGAGCCCCCCTGCGCTTTCGCCTTCTTTGCCATCTTCTTGCGTTTGACCGCCACTTTCGCAGCCTTCTTCATGCCAACACCTTGAGCTTTCTCTGCCGGGTCCGCCCCGGTTCCCGTTCGCCGCCGCTGTCAGGCGACGGCGGTATCCTTTATCCTGTCGCGGCGGCCCGGCACAGCCGGCTCCGCCGAGGCGGCGGGGCGACGCCCCATCACCCATTCGGCAAACAGCTTGAGATCGATATTGCCGCCGCTGAGCACCAGGCCCACCCGTTTGTTGCCGAGCCGGTCGCGCTCAGCCAGGGCCGCGGCGAGTGGGGCGGCCCCCGCCCCTTCCGCCAGATTGTGCGTGTCGGTCCAATAGGCGCGGATGGCCTCGGCGATCTCGTCGTCGCTGACCTGGACGATGCGCTCGACGCCGCGCCGGATGCAGGCGAGCGCCGCCTCGTCGGGGACGCGGGTGGCGATGCCGTCGGCCTGCGTGTCGCAGGTCGGCGTGGTGACCGTCTGGCCGAGTTCGAAGGACAGCGCATAGGCCGGCGCCGCCGTGGCCTGGACGCCAACGATCTCGGTCTTGCGGCCAAGCAGGTCGCGCACTGTCAGGCAGGCGCAGATGCCCGAGCCCAGCCCGACCGGCACATAGAGGACGTCGAGGTCCGGCTCGGCGGTCATCAGTTCCAGCGCATAGGTGGCCACCCCCAGCACCAGGTCGCGGTGGAAGGAGGGCACCATCTCATGGGCATTGTCGACGGCGAAGCTCTTCGCCTCGGCCCGCGCCGCATCGAAGTCGTTGCCGGCCTCAATCACCTCGGCGCCGAAGGCACGCATGGCGCTGTTCTTCTCCACCGAATTGCCGTGCGGCACGAAGATGGTGACCGGCACGCCATGGCGGCGGCCGGCATAGGCGATCGACTGGCCGTGATTGCCGCGCGTCGCCGAGACCAGCCCCGCCACATGCGGCCGCTCGCGCTTCATGCGGTCGACATAGACCAGCCCGCCGCGCGCCTTGAAGGCACCGGTGACCTGGTGGTTCTCGTGCTTGACCACCACGTCGGTCCCCAGCCGCTCGGCAAGCAGCGGCCAGCGCCGTTGCGGCGTCGGCGGCAGCACGCCGCCGACCAGCTTCTGCGCCCGCTCGAGATCTTCGAGCGTGAACATGGCACCGCCCTCCCGTTCGGCCCAGGTCACACCAGCACCTTTCCTTCCTTGCCGATCACACTGCCGATGGTCTCGGGCGTGACCGAATCACCAAGGATCATCTCATTGTGCGCCTTGCCTGAGGGAATCATCGGGAAACAGTTGGCCAGCGCCGCCACACGGCAATCAAAGATGACCGGCTTCCTGACCGAGAGCATCTCGGCGATGGCGCCGTCGAGATCGCCCGGCTTCTCGCAGCGGATGCCGACCGCGCCATAGGCTTCGGCGAGCTTCACGAAATCGGGCAGCGAGTCCATGTAGGTGTGCGACAGCCGGTTGCCGTGCAGCAGCTCCTGCCACTGGCGCACCATGCCGAGATACTGGTTGTTGAGGATGAAGATCTTGATCGGCAGATCGTGCTGCACCGCGGTCGACATCTCCTGCATGGTCATCAGCACCGAGCCGTCGCCGCCGACGTCGATGACCAGGCTGTCGGGATGGGCGGCCTGAACGCCGACCGCGGCCGGCAGGCCGTAGCCCATGGTGCCGAGGCCGCCGGAGGTCATCCAGCGATTGGGCTCCTCGAACCTGAGGAACTGCGCCGCCCACATCTGGTGCTGGCCGACCTCGGTGGTGATGTAGACGTCCTTGCCCGCGATCGCCGCCTGCAACCGCTCAAGCGCGTATTGCGGCATGATGACGTCCTTGTTCGGCGTATAGGCCAGGCAATTGCGCGCCCGCCACTTGTCGATCTGGGCCCACCACGTTTTCGCCGCCGCCTTGTCGGGCCGCGCGTGCAGGCGCTTCCACTCGGCCACCATCGCCTCCAGAACGTGCCCGACGTCGCCGATGATCGGCACGTCGACATGGATGTTCTTGTTGATCGACGAGGCGTCGATATCGACGTGGATCTTGCGCGAGCCCGGCGAGAAGGCGTTGACCCGGCCGGTGATGCGGTCGTCGAAGCGCACGCCCAGCGCGATCATCAGATCGCAATCGTGCATGGCGTTGTTGGCCTCGAAGGTGCCGTGCATGCCGAGCATGCCGAGCCACTGCGGATCGGAGGCCGGAAAGGCGCCGAGGCCCATCAGGGTCGAGGTGATCGGATAGCCGGTGAGCCTGACCAGCTCGCGCAGCGCCGCCGTCGCCCGCGGGCCGGAATTGACCACGCCGCCGCCGGTGTAGAAGACCGGTTTCTTGGCCTTGGCCATCAGCTCGACCGCCACGCGGATGGCGCGTTCGTCGCCCTCGGTGCGCGGATGGTAGGTCTTGTGCGTGATCCCCTCGGGCGGAACGTAGGTGCCGGTGGCGAACTGGACGTCCTTGGGAATATCGATGAGCACCGGGCCGGGTCGCCCATGGGTGGCGACGTAGAAGGCCTCGTGCATGACGCGGGCGAGATCGTTGACGTCGCGGACCAGCCAGTTGTGCTTGGTGCAGGCGCGGGTGATGCCGACCGTGTCGGCCTCCTGGAAAGCGTCCGAGCCGATGAGATGGGTCGAGACCTGACCGGTGATGCACACGATCGGAATGGAATCCATGAGCGCATCGGTGAGCGGCGTGACCATGTTGGTGGCGCCGGGGCCGGAGGTGACCAGCGCAACGCCCGGCTTGCCGGTCGAGCGGGCGTAGCCCTCGGCGGCGTGGCCGGCGCCCTGCTCGTGGCGCACGAGCACGTGGCGCATGGCATCCTGCTGGATGATCTCGTCATAGATCGGCAGCACCGCGCCGCCCGGATAGCCGAAGATATCGGTGACGCCCTGGTCGATCAGGGCCTGAACGACCATGTTGGCGCCCGTCATTTGCCGGCTTTCGCTCTGCCGTTTCATCGCACTTCCTCACCCTTCGCACCTGCCGGCGTGACGCCGGACCCAACGGACCCCGCATGATCGACAGTTCCCGGTCCTCTCGGACCCTGGCCTTCGCCGGGGCGACGACGACCAGCCGTTTCGGCAATAAAAAAGGCCCCTGAAGGGCCTGTTTTCGCGCACCAGCTTTCCCGCGGCAACCTATGGGGTCGCCTCGCCGATGCGCGTGCCGATTACGAGCAGAGTCTGTTTCATGGGTTCTCTATTAAGAGCGGAGCGCGACGAGGTCAAGCGCCGAAGCATCCGCGGCCCGTGGCCAGTCGCCCATCTGGTTGCGGAACCAGGTCATCTGGCGCTTGGCGTAGCGGCGCGTCTCAGTGGCGATGGCCGCCAGCGCCTCCGCCCGGGAGAGCGCGCCGGCTTCCAGTGCCAAGAGCTCGCGCACCCCGATCGCCTTCATCGCTGGCAGCTCCGCGTCGAGGCCGAGCGCTGCCAGCGCCCTCACCTCCTCAAGCGCCCCCGCCTCAAGCATGCGCTCGGCTCGTTCGGCGATGCGGCTGTGGAGTGCGGCGCGGTCGGGGGCAAGGACGATGCGCCTCACGCTGGCCGGATCGACCAGCGGCGGAGCGGCGGCCACCCGTCGCCATTCGGCAAGCGAACGGCCGGTCGCGGTAATGACTTCGAGCGCCCTGAGAATGCGGGAGCGGTCGCTCGCGCGGATCGCCGCAGCGTCCTCCGAATCGACCGCCGCCAGCCGGGCATGCAGGTCGGGCGCCGCCACCCTGTCGCTTTCCGCCCGGATGGCGGCGCGCACCTCGGTCGGAATCGCCGGCACCGCAGTAAGCCCCTCGGTCAGCGCCTTGAAATAGAGGCCGGTGCCGCCGACCACGATCGCCGGACGCCGCCGCCGGCGCGCTTCGTCGAGGACCACCGCGACATCGGCGAGCCAGCGCCCGACCGAATAGCGCGTCGCCGCCGGCACATGGCCATAGAGGCGGTGCGGGGCCGCCGCCTCGTCCGCGGGCGACGGGCGCGCGGTCAGCACCCGCAGTTCGGCATAGACCTGCATGGAATCGGCATTGACGACGAGGCCGCCGTGGCCGGCCGCCAGCTCCAGCGCCAGCCGCGACTTGCCGCTCGCCGTCGGCCCCGCGAGCAAAATGGCAGCAAAACGATCCATGCCTTCCTAGACCAGCCTGACCGTCAGAGATCAATCGTTTCGGTTGCAAATGGCCGCACGGTCAAGCCCTTGGCATCGATGCGAAGTCCGGCATAAGTTGTCGGTAATCTTCGATCGTAAGTGCACCGAAGGGACGGGAACAGCCATGTCAGACACGTACAAGTATCTCTTGCCGGAAGAGCGTATTCCGCGCGCCTGGTACAATATCGCCGCCGATCTTCCGGCGCCGCTGCCGCCGGCACTGCACCCCGGCACCATGCAGCCGCTCGGGCCCGACGACCTGGCGCCCATTTTCCCCATGGCCCTGATCGCCCAGGAGGTCTCGCAGGAACGCGAAATCGAGATCCCCGAGCCGGTGCGCGAAATCTACAAGCTGTGGCGCCCCGCGCCGCTCATCCGCGCCCGCCGTCTGGAGAAGGCGCTCGATACGCCGGCGCGCATTTTCTACAAGTACGAGGGCGTGAGCCCGCCCGGCAGCCACAAGCCGAACACCGCGGTGGCGCAGGCCTTCTACAACAAGGAAGCCGGCATCCATAAGCTGTCGACCGAGACCGGCGCCGGCCAGTGGGGCTCTTCTCTTGCCTTTGCCGGACAGCTCTTCGGCATCGAGGTCAAGGTCTACATGGTCAAGGTCTCGTTCCAGCAGAAGCCCTACCGGAAGGCCATGATGGAGACCTACGGGGCGACCTGCGTGGCCAGCCCCAGCACCGAAACCGAGTCCGGCAAGGCGGCGCTTGCCCTCGACCCGAACAATCCGGGCAGCCTCGGCCTCGCCATATCCGAGGCAGTCGAGGTCGCCGCCAAGAACCCCGGCGTCAACTATTCGCTGGGCAGCGTGCTCAACCACGTCCTGATGCACCAGTCGGTGATCGGCCTGGAAGCCATCGAGCAGATGGAAATGGCCGGCTACTGGCCGGACGTGGTCATCGGCTGCACCGGCGGCGGCTCCAATTTCGGCGGCATCGCCTTCCCCTTCCTCGGCAAGAAGCTGCGCGAGGGCAAGACCCTGCGTCTCGTCGCGGCGGAGCCGGCGGCCTGCCCGTCGCTGACCCGCGGACGCTATGCTTACGACTTCGGCGACGTCGCCCACGTCGCCCCGATCGTGAAGATGCACACGCTCGGCTCGTCCTTCATCCCGCCCGGATTCCACGCCGGCGGCCTGCGCTATCACGGCATGGCGCCGATGGTCAGCCACCTGAAGGAGCTGGGTCTCATCGAGGCGGTGGCAATCAAGCAGCTTGCCTCCTTCGAGGCGGCGGTCATGTTCGCCCGCGCCGAGGGCATCGTGCCGGCGCCGGAATCGAGCCACGCCATCCGCGCCGCGATCGACGAGGCGCTGCGCTGCAAGAAGGAAGGCAAGGCGGAGACGATCCTCTTCAATCTCTCCGGCCACGGCCACTTCGACATGCAGGCCTATACCGACTACTTCGCCGGCAAGCTGGAAGACCGCGAATACGACCAGAAGGCGCTGGAAATGGCGCTCGCCGGCCTGCCCCAGGTCGCCGCGTAGACGCTTCGCCTGCGAAACGAAATCAGGCCCGTCGCCCGCGAGGGCGGCGGGCTTCTTCGCGCACCCTGCCCCCCGGCCGTCAGACGCGCCAGCTTGTGAAACCTCCCCGCCGATGCCACCCTGCCCCCAGGGCGATAGGTGAGCGCCGCGCCGCAAGCGGCCGCTGTGGGGGAAGGCCATGAGTTCCATCGCTGCTTCAGCAGAAGCGCCTTCGTCGCTGATCCGACTCCATTATTTTTGGTTCGTCGCCGCGGCTCTTGCCGTGATGGTCGCGGCCATCATGAGCGGCAGCATCTGGTTCCTGAACTGGGTGCACGTGATGTGCGGCGTTCTGTGGACCGGCATCGACCTGTTCATGGGCTTCGTCCTCGGCCTGGTCCTCAGAAAAGTCGATCCGCCGGTCAGGAAGCAAATCCTGCTCAACCTCGTGCCGCGCACCCTGTTCCTCATGCCGACGCTGGCCATCATCACCGGCACCGCCGGCTGGTTTCTCGCCGTCGAGCTCGGTTTCACCGAGCTGCCCTGGCCGCAGGTCGCCTGGGTCTGGGCCGCGCTGGTGCTGATCGCGGTGATGACCGTGCAAGGTCTCGGCTATCTGCTGCCGACCAATCTCCGCGTCTGCTTCGAGCTGCAGAAGCCCCAGCCCGACGCCGCCAAGATTGGAAAGCTGATGGGCGGGTATTTCTTCGTCGTCGCCAGCCAGGGCATCATGCAGGTGGCGATCATCGTCATCATGGCGAAGTTCGTCAGCGGCATCTGAGCGGCAGGCGATCGGGACGCCGCCCACCTACTCCGCCACGCCGGCCTTGGCGTAGCCTTCCCTGATGCGCTCGGCATCGGCGGGATTGGTGAAGGGCAGGCGCGCGAGGTGGCCGGCGAATGAATATTTCGGGCTGATCGCCTTCACCTCGGCCCAGACGCGCCGCGCTTCCTCGACCTCGCCGAGGTGACCGAGCGCCGAGACGAGCAGCCCGCGCGACAGGTCGGTCTTCGGTGACAGCCGGATGCGCTCGCGAAAGGTCGCCGCCGCCGTCTCGTATTTGCCGGCGACCAGATAGGCCGTTCCCAGGAAATGCAGCGTCTGCTGGGCGAAACCGGGATCGAGGCGGATCGCCCGCTCGGCCAACGGGATCGCTGCTTCCGGGTTCCCCGAATAGATCTCGACAAGCCCCAGCGTGCCGAGCGCGGAGGCGTAGTTCGGGTTGACCGCCAGTGCCGCCTCCGATTCCTGCTTCGCCTTGGGCAGGTCCCGCGACCAGATTGCCATCACCGCCGCGACAAAACGGGCGTAGGGCACGTTGGGTCCCTTCTCGACGGCCAGCGCCGCGAAATGGACCGCCCGCTCGAAGGCGTCCGGCGCCCCGGTCCAGTGGTTCTGGAAGTCGAGATTGTAGGCCATGGCGAGGCCGGCATAAGCCTCGGCAAAATCGGGGTCGAGTTCGACGGCAAGGCCGAGGAGCGAAACGACCTGATCGAACATCTCGCGGCTGCTCCGCTCGCCAAACAACAGCTCGCGCGCCTTGAGCAACAGGTCGTGCGCCTCCAGACTGTCGGTCGGCATGTCGGCGATGCGCGCCGCCTCGGCCGACGTCAGCTTGACCTTGAGCGCCTCGACGATATGCCGGGTGACCTCGTCCTGCACCGCGAAGATGTCGGTCAGATCGCGGTCATAGCGTTCCGCCCAGACGTGGCCGCCGCTCGCCGCGTCGATGAGCTGGGCAGTGATCCTGACCCGGTTGCCGGCGCGGCGGATCGAGCCCTCCAGCACCGACTTGACGCCGAGCTCGCGCCCGACGGTGCGGATGTCGAAGGTCTTGCCCTTGTAGGCGAAGCTCGAATTGCGCGCGATGACCAGGAGGCCGGCGACCTTGGAGAGGTCGGTGATGATGTCCTCGGTGATGCCGTCCGAAAAATACTCCTGCTCGGGATCGTTCGACATGTTGTCGAAGGGCAACACGGCAATCGACGGCGGTTCGGGTTTATCGGGTTCCGCGGCGGGCTTTGCCGCCGCCGCCGCCGCAGCCGGCGCCGGGTCGCTGTCCGGGTGCCATTTCCATACCCGGATCGGCCGGGCGATGTTCTTGACCGAGACCTCGCCGCCATCGTCGAAGGCAACGCCGATGCGGTTGCCGACGCTCTCGTTGACGATGGAGGAAACGCACACGCCACCGGGCTGGGCCAGCGGCTCCAGGCGCGCCGCGACGTTGACGCCGTCGCCGTAGATGTCGTCACCGTCGATGATGATGTCGCCGAGATTGACTCCGATCCTGAGCGTGATGCCAGGACCGGCCGACTGCGCCGCCGCCTTCATCGCGCGCTGGATGGCGAGCGCGCACCTGACCGCATCGACGACGCTGCCGAATTCGACCAGCGTGCCGTCGCCGATCAGCTTGACCACGCGGCCCTTGTGCTCGGCCACCGCCGGGTCGAACACCGCCTCGCGGTGCTTCTTGAGCGCGGCCAGCGTGCCGGCCTCATCGGCCCCCATGAGGCGCGAGTAGCCGACCACATCTGCCGCCAGAATGGCCGCAAGCCTGCGATTTTGTGTCTCCTCCCCGGTCATCGCCCATTGGTATTGGATATCGGACCGCGGCGCCAGCGCTTGCCGCCAGCGCCCCGCGCCGTCGAAAAAGACCCTCATGCGGGTTTGAAACTGGGCCGCACGCCGACTAAACAGACAGCCGCCCATCCCAGCCGGAGAGATGCCCCCCGTGCCCCTGATCCAGCCCTTTCGCGCGCTGCGCCCGGCGCCGGCGCGCGCCGCCGAGGTTCTTGCTCCGCCCTATGACGTTCTGTCGAGCGCGGAGGCGCGGGTGCGGGCGGCGGGCAAGCCCTGGAGCTTCCTGCATGTCTCCAAGCCGGAGATCGACCTCGACCCGGCAACCGATCCCTATGACGATGCGGTCTACGGCAAGGCGGCGGAAAACTTTCGCCACATGATCGCCGAGCGCGTGCTCATCCGCGACGCCGCCCCCTGCTACTACATCTACCGGCTTACCTGGCACGGCCACGACCAGACCGGCATCGCCGCCGTCGCCTCGATTGCCGACTACACGTCCGGCCGCATCCGCAAGCACGAGCTGACGACCCACGCCAAGGAGGACGACCGCGTCCGCCAGATCGACGCGATCGACGCCCAGACCGGGCCGGTGATGCATGCCTACCCTTCCGCGCCGCAGATCGATTCGCTGATCGCGCGCTCGGCCGAAGGCGCGCCGCTGATCGACGTCACCGCCGATGACGGTGTGCGCCACCAACTTTGGATCGTCGACGACGTCACCACCATCGGCTCGATCACCCGCGCCTTCGACACGCTGCCGGCCATCTATATCTGTGACGGCCACCACCGCTCGGCCGCCGCCGCCCGAATCGCCGCCGCGCGCGGGCCGTCTAGTCCGGCAAGCCAGCATTTCCTCTCGGTGCTGTTTCCGCACCATGAGATGACCATCCTCGACTACAACCGCGTCGTCCGCGACTTGAACGGCATGAGCCCGGCGCAATTCGTCGAAGCGCTCGGCACGAGCTTCGCAGTGGCGCCCTCCGACGACGTCGTGCGCCCGGCGGCGGCCGGCGAGTTCGGCGTCTATGTCGATGGACGCTGGTACAGGCTGACGATTCGGCACGAACTCATCCCCACCGACCCAATCGGCCGGCTGCCGATTTCGCTGCTCACCGGCCACATCATCGAGCCTCTGCTCGGCATCGCCGACCAGCGCAAGGATAAGCGCATCGATTTCATCGGCGGCGGCCGGGGATTGGACGAACTCGCCCGGCGCGTATCCGGCGGCGAGATGGCCGCGGCCTTTGCGCTCTATCCGACCCAGATGGACGACCTGATAGCGGTGGCCGATGCCGGCGGCATCATGCCGCCAAAGTCGACCTGGTTCGAGCCGAAGCTGGCCGACGGCATGGTCAGCCACATCCTCGATTGAGCACCAGGCGATGGCGCCGCGCATCCATATCGAGCCGGCGCGGCTCCTGCTGCGCGACTGGAGCGATGCGGATGCGGAGCCGTTCGCCGCGATCAACAGCGACCCGCGCGTGATGGAGTTCTTCAGCCGCCCGCTCGACCGCACCGAGTCGGACGCGTTCCTCGCCCGCAACCAGGCAGCAATCGACGCCAACGGCTACGGTCTCTATGCCGTCGAGGTGAAGGACGGCGCGGCTTTCATCGGCTATGTCGGCCTCGCCCGGCCGGGCTTCGAAGCCCATTTCACGCCCGCGATCGAGATCGGCTGGCGGCTGGCGCGCGAGGCCTGGGGTCATGGCTACGCCACCGAAGGGGCGCGCGCTGTTGCCGACCACGCTTTCGGCGCGCTCGGCCTCGATGCGCTGGTCTCCTTTACCGCCGAATGGAACCGGGCATCGCGCCGGGTGATGGAGAAGACCGGCATGACCCACGATCCGGCCGACGATTTCCGCCATCCGCGCCTGCCGGCCGACCACAAGCTGTCGCCGCACGTGCTCTATCGACTCTCGCGGGCAGATTGGCTGGCGGCAAACAAAAAGGGCGGCCCAGATACCGCCCCTTAGGATCGCTCGCCGCCGGCCGCGCTACTGATCGAGCGGCAGCACCACCCAGCGCTGGATGCCGTCCTTGTTCTGCACGGCAAGCAGCGCGTTCTTGCGCCCGTCCGTCTTCATCTCGTCGATGACACGGGTGATGTCCTCGGGTGCCGTGACCGCCTCGTGATTGATCTCGATGATCACGTCGCCCGGCTCCATGCGCTTGTCGGATGCCGGGCTGCCGTCGGCTACGCCGGTGACCACCGCACCGCCGGTGACCGTTTCGCCGATGCCGAATTGGCTGCGCGTATCGGGCGAGAGGTCGGACAGCGTCAGGCCGAGTGGTCCGGTCGACACCATCGGTGCCGGCGCAGGCGCCGGTGCCGGCGCGTTGTCGCCGCCGGTATCGCCCGGCGTCGCCGCTGCAACCGTGGGCTTGGCGACCTCCTCCAGCCGGCCGAGAGTGACGGTGACGTCCTGTTCCTTGCCGTTGCGCAGAACGTGGACGGTGACCTGCTTGCCGACCGGCTTGCTCGCCACGATGCGCGGCAGGTCATGCATCGACCCGATCTTGTCGCCGTCGAAGGAGAGAATTACATCGCCGGCCTCGATGCCGCCTGTCGCCGCCGGGCTTTTTGCGTCGACGCTGGCGACCAGCGCGCCGTGCGGCGGCCCCGCCATCGACAGGCCCTGGGCGACGTCCTCGGTCACCTGCTGGATGCGCACGCCGAGCCAGCCGCGCCGTGTCTCGCCGAACTGGCGTAATTGGTCGACGACGCCGATGGCGATCTCGGAGGGCACAGCAAAGCCGATGCCGATCGACCCGCCGGTCGGCGAGATGATCGCCGTATTGATGCCGATGACCTCGCCGTCCATGTCGAACAGCGGCCCGCCCGAATTGCCGCGGTTGATGGAGGCGTCGGTCTGGATGAAGTTGTCGTAGGGGCCGGAATTGATGTCGCGGTTGCGCGCCGAGACGATGCCGAGCGTCACCGTGCCACCCAGGCCGAACGGGTTGCCGACCGCCATCACCCAGTCGCCGACCCTCATCTTGCCGGAATCGCCGAAGTTTACCGAAGTCAGCGGCTTGTCCGCCTTGACCTTGAGCAGAGCCAGGTCGGTCTTGTCGTCGTGGCCGACCAGCGTCGCGGTCAGCTTGGTGCCGTCGTTGAAATTCGCGGTGATCTCGTCGGCGCCTTCGATGACGTGGTTGTTGGTCACGATCAGCCCCGACGGATCGATGACGAAGCCGGAACCCAGCGACTGGACCCGGTGCGGGACGTTGTCACCATTGTTGCCGCTGAACTCGTCGAAATACTGCTGGAAGGGCGAGCCCTGGGGCAGCTTCGGCCCGGGCACGGCGCTGCTCGTTCCGCCCACCGTCTGCGAGGTGGAGATGTTGACCACCGCGTCGAGCAGCGGCCCGGCGATATCAGCGACCGATTCCGGCCCGCGCGCCGCCGCCGGCACCGCCGAGGCGACCAGCACGCCGACGGCCAGGGCGGCCGCCAACCGAGACAACCCGCATGACAACCGTGCCATGGGTCCTACCTCCTGAACATCACGCAGGGCACCGCACGCCCGCCGACACGCCCGGGCGTCACCGCGCCGGATCAGATCACGATCAATATGCCCGTCCAATCATGCGCGAAATAGGGCCGAAAGGCGACAGGGATGCGGTCGCCATTCCGACACGAATGCGTGACGCCAGCCTATTGGCCGGACGGCGCCGACGCCCCAGCCGGGGCCGGTGCCTGCGTCGAAGCCGGGGCCGCAGACGGAGCCCGAGCCGCGGACGGCGGCGGCGCGCCCTGCCCTTGAGCCGGCGCTCCCATCGAATTGCCGAAATACTTGAAGAACTCGGAATTGGGCGACAGCACCAGCCGCGTGTCGGAGGAATTCAGGCCCGCCTGATAGGCCTGCATCGACCGGTAGAAATCGAAGAATTCCGGGTCCTTGCTGAACGCCTTGGCGTAGATCTCGTTGACCTTGGCCTCGCCCTCGCCGCGCAACTGCTCCGATTCGCCGTTGGCATCGGCCACGATCACCGTCGCCTGGCGGTCGGCCTCGGCGCGGATGCGCCGCGCCGCCTGCTCGCCCTGGGCGCGGATCTCGGTCGCCTGGCGCTGGCGTTCGGTCTGCATGCGCTGATAGATCGCCTGGCTGTTGGCCTCCGGCAGGTCGGCGCTGCGGATCTTGACGTCGATCATCTTGATGCCGAGGCCCTGCGCCTCGCGGCCCACCTGCTCGGTGATCTTCGACATGAGCTGGGCACGGTCGTCACGCACCAGCTGGATGAAGCTGGCATCGCCGAGCACCCGGCGCACGGCCGAATTGAGGATGACGGCAAGCCGCGACTGGGCAACCTGCACGGTCCCCACCGACTGGAAGAACTTCAACGCATCGACAATCTTGTAGCGACCGAAGGCATCGACAACGAGCCGTTTCTGATCGGATGCAATGATCTCCAGCGGCGGCGAATCGAGGTCGAGGATGCGCTTGTCGAAATATTCGACGTTATCGACCAGCGGCAGCCGCCAGTAGAGGCCGGGCTTCTCGACCGCCTTGAGCGGCTCGCCGATCGGCGACACCACTTCGCCGAAGCGCAGCACCAGTGCCTGCTCGGTCGGATCGACGATGAACATCGAGAGATAGAACAGGAAGCCGATGACGGCGACGATGACGAGGCCGACGCCTCCGAAGATGCCGCGTCTCATTGCTGGCCTCCGCCGGTGGCGCTGGACTTGGTGCCGGTGCCGGAAACGGCCTTCTTGGTCAGGGCATCAAGCGGCAGGTAGGGCACCACGCCGCTGCCGCCGTTCTTCTCGTCGATGATGATCTTGTCCATGCCGCCGAAGACGGATTCGAGCGTATCCAGATACATGCGCTTGCGGGTCACGTCGGGCGCCGTCAGATAGCTCTGGTAGACCTGGTCGAAGCGCTGGGCCTTGCCCGTCGCCTCGGCGATGATGCGGTCACGATAGGCGCTCGCCGCATTGGTGATCTGAGACGCCTGGCCGCGCGCCTCGGGCACCACCTTGTTGGCGTAGGTCTGGGCTTCGTTCTGCGCCCGCTCTGCATCGGCACGCGCCGCCTGCACGTCGCGGAACGAGGCGATCACCTCGGACGGCGGGTCAACCTTGAGCATCTGTACCTGGGTGATGAGGATGCCCGACTTGAACTCGTCAAGCGTCTGCTGGATGAGCTTCTGCACGTCGCTTTCGGTGATCTGCCGCGCCTGGGTAAGCAGCGCCTCGACTACCGAACGCCCGACCACCTCGCGCATGGCGCTTTCGGCGACCGACTTCACCGTCCCGTCGGGATTTTCCATGTTGAAGAGGTAGTCGGCGGCGTTGTTGATGACCCAGAAGACCGAGAAGTTGATGTCGACGATGTTCTCATCGCCAGTCAGCATCAGGCTTTCCGAAGGGATATCGCGGCCGGCGGCACCCGAATTGCGGTCGTCCGATGTGGTACCGATGGTGACCTTGTTCACCCGGGTCACCTTGGGCGTGTACACCGTCTCGATCGGATATGGCAGGCGCCAATTGAGGCCCGGCGTCGCGTTGCGGCTGAAGGCGCCGAAGCGCAGCACCACACCCTCCTCGTCCGGCTGGACGCGGAAGGTGAAGAAGTAATAGCCGGAGAGCGCCACCACGACCGCCAGGATGGCGATCAGCGTCAGCGGGTTCATCTTGCCGGGGCCGCCACCGCCACCGGGCAGCACGCGCCTCAGCCGGTCCTGGCCGCGCCTCAGAAGCTCTTCAAGGTCGGGTGGCGTCGATCCGCCACCGCCGGTGTTGCGCGGCCCCTGTCCCCACGGGCCACCATTGCCCTTCCAACCACCGCCGCCAGTCTGATTTTCCCAGGGCATTGCGCTCCCTTCGAGAGGCCTGAGCCAATGGACACCGCACCACACCGGCCGGCGCCAAAACCGGCTCGGTTTATAGGCATGTTACCCCACCAATTCAACGCGATGCGGCGCCTCGCCCCATGCCCCCGGTGGGATCCGAACCGGCGAGGCCGCTGACAGGTGGGGCCTGACACCCCCCAAGTCAACCGGATTCGGGCCGCCCGATGCGCCCGTAGACGGCAAACACCGTTGCCGCACTGTCCTTTTCGCCGGCCGACACAGCTTCGCGCGAGACCGCCCGCCATTCAACCGGGTCGATCACCGGAAAGTGGGTATTTCCCGCCGGTTCGGCCTCCACATGAGTGATGTAGAGGCGGTCGGCGCGACCGATCGCCGCCGCATAGATCTCGCCGCCGCCGGCGACCATCACCTCGTCAGCGCCCGTCGCCGCGGCCACTTCAGCGGCACACGCCAGCGCCGAATCGAGGCCGCTCGCGACCACCACGCCCTCCCGCTGGTAGCCGCCCTGCCGGGTAACGACGATGTTGGTGCGGCCGGGGAGCGGTTTGCCGAATGTCTCGAAGGTCTTGCGCCCGACCACCACCGGCTTGCCCATGGTCAGCGCCTTGAAGCGCTTCATGTCGGTCGATAGCCGCCACGGCATGCCGCTGCCGTCGCCGATGACGCGATTGGCGGCCACCGCCGCGATGAGCGCGATCTTCATGGTGTGGCCTTTCCGGCAAGTGCGGCAAGCGCCGCCCCATCGACGCGGCACATGGTCCAGTCGTCGAGCAGGCGCGCGCCCTGCGCCTGATAGAAGGCGATCGCCGGAGCGTTCCAGTCGAGCACCGACCATTCGAAGCGGCCAAGGCCCTCATCGACGCAGCGCCGCGCGAGGTGGCGGAGCAGCGCCGTGCCGGCGCCGGCCCGCCGCGCCTCCGGCCGCACGAAGAGGTCCTCCAGATAGATGCCGTGACGACCGCGGAAGGTGGAGAAGGTATAGAACCACAGCGCGAAGCCGACGACGGCGCCGTCCACCTCGGCCAGATCGCAGAAGACGCGCGGGGACGCCGCGAACAGCGCCGCAGCGATCGCCTCCGGCGTCGATTCGACCGCGTTTTCGAGCTTCTCGTAGCGCGCCAGCGCGACGATCAGCTCCATGATCACCGCTTCGTCGCCCGGCCGCGCCGACCTCAGGGTCAGCGTCACACCGCCACTTCCGCCTTGATGTGCGGGTGCGGGTCGTAGCCGGTCACCGTCACGTCGTCATAGACGAAGTCGAACAATGAGCGGACTTCCGGGTTGAGCACCAGCCGGGGCAGCGGCCGCGGTTCGCGCTGAAGCTGGAGACGCGCTTGATCGAGGTGATTGAGGTAAAGGTGCGCGTCACCGAGGGTGTGGACGAATTCGCCGGGCCTCAGCCCGGTCACTTGCGCCACCATCATGGTCAAGAGCGCGTAGGAGGCGATGTTGAAGGGGACGCCGAGGAAGATGTCGGCGGAGCGCTGGTAGAGCTGGCAGGAGAGCCTGCCGTCGGCGACATAGAACTGGAACAGGCAGTGGCACGGCGGCAGCGCCATCCGGTCGATCTCGCCCGGATTCCACGCCGCCACCATCAGCCGGCGTGAATCGGGTTTTGAACGAATCGCCTCAACCACCTGACGAAGCTGGTCGATCGTGCCACCGTCAGGCTTGCGCCAGGAGCGCCACTGGGCGCCATAGACGGGGCCGAGATCGCCGTTCTGGTCCGCCCATTCGTCCCAGATGGAGACCCCGTTCTTCTTCAGATAGGCGATGTTGGTGTCGCCGGCGATGAACCACAGGAGCTCGTGGATGACCGAGCGCAGATGGAGCTTCTTGGTGGTCACCAGTGGGAAGCCGTCGGCCAGATCGAAGCGCATCTGATGGCCGAAAACCGACAGGGTGCCGGTTCCCGTCCGGTCGGTCTTTTCGACGCCGGTGTCGAGCACGTGGCGCATCACGTCGAGATATTGGCGCATGGAAACGATCCTAACGCGATTCTGTGGCGCCGCGTAGGCGCCCTACTCCGCCGCCTCGGCCACCGGTTCGCCGCGGGAAAGGGAGAACAGGCTAAACAGGAAGGCGAAGATGGCGCAGCCGAAGATAGCGCTGACCAGGGGCAGCACCGTGCCATCGGAAACGGCGCCGGTGACGCTGACCACCGTCATGCCGACGACGAGTTGCAGCGTGCCGAGGAGCGCCGATGCCGAGCCGGCGCGCGCAGCGTAGCGCTCCAGCGCGAGCACCGCCGTCGCCGGGCCGACGGGGCCCATGACGCCGAATGACACGAACAGCATGATGACCAGCGCATAGACATTATCGAGGCCGAGAAGCGTGGCGCCGAAAAGGGTGCCGGTGGCCAACAGAAAGAGGGTGGTGGAGCCGCGCACCACGTTCTTGAGGCCGAACCAGCGCGCCAGACGGCTGGTCGACTGGGCCGAGCCGATGAAGGAGATGGCGTTGATGGCGAAGGCGATGCTGAACTCGGCCGGCGCCAGGCCAAAATGGTCGATATAGACGAAGGACGACCCGGCTATGAACGAGAACAGGCTCGCCATGCCGAAGCCGCCGGTGAGCGCGATGCCGACGAAGGTGCGGTCGCGGACCAGTTCCCGATAGCCGCGCACGACGCTCAGCGGATCCATCGGCACCCGCTTCTCGGGCGGCCGGGTCTCCTCGAGCACGAAGAAGGTGATCGCCACGCCGAGCACGCCGACCAGCGCCACGACGTCGAAGATCACCCGCCAGCTCGACAGCGCGATCACCATGGACCCGAACAGCGGCGCCAGGATAGGCGCGGCGCTGAACACCAGCATGATCAGCGACATCAGCTTGGCCGACTGCGCGCCGGTATAGAGATCGCGGACGATGGCGCGCGGGATAGTCATGCCGGCGCAGGCGCCGATGCCCTGGACGAAGCGCGCCACGATCAGCCACTCGATAGACGGCGCCATGCTGCAGCCGATGGCACCGATCGAATAGAGCACCATGCCGAAATAGAGCGGCCCCCGCCGCCCGCGGCTATCGGAAATCGGCCCATAGACGATCTGGCCGAAGGCCACCGCAACGAAGAAGGCGATGAGACTGCCCTGCACTGCCGCGTCCGAAGCGTGGAACTCGTCGGCGATCGACGGCAGCGCCGGCAGGTACATGTCGATGGCAAAGGGGCCGACGGCCGCCAACAGGCCGAGCACGATGGCGTTGCGCGCCAGGCTTCGGTTCATTGCAAATGTCTTTCGGGAGGTGGCGGCGGCTGCCCGGAAGCCGCGCCGGCAATCGTCGCAACCTAGCGCGCAAGCCGGCGCGGAGCAACACGAACACCGCTCCCGGTATCGCCACGGCTGGCGTATTCCCGGTGATGCCGCCCCCCGGGTCAACTCAGAAATGCCGAGGCCTGGCCGTCATCAGCATCAACCTGTCCGAGATCTCGCGCACGTCGCTGGCACGACGGCTCAGGTCCGCCCGGCAGATGCCCATGTCGCGCAGCCGATGGTCCTCGAGACCGTCGAGCTGCAATAGCCGCCTCCGCGCCTGATGCTGGGCGCGAATACGCTCCGCCACCGTCCTGATCCGACTCGCAATTTCACGAAAGCCGAAGCCGGGCCCGCTCGCCCCTTCCAGTTCGCGCCAGACTGCACTCATGGGAATTGCTCCTTCCGGCTGTCGGCACCCCCTCGGCGCCGCGATACCGACACGTCGAACGAGCCGCCGGCAGATCGACAAAAGAATAAAAAGTTCGTCGCGCGTCGGCAGAATGTCGATTTTGGCCTGTCCCATACGACGGGAGGATGACCATCACGCGCGCAGCGAAAGGAACAGGACGATGAAATTCCTCTGCACCGTCTGGCTCGACGGCAAGGCGCTCGACGCGCTGCCGCAAGCGGAGAAGGAAGCCCTCGACCGGGACTCGCTGGCCTATGACAGGACATTGGCCGCATCCGGCAAGCTGCTGGCGGCCCAGGCTCTGCAATCCCCTGACAGCGCGGCCACCGTGCGCCGGCGTGGCGGCAAGGTGTCGGTCACCGACGGGCCCTTCATCGAAACCAAGGAATATCTCGGCGGCTTCCTGCTCATCGAGGCGAAGGACCGCGACGAGGCGGTGGCGATCGCCAGTGCCGTGCCGGTCGGCCGTTACGGGCCAATCGAGGTGCGGCCGATCTATGTCGTGCCCGGATCGACGGCAAAGAACGCCTGAGGAGCGGGAGTGTCTGAGCCGGGAACTTCCGAAAGCCTTTCCATTGCGTCGCAGAATCCCTATATTCCGCGGTGCCGGAGCAATCCGGCTATGGCGATAAACGGCCATCGAAATAAACCCTGCGGACCCGGGGGCAGTACCCGGCGCCTCCACCTCAGCCCGTTGGATCGCCCTTGATCGGGCGGGTTGTGGCGGGGGCGAAATAGGATCGACGAGGGCGTAAAGGATGGGCTTTTGCCCGGCATGGTTCCGCCGTTATCGGGCCGAACTTATAGTTGCCAACGACAACTATGCTCCGGTGGCCCTGGCCGCGTAAGCGGTTCGGAAAACCGAAATCAAGCCCTGGGGGTTAGCACCTTCAGGCGGGGTTCGGAGGCACCTGGCAACAGAAGCCTCCACTTAAACCTTCACGAGACTGCCCGAATCTGCTGCATGATAGGCTGGTCTCGAAAGGCTCCGGTATCCGGCGACAGCTAAATGGCAGAAGATCTGATCCGATATGACATCCTCGCCCAGGACGCCCTGCGCGGGGTGATCCGCAAGGTCCTCTCGGAGGTCTCGCGCACCGGGCTTCCCGGCGAGCACCATTTCTTCATCACCTTCGCCACCCAGGCGCCCGGCGTGCGCATTTCGAGCCGCCTGCTCGCCCAGTACCCGGAGGACATCACCATCGTCCTCCAGCACCAGTATCGCGACCTCACCGTCACCGAGCAGGCCTTCGAGGTCGGGCTGTCGTTCAACGGCGTTCCCGAACGGCTGCTGGTGCCTTTCTCAGCCATCAAGGACTTTCTCGACCCCTCGGTTCAGTTCCAGCTGCGTTTCGAGGTTGCCCCGCGGCCGGTGGCGCTCACCGATGCCGAGGAATCCCCGGCGCCGGCTGAAATCCTTCCGCCGCAGCAGTCCGATATGGATGCCACCGCGGAGGCCCCCGACGAGGGAGAGCGCGAGGCCGCTCCCATGGCGCAGGTGGTCAGCCTCGACGCCTTCCGCAAGAAATAGCTGCTTTTCAGGTCTTCTGCTGACGCACGGCGGCGGCGAGTTCCTCACCGATGCGCGTGCCCGTCTCGGCATAGAAGCCGTTCATGACCTCGCTGAAGGCGGCGTACATGATCTGCGAGGGCGGCAACTCAAGGAAATCGGCATAGGTCTTCATCTCAGCCGTCGAGAAGTCGCGATAGATGCGCTCGGCGGTGGCCACCATCATGCCGCGGATCTCCTCGACCAGCTTGCCGTGCATGGCGTCGATGCGCTGATTGGCCTGGGCCAGCCGGTCGGAGTCGGCGCCCGTCGGCGCCGCCTCGATCATCGCCACCGCCATGGCGCGCAACAGGCTCTCCGACGAACGCGCCGACAGCTCCGAGGTGCTCAGCATCTTGTCGATGTGCTTGAACACGGCGATGCGCGCCGGGTCCTTGTCCGCCTCGGCGATCAGCTTCTCGGCATTGGCGTTGATCTCGTCCTGCACCGACAGCGCGGCACCGGCGATCTCCGCCTTGACGATGCGCGAACCCAGATCGGAATCGAAAAAGGCGTCCATCGCCGTGACATCATTGTTTGACAGCGAGGCGGCAAGCACCGTCTGCAGCTGGTCGAGCAGCTTGTTGCCGTCCATCGTGTTGCCGACGATGGTCGCCATCAGCGTGGCAATGCCAGGCGGCAATTGCGGCGGCGGCGACTTGAGCATGCCGGCGCGCATCTGCGCACCGAGATCCTGGTACTGCGCGACGAAGCCCGATTTCTCCATCATCGTGCGCACCGCCGACGCATCGGCGGCGAAGACCTGCGTCACCAGTGCGATGACGACGACCAGCGTCGCTCCGATCAGTTTCGGCAATCTCATGGAAACAGTCTCCTTCGCGGGACCTCACAGCGTAGCGATCACCGCATCATGACGGCAACCGCGGCCGCCGGTTAACCCTGATTTCAGGCAATCGCGTGTCACGCTTGTAGATGACAGCTCGCCGAATGCGGCTGTCAGCGAACCGACAGGCAGGCCTGACTAGCGTCTGCGCCACAAACGCCGGGGACCATTCGTTTCGGGGCGTTTGCGTTCTGGTTCATTTTTCGGAGATTCAATTACATGAAACGTGCCTTCCTCCTCACCGCCGTTGCTTTCGTTATTGCCAGCCCGGCCTTCGCCGCCGGCGGCGCCTGCAGCACCGCTCCCAAGTCGGCCTGGCAGCCGCAGTCCAAGCTCGAGTCCATGCTCAAGACTGACGGCCTGACCGTGAAGCAGATCAAGGTCGAGAACGGCTGCTACGAGGTCTACGCCACCGACAAGTCGGGCAAGCGGGTGAACGCTGCCTACAACGCCGAGACGCTGAAGAAGCTCAACAACGCCGAAGCCGGCGAAGGCTGATCGATCCTTCCAGAAATAAAGCATTCCAATGACGAGCGAACGCGAAGACAGGTGGGTCCGCGTCTGGGACCCCTTCGTACGCTTGTTCCACTGGAGTCTGGTGCTGAGCTTCGCTACGGCGTGGCTCAGCGCCCACTCCTGGGACGAACTCCACATGCTGGCCGGCTACGCCGCCGGCGGTCTCATCCTGCTGCGCCTCGCCTGGGGGTTCATCGGCACGCCCTATGCGCGCTTCGCCCATTTCGTGCACGCGCCGGGGACCGTGATCGATTATCTCAAGGCCGTCGCCAGCGGCAGCGAGGCGCGCCACATCGGCCACAACCCGGCCGGTGGCGCCATGATCGTGGCGCTGATGCTGGGCATGGCCGGCACCGCCTTCACCGGCTACCTGCTCACCACTGACGCCTTCTGGGGCGACACCACGATGCAGCACCTGCACAACTGGTCGGCGCACGGCCTGTTGATCCTGGTCGGCGTCCATCTGGCCGGCGTCGCGCTGGCAAGCTTCCGCCACCGCGAAAATCTGGTCCACGCCATGATCGTCGGTCGCAAGCGCGCGGCGGAAGCCGAGGACATCGGCTGACGCTTGCGCATCGCCGATGACGGTGGGAAAACCCGCCGGCCACACGCCGAACGGAAGCCCGCCATGCCCGACCGCAAGCCAGCCACCCGCACCGAGACCAATTCCTTCGGACCGATCGCCGTTCCCGCCGACCGCTACTGGGGCGCGCAATCCGAGCGCTCGCTCGAGAACTTTCCGATCGGCTGGGAGAAACAGCCGGCGCCGATCGTCCGCGCCCTCGGCATCATCAAGCGCGCGGCGGCAGAGGTGAACATGGACCTCCGCAAGCTCGACCCGACGATTGGCAAGGCCATCGTCCAGGCGGCGCAGGAGGTAGCCGAGGGCAAGCTCGACATCCACTTCCCCCTGGTCGTCTGGCAGACCGGTTCGGGCACCCAGTCCAACATGAACGCCAATGAAGTGATCGCCAACCGGGCCATCGAGATCCTCGGCGGCACCATCGGCTCGAAGACGCCGGTCCATCCCAATGACCACGTCAATATGAGCCAGTCGTCCAACGACACGTTTCCGACGGCCATGCACATCGCCTGCGCCGAGGAGATCGAGCACCGCCTGCTCCCCGCCTTGCAGACCCTGCGCAATGCGCTGAACGACAAGGCGCACGCCTTCGCCAAAATCATCAAGATCGGCCGCACCCACACCCAGGACGCCACGCCGCTGACGCTCGGCCAGGAGTTCTCCGGCTACACCCAGCAGGTCGAGAATGGCATCGCCCGCATCGAGCAGACCATGGCCGGGCTGATGCAGCTTGCCCAGGGCGGCACGGCGGTCGGTACCGGCCTCAATGCGCCAGTCGGCTTTGCCGAGCGCGTCGCCGATCGCATCGCGGCGCTCACCGGGATGAAGTTCACTTCAGCGCCCAACAAGTTCGAGGCGCTCGCTGCCCACGACGCCATGGTCTTCTCGCACGGCGCCATCAACACGGTGGCAGCGAGCCTGTTCAAGATCGCCAACGACATCCGCTTGCTCGGCTCCGGCCCACGCTCGGGCCTCGGCGAATTGTCGCTGCCGGAGAACGAGCCCGGCTCCTCGATCATGCCCGGCAAGGTCAACCCGACCCAGTGCGAGGCGCTGACCCAGGTCTGCGTGCAGGTTTTCGGCAACAACGCCGCACTCTCCTTCGCCGGCAGCCAGGGCCACTTCGAGCTCAACGTCTACAACCCGGTGATGGCCTACAACTTCCTCCAGTCGGTCCGGCTGATGGCCGACGCCGCGATGAGCTTCACCGAGCGCGCCGTCGTCGGCATCAAGGCGAACGAGGCGCACATTGCCAGCCTGATGCAGCGCTCGCTGATGCTGGTGACGGCGCTGGCGCCCAAGATCGGCTACGACAAGGCGACCACGATCGCCAAGACGGCGCACAAGAACGGCACGACGCTGCGCGAGGAGGCGGTCGGCGGCGGCTATGTGACGGCCGAGGAGTTCGACGCGATCGTGCGGCCCGAGGACATGATCGGCCCGAAATAGCTTGTCTTTTGGCGGCAGTGCCCCAATCTATGCGCATACACACTGCGCATGGAGCGCCGCATGCCGAACCGCCCTCACCGTCCCCGCAAGCGGGCCATGAACGTATCCATTCCGCTGGAGCTGGCCGAGGAAGCCAAGGCCTTTGGCACCAACGTCTCAGCCGTTCTGGAGCGGGCGCTCGAGGCCGAGCACCGCGAACGGCGGCGCGAGGAATGGCGCAAGGCGAACCGGGCTGCCATTCGCGAAGCCAACAAGGAGCTTGCCGAAAACGGCTTGTGGTCGGACGGGCTGCGAACCTTCGAATGAAGCAATTCGACGTCTGCCGATTGGGCAATCCGCCGGATCAGCTGGTCGTGATCCTGCAGCACGATCTGGCGGACGAACTCGGCACGCGTGTGGTCGCCCCCCTTTCCGAGACGCCCTACCGCGCTCTCATTGATGCGTTGCGTATTCCCGTCGACCTCGACTCTGGCGGCTACGTGGTGCAGCTTGATCGCATGGCCGCTATCGAGCAGAGGATGATCGGACAGGTCGTTGGAAACCTCGCCGGCGAAGAGAAACGCATCAAGCGAGGACTCGACCTCCTGTTTTTCGGAGTTTGACATGGCCGACATCGTCAACCTCCGCCGCTTCCGCAAGCAGAAGGCGCGCGCCGGGCGCGAAGAGGCCGCAGAAGCGAACCGACGCCGGCACGGGATGACCGCGGCCGAGAGGGAGCAGAAGGCCGCCGAGCGCGATCTCGCCGAGCGCACGCTCGCCCAGCACCGCATCGAACGCGACGAGGACTGAGCGCCCGGCCGTGAGCAAGCGCTCCATCACTATTGCCGGCCATCGCACCTCGATTTCGCTGGAGGCGCCCTTCTGGGACGCGCTCGGCGAGATCGCCACAAGCCAGGGCAAGAGCGTCGCGGCGCTGGTCGCCGAAATTGATCGCAGACGGGCGGACGACACCAACCTTTCGGCGGCACTGAGGATGTTTGCGCTCGACTGGTACCGTCGGCCGGGCGGCCGCGCCTGAGGCGCGCCACTCAGTGATATGTCGGCGGCGTGATGATCAACGGCCCGTCGGTCGGCAGGATTTTCGGCAGCGGCACGCTCTTCGGTTGCGGCGCGGGCGCCGAGGCTCCCTTCACTGGAGCAGCCGTGGCGGTCGGCGCCGGAGAAGCGCCCTGGCCGGACGACGCCGGCACCGGAATTGCGATCGGCCCGACATCGGGCGCGGCCTGAGCCGCCTGTTCCGCCGTCTGCTGGGCCGCATCGGCCGCCGCCGTCGCATCGACCGCATCCGCTGCGGCGGATTGGGCGGAAGCCTCCGCCGTCTTCGCCCGTGCCGCCGTCAGAGCAGCCGTTGCTTCCGCCGCCTGATGATCCGCAGCGGCCGCCTTGGCTGCAGCCGCCGCGGCATCATTGGCAGATGACGCATCGGCCAGCACCTTGGCCGCCGCGGCCGATGCCTTCGCCACCTTGTCTGCCGCCGCAGTCGCCGCTTTGGCGTCGGTCGTGGCGGCCTGGCGCTTTGCCGTGGCGTCCTGAGCGGCCTTCGCCGTGTCGTCGGCCTTCGCGGAGCGTTCGGCGAGCGCCTGTTCAGCCGCCGCCTTGGCGGCGAGCGCGACCTGCAGATCGGCCTTGGCGTTGTCGGCAGCAGCGGCCGCACCCACGGCTGCCTTGGCCGCCGCTGCAGCATCGGCAGTGGCCTTCTCGACCACCGCCTCCTTCGCGGCAAGCGTGGCCTTGGCCGCATCGCGCGTTTTCGTCTTCTCGTCGAGACCGGTCAGGGCCGCCGCCTTCTTGGCGGCCGCACTGCGGGCGCCGGCTGCCGCGTTCTTGACGGCCGCATCGGCCTTGGTGGCCGCGGCCGTAGCCGCTTGCGAGCGCGTCTCGGCATCGGCGACGCGGCGCTGCGCCTCGTCGAACACGGCCTGCGCATCGGCGACGACCGCCTTGGCAGTATCAGCCGCCGCCTTCTTGTCGACAGCCTGCCGGGCAACGCCATCGGCAGCACTCTGCATGGCCTCTGCCGTGGCAATGGCCTGCCCGTCGGCGCCGTCGCCAACGGCCACGGCCTTCGCCAGGTCGGCAGCCTGCTTCGCCTGGGCCGCCTTGTCATCGGCGACCTTCTGTGCCGTCGCCGCCGCTTGCTTGGCCGCGTCGAGCTTGGCGCCGGCGGCGTCGCGCACGGATGTCGCCTGCGCCAGCGCGGCGGTGGCCGCACTCGCCGCTTGATCGGCCGCCGTCTTGGCGGCCTCCGCCTCGCTCTCCCCGCCGCCGGCCGTGGTGGCCTGCGATGCCGCCGTATCGGCGGCGGCCTGCGCGGCTTGAACCGCGGCCTCAGCATCGGCGAACACCGCTTGCGCCGCGTCTCGCTCTTTGGTGGCCGTTGCAACCGCCTTGTCGGCATCTGCCTTGTTGGCGGCGGTCGAATCCGCGGCGGCACTGGCCTTGTCTGCCGCATTGGTAGCGGTGGCCACCTGCTTGACCGCCGCCTTCAGGCCCGCGTCGGCGTCCGCCTTGGCCTGGGCGGCGGCATCGGCAGCACTCTTGGCGTTCGTCTCGGCAGCGGTGGCGGCGGCAAGCGCCTGCTTCGCCCGATCGGCGGCATCGGCCGCCTGCGCCGCATCATGGGCAGCCGAATCCGCCTTTGCCTTGGCGCCGGCGAGATCGGAGGCGGCGGCAACCGCCTTGTCGGCGGCGGCCTTGTCGGCCTGGCGCGCACCGGCGAGCGCCTTGGCCGCGTCATCGGCCTTGCTCTGCGCCTCAGCGGCGGCCTGGGCAGCCTGGTCGGCATTCGCCTGCGCGCGCTTCTGCTCGGCCACCAGACGCCCGGCCAGGGCCGCCAGCGCCTCAATGTGGCGTTTCTTCACCAGGATCTCGCGGTTGACGTGGAACGCCTCGAGCACGATTGCCTGCGCCTGAGCGGCGGCATGGCGTGCCGCCTCGCGCTCGGCCGCGATGCGCGCGTCCTCGATGCGCTGGGCGGCATCCTGCTTGAGCTTGTCGGCAAGCCGGCTCAGCCGCTCCTTCTCGGCGCGCGAGGCCGCATCAAGGGCGATGATCTCGTTCATCCGCGCCGCCTCGCGCTCGTTGAGATAGGCGGCAAACGGCAGCACGTCGATGGAGCGCGCGGGCGAAGCCAGCGGCCCCTGGAAGACGATACCGGCCTCCGGATCGCTTCCCTGCACCTTGTTGTCGACCGGCTGGAAGGCGAGGTTCCAGTCGCTATCGAGGGTCATAGCGTTGAAATCGACGACGGCGTTGCCCCGGGCGGTGAGCCCTTTGCTCTCAACGATCAGGTTCTTCAGGCGCACCGCGCCGGCGACGATGGCGAAGGCGCTGCTGGCGTCCTTGAAGGTCAGATTGTCCGCGTCGATGCGCTCGCTGAAGGCGGCGCGCAGCGCATCCTCCGAGTATTGCTGGCCGAGATCGGAGGCGCGCACGATCAGGCGCACCGTATTGGGATTGACGTAGCGCGCCAGCCCGTCGTGGACCGTCAGGGCGCCGCCGCCGGTCATGGTCGAAACCAGGCCGGCCGCCGAGTGCCCGGTCAATTCGAACTTGGCGGAAAGATCGAGCGTGCCGGTGGCCACCGACCGCCCGTCGCGTCGCCAGACGAGCAATTCGAGCGCCGCACCCTTGAGATCGAACTGGCCCAGGAAATTGACGTTGCCACCGACGTTGTGAACGCGCATGGCGCCAGTCACCGTGCCGCCATCAAGCTGGCCGGCACTGAGATCGACATCGATGCGCTGCGGCTGCAGCGCCAGCGCGAAGGCCGCGCTGGTGAGATGGAGATCGCCGACGTCCAGGCGGTCGGCGGCGACCTGCACCTGGCCGCTGAGCTGACCGAAGGCGGGGCCGGTGAAGGGCTCCCGCGACCACGGCGCCGCCGGATCGCCGGTCGGCACCGGGGCAAGGCCAAGGCCGAGCGAAGCGATCCAGCCGAGATCCGCCTCGTCGACAGTGAGCTTGCCGTCGACACGCCAGCTATTGCCGTCTGGCGCCAGCGTCAGGTTGCCGCCGGCGATCGCCGGGCCGATCTTGCCGTTCTCCCAGGCAAGCGCGAGGCTGCTGCCGGAGACGGAGAGCCGACCGCCGTCGATCGCCAGCGCGGCGCCAGCCGAGGTGCCGGGAATATCGAGGCCGGCCATGACCGCGATCGGGCCGATGCTGTCGGCGCTGACCCCGATCTTGCCTTCGAAAGCCGGCGCCAGCGTCTCGGCGATGGTCAACTTGCCGCTGGCATTGGCGATGAGGCCGGCGAGGTCGGCGACCACGACGGTATCGAGCCCGTCGCCCGGAACGCCCTTGGCCTGTACCTCGACATGGGCGCCGTTGTCCTTGTCGAGCGCGACGGCAGCCAGCCCGAACTGACGCGCCAGGCCGGCGCTGTCGGGCGAATCGAGCGTCGCCTTGATCTCCGCCGGCTTGCTGCGCCAATGGGCAAAACCGCCGGTGAAGCTGGCCGACAGATTGAACGCCGTCGAAGCGGCGACGCCATTTTCGATGGTGAAGGCGAAGCCGGCGCCGCCATCGGGCAGCGGTGCCGTGATCTTGGCGTTCATCACCGCCTCACCGAGCGCGGGCGCAGCGGCAGCGAGCCAGTGGGTGAAGCCGCTCTGTGGCAGAAAGCGGCCGGCCAGCCGTGCCAGACCGGTCAGCTTGGGCGCATCGACCATCACGTCGAGATGGCCGTGCGGGTCTCCCGACAGATTGTCGATCTCGCCGAAAGTCTTCGCGATCCGGGCGCCGGCGATGTCATCGACCTGCAGCTTGGTGATCTCCAAAGCGTCATCGCCGTATTTGGCGTTGACCTGGATGCCCCGGACGCTGAGGTCCTGATAGGCGAACGCATCGGCCGAGATCTGCAGGCTGTAGCTGTCGGCCAGCGCCCCGGCATTGGTCAGGTTGTGCCCGACAAGCAGCTCGGCCAGCGCCTTCACCTGGACGAAATCGATGCGCCCTTTGGCGTCGAGCACGGCGCCGAGACTGCGGCGATGGTCCCTGCCCACCTCTCCCCAGTTGAACTTGCCGGTGATGGTGGCGCTGTCGATCTGCGCCGTGACGTGATCGAAGGCAACGAGATTGGGGCCGATCTCGGCATGGCCGGAGAGGTCGAACGGCGCCAGCAGGCGACCGGTGCCCTCCTGCGATCGGCCGCGCCACCAGGTGGCGAAGGTCGCCGGCTGCATGACGGCGAGACGCGCCTGACCGTCGAAGCCGAACTTCTTCAGCGTGGTCACCAGGCCGCTTGCCTCGAGCGTCGCCTGCCCCGGCAACCTGGCGCTGAGCGAGCCGATCTGCCAGCCGCCTTCGGCCGGCGCCGCGGTTAACGAGACATCCTGGATGATGCGCCCGCCGACGACGATCGTCGGCAGGTCGAGGCTGATGCGGCCCGGTATCTCGGGGACGGGAAGCTGGCTCAACCAGGCAACCAGGCTGTCGGTCGCCGCCGACACGTCGACCGGCTGGCTCGGCCCCTTGCCGAGGGTGCGGTCGAGGTCGATCTGGCGCGCCTCGGCGGTGGCGGTGAAGGACGGCGACCGGCCGAAATTGATGGCCAGCGCGCCGGCGACGCTGAGCGGCCGGTCGAGCGGGCCGTTGGACAGCACCGCCTTGGAGATGTCGAGCTTGTTGCCGGTCAGCGTGAAGGCGCCTTCGCTGCGCCAGCCGGTCGGCCCGTCGGCGCCGCCATTGTCGCCGCTGTCGTCGGCCGCCACCTGGGTGACCGAATAGGTGCCGCTCCAGGCCGGCCCTCCGGCCGGATCAATGCCGATCGAACCATCGACGCCGACGGTCACCGGCCAGCGCGCCGGATTGACGTCCGCCTTGACGCGCAGCGTGCCATTGTCGAGCACGCGGCCGGTCGAGATGCGGAAGCCGACCTGGTTGCCGCCGTCGAGATAGAAGCCGTCGACGTGCCAGGGCCCGAGCAGTGCGCGCGCCGTCACCTGCGCAGAGATGCCGTCGAAGGCGAGCGTAACCCCGGTCCGCGCATCGGAATAGTTGAGCTGGCCGTCCTTGATGGCGATGTTGTCGAGGACCACCTTGTCCGGGTCGAAGGGCTCGCGCAGCTTGATGCGGCTGAGCCAGGGGACGTTACCGGCCGCGTCGATGGCGACATTGACCACCGGCTTCTCCAGCGTCATCGAGATCACGCGGATCTCGCCCTGGAGCAGCGGCATCAGCTCGATGACCACGTCGAAGCGCGCCACATCCATGATGCGCCCGCCGTCCTGATCGTCGACTTCGACATTGGTGAAGGTCAGCGACGGCGACGGCAGGATGGTGGCGCGGGCGTCGCCTTCGACGTGCACCCGGTGGCCGAGGATGCGTGACGCCTCGGCCTCGAAGCTGGCGCGGTAGTCGTTCCAGTTGACGAACCACGGTACGATCAGCGCAGCGAACAGCGCGATGACCACAGCGCCCCCGACGATCAGGTAGAGCCTGCTCAGTGTGGCCTCCGCTTCTGGACGCTCGCCGGGCCGGTCAGCCCGGCGCGACGATCTTGCCTGGGTTCATGATCCCCAAGGGATCGATCGCCTGTTTGATCGCCCGCATGACTTCGAGACCGCTGCCCAGCTCAATCCCGAGATATTTCATCTTGCCCTGCCCGATGCCGTGCTCGCCGGTGCAGGTGCCCTCCATCGCGATGGCGCGCAGGTTGAGGCGCGAGATCAACCCCTCGCACCGCGCCACCTCGTCGCGGTCGTCCATGTCGACCAGCATGGTGAGGTGGAAATTGCCGTCGCCGACATGACCGACGACAGGCGCGATGAGCCGGCTTTCTTCGACATCGGCGACCGTCTCGAGCACGCATTCGGCCAGGCGCGAGATCGGCACGCAGGCGTCGGTGGCCAGCGCCTTGGAGCCCGGTCTCAGCGTGAAGGCGGCCCAATAGGCGTCGTGGCGCGCCTGCCAGAGCCGCGTGCGCTCCTCCGGCCGCGTCGCCCAGGCGAATTCGCCGCCACCGCACTCCGCCGCAATCTCGCCAAACGCCTCGGCCTGCTCCTTGACCGCGCCGGCGGAGCCGTGGAATTCCACGAAAAGATGGGGCGTTTCGGGCAGGTCCAGCTTGGAATAGGTGTTCGTGGCTTTGACCATGAGCGAGTCGAGCAGTTCGATGCGGGCGATCGGAATACCGCTCTGGATGGTCAGGATTGTGGCATTGCAGGCCCCCTCAACGCTGGCGAAGGGAACGACGCCGCCGGCGATGGCTTCCGGGATGCCCTGCAGCCGCAGCACCAGCTCGGTGATGATGCCGAGTGTTCCCTCCGAGCCGATCATCAGTCGGGCAAGGTCGTAACCGGCCGACGACTTTTTCGCCCGGTTGCCGGTCTTGACCACCGAACCGTCGGGCATCACCGCCGTCAGGCTGATGACATTGTCCTTCATGGTGCCGTAGCGCACGGCGTTGGTGCCGGAGGCGCGGGTGGCAGCCATGCCGCCGAGCGAAGCGTCGGCGCCGGGATCGATGGGAAAGAACAGGCCCTGGTCGCGCAGATACTCGTTGAGCTGCTTGCGAGTCACGCCAGCCTCGACCACGGCGTCGAGATCCTCGGCGTGGACGGCGAGCACATGGTTCATGCGGCTCGTGTCGACCGACACGCCGCCATAGGGCGCGTTGACGTGGCCCTCCAGCGACGAGCCGACGCCGAAGGGGATCACGGGCACGCCGTGGGCGGCGCAGATGCGCACGATCTCGACCACCTCGTCGGTCAACTCGGGGAACACCACGGCGTCCGGCGCCTGATTGACCAGCCAGGTCATCTGGTTGCCGTGCTGCTCGCGCAGCGCATCCGAATCGGCATAGCGGGCGCCGAAGCGCTGCTTCAACAGCGGCAACGCCGCCTGAATGCCGGCATCGTTGCGCGCCGTGGCGCCAACTGCGAGCTGGATTGCCATCGTGAATCCCGCGTTCCTCAGCGCTTCCCCTGCCCCGTGCTAGCGTAGCAAATCGGGATTGTCAGCCAAAGCGGTGAAATCGCTGGCAATCGCGCCAGAAACGGCCTTGCCGCGGCGAGCGGACGGCCGTCCCGGCCAATTCAGGCACTATCGGAGCGATAGGCGGTATCGAGGACGAGGCGGCCGCCGATGGCCCGCGAGACGCAGGTGCACAGCCTGCCGCCGAAGGCCTTCTGCTCCTCGCTGAAGAAGACATCGCGATGGTCGATCGCCCCCTCGGCCTCGATCACGTCGAGGGCGCACAAGCCGCATTCGCCGCGCTCGCAATCGGAGAGCACCTCGACCCCGGCGGCGCGCAGCGCCTGCAACAGCAACTCATGCGCACCGACGGTCACCCGCACATCATGGCGCGGGATGAGCACCTCGAACGGCTCGGCGGCGAAATGGCCGCTCGACCCGAAGGTCTCAAAATGAAGCCGGGTCGGCGACCGTCCGGCGCGTGCCCAGGCGGCACGCACCGCGTCGAGCAGACGCATCGGCCCGCACACGTAGCAGACGGCATCGCGACTGAGCGCGGCGAGCGCGTGGTCGAGGTCGATGCGGTTCCCCTCCTCCGAGACGTGCAGCGAAAGGCGTTCGCCTAGACGATCTTCCAGCTCGGCGAGAAAGGCCATGTCGGCGCGGCGCTTGCCGCAATAGGCGAGCCGCATGGGCGTACCGTGTTCGGCGATCGCCTCGGCCATGCCGAGGATGGGGGTGATGCCGATGCCGCCGGCAATGAGCAGCGCCTCCGGCGCCTGCCAGTCGATCTCGAACAGGATCTGCGGATTTGAGATCTTCAGCGTCTTGCCGGCCTCGAGCCCGTGCATGTAGGCCGAACCGCCGCGGCTGTCGGGCGCTCGGCGGACGGCGATGCGATAGAGGCCCGGCTCGGGCCGGCCGACCAGCGAATAGGACCGGGTCTCGGGCCGCCCGCCCACCATCACGCCGACATTGATATGGGCGCCCGGCCGCCACGGTTCGGCATGGCCGCCGGCCGGGGCGATCTCGATGAGGCGGATCGACGACGTGAGTTCGGTGATGCCGGCGACCTTGGCCGCGGACCAGTGGAGCGAGAAGCGCATGAGTGTTCCTCCCGGCAATCAGTCGTGGTGGCCGCTGATCAACGCCGCCCCCGGCACCAGCGCCATCGCCTGGCGGCTTCTCAGCGCCCCGCGCAGGTTCCGGTTGGCGAGCCTTGCGTGTTCGCGCATCAGCGCCTCGGCGCGGCCGCCCTCGCGTCCCTCGATCGCCTCGATCACGGCACGATGCTGGTCCTGCGCGACGGTCAGGACGGTGCGCGCTTCGGGCAGCGCCGACTGGGCCATGACGAAGGCGCTCGGCGAAGCGAAGGGTTTGGCCGAGGCACGCGCGATCTCGCGCTCAAGCGTCGGGCTGTCGGCAAGCCGGTGGAGCAGACGGTGAAAAGTGGCGTTGAGCGCGATGTAGCGGGTGAAGTCCTCCTGATCGAGCGGGCCTTCCGCCACCAGCTCGTCGAGCTCGGAGAGGCAGTCCTTGATCGGCAGCAGGCGCCCCGGCGCCACGCCACGCTCGGCGGCGAAGCGGGCGGCGAGCCCCTCCAGCACGCCGCGAATCTCGATGGCGTCGTGGATGTCACCCTCGCCGAAGGAGCGCACCGAAAAACCGCCGGAAGGAATCGGTTCGAGCAGGCCCTCCTCCGACAGGCGGGCGAGCGCGCTTCTGACCGGCGTGCGCGATACGCCGGTGCGCTCGACGATTGCGAGTTCCGAGATGCGCTCCCCCGGCGCCAGCGCGCCATCGAGGATCATCTCGCGGATGGTGAGCAGCGCCTTCACCGTCTGCGAACGGTCGCGTTCCTGGCCGCGGCGCCCGGCTTGTCTCATTCGGCCGCCTCCGCAAATGCGGCGGGCTCTTCCGCTGCGATCATCTTGTCGATCAGATTGCGCGCCCACATCGAACCGGCGTCGATGTTGAGATTGTAGAAGACGCGGTCGGGATTCTCGTCCATGGCGCGCTGCTGCGCCTCGAGCACCGCCTCGTCCTCGCCGAAGATGCCCGACACGCCTTCCCGGAGTTGCGTCGTGCGCGTCTGCTCGTCGAGCTTGTAGTTGCGCACGAAGGCCCAGAAGTAGTGGCACGAGCCGTCCGTCTCGGGGGTGACCGTGTTGAGCACGAAGCCGTTGACGCCCTGGCTGCGATCGCCCTCCGGCGCTCCGGTGCCGGCCGGCGCCACGCCGACATCGATGGCAATGGTCGCCGGCGCCTCGAAGCGGATGATCTGCCAGCGATCGACCTTGCCCGGCTTGCCGAGCTGGCCGGCCCAGAAAGGCGGCGCCTCGATGTTCTTCATCCAGCGGGTGACGGTGGCGAAGCGGTTGGAATGATGGGATTCGAAGGGCGCCTCGGCCACCGCGTCGTTACCGATCGAGGAGGAATGCACGAAGGTCTCGTGGGTGAGGTCCATCAGATTATCGATGACCAGTCGGTAGTCGCACCTGAGATGGATGGTCTCGCCGTCACCGGCCCAGGCCGGATCGTGATTCCAGTGCAGGTCGGGCACGGTCGCCGGGTCGGCGAGCGCCGGGTCGCCCATCCACACCCAGACGAAGCGGTGGCGCTCAACCAGCGGATAGGCGCGCACGCAGGCCGACGGATTGATGGTCTCCTGCGAGGGCATGAAGGTGCAGCGCCCGTCGGAATTGTACGCCAGGCCGTGATAGCCGCAGACCACATCGTCGCCGCGCAGGCGTCCGTGGGAGAGCGGCACCAGGCGATGCCAGCAGGCATCCTCCAGCGCCACCGCCACGCCGTCGCTGCGGCGGTAGAAGACCAGATGCTTGCCGCAGATCGTGCGTGGCAGCAGGGCCCGTTTCACCTGATAGTCCCATGACGCTGCATACCAGGCATTCATGGGAAACGGCTTTTTCCGCGCCATTTTCGCTGCTCCTCCCCTGAAACAGATCAGAATTGTATACATATTGCGTTCAAACGGGCAAGCAAGATCGCCCGCGCCACGCAGGAATCGGAATGCACCGCAACCGGCATCTGCTAGGGAAAGGACGCTCGTCCCCGCGTCGGGGGCCGCCTTTCAGGAACCGCCATGCCCCCCGCAGTCAACCGCACCATGACGCCCGCCGAATGGGCGCTGCTTGTTACGCTGGCGCTGCTTTGGGGCGGCTCGTATTTCTACATCGCCATCGCCATCAAGGTTTTGCCGGCGCTCACCATCGTCGCCTTCCGCGTGGTGGTTGGCGGCACCCTGCTCTATGTCGCAGTGCGCGCGACCGGCCATGCCATGCCGCGCGACGGCGCCTCGTGGCGCGCCTATCTCGTCATGGGCTTTCTCAACAACGTGGTGCCCTTCAGCCTGATCGCCTGGGCGCAGAGCCATGTCGCCAGCGGCCTCGCGGCGATCCTCAACGCCACCACGCCGCTCTTCGCCGTCGTGCTCGCCCACTACCTCACCGGAGACGAGCGCATGACGGCGGGCCGTGTCGCCGGGGTCGTCATCGGCTTTGCCGGTGTCGTGGTGATGATCGGGCCGGACGCGCTTTCCGGCATGAGCACCGACCTTCTCGCCGAACTGGCGCTGCTCGCCGCTTCGATCTTCTACGCCCTATCGCCGATCTACGCCCGCCGCTTCGGCCGCGCCGGCCATGCGCCGATCGTCTCGGCGACCGGCCAGTTCGCCGCCGCCGGCGTGATGATGGTGCCGCTGGCGCTGATCTTTGACCGGCCGTGGAGGCTGGCCATGCCCGGTGTCGAGGTGTGGGCGGCGCTGATCGCGCTCGCCGTCCTCTCCTCGGCGGTCGCCTACATCATCTATTACCGGCTTCTGAAGACGGCCGGCGCCGTCAACCTGATGCTCGTTACCTTCCTGGTGCCGGTGAGCGCCATCCTGCTTGGCGCCGTCTTCCTGCACGAGCGGCTGGCGATTGCCGATTTTGCCGGCATGGGGCTGATCGCCCTCGGCCTGGCGGCGATCGACGGCCGCCCGCTCAGGCTGCTGACCGTCGGCCGCGCTCAGGCGTAGTGGTTGGCGATCACCGCGTTGGCGATCTCGCTTGCCGCGATGACACCGACCACGTCCTCGGCGCGGGGAATGCGCGCCCGGTCGTTCACGACGATGCAGAAGTTGCGGTTGCGCCGGTTCATGCGGCTGATGACGGTATTGAGGATGGCGGTGTCCTGCGAGACGACGAAGTTGTCCGCCGTGATGCTCTCCAGCGTCTGGCCAGCATAGCGGTCGGGCGTATAGGAGCCGGCGGCCAGCCGCGCCACACCGGCGATGCGCGGCCCGTCGGAGACGATGACGTGCGCCCCCGGACGCTCGGCGATCTTGGCCAGCGCGTCGGCGATCGAGGTGGTGATCGGCAGGACGATGAAGTCCTGGTTCATCAGCTCACGCGCCTGGCGCACCAGATACATGTTGGTGTGGCGGTTGACCGGGATCGGCCGGCCGCGGTGGCGTAGCTTGATGGTGTAGATGTTCTCCTTGATGAGCGCCCGCCGCACGCCGGTGGCCATCGCCACGGCCAGCACCAGCGGCACGATGACGTTGTAGTCGCGGGTCATCTCGAAGATCATCACGATCGCCGTCATCGAGGCACCGGTCGCCCCGCCGACGATGGCGCCCATGCCAACCACGGCGAACTCGACGACCGAAAAGCCGGAATTCGGGAAGATCAGGGCGCCGAGCGAGCCGAAGGCGGCGCCGAGGGTGGCACCGATGAACAGCGACGGCGAGAAGATGCCGCCCGACGCGCCCGAGCCGAGGCTGACCGAAGTGGCGAACAGCTTGCCGACGAACAGTGCGGTGAGCAGCAGCAGGCCGACGGTGCCGCCTTCCAGTACCGATTGGATGGTGGCGTAGCCGACGCCATCGGTCTGGCCGTGACCGGTGGTCAGCATGAAGGCGTAGAAGAGCACGCCGATGACCAGCATGCCGATGATGTTCTGCGTATAGGCATTGCCCGGCAGCTTGGGGAAGACGTCCTCGCACCAGGCAAGGAACTTGATGAAGGCCCAGGAGGCGATGCCCGCGGCAAAGCCGAGCACGCCGAAGGCGGTGAGCACGATCGGCGAGGTGATCGAGAAGCCGCCGGCCAGCGCCGCCTCGGGCACCAGGAAGGCGGGCGACAGGCCGAAGACATAGCGCGCCAGCGAGGTGGCGGTGGTGGTCGCCACGACCACCGGCAGGAAGGTGCGGTTGGACAGCTCCGGCAGCAGCAGCTCGACGGCGAACAGCACGCCGCCAAGCGGCGTGTTGAAGGTCGCGGCGATGCCGGCGCCGGCGCCGGCGGCGATCATGGTGATCTTCTGCCAGCGGGCGAGGTGCAGCCGGCGCGCCAGCGTCGAGCCGAAGGAAGCGCCGATCTGGATGATCGGCCCCTCGCGGCCGACCGAGGCGCCGGTGCCGATGGAGATCGCCGAGGCGAGCGACTTGATGACGGCGACGATGCCGCGCACGTTGCCCTTGTTGTGGTAGATGGCGAACATGACCTCCGGCACGCCGTGGCCCTTGGCCTCGGGCGCGAAGGTCTGCACCAGCCACACCACGATGAGCCCGCCGACGATCGGCACCAGGATGATGAACGGGCCCCACGGGATTGCCGGGTCGAAGACGTTGGCGTCGTAGTAGAGGCTGAACTTGCCGAGGAAGGCGGCGTTGTGGATGACCGCGATCAGGTAGCGGAAGAAGACGGCGCCGAGCGCTGCCACGATGCCGATGAGGAAGGCGAGGATGACAAGAACAGGCAGCGAAATCGTGCGGTCTTCCCCGGCGAATTCCGCATTGGCGGCAGCCGGGGGCGTAGCGGTGGTGTCGGTCATTGGCTTTCGGGGGCGGCAGGAGGTGGCGACCTCCTGCACCTTCGCCGCCGTCCGGTCAAGGGCGGGGCGCGGATTCGGGCGGGATTTGAGGGGGAAATGACCTGCACAGGTCCCCTCCCCGTCGTCACCGGCCTCTCCCGGTGATCCACGCCTTGCCGGGCAACTCGGCGCGCAGCATCCCCTCTCCCGGCCGCGGATCGGAGGCGACCAAACAAGCACGGCACCGACAGGACGGCACGGCAAACGATCAAGTTTTTCCTACGCCGCCGGTCACACCCAAAAAATAGAACCTGGATTTTTCCTGGATTTTTCAAGTTTTTTCCCGTAAGCTCCAAAAAGCTTGAGTTGAATAACTCCAAACAAAGGCGGAAGAAGATAATCTCATTCCGTCTGTCTTGTAATATTTGTTGTGAATATTACATACATGCAATGACTGCAGAACCTTGCGGGCATTGTTCTCGAAAGTTCATTTCCCTTGGCCGTACCCCTTCGCCGCATCCGCAGACACCTGCCAACGGCGGCACGGCGGGCAGGCCCGAGCGGTAGAAGGCAGACGCGCCGGCAGGCGCCTGGCCGACACGACATGTCCGGGAGAAGCGACGCGCTCCTTGGGTCCCACAGGACATCGCACCATGAGCCTCAGCTTCCCCAATGCAAGCCGCAGCTACGATCCCGATTGGCGCCGCATTCGCTTCTGGGGTCACGACAGCGCGATGGGGGTGCGTTTCTTCCTCGAGGTGGAGGCGATCTTCATCCTCTACCCCAAGACGAAGGACACCGAGGCGGGCATCCTGGCGGCCTTCGACGCGGCGCGGGAGCGCATCTTCGCGGTTGCGACCAAGCTCTACGAACCGGGCCAGCATCGCTCGTTCTACACCCTGACCGCCGACCACTTCTCCCGCGTGGCTGCCGAATGACGGTCCGCGTGACGGCCAACACCGTGCACGCCGACGCGCGCCTGCTCCGCGACCGAGGGCGGAGCGTGGTGCGCACCAAGCAGACCTGAAACCAAGCGAGACGAGAAAAGGAAACGCCATGAAGATGTCAGCACAAGTCAAGCCGGCTGCCTGGGGTGCCATAGGCGGAGCAGTTGCCCTGGCCATCATCGGATTCAGCTGGGGCGGCTGGGTGACCGGCGGCAGTGCCGTACAGGCCGCAACCCAGAGCGCCAAGAGCGCCGTGGTCGCCGCCCTCGCCCCCATCTGCGTGACGCAGTTCCACGGCGAGATGGATGCGACAGCCAAACTCGCCGAGCTCAAGGCCCTGAGCAGCTACAAGCAGCCCGACTACGTCGAGAAGGGTGGCTGGGCGACGATGCCCGGCAGCAAGGACCCGGTCCGCGGTGTCGCCTCCGCCTGCGCCGAGATGCTGACCGCCGCCAGCTAGGGGCGCGCAAACGACCCGGCCGTGTCGCCCGAACTGGTCTCGGGCGGACGGCTGCTGCAATGACCGACAAGAGAAAGCGACCCATGCCATGATCGAGCACAAATTTGCCGTTGGTGAGTCAATCACCTTCACAAACGAGGACCGAACGCGCACGGCCCCCACCGGCCGGTACCGCATCGTCGCCCGGCGCCCGGTCAACAACGGCGAACCATGGTACATCATCAAGAGCGACCTCGAGCGCTACGACCGCGTCGTCGCCGAGAGCGACCTGCAATGAAGGCGATCGGCAAGGCGTGGTTCGCCGGTACGGCTGCCATGGGCCGGCTGTACCGCTGGTACGGCCGCCGGGCCGAACGCCGGACGTTGACGGAAGTCGTCCACGACGTCCTGCTGCGCATGCTGACGCGGCGGCGCCCGCCGATCGGCCTGCCCGTCCTCCTCGTTGTGGCGCTTGCCGCCATCGCCTGGTCCGCCTCGGCCTCGGCCGCCGAGTGCTATCGCTACGGACAGGTCGTCACCCTCGCCGGCCACTACTTCGCCAAGGTGGCGCCCCCCGATGACGGCGTCGTCCGCGACCCGCTGGAAGACACCTCGCGGCGCGCCACGCTTCTCAGGGTGAACACGCCGTTCTGCATCGACGCCGACATCGTCAGCCGGGGCATTCCGATGGCGATGAACATCCAGCTCAATTGCCCCGCCCTTCACCCGGCCGACGGCAGCGCGCTGTCGATCAAGGGCCGGCTGCGCGGCGCCCACACCGGCAACGGCCAGACCCCGGTTCTGCTCGCCTGTCCGTGATTGCGCGCCGCTAGGCGGCCGCGGGGACGAACGGCGGATCGCTTCGCCGTTCCCCGGGCGCGATGCGAACCGCGGCGCGCTGCCTGGCAGGATCCGGGGTCGATCCAGCGCGCGGCTTTGTCTCCCCAATAATTTCGTCCTTGATCTGAGCCGCAAGTTCCCGATCCTTCGTCGGGCCATGCGTTGTAACCCAGAGATGCCGAAGATATGTGACCAGTCGATCGTTCTCATCTCCACCGAGCGTTTCCACAGCCACCGCTATCGCGTTCCACATTGACTGCGCTTCGGCGAGCCGAGAACCTGACTTGCTGAAGAAGTAGTTTTTCAAGATGTCTGCCTGCGAGGCGCGCAGGCCCCGATCATTGAGTGTCTCGAATATCCGATATGCGCCTATCTCATCCGAAACGCGGACGACTACAACGGTGGTCTTGTTTTCGAGAAATCGGACCCATCGGGCCAAAACCGCAGACTGATTGTCATGACGCACAGGTTCCAGCAGTGCCGTCACGAATCCTTCAATCAGTTCGGAAGCCGCAAGAAGGCGTTTGTTGGATGGCCTCATCGCCTCTTTCGCGCGCTCGTCCGCGCTGAAGTCTCTGTCTCCGGGACCGGCAAGGATGCGCGCCTTGAAATATTCGTTGTCTTCCAAGTTCAACGCTAGCCGAGGAACGCGTTCCTCCGTTTCCATATCCACCGATCGCAAGAAGTCATCGTCGACTTTACCCGCCGCGGCAGTTCGATTGATCCTGTGCAGGCGATCACGGATACGAGCAAGGAGCACGGACACTGTCGCAAGGCGCTGCTGCCCGTCCGCAATCGAAGGCGCTTGCTTGGGTGTTTCAACCAGAACAACGGTTCCGAGAAAATACTCGTCGTCATCACTCGAAATTGCCACTTCAAGATCTTCTAGCAAATCTTGAATGTGCCGATCCTCCCAAGCATAGGATCGCTGGTTTGGCGGCACAGCAAGCCGGCCCTGACGAAGCAGGTCTCCAATTCCTTTGCTCTCGAATTGGTACCGACTGGCGGCCATAATATTCTCCCGAGAGGACTATCGGCGAACCTCGCTCTCAATTCGACGTATGTTCACGGATGTCGCGCGGGTATCGCATTCAGCAGCTACGGTTGCAACGCTTGGTCTAGAGCACGGTCGGGCACACGCTAACCTCCGCGGCCTCCCCCCTCTTGTCTGCCGGCGCCCCTCGTTCTAAGCCGCGAGCGCCCGATTGACCGCCTCCGGTTCGCGCTGGATCACCAAGAGATAGGCACGCACGGCGCCATCAGGCCTTGATCGCCCCTGCTCCCAATCGCGGATACGCGCGGTACTGAAGCCATAGCGCTTGGCGAAGGCTGTCTGCGACAGCTTCAGCTTGCGCCTGAGCGCCTTGACGTCGATCTCGTCGGGCACGTGGATGACATAGGCGGACGGGTCGACCTCGCCCCTGGCGATGGCCAGCGCCTGCCTGGCGCCTTCCAGTATCCGGTTCTTGCGCTTCGTCATCACCGTCCTCGTTTCTCCGCCTATGCGGAATGTCCGTATAGCAATTTACGTGAGCCGTTCCCTATCCTTCTCACCCCCTCCCGAAATCGCTCACGCGATTTCGACCTCCCCTCAAGGGGGAGGTTGGGTGTCTGTGGCACGGCCTCGCAGCATCTACTTTCGTCACCCCGGCGAAAGCCGGGGTCCAGACAAGGCTCGCTGCAGGTGCGGTGAAGCCGTCTGGATTCCGGCCTTCGCCGGAATGACGACGGGGTACGGGGCGGCGCCTGGAACGCCCCCGCCGCCGCATCCGCGCCCATCTCTTGCTATAGTGCCCGCGGCACCAGATTCGGCAGAGACGCGGGCGAATGACCAACCCCACTCCCCATGCTGCGCCTACGGCTTCGCATGGTCCTCCCTCCCCGTTCCGGGGAGGGATGGAGACTGCCGAACCGCTGGAACGCGGCGGGGCGGCGCCGTGGGCCCCTCGCTCTGCCCTTGCGTGGGTCGCCACCATCCTCGCTGTGGTGCTCGCCGTCATCGCCGTTGCGCTGGCGGGGCGCGCTTCCGCCGACGAGCCGCAGATTCCGGCCTGGCTCGCCGCGCATGTCGGCGAGGACAACGGCCAGATCACGCAGGTCGTGCTGGAGCGGGCGCGGGCGCTCTATGAGCAGAAGGTCGCCGCGGGCGAGGTGAAAAACCCCTGCTACTTCGCCATGGATGCGACCCGCCCCAACACGGTCGACAAGGGCGCGCCGGGCTTGCGCTTCTACATCATCTGCGAGGCGAGCCAGTCGTTCCGCGCGATCTCGTCCGGCCACGGCGCCGGCCGCAACTGGCGCGGCCTGCCGGACTTCCGCAATGGCCGGACGTGCGCGAAGAACTTCGGCAACGCGCAGGATTCGAGCCTGACCACCGGCGGCGCCTATGTGACCGCCGAGATCAAGACCTCGTTCAAGGGCTATTACCGCACGGGCAAGCACAGCACGGCCGTGCTGGTGCGCCCGTTCCTCCAGTTCGAGGGCGAAGGCGACACGGCCAATGCGCGGAAGCGCGAGATTGGCGGCCATGCGGCGGTGGTGCTGCACGGCGTCTGCATGCTGAAGAAGCCGGACAGCCGCTACGCCAACCACGACGGCTACGTGCCGCGCGGGACGCCGGTGAGCTATGTCGGCGGGCGCAGCAATGGCTGCACGAGCTGGTCGCAGACGGACGCCGACGCGATCATGGCGATGACCAAGGGCGATCCGACGACGGTCTACATCTATCCCGAGTCCGCCGACATCGAGGCGGTCGCAGCGGCGGTGGCGGCCAAGCGGTCGCTGTCCGCGCTCGGGCTCTACTGGAACGCCGCCTGCCTCAAGGCGATCGGCACGCCGAAATACTGGTCGGACGAGACGCTGGGTCCGCTCATCGCGCAATACCGCCGGGACCACCCGCCGCCGCCGCCGCGGCCGACACCGATCTGCAAGGGGCAGTGAAACGGAGCCCGAAATGCCCGAATTCCTCCCCGGCGCCATGTTCAGCGGCCTTGCGACGGTGCTTTTCGTGAGCGTGCTACGCGTGCGCGCCGGCAAGCCGCGCCCGCCGCTCTGGGCGCTCGCCCTGATCGGCATCGCAGCGGCCTTCGCCATGCCGTGGGCGCTGGCGCTTGCGGCCGCGGCGTGGCGCGCCACGCCCGCGCTGCCCGCTTTGCCCGTCGTCACCTTCGACCAGGTGTTCATCGGCGTCCTGGTCGCGCTCGCAGTGCTCACCGTCAGCCACCGCCTGAACAGCCGGCCACGCGTGTCGCTGTGGGCGGGACTGCTTTCCGGCGCGGCCGTCGCCGTCGTGCTGCCGCCGCTCCTCGACCTTGCAACGGGCGCCTATCAGCGCCCCTCGCTGCGCGCCGACGTCAATCATTGCACGCGCGGCATGCTGGGCGAGGTCCAGCCCCGTGAGGTCGCCAACATCTGCGACGAGCCGATCGCGGTCGGCCTGTGCCTGCCCGGCGAGATCAACCCCGCCCCCTGCGCGCAGACCGCGATCATCCAGCCCGGCGCCAGCGCTCAGTTCGACCCCGGCGACGCCACCCTGTCGTCGCTGCCGTCCAATCTCGATGGCCTGACCGTCGTCGCCTGTCGTCCGCCCGACCGGCCTTCGCGCATGCAAGCCACGATGGGCCGCGGCTATGAGGGCGTCTGCCTGCCGGCGGCGTGAGCGGGCGTGCCAACCGCGCCGGACGGGGACGCGGCACACGGTTCGCCCCTCCCCGCCGCCGCATCGGCGCCCCATCTGTTGCTATAGTGTTCTCAGCCTAGATTCGTGGTAGTCGCCGGGGCAATGACCGACCCAGCCAAGCGCATCGACAGCGGGCCGCCTGAGGATGGCGACCCCACCCACCGGCCTGCGGCCGGTCCCCCCTCCCCGCAAGAGGGAGGGAGGGAGACTGTTGCACCGCCGGAGCCCAAAGCGGGCGGCATTGCCGCGCGGGCTTCCGGCGCGCGGGGCACGCCGTGGCTCGACAAGCTGAACCCGGAGCAGCGCGAAGCGGTCGAGGCGACCGAGGGGCCGGTTCTGGTGCTCGCCGGCGCCGGCACCGGCAAGACGCGCGTGCTCACCACCCGCATCGCCCACCTGCTCGGCACCGGCCGCGCCAAGCCCTGGCAGATCCTCGCCGTGACCTTCACCAACAAGGCGGCGCGCGAGATGAAGACTCGCGTCGGCGACCTCATCGGCGGCGTCGTCGAGGGCATGCAGTGGCTCGGCACGTTTCATTCGATCGGCGCGCGCATGCTGCGCCGGCATGCCGAGATGGCCTCGCTCAAGGGCGACTTCACCATCCTCGACACCGACGACCAGATCCGCCTGATGAAGCAGATCATCCAGGCCGAGGGCATCGACGAGAAGCGCTGGCCGGCGCGCCAGCTCGCCGGCTATATCGACCACTGGAAGAATCGCGGGCTGACGCCGGCCGACGTGCCGGAAGTGGACGGGCGCGCCTTCGCCGACGGCCGCGGCAAGAAGCTCTATGCCGCCTATCAGGCGCGGCTGAAGGTGCTGAATGCCGCCGACTTCGGCGACCTGATCCTGGAGCCGCTGTCGATCCTGCGTTCCAATCCGGACGTTCTGGCCGACTATCACCAGCGTTTCCGCTACATGCTGGTCGACGAGTATCAGGACACCAACGTGGCGCAGTATCTGTGGCTGAGGCTGCTGGCGCAGGCGAAGCCGCCGCGCGACGGCAAGGCGCAGGCCAATATCTGCTGCGTCGGCGACGACGACCAGTCGATCTATGGCTGGCGCGGGGCCGAGGTCGACAACATCCTGCGCTTCGAGAAGGATTTTCCCGGCGCCAAAGTGATCCGGCTGGAGCGCAACTACCGCTCGACGCCGCATATCCTCGCCGCCGCCTCGCACCTGATCAGCCACAATGAGGGGCGGCTGGGCAAGACGCTGTTCACCGACAGCCACGACCCGGAAGCGGTGCGCGTCGCCGTCGCATCCTCCTGGGACAGCGAGCAGGAGGCGCGCGCCATCGGCGAAGAGATCGAGCAGCTCCAGCGCCAGGGCGTCGTGCTCAACGAGATGGCGATCCTGGTGCGCGCCTCGTTCCAGATGCGCGCCTTCGAGGACCGCTTCGTCACGCTCGGCCTCAACTATCGCGTCATCGGCGGCCCGCGCTTCTACGAGCGCCAGGAGATCCGCGATGCGCTCGCCTATTTCCGCGTGGTGGCGCAGGGCGCCGACGACCTCGCCTTCGAGCGCATCGTCAACACGCCGCGCCGCGGCATCGGCGAGACGACGGTGAAGCTGCTGCACGACCGGGCACGGGCGCGCGGCATTCCGCTGACCGCCGCCGCGGCCGAGATCGTCGAGACCGACGAGATCGCCGCGCGCACGCGCGCTTCGCTGCGCGATCTTCTCGCCGCCTTCGACCGCTGGCGCTCCCAGATGGAGGCGCTCTCGCATACCGAACTCGCCGAGATCATCCTGGAGGAGTCGGGCTATACCGAGATGTGGCAGGCCGACCGCTCGGCCGACGCGCCCGGGCGGCTGGAGAACCTCAAGGAGCTGGTGCGCTCCATGGAGGAATTCGACTCCATGACCGGCTTCCTCGAGCATGTCAGCCTGGTGATGGACGCCGACAGCGAGGCCGGCAACGACGCAGTCTCGATCATGACGCTGCATTCGGCCAAGGGGCTGGAATTCGACGTGATCTTCCTGCCCGGCTGGGAGGAAGGACTGTTTCCCTCGCAGCGCACCCTCGACGAACAGGGGCGCGCCGGCCTCGAGGAGGAGCGCCGCCTCGCCTATGTCGGCATCACCCGGGCGCGCAAGCGCGCTCATATCCACTTCGCCGCCAACCGGCGCATGCACGGGCTGTGGCAGTCGTCCATCCCCTCGCGCTTTCTCGACGAGCTGCCCGAGGCTCATGTCGAGGTGCAGGAGGAGAGCAGCGACTATGGCGGCTACGGCGGCGGCGCCTATGGCGCCAGCCGCTTCGATGCGCGCGATCCCTTCGCCAACACCTATGCCACGCCCGGCTGGCAGCGGGCGCAGAAGAACCGCGAGAAGAGCGGCGGCGGCGGCAGTCCTGGCGCCGGCAAACGCGGCTATGGCAATCCGCTCGCCTCGGGCCCGCGGCTGATCGAGGGCGAGCTGGTGGCCAAGAGCGTCATCGGCGGGACCTCGGAATACTCGGTCGGCGAGCGCGTCTTCCACCAGAAGTTCGGCTATGGCCGCATCGGCTCGATCGACGGCAACAAGCTCACCATCGACTTCGAGAAGGCCGGCCAGAAGCGCGTGCTCGACAGCTTCGTCGAGCGGCACTAAACTCGCGCTTATGTTTAGATCGATAACACTCCGCAACTTCCGCGCCTACCACCAGCAGACTTTCGATTTTTCGCGTTTGAATCTATTTATCGGGCCCAACAACTCCGGGAAGTCGTCCGTATTGAGCGCGATCAATCTACTGGCGCAAACAATAAACAATAGGACAACTATAGCCAGCCCACTGCTACTAAATGGCCCATTTGAAGAACTCGGCACCTACCAAGATGTCGTACACGGCAACAACCCCAGAACTGTCTTTGGAATCGATTTCGCCATTGACAACGTCGAAGTGACATTTGACGTCAAATATCGCACTCAACGTAGAGAACTCGAAATTGTGCGATTTCAATTGTCAAATCGACAGGAACAAATATACAGCTATGTTTCAAGAAAGGACAACATCGATATTCGCTTGCGAAATTTTCCATACAGTAATTTCTTCCCGGAAACAGCACCAAAGCGGCCAGCGTTTTTGAGTTTCTGGCCGTTTGACGCTAATATATCTCGCTATTATGTCATGTCTGAAAAAGAAAAATCTCAAGCTAATTTCGAGTTTTTGAAAGATATTGACAGAAACCTTCGAAATAGTGACATGCGAATCCGCGAGACGTTTAGAAATTTCAACTCGCTAAGTCCATTTCGCGAGCAACCAAAACGAACCTACCTCTATACGGGCGAATCTCCAAGTAGCATCGGGCGCACGGGCATGAACGGCGTGAACATGCTTGTTAGTGACTCTGCGCGTCGAGGAAGCCTCCGCGTTGGATTCGAAGAACAAATTTCAAAGTGGCTCGAAGTAAACGGCATAGCGAAGGGCATAAAGGTAAATAGCCTTACCCCGCGTCACTTTGAAGTTTGTATAATTGATTTTAGGGGGAAACAACACAATATCTGTGACGTCGGTTTTGGTTGTAGCCAGGTGCTGCCGGTGTTGGTTGGTGGTTTGAATCTTTTCATGCGTGGCGAGCAACCGGGGCATAGATTTCCGATGTTTGTTGTGCAGGAACCGGAGATTCACCTGCATCCCAATGCTCAAGCTTCGCTGGGTTCGTTTTTCGTGGGCTTAGCCTCTTTCGGGGGCCAGATGTTTGTTGAGACTCACAGCGACAATTTGGTTGTTCGTGTGGCCACGCACGTGGCACGTGGCGATATCAATCCCGATGCTATTCGCATCTTCTACATTGAAGACCAACAGGGCGACAAAGTCGTAACCCGCATCGGCCTCGATTCCGATGGCAAATTCGTGCCGGACTGGCCTGGAGGCTTTTTTCCGCAGCGGCAGACCGAGACGTTGCTGCTCGCAAGGGCACGACAGGCACCAAAGAGAACTGAAGCTCCCCGTCAACTAGATTTGTTCTATCAAGGGTAGCACGCGAAAATGCCTGCTGAGCGCGTTGTGATCGATGGAAATTGCTTCCGATTTTACGTTAAAGAAATAGTGGATGGAATACCAGATATATATTCAAACGCATTTAACTATATATTTGGAGTCTGCCATCTTGCCTGCGATGACGAAAACTTAATACAATCAGAATACGTAGAACCTGGCGGCCATTACGCTGAGTTTGCACAAGCGGAGATCAGCAGACTAATGCTCGAAGGAAAGATTCGGCTTTACGCTTTTAAAAGGCAGCCGCATCTGAAGAAATTCTTACGAGTTGCAGGCATACCCAAAAAAGACGCGCGTCTTGTTGAATTTTCAGTTTCTATAGAAAATCGTCATATTTTGTCGGAAGACATTGATTTGTATGAACCGCGCCAAAAGAATTGTTCATCAGCGCAAAGAAATAGATATGTCTTCAAGCGACGTGGGTCCATCTGCGCTCAAATTCAAAGGGATCTCAATATCTTTATCTTCCCGTGCTGCCTCACCAGGGAATTTTTGTAGTAGGCGCTTTCCCCCCTCTGCAGGTACCTCGAACCCCGCGAGGGCCGCAGGGCGGAGCGGGCCGCCCTGCGACCGAATCGCGTGCCTAGCGGCAGGCCCACCAATAGGCGCAATAGCCCCAGTAGTTGCACTGCCAGGCCCAGACGCAATAGCGCCGCTCGTTGCCCGCCATCGGCTCCCTGATCGACGAGAGCTCGGTCAGGACGGTCTTGTCGGTGCCGGCGTAGCCCTTGGCCTCGGTGATGAGCGCCGCCACGTCGTAGTTCTTCGGCTCGCCGCCGGCCGAAGCCGGATCCATGACCGGCGAATTGAGTTCGGCGAGAAGCTTCACCGCCGCCGCCATCATCAGCGGATCCTTGTTGGCCCGGCCGACAGTGATCAGTCCGCTGGCCAGCGTCGCCTTGGCGCTCATGTCACTCTGATCGGCGGCGCTCAGTGTGCTCATCTTGGGTTCATCGGCGGCGCCGGCGACCCCCACGCTCAGTGCACCGAACGCCAATACACCCGCAAACAACAATGCATATCGTGCTTTCATGTCCGTCATCCCCCTTAGGTCATGTGTTAAGTCACGACATTTGCTCTGACGCTTAGGCTTCGTCGCCCAAGTCACGTCTCGACGGACCAAGCCAAACAGACAGAGCATCGAATGCCTTCGATCAGTCCAGCTTGAAATCGCCGCCGACGCGAACCTTGATCAGACTTCATGCAGCGAGTGTTGGCAAGAGAACAGTTTGTGTCGGTGAGAACAGACTGTGGCAGCCGTCGTCGATCGACTTCAGAACCTGTCGCGGATGCCAGTGCGAATCGAATCCGAAAACCGGAGCGCCTCAACGCGCGGTCTCGCCCCGCCGCCGCACGACCACATCGACCGTGATCGAGGCCAACAGCACCAGCGCGGTCGCCATCAACTGGATCGCGGCGGGCAGGCCGAGGAGCGCCATGCCGTTGACGATCGCAGCGATGATGACGCCGCCGAGCACCGCATGCAGCGGGCGCCCGCGGCCACCGAACAGGCTGGTGCCGCCGATCACCGCCGTGGCGACCACGTAGAGCACGATGGTGCCGCCATCAAAGCTGGTCGACATCGACTGCAGGCGGGAGGCGTAGATGATGCCGCCAATGCCGGCGGTCATTCCGGCGAGCGTGAAGGCCAGCGTGCGGATGCCGGCGAGATTGATGCCGGCGCGCCGCGCACCCTCGGCGCTCCCGCCAATGGCGTAGACATAGCGCCCGAACCGGGTGCGCCCGAGAACGAACGACCAAGTCACCAGCACGGCGAACACGATGGGGATCACCCACGGCATCCCGGAAAGCGGGTAGGCCGGCACGCCGCGGTCGATGTTGGTGACCAGCAGCAGCGCCACGCCGGCGACGGCCGCCGCCAGGATCTTCAGCGCGGTCAGCGCCGGCGGCGGCGCCACCAGACCGCTCGCCCGCCGCCGCTGGTCGCGCATCACCGTGATGCCGGCGAAGACGAGCAGAACCACGATGGTCAGGATCCACCCGCTCGAACGGCTCAGCGTCCCGTTGGCGAAGTTGTTGATGGTCTGGTCCGGAATCGGAATCGTGCCGCCGGTGCCGAGCAACTGGATCATGACGCCCTGGAAGCCGAGGAGGCCGGCCAACGTCACCACGAAGGAGGGAAGCCTGAGCCGGGTGATCAGCGTTCCCTGCACGAAGCCGAGGACCGAGGTGACGGCGAGCGCCGCCAGCACCGCCGCCCACCATGGCCAGGCGATGTTGAACTGCACCAGCATGGTGGCAACCGTTCCGCCGATGCCGGCGACATAGCCGAGCGACAGGTCGATCTCGCCGAGCAGCAGGATAAACACCTCGCCCATGCCAATGAGCATGAACACCGCCCCCTGGACGAGCAGATTGACCACGTTGCCGGCCGACAGGAACTTACTGTTCTGGCTCTGGAAGACGATGGCGATCAGGATCACGCCGAGGACCACCGGCAGGACGCCGCTCTGTCCCGCGAGAACCCGCGACCACAGGGTGTGGAGATAGACGCCGAAGCTCTGGGTGCCGCCGGCGAATGGAGAGGCGGCGGCGGTTCCATCCGCGGTCGCCTTGGCAGAGGCCGGCGAAGCCTCCGGATCGCCGTCCGCTTCACGCGCGGCAGGGTCGGAGTACCCGGTATCGGCCTCACCGGTGTCCGCCCTCGGCCGGCGATCCGAGCGTCCCGTCGTCATCAGTTCGACGACACGCTGCGAATCGAATTCCGATGCCGGGCCCTCGCCCACCATCTCGCCGAGACGGAGGACCGCGATACGGTCGGCGACCGCGAAGACATCGTTGAGATTGTGGGAAATCATGATGACGGCCAGGCCCTGATCGGCCAGCCGCCTGACCAGCCTGAGGACCTGTTCGGTCTGCGCGACGCCGAGCGCCGCCGTCGGCTCGTCGAGGATGACGAGCTTGGAATTCCACATCACCGCCTTGGCGACGGCGATCGACTGGCGCTGTCCGCCAGACAGCGACGCCACCGCCTGGCGCGGCGACCTGAGCGTGGTCACCTGCAGGCCCGACAGCGTCTTGACCGCGGCCCGCTCCATGTCGTCTTCGTCGAGCAGCCGGTTCTTCAGCCGCTCGCGTCCGAGGAACATGTTCTGGACGACATCCAGATTGTCGCACAGCGCCAGGTCCTGGTAGACGACCTCAATGCCGAGCGCTGCCGCATCGTGCGGGCTGCGGATGCGGACGGGATTGCCTTCCCAGATGACCTCGCCGGCATCCGGTTCGTGGATGCCGGCGATGCTTTTGACCAGGACCGACTTGCCGGCTCCGTTGTCGCCGACAAGTGCGGTCACCCGACCGGCCGGCACGTCGAGATCGACACCGGCGAGGGCTTGTACCGCTCCGAAGTGTTTTTCTACGCCTCTCACCCGGAGCAGGGGTGTGAGGGTCTCACGTTTTGACTCAGCCATCGCCGGTGTCGCCATCCTTTGCCGTGGTTACCCGGAAATGCCCGCTGCCGTGCAGGCGCTCGCCAGATCGCCGGCGCACAGGTCCTTGGCGTTGACGAAGTTGTCCTTGACCACCGTGGCGGCCATGTTCTTCGGCGTGACCCACAGCGGCGTCAGCAGGACCGAAGGGACCTCCTTCTTCTGCTGTGAATCCATCGTCTGTCCGTTGATCAGGTCCTTCGGCGGCGTGACGTTGGCACGCAGGTAGATGCCGAGCGCCGCAGCGGCCTGGGCCTCAAGATAGATCGGCTTGTAGACCGAGCCGCACTGATAGCCGGACAGCACGTTGCGCATGCCGGTCAGCGTGGCGTCCTGGCCCGTGGCCGGGAACTTCTTGGGCGGGACCTTCAGCGTCTTCAGATAGGAGATGACGGCGTTGGCGTTGTCGTCATTGGGGGTCACCACCGCATTGATGTTCGGGTGGGCGGTGTACTGTTCCTCGAAGGTCGTGCGGGCCGTCGCGGGATCCCAGGTGCCGGCCGGCTCACCGACATTGACATACTTGCCCGATTTGAACGCCGGTTCGAGAACGCTCATATAGCCCTGCTTGAACAGCGTGGCGTTGTTATCGGTGGGCGCGCCCGCCATCACCAGGATATTGGGCTTGCTGACGTTCCAGTCGGCGAGGCAGGCTTCCATGCCCTGTCCGATCAGCTTGCCGACCGCGACATTATTGAAGCTGACGTAGTGGCCGCGGCTGCCGCCGAGCGTCAGGCGGTCATAGTCGACGACCGGGACGCCGTGCTGCTTGGCATAGGTCTCGATCGACGCGCCGACGCCGGACGAGATCGGGTCCATCAGGAGGACCGTGGCGCCCTGCGAGATGTCCGACTGCGCCTGGGTCAGTTCGGTCGACTCGCTGCCTTGCGCGTTGGTGATGATGTATTGGTCGGGCGCGAGGCCGGCGGCTTCGAACGCCTTCTTGAGGTACGGCTCGTCAAACGAGGTGTAGCGCGCCGAGGTGGTGGTCTCCGGCAGCAGCACGCCGATCTTACCCTTGCCCTGCGCCACCAGCGACTTGAGCTGGGCCATCGCAGAGAAATCGGCCGAGAACGAGTTGGCGGACAGATTCGGCGTCGCTGCGAACGCGCTTGCCGACATGCTGAGCACCATTGCGAAGGACGCGACGACGCCAAGACCCTTGCTCACGGGACGTAATGCCATTCCAGTCATGGGAGTTCCTTTCCAACTGCTGTTAATTTGGAGTGCCGTCGAGGAACATCGCCGGAGCGGTGCATGGCGCACCGAACCGTCCGTTCCTCGCCGAACTCCGGGGGTCAAGCCGCCTGGCGGACCGTCGCCTTCCCGCCAGGCAGCAGGAGCTTTCGACATGATGTCCCGAACGGACACCGACCCTTTGACAGGGAGCGGCGAGCCGGGGTCGCCGATGAAGTGTCGCCCGATGCTTGACATGACCGCCGCCCTACCCAGCCCTCAGCCCCATCCGCGCGTTGCGGTACTCGTTGACCACCATGTCGGTGAGTTCGCCGACGGAGGTCTCCGAGGTACGCTTGTCGAAGGTGATGGTGCCGTTCTCGATCAGATTGATGCGGTCGCAGACGTCGAAGATCTGGGCGTAGTTGTGGGCGATCACGATCATGGCAACCTCGCCCTCCTCCTTGAGGCGCTGGATGAGATCGAGGATCATCGCCGACTCCTTGGCGCCCATCGCCGCGGTCGGCTCGTCGAGGAGCAGGACCTTGGCCTTCTGATAGACCGAGCGGGCGACGGCGATCGCCTGGCGCTGGCCGCCGGAGAGTTTCGCCACTTCCGCATCGACCGAAGGGATGTTGACGCCAATGCGCTTGAGCAACGCTTGAGCCTGCTCACGCATGCGTCTGCGGTCGAGGATACCGAGCGGCCCGCCCTTCACCGGCTCCCGCTCGAGGAACATGTTCTGATAGACGTTGAGCTGGTTGATGAGCGCCAGGTCCTGATAGACTGCCTCGACGCCGAGCGCGCGGGCATGGCCGACCGAGCGCAGATGCACCGGCGCGCCCTCGAAATAAAGCTGACCGCTCGACGGCTGGATGAAGCCGGTGATGATCTTCATGAAGGTCGACTTGCCGGCACCGTTGTCGCCGAGCAGCCCCAGCACCTCGCCGCGGTCGAGATGCATGGTGATGTCGCGGAGCGCCGTGACCGGGCCGAAGGTTTTCGCAATGTGATCGGCGCGCAACACCGTATGTCTGTTCGTTTCCGTCATCATCCGCGTCCCTGATCGCGTATGCGCATCAAGCGCACATTGACCGCCATCGTCACCAGGATGGCGGCGCCGAGTATCATGTCGAAGGTGTAGGCGCTGATGCCGATCAGCGAGAAACCGTCCTTGAGGATGCCGAGCACCAGCGCGCCGACCAGCGCGCCGATGACCGTGCCAAGGCCGCCGGTGAGCAACGTGCCGCCGATGACGGCCGACGCGATGGCCGCGAACATGATCTGCGAGCCGCCGGCAAGCGGATCGATCGAGCCGATGCGAAAGGCATCGATGATGCCGGCAAAGCCGCCGAGCATGGCGCACAGGATGAAGTTGGCCGCCTTGATGCTCCTCACCTTGATGCCGACCTCGGCCGCGCCGATGAGGTTGCCGCCGGTGGCGATGGTGTGCAGCCCGAAGCGCGTGCGCAACAGCACGAACTGGAGGACGACGGCGATGAGCAGGGTCCACGCCAGGCGCGCCCAGACGCTGCCGCCGATGATGGCGGTGAAGACGGCGCCAGCCGTGGGCTGCACCGGGAAGCCGCCGGAGATGGTGAGCGTCAGCCCGTTGACCACGAACAGCGTGCCGAGCGTGGTGACGAAGGCGGGCACGTCGAGCAGGATGGTGATGGCGGCATTGACGGCGCCGATACCGGCGGAGGCGGCAAGCGCGACCAGCACCGCCAGCCACATGGGCGCACCGGCGGCCGCCGTGAAGAACATGACGAAGGGCGCGAAGGCGTAGACCATGCCGACCGACAGGTCGAGCTCGCCGACGACCAGAACCATGACCTCGCCGGCGGCGATGATCGCCGTGGTCGCGGTGAAATCGACCAGATTCTGGATGTTGTCGCCGGACAGGAACGCGTTGGCGGTCGACTGGAAATAGATGATAAGCAGGAGAGCAGCGATGACGATACTCACCTCGCGCCAGCGCAGCAGGAACTGGCCGACGCGGAAAATCAACCGGCGACGCGGCGCCGGCTCGCGCGTGACACGCGAGCCGGCCGGGTCGCCATACGTGGCTGGATCAGCCCGCATGGCACGTCACTCCTCACACCGCGATCGGTCCGTTGCGCGAGAGCACCTTCTCGTCGGAAGAGCTGCCTTCGTAGCGGCTCTTGGTCGTGAGGTACGGGTCGACGTTGCCCTTGGTGACGAACTTGAGGCCGGTGTTGATCTCAGACGGGCCGGTGAGGCCGCCGGAGAGCTTGAACATGACCATCTCCATCACCGTGTAGAATCCCTGCAGATAGGGCTGCTGGTCGATGGTGAAGTCGAGATGGCCGTCGTGGATGTCCTGGATCGTGTTGGGCAGCAGATCGAAGCCACCGCCATGCACGCCCTGGGCGGCGAGACCGTATTTCTTCATGGTCGCGCCGACCGCCTGGGTGCTGCCGGCATCGACCGCGAACATGCCTTTCAGGTCCTTGTGGCCGACATAATAGGAATCGACCCGCGACACCTCCTCGTTGACCGTCGGGCCGGTGGCAATCTCCTCCAGCGTGATGTTCTTGCCCGACGCCTTGATCGCGGCCTTGGCACCATCGAGCCGCGGCTGGATGTTGAGCTGGCCGGGGGTGGCGATGAAGCCGGCGACGGTGCCCTCGCCGACCAGATCGGCGATGCGTTTGCCGAGCGACTCGCCGGCGGCGTAGAGATCCTGGCCGATATAGGCGAGGCGGTCGTTGCCGGCGGCGTCAGCGTTATACGAGAACACCGGGATGCCGGCGTCCATCGCCCGCTTTACCGGATCGTTGAAGGCGTGCAGGTCGACCAGCGACACGGCGATGGCGTCGGCCTTGGCCGCGATTGCCGCGTTGAACGAATTGACCATCTCCGAAGCGACCGAAGTCTGCGAGCCCGTCCACTGCCATGTGCAGTCGAAGGCCGCGCAGGCATCGGCGATGCCGTATTGGGTGGGCACGAAGAAAGGATTGGTGGTGACGTGATTGACGAAGACGAATTTCCACTTCGGGTGGCTGGGCAGCTTGGCAGCCGTTGCAGCCTGGGCCGGCATGATGCCGATGCCGTTGGCTGCAGCGAGCGACAATGCTGCGACACCCGAACCGAAGAGGAGGCCACGGCGCGAAACGGACAGGCGGCCTGCGGCCTTGGCATCGCGGTCGGTCTTATCGGACATGATTTGGAGCTCCTTCCCTGAAGTGCCGACAGCGCACGCGAGGCTGCCGGGCAATGTTGATGTCGCCCTCAGGGCAGCGCGACGACGGACAAGAGAGTCTTCGCGGAGCCGATGGCCACCGAGGTAGCGCGCCATTGCGGCAGAGCTAGCGACGCCGGCGGGACGTTTCGCCACAAGCTTCGCTGAGAACCCAGCAAAGCTCCGGGCTTTGCTCCGGACCTTTCCAAGAATTCATGCCGCGGACAGGCACTCGTAATCTTCGCAAACATGTCCAAGTTTTCATGGCGCGGACAGGCGCTTGTAAGCCGCGAGCGACAAGTAATGGGAGCACCGCAATCACCCGCCCTTCTTTTCGATGGAGGCTATCGTGACCCCGAATGCCAAATCCCCCGCACCCGATCCTCAGGCGCGCCGCCGTCTGACCCTGCTCACCTCGGTCGCCGCCGTCGCGCTGGTGGCCCTCGGCGCCGTCGGCTCCCAGCTTCCCGCCTTCACCGCCAGCAGCGCCCACGCAGCAACCGTTGCCCCCGCCGTGCAGACGGCCGCCAATCCGGCGAGCGGCTTCGCCAACCTGATCACCAGCGTTCGTCCGGCGGTCGTGTCGGTGAGGGTGCAGCTGGAACAGCCGGTGAGCATGAACGGCAACGGCGGCGGCAACATCCTGCCGTTCAATCCGTTCGGGCAGTTCGGCATGCCCGGCGTTCCGCAGATGCCGCAGCAGGGCCAGCAGCTCGTCGTCGGCGAAGGCTCCGGCTTCTTCATCTCGCCCGACGGCTACATCGTCACCGCCAACCACGTCGTCGATCACGCCCAGAAGGTGCAGATCACCACCAGCGACGGCAAGACCTACAAGGCGCGCGTCATCGGCACCGATCCCGGCACCGACGTCGCCGTGCTCAAGGTCGACGCCGGCAACAACTTCTCCTACGTCAAGTTCGCCGACCAGATGCCGCGCGTCGGCGACTGGGTGGTGGCCATCGGTAACCCGTTCGGCCTCGGCAACACCGCCACCGCCGGCATCGTCTCGGCGCTCCACCGCAACACCGGCATGAGCACCTACGACAACTACCTGCAGATCGACGCGCCGATCAATCGCGGCAATTCCGGCGGACCGACCTTCGACATGCACGGCAACGTCGTCGGCATCAACGACGCCATCTACACGCCGTCGGGCGGCTCGGTCGGCATCGGCTTCGACGTGCCGGCGAGCATCGCCAAGACCATCGTCGGCGAGCTCCAGCAGAACGGCCACGTCACCCGCGGCTGGCTCGGCGTGCAGGTGCAGACCGTCACCCAGCCGATCGCCGACAGCCTCGGCATGAAGACCGCCGAAGGTGCGCTGGTGACGACGCCCGACCCCAGCGGTCCGGCGGCCATGGCCGGCATCCATCCCGGTGACGTCATCACCGCCGTCAACGGCACCTCGGTCAAGGACCCGCGCCAGTTGGCCCAGGACGTTGCCGCCATCGCGCCCGGCACTTCGGTCAAGCTCGACGTGCTGAGCAACGGCAAGTCCAAGACGATCACGCTGAAGCTCGGCGACATGCCGAACCAGCAGCCACAGAACCCGCCGGCATAGTTCCCCTCACTTTGCCGGCCAACAAGAGGACGTCGCGGCTTTTCCCCCACCCCCGCCCGCCGCGGCGTCCTCCATTTTCTTGAGCGCAGTGCAGCGGCGTGATTCTGCGGTGACAGTCCGATAAATGTCGCCGGTTGACGGCAGCCGCAGGATCGGCTTCCTCAGCGGCCATGACCTGGACCGCCACCCTCCCCGTTTCCGAAGACAAGGCCATCGCCCTGATGGCGGCGATCGCCGACGATCTGCTGCTCGGCGAGCAGACCGTCGATGCCAGCGAGATCGCGCCCGGCCGCTGGCAGGTGGTGGTCTATTTCGACGAGGCGCCGGACAAGGCCGAACGCACCGCGCTCGCCCGCTTCGGCGCCTTCGCCATCGCCGCGCTCACCGACACCGACTGGGTGGCGAAGAGCCTCGCAGGACTGAAGCCGGTGCGCGCCGGGCGTTTTCTGGTCTACGGGTCACATGATCGCGGCGCGCTCAAGCCGAACGACCTGGGGTTGGAGATCGAGGCCGGCGAAGCCTTCGGCAGCGGCCATCACGGCACCACCATCGGCTGCCTGAGGGCCATCGCGCGCGAGGCGAAGACGCGGCCCATCGTCAATGCCCTCGACGTCGGCACCGGCTCCGGCGTGCTCGCCATCGCGCTCGCCAAGCTGGCCAAGGCACGGGTGCTCGCCAGCGACATCGACCCGGTGGCGACGCGCGTGGCGCAAGAGAACGTGCGGCTGAACGGCGTCGCCGCCTATGTGCGCACGCTCACTGCCGTCGGATTGAACGGACGCGCCTTCAGGGATGGCGCGCCCTACGATCTGGTCGTCGCCAACATCCTCGCCGGGCCGCTGGCGGCACTGGCGCCGGCGATCCGCCGGGTGGTGGCGCCGGGCGGCACGGTGATCCTCTCGGGGTTGCTGCCGGCGCAGCGTGCCCGGATCGTCGCCACCTATCGCGGCACGGGGCTGGTGCTGGTGCGCTCGATGATCGTCGAAGACTGGCTGACGCTGGTGCTGAGGCGGCCGACGCGCGGAAGACGAGTGTGCGTTGGCACCACAGCACCCACAGACTCCCAACCCTCCTCTTGAGGGGGAGGTCGCCCTCTGCGAGCCCCGCTCTTGTCGAGGGTCTTCGCTACAGCGGCCCGAAACCGCGGCCGGCGTCTTCCAGTATCTTGCGGTCGTAGCCGAGCGCGGCCAGCGACGCATCGTCGAGACCGAGCAAATGCGCACTGACCCGGCGGTGGCCCTGCGCCTCGCGCACTGCGATCATGTTGGCCATCGCCCGCCGAAGGATGCTGCGTGGCGGCGCGGTACGGTTACGGACGTCGCCGAATGTTCTCGTCGCCATGGCTGGCTCCTGCTCAAGGGAGCCACGCAGCACACGCTGCCTGACTCCGGGTTCGAATCGCTCTCCCCAGCGCACCCGAGGTAACGCCCAACGCCATACGAGAGAATAGCTGCAAAGGCATGACAGATATGCGCTTATTGCGGCGCGTCATAATTCTGATGTAATTGTCGCAATGCACAATTCGACGCCACGCCGTGCTCACCGCAAAAGCGCCACCGGCTCCATTGAAGCCGGACCTGACTGCCTCTACTAAAGAGCCATGAACGAAAAGGATTCCGCGCCGGACGGCACGACCGGGCACGGCGCCAGGCTGGCGCGGCTGCGCAAGGAATTGGCACGCGCCGGCCTCACCGGCTTCATCATTCCCCACGCCGACGAGCATCAGAGCGAGTACCTGCCGCCCTCGGCGGAACGCCTGGCATGGTTAACCGGGTTTAAAGGATCGGCCGGGACGGCGATCGTGCTTGCCGGTGAGGCAGCGATCTTCGTCGACGGACGCTATACCCTGCAGGTCCGCGCCGAGACCGATGCGGCGCTATTCGCGCCCGAGCACCTGATCGACAATCCTCCGCGAACCTGGCTCGCCGCCCATCTCAAGAAGGGCGACCGCATCGGCTACGACCCTTGGCTGATGACGGCGAGCGAGGTGCGCCGCTTCAGCGAGACCTGCCGGGAGGCAGAGGCGGCCTTCGTCCCGGTCGAGGAGAACCCGCTCGACCGCGTGTGGAGCGAGCGCCCCGCCCCGCCGCTCGGCGCCGTCGTGCTGCACCCGCAGGCCCTCTCCGGCGAATCCAGCGTCGACAAGATCGCCCGGCTGCAGGCGGCGATTGGCGAGAAGCACGCCGACGCCGCCGTGCTGGCGCTCACCGATTCCATCGCCTGGACCTTCAACATCCGTGGCAGCGACATCGCCCATAATCCGGTAACGCTTGCCTTCGCCATCCTGCCCGCCAAGGGCAAGCCGACGCTCTTCATCGACGGCCGCAAGCTCTCCAATGCGGTGCGCGACGCGCTCTCCGAGCTTGCCGAAATCCGCGAGCCGGCGGCGCTCGGCGCGGGGCTTGACGAACTCGGCAAGGCCGGCGCCCGCGTGATGCTCGACCCGCAGACGACGGCCAACGCCATCGCGGCGGCCATCCATACAGCCGGCGGCACGGTGATCGAGGCGGCAGACCCGGCGGTGCTGCCCAAGGCGCGCAAGAACGTGACCGAGCTCGCCGGCACCCGCCGCGCCCATATCCGCGACGGGGCGGCGATGGTGCGCTTCCTCGCCTGGATCGACCAGGTGGGACCGACCGGCACCATCGACGAGATCGCCGCAGCGGAGAAGCTGATGGCGCTGCGCGCCGAGACCGCCACCCGCGACGGCTCCGAGCTTGTCGACGTCTCCTTCGACACGATTTCCGGCGCTGGCCCCAACGGCGCCATCGTCCACTATCGCGCCTCGCCGGAGACGGCGCGCACGATCGCGCCGGACTCGCTCTATCTCGTCGATTCCGGCGCGCAATATCGCGACGGCACCACCGACATCACCCGCACCGTCGCCATCGGGCGCGCGAGCGCGGAGATGCGCGACCGCTTCACCCGCGTCCTCAAGGGCCATCTGGCGGTCGCCATGGCGCGCTTTCCCGCCGGCACCTCAGGCGCCCAGATCGACCCGCTGGCGCGGCAATGGCTGTGGCAGGCGGGGCTCGACTTCGACCACGGCACCGGCCACGGCATCGGCTCCTTCCTCAACGTGCATGAGGGGCCGGCGCGCATCTCCAAGCTCGGCACGGTGCCGCTGGAACCCGGCATGATTCTTTCCGACGAGCCCGGCTACTACAAGACCGGCGAATACGGCATCCGCATCGAGAACCTGGTGGTGGTCACCGAGCCGCGCGAGATCGCCGGCGGCGACCGGCCGATGCTGGGCTTCGAGACGATCACGCTCGCCCCCATCGACCGCCGGCTGATCGAGACGGCGCTGATGACAGCCGACGAGATCGCCTGGCTCGACGCCTATCACGCCGGCCTCTCCGCCAGGCTCGACGCCCTGCTCGACGACGCCGAGCGGGCCTGGCTGGCCGACGCCTGCCGACCGCTCGGCTGAAACGCGACGGCTGACGTGCCCGCGCGCTGCCTTGCCTGCCTGCTCTGGTACGAGCTGCCCGAAACCCGCGCCGCACAGGATGCCCTGTGGGCGGTCATCGCCCGCCACTTGGGCCGGCAGGGCATCGACGGGGTTCCGGCCCGCCTGACGCGCGATCGGCCGGTCGCGACGCTACTGGCCGATCCCGGCCTGCTGTTCGGCCAGTGCTGCGGCTATGACGTCGTCTATGGCTTCGCCGATTGCCTGACCGTGCTGGCCACGCCCAAATACGACGCCCCCGGCTGCGACGGCTCCGACTATGTGAGCGTCGTCCTGGTGCGGGCGGACTCGCCTGCACGCACGCTCGACGACCTCCGCGGCGGCACTTGTGTCGTCAACGGCTTCAATTCGCACTCCGGCACCAACGCGCTGCGCGCTCTCGTTGCGCCGCTCAGCCGCGACGGCCGCTTCTTTGGCGCGGTGAAGGTGAGCGGCGCCCACATGGCGAGCCTCGCCATGCTCTCAGGCGGCGACGCCGACGTGATGGCGATGGACGGTGTGCTCCACGCCCTCATCGCGCGCCACCGGCCGGCGGCTCTGGCCGGAACGCGCATCCTCTGCCGCAGCGAGCCGGCACCGGCGCCGCCATTCGTCACCGCCGCAACCGCGGACGCGGACATGATCGCGCGCATGCAGGCCGCACTCGCCGACGCCTTTGCCGACGGTGCGGCCGCCACTTCGCGGGCAACGCTGCTGCTCGGCGGGATCGCGTTCCGGCCGCTGACCGACTATGCAAGGATCGTCGCGTGCGAGGCTGCCGCCCTTGCCCGCGGCTATATGGAACTGCACGCAACCAGCCCGGCGCTGGTGCGCTAGACGTGTCGGAAGAGCATTGGGAGGGGAATTGATGCCCGCGGGACAGATCGGAAAGGTGAAGCTTGGCCGCACCGGCCTTGAGGTGTCGAAGCTTTGTTTCGGCACGACGCAACTCGCCAGCATGCCGGGGGCCTATGGCTATACGGTCGATGCCGAGCGGGCCAAGGCGACGCTGCGGGCGATGTTCGCCTCGCCGGTCAATTTCATCGACACGGCGCGCAACTACGGCCTCGGGCGCGGCGAGCAGCGCATCGGCGAGGTGCTCGGCGAGATCGGCGGCCTGCCCGACGGCTTCGTTCTGTCGAGCAAGCTCGACCGCGATTTCGACACGGAAGTCTTCGACGGCGACCGCGCACGGCGTTCGTTCGAGGACAGTCTTGAGGCGCTCGGCCTTGACCGCGTCCAGCTCATGCATCTGCACGACCCCGAACATGCCACCGACCTCAAGGACGTGTCCGCACCGGGCGGCGCGCTCTCCGTGCTCTTCGGGCTGAAGGAACAGGGGCTGGTCGACGCCGTGGGGCTCGCCGCCGGCCGCGTCGACGTGATGATGAAGCTGCTCCAGGACTGGGACTTCGACGCCATCATCACCCACAACCGCTTCACGCTGGCCAACCGCAACGCCGAGGAAATGATCGACTTCTGCGTCGCCAAGGGCATCGCCGTGCTCAACGCGGCGCCCTATGCCAGCGGCGTGCTCGCCAAGGGCTCGCACACCGGCACGCGCTACGCCTATCAGGACCCGACCGAGGCGATGCTTTCGCCCGTCCGCCGCATCGAGCAGATCTGTGCCCGCTACGACGTACCGACTGGCGCGGCGGCCCTGCAGTTCTCGCTGCGCGACGACCGGGTTACCTCGACCATCGTTGGCGTCAGCAGGCCGGAGCGCATCGCCCAGACCTTCGAATGGGCGGCATGGCCGATCCCCGAGGCGATGTGGGCGGAGCTGATGGCGCTGCCTTATGCCAGCGAGGACCCCGAGACGACCCGCGACAACGTCGACCCGGGCTGAAAGCCCCTGCCGCTGGGGGAGAGGGGACGATACCGCGAGCCCGTGGTGAAACAGCTCAGATCGCGGTTGGCGGCGCCTGCTCCTCACTGGCAAGGGTGCGCAGGCGTTCGATCTCCGCGCCGACGCGCGCCACGTCCGGCACGCCGGCGAGCACCTCGCGCATGGTGGTGGCGCCGGCGACGAGAAGGGTGATCGTGCCGGCACCGCCCTCGCCTTCCACCCGCTCGACGCCGCGGATCGCCGTCAAGTCGAGCGAGCGCACGGTGCGCTTCGGTGCACCCGAGATGATGAGCACGCGCTCCTCGGAGAGCGCATAGACGGTGGCGCCGCCATCGCGCCAGTTCTTGAACCCGGCCACCACCATGCCGGCGCCGACCACGATGAACGGGATGCCGAAGAGCGGGAAGAACAGGCCGAAGACGTCGTTCGACACGCCGCGGGTCATCAGCCAGGCGGCGGAGGTCCAGAACACGGCGAAGCCGCCGAAGATGAGGCCGAAGACGATGCGGCCAAGCGCCGGGCTGCTGCGCGCCCTGCCCCTCGGCCTGTCCGCCCAGATCAGCCGCTCATGCGGGCGCATCTCCTGCCGCGCCACGTCGAGCGGCCCTGTCCCCGGCCGATCTGCTGCCGCCCCGTTCATCCGTCGCCCCCCGAAATTCAGTCGCCGATCATAGCGCGCCCATTGATGGCGGCGCTATCCAGGCTCGCCGACGAGCTTGAACCAGCCGGCCTCGTCGATGACCTCGACGCCGTATTTCTGCGCGTCCTTGAGCTTGGAGCCGGCGCCCGGCCCGGCAACGACCAGATCGGTCTTCTTGGACACGGAGCCGGAGACTTTCGCGCCGAGGCGCTCGGCCATGGCTTTCGCCTCGTCACGGCTCATGCGTTCCAGCGAACCAGTGAAGACGATGGTCTTGCCGGCGACCGGCGTCTCGGTCGCCGCCTGCTCGGCATCGCTGATTTCACGCATCTCGGCGGAGAGCGCCTCGACCACGTCGCGATTGTGCGCCTCGCCGAAATAGCGGCCGACGGCTTCGACAACCGTCTCGCCGATCTGATCGATATCGTCCATCTCCTGGCGCGCGACCATGTCGCCATCGGCGATCTTGAGCGCCGCATCGTGGAAGGCTTGCCACGAGCCATAGGCGCGGGCGAGCTGACGCGCCGTGGTCTCGCCGACATGGCGGATGCCGAGCGCATTGATGAAGCGTTCCAGCGCGATCGTGCGGCGCGCCTCGATCGCCGCGTAAAGGTTGCGCACGGAAACCTCGCCGAAGCCCTCGCGCGTCTTGAGCACGCCGCCCTTGTCGGCATCGCGGCGGGCGAGCGTGAAGATGTCGGCCGGCGCCTTGATGGGGAGGTCGGGCTCCTCGTCATAGAAATACTCGATCTGCTTTGCGCCCAGCCCCTCGATGTCGAAGGCAGCGCGCGAGACGAAATGCATCAGGTGCTCCTTGCGCTGGAAGGGACAGGCGAACTCGCCCGAGCAACGCCGCACGATGCCCTCCCCGCCGGTGGCAATCGCCTCGCGAACGACTTCCGTCTTCAGTTCGCACGGGCAGATCCTGGGAAATTCGTAAGGTTTTGCCCCCTTGGGCCGCGCCGAAAGGTCGACGTCGAGCACCTGCGGGATGACATCGCCGGCACGCTGGATGCCGACTGTATCGCCGATGCGGATGTCGATGGGCTTGCCGTCGGCGTCGGTGCGCAGCGGCAGCGGCTGGCCGTCGCGGCCATAGCCGCGGATGAAGTCCTCGTTATGCAGTGTGGCGTTGACCACGGTGACGCCGCCGACATTGACCGGCTCGAGCCGCGCCACCGGTGTGAGCGCGCCGGTGCGTCCGACCTGGATGTCGATGCCGACGACTTTGGTGGTGGCGCGCTCGGCAGCGAACTTGTGGGCGATCGCCCAGCGCGGCGAGGCGCTGCGGATGCCGAGGCGCTCCTGAAGGCCGAGCGAATCGACCTTGTAGACGACGCCGTCGATGTCATAGGGGAGCGCGGCACGCTCTTTCTCGATCTCGGCGTAGACGGCCAGCGCCTCGGCAACCCCGGCACAACGGCGCATCAGCGGATTGACCGGGAAGCCCCATTTGCCGAAGGCCTCGACGACGCCGAACTGCGTCTCGGCGGGAAGCGCGCTCACCTCCCCCCAGGCATAGGCGAAGAACCGCAACGCGCGGGAGGCGGTGACTGCGGGGTCCTTCTGGCGCAGCGAGCCGGCCGCCGTGTTGCGCGCATTGGCGTAAGGCTCGGCGCCGGCTGCCCGCTGCGCCTCGTTGAGGGCGAGGAAATCCTCCTTGCGGAAATAGATCTCGCCGCGCACCTCGACGAGGTCGGGTGCGGCCTTGGGCAAGGATTGCGGGATGTCCCTGATGGTGCGGACATTGGCGGTGACGTCCTCACCGTTGACGCCGTCACCGCGCGTCGCCGCTTGCACCAGCTTGCGGCCCTCGTAGCGCAGCGAGATCGACAGGCCGTCGATCTTGGGCTCGGCGGTGAGCCCCACCGGCTCGTCGCTCTTGAGGAAGCGCTGCACCTGCTCGATGAAGCCTCTCACGTCCTCGTCGGTATAGGCCTTCTCCAGCGACAGCATGGGCACGGCGTGGCGAACGGTGGCGAACTTGCCGGACGGCGCCCCGCTCACCCGCTCGCTCGGGCTGTCGGGGCGCTTCAGTTCGGGAAAGCGCGCCTCGATCGCCGCATTGCGAATGGTGAGCGCATCATACTCGGCATCGGTGACGGCAGGCGCGTCGTCCTCATAGTAGCGCCGATCGTGGCCGGCGATTTCCTTCGCCAGACGCTCCAGCTCCGCGGCGGCTTCCGCCGCGCTCAGCTCTTCGACCGATTTCTTCGGCACAGCCGCTTTCGCCACGTCACATCTCCTCACCCATCCCGGCGAGATTTGCCCGAGCCGTGCCGGCGGGCAAGGGTTCAGTCGGGCGTTTTGGCAGGAGCGTGCTCGTGAATGCCCGTCAGGGCCACGATCAGGCCGACGACGAACAGGATGGCGCCGAGCAGGAAGGCCGCGCCCGGCAGATGGACCGGCGTCGCCGGGCCGATGAAATAGCCGAAGACGGTGCCGGCCACCGGCGGGCCGATGATGCCGGTAACGGTCTGGGCGCTGGAAATCGCCCCCTGCAGGATACCCTGCTCGGTCGGCGGCACCTCGCGTGTGATCAGCGACTGCACCGCCGGCGCGGTGAGCCCCCAGCCGAGCACATAGGGAACGATGATGGCGTAGATCATCCAAGCCTGCGAGGAGAAGGCGATGCCGACCATGCAGATGGCGGCGACGCTGAAGCCGATGTTGACGGTGAGGCGCTCGCCGATCTTGGGCACCACCACGCGCACCAGCCCGCCCTGGGTGATGACCACCAGCACGCCGACGACGGCGAGCGAGATGCCGACCTGATAGGCCGTCCAGCCGAAACGGTAGCCGGTATAGAGCACCCAGTTGGCTTCGAGCATGCGCTCGGCAAGCTGGGCGATGACGAACAGCGAGAGCAGCGCCAGCACCGACCGGTAGCGCAGCACCACCATGAAGGCACCGATCGGGTTGGCCTCCTTGAGGCGGAACGGGCGCCGGTGGGCCCGGTCAAGCGACTCGGGCAGCAGGAAGAAGGCGAAGAAGAAGGCGATGACGCTGATCGCCGACGCGGCATAGAAGGGCACGCGCGAGCCGTATTCGCCAAGCACGCCGCCGACCAGCGGACCGGCGATGAAGCCGACGCCGAAGGCCGCACCGATGAGGCCGAAGTTGGCGGCGCGCTTCTCCGGCGGCGTGATGTCGGCGATGTAGGCGGTGGCGGTCGCCACCGACGCGCCCATGATGCCGCCGATGATGCGCGCCAGCGCGACGATCCACAGGTTCGGTGCCACCGCCAGCAGGATGTAGTCGATGCCGAGGCCGGCCAGCGACACCAGCATGACCGGCCGGCGGCCGAAGCGGTCGGACAGCGCCCCGAAGGCCGGGCCGAAGAGGAACTGCATCAGCGCATAGAGCGACAGCAGCAGGCCGTAGAGGGTGGCGGCCTTGCCGACGGCATCGCCCGACAGCTCCTTCACCAGGAGCGGAATCACCGGCAGCATGACGCCGATGCCGAAGACGTAGATGACCATCGTCGCGAACAGGACGATGATGCTGGTACGCTCTTTCATCGGGTTGCGGCCTCCCTGGGAAGCCGCGCGTCAGGCGGGAAACTGGCGGGTCCTGCGCGGCATCCGCCGCTGGATTGCCCCGATTTCTCCGCGCTTTCCCGCATTACCAACTCCAGTGTAGCCGCGTCGCCGGGCGTTTCAGACACGATTGCGGCCGATTAGGCAAGCGGCACGGCTGACGCAGCCCGGCCGAGCCCAGCGCCGACGGAGTCTTCCCCGTTTGTTCCCGCGAAAGCGGAACCCAGGCGAGATTCCCATCGAGCACCGGGTCTTGCGCGGATTCTGGCCTGGATGCCCGGTCGGGGCCGGGCATGAACGGAGCATGGCGTGGAGCCATGCCACACCCGAACGCGTGGAGAGAAAGGCTGGCTCGTGCCTTGTCACGCGGCGCCGAGGATCAGGCGGTCGGCCGCCGCCCGCGCCTCCTCGGTGACCACGGCGCCGGCCAGCATGCGGGCGATCTCCTCGCGCCGACGCACGGAATCGAGCGCAGTGACGCGGGTGGTGACCGCCTTGCCGCCGGCAATCGTCTGCTTGGCGACCAGGAGATGGACGCCGGCCCGCGCCGCCACCTGTGGTGCGTGGGTGACGGTGATGACCTGGACGCGCTCGGCCAGCCGCGCCAGACGCACGCCGATGGCGTCGGCAACGGCGCCGCCGACGGCGGTGTCGATCTCGTCGAAGATGAGGGTCGGCGCCGAACCGCGATCGGCGAGCGCCACCTTGAGCGCCAGCAGGAAGCGCGACAGCTCGCCGCCCGAGGCGACCCGCATCAGCGGTCCCGGCTGGGTGCCGGGATTGGTGCGCACATGAAAGGCGATGTCGTCGATGCCGTTCGGCGACGGCTGGCCGGGATCGCTGTCGATCTCGACGATGAAGGCCGCCTGCTCCAGCTTGAGTGCCGGCAGTTCGGCGGCGACCGCCTTCTCCAGATGCCGGGCGGCGGCGCGCCGCGCCTTCGACAGCGCCTTGGCGGCGGCATCATAGGCGGTGCGCGCGGTGCCGGCCGCCTTGTCCAGCGCGGCGAGACGCTCCTCGCCCGATTCGAGCGCGGCAAGGTCGCCGGCCATGCGGACGGCAAGCGCCGGCAGGTCGGCGACGGTGACCTGGTGCTTGCGCGCGGCAGCACGCAGGGCGAACAGGCGCTCCTCGGTGCGCTCCAGCTCGCGCGGGTCGAAATCGGTGGCGGCAAGAGCCGCGGCGAGCCCCTGCTCCGCCTCCTCCAGCGCGGCGAGCGCCTTGTCGAGGGCGGCAACCGTGCCATCGAGCAGGCCGCCGGCCTCCGGCGCCTTGCGCTCCAGCCGGCGCACCAGGCTCGCCAGCGTCGGCACCGGCGAGGCGCCTCCGGCCACCGTCTCATGGGCCTCGGCAATGTCGCCGGCTATCTTTTCCGCACGCATCATCTGCTGGCGCCTGTCGGCCAGCGCCTCTTCCTCGTCCGGCCGTGGCGCCAGCGCGGTGAGTTCGTCGACAGCGGCGCGGAGATAGTCGGCCTCGGCACGGGCGGCATCGATCTGGGCCCGGAGCCGGGCGAGCGCCTGATTGGCCTCCCGCCAGGCGGCGTAGGCCGCGGCAACCGCTTCGCGCTGATCGTCGAGCCGGCCGAAGGCATCGAGCAGCGCCCGGTGCATGGATGGCTCGACCATGGCGCGGTCGGCATGCTGGCCGTGAATCTCGACCAGTGCCGCGCCGAGCTGGCGGAGCAGCACGACCGACACCGGCTGGTCGTTGACGAAGGCGCGGCTGCGCCCGTCGGCGCCCTGCACGCGGCGCAGGATGAGGTCGCCATCAGCCGCAATGCCGCTGTCGGCAAGCAGCGCCCGCGCCGGATGATCGCCGGCGATGTCGAAGACCGCGGTGACGTCGCCCTGGGCGCTGTCGTCGCGCACCAGCGAGGCGTCGCCGCGCCCGCCGAGCGCCAGTGACAGGGCGTCGAGCAGAATCGACTTTCCGGCACCGGTCTCGCCGGTGAAGGCGGTCAGACCGGCCGAAAAGTCGGTGTTCAGGCGGTCGATGATGACGATATCGCGTATGGCAAGGGCGACGAGCATGGCCGCTCCGGCGGCAGGCGGAACCGAATCAGCTCGTATTCTTGCCGGCAAACGCCTTGCTGATCCACGACCCGGTATTCTCGCGCGGCTCCAGCCCACCGGTCTTGATGAGCTTGTAGGCGTCCTTGTACCAGGGGCTGTCGGGGAAATTGTGCCCCAGCACCGCGGTTGCGGTCTGCGCCTCGCCGGTGAGCCCAAGCGCCATGTTGGCCTCGGCCAGCCGCTCCAGCGCCTCCTCGACATGGCGCGTGCGCTGGTACTGGGTGACCACCGTCTTGAAGCGGTTGATCGCGGCCAGATAGTTGCGCTGCTCGAGATAATAGCGGCCGATCTGCATCTCCTTGCCGGCAAGCTGGTCGCGGCAGGCGACGACTTTGTCCTTGGCGTCGGTGACGTATTCGGAATCCGGATAGTTGTTGACGATATCCTCGAAGGCGGCGAGCGCCTTGCGGGTCATGCCCTGGTCGCGGGTAACGTCCGGGATCCGGCGGAAATAGGACAGGCCGATCAGATAGTTGGCATAGGCCGCATCGGGGCTGCCGGGATAGAGCGCCAGGTAGCGGTTGCCGGAGGCGATGGTGGTGTCGAAATCACCGCGCTTGTAGCTGGAGAAGGTCGACATGATGAGCGCCTTGCGGGCGTATTCCGAATAGGGATGCTGGCGATCGACCTCGTCGAAGCTCTTGGTCGCATCCTTGAGCTTGCCGCCGTTGAGATAGGCCAAGCCCTCATTGTAGAGGTTGCCCGCCGGCTTATCATTGGCAAAAGCGTCGGGGGTGCCGGACGTCGACTTCGAGCAGGCGGCAAGCCCGACCAGGGCGAGCGCGAGCACCGCCCATTTGAGCCTCGCCAGCCGCTGCATGGCCGCCGGCCCACCCGACCAATCCGATCCCGATCGCACGCCCTGCCCGCCTCTCGCCTGCTTCACAATCCAAGCCGCTGTTTTCTAGCCGAAAACCGTCGGCTTCGCCATGTCTCCGGGTGGCAGGTCAATCGCACCAATTTGTGGCAATTTCCGGCCGCGGCGCGCCGCCGCACCAGGAAAAAGGTGAAGGCGACGAAAAATCAGGCCGCTTCCGGACCGAGCGCGGCCGCATGCAGCGCGGCGCGCCCGGCGACTTCATGCCGTTCCGCAGCGTCGCTTTCCCACGTCCACGCGTCGTCTTCCGCCAACAGCGTCCCCAGCGCCTTGACGTTGAGCTTGTGGCCGCCGCGATAGGAGCGATAGAGCCCGCGAATCGGCGCACCGGCAAGCGCCAGGTCACCGATCGTATCCAGGGCCTTGTGGCGCACGCATTCGTCGGCGAAGCGCGGCCCCTCCGGGTTGATCACCCGGTCGTCGCCGATGACCAGCGAATTGTCGAGCGAGGCACCCTGGGCGAGGCCCCGTGCCCAAAGCTCCTCGACATCGGCAAGGAAGCCAAAGGTGCGCGCCCGCGCCAGCTCGCGCCGGAACACCGCGCTATCGATATCGGCGGCGAACATCTGCCGCCCGACCAGCGTATTGGAGAAGGCGATCTCGACCTCAATGCGCATGCCGTCATAAGGCAGGAACTCGGCACGGGAATCGCCGATCTGCACCGTGACCGGACGCATCACCCTGATGGCGCGCCGCGGCGCATCGAGCGCAGCGATGCCGGCCTCGTCGAGCGCTTCCAGGAACGCCCCGGCGCTGCCGTCCATGACCGGTACCTCCGGCCCGTCGATCTCGATCATGGCGTTGTCGACATCGAGCGCCGAGAGCGCTGCCATCAGATGCTCAATCGTCGCCACCGAAGAACCGTTGACCCCGACCACTGTGCAGAAGTCGGTGGTGCTGACATTGGTGTAGTGGGCACGAACCGGATCGTGACCATCATCACCGTTGACGCGCTGGAAGCAGATGCCGCTGCCCGCCTCGGCCGGATGGATGGTCAGCGACGCCGGACGACCGCTATGGACACCAATGCCCGAAACCGTCGCGCTGCGGCGTAGCGTACTCTGTTTGCCCGTTACTCGGCCACCCGCCATGCTCGCGTACCCCGCCCCAGAAAAACCCGATTCTCGCCCGCTTCGTGGCAAGACTAGTCGTGGCCGAGGACGCCGCCAAATCACGCTTTCTAACCCATTGTAACGGCCGATCGCCCCGTGGGCCGGGGCGATTGAGCAAGCCATTTCAAGCGGTTACGGCCGGGGGCCGAATCGATTGTTACAGTCCCCGGCCGCATCATGTCAGCCTAGTTCGCCTGGCGGCGGAGGAAGGCAGGAATCTCCAGCTCATCATCGGCCGGCCGGGTTTCGCGCGGCAGCGGCCGGCCGTGCGGATCGAGATTGCCGGCGCGCGGCCGATAGAGGCCGTCCTGCGAGGCGGCCGCTCGGTCAGCGGGCTGGCGCGGCTGTGCCGGCGGGGTGGGCCGCGGTGCCGCTTGCTGCCCTTGCGGCTGGGCGGCGCGCGGCGGTACCCGCTCCGGCGTGTGCGACGGCTGGCCAGCACCGATCGGATCCTCCTCGCGCCGGCCGAGACCGACGCTCGCCAGACGGCGCAGCAGGCTCATTGGGCCGCGATCAGCCGGATCGTGCTGGGCGGGCTGAGGCTGGCGATGGGCCTCGTACTTGCGCTGGGCGACGGGCGGAAAGTCCTCGACCCGCGGGATGCGCTGCGGCGGCAGTTCCGGCGCCGGCGGAATGAACGGCTCGTCGGCCACAGGCCCACTCTCCTCATCGATCGGAGGCGTTTCCTCGCCGATATCGGCCATGCCGTAGTCGATGCCGGGGGCCGGGTCGAGCGGCTGGATGGTGATGCCGCTGTCGCGGCGAACGGCCGGCGACGGCGTTTCCGCGGCCGCACGGCCGACGGCGGAGGCGAAGGCCTCGCGCGCCAGAGCCGCGGTCTCGCGTTTCGGTGCGGCGGTGGCAACCGTGGCGGCGGTGGCAACCGCCTGGGCGACGGCTTGCTGGGCAGCCGGGGCAGCGGCCGGGGCGGCCGGCTGAGGCGCCCGGGCCACGGCGGGCTGCGGCTCGGCGGCCGGCTTGGCGGCAACCGACGGCGCGGCCTGGGCGATCGAGCGCAGGCGCTGGCTCATCTCGGCGGTGCGCACCTCCACCGGTGCCGCATCCTCACGCATGGCGCTCTCGATGCCGGTGGCGACCACCGACACGCGGATGATGCCTTCCAGCTCTTCCTCGAAGGTGGCGCCGAGGATGATGTTGGCCTCGGGGTCGACCTCCTCGCGGATGCGGGTCGCCGCCTCGTCGACCTCGAACAGAGTGAGGTCGCGGCCGCCGGTGATCGAGATCAAGAGACCACGGGCGCCCTTCATCGAGCTCTCGTCGAGCAGCGGATTGGCGATGGCCGCCTCTGCCGCCTGGATGGCGCGACGGTCGCCGGAAGCCTCGCCGGTACCCATCATCGCCTTGCCCATCTCGCGCATGACCGAGCGCACGTCGGCGAAGTCGAGGTTGATCAGCCCTTCCTTGACCATCAGGTCGGTGATGCAGGCGACGCCCGAATAGAGCACCTGGTCGGCCATGGCGAAGGCGTCGGCGAAGGTGGTCTTCTCGTTGGCGATGCGGAAGAGGTTCTGGTTGGGGATGACGATCAGCGTGTCGACGCAGGCCTGCAGATCCTGAATGCCGGCTTCGGCAACGCGCATGCGCCGGCCGCCTTCAAACTGGAACGGCTTGGTGACCACGCCGACGGTGAGGATGCCGGCTTCGCGCGCCGCGCGCGCGATGATCGGCGCCGCCCCGGTGCCGGTGCCGCCGCCCATCCCGGCGGTGACGAAGACCATGTGCGAGCCGGACAGGTGATCGGTGATTTCGTCGATCGCCTCCTCCGCCGCGGCACGGCCGATCTCGGGCTGGGAGCCGGCGCCGAGGCCCTCGGTGACCGCAACGCCCATCTGGATGCGGCGCTCGGACTTGGACGAGGACAGAGCTTGTGAATCGGTATTGGCCACCACGAACTCGCAGCCGACAAGACCGGAGCGGATCATGTTGTTGACCGCGTTGCCACCGGCGCCGCCAACGCCGAACACGGTGATCTTGGGCTTCAGTTCCTTGATGTCGGGCATCTGCAGGTTGATGGTCATGGTAGCCTCGTCGTCTCTTTCATCTTTCGGCCGTCCGCGCGTCCCGTCGGCCTGGTCCTTCTCCGGTCGGAGACCGCCGCCGCGGCTCCTGCGCCCGCGCGGCGCCTAGAAGCTCTCCTTGAACCATTGGCCGACGCGGGCGAAGTAGCCGCCCGTTCCGGTCATGGCCAAAGGCATGTCGGTTTCGTCGTCGAATTGCTCCATCACGGCGACCTGCGGATAGACCAGCAGGCCGACGATGGCGGAAAATGCCGGGCCCCGGGCCGTTTCGGGCAGGCCGACAATGCCCAGCGGCCGGCCGTAACGGACGTTGCGCGCCAGGATCCGTCGCGCCGCCTCGGCAAGACCGTTGAGCTGGCTGGCGCCGCCGGTAAGCACCATGCGGCGGCCGACCAGGCCGGCGAAGCCGGAGGCGTTGAGCCGGTCGCGCACCAGCTCCAGGATTTCTTCCACGCGCGGCCGGACGATGCGGGTGAGCGCCGAGCGCGGCACATGATTGGGCACCAGGCGCTCGTCCTCGTCGCCGATGGGCGGCACGGCAAGCACGTCGCGCTCGTCCGCCAGCCCCGGCAGCACACTGCCATAGACGGTCTTCAGCCGTTCGGCGTCCTCGATGCGGGTCGACAGGCCGCGGGCAATATCGGTGGTGATGTGATAGCCGCCGATGGCAAGCGCATCGACATGGACGAACTGGCCTCGACTGAACACGGCGATGGTGGTGGTGCCGCCGCCGAAATCGATGACCGCGCAGCCGAGCTCGGACTCATCGTCGACCAGCGTCGACAGGCCCGAAGCATAGGGCGCGGCGACCATGGCGGCGACCGACAGGTGGCAACGGTTGATGCACAATTCGAGATTGGCCAGCGGCGGCGCGTCGCCGGTGACCACGTGCATATCGACGCCGAGGCGACGGCCAACCATGTCGCGTGGATCGGCGATGCCCCCTTCCCCGTCGAGCGCGTAGCCGATCGGCAGCGAATGCACCGCCGCGCGGCCTTCGCTTATCGAGTGGCGGCGGCCCTCGGCCAGCACCCGGTGGATGTCGCCGTCGGCGACCTCGAGGCCGGGCAGCGCCACCGAGGCGGCGTAGCTTTCGCTCGCCAGACGCCCGCAGGTGACGTTGACGATCAGCGATTCGACGGTGACGCCGGCCTGACGCTCAGCCGCATCGACGGCGCAGCGAATGGCCTGCTCGGCAGCTTCCAGATTAGTGACCACGCCCGACTTGATGCCGCGCGAGCGCTGATGGCCGATGCCAAGCACCTCGATGGCGTGGGTGCGGCCGCGCAACGCCTCGCCCGGAACGGTGGGCGTCAGCCGCGCGATCAGGCAGGCAACCTTGCTCGACCCCACATCGAGTACCGATACCACGGTCGAGCGGCGCGACAGGCCGTGAGGAGACTGGTCGGTCTTTCCGAAGAGGCGCATCACGTGTTTGTCCTCTGGCGGCGCGCGAGCTTGTCGCGCTCTTCGATGAGATGCTTGCGGGCGGCCAATCCCTCTGCGTCCAGCCGCACGATCATCTCTCCAGGCAGGCGCATGTCGACCGTTGTGATCTCACGCGACAGGAGCTTCTTGTCGGCATCGAGCCGCGCCACGCTGGCCAGCGCCGCGGCCGGATCGTCGGCCGGCAGCATCAGCTCGACGCCGTTGTCGAGCACCACGTTCCAGCGCTCGCCGGAGATCAACACGCCGGCACGGACCTTGTCGGCGATCTCCGGCTGGCCATTGATCATGGTGACGAAGGCCTGCGCCTGCGCCGCCGCCCCCGGGCCGACGACGAAGGGCAGATGGGCGTAGCGCTCGTCGACCACGTTGGTGATGACCTGGCCGGCACCATCGACCAGCGACAGCTCACCATTGTGCTGCCAGATGGCAAACGGCGTGCGCTCGGCGATGACGACCTCGAGCGTATTGGGGAAGAGCTTCTTGAGCGTGGTGTGATCGACCCACGGCAGCAGCGCAATGCGCGCCCGCGCCGCATCGACGTCGAAGGTGAGCAGCGAGGGATCGTCCTTGATGTCGAGCCGGTCGAGCACGGCAAGCTCGGAGGTCTCGCTCTGGCCGGTGATCTTGACCTCGGTGATGGCCAGGCCCGACCAGGCGCTGACCGCCGAGACGACGCCGAGCGCCCGCCCGCCGGTGACTGCGCCGGCAACCACGGTGGCGACGGCGAAGACGATGAACGCCTTGAGCCCGAAGCGGTGCGGCAGGCGCCACTGACGGCGCTGCAGCGCACGCGCCGGGCGGCGCAGGAAGCGCGGCAGCACGACGCGCAGCGCCGGCGCCCGGCCGGAAACGGCGGTCGAGAATCCGGGAACGTGTGTCGCTAACGGCCGCAAGATGCGTCCTCCACCATCCACCGCACGAGCTTCCCGAAATCCATGCCGCCGTAGGCCGCCATTTCGGGAACCAGTGATGTCGCCGTCATGCCGGGCTGGGTGTTGACCTCAAGGCAGATCACACCGTCCATGCCGTCCAGCCGGTCGTCGTATCGGAAGTCGGCCCGACTGACCCCACGGCAGCCCAAAGCCTGATGGGCGCGAAGCGCCAGCATCTGGACACTTTGGTAAATATTCGGTGAAATTTGTGCCGGCAGGACGTGGCGCGAGCCGCCCACATCATATTTGGCGTGGTAGTCGTAAAACCCGCCTTCCGTAATGATATCAATGATATCGAGCGGTTCGTTGCCAAGAACCGCGCAGGTCAGCTCACGCCCGGCGGCATAGCGCTCGACCATGACCACGTCGCCATGGGGCCAATCTTCAGCAAAAAGCGCCTGCGGCGGGTGAGTCGCGTCCGCCTTGACGATATGGACGCCGAAGGTCGAACCCTCGGCCGGCGGTTTGACCACATAGGGCGGCGTCATGACGTGCGCCTCGGCCGCCTTGAAGCGATCGACCAGGATCGACTCGGCCGCCGGCACGCCGGCCGCCTTCATGACGTCCTTGGCGAGCGGCTTGTTCATCGCCAGCGACGAGGCCAGCACGCCGGAATGGGTGTAGGGGATTGCGAGAATCTCGAGCACGCCCTGGATGCAGCCGTCTTCGCCGAAGGGGCCGTGCAGGGCGTTGAAGACGACATCCGGCTTCAGCTGCGTCAGCACCTCGGCAATATCGCGCCCGACATCGACGGGGGAGACGCGATAGCCCTCACCCTCCAGCGCCGCGGCGCAGGCCTTACCGGAATTGAGCGACACCGGCCGTTCGCTCGACCAGCCGCCCATCAGAACTGCAACGTGCGTAGCCACCGACCCCTTGACCCACTGACGATTCGCACTCTTGGGAGCCAATATGGCGGCGCAAATGGTTAATAATCGTTAACCAAGCCGGGCTTGGCAGCACTTTCTCGCGAAAATTCGGGGGTGTTGCGGCCGGGACTCAGACAGCGGCCGGAAAGCGTTCGCCGGCCGGCGCCTCCGACGGACACGAGCCCGCCCTGTCTCCCATGGAAATCAGGCCGCTATCTGAAGATCCTCAACTGCCTCACGGGCGATCGCATCATCGATTTCGGGTGACGAACCCGAAACGCCGACCGCGCCGGCACACTGGCCATCGACCATGATCGGCACGCCGCCGGCGCCCGGAAAACCCGGTGTTGGCGCTTCCGCGTGCTGCCTCTGCACCTCCGCAATCATGCCCGTCGCCACCCCAACCACTGCCGCAATCCGCGCCTTCTGGCTTGCCCGATCAATCGTATGGCTCCGCGCCCCGTCCATCCGGGCGAAATGCAGGAGATTCCCACCATCGTCGACCACTGCAACACTGACTGAGACCGAGCGCCCGCCGGCAGCATCAAAGCACGCCGCCGACACGACCCGGGCATCCGATAATGTGAGGGAAGGTTTCAGGCGCATCGCCAGTTTCCTTTCTGGCGCCGCGCGCCACACGACGACGAGATGTCGTCACATGGTTTCTAATAATACCACGTCGCGATTTTGCGGGACAAGGCGAATGCCTGCGGGACGGCCCTATCCGCCGAGGAACGGCGCCACCTCCTCGCCCGGCGGGAAGCGGCCGATGCGCTTGATCTCCCATTCCAGACGCACACCGCTGGTGGCCAGCACCCGTGCCCGGACCGTCTCGCCGAGGCGTTCGAGATCGGTCGCGGTGGCTGCCCCGGTGTTGATGAGGAAGTTGCAGTGCATCTCCGACACCATGGCACCGCCGATATGCAGGCCCCGGCAACCGGCCGCGTCGATGAGCTGCCAGGCCTTGCCGCCGGGCGGATTGGTGAAGGTCGAGCCGCCGGTCTTCTCGCGGATCGGCTGGGCCCGCTCGCGATGCGCTTCGACCGCATCCATCGCCGCCTTGATCTCGGCCTGCGGCGCGGGCGTCCCCTGGAAGACGGCTTCGGTGAAGATGAGGTCGTCGGGCGCGGCGGAATGGCGATAGGTGAAGCCCATCGCCTCATTGGAGAGGACATGGCGGCGCCCTGCCCGGTCGACCGCGCGGACTTCGATCAGCCGCTCGCGCGTCTCGCCGTCATTGGCGCCGGCATTCATGCGCAGCGCGCCGCCGAGCGTGCCGGGAATGCCGTGATAGAAGGCAAAGCCGGCAAGCCCCTCTGCAAGCGCGAAAGCGGCGAGCCGCTTGTCGGGGAGAGCCGTGCCGGCGCGGATGCGATTGTCGGCCTCGGCAACGGCATGGCCGAAGCCCTTGGCCGAGAGGCGGATGACGACGCCTGCGATACCGCCGTCGCGCACCAGCAGATTTGAGCCGACTCCGACCACGGTTACCGGCACATCCGGATTCAGTTTCTCAAGAAAGAGCGCGAGGTCGTCGCTGTCCGCCGGCTGGAAGAGGAGTTCCGCCGGCCCGCCGACACGGAACCAGGTGAACGGCGCCAGCGGCGCGTTCTCGCTCATGCGCCCGCGAACGGCGGCGAAATCACCGAAACGATGGTTGGTCACGGAGACGAATCCTTGGGCGTATGGGCAGCGAGCATGGCGTCGATAGCGGCTTCGAGCGGATCGAGGTCGTTCTCGTAGATTGCCCACAGCGCCTGGGGATTAACATCGCGATAGACGTGGCGGAGCCTGTTTCCCAGATCCGCCACCTGACGCCACGGAATTTGCGGCTGTTCTGCCTTCCATCCGTCGGGCAAGCTCCGTGAAGCCTCGCTGATGACCTCCAGGAACCTCTCGAAAGCCGCCCAGGCAACCTCATCCCTGCGTAGGTCATCTAGGGTCTTGCCGGCGACGAGGCGCCGGATTCGCCCGACACCGCCCTTGATGTCCTCCAGACCAGAAAGCCCGCGATCGTCCGTCAAAACACCTCCACGGCGTCACGACGCGCGCCCGCAGCCAATCGCGGCCCAAGGTCACTTCGGATCAGGACATTGCCCGGCAACCCAATGTGGTCCTCGACGAAATGACCAAGCCCGATCAAGCCGAGCATGGAGACCTTGCGCCCAGGCACGATGTCGACGAGGAGATCGACATCGCTGTCCGGGCGATGGTCGCCGCGCGCCCGCGAGCCGAACAGCGCCATGTGCGTCACACCCTCACGCTCGAATTGCGGGCGCAGCGCACGCAATTCGGCGAGGAGCTGGTCGCGGCTGATGTCGCGGGCAAGGATGGTTTCGCTGTCGCTCATGGCGACAATCTAGGCGTTGGCGCCGAGTTTCGCCAGTTCGCCGGGGAGCGCGTAGGCCCAGGCGCTGATCGAGCCGGCGCCAAGGCAGACGACATAATCGCCCGGTTTGGCCAGCGCCGCGATGGTCGGGGCAAGCGCCTCCGGACCGGCGAGCGGGCGGGCGTCGCGATGGCCGCGTACGCGCAGACCCTCGACCAGATGGTCGCGATCGATGCCCTCGATCGGCGCCTCGCCGGCCGGATAGACCGGCGCGACGATGACCATGTCGGCATCGTTGAAACAGGTGCAGAACTGGTCGAAGAGATCGCGCAGGCGCGTGTAGCGGTGCGGCTGGACGACGGCGATCACCCTGCCCGCGGCCACCGAGCGGGCGGCCCTGAGCACGGCGGCGATCTCGATCGGGTGATGGCCGTAGTCGTCGATGATCTCGACGCCGTTCCACGCGCCGGTGCGGGTGAAGCGGCGCTTGACCCCGCCGAAGCCCGCCATGCCGGCGGAAATCGCCGCGTCGGAGACGCCAAGATGATGGGCGATGGCCAGCGCCCCGGTGGCGTTCTGGACGTTGTGCTCGCCGGGCATGGCGATCGACAGGTTCTCGATCATGCGGCGCTCGCCGCCCTGGCGGTCGGCGATGAGCGCGGTGAACAACGAGCGGCCGCCCTCGACGCGGAGATCGGTGTAGCGCACATCGGCCTGGGGGCTCGCCCCATAGGTGACGATGCGGCGGTCCTCAATGCGCCCGATCAGCGCCTGCACTTCCGGGTGGTCGATGCACATGACGGCAAAGCCGTAGAAGGGCACGTTCTCGACGAACTGGCGGAAGGCCTCGCGCACCTTGTCGAACGAGCCGTAATGGTCGAGGTGCTCCGGGTCGATATTGGTGACCAGCGCCACGTCGGCCGGCAGCTTGACGAAGGTGCCGTCGGATTCGTCGGCCTCGACCACCATCCAGTCGCTGCCGCCCATGCGGGCATTGGTGCCATAGGCGTTGATGATGCCGCCGTTGATGACGGTCGGGTCGAAGCCGCCGGCGTCGAGCAGCGCCGCCACCATCGAGGTGGTGGTGGTCTTGCCGTGGGTGCCGGCGACGGCGACCGCCTGCTTCAACCGCATCAGCTCGGCCAGCATCTCGGCACGGCGGACCACTGGCAGCAGGCGCTCGCGCGCCGCCTTGAGCTCGGGGTTGTCGCGCTTGATCGCCGAGGAGACGACCACCACCCGGGCATCGCCAAGATTGGCGGCGGCGTGGCCGATGGCAATGGCGATCCCCTTTTCGCGCAGGCGCTGGACATTGGCGTTGTCGGACAGGTCGGAGCCCTGCACCCGGTAGCCGAGATTGGCCAGCACCTCGGCGATGCCGCTCATGCCGATGCCGCCGATGCCGACGAAATGCACCGGCCCGATGTCCAAACCCATTTTCACGGCGTCACTCCTGCGGTCCCGCCGGCAGAGGCGCCGGCCGCGACACGCTCTACCACATCGGCGAGGCGTGCGACCGCGTCAGGGCTTCCACATTTGCGCGCCGCGGCGGCAGCCGCCGAAAGTCTGGCCGGATCGGCCATCAGCGCGGAAAGATCGGCAGCGAGCCGCTCCGCGGTCATCTCAGGCTGCTCCACCATCCAGCCACCGCCCGCCGCGGCGACAACCATGGCATTGGCCCTCTGGTCCTGATCGAGCGCGCCGGGCAGCGGCACCATGATCGCCGGTCGCCCGATCACGGTCAGCTCGGCGGTGGTCGAGGCGCCGGAGCGGCACACGACCAGATGGCTGTCGGCAATGCGCTGCGGCAGGTCGCGGAAGAAGGGCTGCAGCTCGGCCGCGACGCCGAGGTCCTTGTACGCCTTGTCGACGCGCGCCATGTCCTCCGGCCGGCATTGCTGGACGATCATCAGGCGCGCCCTCTGCCCTTCGGGCAGAAGCGCGACCGCCGACGGCACCAGGTCCGACATGAAGCGGGCGCCCTGGCTGCCGCCGAAGACGAGGAGACGGAAGGGGCCGTCCGCAGTGGGCGCGGGATAGGGCGTCTCCGCCGCCTTCAGCACCGCCGGCCTGACCGGATTGCCGGTCTGCACGATCTTGCCACGCACCGTCTCGGCGCCGCGCACGGTCTGCTGGCTGGTGGCAATGGCGGTGACGCGCGGCGCCAGAAAGCCGTTGGCCCGGCCGAGAACGGCGTTCTGATCGTGGATGACGGTGGGCACGCCGCGGCGTGCGGCAGCCAGCATGGGCGGCAGCGTCGGATAACCGCCGAAGCCGACCGCGACGGCCGGCTTCAGCCGGCCCACGAGCTGCCAGGCGGACAGGAAGCCCCAGCCGAGACGCATCAGGCCCACGGCAAAGGCGACCGGCGAACGGGTCAGCGTCGCCGAGGCGATGAGATGGGTCTCTTCCGCCGGAAAGTCCTGGCCATAGGATTCGACGCGATGGTCGGTGGCCAGATGAATACGCCAGCCGCGGCGCTTGAGCTCCAGCGCCAGCGCCTCGGCCGGAAACAGATGGCCGCCGGTGCCCCCGGCCGCCAGCAGCGCGAGTTTGTCGTTAGGCATCGAAGGGAAACACCCTTCTCCCCCCTTGCGGGGGAGAATAGCGAAGCCGGATTTTCGCGAAGCGGAAATTCTTGGCGAAGCTCAGAGGGGGGTGACGGCACGGCCCTGCCTGTACCCCTCTCCCTGTCTCTCTCCCACCAAACACGGGCTTGCCCGTGTTTGGAATTCGAAAGTGGCCAAAGTCGGAAATATCCGACTTTGGCGGGGGAGAGGGAACGGTGGAACCGCCGCCCGTCGACCATCAAGCCTCACACCGGATTGGGCGCCGGCGGCGGGGTGGCGATGACGCGCCGCACGATGCGCCGCCGCGGCTCCGCACCGCGCCTTGTCAACGCCAGCAGCAGCCCCATGCCGAAGGCCACCGCGACCATCGACGAGCCGCCATAGGAGATGAAGGGCAGCGTCATGCCCTTGGCCGGGATCATGTTGAGGTTGACCGACATGTTGATCACCGACTGCACGCCGAAGAGGACGACCAGGCCGGAGCCGGCAAGGCGGACGAAGGGATCCTCCTGACGGGTCGAGCGCGACAGGCCGCGGAAGACGACCACAGCGAAGACCAGCACCAGAGCGATGCACACGATGATGCCGAACTCCTCCGCCGCCACCGCGAAGATGAAGTCGGTGTGGGCGTCGGGCAGCACGCGCTTGACCACCCCCTCGCCCGGTCCCGTGCCGAACCAGCCGCCGTGCAAAATCGAATCGAGCGCCTTGTCGATCTGGAAGGTATCGCCCGACTGCGGCGCGATGAAACGATCGATGCGAGCGGCGACGTGGGGCATGGTGGCATAGGCGGCAGCGGCGCCGCCGGCGGCGAGCATGCCGAGCGCGACGATCCAGAACCACGACAGGCCGGCCATGAAGAACAACGATCCCCAGGCGATGGTGATCAGCATGGTCTGGCCGAAGTCCGGCTCGGCGATGAGCAGCGCAGCGACGATGCCGAACAGGATGATGGCGAAGACGTTGCCGGGGATGTCCTGACGGCGCTTGTTCTCGGCAAACAGCCAGGCGACGACCACCACGAAGGCGGGCTTGGCGAACTCCGAGGGCTGTACCGACAGGCCGGCGATATCGATCCAGCGGCGGGCGCCCTTGACCTCGACGCCGACGATCAGCGTCACCATCATCAGCACGATCGCGACGGCGAGCACGATGAGCGCGGTGCGTCGCACCTGTTGCGGGGTGAGGAAGGAGGCGGCGATCATGACCGCCAACGCCGGGAAGAAGAAAGCGACCTGGCGGTCGACGAAATGGAAGCTGCTATAGCCAAGGCGTTCGGCAACCGCCGGAGAGCCTGCGAGCGACAGGACGATGCCGGCGAGCATCAGCACGACGAGCGCACCGAGCAGGTATTTGTCCACTGTCCACCACCACTCGGCAAAACGACTGCGATCGGCGCGGCTGACCATCAGGCGGCCTCCCCCTGGCTGGAAATTCCATCGAGCTGAAGCACGAGGGCGCGGAAGGCATCGCCGCGCATCTCGAAATTCTTGAACTGGTCGTAGGAGGCACAGGCCGGCGACAGGAGCACCACGGGCTCCGCCGCCGGGTCCTGCGCGGCGTCTGCGGCCGCCGCCGCGACCGCGGCGGAAAGCGAGCCCGACATGACGTGCGGCACGCTGTCGCCAAGCGTGCGGGCGAAGTCCTCGGCCGCCTCGCCGATGAGATAGGCCTTGGCGATGCGCGGGAAGAAGTCGGCAAGCGGCGCGATGCCGGCCTCCTTCGGCCGGCCGCCGGCGATCCAGTAGATCGGCGCGAAGCTCGCCAGCGCCTTGGCCGCGGCATCGGCATTGGTCGCCTTGGAATCGTTGACGAAGAGCACGCGGCCGCGCCGGCCGACCTCCTCCATGCGGTGCGACAGGCCGGGAAAGCTCTTCAGGCCCCTGACGATGGTCGGCTGGTCAATGCCGAGGGCGCGCGCAACCGCAACCGCGGCGGCAGCGTTCTGGGCATTGTGGGCGCCGCGCAGCGAGCCCATGCCGGCAAGGCTCGCGACCCGGATCGAGGCGCCGTCGCCGACCGCGACGATCTCGCTGCCGGCGGCATAGACACCATCGGCAAGCGGCCGCCGGTTGGAAACGCGGATGACGCGGGTGCCCGAGCGGGCGACCCGATCGGCGATCGCCTGCGACGGCTTGTCGTCGACGGCGATCACCGCGACGGTGGAATCGGCGACCAGGCGCTCCTTGATGGCAGCATAGGCCTCGAAGGTGCCGTGGCGGTCGATGTGATCAGGCGTGATGTTGAGCAGCACGCCGATGGAGGGGTCGAGGCTCGGCGCCAGATCGATCTGGAAGGACGAGCACTCGACGACATGGGTGCGCCCGCGCGACGGCGGCTCCAAGGAGAGCACCGCCTTGCCGATATTGCCGCCCATCTGCACATCGCGGCCGGCGCTGGCGACGAGATGGGCGATCAGCGCGGTGGTGGTCGACTTGCCGTTGGTGCCGGTGATGGCGACGAACGGCGCGTCGGGCACATGGCGCCGTCGCTCGCGGCAGAAGAGCTCGATATCGCCGATGATCTCGATGCCGGCGGCCTCGGCGCTTCTCACCGTCCAGTGCGGCACCGGATGGGTGAGTGGCACGCCCGGCGCCAACACCAGCGCGGCGAAGCGCCTCCAGTCGGCGACATGCAGATCGACGATCGCGATGCCGGCGGCGCGTGCGGCGGCGACGGCGTTTTCATTGTCGTCCCAGGCGGCAACATTCGCCCCGCCGGCGGCAAGCGCCAGCGCGCTGGCGCGGCCGCTCTCGCCGAGGCCGAAGACCGCGACGTTCTTTTCCGCGAAGCTGGTGACGGGGATCATCGGTTGATCACCTGAGCTTGAGCGAAGACAGGCCGATGAGCGCCAGCAGCACGGCGACGATCCAGAAACGGATGACGATCTGCGACTCGGTCCAACCCAGCTCCTCGAAATGATGGTGGATCGGCGCCATGCGGAAAACGCGCTTGCCCGTCATCTTGAAGGAGGCGACCTGGACGATGACCGACAGCGCCTCGACCACGAACAGCCCGCCGACGATGGCCAGGATGATCTCGTGCTTGGTGGCAACGGCGACGGAACCGAGCAGGCCGCCCAGCGCCAGCGAGCCGGTGTCGCCCATGAAGATCGCCGCCGGCGGCGCGTTGAACCACAGGAAGCCGAGGCCGGCGCCGAGCATGGCGCCGCACAGCACCGCCAGCTCGCCGGTGCCGGGCACGAAGTGGATCTGCAGGTAATCGGCGAAAACCGCGTTGCCGGAGAGATAGGCAATGAAGCCGAAGCTCGCCGCCGCGATCATCACCGGAACGATGGCCAGGCCATCGAGGCCGTCGGTCAGGTTGACGGCGTTGCCGGCGCCGACGACGACGAAGGCACCGACCGGCACGAAGAACCAGCCGAGGTTGACGACCAGCTCCTTGAAGAAGGGGAAGGTCAGCGAGGTCGACAGCGGCGCCGTGCCAACCAGCGCCAGCACCACGCAGGCCGCGCCGGCGACGCCGAATTCGACGGTCAGCCGCGCCCGGCCGGAATAGCCCTTGTCGGTCTGCTTGCTGACCTTGAGATAGTCGTCGTAGAGCCCGACGAAGCCGAAGGCGACGGTGACCAGGAGGACGACCCACACATAGACGTTGGCGAGGTTAGCCCACAGCAGCGTCGAGACGATCAGGCCGGAGAGGATCATCAGTCCGCCCATGGTCGGCGTGCCGGCCTTGGTGATGAGGTGGCTGGGCGGGCCGTCGGCGCGGATCGGCTGGCCCTTGCCCTGGCGGATACGCAGGGCGGAGATGATGACCGGCCCGAACAGGAAGACGAAGACCAGCGCCGTCATGGTGGCGCCGGCCGTGCGGAAGGTGATGTAGCGGAAGACGTTGAGAACCGAAGCGTGCTCGACGAGGTCACCGAGGAAATAGAGCATCAGACGCTATCCTGTTGCTGCGCGACAGCGGCTGCGGCCCTGGCAGGAGCGAAGCGCGCCTTGATGGTTTCGACCAGCGGCCCCATGCGGCTGGCATTGGAACCCTTGACCATGACCACGTCGCCGGCGGCGATGGCATCGACCACCAGCGTCTCCATTTCGGCGGCCCGCTCGGTATAGCCGCCGTGCAGGCGCACCGGCAGGGCATCCCACAACGCGCGCATCAGCGGCCCGACCAGAAAGACGGCGTCGATATCGGCCTCGGCGAGCGGCGCGGCAAGCGCGGCGTGCATGGCCTCGGCCCCGGCCCCAAGCTCGAGCATGTCGCCGAGGACGGCGATGCGGCGGCCGTTGCCCCCCGGCTCGGTGCGGCCGAGGAGCGCGATGGCGGCGCTCATCGAGGCCGGATTGGCGTTGTAGCTCTCGTCGATCAGCAGCGCGGCACCGCCCGGCACCTGAAGCTGGCGGCGCTCGCCGCGACCCTTGCCGGCGGAAAGCCCGGCCAGCGCCATGGCGGCGCGCGCCAGGTCGCCCCCGAGGAGCGAAACGGCGGCAAGCACCGCCAGGCTGTTCTGCACGAGATGGCGGCCGGGGGCGCCGAGCTTGTAGGAGACCGGCTCGCCGAGCACGCTCGCTACGACGCAGGAGACGGTCTCCTTGAGGGTGACGGCGGTGAGGCGCACGTCGGCCTCGGCGTGCTCACCGAAGCCGACGATGCGTTCGACGCCGGCCTCGCGGGCGAGCGCGGCCAGAAGGTCGTAATGCGGATTGTCGCGGTTGATGACCGCCGCCCCACCCGGCTCCAGCCCAAGGAAGATTTCCGCCTTGGCGCGGGCGATCTCTTCCACGTCCTTGAAGTATTCGAGATGGACCGGCTCGACCGTGGTGATGATGGCGACATGCGGGCGCACCATGCGGGTGAGCGGCTCGATCTCGCCCGGATGGTTCATGCCGATCTCGAAGACGCCGTATGCGGCGTCGCGCGGCATGCGCGCCAGCGTCAGCGGCACGCCCCAGTGATTGTTGAACGAGGCCGGCGAGTAATGGACCGTGCCTTCCGGTGCCAGTGCCGCCGCCAGCATCTCCTTGGTGCCGGTCTTGCCGACGCTGCCGGTGATCGCGGCGATGCGTGCATTTGAGCGCAGGCGTGCGGCGATGCCGACGCCGACGAGCGCGGCGAGCACGTCGTCGGTGAGGGTGAGCGAGCCGGTGATGCGGCCGAGCCCGGCCAGGCGGTTCTCGCTGACCACGGCCGTGGCGGCACCGCCGGCGAGCGCCAGCGAGACGAAGTCGTGGCCGTCATGGCTATCGCCGCGAATGGCGAAGAAGGCCTCGCCGGGCTTAATGCTGCGGCTGTCGATCGAGATGCCGGAGATGGTCTCGGGCGGCGGACCGATCGGCCGGCCGCCGGTGGCGCCGAGGAAGGCGTCCCAACTCCATAGCGGGGCGCTCATGCGGCCTCCTCCGCGGCGAGCGCCGCGGCCACCGCTTCGTGATCGGAGAAGTGGATCGTCTCGCCGCCGACGATCTGGCCGGTCTCGTGGCCCTTGCCGGCAATGCAGAGCACATCGCCGGGCTCGAGCATGGCAACCGCGCGGGCAACCGCCTCGCCGCGATCGCCGATGGCAATGGCGCCCGGTGCCGCGGCAAGGATCGCCGCGCGGATCAAGGCCGGGTCCTCGGAGCGTGGATTGTCGTCGGTGACGATGACGACATCGGCATTGTCGGTGGCGGCCTTGCCCATCAGCGGCCGTTTGCCGGCATCGCGATCGCCGCCAGCGCCGAAGACGACGATGAGGCGGCCTTTGGTCATCGGGCGGAGCGCCTGGAGCACGCTGACGAGCGCATCGGGCTTGTGGGCGTAGTCGATGAAGATGAGCGCACCGTTGCCCTTGCGGCCGACAAGCTCGACCCGGCCGGGGGCGCCTTCGAGCCCGGCGAGCGCCGCGATTGCCGTGTCGACATCGATGCCGGCACCGATGGCAAGGCCGGCGGCGGTGAGCGCATTGGACGCCTGGAAGGCGCCGGCGAGCGGCAGCACGAGATCGTGGGCGCGGCCGAAGGCGGAGAGCCGCAGACGCTGGCGGAATCCGTCCGCGACAAGATCAAGAAGGCGGATTTCGCTCCCTGCCCGGCCGACGCGGATGAGCCTCTGGCCGCGCCGCGCGGCCACCGCAGCGACGTCGGCGCCGCGGGCGCCGTCCATATCGATCACCGCGGCGCCGGCGGCCGGCAGGATGTCGGTGAACAGCCGGAGCTTGGCGGCGAGATACGCCTCCACCGTCGGGTGGTAGTCCATGTGGTCGCGGCCGAGATTGGTGAAACCGGCAGCGACGATGCGGATGCCGTCGAGGCGGTGCTGATCGAGGCCGTGGCTGGAGGCCTCGAGCGCCGCGTGGGTGACCCCCTCGCCGGCCAGCCGGTCAAGCTCGGCCTGCAACGCCACCGGGTCGGGGGTCGTCAGGCTGCCGTATTCGGTGCGGCTGGCGCTGACCACGCCGATGGTGCCGAGGCTCGCCGCTTGCTTGCCGGCGGCGGCGAAGATCTGGCGGGCGAAGACGGCGACCGAGGTCTTGCCGCTGGTGCCGGTGACGGCAACCAGATGGGCCGGCTGACGCGGATAGAAGCGCGCCGCCATCAAGGCGAGCGCCCGACGCGGCTCGGCCGCCGTGAGCACGGCAACCTCCGCCGGCAGGTCGACGACGGCGCCCTCGGCCACCAGCACGGCGGCCGCGCCGCGGCCGACCGCCTCGCCGGCAAAGCGGGCGCCATCGGCGGCAACGCCCGGCAGCGCCGCGAACAGGTCGCCGGGCGATACCTTGCGGCTGTCGGCCACAACTCCGCCGATCTCGATTGCCCCGATGCCCGTGGGAAGCGTCAGTCCGGCGGCAGTGGCAAGGTCTCCAAGATGTATCGACACTCAGGTCGTCCGGTTGTGCGTTTCATGTGCCGCATCTCTTGCCGCGGCAGGTTCAGTTCGACACCAGCAAGGCCTGGACCCCGTCGTCCTTGCGCGGCTCGACCCCGAGCAGCGCTGCCGAGCGCCGGATGATGGCACCCACCGTCGGAGCCGCATTGGAACCCGCCGTTGTGCCGCCACCCTCTTTCGCCCGCTGAGGATCGTCAAGCATCACCAGAACCACATATTGCGGGTCGTCAATCGGGAAGGCAGCGAGGAAGCTATTGAGCCGCGCTGTGTCGGAATAACGGCCATTGACCACCTTCTGGGCGGTGCCGGTCTTGCCGCCGACCATGTAGCCGGGGACGGCTGCCTGGCGGCCGGAGCCCTTCAGCACGTTGAGGCGGTAGAGATAGCGCAGGTCGGTGCTGACCTCGGGCTTGATCACCTCTTTGGCGATGGTCTTGGCCTGAGCAGCGGTGCGCGGCTCGAAGGTCGGCGGGATGAGCCAGCCGCCATTGAGCAGCGCCGCATCGGCGACGGCCGTCTGCATGGGCGTGACAGCAAGACCCTGGCCGAAGGCGACGTTCATCGTCGTCAGGTCGGTCCAGCGCCTGGGCAGGATGGGCGCCGCCACCTCCGGCAGGTCGGTCTTGAGCTTGGTCAGCAGACCGAAGCGGCGCAGGTAGTCCTGCACCTCCGGCGTGCCGACCTTCATCGCCATATGCGCGGCGCCGATGTTCGACGAATAAATGAATACCTCCGGCACGGTGAGCGGACGATACTTGCCGTGGAAGTCGTGGATGGTGAAGCCGCCGTAGTGGATCGGGTGGCTGGCATCGATGACGTCGCCCATCTTTACCGCGCCCGAGTCGAGCGCCATGGCGAAGGTGAAGCTCTTGAACACCGAACCCAGCTCATAGGCGCCGGCGGTCATGCGGTTGAGCCGGTCGGGCTTCAGCGCATTGACCGGATCGTTGGGGTCGTAGTCGGGCAGCGAGTCCATCGCCAGGACCTCGCCGGTATGGGCGTTGAGCACGACGGCGGCGGCGCCAAGCGCACTGTATTTCTCCATCGCGTTGACCAACTCATCGCGCACGATGTGCTGGACGCGCACGTCGATCGACAGGCGCACCGGCTCGAGGTCGCCGCCGCGCGCGAAACCCGCCGAGTGCAGATCGCCGAGCCCGTGGTCGTCGATGTATTTCTCCATGCCCGAGATGCCCTGGTTGTCGATGTTGACCAGGCCGAGGATGTGCGCCGCCAGCGGGCCGCCCGGATAGAAGCGGCGCTTTTCGCTCATGAAGCCGATGCCGGGGATGCCGAGGGAATGAATCTGGCGCTGCTGCTCGGGCGTGATCTCGCGCTTGATCCAGGCGAAGCCGGCATTGGTCGAGAGCTTCGCCCTGAGCGCCCTGGCGTTCAGGTCGGGCAGCACGCTGGTCAGGAGCTCGGTCGCCTCGTCGGGATCGAGGATGTGGCGCGGCTCGGCGTAGACCGACGACATGGTGATGTCGGTCGCCAGTATCTCGCCGTTGCGATCGACGATGTCCGGCCGGCTGGTGGCCATGGCGGTGTTGGGGTCGTAGGCGGGACCGCCGGTCGGCGTATCGAGGCCGAAGAGGACGAGCCGGCCAATCAGCGCCAGATAGGCGAAGGCAAAGGCCAGCACGACGATGCGGATGCGCCGGCGCAGCGGATCGCCCGCCGGGGCGGCGCGTGGCGCGCTGCGGCTGGCGCTGCGGCTGCGGGCTGCCGCAATGCGCGGCTCTTCCGGAATCGGGCCCGTCTGTTGCTCAATCGCCGTCATCGCTATGCCGTTTCGCTCCCTTATGCCTGCGGCCTAGCGCGTCTGCACCGGCGCCTGTTCGGCGATGCGCGCCAGCTTTTCCACCGTCTTGTCGTCGAGGGTCACCGGCTTCAGCGGGATCTCGTCGATGCTGGCGATCTGGTTCGGTGAGAACGGCTGCAGCTGGAAGTGATCGGAATATTTCTCGACCATCGCCTGCAGGCGGGCGGGCTGGGTCAACATGCTCCATTCGGCCTTGAGGAGCACGATATCGTTCTTCTCCTTGGCGATCTGGGATTGCAGCGTGGCGACCCGATCGGCGGCGAGTTCCGCCTTGTGCTTCATGTCGTAGGTGACAGCCGCGCCGACGATCATCGCGGCAAGCAGGATCAGGTTGAAGATGCGGCCCATGAACTCACACTCCCCCATCGAATGCCGGCAGCGACGGCACACCGAGCGCCGCCATGTCGAGCGGCCGCACCGGCGCCGCGGTGCGTGTCGCCGCCCGCAAGCGCGCCGAGCGGGCGCGCGGGTTGGCGGCGATCTCCTCAGCGCCGGGCGTCACCGCACCGCGCGCAAGAAGCGTGAAGGTCGGCTCGACCACGGCGACATCCGGGCGATGACGCGAGGCGCCGCTCAGCGTCGCCGAGCGGTCGGCGAGGAAGCGCTTGACGATGCGGTCTTCCAGCGAATGGAAGGAGACGACGACCAGCCGGCCGCCCTCGCTCAGGATCCGCTCGGAAGCCGCCAGCGCCTCGGCCAGCTCCTCCAGCTCGCGATTGACGAAGATGCGCAGCGCCTGGAACGTGCGCGTCGCCGGATGGATGGGGGAATCGCGCCGGCCGCCGACAGCACGGGCGACGACATCGGCCAACGCCAGCGTGCCGGCGAGCGGCTTCTCTGCCCGCGCGCGATCGATCGCCCTTGCCACGGCGCGTGCCTTTTTCTCCTCGCCGAGCACGGCGATGACGCGGGCGAGCGCTCCAGCTTCCATGCGGTTGACCACGTCGGCCGCGCTCGGCCCCTCGCCGCCCATGCGCATGTCAAGCGGACCGTCGGCGCGGAAGGAGAAGCCGCGCGCCGCCGTGTCGACCTGCATGGAGGAGACGCCGACATCGAGCACGACGCCGTCGACCCGCTCGCGGCCATGGGCGCGGGCGATTTCGTCGAGCGCCGAGAAGCGGCCTTCGACAAGCGTCAGCCGGCCGCCGGCGGAACGCGCCAGATCAGCGCCGCCGGCAATGGCTGTCGGATCGCGGTCGATAGCGATGACATCGGCCCCGCGGGCGAGGATGGCGGCGGTGTAGCCGCCTGCCCCGAAGGTGCCGTCGATGAACCTGCCACCGGCGCCAGGCGCGAGGAAGTGAACAACCTCCTCAAGCATCACAGGGATATGGCGGGCCAGTCCGCCAGCGGCGTTGGTCGCGTCAACGCCGCTGCCCGCCTTGTTCATTCCCCAGTCCTCTGATGCGCACCCGTCGCGCGGTGGCCTGGGGCCATTCGTTTTCGCAGGTCGCGCAACCGGTTCTTGGCTTCTTCCCGGTAGGCTGCGAAACGCTCCGGCTCCCAGATTTGGAATTTGTAGCCCTGACCGACAAAGGTGACCCGATCGCCGATGCCGGCATGGGCCTTGAGCGTGTCGGTGAGCACGACACGGCCGTCCTGGTCGATCTTCAGGATCTCGCTGACGCCGATGAGAGTCGTCGACAGGAGCTCGTGGTCCTCGGTGAAAGGATCGAATTTCGAGATACTTGCGCCAATCACCTGACGCAGGTGATTGCCCCCGGCGTCGATCGCCTGCTGGTCCAGCGCCGGACAGCAATAGAGCCCGTCGAAACCGTCCACCGCCAGCACGGCCCTGAACTGCGCCGGGATCGACACGCGACCCTTGGCGTCCAGCCGGTTGGTGAAGGTGGAAACGAACTCGTCCATCGCCCTCGCCCGTATCCGCCGGCAGGCACGCGCGCCCGCCGGTCATGCCATCCCGGGAGAACCGGTGACGAGCCGGCCGGAAAGCCTTGGCGCGCTTCATCTTGACCCCCGCGCTTTTGGCCCGTGGACCGGCGACGCACCGGCCTGTTTCCGGGATATCATGGGATATCATGGGATTTCGCGGGCCGTCAAGGAATGGGCTTGGTTTCGGATGGGCGCCGGGCGACATCGGCGCCAGCCTCATTCATGAGCGGTTAGGCTTAAGAAACGGTTCAGACAGCGCCTGACGGGCCCACATCGCAGGCGCGGGACAGCGAACCTGCGCAGCAAGGGCCATCAACGACAATGTCATCCGGCTTTCAACCAAGTGACATGCGGACCCGCTACCAACGGCCCGGTTCTCCGCCGATGCTCCGTGCGACGCGGCGAACGCTCGCAAACATGGGGAATCTACTGATGGCTCGACACAATCGTCATGCTGCGCTGGCCGGCGTCAGCGCACTCGCTCTTGCCCTTGCCACGCAGGGTGCCGCCGCCGCGACGGCAACTCCGATCAAGCATCTGGTCGTGATATTCCAGGAGAACGTCTCCTTCGACCACTATTTCGCGACCTATCCGAAGGCGGCCAACCCGGACGGCGAGCCGGCCTTCACCGCGGCCGCGGACACGCCGAGCGACATCGACACGCTGGCCAATGCCGGCCTGCTCGCCGGCAACCCCAACAAGACCAACGGCGACAACGGCGCCGACGCGGCCGAGCCCTTCCGCCTCGACCGCACCCAGGCCGGCACCGCCGACCAGAGCCACGGCTACACCGCCGAGCAGGCCGCCTTCGACAACTTCGCCATGGACCTCTTCCCGAAGAACACCGGCAGGGCCAACAAGGGCGGCGCCGGCGCCTTCGGCACCAAGGGGCTGGTGATGGGCTATTACGACGGCAACACCGTCACGGCGCTGTGGAACTACGCCCAGCACTTCGCCATGAGCGACAATTCCTATTCGACCACCTTCGGGCCCTCGACGCCGGGCGCCATCAACTTGGTCTCCGGCCAGACCAACGGCATGATCCTGCCCACCGGCTACACGCTGGAGAAGGACGGCACCTATGACGGCGGCCGCGTCGTTCCCGACGGCCACGGCAACTGGACGATGATCAGCGATCTCGATCCGACAGGTGACGTCTGCTCGAACCCGAAATATCCCACGGCGCTGATGGCCGGCAGGAACATCGGCGACATGCTCAACGCCAAGGACATTTCCTGGGGCTTCTTCGAGGGCGGCTTCGATCTCACCGCCACCAACGCCGACGGCTCGACCGGCTGCGCCCGTTCGACCACCTCGTCGCTCATCAACGCCAAGAGCAACGACTACATCCCGCACCACCAGCCGTTCCAGTATTATGCCTCGACGGCCAACCCCAAGCACGTTCGCCCGAGCTCGGTCGAGGCCATCGGCACGTCGAACGACGGTGGCGCCAACCACCAGTACGACATGACCGACTTCTGGGCGGCGCTCAAGGCGGGCAATTTCCCGGCGGTGAGCTTCCTCAAGGCGCCGGCCTACCAGGACGGCCACGCCGGCTACTCCGATCCGCTCGACGAGCAGGAGTTCGTCGTCGATGCCATCAACAAGCTCGAGCAGAACCCGGAGTGGGCGTCGACCGCAGTCGTCATCCTCTACGATGACTCGGATGGCTGGTACGACCACGCCCACGCCATCGTGAATCCGTCGGCGATCCCGGTGAAGGGCTATGACGTGCTGAACGGCGATGCCTGCTCCAACGGCACACCGCTGGCCGGCATCGACGGCCTGCCCGTCCAGGGTCGCTGCGGCTACGGCACCCGCCAGCCGCTGCTGGTCGTCTCGCCCTATGCCAAGGCCAACTATGTCGACCACACGTTGACCGACCAGAGCTCGGTGACCCGCTTCATCGAGGACAACTGGCTGGGTGGCGAGCGCATCGGCCAGGGCTCGTTCGACGCGATCGCCGGCACGCTCCATCCCATGTTCGACTGGACGGCGTCCACCCCGGCCCTGACACTCGATCCCGCGACCGGCAAGGTCCAGGGCTGAGGCGCATTGCCATGCAACGGCGTGCTTTTGGGCCTGCCGTGCAGTTCACCGCGCTCGCGGGCATCCTGCTCGCGGGCGCGGCCCTGCTGCCGGCCATCGCCGACGTTCATGCCGCGCCGACGGCCGCGGCAACGCCGGACACCCCGAAACCACTGAGCGCGGTGGCGACGCTCGGCCGCAAGCTGTTCTTCGATGCCGGCCTCTCGGCTTCCGGGGCCATGGCCTGCGCCTTCTGTCACGACCCGGATCACCATTAGGGTCTGACTCAATTCTGATGCAGACGGATCGTGTCCTTGCACTGGTTTTCACGGGAGAATCATTGCGATGGCTCAGCGGGTCACAGACCTCGTTCCGGCGGGCTTCAATGTCGAGCGTACGGCGGTCGAGCCCGATCGGGTTGTCATCTGGGTAAGGGCGAAGGCGGACGATTGCGCTTGCCCGGACTGCGGCACGCGATCGATACGCGTGCGTAGCCGCTATTGGCGCCGCCCCGCGGACCTGCCGCTCGGTGGACGGCGCGTCGAGCTGCGGGTGATGGTTCGGCGTTTTCAGTGTGACGCCGTCCTCTGCCCGCGTCGGATATTCGCCGAGCGGTTCGCGGAATGTGCCCTGGCGCCGCTCGCCCGGCGAACCGAACGTCTCGACCATATTGTCCATCATCTTGGCCTCGCCCTCGGCGGCCGCCCGGCCGCCGCCTTCGCCGCACGGCTGATGACCCCGGTGAGCAATGACACTCTTTTGCGCGTCGTCCGGCGGCGAGCACGGCCGCCGACCGATCCGCTCGCCGTGATCGGCATCGACGACTTCGCCTGGCGTCGGAACCATCGGTACGGCACGATCATCTGCGATCTTGAGCGCCGACGGCCTGTTGCGCTCCTTGTTGATCGCGAGCAGACGACGGCGGAGGATTGGCTCCGCAGTCATCCGGACATCGCGGTCGTTGCGCGCGATCGCGGCGGCGGCTACGGCGAGGCCATCGCCAAGGCGCTGCCTAACGCGATCCAGGTCGCCGATCGCTGGCATCTCATGCACAACGCCTCCCAGGCGTTCCTCGACGCTGTTCGCAAATCGATGCGGCAGATCCGCCGAGTGATCGGCGCGGCGACGATCAACCCGGACCTGCTCACCTCCGCCGAACGCCTTCAGTACGAGGGCTACCTGCGCCGTGAAGAGACCAACATCGCGATCCTGGCGCTGTGGAAGGACGGGGTCTCGATCAAGCAGATCGTCAAGCGCACAGGTCACCATCGCCAGACGATCCGCCGGATCATTCGGGGCGAACGTTCCGACGTCTTCAGGCCCCGGCAGAGTTCGTTGGAGGCGCATTTGCCCTGGCTGGACGCACAATGGGAAGCCGGCGCCCGCAACGCCGCCGCGCTCTGGCGTCAGCTAAGGGCTCAAGGCTTCAGGGGCTCGGCCAGGGTGGTCGTGGAATGGGCGACGCGCCGGCGGCAGGCAGACAAAACCGACGCCCAGAGCTTGGCCCGCACGCCCTCGGCCCGGACCTTGGCGCGGCTTATGACGACGTCCAGGGACAACCTGTCCAAGTCGGAATCGGTCACCATCGCCGCCGTCGAGGAGGGCGTGCCCGACCTCGTCGCAGCGCGCCAAATCATCAGCGACTTCCACGGCATGGTCCGCGCCAGAGCCGAGGCGCAGCTGCCGGCCTGGATCGACCGCGCCGCCAACAGCCTCGTCAGTTCGTTCGCCAACGGCATCCGCAGGGACGTCGCCGCCGTCCACGCCGCGATCTTCTCGCCCTGGTCCAACGGCCAGACAGAGGGCCAGGTCACGAGGCTCAAGCTGGTCAAGCGCCAGATGTACGGCCGCGCCAAGCTCGACCTACTCGAGGCCCGGCTGATCGGCGCCGCATGACCCCCCAGCTGCACCAGAAGTGCGTCAGACCCACCATTACGCGCCGGCGAACGACGATGTCGTCCAGCGCGGCGGGCCAACGCTCGACCGGCCCGGGCTCCGCGCCACGCCGAGCCTCACCTACAAGTTCATGACGCCGCCCTTCGAGATCGGGGCGGACACCGCCAGCGCCGACCTGGCCGAGACCTCGCCGATCGCCGAGGTCGCTGCGGTTGCGGCCGGCAACGCCGCCAACGCCACGGCACTGCTCACCGCCGCCGCGCACAACCTTGCCCCCAAGGCCGGCAACGGCAACGACATCGTGCCGGAGGGCGGCATGTTCTGGGACGGGCGCGCCAGCACGTTGCAGGAGCAGGCGCTCGGCCCGTTCTATTCGCCGTTCGAGATGGCGATGAACCAGCGCGCCCTCTACCAGGTGCTCAAGGCTGGCTACGGCGCCGAGATCGCGGCACTGTTCGGCGCGGGCGTGCTCGCCGACGAGAAGGAGACAGTTGCGGAAGCCGGCTTCGCGCTGGCCCGCTTCGAGACGGAGGATGTCTCGTTTCATCCCTTCACCAGCAAGTACGACGCCTATCTCGCCGGCAAGGCAACGCTGACCGCCTCCGAAGCGCGCGGGCTGAAGCTGTTCGACGACGACAAGAAGGGCAACTGCGCCGCCTGTCATCTCGACAGACCGGGCGCCGACGGCACGCCGCCGATGTTCACCGATTACGAATACGAGGCGCTCGGCCTGCCGCGCAATCCGAAGATCCCGGCCAATGCCGATCCGCACTATGTCGATCTCGGCCTCTGCGGGCCGCTGCGCGACGACATCTATGCCCGGCAGGCGGCCAATTGCGGTCTGTTCAAGACACCAACGCTCAGGAACGTCGCCACGCGCGCCGTCTTCTTCCACAACGGCGTCTATACGACTCTCAGGGACGCGGTGCGCTTCTACGTTCTGCGCGACACCGAGCCGGAGAAGATCTATCCGCGCGGTCCCGACGGCGGAATCGAGAAATACGACGACCTGCCGCCGCGCTACCGCAAGAACGTCGACGTGATCGATGCACCGCTCGACCGCAAGGCCGGCGAGGCGCCGGCGCTCGACGACGCCGAGATCGCCGATCTGGTGGCCTTCCTGAAGACGCTGACCGACGGGTACAGGCCGTGAGCCGGTGGCCAGCCTGATCCTTCGAGGGCGGCTTCGCCGCCACCTCAGGACGAGGCTGGAGAGAACCCTCATCCTCAGGCGCGAGCGCAGCGAGCCTCGAAGGATGAGGCCGCATCGTTCGAGGCGTGCCTGCTTCGCACGCACCTTACCATGAGGGCTCTCGGAAAATGGCGGCGCCGCCGCCCTTGTCGGACGGCGGCGCCTCACAAGTGCCAGTTGGCCTGTAAGCCGGGTTCTGTAAGGCGGGCCTCGCGGCCCGCGTGACGGCCATTCCTCTGGGACGTCCGTTGCCGGACGCCTCAAGCAACCTACCCGGACGGCTGGCCTGGAAACCTGCCGGGGTTTCCCCCGCGCCGTCCCTATTCGGTTTTGCTCCCGGTGGGGTTTACCATGCCGGTCCCGTTGCCGGTCCCGCGGTGGGCTCTTACCCCACCCTTTCACCCTTACCCTGCTTCGTCCTTGCGGACTTCGCCGGGCGGTTTGCTTTCTGTGGCACTTTCCCTGGGGTCGCCCCCGCCGGCCGTTAGCCGGCACCGTGTTTCCGTGGAGCCCGGACTTTCCTCCCCGGCGGCCTTTCGGCCCTTGCCGGAGCGGCCGTCCGGCCGACTGACCGGGCGGAGATGGCATTGCCGCCGCTGCCGGTCAAGGGGCCGGCGGCAAGACGACCGCGTGTAACCGGGGTCACAGCGCAACCCTCCGCATCGTGGCAATGGCCCCGCCAGACGATGCCGGCCCGAGTGGCGTTGCGGCTCCAGCCGCACAATCAGCGTGGCCCGTTCGGCATTTCCAAGAACACCGTCATATGGGGCGACACCCAATGTCCATCTTCCTGCGCATCGCGCTGTTCTTCGCGCTTGCCTGCGCCTTCACCTGGTGGCCTTTCGTGCTCCCGGTCTTCATACCGGACAGCCACCCGACCAATTTCGCGCTGGGGCCGCTGATCGCAGCACCCGTCGTGATCCTCGCAACCGAAGGCCGCGCCGGCCTGACGGCATGGCTGAAGCGGATCGTCTGCTTCCGCGCGCCGCTCTGGGTCTACGGCACCGCCTTCTTCATCCCGCTCGGCATCGTCGTTCTCTCGGCGATCCTGGCCATTTCGATCGGCACGCCGGCGGGACCGCTGCCGGTCTACAGCCCGCTCGAGATGCTCATCTATCTGCCGCTCGTCCTCCTCGAAGGTCCCTTCCCCGAGGAAGCCACCTTCCGCGGCTACGGGCAGCAGGCACTGCAGGCGGTAATCTCGCCGCTCGCCGCCAGCCTGTGGATCGGCCTCGGCGTGGTCGTCTGGCACGTGCCGCTGTTTCTGGCGGGCGAAGATCCGTGGATGATCGCCGTCACCATCGTCGCGGTCAGCGTCGTCTATGCCTGGCTCTATCAGTATGGCGGCATCTGGCCGGCGGTGATCGTCCACTTCACCCAGAACTATTTCGGCGGCGGGGTGTTCACCCAGATCTTCGAGCCGGCCCACCGCATGCCGTTCTTTTCCTTCCTGACGGCGATCTACATCCTGTGGGCGGGACTGATCGTCTGGCGGCTGGGGCCGTCATTGGGGCGGGTCAGGCAGCCGGCCTGACCACGGCGCTCAACCGAGCGCGGCGGAAAGCTTTTCGAGCGTGGCCACCGTCGAGACGTCGGCGATGCCGTCGACCAGCGCCGGGCGGAAATGGCGCTGGAAGGCAGTGACCACCGCCGCGGTCTCCTCATCGAAAACCGATTCCGCGCCAAGGCCATAGCCGTAGGCGCGGAATCTCTTTCTGAGGTCGGCGACCGCCGCGCCGCTATCGCCGCGCTTCAGTTCCGGCCCGGCGACCACCATCTCCGGCATCACCCAATGGCCGACGCCGGCGGCGGCGAGTTCGCTCCAGGGAAACAGCTCGCCGGGATCCTCCTTGCGCGCCGGCGCCACATCGGAATGGGCGAGCACCCGCTCGGGCGCAATCGCATGGCGGGAGAGGATGTCGCGGCAGAGCGCGATCACCGCGGCGATCTGCATCGGCGGAAAGCCGCGATAGCCGAATTCATGGCCCGGATTGGCGATCTCGATGCCGATCGAGCGGGAATTGATGTCGCTCTCGCCGGCCCAGACCGAGCGGCCGGCATGCCACGCGCGCCGGCTCTCATCGACCATCTGGACGACGCGGCCATCCTCGCCGACGAAATAATGGGCCGAGACCTCGGAGCGCGGGTCGGAGAGCCAGGCGAGCGCGCCCTCCTCCGATATCATTCCGGTATAGTGCAGGAGCAGGATATCGACCGGCTTATCGGCCGCGCGCACCCCGTGATTGGGCGAGGGAAGCTGCGCGTAGGCAGGCTGTGCGGTCATCGCCCCCCTCGCCGCTGCCTCAGGCCGGCGCCATCCGGCCGCGCTCCATCTCGATGCGCTCCCAGGCGCGGTTGATGGCGGCCAGGCGGTCGTTGGCGACGGCGACGAACTCCTCCGGCAGGCCGCGCGCGATGAACTTGTCGGGATGGTTCTCGACGACCAGCCGGCGATAGTGGCGGCGCATCTCCTCGAACGACCAGCGCCGATCGGCGCCGAGGATGAGATAGGGGTCGCCTTCCTCCGGCACCACGTGGCGGGCGGCGATGCGCTCGAATTCGGATTTCGGAAAGCCGAAGATCGTCGCCACCTGCTCGAGATAGGCCATCTCCGCTTCATGCACGGCACCGTCGGCCTTGGCGATGAGGAAGAGGCCGTCGAGCACGTCCTCCAGCGGGCAGCAGTCGTCGTCGTAGAGCTGGGCGACGCGTTTCGCATAGGTTTCGAAGCCGGCGACGTCCTGGCGGGCGAGGTCGAACAGGCGGGCGACGTTGCGCTCCTCCCCCGGCGGGACGGCGAAGCCGCGCCGGAAGGCAGCGACCTCGTCGGCGGTGACGACGCCGTCGGCCTTGGCCATCTTGGCCGAGAGCGCGATCAGGGCGACAGAGAAGGCGACCTGACGGCGCGTCTCCGGGTCACCGGCAACGAAGTTGCCGGCCCAGCCGAACAGCGCCGAGAAGACGTCGGCGCCGCTGTGCGCCGCCTGCCCTATCCAATGCCAAATCGTCATCGCCCGGCGAGCCTGTTCCAATCCCTGTCACGACGCAAGATGGGGGGCGCCTACGCTGGGGCCAGCCTCGTCCTTCGAGGCCCGCTTCGCGGGCACCTCAGGATGAGGCTGGAGATGATCCCGAGAATTCGGCGGCAGTTGCTTGTCACGGCTTGGTGACGCGCAGGCCCTCGAAGCCGAACTTGGCCGCACCCTGATCGGGCGAGGCAGCGAACAGGCCGATCTCCTGGCCCTTTTCCGGTGGCGAGCCGGAGATCTTCTTGAACTCGGTGCCGTTGACATAGAAGGTCGCGTCGCTGCCGACCGTGGTGACGCGCAGCTCGTTGATGGCGCCGTCGCCCTGGTTGATGGAGGCGGCATCGGCCCATTTGACCTGTGCCAGCCATTTGCCGCGCTGCCGGCGCCACACCGAGGCGCGGCCGTTGGGAGCGATCTCGAAGACGTAGAAGTTGTTGACATCCTCGTACCAGAACATCAGCCCGGCCTTGGCGTCCATCGGCTGGACGGCGGTGAGCGTGGTCACCGTCACGCACATGTCGAGGTCGTCGTAGAGCCCAGCCGCGTTGGCCCGCCACTCATAGGTGCCGGAGGCCGGCGTCAGGATCATATTGCCGTTCTCGACCTTGATCGCGTCCGACGGGTCGCCCCAGCTCGGCTTGAACTGGTCGAAGGAATCCTGGAATTGCACGTCTACGCCGGGGCAAACGGCCCAGGCCGACGCCGCCGGCAGGACCAGAACCAGTGCGGCCAGGAGCGGCCGGATGCCAATCATACGTATGCTACTCCACCTGTCGCCGGGGGCGATGCTATCGCCCGAAGCACGGCATTCCTAGGGCGGTGACGCCGCGGGCCTTGAGAATGGCCCCGCGGTCGTGCCAGTCATGGCGGAGAAACAGCAGGAGTCGGGCGCTTGAGCGAGATGACGACGGGCCAATGGGACTTCTGGATCGACCGCGGCGGCACCTTCACCGACGTGGTGGCGCGCGATCCTGAAGGCCGGATCAGGGTGGCCAAGCTGCTCTCCGAGAACCGCCAGGCCTATGCCGACGCAGCGATTGCCGGCATCCGCCGGCTGATCGGGGTGACCGAAGGCGCGCCGGTCCCGCCCGGCCTGATCGCGACCGTGAAGATGGGCACCACGGTCGCCACCAACGCGCTGCTCGAGCGCAAGGGCGACCGCACGGCGCTGCTCATCACCCGCGGCTTCCGCGATGCGCTCAAGATCGGCTACCAGGCGCGGCCTGATATCTTTGCGCGGCAGATCGTCAAGCCGGAGATGCTCTACGAGCATGTCGCCGAGGTCGACGAGCGCGTGCGCGCCGACGGCACGGTGGAGGCGGCGCCCGACCTGGCCGCCATACGCACCGAGCTACAACACATCTGGGACTCCGGCATCCGCTCGACCGCGATCGTCTTCATGCATGCCTGGCGCTATCCCGAGCATGAGCGGCAGGTGGCGGCGCTCGCCCGCGAGATGGGATTCCCGCAGGTCTCGGTCAGTCACGAGGTCTCGCCGCTGATCAAGCTTGTCGGCCGTGGCGACACCACGGTGGTCGACGCCTATCTCTCGCCGATCCTCAGGCGCTATGTCGACCGGGTGGCGGGTGAGCTGGGCGGCCAGCCTCGTCCTTCGAGGGCGGCTTCGCCGCCACCTCAGGATGAGGCTGGAGAGAGCCCTCATCCTGAGGCGCGAGCGCAGCGAGCCTCGAAGGATGAGGGCATGAACGGCCTCGTTTCTTCCCCTCCCCGGCAAGGGGGGAGGGAGGCGAACCTCGCCAGCACCCCGGCCTCCGGCCCCCGCCTGATGTTCATGCAGTCGTCGGGCGGGCTGACGGCAGCCGATCTGTTCCAGGGCAAGGACGCCATCCTGTCCGGCCCGGCGGGCGGCGTGGTGGCGGCGATCGAGACGGCGCGGCGCGCCGGCTTCGACCGCATCATCGGCTTCGACATGGGCGGCACCTCGACCGACGTGTCGCACTATGACGGCGACTATGAGCGCGCCTTCGAGACCGAGGTCGCCGGGGTGAGGATGCGCGCGCCGATGATGCGCATCCACACGGTCGCCGCCGGCGGCGGCTCGATCCTCAAATACGCGCAAGGCCGCTATCAGGTGGGCCCCGATTCGGCCGGCGCCGACCCCGGCCCCGCCTGCTACCGCCGCGGCGGGCCTCTGACCGTGACCGACGCCAATGTCATGGTCGGCAAGCTGAAGCCCGACTTCTTTCCGCAGGTCTTCGGCCCGACCAGCGATCAGCCGCTCGACGCCGACGCGGTCGCCGCCGGCTTCGCCCGGCTGACGCAGGCGATCGGCGACGGGCGCGCCCCGGAAGAGATCGCCGACGGCTTCCTGCACATCGCCGTGCAGAACATGGCCAATGCCATCAAAAAGATCTCCGTCCAGCGCGGCTACGACGTCACCGAATATGCGCTCAACTGCTTCGGCGGCGCCGGCGGCCAGCACGCCTGTCTGGTCGCCGATACGCTCGGCATCAAGACGGTGCTCATCCATCCCTTTTCCGGCGTGCTGTCTGCCTATGGCATGGGGCTCGCCGACATCCGCGCCATGCGCGAGCAGGCGCTGGAGGAACCCTTTGCCCGTGGCCTTTTTGAACGCATAATCAAAGAGGGTCTCGCACTCGCGCGTCCGGCGCTGGGCGAAGTCCGCGGTCAGGGCGTGACCGAGGGCAACATCACTGGCCATGTCCGCGCCCACATCCGCTATGCCGGCACCGACACCGCCCTCGAAGTCCCCGCCTTCGACTTCGACGGCCACATCTTCTCGTCGGGCGACGACGGTATCCTCGACCTCCACGCATCGAACCTGGACGAAACGGACATCGCCGCAGCCGACGAACTGCCGCAGCGCCTGCAGGCAATGAAGGCGGCCTTCGAGGCGGCGCACAGGGCACGTTTCGGCTTCATCGACGAGAGCAAGCCGCTGGTGCTTGCCGCGATCTCTGTCGAGGTCGTCGGCCACAGCGCCAGCGCGGTCACGGCGGACCTGCCGCCGACCACTGCACCATTGCCGGCACCGACGCGGACGACGCGCTTCTATTCTGCGGGCCAATGGCACGAGGCGGCCGTGTTCGCGCGCGAGCAGATCCAGCCAGGCCACAAGGTGCCGGGCCCTGCCCTCATTATCGAGCCGCACCAGACAATCGTGGTCGAAGACGGCTGGCAGGCTGCGGTAACGACCCGCGACGAAGTGATTCTCGCCCGCGTGGCGGCGCTGCCCAAGCGTTCGGCGATCGGCACCGACGCCGACCCGGTGATGCTCGAGGTGTTCAACAACCTGTTCATGTCGATCGCCGAACAGATGGGCGTCGTGCTGCAGAACACCGCCTATTCGGTCAACATCAAGGAACGGCTGGACTTCTCGTGCGCCGTCTTCGACGGGGACGGACGGCTGATCGCCAATGCACCGCACATGCCGGTGCATCTGGGCTCCATGGACCGCTCGGTGGAGACGATCATCCGCCTCAACCAGGGCGACATCCATCCCGGCGACGTGTTTGCCCTCAATGCGCCCTATAACGGCGGCACCCACCTGCCCGACATCACCGTGTGCACGCCGGTGTTTGCCCAAGAGGCGAGGAGCGCCTCCGTGGTCGCCCCTCATCCTTCGACGCGCGCTGCGCGCGCACCTCAGGATGAGGGCTCTGCCTTCCCCCGGCCTCATCCTGAGGCGGCGGCGGAGCCGCCCTCGAAGGACGAGGCCGGCCCCAAGATCCTCTTCTGGGTGGCCTCGCGCGGACACCATGCCGATGTCGGCGGTACGGCGCCGGGCTCGATGACGCCGCGGGCGGTGACCGTCGACGAGGAAGGCGTCCTCATCGACAATCTCCGCCTGGTCGAGCGCGGCCGTTTCCGCGAGGCGGAGCTGATGCGCGTGCTGACCGGGCACAAATGGCCGGCGCGCAACCCGGCGCAGAACATCGCCGACCTCCGCGCCCAGATCGCCGCCAACGAAAAGGGCGTGCAGGAGATGCGCCGCATGGTCGAGCATTTCGGCCTCGACGTGGTCACCGCCTATATGGGCCACGTTCAGGACAACGCCGCGGAGAGCGTGCGCCGGGTGATCTCGGCGCTGCACGATTCTGAGTTCGCGGTGAAGACCGACCAGGACGCCACCATCAGCGTGAAGATCACGGTGGACCAGGACAAGCGCGAAGCGACGGTCGATTTCACCGGCACCTCGCGCGAGCAGAAGACCAACTTCAACGCGCCCGAGCCGGTGACCCGCGCCGCGGTGCTCTACTGCTTCCGCGTCATGGTCGAAGGCGACATTCCCATGAATGCCGGGTGCCTGAGGCCGATTCACATCGTGATTCCGCAAGACGCGATCCTTTCGCCGCATTACCCGGCGGCGGTCGTCGCCGGCAATGTCGAGACCTCGCAGCACGTGGTCAATTGCCTGTTCGGTGCGCTCGGTGCCATGGCCGCCTCGGAAGGCACCATGAACAACCTCACCTTCGGCAACGACACCTACCAGTATTACGAGACCATCTGCTCGGGCGCGCCGGCAGGAATCCTTGCCGACGGCACCGGCTTCGACGGCGCCGATGCGGTCCACGTCCACATGACCAATTCGCGCCTGACCGACCCGGAGATTCTGGAATTCCGCTTCCCCGTCCTGCTCGAGGACTTCCACATTCGCGAAGGCTCTGGCGGCAAGGGCAAGTGGCACGCCGGCGACGGCACGGAGCGCACGCTGCGCTTCCTCGAGGAGATGGACTGCGCCATCCTCTCCTCGCACCGCATCGTGCCGCCGCATGGGCTCATGGGCGGCGAGCCGGGCGCATGCGGCACGACCCGCGTGCGTCGCGCCGACGGCACGATCGAGACGCTCGCCGGCTGCGACCAGACGCGGCTCAAGCCCGGCGAGGCGGTGATCGTCACGACGCCGACCGGTGGGGGATATGGGGGAGCCTAGGTGACGGCCGGATCGATGCAGACATTTCGCACCCTGACGCTTTTCGTGCTGCGCCACGGTGAGTGCGAGCACAATGCCGCCGGCTGGGCGGCCGGACATGACGACACGCCGCTGACGGCACGCGGCCGCGCACAGGCCACCGCAAACGGCAAGTTGCTGGCAGGCCAGGTCGACTCGCTCGACCCACTCGTCTTCTATGCAAGCCCGTTGCACCGCGCCTGCACGACAATGGAATTGGTCCGCGAGGCTGCCGGTCTGCCGATGACCGGCTATCACGCCGATCGCCGGCTCATGGAAGGCGACCTTGGCGACCACTCCCGATTGACGGCGCGCGAAATGCTCGGGCACACGGAGTTCGTTGCCGATCCTTGGAATTACGTGCGACCGAACGGCGAGAGCCAGGCGATGGTTCACGAGCGCGTCGGCCGCTTCCTCGCTGGCCTCAACGAAAACGCCGTCATCGTGACGCACGCTCTACCCGTTACGATGATCCGTGCCCATTACCTCGGCCTGACGCCGGATGAGGCGATGGGCTTCGAGATGGGGAACGCCGGGCTGCTGCGCCTCGCCAATGGTTCGGAAACGCGGATCGGCGGATAAAGACACGATCTGTCACCTGCAACGGAGAAATCGCTGCCGTGACTGGTTCCGAGAGGCGCCTTGAGGACAGCGTGGATCGCCGCCCCAAACTGCGGCGGGCCACGCCCGACGACGCGCCGCAGATCGCGCTGCTGCTGCGGCGGACGCTGAGGGAGGCCCTGCCCTATCTGCCGGTGCTGCACACGCCCGAGGAGGACCGCGCCTTCATCGCCGGCCATGTGCTGCAGACCTGCACGGTCTGGGTGGCGGAGGCGGACGCGATCGTCGGCTTCATCGCCTTCCGCACCGGCTGGATCGACCACCTCTATGTCGATCCCGGCCATCATGGCCGCGGCATCGGCTCGGCGCTCATCGACAAGGCCTTCGCTGCCGAGCCCGAATTGCAGCTCTGGGCCTTCCAGAAGAACCGGAATGCGCTCGGATTCTATGAGCGTCGCGGCTTCCGCATCGTCGCGCTGACCGATGGCGCCGGCAATGAAGAGAAGGAGCCGGACGCGCGGCTTGTCTGGCGCCGGACGCCGTGAGTCGTGAATCGGATTCGGCTGGCGTTAACCAGAAATCCGCACTTTCCCTCGAAAAACGCGTCCAATTGTTAGCGATTTCGCAACGAAAGCCGCCTAAGCCGGTTAACGGGGACGGCACCACGAGCGGGCGCCGTGACGGAACGAGCACCAGATCCGCCGATCGAACTGATCCGGCTGGAGACAACGACCAATCAGGAGGCGTTCGCGCGCCTCAGGCAGAGCTTTGCGCATCATGAGGGCGAATACGCCCTGATGAAGTCGGGCCTGGTCATCGACTTCTACCCCGACCGCAAGTCCGCCCTCACCGCCGGCCACGAGCGCTACGCCGATCGCCTGTTTTCGGTGCATCGCGTGCAGCCGCACGAGCGCCGCAACGGCGGCGAAGCGCCGGCCGAAGACCGGCGCAGCAACGTTGCCTGACAGGTTCCGGGCCTAGCGTCCGGCGACGCGGCCTTCCGGCCGGTACCGGTCCATCACCGCATCAAGCGAATCGTTGGTGATCGAGGCATTCGCATGCTGCAGGCAGGCGAGCAGGACCGCCTTGTTGGCGCGCTGGCGCTCGGCCGTCGGCGTGGTGCCGCGCGGTGCCGGATTGACGTTCCAGAAGCAGGCGACGAACTGCTCCGGCGTGACCCCGAGATCGTGGCTGATGGCAACGACCGGACGGTTGGGATCGTTGCGCAGCAGCGGCTGCGCTTGCGCGCCCGCCGCGATCAGTACGATGCCGGCAGCGATCATTCCCTTGATGGCGGGCATGGTCAGGCTCTCCCTTTTTTGCTCCCGCGTGACCTCACGCAGTGGTTCGTTCACGCGAGATCGACGGGTGCCCTACGCACGGCGGGATCAGTCCAGGCGATATCGGCCGCCGGCCATTGGCCGGCCTCATCCTGAGGAGCCCATTTGCCCTCGCCCTTCGAGACGCTCCCCCGCACTCAAGTGCGGGGGAGCTCCTCAGGATGAGGGCAAATGGGCGTCTCGAAGGACGGCCGACCAATGGCCAAACGAAGCGACGGTCTCTATTCCGGCCAGCCGGCGACCACCACCTTGCCGATGGTGCGGCCGCCCTCGACCGCCGCATGGGCCTCGCGCAAAGTCGCCGCGCTGATCGGCGCAAGCCGTCTGGTCAGCGTCGAGCGCAGCTTGCCGGCGTCCACCAGCTCGGCGACGTGCTTGAGGATCTCGTGCTGGCGGATCATCGTCGCGCCACCACGCGGGCGCACGAACATCAGCTCGAAATGCAGTGCCGCGGCCTTGGAGAACAGCTTGCCGAAGTCGGCCGCTTCCATGCCGGCCGGGCCATCGCCTTCGATCATGCCGATATGGCCCTCCGATGCGACGATCTCGGCAAGCGCCGCTGCGTGCGCCCGCGTGCCGACGCAGGCGGTGATGACATCGACCGAGGGGAAGCCAAGCGCCGCGAGTTGCGGCTGCAGCGGCTGGCTGTGGTCGATGACATGATGGGCGCCGAGAGCCTTCACCCATTCGACCGTCTCCGGCCGCGAAGCGGTCGCGATCACGGTCATGCCGGTGAGCACACGGGCAAGCTGGATGGCGATCGAGCCGACCCCGCCGGCGCCGCCGACGACGAGCAGCGAGCGGCGGTCGGACTGCGAGCCCGGCAGCACGCCGATGCGGTCGAAGAGGAGCTCCCAGGCGGTGAGCGCGGTCAGTGGCAGCGCCGCCGCCTCGGCGAAATCGAGGCTGGCCGGCTTCGGCCCGACGATGCGCTCGTCGACCGCATGGAACTCGCTGTCGCTGCCCGGCCGCGCGATCGAGCCGGCGTACCAGACGGCATCGCCCGGCTTGAACAGGCTGACCGCGCCGCCGACCTCGGCCACCGTGCCGGCGGCGTCGAAGCCGAGCACCTTGGCCTCGCCGCCGGGGTCGTTGCCGCGCCTCACCTTGGTGTCGACCGGATTGACCGAGACCGCCTCGACCTTGACCAGGAGATCGTGCGGACCAGGCTGCGGCCGGTCGATTTCGGCGTCGACGAGGGCATCCTCGGCGGTGACGGGGCGGGCATGGCGATAGGCAACGGCGCGCATGGGAAACGGTCTCCGGCTGGCGGTGGCCCGGAAGATAGGGGGCGCCGGGCCGGTTTGCAGCCCCTCGATTGCGTCGATTTCGCAGAGTGGCGTTGACGGCGCGGCCCGGAGGGGTGCTGTCCGCCGGACGACATGTTGCGCGACGGGCGCTCCCTCTAGCGCATGGCCAGCCCTGCCGACGCTCACGCGCGTCGGCAGGCGGCATCGTTCAGGCCTTCCGCAGATATGGGATCGTCCCGGCGAGATCTGAGTCGTCGATCAGCTGGAAGCGGCTGTCGCTGCCCGCCTTGCGGGCCGCAGCGTAGGGCGCGTAGCCCGGATCGTTGACGAAGGCCTCGGCCGCCGCCGTGGACGGAAACGCGATGATCGCAATGAGCGAGGTATCGAGCGGCTTGCCCTCCAGCGTCTTCACGTGGCCACTACGGGCAAGATATTTGCCGCCGTGCTTGTGCACGAGGTCATGCACCGAAGCGGCGTATTCGGGAACCCAACGATCGTTGGTCACCTTGATGTCTGCAATCAGATAGGCCGACATTTGTCTCGTCTCCTGTGGCGTTCCGGCACGGTGTGTTCCGTGATGCGGCCGATGCCTCGCAGGAGACGGCCCAGCAGCTCCAGTCTGAAAATTGGACCTGGGCAGTACAGAGTCTGGACTGGCAAGAAGAACGGTTTGCAACTAGCGTCCGCCAGCAACCAGCAAAAGGGGCACCGCAATGACCCAACCGGGATATAAGCAGTTCTGCCCGCTCGCCATGGCTGCCGAATTACTCTGCACGCGCTGGACCATGGTGCTCATGCGCGAACTTGTAGCCGGAACCACCCGCTTCAACGACCTCCGCCGCGGAGTGCCGAAGATGTCTCCAACCCTTCTGTCTCAACGACTTAGGGAGCTGGAAGCGGCGGGGATCGTCGAGCGCAAGGCGCTCAAATCGGAAAAAGGCGTGTTCGAATATCGCCTTACCGAGTCGGGAAGAGATCTGCGCGCGGTCGTCGAGGCGATGGGGTTCTGGGGGCAGAAGTGGGTCGAGGCCCGCCAGTCGCTGAGGAACCTCGATCCGTCGCTCCTGATGTGGGACATGCGGCGCAACCTCAACCCGTCTCCGCTACCTCACAGGCGGACGGTGATCGAGTTTCTGTACCAGGAGCTCCCGGTGTCGAAACGCTCGTGGTGGCTGGTCGTGGAGCCGCACGGCGAAGTGGATCTCTGCTGGTCAGATCCGGGTTTCGATGTCGATCTTTACGTGGCGACGGACCTCAGGACGATGACCGCGATCTGGATGGGCGTGACCACCGTAGCCAAGGAAGCCGAGAAGTTCACCTTCGTCGGCGACCTGGAGATCGCCGGCACCATGCAGGCCTGGCTCGGGCTGAGCCCGTTCGCGGTGGAACGCAAACGAGTAGCCGCGTAGCCGGCCGCGCTTATACAGGAGCGCGCCTACACCCTCGCGCGAGCGGGTCAGTTGCCTGGAAAGACGGAGGACGCCGTGAGCGCCCCGCCAACGTCGGCGGTGGCGAGCGGGTCGCGATCCTCCGCCGCGACCTCGGGCGGCCGCATGTCGAGCGGCGCGCCGCTGTCCGGTGCGATCGAGCCGGTGCGCATCCAGTCGATGTTGGAGCGCGCGAACAGGCCGCCGCCATAGGGCCAACGCTTGGGCGGGGTGACCTGGGGCTTGGGATTGCAGTAGCGGCTGGTGCCGCTCCTGCCGTGATGGGCAAGGTCGAGATGGAAATGGTCGCCGTGATAGGGCTCGCCCGGCCCCAGCGTCGTCTTGAAGGTGGCGCAGGCGGTGGCCTCCACCTCGCGCAGGAAGCCCTGCTCGTCGCGCGCCCCGCGCCAGCCGTGCTTGACCGTCACCTCGCGCCCGTTGGCGAGCGTGAAGGCGGCGATGTCGATGGCATTGCCGAAGGCATGCTCGGAAAGCTTCTTGCCGGGAATGCTGTCGATCGAGCGGCACGCATAGTTCGCCAGCTGCTTGATCTGCACCACCGGCTGACCGAACCAGGCGACCGCCGCCGGCTGTACCGCTTTGCGGAACCAGTCCTCCAGCATCGTGGTCATCGGGCAATTGAGCATCGCCGAGGGGCCGACCCGAATCGAGCCGTTCTCAAGGGCGGAGACTTTGAGCGGATAGGTGATGCCGCAGGCGCCACGCCCATCGACGGCACGTTGCGGCTGGACCCAGGCGGAGAACACCACCGGCGGCCGGCTCGCCATACAGCTGCGCTCCTCCCGATCGCGCCAGGCGGCACGCTGTTCATAGCCGAAGAAGCCGAATCCGCAACCGGCCAGGGTAATGGCCAGCCCGACTACCGCGACCGCCTGATACGCAACACGACGGAACATGATCGCTCAAATGCGACCAATTCCATTAAAGAAGCGTTGAACTGAGGGCGGCTGAAACTAATGGCCGCGGCCATTGCCGCCGCCGTTGCCCCCGCTATTGCCGCCGCCACCACCGCCGCCGCCGCTGCTGCCGCCACCGCCGCTGCTGCCGCCACCGTTGCTGGCACCGCCGCTCGGGTTATTGGTGCCGCTGCCCGCCGACTGGCTGTGGGAGCTGCCCGCGCCTGGATTGGTGTTGTCGGACAGGCCACTGCGATTGTTGGACCGGCCCGAGCCGCCGCCGAACGTGCCACCGCCGACCGTGCCACCGCCGGAGGAACGCGCAGGGCTGAATGTGCTGAATGAGCCGAAGGTGCCGAAGGTGCGCGAGGACGACCCACCGAAGGTGCTGCCACTTGCGGCCGGTCCCAGAATCGGCCGACCGGCAGCATCGTGCCCGATGACGGCGGTCCGCTTGACGCCGCAGCCCGACGTATCGATGCGGAAGGCGCTGTTCAGCCTCTTCGGGTTGTCGATGAACGGAAAGGCCGAGGCCAGCAGTCCCCGCTGGTCCGCCGCCGAGAGCGGCCGCGTCCGCCCGAAGCGTTGGGTCAAGGCCACCGAACAGGTGCCGCTCACCTCGAAGCACTGGTGCCGGCGATTGCACAGCCGCGCCGCGCCTTCATAGAGCGCCAGCGCCATGCGCCCGCGCCTGTCGATGGAGAAATCGAAGCGCGTGCCGCGCACGCCGATGGTCGCCGACGGCGTGTTGATCGCATAGGCCTTCTTGGCGCTCGAGCCGGTGATGAAGCGGAAGGCGCCGCGCACGGCATTGAGGTCGATGGCGCGCGCCGTGTTGCCGGAGAAGACGAACTTGTCGACGGTCATATAGGAGTTCGGGCCGACAACCAGGCGCGTATCGTCGAGCAGGCGTATCTGCGCCATACCCTTCGGCCCGGTGCGAATGACATCGCCCATATAGACCGGGCCATCGATGACCAGGGCCCTCACGCCCGCCGGGCCGCTCACCGTAGCGAACTGCGCCTGGTCGACGACGACGCCACCCTTCTCGACGGCGAGCACCGCACCACTGCTTCCCAACACCGCCGCCACCGCGGTCGCCGCCGCCAACAGCCGGCCGCTCCAAACAGGCATCCCTGCCCCTCCTCCACCTGAAGACGAGTTGCCGAAAATTCCGAAAAAACTGATTCAGTTGGCGCTTCGGGCGCCGGCCTCCGCATTTCTGCCAATAATCTGGCGGGCGGCAGGATGCCGGTCAACGTCCCGCAAGTTGCGGTGGCACGGTCAACTCCAGGTGGTCCGGATTGCCGTTGCTGGCGGCAAGACCGTGGTCGAGGAAGGTGCCCTCGATGATGGTGCGCTTGCCGGGCTGGATCTGGTCGATGCCGGTTCCGCTGACCGGCAGGTCGTAGCGGCCGATGCGCCCGCCCGGCTCGTCGGAGAACAGGATGTAGCCGTTGCGGCGGGCAAGAAGATAGCCGCGCATGACCACGTCCTGACCGATGAACTTCGCCGCATGACGGGTGACGGCGCCGACCTTGTGGACGACGGTCGCGGCCTCGGCGACATGGATCGCCGCCAGGGAAGCCACGGCAGCGAACAACGCCAGAAGTTGACTACGCCGGTCAGCCATTGGAAGCCGCCGTCAGTGGGGTCGCCTTGATGATGTCGAGGCCGTCGGGGATCGCCAGATAGCCGGGCGCCGTTCCCCGCTGCCCGGTGACGCCGTATTGCCAGAGGATCGCCTTGCTCGCCTTGTCGATGACGATGACGCGGTGATTGAGGTCGTCATTGGCCATGATGTTGCCGTTGGGCAGTTCGATGGCCAGCGACGGGCGGTTGAGCTTGCCGGCCCCGGTGGCGGCATAATCCCACACCACGCTGCCGGCGCTGCTGATCTCGATGATGCTGCCGGGACGGGTATAGCTGGCAATGAGGAAGTTGCCGGCCTTGGTCATCTGTGGATCGGAGGGATAACGGATCGGCAAATCGATCTTGAGGATCGGTTTCCACGCTGCATCGAGCTCGGTCATCGAATGGTCGCGGATCGTGCTGATGAGCATATGGCCGTCGGGCAGCGGCGTATCGCCGTTGGGCGAGGCCAAGAGCGGCGCCTTGCTGCCGCAGCGGTCGGTGAGCCCGGCCTGGCGCACGATCGTCTTGTCGGGCGCGATCTCAAGGATGCGGCAGTTGCGGATGTCGGCGACGCTGATATTGCCATTGGGCAGCTGATAGGCGTCGTCAGGGAAGTTGAGATGGCCGTTCTTGGCGCCGCGTTTGCCCAGCTCGCCGTACTGCCAGGTGACCGTCTTGGTGGCGATGTCGATGATCTGCACCACCTGCTGGTGCTCGAGGCTGACGATCACGCTCTTGCCGCCATCGGCGAAGAAGGCGTCGTCGGCGCCGGTCGAGTGCGCCAGACCCTTGAAGTCGTACTCCCACAGGATCTTCTTGTCGGGACTGACGAGCAGCACCCGGTTGTTGCCGCGATCGGCAATGAGCACATTGTAGCCGCCGAGCGCAGCGGCATCGGCCGGCTCGCTGGCCGGCGTTGATGCCGCGGGACCGGGGGCGGCGGACCCCGGTCCCGCCTGCAACAGCCAGCAGAGACTCAGGACAACGGCGGTGCCGGCGGCCGCCGAAAAGCGCGCGATTCGCGAAGCGGGTTTGTTCATGGCCAGCGATGTTGCATGGCAATGCTGTCAATTGGCTGATGACCGGACCCCGCGCTCGGGTCCCCCCGTCCGCCCTGCGGCGCTCTCGCCTGCTCCGCTCAGCCGGCCGCCGCCATGGCCGGCAGGCCGCGGGCCTCGCGAAACGAGATCAGCCTGCGATGCGCCTCGTCCCACAGGACCAGACGGACGCAGCGGATGCTCTCGCCGAGCGACAGCCGCCCGATATCGGCAAGCTCCGGGTGGTCGCTGAGCACGCGCGGAAGCCGGTAGTAGGGAATGCGGCTCGACAGGTGATGGATGTGGTGAATGCCGATATTCGCGGTGAACCAGCGCAGGACCGCGGGCAGATCGTAATGCGAACTGCCGTGGAGCGCCGCCTCCGGCTGGCTCCAGTCGACATCCTGCGCCCAGAACGTCTCCTCGAACTGATGCTGGACGTAGAACAGCCACACGCCGGACGCGGCGGCGAGCAGCATGACCGGCAGGTGCACCAGCAGGAACGGCACCAGGCCGATGAGCCACACGAGCAGCCCGACGACGACGGCAATGCCAGCGTTGGTCGCCATGGTGCTCGACCACTCCGCCTTGTCGCGCATCGCACCGATCGGCAGGCGCTGCTGCACGAGGAACAGGTAGGCCGGGCCGATGCCGAACATCACCGCCGGATGGCGGTAGAGACGATAGCGGAACCGCTGCCACCACGACAAAGCCGTGTATTCGTCAACCGTCAGGGTAATGATATCTCCGATACCGCGTCGCGCGAGATTGCCGGACCCGGCGTGATGCATGTTGTGCGACCGCCGCCAGAAATCGTAGGGCGTCAGGGTCAGCACGCCGATGGCGCGGCCGACCCAGTCGTTCAGGCGCCGGTCGCGAAAGAAGGCGCCATGACCGCAGTCGTGCTGGATCATGAACAGGCGGACGAGGAAGCCGGCCGTCGGCAACGCCAGCAGCAGCGACAGCCAGTAGGCATGGGGGAGCGCCAGCCACATCGCCGCCCACAACAGAAACAGCGGCACCACGGTGATCGCCAATTCGACGAAGCTGCGCCCATGATCGGGGTTGCGATAGGCGGCCAGCACGCGCATCCAGCCGCGCGCCTGCACGGCAGCGCCGGCGTCTGAGTCACGCACGGCGGGCACTGCCGGCGAAGGGTCGAACCTCATCGTTTCTTTGGCCTGATCCGCCACAACTGAAAGCCGCGCTCGCGGACCGAATCTTCGATCTGGTCACGCGGAAGGCCATGCGGCGGGTCGCGCTCCTCGGTGAGCACGCCGGTCGCCGTCCACGGACCGAACCTCTGCGGCAACCTGCTCCCGCCGGAGTCGTCGGCAAACGCGCGCATGGCGCGGTTCGCCTCCGATTTGAATACGTACATCCTCATCGGCATCCTTTCGAAAACGCCCGGCCCGCCCGACGCCCCGCCGGGGAACGGCGCGCATCGGCAGGCGGCCAGACGGCGATTAGGCGACCTCGATCTTGCTGACGGCAATCTTGCCGGAGCGCGAGTCCATCTCGGTCTCGAACGAGACCTTCTGGCCTTCGTTCAACGAGGAAATGCCGGCGCGCTCGAGCGCGGTCGCGTGGACGAAGACGTCCTTGTCGCCGGTGTCGGGCTGAATGAAACCGTAGCCACGCTGGCCATTGTAGAACTTCACGGTACCGGTGATCATGGATCGGCCTTCCCTATCTGATGTGCACGCATGAACGGGCGGACCGCACCACGGTTCGATTCCCGTCCGTCGAATCTGGAAAGAAAACCCGAAGCGTGCTCCGGCACAGGGGCCTGCTCGGCCCAGTCGTCCGCCAATTTTCGATTGTATTCATCTACGATTTTGGTGGCAAAAATACAAGGATAACAATTGCCGCAGCATTTTGTCACGCCACCGCCCGGCCGTATTGCAATGAAATGACTGAACTTATTCTTGCGGGGCTCGCTGCGGCCGGCCCGGGCGCGACGCGCCCCGCTACACCACCACGACGCCGGTGTGCTTGGCCTTCTCTTCCGGCTCGACATGGATGGCGATGTGGATGTCGGGCACCGCATCGCGCAGCGCCCGCTCGATGCGGTCGCAGATGGCATGGCTCTCCGACACCGGCATGGCGCCGGGCACGACCAGGTGGAACTCGACGAAGGTCATGCGGCCGCCGCGACGCGTGCGCACATCGTGCGCCTCGATGGCGCCGGTGGCGTTCTCCGAGATGACGGCGCGGATGCGCTCCAGAATCTCCGACGACACCGCCTCGTCCATCAACCCGCCGACCGAGACGCGGATCAGCTTCCAGCCCTGCCACAGGATGTTGACCGCCACCAGCGCCGCAAGCACCGGGTCGAGGATCAGCCAGCCGGTCGCAACCACCAGCACCAGGCCGATGAACACCCCGGCGGAGGTGGCGACGTCGGTGAACAGGTGGACGCCGTCGGCTGTGAGTGCCATCGACCGTCGCCGACGCCCGACGGTGACCAGCACCGTCGCCCACACGCCGTTGATGGCACTGGCCAGAAGATTGACGCTGAGGCCGAGCACCGGCTGGTCGAGCGCGCGCGGGTGCGCCAGGCCCTGCCAGGCCGACGTCAGGATCGACAGCGCCGCGATGATGATGAGCACACCCTCCAGCACCACGGAGAAATATTCCGCCTTGGCGTGGCCGAAGGGATGGTTGTCGTCGGCGGGCAATGCCGAATAGCGGATGGCGACGACCGCGGCGATGGCGGTGGCCACGTTGACGAAGCTCTCCAGCGCGTCCGACCACAGCGCCACCGAGCCGGTGAGCCCCCACGCCCAGAATTTCAGCCCGAGCACCACGATGCCGACGACGACGCTGAAGAGCGCAAGACGCGTTACAGATGCTGAAAGGCGGTCCGGCATGGCACTGCTTCGATACGCGATGTCGACGGGTCCGGGGATAGCCTATTTGCGCGCAGGCCGCCACGCGCCTCAGCAATCGAGAATTGCTCCAACTCGCAACCTGTGGATAGCCATCGGCGCAAATAATGCATTCAGAACAACTTGCGGCCCGTCGCTCACCTCATGCTTGCGTGCCGCAGTGCGGGATGTTTTTCGCTTGTCGATCGGCCGTGGTGCGGTAGAATCGATGACTGTGCCAAAGGTACGGGAGACAGACCATGAGCCTATCTCGACCGTTCCATGTGGTGATTGTGTTTGCGGCGTTCCTGTTCATTGGGGCAATTGTTTTCGGCGCTCTCTAGAGAGGCCGGCAATATCTTGATGAGCAAGCAGACGATCGGCTGAAGGCCGGCGTCGCCGAGTGGCGGTGTCGGCCTTCGCCTTTTTCGCACCTCAGCGATAGAAGCCCGGCAGGAACAGGATCATCACGCCGAGGATCTCCAGCCGTCCGACGATCATGGCGATCGAGAGCAGCGCCTTGGCGATCTCCGGCATGGCGGCGAAGTTGCCGGCCGGACCGATTGCCTCGGTGATCCCCGGGCCGACATTGCCGAGCGTGGCCGCCGTCGCCGACATGGCCGTGGCGGCATCGACGCCGGTGAGGCTGACCAGCACCGACACGATCATGAAGGTCAGGAGATAAAGGAAGACGAAGGTGCCGACCGAGGCCGCCTCCTCCTCGGTCACCGTGCGCCGGCCGTAGCGCAGGCGGCTGACCACATGCGGGTGCAGCGCCTGCCGGATATGCTGGACGACGACGCGCGCCATGATCTGGAGGCGGAAGACCTTGATGCCGCCGGCGGTCGAGCCGGTGCAGCCGCCGACAAACGACACCAGGAAGACGAAGGTCGCGGCGAACGTGCCCCAGGTGACGAAATCGCCGGCGCCGAAGCCGGTGGTGGTCATGATCGAGACAGTGGTGAAGGCCGCCCTGGTGACGTCGCTGAAGCCGCTATGGCCGGGTTGCTGCGTGAGCCATACGGCCAGCACCGCCGACAATCCCGCCGCGATGATGAAATAGGCGGTGACCTGAGAGTCGATGCGTTCGCTGAGCCGCCCGCGCCGGAACAGGCGCACATAGGCGAGGAAGGGCAAGGCGCCGGCGGTCATGAAGACCACCGCCGCCCAATTGAGCGCATTGCTGTCGAACCATGAGAACGAGGCGTCATGGGTCGAGTAGCCGCCGGTGGATACCGTGGCGAAGGCATGGTTGAGCGCGTCCCACGGCGTCATGCCCAGCGCCCAGTAGGAAAGAATGCAGGCGCCGGTGATCGCCAGATAGATGCGGCCAACCGAATTGGCGACGCTGCGCACGCGCGGCACCACGTCTTCCGAGCGGTCCGACAATTCCAGCCGGAAGAGCTGCATGCCGCCGATCTTGAGGAAGGGCAGGATGACGATGGCCAACCCGACGATGCCGATGCCGCCGATCCACTGCAGGGTCGAGCGCCACAGCAGGATCGAGGGCGGCATGGCATCAAGCCCGGTGAGCACGGTCGAGCCGGTCGTGGTCAGCCCCGAGACGGATTCGAAATAGGCGTCGACGAGGCTGAGGCTGGTAGGCGCCGCCATCAGCGGCAGTGCACCGAACAGCGGCACCACGAACCAGGAGACGACGGTCAGCAGCGCCGCATCGCGGAAGCGCAGCTCGAACGGCCGGCCCTTTGTGGTCAGCACGCAGGCGCCAGCAAACATGCCGGTGACGCCGGCATTGACGGCGAAGACCAAAGCGAGGCCGTCACGCGCTGCCAGCGAGACCAGCGCCATGGCCCCCTCGCCGGCGGCAATTGCAAAGAGAATCCAGCCGAGAGTGAGAACGGCCGGCCAAATCTGTGGCAGCAAGCGCCTGCGCCTCCCGTCGTCGGCCTGTCCCGGCCGCAGGAATCGACCGGCCGGACCGCCTTGAAGGTTTAGCGCGGAAGCAGCGTAGCGGCCAACCCGGCGCTACCAGGTGGCGGGCTTGCCGTCGCGGAAGAAGCCGCCGGTGGCCTCGCCGGGGGTCACGCCCCAGATGACCGAGGCCGCCCCCTTCTCGACGCTGCGCGGCGCCAGGCGGCCACCCATGCGCGTGCGCACCCAGCCAGGGCAAACCGCATTGACGGCAATGCGGCGCGGCGCCAGATCGCGCGCAAAGAGCCTGGCAAGCGCGATGACCGCCGCCTTGGAGACGCGATAGGCCGAGCCCGGCCAGCCGGCCTGCCGGTAGGTGCCGGCATCGACGCCGGCGATGAACTCGCCCACCAGCGCCACCAACTGGTCGCGGGTAAGGTTGGGGTCGGCGAAACGGGCGGCGAGCGCCGGCGCATAGGCATCGAGCTCGCCCATGCCGCTCGACACCATGACGATGGCGCCGCCGTCCTCGACGAGCGGCAACAGCGCCTCGGTCAGGCCGAGCGGGCCGAAGAAGTTCACTGCCAGCGTCTCGCGCACGACCGCGCCGTCGAAGCCGTTGAGCGAGATGCCGGCATTGTTGACCAGGCCGTGGAGGCTGCGGCCCTCGGCGCGAAGGCCGTTGGCGAGAGCCGCAATATCCTCGGCAGAGGTCACGTCGAGGGGATGGAAGTCGGGTCTGACGCACTTCTGGTGCAGCTGGGGGGTCATGCGGCGCCGATCAGCCGGGCCTCGAGTAGGTCGAGCTTGGCGCGGCCGTACATCTGGCGCTTGACCAGCTTGAGCCTCGTGACCTGGCCCTCTGTCTGGCCGTTGGACCAGGGCGAGAAGATCGCGGCGTGGACGGCGGCGACGTCCCTGCGGATGCCGTTGGCGAACGAACTGACGAGGCTGTTGGCGGCGCGGTCGATCCAGGCCGGCAGCTGCGCCTCGGCTCTGGCGCGGACCATGCCGTGGAAGTCGCTGATGATTTGGCGCGCTGCGACGAGGTCGGGCACGCCCTCCTCGACGGCGGCGATGGTGACCGATTCCGACTTGGACAGGTTGTCCCTGGACGTCGTCATAAGCCGCGCCAAGGTCCGGGCCGAGGGCGTGCGGGCCAAGCTCTGGGCGTCGGTTTTGTCTGCCTGCCGCCGGCGCGTCGCCCATTCCACGACCACCCTGGCCGAGCCCCTGAAGCCTTGAGCCCTTAGCTGACGCCAGAGCGCGGCGGCGTTGCGGGCGCCGGCTTCCCATTGTGCGTCCAGCCAGGGCAAATGCGCCTCCAACGAACTCTGCCGGGGCCTGAAGACGTCGGAACGTTCGCCCCGAATGATCCGGCGGATCGTCTGGCGATGGTGACCTGTGCGCTTGACGATCTGCTTGATCGAGACCCCGTCCTTCCACAGCGCCAGGATCGCGATGTTGGTCTCTTCACGGCGCAGGTAGCCCTCGTACTGAAGGCGTTCGGCGGAGGTGAGCAGGTCCGGGTTGATCGTCGCCGCGCCGATCACTCGGCGGATCTGCCGCATCGATTTGCGAACAGCGTCGAGGAACGCCTGGGAGGCGTTGTGCATGAGATGCCAGCGATCGGCGACCTGGATCGCGTTAGGCAGCGCCTTGGCGATGGCCTCGCCGTAGCCGCCGCCGCGATCGCGCGCAACGACCGCGATGTCCGGATGACTGCGGAGCCAATCCTCCGCCGTCGTCTGCTCGCGATCAACAAGGAGCGCAACAGGCCGTCGGCGCTCAAGATCGCAGATGATCGTGCCGTACCGATGGTTCCGACGCCAGGCGAAGTCGTCGATGCCGATCACGGCGAGCGGATCGGTCGGCGGCCGTGCTCGCCGCCGGACGACGCGCAAAAGAGTGTCATTGCTCACCGGGGTCATCAGCCGTGCGGCGAAGGCGGCGGCCGGGCGGCCGCCGAGGGCGAGGCCAAGATGATGGACAATATGGTCGAGACGTTCGGTTCGCCGGGCGAGCGGCGCCAGGGCACATTCCGCGAACCGCTCGGCGAATATCCGACGCGGGCAGAGGACGGCGTCACACTGAAAACGCCGAACCATCACCCGCAGCTCGACGCGCCGTCCACCGAGCGGCAGGTCCGCGGGGCGGCGCCAATAGCGGCTACGCACGCGTATCGATCGCGTGCCGCAGTCCGGGCAAGCGCAATCGTCCGCCTTCGCCCTTACCCAGATGACAACCCGATCGGGCTCGACCGCCGTACGCTCGACATTGAAGCCCGCCGGAACGAGGTCTGTGACCCGCTGAGCCATCGCAATGATTCTCCCGTGAAAACCAGTGCAAGGACACGATCCGTCTGCATCAGAATTGAGTCAGACCCGGAAGTCGACGCCGAGCGAATCGGCTGCCGCCCGCCCCTCGCTTTCATCGCGCCCCGTCAGAATGACTGCGAAGCCGGCCGCCTTGAGCTGACGGCAGGCCTCCAGTCCGATACCGCGATTGGCGCCGGTGACGAGAACCGTCTTGCCGGCCGCAGACATGGCTACGCCAACTCCTTTATGAAGTTCCCCGTCTGCAGGTCGCGCACGGCCTGCTGCAGCTCGGCCTGCGTGTTCATCACGATAGGCCCATACCAGGCGACCGGTTCCTTGAGCGGCTTGCCCGAAACCAGAAGGAAGCGGATGCCTTCCTCACCTGCCTGGATGGTAACCTCGTCACCGGAATCAAACAACACCATCGAACGGTTGCCCACCGTTTCGCGCACCAGAAGTTCGTTGCCCTCGGCATCGCTCTTCTCGGTAAGCACGCCGAACGGGTGCGAGGCATCGCGGAAGGTACCCGAGCCCTCGAAGACATAGGCGAAGGCGTGGCGCGCGGTCTCCACCGGCAGCGTCTTCTTCTTGCCCGGCGGCACCCACACGTCGATGTAGTTGGGATCGGCGGCGACGCCCTCGACCGGACCGGTCTTGCCCCAGAAATTGCCGACCACGACGCGCACCACCGTGCCGTCGTCGTCGACGATCTCGGGGATGTCGGAGGCGTGGATGTCCTGATAGCGCGGCTTGGTCATCTTCAGCGAGGACGGCAGGTTGGCCCACAACTGGAAGCCGTGCATGCGGCCCCTGGGGTCACCCTGCGGCATCTCCTGATGCATGATGCCGCTGCCCGCCGTCATCCACTGGACGTCGCCGGCGCCGAGCTTGCCGCGGTTGCCGAGGCTGTCGCCGTGCTCGACCGTGCCGGCGAGCACATAGGTGATCGTCTCGATGCCGCGGTGCGGGTGCCACGGGAAGCCCTTGAGGAAGTCCTCCGGCCTTTCGTTACGGAAGTCGTCGAACAGCAGGAAGGGATCGAAATCGCTGGTCTGCCCGAAACCGAAGGCGCGATGCAGCTTGACGCCGGCGCCCTCGAGGGTCGGCTTGGCATCGATGACGCGCTTGACGGGACGCAGGGACATGGTGGCGGTCTCCACTGGAATGGTTCGATAGTCACTGTTGGTAACCATAGATGGGGGCTGCGGCGCAAGAGGCAAGCCCCGCGCCCGGCGCTTCGTGCAAAGCTGGTCTGCGGGTTCAGTCCGCCAAGCGGGCGGCGCGGCGGGCGACCTCGCGGGCGATCGCCCGCACTTCCTCCGCCGCCAGGCTGCTCGGATCGGTCTCCAACACGGTGAGGCCATCGCCGATCGAGGCGGCAAAGGCGACCCGGCTGCCGAAGACATTCCGGGCGACCGGATGGCCGAGCTTGCCGGCCGCCTCGGCGATCTCGGCGGTGATCAGCGCCCGCGCCACGACACGATTGAGGACGAGCAACGCCGGGGTTCCTTCCCGGTCGATCATGGCCAGCGTCGGCTCGGTCGCCCACAGGTCCATCGGCGTCGGCTGCACCGGGATGACCACCAGAGAGGCGGCCTGCACCGCCGGCTTGAGTTCCATGTCGGATTTCGGCGGGGTATCGACGATGACGATATCGTGGCTGCGGGCAAGATGGCGCGCATCGCGTCGCGCCCCCCAGCCGCTGGCGGTGCGGAATTCGAGGCCGGTCTCGTCCTCGCCGAGAGTCGCCTCGCGCTGCTCGTACCACTGGCCGAGGCTGCCCTGGGGATCGACGTCGAGCACGGCCACCGACTTGCCGCCGAGCGCGTAGGCGACGGCGAGATGGGCGGCAAGCGTCGTCTTGCCGGCCCCGCCCTTCTGCTGCGCAATCGTGATGATCAGGCCGGCCATGGCGCGCCCTCGCTGCTTTTTCAAAGTATGGGCCAGTTTCCGCGTCAACGAACGCTGTGGCAAGGCATACAATCCTCGCTCGCGCGAGGAAAATGCGGAATCACTGGGCGAGAAGCGCGCGTGCTGCCGCCAGGATCGCCGCGTCGGTGGCAAGCGCCGTGGTGACGCTGCCGGCCTTCTCGTCATAGGGCGCACCGACGAGCGCCGGATCGCGCCACGGGCCGGTGGAGATGGTGATGGCGCGGAAGACCAGGTTTCCATTGACACGGGCCAGATGCATGCCGCCGGAGGCGCCGCCGACCGCGTCGCAATCGCTGCGGTAGAAATTCGTCGCCGCGGTCGAGCTCGGCACGCGCCTGACGGTGCAGCCGCGCACCTCCGGCATGGACGGGTCGAGCAACTCCCTGTCGGCCGGATGCGCGGTGAGCACGATCAGCCGGTCACCGGCACGCGGGCGCGTCGCTGCCGGCGGGAACGGCTCGGCGCCCGCGATCGGCCTCGCGAGACGGAGGATTGCCCAGTCATTGTTGGAGCCGGGCTTGGGCCGCACCGCGCCGAAGCGGGCATTGGCTGCATCGGTCTTGAGCGGCACCCAGTCGGCGCCCGGCGCCTGCGGGCGGAAGAAACATTTGGTCGCGCGCGCGCCGTTTTCGAAGAATGTGTGGGCGGCGGTGAGCACCAGATCGTTGGAAAGGAACAACGATCCCGAGGCCAGCGCCGGCTTCGCTCCGAAACACGCGACGTGGCCGGAGACCGCGCGGATGCGCGCGATCTCGGCCGCCGACAGGCCGAGCTTCGGCCCGAGCGCAGCCAGCGTGCCACGATCGTCGGCGCCGATGATGTTGGCGGCGGCAGGGATGGCAAACGCTAGCGTGGCGAGAGCAAAGATCGCAGCGATGACCTTCATTTGCCAACCATCCCGCTCTCCCCCGTCATGGCCGGGTCCGTCCCGGCCATCCAAGTCTTCATTCCCGGCGATTTCACAAGACGTGGATCACCGGGACAAGCCCGGTGATGACGGACAACGCGCGGGTGGAGCGCCGTCTCACCCGTAGCGCACCGCCGCCCGCGCCTTGGCCTTGGCGGCTTCGGTCTCGCGGTTGCGCGGTGGCGCGTTGATGACCAGGTCTTCGAGCAGGTGGTGGGCGATGTGGGCGACCTCATCGACGGCGCGGTTGAACACGTCCTCGTTGGCTTTGGACGGGCGCGTGAAGCCGCTGATCTTGCGGACGAACTGGAGCGCCGAGGCGCGGACCTCGTCGTCAGTCGCCGGCGGGTCGAAATTGGCGAGGGTGCGGATGTTACGGCACATGGGGTTCTCCTTCCCTGGAGCCGAGATCATAGCCAGGATCGCGCCAACTCCCCAACCGTCAGCTATGCCACCACCGGCCGCGCCGGCTCGTAGTTGAGGATCGGCGCCAGCCAGCGCTCGGCCTCGGTCAGCGTCCAGCCCTTGCGCTCGGCATAATCGGCGACCTGGTCGCGCTCGATGCGGCCGACGCCGAAATAGTGGCTCTTCGGATGCGCGAAATAGAGCCCTGAGACCGAGGAGCCCGGCCACATGGCGTAGCTCTCGGTGAGCTTGATGCCGGTCGCCGCCTCCGCGTTGAGGAGCGAGAACAGCGTGCCCTTCTCGGTGTGGTCGGGCTGGGCGGGATAGCCGGGCGCCGGGCGGATGCCGTCATAGGCCTCGTGGATCAGGTCTTCCGGCGTCAGCGCCTCGTCCGGCGCATAGGCCCAGAACTCCTGGCGCACGCGCTGGTGCAGCCGCTCGGCAAAAGCTTCCGCCAGACGGTCGGCGAGCGCCTGGGAGAGAATCTTCGAGTAGTCGTCATTGGCCCGGGCGAAGCGCTCGGCGACCGCCTCCTCGCCGATGCCGGCGGTGACGGCAAAGCCGCCGACGAAATCGGCGAGCCCGGTCTCGGCCGGCGCGACGAAATCGGCGAGCGCAACGTGGGCGCGGCGGCTGGCGCCGGCACGGGCGATCTGCTGGCGCAGCGTGAACAGCCGCGCCCTCTCACGAGCACGCGTCTCGTCGTCATAGACGATGATGTCGTCGCCCGTGGCGTTGGCGGGCCAGAAGCCGATGACGCCGTTGGCGGTGAGCCAGTTCTCGGCGACCATCTGCTTCAGCATCGCCTGCGCGTCCTCGTAGAGAGAGCGCGCCGCCTCGCCGACCTTGGGGTCGCTGAGGATATGCGGGAAGGTGCCCTTCATCTCCCAGGTGGCGAAGAAAGGCGTCCAGTCGATATAGGGGACGAGCTCGGCGACCGGGTAATCGGCGAGCGTGCGCGCGCCGAGGAAGCGCGGCCTCGCCGGCGAAAAACCCTGCCAGTCGATGGCGAAGCGGTCGGCGCGCGCCTGCACCAGCGTGATGCGCCGCTTCTCCTCTTGGCCGCGGGCATGGGCTTCGGCGACCTTGCGGTATTCGCCGCGCACCTGGTCGACAAAGGCCGCCTTGCCGCTGCCGAGCAGGTTCGAACGCGACGCCGACGGCACGGCTGGCGTCGAGCACATGGACGGTGGCGCCGCGCACATAGTTGGGCTGGATCTTCACCGCCGTATGCACGCGGCTGGTGGTCGCCCCGCCGATCAGCAGCGGCACGTCGAAGCCCTCCCGCTCCATCTCCGCCGCGACATTGCACATCTCGTCGAGCGAGGGCGTGATCAGGCCGGAGAGGCCGATGATGTCGACCTTCTTCTCCTTGGCCGTCGCGAGGATCTTCGCGGCCGGCACCATGACGCCGAGGTCGATCACCTCGTAATTGTTGCAGGAGAGCACAACGCCGACGATGTTCTTGCCGATGTCGTGGACGTCGCCCTTGACGGTGGCGAGCAGGATGCGCGCCACCGGCTTGTCCTCGACGCCGTGGCGACGCTTGTCCTCCTCCATGAAGGGCATGAGGTGGGCGACCGCCTGCTTCATCACCCGCGCCGATTTCACCACCTGGGGCAGGAACATCTTGCCCGAGCCGAAAAGGTCGCCGACGACGTTCATGCCGGCCATCAGCGGCCCTTCGATCACGTCGAGCGGCTGGGTCGCGGCCAGCCGCGCCTCCTCGGTGTCCTCGATGATGTGCTGGGTGATGCCGTGGACCAGCGCATGCTCCAGCCGCTTTTCGACCGGCAGCGCGCGCCAGGCGGCGTCGGCCACCTGCTTCTCGCCGCCATCGGAACGGTAGCGCTCGGCCGCCTCGAGCAGGCGCTCGGTGGCGTCCGCCCGGCGGTTGAGCACCACGTCCTCGCAGAGCTCGCGCAGCTCCGGCGCGATCTCGTCGTAGACCGGCAGCGCGCCGGCATTGACGATGCCCATGTCCATGCCGGCGGCAATCGCGTGATAGAGAAAGACGGCGTGCATGGCGCCGCGCACGGTCTCGTTGCCGCGGAAGGAGAAAGACAGGTTGGAGACGCCGCCGGAGACATGGGCGTGCGCCAGGTTGGCCTTGATCCAGCGCACCGCATCGATGAAATCGACGCCGTAATTGTTGTGCTCCTCAATGCCGGTAGCGACCGCAAAGATGTTGGGGTCGAAGATGATGTCCTCGGGCGGGAAGCCGACCTCCTCGGTGAGGATCTTGTAGGCGCGGGCGCAAATCTGCTCCTTGCGCTTGAGCGTGTCGGCCTGGCCAGCCTCGTCGAAGGCCATGACCACCACGGCAGCACCGTAGCGGCGCACCGTCTCGGCGCGCTCGCGGAACGCTTCCTCGCCTTCCTTGAGCGAGATCGAATTGACGATCGATTTGCCCTGGACGCATTTCAGGCCAGCCTCGATGACCGACCATTTCGACGAGTCGATCATGATCGGCACGCGCGCGATGTCCGGCTCGGCGGCGATCAGGTTGAGGAAGGTCACCATCGCCTCTTCCGAGTCGAGCAGGCCCTCGTCCATGTTGACGTCGAGCACCTGCGCCCCGTTGGCGACCTGGTCGCGGGCGACGTCGAGCGCGGCGGCGTAATCGCCAGCGGTGATCAGCTTGCGGAAGCGCGCCGATCCGGTGACGTTGGTGCGCTCGCCGACATTGACGAAGCCGGTCGCGGCGGAAGAACTCATGAAGCCAACTCGAAGGGTTCGAGGCCTGACAGCCGCATGGCCGCCGGCGGATGGGGGATGACGCGCGGCGGAACGCCCTCGACCGCCGCGGCAATGGCGCGGATATGGTCGGGCGTGGTGCCGCAGCAGCCGCCGACGACATTGACGAAACCGGCGCGGGCGAATTCGCCCAGCATGGCGGACATTGCCTCGGGGCTCTCGTCGTATTCGCCGAACTCGTTGGGCAGCCCTGCATTGGGATAGGCGCAGGTGAGCGCATCGGCCACCCGCGCGATCTCGGCGATATGAGCGCGCATCTCCTTGGCGCCGAGCGCGCAGTTGAGCCCGATGGTGAGCGGACGGCCGTGACGCACCGAGTACCAGAAGGCCGTCGGCGTCTGGCCGGAGAGCGTGCGCCCCGACAGGTCGGTGATCGTGCCCGAGATCATGATCGGCAGGCGCTTGCCGGTCTCGGCCGCGACCTGCTCGACGGCGACGATGCCCGCCTTGACGTTGAGCGTGTCGAACACGGTCTCGAACAGGATGAAGTCGGCGCCGCCTTCGGCGAGCCCGCGCGCCGCTTCCCCATAGGCGGCGACCAGATCGTCGAAGGTGATGTTGCGAAAGCCAGGATTGTTGACGTCGGGCGAGATCGAGGCCGAGCGGTTGGTCGGGCCGATGGCACCGGCGACGAAGCGCGGCCGGTCCGGCGTTTCCGCGGTTACCTCGTCGGCCGCCTCGCGCGCCAACCGCGCGCCCTCGCGGTTCAACTCGAAGGCGAGATCTTCCATGCCGTAATCGGCCTGCGCCACACGCGTCGAGGAGAAGGTGTTGGTCTCGACGATATCGGCACCGGCGCGCAGATAGTCGCAATGGATCGCGCGGATGGTATCCGGCTGCGTCAGGACGAGCAGGTCGTTGTTGCCGCGCACATCACGCGGCCAGTCCTTGAAACGCTCGCCCCGGAACTGGGCTTCGGTGAAGCGGTGCGCCTGGATCATCGTGCCCATGGCGCCATCGAGCACCAGGATGCGCTTGGCCGCTTCGGCGCGGAAACGGGCTTCGGCATCGGTGGGTACTGACATGGCGGTCGCCTTCATTCCCAAGGATTGACCAGCGCGACGCCGGTATCGGCGAAGTCGCGCGTGTTGCGTGTGACCAGGGTCAGGCCGTGGACCATGGCGGTGGCGGCAATGAGTGCATCAACCGCGGGCCGCGGCCTGTCACTGGCGAGTTCGCCCCACAGCCGCGCGGTCGGCAGATCGACGGGCAGGATGCGCGGACCGTAGCCGGCCTCGATCGACGCGATCCATGCGTTCAGCCGATCGGCATGGTCGGCATCCGTCCGCCGCCTGAGCACCGCTCCCCTGCGCAGGTCACCGATGGTCAACACGCTGATGAACGCGTCCTCATTGCTGATCCCGCGAACGAATGCGAGCACGCGCGCGTCGGGTTGTCGGCGGTTCACTTCCGACAGCACGTTGGTGTCGAACAGGTAGCCGATATCACTCAAGATCGATCTCGCGTCCCGTATCGCTCTTGTCGCGCTCAAGGTCGACGCCTTCCAGAATCGGGCCGCTGCTCAGCAGGAATTCGACGAAGCTCTTCTTCGGCTTCGCCTTGTCGTTGCTGAGCGCCTCGTATTCGCTCGCCGAGAGCACCACGGCACGCGGCTTGCCGTGCTTGGTGATCGTCTGCGGCCCCTCGTTCTGGGCGCGCTCGATCACCTCGCTGAAATGCGTCTTGGCCTGCTGCACCTGCCAGGTCGTCATGGCACATCTCCAATTCTGGTCAGACTAACCATAATATAGGTCGTTCTGACCAGAATATCCACCTGCGGAGTCGTCATGCGGCAGCCTCCGTCGGCGTCGGTTTGGGTGGCCTGATGCCGAGCAGGTGGCAAATGGCATAGACCAGGTCGGCGCGGTTCATGGTGTAGAAATGGAAGTCGGCGACGCCGCGCTGGACCAGGTCGAGCACCTGCTCCGAGGCCACAGCCGCCGCGATCAGTTGGCGGGTACCGGGATCGTCTTCAAGCCCCTCGAAGCGATCGGCCAGCCATTTCGGCACGCTGGCGCCGGCTTTCGCGGCGAAGCGCGCCGTCTGGGTGAAGTTGGTGACCGGCACGATGCCCGGCACCAGCGGAATGTCGATGTGCGCCGCCGCCAGGCGATCGCGGAAGGCGTCGAAGTGATCGTTGTCGAAGAAGAACTGGGTGATCGCCCGGTCGGCGCCGGCATCGACCTTACGCTTGAGGTTGTCGAGTTCGGTGCGCCAGTCGGCGCTCTCCGGATGGCGCTCGACATAGGCCGACACCGACACCTCCATCTCGGGATGGCGCCGCTTGATCGCGTCAACCAGATCGCCGGCATGGCCGTAGCCACCGGGGGTGGGCACATAGGGCGTGCCGAGCCCGCCTTCCGGGTCGCCGCGCAACGCCACGATGTGACTGACGCCGAGCCCTGCATAACGATCGACCACGCCGTCGAGGTCTTCGCGCGTGGCGCCGACGCAGGTGAGATGGGCAGCAGGATGCAGACTGGTCTCGGTGAGGATGCGCTTGAGCGTGGCATGGGTGCGCTCGCGGGTCGAGCCGCCGGCGCCGTAGGTCACCGAGACGAAATGCGGCTCGAGCGGCGCCAGCCGGCCGATCGACTGCCACAGGGTCTGCTCCATCGTCTCGGTCTTGGGCGGAAAGAACTCGAACGAGACGTTGAGACCGCTCTCGCCGCGGGCATTGTTCTTGATCTGGCTCATCACGCCACCTCGCGGCTGGCGGCCGGTTGGTCGGCCATGGCGACGCGCCTGTCGCGGGCAAGCAGCAGCGTCACGGTCAGCCTGTCGGGCGCATCGTCGCCTGCCGGCAGCTCGCTGGCGGTCGCCAGCGACAGACCTGCCGCCTCGATCCACTGGCGCATGGCGGTGGGGGCGAAGCCAAGGCGGCGATGGGCATGGCGTTCGCGCAGGAACTCAAGATCGTGCGGTGCAAAGTCGACGATGAGCAGCCGCCCGCCCGGACGCAGGACGCGCGCGGCCTCCGCGATCGCCCGCTCCGGATCGTTGAGGTAGTGCAGCACCTGATGCACGGTGACCAGATCGAAACTGTCGCGCTGGAACGGCAGGTGCTGGATGTCGCCGAGGCGCACCTGGGCATTGGCGATGCCGGCGCGGTCGAGATTGGCACGGGCGACCGCCAGCATGTCGGCCGAGGCATCGATGCCGACGGCGCGGTTATAGAGCGGCGCGAACAGCTCCAGCAGGCGGCCGGTGCCGGTGCCGAGATCGAGCATGGATTCGAACGGCCGTTCGCCGACGGTGGTCACCATCGCCGCCTCGACCGCTGCCTCGCCGATATGCAACGCGCGGATCGTGTCCCATTCGCCGGCATGGTCGGCGAAATAGCGCCCTGCGGCCTCGGCGTGCTCCTGCTTAACGGCGGTGAGATATTCTCGATCGCGCGCCAGCACCGGGTCGCCGCCATCGACCAGCGCCAGCAGGTCGCCGGCGAAACGCCGCGCCGGCCCCAGGTCGGTCAGGCGATAGAACACCCACGCCCCTTCCGGATGGCGGTCGATCAAACCGGCCTCCGCCAGCAGCTTGAGATGGCGCGAGATGCGCGGCTGCGACTGGCCGAGAACGGCGGTGAGGTCCTTCACCGTCAGTTCGGCCTGGCCGAGCAGAGCGAGGATGCGCAGGCGCGTCGCCTCGCCCGCGGCCTTGAGCGCAGCAATGGCGGCATCGAGGGCAAGCGGTGCCGGTTCGGCCATGGGCACGCTCCTTTCGCGCGAGACATAAAGATATCCTTATACGTCAATTGCAGTCTTGGCAATGCTTCGGGGAGAGGTGGCGAGGCGATCGGCCCCCGCTCGATTGCATTGACAATTGCGGCCAGCCGCTAACCAATGGGTTAAATAGAAATGTGGAGCCCGGTGACATGACAGCGCCTTCGCTTCCCGCCGTCTTCGGCGCTCTCTCCGACCCTACGCGGCTCGCCATCGTCGAGCGCCTGCTCGCAGACGGTGAGCGCTCCGCCGGCGAGATCGCCGCGCCGTTTGCCATGTCCAAACCGGCAATCTCCAAGCACCTGCGCGTGCTGGAGAAGGCCGGGCTGATCGAGCGCCGGGTCGAGCGCCAATGGCGCATGGTGCGCGTGCGCCACGAGGGGATCCGCGCGGTCGATCACTGGGTCGGTCATTACCGCCGCTTCTGGGAGACGCCGCTCGACCGGCTCGCTCTGTTCGAGGTGGACGGGGCGCAAGACGCCAGCGACGGCGAGTGAGATCGGTTGTCCGAACAAGCCGCGTGACAAGCATGCCGATCTCGCTTATGAGAGCCACATGATCCGCGCCGCCGCCACCTATTTTGGCTTCTGGTTTAGCTATCCGCACACACCGGCGGAGGCAGGGGCGCGTTCGATCTAGAAGACCCGAACAAAGCGAATTCCCGAAAGCCGCCAGACCCACTGGCGGCTTTTTTGTTGTCGCCGGCGGACATGATCCAAGGAGCAAGAGCAATGCCCAACGACACCGACGACCTGCGCATCCGCGAGCTGCGCGAGCTGAGTACGCCCGCCGAGGTGATGCGCGAGTTCCCGCGCGTCGATGCGGCAAGCCGCACCGTCACCGGCGCCCGCCAGGCCATCCACGACATCCTTGCCGGCGACGACGACCGCCTGGTCGCCATCGTCGGCCCGTGCTCGGTGCACGACCCGGAGGCGGCACTCGATTACGCCGCCCGGCTCGCCAAGCTGCGCCGGCGCCTGAGCGGGTCGCTGGAAGTCGTCATGCGCGTCTATTTCGAGAAGCCGCGCACCACGGTCGGCTGGAAGGGGCTGATCAACGATCCCGACCTCGACGGCTCGTTCCAGATCGACAAGGGCCTGCGCACCGCCCGCAAGCTGCTGCTCGAGATCAACAAGCTCGGCCTGCCGGCGGCCTGCGAGTTCCTCGACATGACCACGCCGCAATATTTCGCCGACCTGGTCGCCTGGGGCGCCATCGGCGCGCGCACCACCGAGAGCCAGGTGCATCGCGAACTCGCCTCCGGCCTCTCCTGCCCCGTCGGCTTCAAGAACGGCACCGACGGCAATGTCAGGATCGCCGTCGACGCGGTGAAGGCGGCCTCCGAGCCGCACCATTTCCTCGCCGTCACCAAGAGCGGCCGCGCGGCAATCGCCGCCACCGCCGGAAACGGCGACTGCCACATCATCCTGCGCGGCGGCAAGGTGCCGAACTACGACGCGGCCGCGCTCGACGCCGCCTGCACCGTGCTGGAGACCGCCGGCCTGACACCCCAGGTGATGATCGACGCCAGCCACGCCAACAGCGGCAAGAAGCCGGAGAACCAGCCCAGGGTGATCGCGGAGATTGCCCGCCAGATCGGCGACGGCGACCGCCGCATCGTCGGCGTCATGATCGAGAGCAACCTCGTCGCCGGCCGCCAGGACCTCGTGCCCGGCCGGCCGCTGACCTACGGCCAGAGCATCACCGACGGCTGCATCGGCTGGGACACCACGGTTGCGGTGCTCGAGCGGCTGGCCAAGGCAGCCGAGGAGCGGCGGCGGCAGGACACGAAGGCCGCCGGCGCGACGGACGTCTTTGCGGCCGCCGGTCCGTAACTCCGGGCTATCGCGTGGGGTGGATGCCGCGTGCGTCGAGGAAGGCCAGCAGTTCGGCGAGGCACGCCTCGACCGGACGGCCGGCCGTATCGATGCTGAGATCGGCTTGCGGCCACGGCCGGTAGTCGCGCGCCTCCACCTCGCCCCATGTCGGACCGCGAAAGCCCTCAATGTCGATGGCGCGCGTCTCGACCCGCCGCCGGTGTTCGTCCCTGTCCGAGCAGACGACTTCGATCTCTATCGCCTCGACACCGTTCTCGAAGGCGACCGCGCGCCACGCTTCGCGGGTCACCGGCAGCGGATTGACCGATTCGGCGATGACCATACGACCGAGGCGGAGATTGTCGCCGGCCACGGCATAGGCGACCATGTATCCGGCAGGCCCGACATCGGCGTCGGTGCCAGCGGCGGCCTTGAGCGCATGTTCGATCGTGTCGACGCGCGGGTGCACTGCCGCCAACCGGTCGGCCAAGGCGCGCGACAAAGTGGTCTTTCCGCTGGCCGGCAGACCCCCGAAGATGATCAGCATCGCCCCGTTTCCCGGAGCCAGTGTTTCCGCCCTTCCTGGGACATTGCACAGACAAAGTCGATTCCCGAACGTCTGCGCATGAATTGGTCAGGATGGATTGACGGACCACGCTTCTGACGGGAACATCACGGCGGGGAAGGCGCGGCCCACCGAACGGGCCGGCCGCAAGCGGGTCAAGACCTGACGGGGGCTGATGGTTGCGTCACATTTGCCCGCTACCGGCAAAGCCGGCAGCGGCGTTGCCTACAGCATTGCGATCGGCCTCGTCTGTGGCCTGCTGGCGATCGTCCAGTCGATCGGCTTCGGCACGCTGCTGTTCTCCGCCTTTCCCGCCCCGCTGTCGGCGAGCGGCGCCGGCATGGCGCTGTTCACCAGCGCCATCTTTGCGGCGCTGGTCCCCTTCATCAGTTCGTCGCGCGGCATGGTCGCCACCGCCCAGAGCATCCCCGTCGCCGCCATGGCCGGCATTGCCGGTGCCATCGCCACCAATGTCGCGCCAGGCAACGACCGCGCTGTGCTGGCGACCATCGTCGCGGCCGTCGCCGCGACCACGCTCACCGTCGGCGCCGGCACCTGGCTGCTCGGCTTCTTCAGGCTGAGCCGCTTCGTCCGCTTCTTTCCCTATCCGGTGATCGGCGGCTTCCTCGCCGGCTCCGGCTGGCTGGTCCTCACCGGCGGCATCGCCGCCATCGCCGGCGCGCGCGCCATCGACGCGCCGCTTGAGGTGCTGACCGAGCCGGCCATGTCCGCCCGCCTGCTCGCCGCCGTCGCGCTGATCCTCGCCATCATGCTGGTGCAGCGGTTGACCGGCGGATGGCGGCTGGCTTTGCCGGCGACCATCGCCGCCGCCCTGGTGCTGTTCAATCTCGTCGTCTGGCTCTCAGGGATTCCGCACGAAGCATTGCGCACCGGGCACTGGCTGATGGCGCTGCCCGGCGGCCATGCCCTGTGGCCGCCGCTGCTGCCCGCCGATATCAAGCTGGTCGACTGGCAGGCGATCGCCGATCACACGCTGAGCCTGGCAACGATCCCGGTGCTCGCCGTCATCGGCACGCTGATGAACGCCACCGGCATCGAGCTCGATCAGCGCCGCGATCTTGACCTCGACCGCGAACTGCGCGCCGCCGGCATCGCCAACCTCATCGCCGGCGCCGGCACCGGCACCCCCGGCTTTCATTCCCTGTCGGGCACGATCCTGGCCGCGCGCCTGGGCGCCGCCAATCCGGTCGTCGGCCTCACCATTGCCGCCTGCTGCGCCACCGCCGCGGTGTTCGGCCCCCAGATCCTGTCGCTGGTGCCGACCCCGCTCCTCGGCGGCGTGCTGCTTTGGATCGGCGGTGGGCTGATCCATCAGTGGCTGATCCAGTCCCATGCGCGTCTGGCGCGCGCCGAATACGCCGTCGTCGTGCTCATCTTCGCCATCATCGCCTTTGTCGGCTTCGCCTGGGGCATCCTTGTGGGGCTGCTCGCCGCCGCCATGCTCTTCGCCGTCGAATATGGCCGCGTCGACATCGTCCGCTACATGCTGACCGGCCGCGACTACCAGACCAGCACCTCCGCCTCCGAGGAACGGCTGGAGGCGTTGCGCGCCAATGGCGGGGCGATCCTGCTGCTCCGCCTGCAGGGCTATCTGTTCTTCGGCACCGCCGACCGGCTGCGCAAGCGCATCCTGGGGCGCCTCGCCGACGCCAGCGAAACCGGCGTCCGCTTTCTGGTCATCGACTTCCACCGTGTCAGCGGCCTCGATTCCTCCGCCGTACTCTCCTTCATCCGCCTGTCGCAGGCGGCCGCGCCCGCCGGCTACATGCTGGTGCTGACCGGCATGTCGCGCGAGGTCAGGGAGGCGATGCTGCGCGGCGGCCTGGAGCATGGCGACGGCAGCCCGGTGCGCATCGAGCCAAGCTTCGACCACGGCGTCGAGTGGTGCGAGAACGCGTTGATCGCCGACGTCGCGCCGACGCTGGCCAGGGCCGAGAGCCGGCCGGCGCGCGACATCCTGATGGATATCGTCGACGACGCGGCCTCTGCCGAGGCGCTCATCCCCTATTGCGAGCGCGTCGAGATCGCCGCCGGAGAGGCGCTGATCATCCAGGGCAAGCCCTCCGACGACATCTTCCTCATCGAGGCTGGGCGCGCCGCGGTGGAGCTCGCCAACGGCACCCACAGCGTTCGTCTGGCGACGCTGGCCCACGGCGCCGTCGTCGGCGAGGTCGCCTTCTATCTCTCGGTGCCGCGCTCGGCCTCGGTGATCGCCGAGAGCCCGCTGGTCGCCTGGCGCTTCAGCCGCGCCAAGCTCGACCGGCTGCGCTCGAGCGAGCCGGAGATCGCCGCGCGCTTCCACGAGGGCATCGCCGCCATGCTGGCCGAACGGCTGACGCACACCAACCGGCTGATCCAGTTGCTGGCGGATTGAACGCTGGCTCTCACGCCCTGACGGCGACGATGAACAGGCGAGGAAAACGCAGCATCACCTTACCGTCGGCAAGCGGCGGATAGGCCTCCGCCAGTTTCGCCGTGTAGCGCGCCAGGAACTCCGGCTGCTCGTCGGCGCCGAGGCGATCGAGATAGGGGCGCAGGCCGGTCGAGCGCACCATCGCGACGATGGCCGCGGCATCGGCGAGCGGGTGGTTGTAGAGCGTGTGCCAGATATCGATGCGCGCCGCTTGCCCCTGGAGAAGGTTGTAGTAGTCGGCCGGCGTGCCGATGGTCTCGCGGGCGATGGGCGCGCGGAACTTCTCCGCCCATGGCCCATCCACGGCGACCGCCCGCATCAGCGTGTGCGACGGCTCGGTCGCGACATTATCCGGCATCTGCACCGCCAGCACGCCGCCGGTGGCGAGCGCCCCAAGCAGGCGCTTGAGCACCGCACGGTGATCGGGCACCCACTGGAAGGTGGCGTTGGCATAGAGGAGATCGACCGGTGCCTCCGGCGCCCAGGCCGCCACGTTCGCCTCGACGAAGCTGACGCGCGGCAAGCGCTTGCGCGCCGCCTCCAGCATCTCCGGCGAGGAATCGAGGCCGATAACCTCGGCACCTGGAAAACGCTCGACCAGCAACTCGGTCGAATTGCCCGGCCCGCAGCCGAGATCGACGGCACGACTCACCTCCGCCAACGGAACCGCCGTCAGCAGATCGCGCGCCGGCCGCGAGCGTTCGTCCTCGAACTTCAGATATTGCGATGGGGACCAGGCGGACATATGGGCAGCCACATGGAGAAGGTTGCTTCCTTATCGCCGCTGCCGCCGGGTGGCAATCAGTCGCCAAGATCGACGCGCATCGCTCCGGCGATGATGGCGAAGTCCTCGACGCTCACCGCGAAGCTGCCGCGCCGGAAGGCATAGCCCCAGCCAGTCCTGCCCTGGGTGAAGCTCAAGCGGTCGAGCAGCGGAAGGATCGGTGCCTCGCGGCAGTCCCGCCAAGCCACGTCGCGACGATACGGATGAAAGCCGGCGCCCATGTCGCCCTGATAGGCCTCGCCCGGCTCGATGCGGCCAATCGCCGTGAATGCCTGGACCGGTTCTCCGGCACCGAGCGCCGTGCGCGGCGAATAATAGGCGATCCAGTCGCCGGGCGAGAGCCGCTGCACCGGCGCGGCCTTGCCGTGGCCGAGATGGCAGAAGCCGCCGGCAACGCCCTTCAGCACATGGTCGCGGGAGGCGACTCCGATCCAGTAGCAAGGGTCCGACATGAGGGGAGGCTAGCATGGCCCCTGACAGCTTCGTGTCAGGAGGATGCCGCCACCGTGCGAACTGCTTGCACTTCTCCCGGTGGTGGTTGGCGGCATTTTGAATCGTGAGGACAACGAGACCTCCGAATCAGTGCAAACTGACTAAGGCATGTTGTTCGCTATATGTTCTCGTGTTATGTAGGGTTCCGGAGCAGGCGATGAATACTCATCCCGTTGATACGATTGCGGCTTTGGCACAACGAACCGCCGGCAGGCGCTTCGGCACCGTATTGGCGGACCCTCCTTGGCGCTTCACAAACCGCACGGGAAAGGTAGCGCCCGAACACAGACGGCTCGCCCGCTACCGGACGATGACAACCGACGAAATCTGCGGGTTGCCTGTGGCCGATTTGGTCACGAGCCCGGCCCACCTCTATCTTTGGGTGCCCAACGCTCTGCTGCCCGACGGACTACTGGTGATGGACGCATGGGGGTTCGAGTACAAGTCGAACATCGTCTGGCACAAGGTCCGCAAAGACGGCGGCTCAGACGGACGCGGTGTCGGATTCTATTTTCGCAATGTGACCGAGCTTCTGCTCTTCGGGGTGCGGGGCAAGAATGCGAGGACGCTGCCGCCTGGCCGCAGGCAAGTGAACCACATGTCATCGCGCAAGCGCGAGCACTCGCGAAAGCCGGATGAGCAGTACGAAATCATCGAAAGCTGCTCGAGCGGTCCCTATCTTGAGCTGTTCGCTCGAGGCACACGCCCGAATTGGACATATTGGGGTGATCAAGCGCATGAGGCATATCGGCCAACATGGGACACTTATTCCTACAATTCGTCCCTGCAGCTTGATGCAGCCGAATGACCGGTCTTCCAAAGGTTGACCTTATCCCCGGCTGGTCCTGTTACGACTGGCGCAATGCCCACACGATCCTAGAGCACGCATATCCGCAAGAATGGAAAGAGGTGGTCGATGTGCTCTCGACCTTCCGACTACGCCGCAGTCACCTCACCGCGAGAGGCAAGGGAAACAAATCTGCGGTCGCCGCGGCCATCGATTCTGAACTCTATGCACGCGGATGGATTGAGCACAAATTTGAGACATCCGTTGTCGTGGACACGGAGACAAGGGACTCGCCAACTCACGCAGTTGACTGCTTCAAAGCCAAGATTGCGTTAGAGCTAGAGTGGAACAACAAGGATCCTTTCTTCGACCGCGACTGACGTTGCCCCCTGAGGTGCCCTCGGTGTGAACTGGACTCCGTCGGAAGGAGACGGAGATGAAGAAGAGCCGGTACAGCGAGGAACAGATCATTGCCGTGCTGAAGGAGCATCAGGCGGGGATTCCGGTGTCGGAGCTCTGCCGCAAGCACGGGGTCAGCGAAGCGACGGTCTACAATTGGCGGTCACGCTACGGTGGGATGGAGATCTCCGAGGCTCGGCGGCTGAAGAGCCTCGAGGAAGAGAACCGCAAGCTGAAGAAGCTGCTGGCAGAGTCGATGCTCGATGTAGCCACGCTCCGTGAGGCGCTTGGAAAAAACTTCTGAGGCCCGGATCGCGGAGAGCGTTCGTGACCTGGGCCGTGGAAGAGAAGAGCTACTCGCAGCGTCGTGCCTGCGGGCTGATCGGGCTTCATCCGAAGACCTATCGCTATGCCTCACGCCGATCTGATGACATCGAGCTGCGGGCTCGGCTGAAGGCATTGGCGAGCGAACGGCGGCGGTTCGGCTACCGCCGCCTGCACATCCTGCTCAAGCGCGAAGGGGTCGTGCTGAACCACAAGAAGCTGTTCCGGCTCTACCGAGAGGAACGATTGACGGTGAGGCGGCGCGGCGGTCGCAAGCGCGCGCTGGGTACGCGGGCGCCGATGACCCTGCCGCAAGGGCCGAACCAACGCTGGAGCCTCGACTTCGTCTCCGATACGCTGACCGACGGTCGACGCTTCCGGGTGCTGGTCGTGGTCGATGACTTCACCAGGGAGTGCCTGGCGCTGGTCGTCGACACATCGCTGTCCGGTATCCGCGTCGCTCGAGAACTCGATGCTCTGGTCACCACCCGTGGTAGGCCGTTGATGATCGTCAGCGACAACGGCACCGAACTCACCTCGCGGGCAATCCTGCACTGGCAGGAGGATCAGGTTGTCGAGTGGCATTACATCGCGCCCGGCAAGCCGATGCAAAACGGCTTCGTCGAAAGCCTGAACGGCCGCTTCCGCGACGAGTGCCTCAACGAGCACCTCTTCCGCAGCCTGCCGGCGGCCAGGCAGATCATCGAAGAATGGAGGATCGACTACAACGCCCGCCGGCCCCACACGAGCCTTGGCGGCCTCACCCCAAACGAGTTTGCAACCCGGTCCCGGAGGGACCACAACGAGAACAGAGTCCAGTTATGAGTGAGGGCAAACTGGGGGCAACGTCACGACCTCAACAACTTCCGACTTCTCTATGAACTGCACGCCTCAGATGTCGGAATCCTCGTAACGCGATCAACCGAGCTTCAAAAGTGGCTGAAAGCGAGGCACGAGGAACTCGGCAAACGGCCCGAAACCTACGGCGTCTCCACGACCCACTTCGACAAGCTAGAACCACGATCCTCGGCGGCGGCGCAGGCGGGTGCCCGGTTCTCGTCTTTGCGATGGAGCCGGAACTCTATCTAGACGACGGGAAAGACGGACAGGACATCACCTAATTTCCTCCCAGCCGGCTTCCTCCATCAACCGCCTGTAGAGCGCAGATATGCCCGAACTTCCTGGAATGAATTCATCGCGATTCAGTTCCTCGCCACCAATGCCGACTCCATCGAATATCTGATGGCACAATTTCTTCGACAAGATCTGCCACTCGTCACAATGGCGGAGGTACGCTTGCCGCAGAAATCGCATAAGCGCAGCGTATCCGGTGGTCCGATTAAGAATAGTACCAACTGGAGCATTGTCCCACGATTCTGGCCATTTATCTTTCACAGCCCCAAAGAAGTTCGTAAGATTCAAAAATACTCCGCTATCGTCCTGTTCATCAAAAAAAGGGGTCTATATACGACCTTGACCCAACCGGGTAGACTACCTATATTCATGGTGTCAAGGAGAGACGCCATGATCGGACAGTTCAACAGCCTGATTTCGTTGATGGAAGCGTTCCCCGATGAACAATCGGCCATTGACCATTTCACGGCAATTCGCTGGCGCGAAGGTCCGTTCTGCCCTTATTGCGGGGCGACTAAGGTCTACACGTTTAGGGACCACCGCACGCACAAATGCGCGGAATGCCGGCAGCGGTTTTCAATCAAGGTTGGAACGATCTTTGAGGGGACCAAAATCCCGCTGCGGAAATGGTTCATGGCGATCTGGCTTCTCACGTCGCACAAGAAGGGCATCGCCAGCACGACGTTGGCGAGGGACCTGAAGGTCACTCAAAAGACTGCATGGTTCATGCTTCATAGGCTGCGCCACGCTGCGCAGACCAAATCGTTCAATGTGCCGCTCAAGGGCATTGTCGAGGCGGATGAGACCTTCGTTGGCGGCAAGGAAAAGAACAAGCACGCGGCCGATCGCAAAGGCGGCACACAGGGCGGCAAGGGCAAGGCAATCGTGTTTGGCATGTTGGAGCGCGAAGGCGAGCTGCGTGCTTTCCACATTTCCGATCTGAAAGCCTACAGCGTCCAGAACATCATCCGCGCTCATGTCGAGCCGGGCGAAAACATTATGACGGACGAACATTCGTCCTTCGTTGGCCTTGAAGGCGATTACCACCACCACACCGTCAATCACTCGATTGGCGAGTATGTCCGGCACTACTATGCCCACACCAACGGCATCGAGGGGGTGTGGTCCCTTCTCAAGCGCCAGATCATCGGCATTCACCATTGGGTGTCCGAAAAGCATCTGGCGCGCTATGTTGGAGAAATGACATGGCGCTACAATCGGCGGCAGATGGACGAAGGCGATCGCGTGAATGCGCTGGTGGCGGGTTCGGATGGGCGCTTGCGTTATCGAGAGTTGATCGCGTGACTGATCGAAAGAAACGCAGCAAAGATGAACGAGCGGAGTTGGAAATGCCGTTCGATGAAGCTTTGGCGCGCTTTGTTGCGACAAAGCCGAGTGAGTTGGCTGAATCTCTCGCGGGAGATGTGCTAGAAAAGCGCGAGCGCGCGAAGAAACGAATTAAGGAGGCGCGCAAGGAGATAGAGGATGGCGCGCTCCCTCGAAAAGGCAGATTCCGTCTTTGATTTCTTGTACGTCGATGCTCGACGCATCGCCGTACTTTCATCGCAGTTTGGAACAGATGGTATTCTGACAGAACTTGTTCGCGGGACGGAAGTTACGGATGAATCCAGCGGTGGGCTCGACGTTAAGATAGTTAAACTAGACAACAAAGAGGGGCAGCGAACAAGCCTTCAGACCCGCTTTGACCCTCAATGGTTGGTTCCGCTGCAATTCCTCACCAGAGCAGACCCTCTAATTGAACGGAATATCGACGTTGCGCGGCTCGGGCAACTTGTCCTGGTAGCCGGAGATTTGATGGTTCTGGACCTTGATACAATCAAGAAGGTCCTTACGGCGCCGAAACTCAAAGAGCACTTCAACCGGCAATTTTCCGGCCCAACTCCCTCCGGTCCCCGACAAGCAAAAGCAAGAGGGCTTAGCGAGACCGAATTGGGCATGGAATTGGTTGGGCTGATGCCTCATCCCACTCAGGTATGGATGCACTCTGGATCTCATACGATTTGGTCATCAGTTGAAACTGAGGGGCTGCTTGTGTCCACCGCCGATCTGCTGCTCAAGCACGGCAGCGTGGTATCTGGGGAATGGTCGATGGTCGGCATCCTTGACGCGATGCCTGATATTTCATCTCCATCGCCACTCGCTATGGCGCTCCCGCCATACCTTCAGGCCACGTTGAGCTTAGCACCATTGCTGCGTCCACTAATGGGACGTCCTGACTTGGCCTATGGCATGACCCCGCTCGTGATCTTTCGTGAAATATCCGCCGGCTAGGTCACACTCGTATATAGGTCCCCAAAAAAAGGCTGGAATATATATCGACGCCACGCGTCCGGAGCTCGTTTTGAGCCAAAGATTCCCTTGTACCGCTTGTTTCTCTCCGCCTCCGGGTCCGAGGCAATGTAATCCACTATGGGTTTGACCACGGTTGCCTGCGCGAGCGTTTGCACTCGTCCCTTGCCAGGTTCAGCCTTCCCGAGGCGCTTGACCTTGTCATGGAGGGGGCCATCCTCATCCCTGTTAAGTGCCAATACAATCTCATGCGCAAACTGAACAGGTCCGCGCTCTTGGTAGAATGACGCAAGGTCCACTACTAGGCTTTGATTAACCTTTGTCTGTGCCTGATTAACACGTGCAAAAATCTCCGCCTTATCGGCTTCCGAAGCACCAACAAACACGGAGATATTCACATCAAACTCGCGGCCTTCTTCTAGCCCCTCCAGGCCCGCCACCCGATGCTGGCCATCAATTATGAAAGCGATCTTTTCCAAGGGAACGTAGTCATCATCACTAGGTTTACCGAATGGAGAAAGATCAAGATAGAAAATTTCGCCGACATCATGGACTAATTTCTCTTTGTTATCGACATACGGCACTATTTCAGCGCATTCTGGCGAAACCGCAATTATAATTGAAGTTGGAAAAGTTGCATAGTCAAGGTTAACATATTTCTTTATTTCGCTAATACGCTTTTCGGAGCGCTCTCTCTGAATACCAGCGATTGTGTCTTGAGTTCCCTCAATGAACCGCCGGATCTCCGTATATGAAATCCTTATGAGCGTTCGGGCATCCATACGACCGACATAGAAATCGCCAATCGGTTGGACGATCTTTGAAACGGGAATCCGAATAGGGACCTTGATGTCATCCACCACGGCCGGCCGCTCCTTGCTTTATTTTGTTCACTCGGTCTTCTTGCCTTTGGGCTGCCTCCTGTGGTGACGGAAGTGATGGCTCAAGTAGCAGGACTAAGAACCAAACTATATGGAAGCCAAAAAACAGCAGCCAGAGAACATGTAGATTGGCATCCGTTAGGACATTGTCTTGGAATCCGGGATTCAGTCCGATAATGAAAGCTGTCAGAATTATCGGAACCAGAAAAAATACATACAGAATGAGGGAGACAAGGGGATGCAAGCGTTCGTGCCTAGTCAACGCGATGAACACGATGCCAGACAGCGATAGCGTAGGCAGCCCAATCTGACCGCCCCTAAAGTACTGTCCAAAAGCCGTCCACAGTGTCGCATCGCCGACCTGAAGCGACAAGATGAACGAAATAGCGGTAAGTATGCCAAGTGTGCCGAGCAATGAGGCACTAACTTCAGCAAGAGCGGTTACCCAATTCCGTGTAAGTAGCTCTTTCATAGTCTTGCGTCGTGCTCCCCATGTCCTCCAAGCTGAGAGAGGGCAGACACGGAGTCAAGGGACTGAAGCCCCTACCTTGCGAACTGCTTGTACTTGACCCTGTGGTGGTTGGCGGCGTCGGCGCCGAGCCGGCGCACCTTGTCGGCCTCGTATTCCTCGAAGTTGCCCTCGAACCATTCGACATGGCTGTCGCCCTCGAAGGCGAGGATGTGAGTGGCCAGCCGATCGAGGAACATGCGGTCGTGCGAGATGATGACCGCGCAGCCGGCGAAATCCTCCAGCGCATCTTCGAGCGCGGCAAGAGTCTCGGTATCGAGGTCGTTGGTCGGCTCGTCGAGCAGGAGCACATTGGCGCCGCTCTTGAGCAAGCTCGCCAGATGCACCCGGTTGCGCTGGCCGCCGGAGAGCGAGCCCACTTTCTGCTGCTGGTCGCCGCCCTTGAAGTTGAAGGCGCCGACATAGGCGCGGGAGTTCATCTCGCGCTTGCCCAGCTTGATGATATCCTGCCCGTCGGAGATCTGCTCCCACACGGTCTTGTTGGGGCTGAGGTCGTCGCGGCTCTGGTCGACGTAACCGAGATGCACCGTATCGCCGAGGCGGACGGACCCGGCGTCCGGCTTTTCCTGGCCGGTCAGCATGCGGAAGAGCGTCGTCTTGCCCACCCCGTTCGGCCCGATGACGCCGACGATGCCGCCCGGCGGCAGCTTGAAGGTGAGGTTTTCGATCAGCAGGCGATCGCCATAGCCCTTGTTGAGGCCCTCGATGTCGATGACCGTGTCGCCGAGGCGCTCGCCCGGCGGAATGATGATCTGGGCGGTGCCCGGCGCGCGCTCCTCGTTGCGCTTGAGCAACTCGTCATAGGCGCGGATACGCGCCTTGGATTTCGTCTGGCGGGCGCGAGGAGAAGCGGCGATCCACTCGCGCTCCTGCGCCAGTGCCCGCTGGCGGGCGGCGTCCTCGCGGCCCTCCTGCTCCAGGCGCTTGGCCTTCTTCTCCAGATAGGAGGAGTAGTTGCCCTCGTAGGGAATGCCGCGACCGCGGTCGAGCTCGAGGATCCAGCCGGTGACGTTGTCGAGGAAATAGCGGTCGTGGGTGACGATGAGGATGGCACCGGGGTATTCGCGCAGGTGCTTCTCCAGCCAGCGCACGGTCTCGGCGTCGAGGTGGTTGGTCGGCTCGTCGAGGAGCAGCAGATCGGGCTGGCGCAAGAGGAGCTGGCAGAGCGCCACGCGGCGCCGCTCGCCGCCCGACAGTTTGGTGACGTCGGCATCGTTGGGCGGGCAGCCGAGCGCGTCCATCGCCTGCTCGACCTGGGCGTCGAGGTCCCACAGGTTCTGGCTGTCGATCTGGTCCTGGAGCTTGGTCGCCTCCTCCGCCGTCTCGTCGGAGTAGTTCATCATCAGCTCGTTGTAGCGGTCGATGAGCGCCTGCTTGGCGGCGACGCCCGCCATCACGTTGGCGAGCACGTCCTTGTCGGGATCGAGAGGCGGCTCCTGGGCGAGATAGCCCACGCTGGCGCCCTCAGCCAGCCACGCCTCGCCGGCGAACTCCTTCTCGGTGCCCGCCATGATCTTGAGCAGCGTCGACTTGCCCGAGCCGTTCGGCCCGAGGACGCCGATCTTGGCGTCCGGGTAGAAGGACAAGTTGATGTTTTCCAGGACCTTCTTGCCGCCGGCATAGGACTTGGTCAGGCCCTGCATGTGATAGATGAATTGGCGCGCCATCGGGGTCGCGATCCTCGTTCCTTGAGACGATGGGAGAAGTGAGCGCCCTTCTAGTCGATTGCCCAATTTCGGGCAATCGAAACCACCATCTCGCCGCCGCGCGGTCCGGCCCTTGCCGGATTCCCGGCCGACAAGCCCCCTGAACAGCAAGGAGCCCAGCCCCCATGCGATTTGCCGCTACCGCCTGCGTGGCACTGGCCGCCCTGGCGCTCGCCGCCTGCACCGGCGGCATCACCAGCCCCGGCGACGTCGCCAGGGCGCTCACGGTCGTCACCCCCATCCAGGCGGGGACCTACGACATCATCCCTTCGGACAAGGAAGCCAAGGTGGCCATCACCCGCCACGGCAAGGACTATCGGCTCGCCGATCCCGCCGGCAGCGGCAAGCCCCTCACCTTCCGCGTCCTGGCCATGCCCGATCTGGCGCGCACGCGCTACCTGATCCAGGCCGACGATCCGGACAAGAAGACCGGCAAGCTGACCTACCACTACTATTTCGCGATCATCGGCGCCGACCAGATCGTGGTGCTGACGCCCTCGAGGCACGATCTCGAACAGGCCAATCTATCGGACGAGATGAAGGCGCTGATCGAGGTGAAGGGCGGCGACGAGGTCTTTGTGAAATCCGCCGGGGACACACTCGCCGCGCTGAAGCGGCTGATCAGCGAGAAATTCGATCTCGAGGTGATCATGCAGCTCGCCCGGCGCAGCTAGCCGCAAGGCCGATCGCGGGCGGCACCGATGAAGGTCGTACCGCCCGTGATCCTTTCCCGCCGCTACGCTTGCCACCGCTGCAACAGGCCGAGGTCGACGCCTATACGGCGCTGGTCGAGGATCTCAACAGGCTGGTCAACGGCGGACCGGCCAGTCCCTCAGATCGCGGGCAGCGGACGGGTCGCGGCGGCGGTGGTCGCCAGCGTCGGCAGGACGGCGCGGATGTGGTCGCCGAGCGCGCTTGCGACCGAGGACGGCCGCTGCTCGGCAAATTCCAGGGCGATGCCGATCTCGGGCAGCGGCGGCAGGCCGGCGGTGACGATGTAGAGATCGGGCGGCACAGCCGTGCGGGTGAGAACGCTGATCGCGTGACCGGAGCGCGCAATGGCGATGAGGCCGGCAAGGCTGTTGCTGGCAAACGCCACCCGGTAGCGCCGATTGACCGCCTCCATGGCGTCCGAGGCTGCCCGGTAGTCGAGCGTCACCGGCGCTGAAAGCGCCAGCGGCAGCACGGCATCGCCGAGGATCGCCGGCTCCGGCGCATTGGCCACCCAGACGAAGCGCTCCTTGCGGATCACCGCGCTGTTGTCGGGATCGGCAAGCGAGACCAGCGCCACGTCGATCTGGCGGCGGTGCAGGAGCGGGCGCAGCTCGGAGGTCGGCGCGCATACCATGCGCAGTTCGACATCCGGATGGAGCGCGTAGAAGTCCCTGAGGAGATCGGGAACGAAGGCGATCGAATAATCCTCCGGGCAGCCGAAGCTGACCGCACCCTTGAGCGCCGCTCCGCTCATGTCGGCGAGGATGTCGTCATGCCGGGCCAGAAGGGATTCGGCATGCGCCAGCAGCTTCTCGCCGGCGGCAGTGAGACGGACGCCTGCCCCGGTGCGGTGCAGGAGCGCCTGGCCGACCATCTCCTCCAGCCGGTGCATCTGCATGCTGAGCGCCGACTGGGTGCGCCCGACCTGCAGCGAGGCCAGGCTGATCGAGCCGGTCCGCGCAACCACGGTGAAGCTTTTCAGCAGGGCCAGATCGAGAAAGCGCATCCCATCAACTCAATTGATATCCGAGTGAAACAATATCAATTTGCCTGCTTTCGCAAGGGTTGCTAGCCGTTGGGGCAAGAGCCGGCGGAGGGTGAATTCATGTCGCTGAACGACGATCCCGCATTCTGGGCGAGTGCCCGCAAGCACCTGACCCGCTATGGACCTAGCTTCGAATCGATCATCGTCGAACGGGCCGAGGGCAGCTACGTCTACGACGCCGACGGGCGCCCCATCCTCGACTTCACTTCGGGCCAGATGAGCGCCGTGCTCGGCCATGGACATCCCGACATCGTGGCGACCGTGCAGAGCCAGGTCGCCTCCCTCACCCACCTGTTCAGCGGGATGCTGTCGCGCCCCGTCGTCGAGCTGGCCTCACGCCTTGCCGCTTTGGCACCGGGTCTGGAGCGCGTGCAGTTGCTCACCACCGGCGCCGAATCGAACGAGGCGGCGATCCGCATGGCCAAGCTGGTGACCGGCGGCCACGAGGTCGTGGCGTTCGCCCAGAGCTGGCACGGCATGACCGGGGCTGCCGCCTCGGCGACCTACAGCGCCGGCCGCCGCGGCTACGGACCGGCGGCCGCCGGATCGTTCGTGATTCCAGCGCCCAATGCGTATCGTCCGCGTTTCACCCATGCCGACGGCTCGAACGACTGGCGGCGGGAACTCGACGACGCCTTCGACCTGATCGATCGCCAGTCGACGGGTAACCTTGCCGCCTTCATCGCCGAGCCGATTCTTTCGAGCGGCGGCGTTCTCGATCTGCCGCCCGGCTATCTCGCCGCGCTGAAGCAGAAGTGCGCCGAGCGCGGCATGCTGCTCATCCTCGACGAGGCGCAGACCGGCGTCGGCCGCACCGGCCACATGTTCGCCTTCCAGCGCGATGACGTGACGCCCGACATCATGACCCTTTCGAAGACGCTGGGCGCCGGCCTGCCGCTCGCCGCCGTGATGACCACCGAGGCGATCGAGCAGAAGGCGTTCGAACGCGGCTTCCTGTTCTACACCACTCACGTTTCCGACCCGCTGCCGGCGGCCGTCGGCGTCACGGTTCTCGACGTCGTCACGCGCGACGGCCTGGTCGACCAAGCGGTCAGGCGCGGCGCCAGGCTGCGCGACGGCCTCGCCACCCTGCAGCAGAGGTTCGACTGCGTCGGCGACGTGCGCGGGCGCGGACTCTTGCTCGGGATGGAGATCGTCACCGACCGGCAGACCAAGGCGCCGGGCTTCGAGCTCGGTGCACGCATCATGGAAGAGGCCATGCTGCGGGGCCTCAGCATGAATATCGTCAAGCTTCCCGCCATGGGCGGCGTCTTCCGCATCGCACCGCCGTTGACCGTTTCGGAGGAGGAGATCGACCAGGGCGTGGCGATCATGTCGGAAGCGATCGCCGCGGCGGTCGCGGCGCACTGACCGCCGCTTGTCGCAGCCATGTCGCTCTGACCCGAAGCGGTCGTCGCCGGGGTTGAACACCTTCGATAGGCCGGTATGCTCGCCTGAGTTCCGACGAGCCCCGCATGGACCGTGTCGCCCCCTTGCTTGCGCAGTTCCCCGGCCCGCTGACGTTGCGGCCCTCGAAGAGGAAATGGTTCGTCTTGCTGGCGGTGGCGGGATTGTTCACCGCAGGCGGCGTCAGTGAAGCTGTCATCTCCGGCTCCGGCAACATCTTGGATTGGATCGGCCCCGTCTTCTTCGGCCTCTGCACCATTGCTGTCGTCTACATGATATTCTTTGCCGATTTCAAAATGACTCTCGACGGAGACGGGTTCAGTTGGCGCGGCGGGCGTCTATTCGAGCAGTGGCAATGGACCGACGTCGCTGATTTTGCGGTGATCGACTATGCCTCCGGCGCGCCCGGTGCGGCTTTGCGCAAGCGTGTCGGTTTCAGCGACATGCGGCTGAACAAAAGCAAGTCACAGAAAGCAGGAGAAATCCTATCCGGCGCGATGACAAGTCGCGATTGCGTGGTTCCCGATGCCTATGGCTCATCTTCTTTCGGTCTGCCGATGACCGATTTGGCGCGCCTGATGTCAGAATGGCAAAAGCGTGCGGTCGCGCTGCGCGCCGCACCCGGCGGCAACCATTTCGATCGCTAGCACGAACGGCGCGCTTCGGCTGTCGGCACCGCTCGCACAGGATCTCTTCGGCCGCATGTCGGCTTCCGGCGCTTCTTATCAGGCCCACCAGGGGGCCCTGCGGCGAGGATGGGCGGCGTCCCCCAAACGTGTGACACCGCCTTCCTCGTCCCGTCGCTTACTTGTTGACGGTGAACTCGGTCCACATGCCCGAGGCGTAATGGCCGGGGACGTTGCAGATGAGCAGATATTTGCCGGGCTTCAGGTCGACCGTTAGAGACCCCGACTTGCCGGGATCGAGTTCCGACACCTCGCCCTTGTCGCCGGACTTGTCTTCGTCGACGCGGTTCTCAGCGGCGATATAGGGCAGCGCATCGCCGGCCTTGTCGAGCTGCATGACGATCATCTCGTGGATGGTGTCCTTGGAATTGTTGGTGACCTTGAACGTCACCACACCAGCCTTGGCCTGATCGGGCATCGCCTTGACACCCATGGTCGCCTTCGACAGATCGATCTTGGTGTTGGGCTGGTATTCATCGCCGGTGACCATCTGCATGTCGGCGCCCTTGTCCCACAACGACACGTGGATGGTCGTGGCAGCCATGGCCGCGCCGGAAGCCGCAGTCAGCACAAAAGCAGAAAACAGCGCCAACGAGGCGCGCTTGGCAAACAAATTCATGGGTATCGATCTCCATCGGTTGAAGCACCGGGAGCAAACCGCGTGCGCCGACCGTCGCCCCGTCCGGAAGAGCTTCCCCCCGAACATCTTCATGACGGTGCGCGCAATTGCGCGGTGAACGACGCGGAAGATAGGGCGGGTCGGAACCAGTTCGATTGCGTCAAATCAAAATTGTTCGAATTAAAATTCAGCCCCCTTTCCGCCCGGAAACCGCGGGCTTCGGCCGCCGGCCACGCAGAATCACCACGAGCGTTTCAAGCAGGATCGCCGCGAGAAAGAAGCCGCCGATCCAGGCGAGACTGATGCGGTCGACTTGCCAGGTGTGCCAGAGGAGCACGGCGAGCGCGGCCAGCGAGAACGAGGCGCCGGCGAGCGGCACCGCGGCGTGAAGCGCGATACGCGTGCGCAGACGCCAGGCGGAGAGGTTGACGGCGGCGAAGATCGCCAGGAACACGGCGCTGGCGAAGGAGGAGATGACGGTGAGGTCGGCAAGCAGCAGGAAGGCGCCGGTGAGCACGGAGAGGACCACCAGCGACACCCAGGGGACTTCGCGTGTGCGCTCGCGCAGCGAGAAAACGCGCGGCAGCGCGTGCTCCGCCGCCATCACCATCGCCAGCCGCGCCGAGCCGAAGAGCGTGGCGTTGATCGCCGAGGCCGTCGACATCAGCGCGGCGATGCCGATGAGCACGAAGCCGACTTGCCCGAGCGTCGGCCGCGCGGCGACGGCCAGCACATATTCCTGGTCCTTGGCGACCTCAGCCGGCGTCAGGTTGCCGAGCGCCACCAGGCTGACGACGACATAGATGACCGAGGTGATGAGGATGGCGAGGATCAGCCCGCGCTTGAGATCGGTCTCGGGGTTGCGCATCTCCTGAATGGCGTTGGGGATGAGTTCGAAACCCTCATAGGCGACGAAGATCAGTCCGGCAGCGATGAACGGCGCGGCAATCCCCTGGTTGAAGACGGGCAACATGTGGCCGGCGCTGACCGTGGTGAGCCCGGCAACGGCGAAGAGCGCCAGGATCGCCACCTTGGCGCCGACGATGATGAGTTCGACCCGGCCCGATGTGGTGGCGCCGAAAAGGTTGATGCCGAGAAAGACGGCAACCACGAGGATCGCCAGCCCCGGCGCCAGCCAGGCGGGCCCGCCGCCATTGGCGAGCATCGCCGCGCCATAGGCGCCGAAGGTGGTGGCGTAGAGCGCCAGCGTGCCGACATAGCCGGCGACCAGCAGCCAGCCGGCGACGCCGGCGGCGACCGTGTTGTCGAAGGCGTGCTCGACATAGGTGAAGCTGCCGCCGTCGTCGCGGAAGGCAAGGCCGAGATGGGCGTAGGAGATGCCGGAAAGCAGCGCCACAACACCGCCGAAGACCATGGCGATGGCGACCGCATGGCCGGCGGTCTCGATGGCCAGGCCGAGCACCGCGAAGATGCCGCCGCCGACCATGCCGCCAATGCCGATGGCGACGACCTCGGCAAGGCTGAGCTTGCCGTCGCTGCCGTCCGGATTGCTCATGTCGATGCCCCCCCGTTCGCGCGCACCCCGAGGAGGCGCCAGTTTCACCCGGCCGTGCCATGCACCGCAAGCGAAGCCTGGTCGGGTGCTGCCAGGTCCGTGATTGGGCCGGACCATGGGAATCCACTTTCTGCGGTCGCCAAGCGCTGAGTGAGGGCCTATGACCGGTTTGATTCTTCGCGCTCAGAACCGGAGTGACCATGTCAGCGCCAATAAGAACGATCCTCGTAACCGGGGCCACCGGAGGCATTGGCACGGCCGTGTGCAACACACTGGCCAGGAGCGGATTCACGCTCGTCCTGGCAGCTCGGGATGCGGCGAAGCTCCAGATGCTCACCGCCAAATTGCCCAACAAGGGTCCGGGAGCACACACATGGATGTCCGTGGACATGACCAAGGACGAATTTGTTGTCGCCTTTGCGGCGGAACTCTCATCAAGGGGCGTGGCGCTTGATGGCGTCGTTCTTATGCCGCCGCAACCTCCCCGGTCGGAGGATCCCCTGCCGAGCAATGACGCATGGCGTGAGCTGTTTCAGAACAGCTTTGTCGGTCCCTTGGCCTTGCTGAAGGCGGCTATTGCAACGATGAGACCCGATCCCGCGAATGGCCGCAGATCGAAGATCGTTATCATCTCGGGAATATCGTCAGCCCAAGTGATGGGCAACTATGCGACATCCAATGTGCTTCGCTGCGCATGGGTCGGTGAAGCCAAGACACTTGCCTTTGCTTTGGGAGAGCGGGGAATTCACGTCAATACCCTGTCACTCGGAGGCACACTCGCGCCATGGTACCGGGCTTCGCTCGAAAAGCGGGCGGCGGCAGCGGGCGTAACGTTCGAGCAACGCCTGGCTGAGGAAACATCGAACATTCCGCTCAGGAAATACGGCGAGCCCGATGAGGTCGGCGTTGCAGTGGAGGGCCTGCTATCTGCATTTTCAGACAACATGACCGGGCTCAACATCATGCACGACGGTGGATTCACCAGAGCTTATTGAACGCATGGGGCGCATTCCCAGCGGGGTGTCGGTTCTGCGGCCTCAAGCAGCGCATCAGCCGTGTGCCGTCTTGGCACCGACCAGCAAGGCCTTCAGATCGACGCTCATGTCGGCGACGCTTGCCGGTGGCGGCGACAGGCCGGCGCCGATCATGCGCCGGCCGAGGACATGGTCGCTAGCGCGGTTGACCGAATCGATCGCCACCAGCTTCGCCCCCGCATAGTGGAACACGGAAAAGCTGCCGTCGTCCGGGTTGCCGCGGAGATGGCTCTCGGTTGCGTCGCCGGAGAGCCCCACCATCTGCAGCTTGACGTCGCCCTGGTCCGACCAGAACCACGGCACCGCGCGATAGGGCTCGCGCCTGCCGGTCAGCGCCGCGGACAAAGCCTTGGCCTGATCGACGGCATTCTGCACGGATTCCAGCCGCACGCGGCGCTTGAGTTCCCAGTGGTCGAAGGAGACACAGTCGCCGACGGCGAAGAGGCCGGGGACGCTGGTCTCCATGAAGTCGTTGACCAGGATACCGTTGTCGATTGTGGCGCCGGCGGCTTCGGCCAGCCCCATATTGGGCGTCACGCCGATGCCGATGACAGCGATGTCGGCGGGGACGCGATCCCCCGCGGCGGTGGCAACGGCGACCACCTTGCCGCCCTCCCCGATGATGCCGCCGACCGCCGTGGCGAGACGCACGTCGCTACCCCAGCCGCGATGCAGCGCAAGAAAGTGCTGCGAGATCTCCGGCGCCACGACGCGGCCCATCAGCCGGTCGGCGGCTTCGAGCACTGTCACCGTCTTGCCGAGCAGGCGCGCCGTGCCGGCGATCTCCAGCCCGATGAAGCCGCCGCCGACGACCACCACGTCGTTTGCCGCAAAGAGCGCATCGCGCAAACGCCGCGCATCCGCTGCATGGCGCAGCGTGTAGACGCCGGCAAGGTCGATGCCGGCGACCGGCGGCAGGCGGGGCGTCGCCCCGGTGGCGAGCGCCAGCCGGTCGAAGGGGATGGCACTGCCGTCCTTGAGCACGAGCGCCGAGCCGGCACGGTCGATCGCGCCGGCCTCGGCGCCGAGGCGAAGATCGATATCGTTCTTGGCGTAGAAGGATTCGGGCCTGAGCGGCAGGAGGTCGTGGGTCGGGTCTTTCAGAAACGCCTTGGAAAGCGGTGGCCGCTGATAGGGCACGTCGCTCTCGGCGGTGACCAGCGTCAGCGGCCCGTCGTAGCCGTCGCCCCTGAGGCTTGCCGCGATCTGCGATCCGCCGTGTCCGCCGCCGACGATGACGATGCCCTTGCCGTTCATGCGTCCCTGTCACTCCCCGTGGGATCGATGCGGCCGTGACGGCCGCGGCGGGGGAGACGCATAGCCTCATTCGCCGCGCTTGTCTTGACACGACGTTCTCACGACGGCGCGAGAAGAAGAACGACCATCCTCTTGACGGGCGCTAGATCGTCTCGACTTCAGATAGCGAGAAGGTCGAGCCCGGCGGGTTTTCCCCGATGACCAGCGAAGTGTCGCTGGCGAAGTGATAGGGCGGCACGGGCAGGTTGAGCGGCGCCGGCACGCCCTTGAACACGCGGCCGGCGAGATCGTATTTCGAGCCGTGACAGGGGCAGAAATAGCCGCCCGGCCACGAGGGGCCGAGTTCGCCCATGTCGGGCTTGAACGTCGGCACGCAGCCCAGATGCGTGCAGATGCCGACCAGCACCAGATATTCCGGCTTGATCGAGCGCGACCAGTTCTGGGCGTATTTCGGCTGTTGGCGTTGCACCGATTGCGGATCGCTCAAGCGCTGGAGCAGGGTCGGTTGCTTGAGCTCGTCGAGGGACTTCTGGGTTCGCCGAACGATGAAGATTGGCCGCGACCGCCAGCGCACGACCACCTGCGCGCCGGGCTGCAGGCTGGAGATATCGACGGTGATCGGCACGCCTCTGGCAAGCACATCGGACGACGGCTCCATCTGATCGACCAGCGGCCACACCATCAGAGCGGCGCCTACGGCCGCCACCGCACCGGTCGCGATATAGAGAAAGTCACGGCGCGTGACCTCGCGATCGAGCGGCTTGCCTTCGGCATTGGTCGTATCTTGAACCTGTGCCACGGGGGGCTCCCATGCATCCGCCCACCCCGTCAACGCCAACGCACACCGGGACATAGAGAGAGTGTGCCGCACGGCAAGTTCTCGGCCGATGAAAAGCACGACGCGGCGAAGCCCGTTCGCCCGTGCCGCCCTGAGGCGCAGCCTGCCAGCTTTTTACCGGATCTGGACGCCGAGAAGTTCCGATGTCGTGCGAGCGTACTGGTCGCATTCGTCGGCTATCCAGTTCTGGAATTCGCGCATGGCACGCGACGGCCTGCGTGTCGCCGGCCACACGAGACGATACCTGTAGGTGGACAGACGCACGACCCGCCGACCGAACGGCGCCACCAACCGCCCCTCCAGCAAGTCGTTGAATGCCTGGGTCAGAGTAATCAGGACAAGCCCGGCGCCCGAAGTCGCCGTCCCGCGACCGGCGGTGCGCTGCTGCTGCGCATCGCGCTTCTCGAAGCCGAACCGCTTCATCCACTCCGGCCAGCCAGCCCATTCCGGATCTGTGGTCACGTCACGCAGGAAGAAGAGCGGAATGCCGGTCAGATCGCGAGTCCCGGTATTGATCCTGTGCGCGGCGGCGAAGGCCGGCGTGCAGGCCGGGAAGTAGCAACTGAGATGGAGGTCGAGCGTCTGGTATGCAGGGCCCGGTTCAGGCGAGAAGCGGATCGCCATGTCAAGGTTCTCGGCCGCGAGGTCAACAAGACGGTCGCCGGTGTCGATCTTGACCTCGGTGGCGGTATGGAGGGCGTAGAAGCGCGGCAGCCGCTGGGACATCCAGTCTTCGAAGAACATGTGCGTCATGGTGAGCGATAGCCGCCGCCCATCGTTGCCGGCGCGAAGCTCGGCGAGAACGTCTTCGATGTGCGAGAAGCCGGCGGTGAGGCGCTCGGCCACGAGACGCGCCTCAGGCGTCGGCCGGGCGCCCGAGGGAAGCCTCTCGAAAAGCTTGATGCCGAGATATTCCTCCAGGTTCCTGAGCTGCTGTCCAATCGCGGCCACGGTGACGCCAAGCTCCTTTGCTGCGGCGCTGAAGGTGCCCTTGCGCAGCGTCGCCTCAAGCGCCCGCAAGCCGTTCAGATGCGAGAGTTTCATCGCCCGACTATAGCCGAGCTTTACACGCCTAACGAAAATCTCACCTGACACCGCTCGTCAGCCATGGAAGGCTTTTGACGACCTCGCGCATTCGTTGACGGGCCGCGCGCCGGTCCGGATCGCGTGCCTGCCGAAAAAGCAATTGGACCACCTGCCGCATCGTTGCGGCATTCCACGAGGAGACACTTTCCATGCCGAAATTCGTGATCGAGCGGAACATCCCGGGCGCCAGCAAGCTCAGCCAGCAGCAGCTGAGCGAGATCGCGGCCAAGTCGAACGCGGTCGTGGCTGGGCTGGGCGAGCCCTATGTCTGGGACACGAGCTACGTGGCCGGCGACAAGATCTACTGCATCCACGAGGCCGAAAGCGCCGACGCCATCTATCGGCATGCACGCGAGGGCGGTTTCCCTGCCGACAAGGTGACGGAAGTTGTCGCCATCATCGGGCCGCAGACGGCGAACGGCGGCTGAACCGACGGCCTCGCCTGCCGCCGGCCGGCGTCGGCGGCAATCACCAGGATCAACGCAAGGCGAAGGGCCGCGCGACACCGCGGCAACGGTCCTTCGTGCCCGCTCGCGGAGATTAGGGAGGGGTTCATGCACGGACCATTGGCTCTGGCAATCGGCGGGATGCTCCTTTTCGGTGCGGTGAACGCGGCGCGAGCGGCTACCGTAGGCGAGATGGCGGTCGACGTCGCCCTCGTGCTAGCCGGCGACGTGTCCGGTTCGATGACGCCGGGCGAACGGCGGATCGAGCGTGGGGGTCTCGCGGCGGCGCTTCGCGACCCGGCCGTGATGGCGGCCATTGGTCTCGGGGGGCTCGGCCGCATTGCCGTCACCTATTTCGAATGGGCGGGACCGCGGGAACAATGGCAGATCGTGCCGTGGACGATCATCGGCGACCGGTCGGCCGCCGAGGCATTCGCGGCAAGTATCGCGCGGGCACCGATCGTCGGCGGCAATCTCACCTCTCTGTCCGCCGGTCTGCTGTTCGCCGCCCGTCAGTTCGCCACAAGTGGCGTCAGCGCTGAGCGCGAGGTGATCGACGTATCGGGAGACGGTCCGAGCAATGCCGGCCCGCCAGTGGTCCCAGTGCGCGACGCCATCGTCGCCGAGGGCATCACCATCAACGGACTGCGCGTTTCCGGGCCATCGCAAAGCGGATCACGCGGCGGCTTCTATGCCTATGGGGGCGCCGATATCGGCCGCTATTACGAGAGCTGCGTGATCGGCGGTCCGGGGGCTTTCGTCATGCCAGTCACCGATCCGTCGCAGTTCGCCGCTGCGATGCGCCGCAAGCTGGTTCTCGAGATTGCCGCAAAGCCGGCGCGGGTGGTGCCGGTGGGCTTCATGGTGAGGAAGGACGGCTGGCGCGATTGCAGCGCCGGCGAATAGCCCCGCAGACCCGTGGAGGCTGCGGGTCGGCACAACACCCCCGGCCGTGGTGAGCGCGCTGGGCCTTCGGCCTAGCTCGCCGCGCCCTCGATTCGGGCGAGATGGCGCGACTCGCGGCCGAAGTCGTGGTCGAGCATTCTGTAGACCGCGATCTTGACCCCGCTGGCGACGAAGAACGAGACCAGCGCATAGGCCCACACGAGCAGCGCCAGGCCCCATCCGGTCGGCGCCATGAACCAGCCATAGACCACCACCAGAGTGCCGACGAGCTGCGTCGTTTCGGCCGGCACCACCAATTTCCAGCTCGGCCACGGACGCTCCCAGATGGCCCCTCGATTGCGCGTCAGGTAGATGGTCATGTGGCCGGAGACGAGCAGCTTGAGGAAGATCAGTGCCTGCACCACCGGCGCCGACAGGCCGAGATGATCGCGCACGATCCAGTAGAGGCCGAAGCTCTCCAGGACGCCATAGACGCCGAGCGCCGAGGCGACGGTGAGCACGCGGGCCATGTCCCAACGCACCGGCTTGTCCGCCGGCGAAGCATTGTCATAGGCGATCATCATGATCGGCAGGTCGTTGAGGAGCGCCAGCAGCACCACCATGATCGCCGTCACCGGATAGAAGTTGAAGACCAGGATGCTCGCCGTCATGAACAAGAGGATGCGGGTGGTCTCGGCGATGCGGTAGATGGCATAGCCGGTCATCCGCTCGAAGATGCGGCGCGCTTCCCCGATAGCCCGGGTGATCACCGACAGGCCGGGCGCAGTGAGCACCAGATCGGCCGCCGCCCGCGCCGCGTCGGTGGCGCCGGAGACCGCAATGCCGATGTCGGCCTGCTTCAGCGCCGGCGCATCGTTGACCCCGTCGCCGGTCATGCCGACGATGTGGCCGGCGTCCTGCAGCGCCCTGACGATCTTGAACTTATGCTCGGGAAAGACGCGGGCAAAACCATCCGCCGCCTCGATCGCCGGCAATGGATCGGCAGGCACGTGATCGCCGAAGACCGTGTCGGCAACGACGATGTTGGTGCCGAGCTTGAGCGTGCCGGCGATCTGCCGGGCGATCGCCTCGTGATCGCCGGTGACCATCTTGACGTCGACGCCCATCGCCTCGGTTGCGGCAATGGTCGCCGCGCTGTCTTCGCGCGGCGGATCGAACAGCGCGAGCGAGCCGAGGAAGCGCCAGCCGCCGCTTTCGTCCGTGCGGGCGACGCCGAGCGTGCGCAGGCCCTTGCCCGCCTCTGCATCGACCTCGGCGGCAACCGCTTTCTGCTGCGTTTCGTCGAGCTTGCACAGATCGACGATGACCTGCGGCGCCCCCTTGGCGACGGAGAAGGACGCACCGTCCTTTTCGACATCGGCCTCGGCGCGCTTACCGACCGGGTCGAAGGGCCGGAAGGCCTTCACCTGACAGGCATCGAGCGCGCTTGTGTCGGCAAGGCCGGCGAGGATGGCGCCGTCGATGGCATCGGGCGCGTCGCGCCGCGAGGCGAGCGCCGCCGCAACAAGCAGATCGTCGCGCGTGACATCGGCGGACGGCGACGGATCGCCGAGAGTGAGCTCGTTCCTGGTCAGCGTGCCGGTCTTGTCTGAGCACAGAATGTCCATGCCGGCCATCTCTTCGATGGCGACCAGCCGCGAGACGATGGCCTTCATGCGCGCCAGCCGTTCGGCACCGACCGCCATGGTGACCGAGAGCACCGCCGGCAGCGCCACCGGAATCGACGCGACGGTGAGGATGAGCGCGAACTGGATCGTCTCGATCAGCGGGTCGTGGCGGAAGAGCGCGGCAAGCGCGATGGTCGCCACCAGGCCGACGGTGGTGAGGATGAGGAAATTGCCGATACGCAGCACTGCGCGCTGGAAATGCGATACCGTCTGCGCCTGCTCGACCAGCTTCGCGGTCTTGCCGAAATAGGTGTTCATGCCGGTGGCGGTGACCTCGGCGGTCATTTCACCGAGGCGCGCGATCGAGCCGGAATAGGCGACGTCGCCGACCTTCTTGTCGACCGGCAGGGATTCGCCGGTGAGCGCCGACTGGTCGACGCTGAGATAGCTGCCGTCTGTGAGCGTCACATCGGCCGGGATGATGGCGCCGAGCGAGAGCGCGATGCGGTCGCCGGGGACGAGCTGGCTCGCGGCGACATCCTTCCACGCCCCATCGCGCATGACCCGTGCCTTCAGCGCCAGACGCTGCTTGAGAAGCGCGATGGCGTTGTCGGCCTTGAACTCCTGCCAGAAGCCGACGGCGGCGTTGATGATGAGCATCGCCAGGATGATGGCGAGGTCTTCCCAGTGCTGCACGGCGGCGGAGAGCAGCGCCGCCACCTCGATCATCCACGGGATCGGCCCCCAGAAGAAACGGGCGAGCCGGGCGAGCGCGCTCGTATGGCTCTCCGCCAGAACGTTCTCGCCATATTGCGCGAGACGCCTGGCCGCCTCGGCCTCGCTGAGACCGCTGGCGTCGGCTTCCGTTTGCGGGCTCGCTGTGTCGGGTTCCGTCATGGGCCCCTCCGCTCTGGAGAATGCCGCCCCGCCCGCCACGCGGGCAGGCTGTCGATGCCGATATGGTTCGCGCAAGGCCCCGGCGCAGCGCGGCGAATCGCCCGGGGGGCTGCGGCGAAACGGTGCCGGGCGGAACACCGACCGCAAACGCATCGGTTGCACCCACTTAGCCGGCACCCACCAGAAAGACGCCGGCTAACAATCCCTGCGCGGCGGGAACCGGCGAAGTTCGTGGGTGCGCCCCCCTGCGACGACGGACTGCGTTCACGCCCTCACCCACGGGACTAACATCGCAAGACGTTGGGAGTTTGAGTTGGGCTGGAGAAACCATGAACAGAATGATCATTGTCGTGGCATTGCTGCTTGCCGGCTGTGCCAGCGGACCGGACCCATACGCCACCGGCACCATGCTGCCCGGCAAGATGACCGCGCTGAATGATGGCCATGTCATCCCGGTGCAGATCCAGTTGCAGCCGATGAGCCACCCCACCGGCATCATGACGGCCGCCGATCCGGCCACCGGCGAGCAGTTCAGCGGCAACTACACCTTCATCGTCGAGACCAGGGTCGTGCAGCAGTCGCGGCCGGGACTGCTCTTCGATGATCAGACGAGCCAGGCGGTCCAGACCAGCGACGTCGCGCCCGGCACGGCCGTGCTGGTCGGCGACAAGGGCACCGTCATCAATCTGAAGATCACCGCCAAGGCCGGCAGCCCGCCCGTGGGCTACGGCAACGGCGAAGACAACAAGGGCAGGAAATACAGCCTGCAGTTCTGACCGCTGCCTTGCGCGGCCAGTGGCGGCGATGCGCCAAGCGCATCTGCCGCGAACGAAGCGTTGGTGGAGCGCGCAGTCTCCTGCGAACTCGTCTTTGTCCTCAGATTCGCTGATATCAGGGAAACAACAGGGAAAATCGTCTAATTTCAGCGGCTTCAGCCAAAACAGGCCGCCGATTACCGCGTAAATTCAATAGATTGCGGACAAATTCCCTGCCTACACGGAGCAGGGAATTTGTCGGACTGGATCAGGGATTGAATAAGCGGGAACAGGCTATGGGCGCGTCGATCAGCGACTGAACCGCTCGTAGGTGTCCTCGACGCGATCGTCGTCATCATCGTCCATTGCAACGACGTGGAGCAGCGTCATGGTGCGCACGTCCTGCTGGAAGAGAGTCTGTGAGGAGAGCGCAATCCCGCGGGAAATAGAGAGCCAATTCTCGGGCTCGCTTTCCTCCATCTCGGTCAAATCCTGCGTGTCGGGGTAGGCCGGCAATTCGGGCAACGGCATTCCGGGGCGGAAGGCCAGTGGTGGAAAGCCCCGCGAGCTGTCGAAGTAGACGACCTTGCCGTAGTTGCCGAACACCACAGCCAGCTGCTCGGGGTGGCACTCGACGTACCGGCGCACGGCGGCTTCCTTGCTGATGTCGAGTTCCTTGGCCATGGCGAGCACATGGGCAAGGTCGGGCGCGTCTTGGAGGTATGGGCGGATTCGCGGCCTGGGCGCCAGGAGCTCGATGGCGAAGGCATTGGCTTCCGCCTCCTGCCGTCGATGGCGATCGGCCGCCACCAGGTTGTGTTCGGTCATGTCCCGGCGGCTGCACTGGAATCCGTCGGGCGATGTCGGGTGGTGAAACGGACTGAGGAAATGCAGAAGCTCGTGGCCGGTGGTGAACCGCCTGCGCTGCTTGCTCGAGGAGCTGTTGACCAGGATCGACCCGATGTCCCGCTCGCGCGTCGTGATCAGCGCTCCCTCGATGTTGAGCAGCGGCTTGAAGCAGATCTCGACGATGTCGAGCGCTTCCGCGATGTCGTAGACTGGCACGGCGCCGGCTCCCTCACCCAGCTGGTCGTGGATGGCTGCGGCGAGGCGGACCGGATTCGCCCCGACGTCATCCAGGGCCATGCGATCCAGCCGGAGAGCCATCGTTCCTAACGCCGCGCCGCCGCCCGGCGGGCGAGCAGCGATTTCATCATGTCGTCGAGGATCGCCCGCTCCCGTGGATCCAGCTTGCTGGCCTGCCTGAACATCTTCTGGAGTTCCGGATCGGCGTCAGATGCATCGACGTCTTCACCGACCAGGAAGGCCACCGACGTCTCGAAGTGGTCCGCGAGCCTGGTGACTAGTGCCATGGACGGATTGTCGGCCCTTCCCTTCTCCATTTCCCAGATATGGGCCTTCGACACGCCAACTGCATCTGCAACGTCCTGAAGCGATTCCCCGCTCTTCCGTCGCAATTTGGCCAGTCTGACGCTCAGGCTCATGCTTCTTTCCTCCTCCTGCCAATCGCCGCCCCCCGGCGGCGCCTGTTTTGATCATCTGACGCTTGCATACCACAGCGATTGCACGATCTCATCGTTTTTTATAGCTTACGTCTATGTTCACCGCGCGAATCACGGAGGCCCTTCATGGCCCAAACCAATGTAGAGCACCTGCCACCGTCCGCCCTTCACCCCAGGACCAGGAACGCGCGGACCCAAAGTTCGCTCTCCTGGCTACGTTCAGTGTTGGTGCAGCGACACGAAAGTCGATCGGCCCGATCCGTAACGAGCCCGTGACCCGGAACCTCATGCGCGATGGCCTTGAAGAGGCCGTCGCAGTCGCCAGCGCAAAAGGCGTGGACCTGGGGACGAATTACATCGCTCAGCAGATGGAACTTGGCGACAAGATCCCCGAGCAGACCAAGCCCTCCATGCTCATCGACCTCGAGCGCGGCAACCGGCTGGAGCTCGAATGGATGTCCGGTGCGTTGACCCGTATCGGACAGGAGGTCGAGGTCCCGACGCCGGTTCATTCCACGCTCTACGCGCCCCTCAAACTGCACGCAAACGGCCCGAATGGAGGCGACTGGCCGGGACGGCAGAGAGATACGCCAGTTGACGTGAAGAGCGCGCTGCCCTTGGCTCAACACCTAAGGCCGCAATGGGTCATTCACGACCGATCTAGCCGCGTTTGTCAGTCGATTGATGTCGGGTATGCCCCAAAAGCGACCTTGGACGCAGATGGTGACGGATTGAATGTCCGTTGAGGTCAGCCGCTTCCTATGGCTGGCTATTGGAGACCGAGCGCACGGCCTGCTGCCAGCGCCTGACGACCGCATCGCGCCCGGCATCGGAGAGCGTCGGTTCGAACACGCGCCCGTGTGGTGAGAGGATCGCCTGCCCCTGCTCCTCGCTCCATATGCCGCACGCCACGCCCGCCATGATGCCGGCGCCGGCGGCACTCAGCTCGGCAATCTCGTGGCGGCGCACCGAGCGGCCGATGAGGTCCGATTGCAGCTGCATGAGCGTGTCGTTGTGGGTCGCGCCACCATCCACCGACAGACGATCGAGGCGGTGGCCGAGGTCGCTTTCCATTGCAGCGAAGACGTCGCGGATCTGAAGCGCGATCGCTTCGAGCGTGGCACGCGCGACCTCGGCCCGGGAGGTTGCCAGAGAGAGGCCGGAAATGGCCGCGCGGGCGCGGTCATTCCAGTACGGGGCGCCGAGGCCGACAAAGGCCGGGACGACGGTGACACCGCCGTCATCGTCGACCGTCTCGGCCAGGGCGGTGAGCGCCTCGACGTCCTTGAGCCCGAGGAAGGAGACCATCCACGCCGCGGCCTGCGCGGAAACCGAGATGTTGCCCTCGAGTGCATACGTCGTGCGCGCGCCGCGCCGCCAGGCGATGGTGGTCGACAGGCCATGGCTGGAGAGCACTGGCGTCTCGGTCACGGTCATCAGCGAGGAGCCGGTGCCGTAGGTCGCCTTGACCTCGCCGGGTGACCGGATGGCGTGGCCGAACAGCGCGGCATGGGAATCGCCCATGATGGCGTGCACCGGGATGCCCGGGGGCAAACCGCCGGCGCCCGAAGTCTTGCCGAAAGCCGTGTCGGAGCTTTCGGCAAGGGGCAAGATCCCGGCCGGAACGCCGAAGAGATCGCACAAATCGGCATCCCACCTGCCGTTGGCGATGTCGAAGAGCTGGGTGCGCGAGGCGTTGCCGAACTCGGTGGCGTGGACGGCACCGCCGGTGAAGTTGAACAACAGCCAGGAATCGACCGTCCCGGCGCAGAGCGCGCCCGCTGCGGCCCGTTCGCGGGCGGCCGGATATGCGTCGAGCAGCCAACCGATCTTGGCAGCCGGAAACATCGGGTTGAAGGCAAGGCCGGTCTTCTTGGCGACCATTGCTTCCACCGCCGGCGTGCGCAGACGGTCGATGCGCTCGGCCGAGCGGCGGCACTGCCACGTCACGCAGGGGCCGATGGGTTTCCCCGTCGCCTTGTCCCAGAGCAGGACCGACTCGCGCTGATTGGAGATACCGATGGCGGCGATCTCGACGCCCTGCCCTGCCTTGTCGAGACAGCGACCAATGGCCTCAGCCTGCGTTCGCCAGAGATCCTCCGGCGACTGCTCGACCCAACCGGGCTGCGGGTAGGCAACCGGCACCGGCACGCCCGCCGAGGCAGCCACGGCACCGGTCTCGTCGATCAACAGCGCCTTGCTGTTGGTCGTCCCCTGATCGATGGCAAGCACATGGCGGGCCATCTAGCGGTCCCGGGCAGCGATGACGTCGCAGACGGCCTCGGCGATGCCGGCCGGCGTCAGGCCGAATCTCTCCAGAAGGTACTCGATGGAGCCGGTCGGCATGAAGCCGGGGAAGCCGAGGATGCGCAAATGCGCCGGGCGATGGGTGGCAACGACTTCGGCGACCGCTCCACCAAGGCCACCGCGCACCGAATGCTCTTCGACCGTCACGATGGCGCCCACTTCGGCCGCTGCCTTGATGGCGTCGATATCCAGCGGCGCGATCGACGACATGTTGACGACGCGAACGGAGACACCGGCGTCGTCGAGCGTGTCGGCAGCGGCGAGCGCGCGGTGGACCATGACGCCATTGGCCACTACAACGGCATCGCTGCCCTCACGCAGCACCTCGGCACGGCCGAGCCGGAATTCGGCGTTGGCAGCACGCTGCAGCTGCGGGACCGGCATGCGACTGACGCGGATGAAGACCGGCCCCTCCATGCTGGCCGCAGTTTCCACGGCGCGTGCCGTCTCCCACGGGTCGGAGGGCACGATGACGGCGAGATTGGGAAGCAGGCGCAGCCACCCCATGTCCTCGATCGAGTGGTGCGTGGCGCCAAGTTCGCCGTAGGCGATGCCCGGCGACTGGCCGACCAGCTTCACGTTGGTGTTGGAATAGGCGACATCGACCTTGATCTGCTCCAGCGCGCGGGCGGTGAGAAAGCATGCGGCGGCGCTGACGAAGGGGATCTTGCCGCCATTGGCGAGGCCGGCGCCAATGCCGACCATGTCCTGCTCGGCAATGCCGACATTCACCATGCGCTCCGGCCAGCGCTTCTTGAAGCCGGTGAGCTTCGACGAACCGACACTGTCGTTGACGACGGTGACGATGCGCTGATCGCGCTCGGCCATCTGTTCCAGCGCTGCGGCGAATGCGTCGCGGCAGTCGAACCGGTCTTTCACGTCTGTCAGAGGCGCGCTCATGCCAATTGCAGCTCGTTCATCGCTTGGTCGTATTGGGCCTGATTGAGAACGCCATGGTGCCAGGACACCTGGTTCTCCATGAAAGACACGCCGCGCCCCTTGATCGTGTGCGCTATGACGCACAACGGCCTTTGCCGGGAGGGTTCGTTGTCAAAGGCATCAAGCAGCGCGGCGTGATCGTGACCATCGACGTCCATCACGTCCCAGCCGAAGGCGCGCCATTTGTCGGCGAGCGGCTCCAGGTCGCTGGTCTCGGCAACCGGTGCCCCCTGCTGCAGCCGGTTGCGGTCGATGATAAGGGTTAGGTTCGCAAGCTTGCGGTGGCCGGCGGCCATCGCCGCCTCCCAGTTGCTGCCTTCCTGAAGCTCGCCGTCGCCTGTGACGACGAAGACCCGGAAATCGGCGGCATCCATCTGGCCGGCAATGGCGACACCGACCGCGATCGGCAGGCCGTGGCCGAGCGGGCCGGTATTGGCCTCGACGCCGGGAAGATAGTTGCGGTTGGGATGGCCGTTCAGCATCGACAGCGGCTTCATGTAGGTGGACAGCGCATCGAAGGGGATAAAGCCCGCCTCCGCCAAGGTCGCGTAGAGCGCGCCGGTGCAGTGGCCCTTGCTGAGGATGAAACGGTCGCGGCCCGGATCGCGCGAAGCCTTGGGGTCGTAGCGCAGCACGCCGAAATAGAGCGTCGCCAGGATGTCGGTGACCGACATGTCGCCGCCCGGATGGCCGAGCTGAGCCTCGAACACCATGGTGAGCGCGCGGCGGCGGATGCTCCCCGCCTTCTCCCGTATCAGTGCGACCCGCGGATCTGTCACCGGGCCCGCCTCGTCGATTGGTTCGGGTTGTGGATTTGCCATGATCACATCCGGAAGACGGGATGGGGATAGCCGCCATACGACGGGTCGGCCTGGTGGTGGTAGGTCGGCCAGTCGAGGTAGCGGGTGACAGCCTCGTTGACGACCGACGCGTAATGGCCGCGCACCATCGCGACGTGATGCTCGAAACCGTTCTGCGCGATGAAGCCGAGAAGCGGCCGCAGGCGGGCGACACGGGTGACGGCGATGCCCCCGTCCATGGGGAACGGATCGTCGGTGAAGTCGCCTTCGCCGACATAGGTCTTCAGTGTGCCGTTGCGGTCGTCGGAAGAGACGCGGAAGAAGGTCATCGGGCCGGCCTTCACCTTGCCCTTGACGGCACCGAAGCACTTCTCCCTGGGGATCACGGTGCCGAGCACATCGAGCTCGGAAATCTCGGGATCCGCGCCGATGAAGCTCTTCGGGAAATTGCCGCAATGGGTACAGACGCACTTGTCGACCGCGTCGGCGTAGTTGTTGTTCCAGTCGAGAATGGCTGGCGGCGCACCGGAAGCGAGCGCCAGCGTGTACATCGACACGGCGCCCATGACGTCCACCTCGCAGGCGCTCGGCATCAACTTCTCACCCATCATGCTCATCGTCAGACAGGTGGCACAGCCAAAATTGTCCTGGAGGCTGCGCCAGCACTGGATCGCACTGGCATCGCACTCGTTCTCCTCGATCCACCGGTTCACGGCGATCGTCCATTTCGCCTGCTTGGCGACATTGGCCGGCTTGATGTGCGCCGGGATCTTTCCGTAGCGGGCGATCTCGTCAAGCTTCGCCCTGACCTCGGGCGCTTCGTCGCTGAGTACCTCCGCAGCACCGATCAACTCCGACAGGTCGACGGTGACCACGGTGAGCCCCGAAGACTGCAGGAGCTTCTCGCTGAAGCGCATGGTCTGGAACGGACCGGTGCGCGCGCCGATGGCCCCGATGCGCGCATCCTTCAGTCCCCTCACCGTCCGGCAAATGCGCACGAAGCGATCGAGATCGCCCGCGAACTCCTCGCTGTCGACGTCAACCGTGTGGCTGGTCGTGTCGGTGAAGGGAATGCCGTACTGGTAAAGGTTGTTGGTGACGGAGATCTTGCCGCAGAACGCATCGCGGCGGCCGCGAACATCGACCTTGTCGATCTCGTCATTGCTCGCCTGGATGAGCACCGGCACGCCGAGATCGCTCATGCGTAGCGTTTCGGCGATGCCGATCTCGTCGCCGAAGTTGGGCAGAAGAACCACAATGCCGTCGATCACGTCGGCGTTCTGGCGAAAGAAGCGAGCATAGCGGTGCGCTTCCTCGCGCGTTTCCACCGCACCGTTTGCAGTCTCGCCGGCAGGCAGGATGAGTGCCTCGATCTTCAGCCGGCTCAGCTGTGCCAGAACCTGTTCGCGGGCTGCAACCGCTACGGCCGGATTGAAGATCGCGCGGCTGCCGATGAGCACCCCAAACGTCAGTGGTTTGCCGAATGGCGAAGTCATTGATCGATTCTCCAAGCTTGCCCTCGACGATCGGCCGATGACCGATCGGCGAGGCAACCATTCCAAATCCCGTCGACCCGAAACATTGCCCTACCCCTGTGCCTGGAGGGCGAGCCGATGGTGCATGCGCTGCTGAACCTGGTCGAGGACGACCGCAGCGATGATGACCAGGCCCTTGATGACCATCTGCCAGAACGAGCTGACGCCGAGCATGACCATGCCGTCGCCGAGCACGCCGATGACGAAGGCGCCGACCACCGTGCCCCAAATCGTGCCGCGCCCGCCCATCAGGCTGGTGCCGCCGAGCACGGCGGCAGCAATGGCATTAAGCTCGAAAGTCTCGCCAGCGGCAGGATGCGAAGCGACGAGTTCGGAGGCGATGATCAGACCGGCGAAGGCTGCACAGAGGCCGGAGATCATGTAGACGGCCAACTTGATCAGGTTGACGCGGACGCCAGAGAGAGCGGCGGCGCGCTCGTTGCCGCCGACGGCATAAACGTATCGGCCGAAAGGCGTCCGCCCGGCGATGTAGGCCGCGATCAGCGCGAACACGACCATGGCGTAGATCGACAATGGAATATGAAGGAAGTCGCCAGCGCCGAGGATCGGGAAGCCCTGATTGCCTAGCTCGGGCGAGCCGACGAGGTTCGGGAAGGTGCGGCCGTTGGAAATCAGCAGGGCGGCGCCGCGGGCGATATAGAGCGTCCCCAGCGTGGCGATGAACGGGGCGACGCCAAGCTGCGTGATCAACAGCCCGCTGAACAGGCCGATCGCAACGCCGACGGAAAGCGCGATGAGCACCGTCTCGAAGGCGCTCGGATAGATCGTCAAGCCAAGCCAACCGACATGAATGCCCTGAGTCAGCATGGCGCCGGCCACCATGCCGGAAATGCCAACGATGGAGCCGACGGAAAGATCGATCCCCGCGGTCAGGATGACGAAGGTCTGGCCGATGCCGAGGATCGCGTAGATCGCGACATGCTTGGCGACGATCAGCAGCGTCTCGATATCGAGGAAGTTCGGTGCGGTAATGCTGAAATAGGCGAAGACGACAGCAAGCGCGATGAGCGTGCGCAGCCTCATGATGAGCAGCATGAAGGAATGCTGCCGATGGCGCGACTGAGCGGGAGGGGACACGGTTGTGTCTGGCGCGGTCACGATGCTTGCTTCCTGTTCTCGCCGGCAAGGTGACGCAGACCTTCAGTCGAGGCGGCGATCACTTCGGCTTCGTTGGTTTCGCTCGGGCGGAAATCGCCCGTAATCCTGCCGGCCGACATGACGATGATGCGATCGGCGGCGGACATCACTTCCTTGATGTCGGAGGTAGCGTAGACCACGCCGATGCCCTCCCGGGCCAAAGCGCCCATGGTGCGGAAGACCTCGGCCTTAGCGCCGACATCGATGCCGCGGGTCGGCTCGTCGAACAAGATGACGCGCGGCTCGGTCAACAGCCCCTTGCCAATCACCACCTTCTGCTGGTTGCCGCCGGAAAGCGCCGAGACTGGCACGCTCGGCGACGAGACCTTGATTGACAGGTCACGGATCGAATCGGCAACAGCCTTGCTCTCGGCGCCGCGGTTGATGATCCAGCGACGCGCAAAACGCGCAATGCTGGCCATGGTGAGATTCTCGCTCACCGACAGGAGCGCGATGATACCGTCGCGCTGGCGGTCTTCCGGCACCAGCCCCAGACCGCGATCGATGCGGTCGGCGATGCTGGCACCGGTGATGTCCGTGTCCACCAGTTTGATGCGGCCGGAAAGGGCCTGGTTAGCGCCGATCAGGCACTCGAACAGTTCCGACCGACCTGCCCCAAGCAATCCGTAGATGGCCACGATCTCGCCCGCATGGACCGAAAGCGAAACATGGTCGAGGACGAAGCCACCGCCCGGACGCGGCAGCACGAGGTCGTCCACGACGAGCAGCGGTTCTCCGGCCGGCGCGTGATCCGTGGCCGGCGCCGTCTCTATGCGCCCGACCATCTGGCCGATGATCCACGGCACGTCGATGTCGGCGACCTTCGCCTCGGCCTGGAGACGGCCATCTCGCAGAACGGTGACGTAGTCGCCGATGCGCATGATCTCCTCGAGGCGATGGGAGATGTAGACGATCGCAACGCCACGCTGCTTGAGATCGTTGATGACGCGAAACAGCGTCTCGACCTCGTTGCTGCTCAGCGCCGAACTCGGCTCATCCATGATGAGCACGCGGACCTCAGCAGCCAGCGCCTTGGCGATCTCGACAATCTGCTGCTCGCCGATCCTCAGATCGTCGACAAGCTTGCGCGATGGAATGGGATGATCGAGGCGGGCCAGCAAATCCTCTGCGAGCTTCGCTTGGCGGCCGCGGTCGATATCGATACCGAAGCGGGTCGGCGCATCGACCAGCATCAGGTTCTCTGCGACCGAGAGGTTGGGGCAGAGGTTCAGTTCCTGGAAGACGATGCCGATACCGTGGCGGGCGGCGTCGCGCACCGAACGGATGGTGACTGGCTCGCCATCGAGCAGGATGCGGCCGAGGGTCGGCTGCTCGACTCCGGCGATGATCTTCATCAGGGTCGATTTGCCGGCGCCGTTCTCGCCGATCAGAGCGTTCACCGCGCCGGAACGGATGCTGAAATCGACGCCGCTGAGGGCGACCGTTCCAGGATAGACCTTGGTGACCTGCTCGGCCCACATGATGACGTTGTCGGCGAGAGCGGCGGCGGCGGTCATTGCACCGCCCCTCCGACGGAGAGCAGCACCGGCGTAATCGTCAGCGGGGTGCTGCCGGACGGTGCCGTCGCCGCTCCGACGAAGGAGACGATCTTGCCTTCCTCGCCGTGCATCTCCGCCGCGAAACCGGCCGTCGCCTTGTCGTTCAGCGCGCGCGAGACCTCGGCAAAGTCGATCTGGTTGACGAAGTCGCCGAAGGCGATGAAAGGCAGGCTGTCCCTGAGGGCGGTGCCGAAGATCACCGGCCCGACCTGAATGATGACGGTGGTCGGCTTGCCGGCGATCATCACCTCCACCTTGGCGGTGCCGTGGCGGGAGACGACATCAACCGCGGTGATTGGGCCTTCGCCCTTGACCATGTAGGTCCACGGCTGGCCTTCGCCGGCACGTTGACCATATTTCTTGCCGGCAGCCTCCGGGTCCTTGGCGATCGCGCTCAGCACTACGCCGATGTCGGCCGGCGACGAATGCACATAGGGGATCACCTTCGAATCCCAGATCTTCGCGACATAGGCCTTGGCATTGAACTCGCCGTTATTGAGGCCGGCAGCGCCCCTGTCCTTGTCGAATATGATCTTGCAACCCGCCAAACCCGACATGGCGATGGCCAGCGCTGCGACGACGGATATGAGACCTAGCCTCATGACACCTGCAGATGGTCTCTGCCCCTGAACAACCGCCCTATCGATGCTGCGTAGCGGCATCGCGCGAACGCGCCGATGCCAGGCCGCAACGTGGTGTGGTCGGGTATCCACGCGCCTCAAAGGCGCGTGGAAACCTGTGCACTGGCTAAACTACTTCGCGAGCGTGAAGTTGTTGAGCTTGGCGGCGTTCGCCTTGGTGATGAGGACGCAGTCGATCGACTGCTTTTCGGGCTGCGAGGCCTTGCCGTTCTTCAGATACTCGTCGGCCTGGACGACGGCCAGCTGAGCGATCTCAAATGCCGGCTGCAGGACCGTGGCGGCGATATTGCCCTTGAGGATCTGGTCACGCACGTCGTTGCTGCCGTCGAAACCGACGACGATGACGTCCTTGCGCCCGGCCGCAATCAGCGCCGCAGAAGCGCCCATCGCCATGGTGTCGTTGCCGGAGATGACGCCCCTGATGTCGGGGTGAGCCTGAAGGATCGACTCCATCGTGGAATAGGCCTGGGTCTGATCCCAGTTGGCGCTCTGCCGCGCCACCATCTTCAGGTCGGGATACTGGTCGATGATGTCGTGATAGCCCTTCGAGCGGATGCCGGCGTTGGTATCCAACTCTTTGCCGACCAGTTCGGCGTAGTTGCCCTTCTCGCCCATCAGCTTGACGAACTCCTGACCGCCGAGTGTGGCGCCCTGGTAGTTGTTCGAGACGATCTGCGCGACGGCAACGCCGGTCTTGTTGATTTCGCGGTCGATGAGGAAGGACGGGATGCCTGCGTCCTTCGCCTTCTGGACGGCAGCTATCGATGCATCGGCGCCGGCATTGTCGAGGATGATCGCCGCGGCATGACGGGCGATCGCGGTATCGAACAGCTGGTTCTGCTTGTTGGCATCGTCGTCATGGACAAGTACGAGCGTGTCGTAGCCGAGTTCCTTCGCCTTGGCCTCGGCCGCATTGGCCTCGGTCGCGAAGAACGGATTGTCGTGCGACGGAGTAATGATCGCGATCAGCTTGCCGTTGCCCGCAGCCATTGCGGGAACCGCCGATGCCGCAAACGCGATCAGGGCCGCCGAGGCGACCTTGCCGAGCAAGTGCATGTTGTTCCTCCCAAAACGAGTTGGCCCTGCGCCACGAGCCAGGGTCCTGCGCACCCGCTACATTAGCACTCGGCTCCGCGCTCACAAACTTTTATTTACGTTTTTTTTCGTTTAGTCGCGTTTCCCTGCGTGGCAACAACGCTCCCTTTCCGCCGATTCCGGCACGCCGCCGGTCGGCAGAAATGGGATGGCGGCAAGCGGATGGCCATTGCAGAACAACGGCCACCGCGGCCCCGCAGATGCCCCGCTCCGGACGACCGGCGGCTAGGCCCGATGTTTCCGGCAGCGCAGGGCGAGATAGGGCTTGCCCGGCAGTTCGACGCCGAAGGCGGCATCGGTCTTGCCGCCCCGCGTGACGGCGCCATGCCGCGTCGCAACCGGTACCGGCGCAGGCACCCTCTTTGCCGGCGTGATCATCATGTTCCAGGTATCGATGATGTCGACATCCCAGTCGCCATCCTCCTTCGGCAACCCGCTGGTCCACACCACAGGCCGGTGCTCTCCGAAATAGATGTAGGTGACGTCACCATCGCTGGCCGTGCCGATCGTCCGCCAATTACCTGAAGGCGTCAGCCCGTCCTTGACGTCTTCCTCGATCAACTTGCGCAGGAAAGCGATCCTTTCCGGGCTCTGCCCGTGCAGAACGCCACCCTTGGCCCACCAGAGAAGGTCCTCGGGATGCGAATAGGTTTCGCCGTGGCCGGCATATCCGCCCTTGGTCACCGTCATCCAGAAACGATGCACCAGCGTCTCGGCGGTGATGCTGCCCCAGGGCTGAATGATGTTGCCCTCGTAATGCATTTCGTCGTTCAACACGGGCTTGCCGTAGTCGGCCCGCCAGTCGGGGGTGCGAACCGTGTCATAGTGCTGGATCGACACGTGATCGACCCAGGGCTTGCGATGGTCGTACATCATCGCCGGGTTGCCCTGATGGATCGACTTTGGGTGCTGATAGGGATCGCACTCCTCGATGATCTGGAAGAACCGATCCCAGCGCTCCATCGGTTTGATGTCGAGCATGAAGTCATACTCGTTGGCCAGCGACCACCACACATTGTAGTAAGCCGCGATACGGGCGACGAGATACTTCAGATAGCGGAAGTCCTGCTCCTCGGACCACATGCAGTGACCCCAGCGGTCATAGGGGTGGAAGATGATGACGTCTGCCACGATACCCATCTCGCCGAGACGCGCGATCTGGGTCTCGAAATGCCGGAAGGCCTCGAAGTTCGGCTTGTCGGGATCGTATTTCCCGTCTGCCTTGAGTTCGAACACCGGCATGAGCGGTTCGTTTTGATTGTAGGGATAGTGCTTCGGGAAGACGCACATCCTGAGCTTGTTGAACGCCTTCGGAGCGGCGAGAGACTTGAACGTCTGCTCCTGCTGCTCGATCGGCTGGTGCGTCCAGGCGTAGCAGGTGGTGGTGAACGGGAAGAACGGCGTGCCGTCGGCATGGGCGAAGTGGAATTGATTACGCACATGGACGGGGCCGTGCATGCCGGCGCGCGGCGCAGTGGCGGTGAAGCTGGCCTCGTGCCCGTTCAGCGCGTCGGTTTCCGACTCGGTCACCACCGACCAGTCGCCCTCCTGGTCCGGGCTGAAGCGCGCCTTGAACACGCCGTCGCCATCGTAGAAGCCAGGCACGCGGATGCCGCGATTGTTCTGCGAAAACACCGCCCAGAACTCGGTATCCATGTAGGGATCGCCTGGCAGGTCCGCCTTGAACGCCAGCTCGAAGACATCCCATTTCGAAACCGATTTCATCGACATCTTTCTTCTCCTCCCCGCGGACAGTCGCCGCAGAATTCAGGTCTGACAGGGTTGCAGGAAACCGGCGGCCGTGGCGGCCACCGCCTCAGATTGCTGGGGAACTGGCGCCGCCGGCCCGCTGCCACTTGGTGCGTGTGGTTGGGATCGAATCGAGCAGCAGCTTCGTGTAGTCGTGCTGCGGGTTCGACATGACGTCCCTGGCCGGCCCGAACTCAACCACCACTCCCTTGTTCATGACCGCAACCAGATCACTGATGTAGTAGGCCGTTGCGAGATCGTGGGTGATGTAGAGGAAGCTGCGCTTGGCCTCTTCCTTGAGGGCGAGGAAGAGGTTGATGATGATCATGCGCCGCGAAGCGTCGATCATGCTGACCGGCTCATCGGCGATGATCAATTTGGGATCCGGAATAAGGGCGCGCGCGACCGAAACGCGCTGCAGCTCGCCGCCCGAAAACTGGTTGGTGTATTTCCCGCGGACGTCTGCATATTCCAGCCCCACCGACGCAAGCGCCTTCTCGACGGCGTCGCCGGCCTCTGCACGGCTATGTCCGGCCACCCGCGTGGCGGTCTCGAGCAGATAGGCGTCGACCGGACGATAGCGGCTGAATGCCTCGAACGGGTTCTGAAAGATCGGCTGCACCGAGGCGAGGAAATCGCGCTTGCCGATCCGAACGCCCTTCCCGGCCACGGGCTTGTCGTAGATGATCGCGCGGCCCGAGGTCGGCTCGACCAGACGGAGCAGCGTCTTGGCAAGCGTGGTCTTGCCGCTGCCGGATTCACCTACGACAGCCACGATGACCGGCTTGTCGCTCTCGATGTTCAGATTGACGTTGTCGAGCGCCTTGATGTTCCGATGGCGTGCCAGCGAGCCAAGCCGATAGACCTTGTTGAGCTGCTCGGTACGCAGGATCACTGCCATCGTTCGTCGCCCTGTTTTGCAGGCGCCTCGCCCGCATAGTGACACGCGGCGAAATGGCCAGGACCGTGCTCGACGAGTTCAGGTTCCTCGCTACGGCAGCGCGCCGTCGCCAACGGGCAGCGATCGGCGAAGCGACAGCCCTCCATCTTCTGCCAAAGGCTGGGCGGCCTGCCCGGGATGCCCTGGCGGGCGCGGTCATCGCCGATGGTCGGAAGCGAGTCGACGAGCATCCGGGTATAGGGATGCAGCGGGGCCGCGAAAACGTCGTCCGACGCGCCGTACTCTGCCACTTTCGAGGCATACATAATGAGCATGCGCGACGTCACCTGATAGTGAACGCCCATGTCATGCGAGACCAGCATGATGGTGTTCTGCATCTGCTCCTGCACATCCATGAGCAGCATCAGGATTTCCTTCTGGACGACGACATCGAGCGCTGTCGTCGGCTCGTCGGCCAGAATCAGCTGCGGTTGGAAGAAGGTCGCCATGGCGATCATCACGCGCTGGCGCATGCCGCCGGAGAGCTGATGCGGGTAGGCATCGAGAACCTCGACGGGTAGCCCGAGCTTGCCGACATAGGTCTTCACCGTTTCCAGGACGCGGCGCTTGTCCGGGTCGGACCCCGGAAAGTCGGTGAACTGCTTGCCGACCTTGACCACCGGGTTCAGCGAGTTCATCGAGCTCTGCGGGATGTAGGAAATCTGCTTGAACCAGGCCGAGCGGATATTCGCGCTGGTTACGAGCTCGCCACGTTCGTTGTTGAAGCCGTATTCGATCGTTCCGCTGGTCAGCGACATCGGCGGAACGACATCGCCGTAGACCAGCTTGATCAGTGTCGACTTGCCGCATCCCGACTCGCCCGCGATGCCGAGGATGCAGCCGTCGGGCAGTTCGATGCTGACTCCATCCACGGCATTGATCGAACCGCGCACGGTGCGGTAGCCGCCGACGACGTTGTTGAGCCGGATCACAGCACACCTCGCCTCGTCGCAAAGGCCGCGTTGAAGCCGGTTGAGGTGAGGAACAGGCCGAGGAAGAGCAGGACCGACGCGACGATTGGGGCGACCAGCCACATGTAGTTGCCCGTGAACAAGGCATTGTAGTTCAGCGCCCAGAAGATGATCGATCCAAGCGTCGGGATTTCGACCTTGGAAAGGCCGATCACCGCCAGCGTCGCCTCGGTGTTGATGGCAAACAGGACGGTGTTGATGAAACCCACCAGCATGTAAGCGAAGACGTAGGGGAAGATTTCACGCAGAAGGATATGAAACGTATTGGCCCCCGAAAACCGCGCCATGTTGATGAACTCGCGCTCTCTCAGGCTGAGCGCCATCGACCGGATGGTGCGCGCGTTCCACGCCCACGCAAAGATGGTGATCAGCATGCCGATCGCGAGAAACGTCGACGACCCTCTTATGACGCTGCCGAAGATGATCAGGATCGGCAGAAGCGGAATGGTGATGAACGTGTCGACGAACAGCATCACGAAGCGTTCGAAGTTGCCGCCGATATAGCCGGCGCTGAGGCCGATCGTGGTCGAGATCACCGTGATGCCGAGTCCGACCAGAATGCCCAGCGTGAGGGAGTTCCGCATGGCGAACACGAGGAACCAGAACGTGTCCTGTCCAAGCCCAGTGGTGCCAAGCAGATGCGCCCCGGAAACCGGCAGGTTTTTCATGTACGTTGCCTGCTCTGCGGGATCGACGGGACAGAAGAACGGCAGGATGAAGCTGCCGAAAGCGAACGCGACAATGATGACGAGCCCGATGGCCAGCCGCAGGTTGAGCAGCCACCCAAGACCGAGGAGCCGACGGCCCTGGGGCGGCGACGCCTCGCTGTCGCCGGCTGTGCTCACATTGATTTCGGTGTCTGAACTCATTGGTGGCGGATACGCGGATCGAGGAGCGGGTAAATCAGGTCAATGACGAGGCCGGCAGTCGCGACGGCCATGATCGAGAGTGCGATACATCCGTACATGACGTTGTAGTCGCCACTGGTGGCCGCCGTGCGCATGAGAAGTCCTACCCCCGGGTAAGAGAAGAGGATCTCAGTGAGGAGCGCGCCGTTGAAGACCGTGCCGATCGACAGGGCCAGAGCGGTTACCTGCGGCAGCATGGCGTTGCGGAACACGTAACGACTCATGCGCGTCCAGTTGGATGCGCCCTTGAGGCGCGCAAAGATGACGTAGGGCTCCTCGGTGGTCGCCACCGCAAGGGCCTTCATGCTCAGGATGTTCCAGCCAAACCCGGCAAGCACCAGCGTCATCGCGGGCAGCGCCGCGTTGTAGATGATCTGGCGGACCTTCTCGAAGGTGATGGCCCCCACAGGAAATGTCGGCGACAGCGGGAAAATGGGGAACACGTAGGCGAAAAGCAGAATGATGCTGACGGCCAGGATGTAGTACGGAATTGGGTAGAGCAGGATGCCAATCACTTCGAGGACCGTGGCGGCCTTGCGCGTATGGAAGTATCCCGCGACGACGCCAACGGCGTTGCCGATGACCCACGCGATCACGGTCGAGAGCAGTAGAAGGGTCAGCGTCCACGGCAAAGCCGTCAATATCAGGCTCGAAACTGACTTCGGGTAGAAGGCGAAGGACGGACCGAAGTCGAAGCGGACAATGTGGTTCAGGTAGCTGAAGTACTGACTGATGAGGCTGCCCTTGAGCCCATAGAGCTCTTCGAGACTGACACGCAGGTCGGCGATCGCCTCGGGCGTGAGCGATCCTGCGGACTGGGCCTGAAGCTGCCCGATATACGCATCGATCGGATTGGTGGGCAGCATCCGGGGGAGGAAGAAGGTGATGGTCAGGCCGATGAACAGCACCGCGAAATAGACCGCGATCCTCTTGGCGACATACTGAAGAACGCCCATGCGGTGGCCTGCTCTTTTCGCCCTTCTTCAACGATAGGGCGCTCGCCGTTCCGTTGGCAAGCGCCCTACCGTTCTCGTTAGCGTGCGGCTATTTGCCGGTCGGCTCTATGTTGACGATCGTCTTCTTGAACGAGCTCCACCAGGTGTAGGGGGCGGCGTAGAAATTGTCCGCCTTCGGGTAGTTCTTCCAGTAGTAGCTGTTCGTCGGGATCGTGGTCGGGATGTTCATCAAATTGATTTCCTGCATCCCGCTCACGATCTCCTGGGCGATCTGCTGCCCGTCGGCCAGAAACTCGGGCGACGTGGTCTCGCGCTTGGTGGCGTCCGCGATCAGGTCAAAAATCTTCTTGTCCGTCACGCGCATGTAGTTGCCATTGAGCGGCTCGTTGGAGTTGACGTCCTTCACGTTGCCCGGGTTGAACACGCGCCACGAGTTCAGGAAGTTCTGATTGTAGACGCACGTGTTGGACCAGTTCAGCATGGTCGTGAACTTGGCGTTCACGTTCTGCACGGTGCCGAACTCGCCGTTGTCCACCTGGCGCGGGCTCACATTGAAGCCGGCCTTCTTCCAGCTGTCGGCGATCGAGAAGCCGACGCGCTGCATGACCTTGTTCCAGTCGCTCGGGAAGACCAGTTCGATCGTCCACGGCGAGCCATCGGGCATCGTGTAGAAGCCGTCGGCCCCCTTCTTGATGCCGACGGAAGCCAGCAGCTTCTCGGCCTCGGCCGGGTCATACTTCCACCAGCCTTCGCCGAAGCCCTTCTTGATGTCCTCGCCTGTCGGCAGTTGCGAGGGATCCATGCCCTGGCTCTTCAGCTTCGCGATGAGCTCGTCCGCGAAGTTCGGGTTGAACGGCTTGTAGCCGTCGGAGAGCGTCAGGCCGTTCAGGAAGCCGAGAAGTGGCTTGTAGAACAACGGATTGTTGATCGGTGTGTCGGAAATCGGCAGCGCCGCAGCCTTGAACTCGCCATTGACGGCAGTGATGCCGACCTGCTCGAGGTTCACGGACAGCGCCAGCGCCCAGCGGACTTCCGGCTTGTCGAACGGCGCCTTCTGTTGGTTGATGTAAACGCCGTACGAGCACGCGTCATTCATGTCGTTGAACGGCATCTTCGGCGAGAACGTCTGGATTGCCGGGTTCCTGGTTTTGGCCGCCTGGATGCTGTCCGGGCTCATGAAGGAGTCTTCGTCGTATTCGTTCTGGACGAAGGCAAGCGTGCGGGTCTCTTCGGCGCCGAAGTCCTTGTAGAGGACATATTTCGGCTTGGGCGTCCCGAGATTGCCCCAGCCCGACCGCTTCCAGTCGTCACGCAATTGCCAGAGGTGCCAGAACCCGTTGGGATCGAACGCCTTGAGCGTGTACGGGCCGAGGGTCACTGGCGGATTGTTGGCGAAAGCCGGGATGTCCGCCTGCTTTTCGAAGACGTGCTTCGGCACCGGGACGAACTGCGAACCCCAGGTGTAGACGCCCATCACGGTGGGGAAATCGTAGGCCGGCTTCTGGGTCTCAACCTCGAACGTGTACTTGTCGATCTTCTTCCAGCTGTTCGGCTTGATGTAATTGGTGACGATCGAAACGCGCGCGAGCTTGTCCCTGTATTTGAACGACGTCTCGAGCGTGTAGATGATGTCGTCAACGGTGAACTCGACACCGTCACTCCAATAGACGCCGGGGCGAATCTTCACGCGGAACTTGGTGTGCTCCTTGTTGAGCACTTCCGGCATGCCGTCTGCGAGCTCGGGATAGGACTTGCCGGTGGCGGTATCGTCCTCCCACAGATAGCTCCAGCCCAACTCCCGGAAGCCGCGCCAGATGGCGTAGTTCGTCAGCGGGTTCATCTGACCCGGATTGGCGGCCTTGCCGTCGAACGTCTGCACAACGAGCGTCTCGTTGCGTGGCGTACCGACGGCCGTCATCTCCTGGGCATAACTCGCACCTGCTGTAAGCGCGATGAAAAGTGATGCCGCGAGGCACCGGCTCAGCATTGCCATAGGGTTCCTCCCCAATTGAGAATTTCTTTCCGACGCAGCGAGATCGATGGCAGCGCGCAGAGCTCGCGATTTTCGCGGTCGACCGGATGAATGTGGCCCCTCACCCACCCGCCGGCGGAACGAAAATCACGTGGACAAATCCCTCTCCCTGACGCTTGCCCGCGACCCTCCCATACCCAACATCGCAAAATATAGACTTTCGTCTTTCACGTCTTTTTTGCGATTGCTTTTGGACTATGTGCTGACCGTTGGGGCGTGTCAATGCCTACCGCTAACGATCGACTGCGGTCAGGCAGCACGGTCGCGTCGCTCCGTTCGCTCGTTGCTCCATGGCGAAAATGCCGCCCTGCCCACCTGGCTGGTGGCACCGGAAGGCCGCCTCCGGCTTCATGCATGCAGCAGCGCGCGTTCATCCCGGACCGCGCGGCGGCCCTCCCGGTTCGACCGTCTCGTCTGTGCGGAAGCGAAGGGACTGTCGGGATGCCTCGCTAACGCGCGACAACCACCTCAATGCCGCGCTTCTCGAATGCAGTGCGGTCGGCGCTGCCGATACCGTCGTCGGTGATCAGCGTATGAACGAGTTCGACCCCGCCCAAAGCAGAGAACGACATGCGGCCGATCTTGGTCGAGTCGGCCAGCAGATAGACATGCGACGATGCCTTGATCATCGCCCGTTTGACGTAAATGTCCCCGATAGAGGGATAGGTCAGGCCAGCGTCAAAAGAGACACCTGCCGTGGCCAGGAACAGTTTTTCTGCATATATCCCGACAAAAAAGTCCGTTGATTTCTCGCCTGAAAGCGATAAGGTCGGAGCTTTGAACTGTCCCGCCGGCATATGTATTGTATTCGTCGGGATCGTCCCCAGCATAAGCGCAATATTAAGCGCGTTTGTAATGATGTTTAGCCCCTGGCAACTCCGCAAATTTTCGGCGAACTGGGTCGTCGTGGTTCCCGAATCGATGATGATCGTTTCGTGGTTGCCGACATAGCGCGCCGCGGCCGCTCCGATCTTGCGTTTCCGGTCCATGTTCTGGACATGGTGGAGCGAAAGGGACTCCACCTGCTGGGGAACGGACTTGAGGTAAGCGCCGCCATGTTCCCGCGTGATGACGCCATCGACCTCAAGGCGTTCCAGGTCCATGCGGATTGTCGGCTCCGACACGCCAAAGGCTGCAGACAGCTCCCTGACGCGCGCACTCCCCTCTTCCTGAATCCATTCGAGGATCTTCATCCGCCGAGGCTCGGCCAGCAGGTTCTGCCGTCCATCCGGCGCCTCGCCCGGTCCCGGGTCCTGTTTCGCGGCAGCACTGCCTTTTGCGCGAGCCATGGCAAAATCTCTGAATCGTCTTTCCGCCATCATCCACGAAATTCGCGTTGATCACCAGCGATGTGACGTGCAATGGGTGCAAATTCTCGTTGAGTCGAAAATCATCGAAAAGTATCGGCGGTATGGATCAGCGCCGCCTGCTTTCCAAGGCAACCACCCCCTTCATTCCCCGCGATGCCAGGCCGGGGCCGGCAGGGGCATTGCCGACACACACGCGCTACCAACCGTGGAGTCACTACCAGATGCCCCGGCCGCGCGCCGGGCCAACGCTCGCTGGGCGGCTGCTGCCATGCCGGCGGCTACAACCGGCCGGTGAGCCTGCGTGTCTATCCGGAGAGGATCGTCGTCGCGGCAGAAGGCCAGGTGATCTGCGAGCACCGGCGCATCATCGACCGGTCTCATGATCGGCCGGGACAGACGGTTTACGACTGGCGGCATTACCTGGCGGTCGTTCAGCGCAAGCCTGGCGCTCTTCGCAACGGTGCACCCTTTGCCGAACTCCCCGACGCCTTCAGGACGCTGCAGCAGCATCTCCTCAGGAAGCCGGGCGGCGATCGCGAGATGGTCGATATCCTGGCGCTCGTCCTTCAGCACGACGAACAGGCTGTCCTCTCGGCCGTCGAGCTGGCGCTTGAGGCAGGCGTTCCGACAAAGATGCATGTGCTCAACCTGCTTCACAGACTGGTTGACGGCAAACCCCTCCTGCCGCCGGCCGTCAGTGCGCCTCAGGCTTTGACGCTCAGCAATGAGCCGCAGGCCAATGTCGAGCGCTACGACGCCCTGAGGAAGACGGCGGAGGCGCGTCATGGCTCATGATCCCGCCAGCGGCGCCATCGTCATCATGCTCAGGAGCCTCAAGATGTACGGCATGGCCCAGGCCGTTGGCGAGTTGACTGAACAAGGCTCCCCCGCCTTTGCAGCCGCCGTTCCCATCCTGTCCCAGCTCCTCAAGGCCGAAACGGCTGAACGGGAGGTCAGGTCGGTGGCCTACCAGCTCAAGGCGGCGCGCTTCCCGGCCTACCGCGATCTGAATGGCTTCGACTTCTCAAGCAGCGAGATCAACGAGGCGCTCGTGCGCCAGCTCCATCGCTGCGAGTTCATCGACGAGGCCAACAACATCGTCCTGGTCGGCGGGCCCGGCACGGGAAAGACCCACGTCGCGACCGCTATCGGCGTGCAGGCCATTGAACACCACCGCAGGCGAATCCGCTTCTTCTCGACAGTCGACCTCGTCAACGCGCTCGAGCAGGAGAAGGCACAAGGCAGATCCGGACAGATCGCCAACCGTCTCGTCCACTCCGATCTCGTCATCCTCGACGAACTCGGCTACCTGCCGTTCAGTGCACACGGCGGCGCCCTCCTGTTCCACCTCCTGAGCAAGCTCTACGAGCGCACCAGCATCATCATCACCACCAACTTGAGCTTCAGCGAATGGACCAGCGTGTTCGGCGATGCCAAGATGACGACCGCATTGCTCGACCGCCTCACCCACCACTGCCATATCCTCGAGACCGGAAACGACAGCTTCCGGTTCAAGAACAGCTCGGCCCACCACGCCAAAACCAGGAAGGAGAAAAACAGGACATTGACCGTCGCACCACAGCCGAACGATACATGACAGGCGGGTCACTTCTCGGCGGAAATGCCGGGTCACTTCTCAACGGAAATCAACACCCATAGCGGTATGGCGTCAGCCCACTCTAGTTTTAGCGTGTGACAACTCTCAGCTCTTTCAAGCCGGCTAATGTAGCGTCCAAATCCCGCAAGGATCCGCCACTTCGCCGACAGGCGACTTGAAAGAGACTATCCGTGGCCCGCTTGGTGCCCGCATAGCCCTTTCAATTTTGGTCCGTGACTGCGGTTGCGGCAACCAGACGCAGGTTTACGCACCGTTCGCGACAAGCTGCAGAAAGCCTGTCCGTGCGGCCGCGTCGAGCGACCGCCATGCTATCATTTCCGACCAAGATTACTGGCTCAACCTGTCGGCCCATTTCGGCTTTGCCTCGAAAGCGACCAAGTTTTCGCGTTGCTGCGAAAAGACGCGATGCGCCAAATCCGGTCTTCGGCCAGATAAGCGAAGCCAGCCCGGTCAGCGCGGCCATCACGCGCGGACATCGGGTCAAAGCCTGTAAGCCGCCCAGTCGTCCCGTCGTCCGGCGTGCCGAGGCCATCGGGCGGTCATCCCGCCAGGCCGCGAGCGTGCGGATTCAATTTGGCGGACCGCACTTCCATCCTCTTAAATATCCGGCCGCGGCTGGTCGCGGCACTCGGGGCGCGCTCAGGACGGAGGAAGAAAGGCATGTTCGGTCCCGGAAAGATCACCGCTTTTTTCGTCATGGCCTTCGCTGCAATCCTGTTGGCGGCACCGGCCTCGGCCGCTGGGGTGGGCGTGAAGTTCGACTCACGCGATCCGGCAACCTGCACCCCCGCTCAGTTGTCGGGTGCGATGACGCCAGCGCTGGCCCGTCAGGCCTTCATCTGCGACACCGAGGGCCTTACGCGCACGATGGGCGTCACCCAGAGCGGCCTGACGTTGGTGGCCAATGTTGTCAATCGGCTTCCAACATTGGGTCTGACGCACTTCTGGTGCAGCTGGGGGGTCATGCGGCGCCGATCAGCCGGGCCTCGAGTAGGTCGAGCTTGGCGCGGCCGTACATCTGGCGCTTGACCAGCTTGAGCCTCGTGACCTGGCCCTCTGTCTGGCCGTTGGACCAGGGCGAGAAGATCGCGGCGTGGACGGCGGCGACGTCCCTGCGGATGCCGTTGGCGAACGAACTGACGAGGCTGTTGGCGGCGCGGTCGATCCAGGCCGGCAGCTGCGCCTCGGCTCTGGCGCGGACCATGCCGTGGAAGTCGCTGATGATTTGGCGCGCTGCGACGAGGTCGGGCACGCCCTCCTCGACGGCGGCGATGGTGACCGATTCCGACTTGGACAGGTTGTCCCTGGACGTCGTCATAAGCCGCGCCAAGGTCCGGGCCGAGGGCGTGCGGGCCAAGCTCTGGGCGTCGGTTTTGTCTGCCTGCCGCCGGCGCGTCGCCCATTCCACGACCACCCTGGCCGAGCCCCTGAAGCCTTGAGCCCTTAGCTGACGCCAGAGCGCGGCGGCGTTGCGGGCGCCGGCTTCCCATTGTGCGTCCAGCCAGGGCAAATGCGCCTCCAACGAACTCTGCCGGGGCCTGAAGACGTCGGAACGTTCGCCCCGAATGATCCGGCGGATCGTCTGGCGATGGTGACCTGTGCGCTTGACGATCTGCTTGATCGAGACCCCGTCCTTCCACAGCGCCAGGATCGCGATGTTGGTCTCTTCACGGCGCAGGTAGCCCTCGTACTGAAGGCGTTCGGCGGAGGTGAGCAGGTCCGGGTTGATCGTCGCCGCGCCGATCACTCGGCGGATCTGCCGCATCGATTTGCGAACAGCGTCGAGGAACGCCTGGGAGGCGTTGTGCATGAGATGCCAGCGATCGGCGACCTGGATCGCGTTAGGCAGCGCCTTGGCGATGGCCTCGCCGTAGCCGCCGCCGCGATCGCGCGCAACGACCGCGATGTCCGGATGACTGCGGAGCCAATCCTCCGCCGTCGTCTGCTCGCGATCAACAAGGAGCGCAACAGGCCGTCGGCGCTCAAGATCGCAGATGATCGTGCCGTACCGATGGTTCCGACGCCAGGCGAAGTCGTCGATGCCGATCACGGCGAGCGGATCGGTCGGCGGCCGTGCTCGCCGCCGGACGACGCGCAAAAGAGTGTCATTGCTCACCGGGGTCATCAGCCGTGCGGCGAAGGCGGCGGCCGGGCGGCCGCCGAGGGCGAGGCCAAGATGATGGACAATATGGTCGAGACGTTCGGTTCGCCGGGCGAGCGGCGCCAGGGCACATTCCGCGAACCGCTCGGCGAATATCCGACGCGGGCAGAGGACGGCGTCACACTGAAAACGCCGAACCATCACCCGCAGCTCGACGCGCCGTCCACCGAGCGGCAGGTCCGCGGGGCGGCGCCAATAGCGGCTACGCACGCGTATCGATCGCGTGCCGCAGTCCGGGCAAGCGCAATCGTCCGCCTTCGCCCTTACCCAGATGACAACCCGATCGGGCTCGACCGCCGTACGCTCGACATTGAAGCCCGCCGGAACGAGGTCTGTGACCCGCTGAGCCAGCGCAATGATTCTCCCGTGAAAACCAGTGCAAGGACACGATCCGTCTGCATCAGAATTGAGTCAGACCCAAATTTGCACGCCGAGTAACACATGATGGCGGTAGACTGGCCCGCCGCGAGCACCAGATCGACGCCTTTCAACACTTCGATGTCGCCATAGCGCTTGCGGACGCCTTCGACCCGGATCGCTAGTTGCGGCGCAGGCGCAACACCGGTGCCACCTGGCACCCCGGATTCTTCAAGCTTTGTCGCTGTCTCGTTCATGCAAGGCCCCTTCATTCGCTGCGTAGCAGCCGCCACGGTTGCGGCCGTGGCATGGCGAGAACAACCAGAACTGCGAGAACGCTGACCAAGAGGCTGGCGGCCATCGCAATGCCTGCGGGCAGCCATGCGACTGTAACTGGCGCGGTAATGGTCTGAGTCCGATTGAGCGTGGCCTGCGGAATAAAGTGCGGCGTGGAGCTTAAGTCCCAAGGTAGATCGACCGTGACCGAAACGTGGCCCAGCGCCAAGATGACAACGATAGCGAGAATAAGCCCAGTCGCGGTGCCCAGGACCGCGAGCGCGAAATTCTCGACCAACACCTGCTCGCGAATGTGCCGCCAGGACCAGCCAATCGCTTGCAGGATCGCCATTTCGCGCCGCCGCTCCGCCACCGCGGTCGCGGTCGCGCGCCACACGAAAGCCGCGGCAAAGACGCCGATAACGACCGCGATGATCAATCCCATGCTCTGCGAGAGAAAGAGCACGCCACTCAGCGCCTGGCGCATCGACAGTTCGCTCGACACCACGCCCTTCTTGCCGAGCAAACTGGTGATTTTGGTCACCACCGCTTCCAGGTGCTCGCGATTGACCTTGACCAGGACGAGGTTGGTATCGTCGGGGCCGAACGGATAAAGCGCCCTGATCTCTGGGGCCGCCGTGGCCAGGGTTTGCGCCGGCGCAAGCGGCATATAGACATCAGCACGCACCACCGTGCCGGTCCGCGCCGCATCGACGATGCCTGCGACCTGAAACATCTCTGGGCCGACCTTGATGTCGTCTCCCGCTTTGAGATGATTGTTATTGGCGAAATCGCTATCGATGAGAATGGCTTTGTCGTCGGCCGTGATCGGCTTGCCGGCGACGAGCAGGTGACCAAATCTGGCGAGGCCGGCGTCGGTGTTTTCGATGCCGAGCACCAACTCGTATCGATTGGGTTCGAGGTCCCACATGTAGACCGCCCGCGTCAGCGATATGACGCCTGGCACCGCCTGGATCTGCTTGATGATGTCCGCCGGAATCAAGGCGTTGGGATGCGGGAACACGAGCCCTTCGAGTTTCGGCGGAATGTCGCCCTGCGTCTGTACAACCACGTCAGCGCCGACCGTCTCGATCGGCACCTGCAAGGCGTTGCCGTAGGACGTCGCCAGCGCGGTCAGTACCATGGCCGCCACAATCGCCAGTGCGATACTGATCATGGTGACCAGCGATCGGCCGCGGCGAAAGATAAGTTCACTGAATGCGTAGCGAAGCATCGCACCAACCTTGAGGGAAGCGGCTCGCTGGCGCTGGCCCGGCGCGCAGGAGTTTAGTTGACTATCATTAAGCGCGCGAGGGCTGCGGGTTCCTCCGGCCGTGGCAAATTGCCTGGACCGAAATCAGCACGCAACGCTGAAGCAATGCTCGGCACAGAATCCTCAACCGATTGGCGTTGATATATAACGCGACGACGCGAGAGGGTCCGGTGCTGGTGCATTTTAGGATCGGCCGCCAAGGCGACATCTGCTTTCTCGGGGCTGGAGTCTGTTTCAGGACGGCTGAAGTTAACCGCCCGCAAAGCCGCCGAAAAGCAGTGCTATAAGCAAGCCTGCCGCGAGCACTATGAACGAGACAACGGTCATGACGGCCACTGTCGGCTGCGGCGTGTGGTCGGAGTGCGGGTCGTTCGGCATCGTTGTGCCGCGCGCACCTTCTTCTTCCACCGCCATCGCCGCATGATCATGGGGCGGAGCAGCCTTTCCCACCGGCCGCACCGTCATCATGCCGTGTTTTAGTTGGTTGGCGACAAGCCACCAGTTCATCGGGTAGGCAGCGACAAGACCGGCCATCAGCGCCAGCGACATGCGGAACCAAAAGAGCGGCGCGGTTGGTTCATGGGCCGCCGGCGCATGGGCGAAAGCGAGGCTCATCACCGGGATCATTCCGCCCATCAGGCAATTCATCGACAAAAGTTCCGGCAGGAACGTCGACCGCAGCGACCTGAGATAGGACCCACCGGCCATCTCGCGCATGAACAGCGACTGGAATATCGCCCAGCCGAAGGCGAAGCCAAGCACGTATTCCAACGCGAGTTCGCCGATTTGTCCCACGGCAATCGCGGCGCCGATTAAGGCCCCGGCAAGGATGCCGACACCGTCGCCCGCGACGCAGTGAATGGTCGATCCGAGGACCTGGCGCCAGCGGACGGCGACATAGCGCTCATGCAGACCCGGCAGTGGCTCGCGGCAGCCGAGCACATAGAGAAAGGCGCCGAACGGACCCGAGTAGAGCGTGACGAGGACAAATCCCCATTTCACTACAGGGTTTTCGGGTGTCGCACGGATGTCCACGGCGACGAAGGCCACCGACAACGCGGTCAGCAGGAACCACAGAAGCATGACGCCGTCGATGATCATGATATCGCTCCCCGGCCAAAACCCTTGAGCGTGTCATCATAGCCGATGTGGGTCGCCTCGGGAGGCCGGCAGGCCGGGGAGCTCGATCCTACGCGCCTTAATCGTTCTGACCGGTCACTGCCACGACCCACAAGCTGCTGAACGTGGTGAGCGACACCGTCTCTCCGGGCTCAAGGCAGCGGTTGCGGCTCATCATGTGGTTATCGATTACGTTGATGGTGTTGCCGTTCTCTAGGCGAATGCCGTTGCGGCAATGGTTCAGGCCTTGAGCATCCGGCTCGCAGTTGGTGTCGCTGAGCACGACGCCTGATGCGCGCACGCCGTCTGCCGGAAGCCCACCATCCACGACCTGCAACAGGTATTTCCCGCCGTGACCATTCTCATACCACGATGACAAGTCGTACCCGGAAGGTATCGCCGGCTGGGCGCTTGCCGGCTGTTTGCTGTTGAGGAACAGGAAGGCCGTGGTGCCCATGGCGCCAATTACAGCGAGCACGAGCGAGCCAGTCAGCCAGCGGCGCGGCTTGCGATACGGCGATTGTGATTGCGGTCTGATGTTCATCTTTTTTCTCTGCCTTTGTGTGATGACCGTCTGCGGCCGGCTCAGCCGAGCCGCACCGTTTGACAACCACTTGTGCGTCGGGGTGCTAAACAGGATGAGATGCCAGCACCCCGAGCATGGTTGCGCTACTTGCCGCTCTGATCGTCGTCGCCGTCGGAGTGGAACGCCTTCAGCTCGTCTGCTGTGAGTTGACCGTCATGATTGGCATCGAGGTACTTGAACATCCTCGCGTGGATCGCCTGGAACTCGTCCAGTGACAGGACGCCGTCACCGTTGGTATCCATCATGACGAGCATCACGTCAGGGTCCATCATGCCCGCACCCATCATGCCGAATGCCGTCATGTTTGGACCCCAGCCCTGACGACCCGTCCAGCCCTGCCCCATGTGCCCGTAGGCCCAGGGCATCGCGCCCGGCATGCCCCAGCCGGGTTGGCCGGACTGAGCCGGGGGCTGCCCCGGCGAGCCATCCTGCATCATGCCGGGGCCGGCCTGGTGAGCGAGGGCAGCGGTGATGCCAAAGGCGAGAACGACGACCGAGAGGGTAGTTGCGAGAAGCTTGCTCATGGAAGTCTCCGTATTGAGCGTTGATTGTGTCCTTGGCCCTAAGGCCGTGCGCCGCTTGGTCGGCCGTTCGCAGTGGCAGGTTTGAGACGCTTGCCGAACGGGTAGATGCGACGCCGCAGCCTTGGGGCTGGCACCAGCCTCCAAAAGTGTTCCTGGTGGATGGCGGGTGCCGACTAGCTACGGGAGGTCCGGAGCGGCCATCGGCTCACGCATCAATACGTGACGATCGGCAACGCAGGCGGACCGCTTCAGAGCGAAGCGATCGGCGGAGGGATTTCGGGGGAGAGGCTGGAGCCTTCCAGCCCGGAGACCGGCGCTGTGTTCCAGCCGACGGTTCGGATGTGACTTTGAACGATCGCGGGCGCCGGCAACAGGAAAGCCATACCGGACATAGGGCACGCCAGCTGCATCGCTCCGCGGTCACAGTTCCGTGAGGGAGACGGGTGTTCGGCAGACACGTGTTCGACTGTTTGACTGTGGCAATTGGCAGAGGCTGGGGAGGCCGACGCGTAGCTCGACCCCAGCCCGGCGAAAAGGCCGAGTGCAAACATCACGGTAATGAGGACGACACCCAAGCGATGAAACATCTTGTTTGCAGCACGTCCTGCTATTTGGCGAGATCCCGCCAGCGTCAAAACAGCAAGCGCTCGTTTGACGAAGAGCGTCGTTGATCCAGATCAATCGGCACGCAGACGCACTCTCGATTGGATGACGTAAAACGTTGGGCTATTTGCCCATCATGCCGCCACCGCCCATCGTTCCACCTCCATTTCCGCCCATCATGCCCTTGCCGCCAGTATCCTCGTCGCCTTCCATTAGCTTCTTGATGTTGTCGGGGATGTCGGCCTCGGTGAAGGTTTGCTCAGCATCACGGTTGTGGAGGAATGCGACGATGTCGGCAAGTTCCTGCCCGGTGAACTTGACTTGGTAGCCGAGTTCCTTGTTCTGCATCCCGATCATCGCGCTGGCCCCGCGCCACATCTTCGCGAAGAAATCGAACGGGCTCATCACCGGGTCCATCTTGGTGATGTCGAGGGACGGCGAATCTGTGCCGCCGATGCCATGCACTTGATGGCAAACGACGCACCCTTTGCTGGCAAACAGCTTCTTGCCATTCATCGGGTCCATGTGAGGAATCGCAAGACCCGGAGCAACGAGGGCGTCCTGCGCGATGGCATGGCCGCCGAACGCCAGTGCCCCCGCCATACCAATGGCGATGCCCAATAGGTGGATGGTCTTCAATTTCATAGAATTGCCCCTGCTCGCTATGTCGCCCGTCAGAAGTATTGAGTATCAATGTCGAGAAGGCAACCCGCGTTGCTGGTAGGAAGTCGCGCGCCTTGCGAGGCAGTCAGGCGCTGAGCCGTCAGGAGCGAGAACGTCTTGGCCGAAACGCCGGCTGGACTTCACCCGTCTCGCTTATTGGTTCTGATTGTTTGGCGGGTGGGCGAAGCGTGTTTCGATCACCGAACCGCATGAGAGACATACGTGACGGCGCAACTTCTCCCGGATGTCATCAGGATCAGCCTCGTCGCCAACCATCGCTACCCTGCATACCGGACAGGGATGCGGATAGCGCTGCTCGTCCCGGTTCATGGCCACCGCCGATAAGACGAAGGTCACCCTGACTGTAATCATGCATCAGGTGGCCTACTTTAGAATTGATCTTAGTCAACGGAAGGCGCAGCCTCCGCCGGCTGGTGGGCTTGTGTCCCAGGAAGAGGACGACGTGCTGGGCAACGCGACCGGAAAGGGATGCGTCATGAAAAGCCGTATTGGGGTTGCAGTGCTCGCGGGTGCTTTCGCCGCTCTTCTGCCGCTGGCGGCAGGGGCAGCGGGAATGAACCCGATCAAATCGGAAACCCAGACCGCTCACTACCGTTTGGCGCTTCAGATCGGTCCGACCGAGAAAATGGTCTCGCTTGCCGACGTCGCCGCAAAACACCCGACCGACGGCGAAGTGATGGTGGGCGGCAAGATGTCGTCCATGGACATGTCAATGGGCATGGCGGACACGCGACATCTTGAAATCCATGTGTACGCGCTCGATGGAGGCAAGGTGGTCACCGACGCCGATGTCGCCATCGCGTTGACCAACTCCGATACGAAGAAGGTCGAGGACGTTCCCTCAGCGAAAATGTATGGGATCAAGGAAGGCCCTTCGGACACCCACTTCGGCAATAACGTCAGTATGCCGCCGGGACCTTACAACGTTGGCGTCTCGGTGAATGGCGAGAAGGCGGAATTCAGCGTGGTTGTTCCGCCGGCCTAAAGCCTCGCCTGGCGCGCGGAGGTACCTGACTGCCGGTGCCAATAGCCCCACTGGGTTGAGTTTGGTGTATCAGAGCGTGCTGCCGCCAGTCACGTGCCGCGCCTAGCTGGTCGCGCTTCGGCGACACCATTTTGTCGCGCAACAGGTTGCGCGGAATTAATGCGGCACCTCCTGCGCCGGGACTATCCTTCGGGAAGATTAACACCGGCAATCGTCATGGAGGTTGACCATGTGGGGAGACGGACCGCATTGGGGCTTCAAGGGCGATTGGGGCGGCTATGGCTGGACGGGACCATTCGGCATGTTTTTCGGGCTCATCTTCCTCGTTGTCGTCATAGCGGTGGTCGTCTGGTTGGTTCGCGGTGGATGGCAGCCCGGCGGCCGGACGGCAGCACTGACTGGTCGTTCACGAGGTCTCGACATTCTTGAGGAACGCTACGCGAAGGGCGAGATCGACCGCGACGAATATCTCAAGAAGAAGCAGGACCTTGGCGGCTGACTGATTTCAGATCGGGCCACTGGCGCGCTCGGCTGGACCTATGAGGTGGGACGTTGGTGTCCCGTAGCAGAACAGGGCGCCGGTTGGACGCCCCGTTCCGTTGCGGGCAGCACGCTACTTTGTGATGGTGAACTCGGCCCACATGCCTGCGGAGTAGCAGCCGGAGGCATTGGTGCCGCAGGCACTTCGCAGACGCTGATTGGCTAGGTGACGGTGATGGTGCCCTGCATCCAGCTGTCGGTCGCCATCGCACCACCCCAGCCGCCGTCACCGGTGCCACAGGCTGCCATGCACTGCCAGGGAAGTGACCCGGCCGCAGGCGTCATGAACTGATAGACGACCGTCGACAACGGCGGCACCGGCACGTTCAGGAAGAAATTGTCTCCGTTCACCGTGAACGTGTGCGCGGTCTCCTTGACGGGGATCTGCTTCACCACCGTCCCGTCCTGCGGGGATATGCTATCCGGCGTCCCCTTGATCACGCGCATCGTGCCATCGACCGTGCCCCGGACGATATTGTAGCCACCGGGGATGTCGGCAGCGCCATCATCATAGCAGCGCACCGTCACCTGGATCAGGCGGTTCGCCGGCACCGTGAAGTTTGCGGGCACGTACTCCGGCCAATCGTCCTTCCCGACCTTCTTTCCGATGATGATCTTCTGGGAGATTTCCAAGGGAGTTGCGGCGGCGTCCGCCGTGCGGGGTATGGTGATCCCCAGGACGGCCATCGCGATCCCGGTGCCAGAGAATTGCAGCAACTGGCGGCGGTTGGTTGAAACGGCATAGAGCTTGGTGGACACAGGATCCTTCTCCCCAGTTCGTCCTGTCGCCCGCTGAGCGTTCTTGCGGAGATGGCGCATTGCGGCATTGACTTGGATCAACTCTAAACACCGCAGCATTGGATCAATCGGAGGGCTCCGGCGCAGGCTGGCCGCGACTGGCAGCGTGACGCGTTCCCGGCAGCGAATTTGAGCGAAAATTCTTTGGCGAGCTCGATCCCTCTCGCATGGTGCCACTTTGCTCACCCGTCAGGGAGCGCGGCCCCGGTGGGCGCAACAACAAGGCCATATCAAGCGCCGCGTTCATATCCAGCCGCCACGTGAGCGTCTCGCTCATGACGCTGGCTGCGTCAGTGGAAACGAAACGCTGGCGACCAGCCCGTGGCAATCTTGGCGGTTCGCAAGAACCACGTGCCCGCCGCAGCGTTCGGCGATCGCGCGTACCAAGGACAGGCCCAAGCCGCTACCTTCGCCATCCGATGCGTTGACCTTGACGAAGCGCCCGAACACACGTTCGAGAAAATGTTCCGGAATGCCCGGGCCCGTGTCGCGGACATCAAGTCTGATATCCGATGCGGACCGCTCCAGCGACACGTCGACGGTGCCGCCATTGGATGTGTAGCGGACAGCATTCTCGACGAGATTGGTGACCAAGGTGCGGATTTCTTCGGGATCGGCAAACACGGTTGCCGGAACCGCAGCCGACACACCCAGGTCGATCTCCTTGGCGATCGCCATTGGCATGACCTGCTCGAGCGAACTGGCGATCGTCTCGTTAAGATCAACGCTAACCGCATTGCGGACTGCGGCCGATGCGTCCGCTCGCGCTAATTGCAGCATCTTGGACACCATGTCCGACATCCGGAGCACGCCCGTTTCCATGTCGGCAAGTAGAGCGGCCTCATCCACCAAATCGAGGCTCGCCTTCAGATTGCGTGCTTGAAGGCGCAGGGCGGTCAACGGCGTGCGCAGTTCGTGGGCAGCATCCGAGATGAACTGCTCGCGGAACTCAAGCTGACTCTGCAGGCGCGTCACCAGATCGTTAGTTGCCAGCGCGAGCGGCATGACCTCGTCAGGGACATCGTCCAGGACGAGCGGGCTTGTCGTCGATTTGCCCCAATGGCGAAGCTGTTCGGTGACACCACGGATCGGCCGCAGCACGCGCCCAACAACCAGCACGACAACCAGCCAGCCAAGAGGGATCATGGCGGCAAACGGTAGAACGGCACGCACGGCCGAATCTGCTGCAAACTCGTCGCGCACCACGATCCGCTGGGCCACCTGAACGGTGCGGTTCGGACCGACCAGCGCATAGGCACGCCATTGCTCGCCTTGCGCCATGAAGTCCACGTAACCAGTGTCGCTCGGCCGGGGAGAATGGAAAGGAGGATCGGAGGAAAGCGGCGCTCCCAGGAAGTCCCAGATGGTCACCACGAACGCGTCCTCCGGGTCCAGCTTCACGCCATCGGCGCGGTTCGGACTGACCGGGTTGTCGGTGTCGCCGACGTTCAGCGCGATCTGGCGAAGCTGTCCGTCGAGCGACTGGTCGACTTCGCCGCGGCTGACCAGATAGGCTCCGATGCTGCCGAGGGCGCCAAGGATGGTGACCAGCGCGAACAGCGAAGCCAGCAGTTGGGTACGCAGCGATCTCACGAGTGCCGACCAGGGATCATCCAGCCGACCCCCCTTACATTGCGGATGATGTCTCTGCCAAACTTCCGGCGAATATAGTGGATCAGCACGTCGACGGCGTTGCTCTCGACCTCATTTCCCCAGTCGTAGAGATGGTCCTCAAGCTGCCGCCGGGAGAGGATCGTGCCCGGGTGCTCCGCTAGCGCTCGCAGAAGCGCGAACTCCTTGTGCGGCAGTACCGACGTCTGGCCTTTGAATGAAACGGCGTGGCGGGCGATATCCAATTCGACAGGACCGGCTACAATGGTCGAACTGCTGTGCCCTTCGTGCCGGCGAACGACGGCGCGGATGCGCGCGTTGAGCTCGTCGAAATCGAACGGCTTGACCACATAGTCGTCGGCGCCGCTGTCGAGGCCGGCGATGCGCGTGGCGATGTCGTCCCACGCAGTGATGATCACGACGGGCACATCCTTCTTCTCCTCGCGCAGCCTGCGCAGGATGTCGAGGCCTGTCCCATCTGGCAGCCCAAGGTCGAGGAGCAGAACACCGTAGGTGCTGTCGTGCACAGCGGTGATGCAGTCAGCACCGCTCCTCACCCAGTCGACGGCCATCCCCGAATCCGTCAGAGCCCGGTCGAGGCTGCGGCCGACCATCATGTCGTCTTCTACCAACAGAACCCGCATCTGAACCGGTTCACCCTTACAATCAATAAGCCTGCGGCCACGTGCGGCGACTTCTTGACCTTTCCGTGGCAATTCTCCACGCGAAAGCAATAGGCACATCGGGTACGCGCACCCAATCGCTGTGCATTGTACACCGCTGCCAAGCCCACAGGCGGCTTCGCAACCTAATTGGCTTCTAATTCTGACGTGTTCCATTCAGGCGCGCTGGGGAACCGCAACGCGAACCTGACTGGAGAGAACATGACGCCTCGCAAGATCGCTCAAGCAAAAGCATCGCCGTTGTTGGTTGCCTTTGCGGTGGTGCTGGCGGCCGGAATGGTTGCTGCCCCCCAAGCTCCTGCCCATGCCGCCGAGAAGGCCGTTGCGCCAGAGCACAACCCACCTGGCGATATACCGGACACGCAGACTTTTGTACCCTACGCCTCGCCCCTCGGCTTCACCATAAAAGTGCCCGAAGGCTGGGCGCGCAAGACGGATTCGTCGTCGGCGCGCTTCGCGGACAAATACAACACCATTGAGATCGTCGTTTCCGCCCAGTCGGCGGCACCGACCATCGCATCGGTCACGAGCACACAAGTGCCAGACCTGCAGAGCATGAGCCGCGCGGTGACGGTCAGCCAGGTGAAGGATGTCAAGGTCGGTGGCAGCACCGCGGTCATGATCGCCTACACGTCCAACTCCGATCCGAACCCGGTAACCAACAAGCAGATCCGCCTGGAGCATGATCGCTACCTCTTCTACAAGGCCGGCAAGCTCGCAACTTTGGATATGGCAGCGCCCCAAGGGGCGGACAATGTCGATGCCTGGTTGCTGATGGCCAACTCGTTTCGCTGGCAATGAGATGACGATGGCAGTCGAAGCAAGCGAGCTTTACCGCTTCTATCACACCGGCGATTCCGAGGTCGTGGCTCTGCGCGGCGTGTCGTTGTCTGTGGGTGCCGGCGAGATTGTCGCCCTGATGGGTCCGTCCGGCAGCGGCAAGTCGACGCTGCTGCACCTGCTCGCCGGCCTCGATGAACCGGACGGCGGCCAGGTTGAGATCGGTGGCCTCCGCCTCAGCCGCCGGCCTGAGACCGTGCGTGCCGCCATGCGCGCGCGGCATATCGGGGTGTTCATGCAATCGGGTAATCTGATCGATCACCTGACTGTCGCCGAGAACATCCGGCTCCAGCAGAAGCTTGCGGGGAAACGCGACGGAGAGTCGGCATCGGCCTTGGCGGCGCGCTTTGGTCTGTCGGCGCACTGGAATGCGTTACCGTCGGAACTCTCCGGCGGCGAGGCCGCGCGCGCCGGACTTGCCGTTGCCCTCTCCGCCGAGCCTCAGATCCTGCTCTGTGACGAGCCCACCGCCGAGGTCGATGCCGAGACCGAACGGCGCATCATCGAAGACCTGATTGAGCGGCGGAAGGATGGTACCGCGATCCTCGTCGCGACCCACAGCTCAATTGTCTCACAAGCGGCCGACCGCACGCTGCGGCTCCGCGATGGACGGCTTGGCGATGAATGAACGCAAGAACACTGCAAATCTGGTGAGTGCCGCCGGCGTCAGTCGAAGCTATCGACAAGGCCGTACGGATATCGACGCGCTCAAGTCCGCGACGTGCGTCGTTTGCCCGGCGACAAGGATCGCCATCATGGGTGCCTCGGGCAGCGGCAAGTCGACCCTCCTGCACCTGATGGCTGGCCTCGACCGGCCCAGCGACGGACGCATCGAATGGCCGGCGTTCGGCGACGAGACTGACTTGGTGCCGGGGAAGATCTCTGTCGCTTTCCAGGCTCCAAGCCTCGTTCCCTTCCTCAGCGTCTGGGAAAACGTTGCCCTGCCGAACTTCATCCTTGGTAGTGACGGGCGGCCCGAAGACACCGCATTCTCCGAATTGTCGCGGTTCGGATTGGTCGATCTGGCCGATAAGCTTCCCGACGAATTGTCGGGCGGACAGGCGCAACGCGTCGCTTTGGCTCGCGCAATGGCAAGCGGCCCGCGGCTTCTTCTCGCCGATGAACCGACCGGACAACTCGATCACGCGACGGGGCGTCAGACGATCGCAACACTGATCGCATGGGCTGAGGCCAGCGAATGTGCGCTGGTCGTCGCAACACACGACGCTGAAGTCGCCGAGGCGTTCGACGAGGTTTGGCACATGGAGCATGGCCGTCTCAGCACCTCGAATGGAGTCTCAAATCAATGATCTCGACGTGGCTCATGGGGTTGGCCAGGACGCGGACCGGCATCGTCCTTGGAACAGTCGGCGGGATCGCAGTCACAGTTGGACTCATCGTCGCCCTCGGCTCGTTCATGCTCTCCAGCGCGTCCGAGATGACGGCGAGAGCGACCGCCAATGTGCCAATCGATTGGCAAGTCCAGCTCGTCCCGGGAACTCCGGAAGCCACCGTTCGCGCCGCAATGAACGCGGCGGCGCGTGTCGCGCAAGCTGAAACCGTTGGCTATGCCTCCGTTGACGGTTTCGAAGCATCGGCGGGCGGCACGGTGCAGGTGACAGGCCCTGGTCAGGTGCTGGGCATGCCTGCCTCTTATAATGCGAAGTTCCCGGGCAACATTCGGCCATTGCTGGGCTCACCAGGCATCCTCATCGCCCAGCAGACGGCTGCCAATCTCCATGTCGGCCCGGGCGATACCGTCACAATCCACCGCCCCGGCCTGGCCGATGCAACCGTCACAGTCGATGGCGTCGTCGACCTACCGAACGCGGACTCGATGTTCCAGGGGATCGGCCTTCCTCCCAATGCCGCGCCGCAGGCCCCGCCGGACAATGTCCTGATCCTGCCTATCGACAAGTGGCATGAGTTGTTCGACCCGCAGACACAGGTGCGGCCCGACAGCATTCGCATGCAGATCCACGCCAAGCTCGACCACTCCCGCCTTCCGAGCGATCCGCAGTCCGCCTACATGCTGACCAGCAGCCAGGGTCACAATTTCGAAGCCCGCGTCGCTGGTAGCGCGCTGCTTTCCAACAACCTCGCCGCCGACCTCGGCAAGGCGCGTGAGGACGCGTCCTATGCGCGCATCCTCTTCTTCTTTCTCGGCACACCCGGCATCGCCATCGCTGTCCTGCTGACATTCGCGGTTGCACATTCTGGTGCGTGGCGACGTCGACGGGATCAGTCCCTGCTGCGGCTTAGGGGTGGATCAACATCGCTGCTTGTCCGATTTTCCGCATCGGAAGCGTTGGCGGTTGGCATCGTGGGATCGTCGATCGGTGTTGCGATCGGTGAACTGGCGTCGTGGCTGTTGTTCTCAACCGGGCTGTTCACCGCTCATGAGATGGTCTGGATCGCGATCGCGGCGGGCATCGGTATTGTCCTGTCATTGGCGGCGGTTTTGATTCCCGCATGGTGGGACGCGCGCAACGTCACGATTACGGCCGGACGGTCCTTCCTCGGTGCGGAGCGCCCGCCGTTGTGGGCACGGACCTATCTGGACCTTGTGCTGCTGGCGTTGTCGGCAGTCATCTTCTGGCAGACGGCGGCGACGGGCTATCAGGTCGTGCTCGCACCGGAAGGGGTAGCCGCGATCTCGATCGACTACTGGTCGTTCCTCGCTCCGCTGATGTTCTGGCTGGGCATGGGACTCCTGGCTCTGCGTGCGATACGTTTCAGCCTGACACGAGGGCGTCCCATCCTCAGCCGAGGCATCCGACCGGTGTCCGGTTCCTTTGCGCCCTTGGTCGCCGGCGCACTGGCACGGCAACCGAAGCGCATTGCGGCCGGCGCCGTCCTCACCGGCTTGGCCATCGCCTTCGCCGTTTCCACGGCGATCTTCAACGCGACCTATCAGGCGCAATCGCGTGTCGATGCCGAACTGACCAATGGCGCCGATGTTACTGTCACGGGAACGCCTGCGGTGCCGGCCGGGCAGGTTCTCGATCAGTTGAAAGCCGTGAAGGGCGTCGCCGCCGCGGTGACCATGCAACACCGTTTCGCTTACGTCGGCACCGACCTCCAGGACCTCTATGGCATCGACCCGGCCACAATTGACCAAGCGACGACGATGTCGAACGCCTACTTCGCCAATGGCGACTGGCGGGCGACGCTCACAGCTCTGCAGAACGCGCCGGATGGCGTTCTCGTGTCGCAGGAGACGGTCAACGACTTCCAGCTCCAACCGGGCGACACGATCAATCTTCGACTGCAGAGCGCCGCCGACAATCAATACCATGTTGTTCATTTCCGCTTTGTCGGCGTCGTTCGCGAATTTCCCACTGCGCCGCGGGATTCGTTCCTCGTCGCCAATGCCAGTTATGTGTCTAGCGTCACCGGCAACCTTTCCCGGGAGGTCGTTCTCCTCAAGACCGCCGGAGATCCGACCGCCGTGCACGAACGGGTAACGCACGTTGTGAAGAACCTCCCTGGTATGAAGGTAAGCGATCTCAACCAGGCGACGCGCCTGATCGGATCGAGCTTGACTGCTGTCGACCTCGGTGGACTGACGAAACTGGAACTTGGCTACGCCGTCGTCCTCTCCGGCTGCGCTGCTGGGCTGATGCTTGCCCTCGGCGTGCTCGACCGGCGGCGCAGCTTTGCCATCATGACGGCCCTCGGAGCGCGGCCGCATCAGCTGTTCGCGTTCCTGAGAGGTGAAGCCGCGCTGATCCTCGTCGCTGGTACCATCAGCGGCGCCATAACCGGGTCGGTGGTCGCGTGGATGTTGGTCAAGCTGCTGACTGGCGTTTTCGACCCACCGCCGGAAGGTCTGACGGTACCGTGGCTCTACATCAGCGTGCTGTTCGCAACGACGATTGCCTCGGTTGTCGTCGCTGTTGCGATTGCCGGGCGTCGTGTCGAGCGTTCGCCGATCGCCGTTCTGCGAGAGACCGCATGAATCTTGTGATCGCAATCAACAAGACATTATCGACATGGTGCCAAATCGCCGGCCAGTCGCTCTTCGCTGCCCTGATGGTCGTCATCATGTTCACGGCTCCGGGCTCTTTGGCGGCCGCGGCACAAACTTCGCCGGTGTTGAGTCTTTGCCCGGCGACCATCGTCCACACCTGCGTGATCGGTTACGTTTCGGCGCCGAGCAAGCTGGTCATCATGCTCTCGTCGACGGACAGTGATCCTCTTGTGGGAGGCGAGGTTGAAGTTGCCGCCACATCGCCCAATGTCGCGGTGAAGATGCTGGACCTGTCCGCGCACGTCGGCAGTGTGGTGATGCTTGACGCGATCGGTTCCGACCGGCTTTACGCCGCGAAGCTGGTATCCGTTGCTGATCCGCTGCTCACCGCACTGTATCTGAGCATGTACATGCAGCCGTTGCCGAATGGCGCAGCCCCGCAGTGAGGCGTGCCAAGGTCCATTTGAAGTGACCAAGGCCCATCTAGGAACCCTGGATCACCGAATGGCTGATGACCAGGGACCGTTGCTCCGGCAATGGCTTTATCTCATTGCATTGCTAGTTCTTTTCCTGGTCCTGTTCGGTGCAATGTCGCGCCTTTACCATTCCGGACCGCTGGTCGGGACTTTCGCTCCAATCAGCAGCTTCCTGCCGCCGCTCTCGACACACGATTGGCAGATGCTGTTCGAGCGGTTCCGACAGATTCCGGGCTTTAGCGTCGACGAGGACGCCGGCATGAACTTCATTCAATTCGAACATGCTTACCTGTTGGAGTGGGCGCATCTGCTCGCCGAGCATGTGATCGATATTGTGCTGGTGATCGGGTTCGCCGTCCTGATCACACGCAATCAACGGGCGCAGCAAATTGGACGTGGGTTCTGGGTCTTGATTCTTCTTGGTGCGTTTCACGCACTTCTGGGATGGTGGCTGGGTTGGTCCGGGCTCAGCCACCGCAAAGATCTGGCGCAATTCGTGGTCGCCGCAAGGCTAACCTCGGCTTGCTTCCTGTTTGCATGGAGCATCTGGCTTGCCAGAAGCACGACGGCGAGGCGGCGGCGACTGCCCACGTCTGCCCGCTGGCTCTGGGCTGTTGCCGGCCTTGCTGCCCTCGTCTTCGTTCAGGTGATTGGTGGCGCGTTCGTCGCGGGCCTTCGAGCCGGCACCGTCTTCAACACCTGGCCGCTGATGGATGGCGCGTTGGTTCCCGAGGGTCTTTGGTTCTTTTCACCGTGGTGGAAGAATCTGATCGCGAATGCGTTGTCTGTGCAATTTGCACACAGACTACTTGGCTACGTGATTCTGCTCTATGCGGCCGGCCTCGTGATCGTCAGTCGCCTTCCTTCTTTCGCTCAAAGCGGCATACGACGCGCGGCAGCGTGGACAGCCGCCCTCGTGCTGGCGCAAGCTTGTCTCGGCGTCGCAACGATCCTGTCGGCGGCTATGCTTCCTCTGGCCGTTTGCCACCTGGTGATCTCATTCGCCATGGTCGGGTTGTTGACTGCGCATCTCGCCGACCTGTCGATAGCCGCTTCACACGCTGCTGCACCAGAACCTGCACTCAGCGCCGCAGAGTGAAGTTCGAACGTGCGGACAGGGATTTCCCGTGAGCATGAGCATCGCATGCTCCACAATCCCTACCTGGCTTTTGAATTTAGCAAGGCTTTCCGGGGCGCTGCGCAGCGGTCACGACCGCGGTGTTCTTGGCGGCTCGAGCCTGCTCGGCGGTGACGTAGCCGTCCTCGGCCATTAGGTCGAGGACGCGATTGCGTCGTTCTTTCGCCAGCAAGGGAAAGTGCCACGGATTGTAGGCGCTCGGTGCCTGCGGCAATCCGGCGATCAGGGCAGCCTGCGGAAGCGTCAACTTGCTCACGGGCTCGTTGAAATAATCCACGGCGGCCTCCGTGACGCCCCAGCTCCGACAGCCGAGATAGATCGTATTGACGTAGAGCTCCAAAATCCGGTCCTTGGACAGGACGCGTTCGACGCGCAGTGCCAGCAGGATCTCCTCGATCTTTCGCCGCAGCGCCACCTTGTCGGAGAGAAGGAAGCGCCTGACTACCTGCTGGGTAATCGTCGATGCACCGATTGGCCTTTGACCGGATGCGACTCTGAGGACGTCGACGAACATCGCGCGCACAATGGCCACGATGTCGATGCCGGGATGGGAAAAAAAGTTGCGGTCCTCGGCCGATAGAAAGGCGTGAATGAGCACGGGCGGCAGGTCGCCGATCGCGACGAACGGTTGGCCTGCAGGCGGATGGTACTCGGTCATCTTGCGATAGTCGGGAAGGTTGCGACCGTAATACCAGGCAACGGCCGAAACGGAGCCGACCACGACCACGACTGAAACCACCAGGACCTTGAGGACGATCCCGATCCAACGAGTCAAGGCCAACGTGTGCGCGTCCGGGATCGTGGACATGTCATCGCCTGTTCGCGACGTTGTGGCGTCCTGACCTCGCATCGCAAGCTGATCGCACAGCCATGGTTGCCGGGCTCAGGGACACGCTAGAACCGTTCTCCTGGATATGCGCCCCACAACCGCACTTCCCTTATGAAGCCATTGATGGAGCGGACGCTCGATCGGCACCACTTCCCGTCGCAGCCCGCGAGTTGAACCTTCACGCCGGGCTTCAGCCACGCAAGAACGCGGCCCTTTGCGCTTGGCCGATCACGAAGCGATACGTTGGGTCCGTGACTCCACGGAGTCACCAGCGCGGTTCGGCGACGTTGTGACAGGAGCGCCTCGAGCATCCAGCCGGTGTTTCCCTGCCAGTCGCGGACCCGGCGCCAGTTGCCATACTGCTCGAAGACCTCCACCGGTACCCAGCGCCTGATATAAGTCCACTTGATGGCGTAGTCGGTGCCAGGACCGCGACGCACATTGGCCGGTTTTGCTCTCACCGAGACGAAGCGCGGCGTGAAACGGCTCTTGGCCGCCACTGAATGCCCGGTCATCGAGACGAGGCCGAGGACGGCGGACAACAAGACGGCAACCCGACCCCTTGGTGAAATCCGCTGCAAGGAGAGGAAGCCGGCGACGAGCGTCACGCGGCTCGCCATTCCGGGTGAAAGTAAATCGATGTTCCGATCAATTTGTTTTTCATTGCGGTTCTCGACGAACGCCGGCCACGCGGGCCAATGATCCACGCCTCATATGCGCGCGCCGCGGACGTTCGGACAGCGACGTGCCTTTTCAAGCCGGTAAGGGCTTGCTGCATGCGGCGCCCGCAACTCACTTCGTCACGACGAAGCAGACTATTTCGTCCAATGCGCAATCACGGTTCCGGCGTGGTTGAGCACGTCGAACTGTTTGCCGTTCTCCTGAACCGTATAGCAGTGCTCCGTCTTGCTGCCCCACTTCGAGCAGTATCCATCCTTCGAGACCTTCCAGGTTCCGGTCTGAACGGACTTGTCGTTCAGCATCGTCATTGTGGCGGTGCCGTCGGTACCCAGCGTCAGGCTGTACCGTCTGCCCCCCGGCACTGCCACGCCGTGAATGGGCGATCCCGTCCCAAACGTCGTTTTGATCTGGTCCGGCGTCAGCGGCGTGGCGGCCATGACGGGCAAGCTCGTCACAGCAACCATGGCAAGCGCTGAGAACAGCATGAAACGGTACTTCATCGCGGTCTTCCTTAGGTTACGCGCCCCAAATTCCAGCCGCCCCATCTCGGCGATGACATGCTCGCCGACGATACAAGCTACCTCATCGATCAACTTCCTCACACGCCAAAATGAGGAGTGAATTAGGGGGCCGTCGCGCTGCTCCCCCGCCTTACCGCCCATCGGTTTGGAGGGCTGCGATCAAGGATCTTCCCGCGCTGGGCGCGGGAAGCCCGGAATGCGGGCGAGCAGCCAGGCGAGAGGCTGGTTGACCCAAGCCAGGGTAACGAAGTCCTCGTGGTCGGCTCCCTCGGCCGAAGCGAAGGCCACTACGCCCGGCGTCAGGGCGCGCGGCGAGGTCTCGGCGAAATCGACGTCCTTGCGCACCAGACCGGCCTCGATGGCGGCGTTGCCGGCAGCCGATGAATCGGAATAGGCGCTGAAGAAGAACGCGTGCCGCCGGTTGCGCGCCACCCAGTCGACGAACGTGTCGGTCTGGCCGAAGGCGGCGTCGAGCAGGACCACGCCCTTGACGCGATTGCCGGCGCCACCCATGCTCAGCGCAAACGCTGCCGGATCGTATCCGCCGCTATAGGCGACGATCACGACGGGCAGTTTGTCGAATAGTGCGCGCGCCGCCGGCGCGTCCTCGTAGAAGTCGGCAAGGTGTGCCGCGGCCTCGCGGAGGAATCGGGCAAACGTTCCCCGCGTCCAGAAGTGCCCCGCACTCGAATCGAGCGCGTCGACCGCCATTTGCGGTGCGACAAGCACACCGTTGAGGCCCGAGGCCGCAGAGTTGCGCCACAACCTGCTGGCGGCCGATCACATCGTTCTCGAGGGTCGCGTTGTTGCCGTGGAAGAAGACGACCAGCACGGCGGGCCGCTTGAGATCGAATCCTTCAGGGAGCGCAAGCAGCACGCGATTGTCGGAATAGGTCGTATCCAGCCAGTAGATCCCGCCGCCGCGCCCGGACGTGTGTCCGCGCCGTCCGTTCTGCGAAATATCCAGAAACGGCATCTTGGTTTCCGGATCGAGACCCTCATAGGGAAAGGCGGAGTTCGTGAAGGGCACCAGCGGCGGAAATCGTGTGGCTTAACGGCGTCATCGGCAGTGCCTGCGTCGGCCGGCCATGGCAGATAGCGCGCCGGCAACAAGCAGAGGCATGGCCGATCGCCAGGCTGCGGCTAAGCCGATCCTCCAGCGCCCGCCGCTCATGCGATCGCCAGCCGCGTGGCGGGCTCGGCGGCCGCCGCAACAGGGCGAAGAAGGCGGGTATGGCCAGCAGATAGGCGACGCCGCTGACCTCGAGCACCATGCTCAGGCCGAAGCCGGTCGCGATGATCGGCATGGCCGCGGCGCCGACCACCGAGAAGCAGCCGTTGATGCCCCAGGCCCAGACGAACATGTGCTCCTTGTCGAGGCGGGCGAGCCAGCCCATGCCGGTTGCCATGGGAAATCCCATGAGGAAGGCCGGCGGCGCCACCACGGCGACCGACAAGAGGAGCCGCAGCGGATAGGCGAGCCCGCCGATCCAGTCGAGCACCGGCGCCAGCGCGAAGGCATAGGTCACCAGCAGGGCGGCGATCCCGACGAGGATCAGCGGCAGAATCGCACGGGCGCGATCGGCGATGCGCTCGGAGACGAGGCTGCCCAGCCCCGAAAAGACCAGCATCCCGCTGATCAGCACCGATGCGGAAATCGTCGGGTTGCTCAAGGCGAGCGTGAAGCGGCTGATCAGGCCGACCTCGACCATGATGTAGCCGAGGCCCAGGCAGGCGAAATAGACGATCGTGCCCAGCTTGCCGGGCACGCGTGCAAAGGCCGCGCGCCAGCCGAAGACGACGGGCACCAGGATCAGCGACAGCGCCGCCAGGCGGCGACGCCGAGCGTCGCCCACAGGACGAGGTAGCCCCAATCGTCCTGGAACAGGTCGAGCCGGTCGAGGGTCTTCGGCAGGTCCTGAAGCTTCTCGTAGCCGGCGAAATACGGCCGGTCGTTGGTCAGCGGCCGCACGTCGAAGACGTATTGCCTGGCGATCTCCGGCCAGCCGCCATGAATCAGATAGTGCCAGGCGAGGCGGCCCATCGTGGTGGCGGGCATCGGCGCCATGTCTGTGCCGTCAGCAGGCGGCGAATCCGCCGCCGACGATCCGTCGGCCGCGCCGGCCTGTGATGTGTCGCCGGTCGGACCAGTGGTCGCATCGCCGGTCGTGGCATCGCTGCTCGCGCCGTTTCCGAAGATCGAGTCACGATACTGCGTCAGCAGCGTCTCGGTCTTGGCCGTGTCATAGGCGAAGCCCGGCGAATAGATCTCGTCGAACGACATCGCCTGCGTGTAATCGCTGCAGCTTGGCGATCTCATCGCTGGTGAAGCCGCCCTTCTTGTAGAGGACTGTGGTCGTCGACAGGTAGCTCGAGGCGACGAACAGAGATTGCGCTGCGGCGCTCGCATCAAATGCCTGGGCCGCCGCCGCGATGGTGGCATAGAACTTGAGGATCGACTTGGGCGGCTCCTCCTTGTTCCACAGCGTGATCGACAGGATGCCGCCATCCGCGAGCGCCCGCATGTAGGCGAGCATGGCCTCGCGCGTGTAGTCGTATTTCTCGACGATCGCGAAGCCGCCGGGATTGGACAGTCCCACCGAGCCGGCCAGGCTCAGGTCGATCACGTCGTAGCGGTTGCTGCGTGTTGGCGAGGTAAAGGCGTCCGTCGCCATCGATCACGTGGAGCCTTGGATTGGCGAGGATGTCCGACGTCGCCTGCTTGAGGCGCGGATCGCGGAAGGCCGCCAGGATCGCCGGATTGCTCTCGGCCGCAGTCACCGATTGCGACCCGGCGTGCAGCGCCACCATGGTCGAGATGCCGCCGCCGAACTGCACGACGAAGGTCTTCGGGTGCTGCTTCAGGACATAGGGGTAGTAGGCCGGAAGGTAGCGGTAGTAGGCGGCGTCTGCGGGCGGCAGCTCGCGCATGATGCCCTCGGGGCCCTCGCCGTCGATGTACATGCCGACATAGGTGTTGGCCGGGACTTCCGGAACGTCGAAGGCGGCGTTGTCCGACAGGCCCGGCGCGAAGTGCATGTAGGAGCTTTTGTAGATCTGCAGGTCGCCGAAGGGCGAGACATTGCGATAGATGCGCTGCGCGTCGGGGAAATTGCGGGCGTAGGAGACGCCCTTGTACTGGGTGACGGCGATCGCCGGCACCTTGAGAAGCCCGGGCAGCGCCAGATAGCCGACGATGGAGGCGACCGCGACGATTGCCGCGGCCGCGGTCGCGCGCCCCGCTCGCCGGCCGGCAAACCAGACCAGCGCGCCCGCCGCCCACAGCACCAGCGGCACGACGACGATCGTCTCGGGCGCAAACAGATAGAGCGCGCCGAGGATGACCAGCCCGGCCAACCCCGAGCCGGTCAGATCGGCGAAATAGGCGCGGTTGAAGCCGGTGCGGCTCTTCAGGAAGATGATGCCGAGGAAGAACGCACCCGCCAGGAACGGCAGCAGGTAGAGGACGAAGTTGGCGAACAGACGCCACTTCTGCGCCGGGTCGGAAACGATGAAGATGGCGTTGAACGGCACCTGTTGCGCCACCAGGTTGGCGGCGACGGTCAACGGCCCGAACAGGAACAGGGCGGCCGCCGCCGCGCCTTGCCAGTGCCGGTCGAACCAGTCCTTGAACAGGAAGATGATCACGCTCGACAGGCTGAAGCCGAGCATGGCGAGGCTGATGACCAGCGAGCCGAAATGCGTCCAGCTGCCGACCGCGAACACGCGCATCACCGCGATCTGCAACGCGATGATGGCGCCGGCGACGAAGCCCAGCGAGACGTAGACGGTCAGGCTGGCATTGAGGGGCGATGAACTATGCGCTGAGGGGGCCGGGCCCATGGTGGGTCTCTGTTTGACGCCGCGTTGGCCGTTCGGCTGACGCCGCGGCGACCTTAGCATGAAGCCGGATCGGCCGAGGAGGTCCGCTCGGCCGGACCGTGCTCACTGGTTGTGCGTGCCGACGATCTTGCCGTCCACCAGCTTGGTGAACGGCACGAAGTTGACGATGGAGCCGTGGTAGATGTCGGAGCGGGCGACGCGGAAGCTGCCGTCCGGCCGCCTGCTGCTTGACGATCTTCAGCACGTGCTGCGCGCCCGGCGGGCCGACCGGGATCACCATGACGCCGTTCGGCTTCAGCTGCTGCAGCAGCGGCGGCGGCACATGGTCGATGCCGCAGGTGACGATGATCTTGTCGAACGGGGCGAACTCCGGCCAGCCGTAGTAGCCGTCGTCGTTCTTGCGGGTGATCGCCTTGTACTCGGTGTAGCCCCGCGCGATCAGGTCGGCATAGACGCCGCCGGTGCGCTCGAAGAGCGGCTTGATGATCTCGATCGTCCAGATCTTGTCGGTGAGGTTCGACAGATAGGCCGACTGATAGCCCGAGCCGGTGCCGACCTCGAGCACCTTCTCGCCGAATTGCGGGTCGATGGTGTTGGTCATGCGCGCGACCGTATGCGGCCCGGTGATGGTGACGCCATAGCCGATATCGAGGTAGTGCCATTCATAGGCGCGCGAGAGATTGGCCTTGGTGACGAAGTCCTCGCGCGGCGTCATCAGGTAGGCGCGCTTGTTGCGGTCGTTCCAGACGTCGTGGTGCGCGATGAGCTGGAGGAAGCGGTCGAACCGCTCGCCGAGGAATTTCGGGTCTTCCCCGCGGTTCTTCACCATCCAGTCGATGAAGGCCTGCCGCGAGTCCATCGGCGGCATGGCGTTCCAGTCGTAGGGAACCGGAACGTTGGCAAAGGCGAATGTGGGCGCGAACCCTGCGGCCAACGCGCTGCCGGACAGAGCCAGAAAATCCCGTCTGTTCATCGTTCAGCTCCTTGAGCGCGATCCGATCGGCGCTATGCCCTCACCTTTTGTCAGCCGCCATTGTGCGTGCCCACGATCTTGCCGCCCACCAGCTTGGTGAAGGGCACGAAGGGCACGATGCGGCCGTTGTAGATGTCCGAGCGAGCGACGCGGAAGCTGCCGTTGACCTGCTCCTTGACGATCTTCAGCACGTGCTGCGCGCCGGGCGGGCCGACCGGAATGACCATGATCCCGTTGGGCTTCAGCTGCTGCAGAAGCGGCGGCGGCACATGATCGATGCCGCAGGTGACGATGATCTTGTCGAATGGCGCAGCCTCCGGCCAGCCATAATAGCCGTCGTCGTTCTTGCGGGTGATCGCTTTGTATTCCGTGTACCCGTGAGCGATCAGGTCGGCATAGATGCCGCCGGTGCGCTCGAAGAGCGGCTTGATGATCTCGATCGTCCACACCTTGTCGGTCAGGTTCGACAGATAGGCGGACTGATAGCCGGAGCCGGTGCCGACCTCGAGCACCTTCTCGCCCTTCTGAACATCGATCGAAGAGGTCATCCGGCCGACGAGGTGCGGGCCGGAAATGGTGACCCCGTAGTTGATGTCGAGAAAGGCGTTGTCGTAGGCGCGGGGCAAATTCGGAGCCAGAACGAAATCCTCGCGCGGCGTCATCAGGAAGGCGCGCTTGTTGCGGTCGTTCCACAGGTCGCCGTTGCGCGACCAGATGCACGAACCGGTCGAAGCGCTCGCCGAGGAAATTCGGGTCTTCGCCGCGGTTCTTTGCCATCCAGTCGATGAAGGCCTGCCGCGAGTCCATGGGCGGCGCGGCGTTCCAGTCGTAGGCGGTCGGGACGCGACTGTCGCGAAGAGAGGGGATGGCCGCATCCGCGAGCGCCGGAACGCCATGAGAACCATCGCCCCGAGCGCCTCCGCGCGAGGAAATCGCGTCGTCTCATCCAGCTCTCCAACGTTGGAGCCGGCTCCGCCGACCCTGACCCCGCGTGCAAGGGATTAATGTCGAGCGGCCAGCTTTCAGAGCGCCTTGCAATAGCGTCTAGCAAGTCAGAATGAGCGCCGGACCAGGAATTGGAACCCGCTGGCGGCTTCACCGACATGCGGCAAAACGCGGGAGGTTAAAGACCCGCGGCCCGTCGTCAGGAAGAACGAGAGCCTGTCCGCGTCCGCGATTCTGCGTTGCTTTGCCAAGTGGGCATTCTCGGCATCGAGCCAGAAGTCGCCGCCGCTGGTCTTCTCGTAAAAAGCATTGCCGCCCGCAACAAGCACATAGTGCATGTTGTGGTATGGAAAACTGACCCCGGCCGTATGGAAGAACATGGCGTGGCCCACGCCGGGATGGCGCGCGCCCGCCAAGACGGCCGCCGCAATTCGTTCCGCCCGAGCGCGTCCCGGCCCCGACATTGGTCGGTCGAGCGCGCCGGCCGCAAACTGGCCCGGCTGACCAACCACGCCACAGATCGTACGAGGATACTTGCCGGATGCGAGGCGGTTCATCACAACCGTTCCAACGGCCAGCATGCCCTCATCGCTCGACCGGTTCGATTCGAAATACATCACCCTGGCGAGGCATTCATCGCTGGAGAGCCACCAATGACCGCCAAAGCTATGGGGACCCAGCGCACAGCCGGCCGGGGCGATCGCCAGCACGAGCTCGGCAACCAACGCCGCCCGTCGCCATGCGCTAGGTGCGGCCCGCCGCAAGGTCATATCGTCATACGCAACATACACTTGCCTCGCCAACGCATTGGCAGGTGGCGGCAGCCTTTGCTCAGGGGCTTAATTTTCTGTAAACGAAGCGAGGCCCGTTGCGTGTCATGTCAGTTCAGACGCGCAAGGTGGGAACGACGCGCTTCTGACGCTCCGCTCTTGGAGGCTTCGTCACAGGTGCTTACATCGTCCGATTGATCGTCCGCGGTTCAGTTTTCGTCGCGACGACAACCGAATCCGCGCGGTTTACCGCATGCTCATCTTCAACATCAAAGCGTGTTGCAGCAAGGAACCAAACAAAGCCAACAATAATCGCGGACAAGCCGACGGTGACCGTACCATCCCCCCATCCGAGTCCCCCGAAACTCGCCGCCTTGCCGGTCCAGTCGGCGAACGACGCTCCCAGCGGTCGCGTGATGATGTAGGCCAGCCAGAACGCGAGCACCGCATTGCGTGACTGGTGCCGGTGCTCCAGATCGAGCACGCCCTTTGCCGCGTAATGCGTGGCTGCCACCAGCGCTATGAGGCCGGCGAAGAGAAGGCCTGAGTCGAGATAACCCAAGTGCAGGGTCACGGCTGTCATGTCCCCCGCGGCCGTCCCCAGGGCGAAGGTTGCCATGACGGTGGCCCAATAGAAGAGCTCCCGGCGCCAAGTGTCGATGCTGTGGATGGACAGCGTCTTCTCGACCGCATACCACAGCGCGAAGATGACGCCGAGGGAGACGGCAAAGAAGATGGTGGAGTCGAGATAGGGCACGCCAATCACGATGTGTAGCACGTCTGCAGCCATCGTCCCGAAGACTGCGACCATCGCCACCGCGAACCAATAGACCCAGGCGTTGTATCGCCGCGCCCGGAACTGCAGCGCCAACGCGACAGTAAGCCCAAGGCCGCCGATTCCGACGGCGATCACCGGATCGATGACGTGCACGAGATAGTCGGACGCGCTCTCGCCGACGGCGGTTGTCAGCACCTTCACGACCCAGAACAGGATAGTGACTGCAGGGACTTTCCTCTCGTGCACAACGTGCTCGTGCGCGGGTGCTATTGGCTGGGAACCGTGCAATGTCAGACCTGCCACAGAAATGCCCAGCGATGCTGCCGCATAGCTGATCCAGGTCGCCCGCCACCCTGTTCTACGGGCACATTCCTTAACAAGGTGACGAATTTGTGGTCACTTCGGAACAGCATCGGTTTACCCCTCCGATCCCGTTGACGTCTTGGTGCCGGCTTCGGCGACGGGCCAAGCAGCCTGCCGCGTTTGACCGGCTGATACCGCCAGCTCTTGGTTCGGCGCAGGGCGTAGCCGAGAAACGGATGATCTGGCAATCCGCATGAAGCCGCAGCCGGAATCATCGACCCAGGAAGTGCTCGCCGGCCTCGTCGAGCGGGTCACCTTCCACAACGACGAGAACGGCTTCTGCGTTCTCCGGGCGAAGGCACGCGGCCATCGCGATCTGGTGACCGTCGTCGGCCACGCGGCGACGATCTCCGCCGGCGAGTGGATCACGGCGTCGGGCGAGTGGATCAACGACCGCACGCACGGCCAGCAGTTCAAGGCGCGGTTTCTGAAGACCTCGGCGCCGACCTCGATCGACGGCATCGAGAAATATCTCGGCTCCGGCATGATCCGCGGTATCGGCCCGGTCTACGCCAAGAAGCTGGTTCGGGCCTTCGGGGAGAAGGTCTTCGACACGATCGAAGCGGAGCCCGAGCGCCTGCGGGAGGTGACGGGCATCGGCCCGGTGCGCGCCAGGCGCATCACGGACGCCTGGGCCGAGCAGAAGGTCGTCCGCGAGATCATGGTGTTCCTGCATGAGCACGGCGTCGGCACGGCGCGGGCGGTGCGGATCTACAAGACCTACGGCGCCGATGCCGTTCAGGTGATGTCGGAGAACCCCTACCGGCTGGCGCGCGACATCCGCGGCATCGGCTTCAAGACCGCCGACGCCATCGCCATGAAGCTCGGCATCGAGAAGACCGCCATGATCCGGGTGCGCGCCGGCATCTCCTTTGCCCTGACCGAGGCCATGGACGAGGGCCATTGCGGCTTGCCGACCGATGAGTTGATTCCGCTCGCCGAGGGACTGCTGGAGGTGCCGCCGGACCTGATCCGCACGGCCCTCGATCTGGAACTGTCCGAGGGCACGGTGGTCGCCGACAGTGTCGGCGAAACGCCCTGCGTGTTTCTGGCGGGGCTGTACCGGGCCGAGCGGGCCATCGCCGAACGGCTGATCCGGCTTGTGAACGGCAAACTGCCCTGGCCGTGGATCGATCCGGACAAGGCCCTGCCGTGGGTCGAGCAGCGCAGCGGCCTGCAGCTTGCCGACAGCCAGAAGACCGCGATCCGCCTGGCGCTGATGTCCAAGGTGCTCGTCATCACCGGCGGGCCGGGCGTCGGCAAGACCACCATCGTCAAGTCGATCCTGCGGGTCCTCTCGGCCAAGGGCGCGAAGCTGCTTCTCTGTGCCCCCACCGGCCGCGCCGCCAAGCGCATGACCGAGGCGACCGGCTTCGAGGCCAAGACCATCCACCGGCTGCTCGAGGTCGACCCCAAGGGCGGCGGCTTCAAGCGCGACGGCGACAACCCGCTCGACTGCGACCTGCTGGTCGTCGACGAGGCCTCCATGGTCGATGTCATGCTGATGCAGGCGCTGATGAAGGCGGTGCCGGACAATGCCGCCCTGCTGATCGTCGGCGACATCGACCAGCTGCCCTCGGTCGGACCGGGACAGGTGCTGGCCGACGTCATCGCCTCCGGCGCCGTGCCCGTGGTGCGCCTGACCGAGGTGTTTCGGCAGGCCGCCGCGAGCCGGATCATCGTCAGCGCCCACCGCATCAACCAGGGCCTGATCCCCGATCTCGGCAAGCCGGAGGAGAGCAGCGACTTCTACTTCGTGCCGGCCGACGATCCCGAAACCGCCGTGGCGCGCATCGTCGAACTGGTGAAGAGCCGCATCCCCAAGCGCTTCGGCCTCGATCCGATCCGCGACATCCAGGTGCTGTGCCCGATGAACCGCGGCGGCGTCGGCGCCCGCTCGCTCAACATCGAGCTGCAGGAGGCGCTGAACCCCGCCGGCGAGCGCAAGGTCGAGCGCTTCGGCTGGACCTTCGCGCCCGGCGACAAGGTCATGCAGATCGAGAACGACTACGACAAGGAGGTCTACAACGGCGACATCGGCTACATCGACGACGTCGATCCCGACGCCGGCGAACTCGACGCCAGCTTCGACGGGCGTTCGGTCACCTACGGCTTCGGCGAGCTCGACACGCTGGTGCCGGCCTACGCCGCGACCATCCACAAGAGCCAGGGCTCGGAATACCCTGCCGTGGTCATCCCGATCATGACCCAGCACTACGCCATGCTGCAGCGAAACCTGCTCTACACCGGCATCACCCGCGGCAAGCGCCTGGTGGTGCTCGTCGGCCAGAAGAAGGCGGTCGCCATCGCGGTTCGCAACGTCTCAGGCCGGCGGCGGTGGTCGAAGCTGGACGAGTGGCTGGCACCGAAAACGTCCTTGAGCCCCGATCGCATAGGAGCGGCACGATGAGTTCCCGCAAAGCGCATAAGATTTGGATCGAGCAGTGCGAGGCAGCCCAAACGATCAGAGCCCGTTTTGGGTTGAAGGCGGCCTTCGATTATGCGGTCGGGGAAAAATTGATGAATTTTGCCGAAGCCGCATTGAGTCATCGTGCCTTCGCGCAAGAGCTGCCCGGCTTTGTCTCCGAAGTGAGGAGACTATTCACTGCCGACGAGATCCGAACACAGTTGACACGGATCGAGAGTCAACTGAACGAAGAGGGAGAGGAAGACGTTCTCGACGAGGATAATCCGTTTGGCGAGAGCCCGGCTGCGACCGCAGAGCGCGTGCGCCGGTTCATGACGATCAAGGAATTGTTGACGGCAGATTCACTTGGCACTTCGTGACCAGCCCGAGCTCCCGACCCCGCCCCGCGATGAAGTCGTGCGGGCGGCCGATCTGCTGGTCGACATGTCCGGTCCGCTCATGAGGATTTCTCCGTATTGATGACGTTGGCGCCGGTTCTTACGCCGCACGGTCTGCTAACGCTGCGCCAAGCCGGCGAGGCGCTGGATATGGAGCCGGAACGGGTAGCGCGGCTGGAGCAAGCGTTCATACGAGGGTCCGGGCATGGACTGTTGTGCCTGGGCGCCGACGAAGTCGGAACAGCTCTTCTTCCGGTGCTGTCTTATTGGCGGGAGTTTGGCGCACGCTACGTGGCCGCGCTGTGCGCGCTCCCCGGGGTGGGCGAAGGCGCCATCAAGCCACCCGTCACCCTTCCCGAACGTCGCGAGTTGGACCAGATCGCCGCAGCTGTTCCGCCCATGATGGGGGCGGAATACCTGACCACAGATGTACTGGCTGATCTTTGGCGCGGCATGGATTCGGCCTTCGACGCTGAACTGGCTGAAGCCGAACTCTCCGTTCAGGAGTTCCTCAAGCGCCGTCATCCGGCCTGGAACCTCGTTGGGCGCGTCCATTTCAATCTTGCCGAGAACAGCAAGGACGAGGCGGCTCCATTTGCATTTCTTGCGACCTACACGACACGGCTCTCTGCTGCGGCCAGGGCACAGCATGTGCCACTCGGCAAGGCCTTGCAGGAATATGCCGGGGCCAGGAACCGCGAGCGCCTGCTCTCGCTGCTGATGCCGGTCCAGCGTGCGGGCGAACACTGCGCTTGGTTGAAGGCCATGATCGATGCCGGCGAAATCTTTCACCCGCTGCGCTGGAGTCCGCAGCAAGCACTGCATCTTCTGAAAGACGTTGCAGCGCTCGAGAGCGCTGGGGTGATTGTGCGGATGCCGGCGAGCTGGCGCATGAACCGCCCCGCACGCCCGCAGGTGAAGGCAACGGTGGGCGGCAACGCCCCTTCGCAGTTGGGACTGGATGCGCTGCTCGACTTCCGCATGGAGGTGACGCTCGACGGCGAAAGCCTCTCGGCGGTCGAGATCCAGCAATTGCTGGCGCAGTCCGACGGCTTGGCCTTGATCCGTGGCAAGTGGGTCGAAATCGACCATGACCGACTAGGTCGGACCCTTGAGCAGTTCGAGGCGATCGAACGGCGCGCGGTCACCGAAGGTCTGTCGTTTGGCGAGGCGATGCGCATGCTGGCCGGAGCCGGTATTGCCGAGGACGGGGCCGCCGGACGGGCCGACGTTGACTGGAGCCAGACGGTGGCTGGTCCCTGGCTGGCGCAGACACTTGCGGCCTTACGCAGCCCGGAAGGCCTCGCGCGTATCGATCCTGGTCGGTCGTTTCAGGGTACGCTCCGCCCTTATCAGCAGGCAGGTGTGCAATGGCTCTATCTTCTCGCGCAGCTTGGGCTCGGGGCCTGCCTTGCAGATGACATGGGTCTCGGCAAGACGATCCAGCTCTTGTTGCTGCTGCTGGTTCTCAAGCACGAAGCGAACACCAAGCATAAACCGTGTCTTCTGGTTGTCCCCGCCTCGCTGCTTGCCAACTGGGCTGCCGAAGTAACGCGATTTTGCGCCAAGCCTCAAAGCCGTCGTGGCTCATCCCTCGGCAGCGCCAGACGAGAAACTGAAGACGGACGGGGTCGACGATCTGGCGGATGTCGACCTGGTTATTACGAGCTACGGATATCTCGCCCGCGTACCGTGGCTTGGTAGTACGGCGTGGCGAC
>CAWATX010000004.1:0-1259176 GCA_963785065.1 uncultured Alphaproteobacteria bacterium
GGTCGGGGGCCTCCTCGTCCTTCGAGGCGCGCTCTGCGCGCACCTCAGGATGAGGAGGAGCCAACTCGGCGGACTTGGTGCGCCGTGTCTTGCGCCCGCCTTTGCCACCACCCTCATCCTGAGGAGTGGCCGCAGGCCGCGTCTCGAAGGATGGCGGCTCGGCCTTCGGTCTGTCCGCGAACTCGGCGATGGCCAGGCCCTCGGCGAGTTCCAGCGCGGTCTGGAAGGAATCGGCAAGCCGCGTGGCGATGCCGTCACCGACCACGATGCGGTCGACCACCACCTCGATGTCGTGCTTGAGCTTCTTGTCGAGCGCCGGGCTTTCGGCGATCTCGTAGAATGCCCCGTCGATCTTGACCCGCTGGAAGCCGCGCTTCATCAGCTCGGCCAACTCCTTGCGGTACTCGCCCTTGCGGCCACGCACGATCGGCGCCAGCAGATAGAGGCGGGTGCCGGCGGGCAGCGCCAGCACGCGGTCGACCATCTGGCTGACGGTCTGGCTCTCGATCGGCAGGCCGGTTGCCGGCGAATAGGGCACGCCGACGCGGGCGAACAAGAGCCGCATGTAGTCGTAGATCTCGGTCACCGTGCCGACGGTGGAGCGCGGGTTGCGGCTGGTGGTCTTCTGCTCGATGGAGATGGCCGGCGACAGGCCGTCGATCTGGTCGACGTCCGGCTTCTGCATCATCTCGAGGAACTGGCGGGCATAGGCCGACAGGCTCTCGACATAGCGGCGCTGGCCCTCGGCATAGATGGTGTCGAAGGCGAGCGACGACTTGCCGGAGCCCGACAGGCCGGTGAGCACGACCAGCCGGTCGCGCGGCAGGTCGAGGTCGATATTCTTGAGGTTATGTTCCCGCGCCCCGCGGATGGAGAGGAACTTGCCCGGGGCAGGGCTGGTCTCGGCCATGGCACGCTGTTCCGAAGGGGATTTGCGGCGTCGGCCGCGCCCCAAACTTATGCTCTTCGACGTACGAGACAAGCGGCGGCTCTCCCTCGTCCAACGGGAAATGCGTCCGGGCGATTCAGTCTGCTGCCAGCATTGTCAGGAGGGCCGTCTCCTGGCAAGAACAAAAGAGGAACAGCGCCATTGGCGTCGTCACGGACCATCCGCAAGGTGGCGCAGCACGCGCTCGCCCATGGCGGCGAAGCGCGCATCGCCGGCCAGTCCGGCGTCGAGCATCATGGTGGCGAAGGCGACAGCCCAGCCGCGGGCGCGCGCCCAGGTGGCGGCAGAGGCCGGTCCGTAGGCGTCGATCGCCTCGGCGCTGAGCGCGCGGGTGGGAAGCAGCATCCAGATCGCGGCCAGGTCGGTGGCCGGATCGCCGGCCGCCATGTCGCCCCAGTCGATGACGGCACTCAGGTGGCCGTCGTCGACCAGGACGTTGAGGACGTGCATGTCGCCATGAATCCAGGTCGACGCGACATCGATCGGGGCGGCAAGCGCCTGCTGCCAGATGGCGTGGACCTCGGGGGTCATCAGGGGCAGGTGCGCGAGGCGCGCGAGCCGTTCTTCGATCACGGATGCCCGCGTCGAAAGGGGGACGCCGCGATAGGGGTTCGCCGGTGCGTCCGCCGGCGGTTCGACATGCAGGGCGCGAAGGAAGCGCGCCAGGACGCGCTCCTCGCCCGCGGACGGGGCCTCCTGAAAGGTGGGCACGCCGGTGAACCACGGGACGATGCTCCAGTGCCAGGGGAAGCCCTGACCGGGCTTTCCGACGCGGACGGGGGCGGGGATGGGCAGCGGCAGCCGCTCGGCAAGCGGGCCCAGCCAGCGCTGCTCGTGCAGGACGAGCCCGGCCGACGCCGCCCGGCGCGGCAGGCGGACGGCCAGGCGGTCGCCGAGACGAAACAGCTGGTTGTCCCAGCCCGCTTCCAGCCGGCGGAGGGGAAGCTCGGCAAGGTCGGGGTGCTGTTCGCGGAGGAGAGCGTGCACCAGGGCTGTCTCGATGTGGAGGTCGGCATCAGGGGTGCCGACCGGCGTGCCGGATGCGTTGGCGGGATCGGATGCTGTCATCTTGTGGCGCTCGGCTAGACGTGGGGTCGGGAGACAAAGCGCGCGCGACGGCGCCGCGGGTGAAGTTGCCTATACGAGGATGCAGCTCAATACGAGACCGTGGCCGCAGCCGCAAGTTGCGCTAGGGTGGGGGCCCTGACCCAAGAGGAGGAAAGGTCATGGTCCAGTATTCCGGATTGCGCTTCTGGAAGGACAAGGCGGCGCGTGCCCGCACGATCGACCGGCTGCTGGCGCTGAGGGCGGGGATCGCGGCCAAAATCTCGCCGAACAACAAGCAGGAATCGTTTCACCTGGCGACGTGGAACCTGCGCGACTTCGGCGGCCATCGCCTCAACCCGTCGCCGCGCAGCGACGAGGCGCTGCTCTACATCGCCGAGATCATCTCGGCCTTCGATCTGGTCGCGGTCCAGGAGGTCAACCAGAACCTGACCGATTTCAACCGGCTGATGCGCTTCCTCGGGCCGCACTGGACCTATGTGGTGACCGACCAGAGCGGCAACATGGAGCGGCTCGCCTTCGTCTACGATTCGCGCAAGATCCTGTTCCGGCGCATGGCCGGCGAGATCGTGCTGCCGCCGGTCAAGGGAAAGCCGGTGGCGCAGTTCAACCGGACGCCGTTCGTGGTGTCGTTTCAGGCCGGTTGGTTCAAGTTCAACCTGTGCACGGTCCATATCTACTACGGCCCGAGCGCGGACACGGCCGTTCGCCAGCGCGAGATCGCCGATATCGCCAACTTCTTCACCAAGCGCCAGAAGAAGGACGGCGAGACCTACATCCTGCTCGGCGACTTCAACATATTGAGCCCGGAGGACGCGACCATGGAGGCGCTGCTCGGCCACGGCTTCAGGATACCGCCGGGGGTGAGCAAGCCGACGGCGCTGGCGAGCAAGGCGACCTACGACCAGATCGCGCTGAGGACCCAGAACAAGCTGTTCGAGGTGGAGGCTTCGGGCTGCTTCGCCTGGCAGGATTTCGTCTTCCGCGACACCGACGACTATGCCGTCTACAAGCCGCTGATGCCGACCGAGACGAAGAGCGGCAAGGCGGCGAAGACGGATATCGGCGCCTATCGCAAGTGGCGCACCTGGCAGATGTCGGATCACCTGCCGCTGTGGGCGGAGATCAAGACGGATTTCACCAACGACTATCTCGACAGCCTGAGGGCGAAGGCGGATCCGCTGGCCGAGTTCGCCCCGAAGACCGGTCCGCGAATCTCGGCGACGGGGGAGGCGGAATAGGGCCGCTGAATTGTGCTACCAAGGCGAACCGGGAACGCACTGGAAACTTGGGGGAACGAACCATGAGTGACATGGCTGCGCGCGTCGACGCAACGATCGACGCGGCAATCGCCAAGGGCAAGCTTGTCGGCACGGCGATCCTGATCGCGGTCGACGGCAAGACGGTCTATCGCGGCGTCAAGGGCTTCTTCGACCGCGAGGCCGGCATTGCGATGCGCGAAGACGCGATCTTCCGCCTGGCGTCGGTGACCAAGCCGATGGCCGCGGCGACGGCCCTGGCGCTCTACGAACGCGGCAAGCTCGGCCTCGACGATCCGGTGACGCGCTATCTGCCCGATATGCGGCCGAAACTTGCCGATGGCAGCGAACCGGAAATCCGCATCCACCACCTGCTGACCCATACGTCCGGCTTCGGCTATCCGACGGTGGAGCCAGACGATCCGTACAGGGCGCTAGGCATTTCCGGCGGGATCGCCGAGCCCGGACGGAGCATGGACGACAACCTCGCCCGCATCGCCCGGGCGCCGCTGTTCTTCGCGCCGGGAACGGCGTGGCGCTATGGCGTCAGCATCGACGTCCTCGGCGCGGTCATCGCCAAGGTGCACGGCGACTTCCCGGACGCGGTCGCAACCTATGTGACGCGGCCGCTGGGAATGACCGACACGGGGTTCCGCGTGACCGACAAGGCGCGGCTTGCCGTGCCCTATGGCGACGCCACGCCGGAGCCAGTGCGCATGGGCGATCCGCACACGGTCGCCGACGGCACTGTCTTTTCGCCGAGCCGCATCCTCGACGAGACGTCGTTCCCCTCGGGTGGCGGCGGCATGGCGGGCACGGCCGGCGATTTCCTGACGTTCCTGGAGGCGATCCGCACCGGCGGCGGGCCGATCCTGAAGCCTGAGACGGTGGCGATGGCGTGCCGCAACCAGATCGGCGATCTGCCGCGCGAGGAGAAGGACGCCGGCTGGCGCTTCGGCTATCTCAGCGCGGTGCTCGTCGACCCGAGGGCCGCTGGGACTGCCCAGTCGGCCGGAACGCTGCGATGGGGCGGCGTCTGGGGTCATTCCTGGTTCATCGATCCGGCGGCCGGGATCTCGGTCGCGGCCTTCACCAACACCGCCATGGAAGGCTGCAACGGTCCGTTCACGGCCGACCTTCGGCAGGCGGTCTACCGGTAGGTCCCCATGCCCGGAGCCGGCGAGCGCTATTGCCTGTTCGGCACGGCCTTTGGCCGCGTTGGCATCGGCTGGAACGAGGCCGGCGTGCGGCGGGTGCATCTGCCCGAGATCGACGTCGCGACGCTGAGGACATGGATGGAGCGGCATGGCGCGGTGGAGGGCGTGCCGTCGCCGACGGTGGAGACGGCGATCGATCGGCTGCGGGCCTATTTCAACGGGGTCGAGACCGATTTTGCCGATCTTGAGGTGGCGCTGCCGGAGATGACCAGCGGGGAGCGGCGGCGCATCTATGCCGCGACGCGGGCGCTCAAATGGGGCGAGACGGCAAGCTATGGCGAAATCGCCGGGCGCGCCGGGTTGCCGGGCGGCGCAAGGGCGGTGGGCCAGGCGATGCCGATCATCATCCCCTGCCACCGGGTGCTGGCGGCGGGCGACCGGCTCGGCGGCTTCTCCGCCTATGGCGGCGTGCTGACCAAGGAAAAGCTGCTGGTTCTGGAGAAAGCAAGGCTGCTGTAGGGCGTCGACGCCGCGCTGCCTTCCCCTCACGGGCGATAGAGGCTCCTGACACGTCCTGTCATAGGGGTGTGACAGAGTGCATTGCGGCCATCGGGGGAAGGATGCGATGGCCGCATGGCTGTGATGAACGGGATGCTCTTGGCCGTCGGACGGCGGCGCCCTAGTTCTTACGGCTCGATTTTCTGACTGTTGGTGTCGAATCCGCATCGCGGCGTTCGTCTTGGGAGGAAGCGCGGGCGACGCGAGAGCGGCGTTAGCGCGACACCGAAAATGGGCGGCGGCACTTTTCCGCCATGGACACGACCAGACCGGCTGCCTCGCGGCGACCGCAAACGGAGCTTTTTTGCCATGACTTCGCGCTTCCTCCGTAATGCCGTGGTGCTCGGCCTGATCTCGGCCATCGGGCCGTTCGCCATCGACATGTACCTGCCGGCGCTGCCGACCATCGCCGACAACCTGCATGCCTCGACCGCGGCGACGCAGATGACGCTGATGGCCTTCTTCATCGCCTTTGGCGTCTGCCAGATCGTCTATGGGCCGGTGTCGGACATGGTCGGGCGCAAGGCGCCGCTCTATTTCGGGCTCGTCGTCTACGTGCTCGGCGCCGCCGGCTGCGCGCTGGCGCCGTCGATCGGCTGGCTGATCGCCTTCCGCGCGCTCCAGGGCGTCGGCGCATCGGCGGTGATGGTGATTCCGCGGGCGATCATCCGCGACCTGCACACCGGCGTCGAAGGCGCTCGGCTGATGGCGCTGGTCATGCTGGTGCTGTCGGTGTCGCCGATCCTGGCGCCGGTGACCGGCAGCGCGCTGATCGTGCCCTTCGGCTGGCGGGCGGTGTTCATCGCCGTGGCCGTGGTGGCGACGATTGCCATAGGGCTGGTGGCAACCACGCTGCCCGAGACGCTCACCCCGGCGAAGCGGGTGCGCATCGACCGGGCGAGCCTCGCCACCGGGTTCGCGACGCTGTTTGGCGATCCGCGCTTCCTCGGCCTGACCTTCATCGGCGGGCTCGGCATGGCGAGCTTCTTCACGTTCCTGGCCAGCGCCTCGTTCGTCTACATCGACCATTTCGGCCTGGGGCCGACGGCGTTCAGCATCGCCTTCTCGCTGAACGCCGTCGGTTTCATCGGCTCCTCGCAGTTCGCCGCCTGGCTCGGCGGGCGCTACGGCCTTGGCCGACTGGTGCGCGTTTCGGTGGCGTCCTATGCGGCGGTGCTGGCGGTGCTGCTGGCGCTGACCGTCGCCGGCGTCGACAGCCTGCCGGTGCTGATGGCCTTCCTGCTCGTCGGCTTCTCCTTCATGGGCCTGGTCATCCCGACCACCATGGTGATGGCGCTGGACGAACACGGCGAGATCGCGGGCATGGCGGCGGCGCTCGGCGGGACGCTGCAGATGGTGACCGGCGCGGCGATGATCGTCATCGCCAGCCTGATCTTCAACGGCACGCCGCTGCCCATGATCGCGCTGATGACGGCGCTTGCCTGGGGCGCGCTGGCGCTTGCGGTGCTGACGCTGAGGCGCCGGCCCGAGGGCGAGGCGCCGGAGGAGGGGGAGCCGGTGGCGATCAGGGTGGAGAGCGAGGCGGCAGAGTAGGCAACTCCCTGGCGCAATTTCAGGTTGACGCGAACCGATCGCCGATTGGTCGGCGACGGCCGGGATGTCGGGCGGTCGAAGCGTCGGCGAATGATGCCGGATGCAGTCTATTGGGGGGTGTGAGGCGAATGCTCGGTGGCCGCCAGGGTGGCCGCCTTTGCCGCCATTTCCTCCGCACCGCGCACGGCTTGCTCAAGAATCTCGTTGGCTTCCGGGAGATTCTTCACTTCCTCCCAATACCTGCCGAGCTTGCGTATCGCGGCCGCCAAGTACGGATCGGTGACGGCCATGATCGTTACGTCTTCGAACGCTCCCACCTTGAATGCCATTTCACACCCCTGCGTGAACTGCAAGAAGCCGCATCCTGTGTAAGACGCTATCAGGCGATGTGTGCGTCTTCACTGCACGTTTTTCGCGAATCTCATCTTGGCCGTGTTTACTTGCCCGACAAGAAACGCGCCTCTTGATGGACCTCGCAAACCGGCGCTGGGCGCTCAGGACATTTCAGGGGACGCCTCGCCAAAAAAAGCGATGCGGGCTGTCGATTTAGTGGCTTCCGGTTCGTTGTGGGGATAGAGCGCGGGACAGGCCTGCGTTTCGCGACCGCCAGAGAGGACGAAAACCCATGCGTTTCATGATGCTGGTGATCCCCAAGGGATACGAAACCGCCCAGCCCGGCACGATGCCCGATCCGGACGCGATCGAGCGCATGACGAAATACAATGAGAGCCTGCAGAAGGCTGGCGTCCTGCTGGCACTGGATGGGCTGCATCCGCCGTCGATGGGGGCGCGGGTAAGCTTCTCCGGCGGCAAGCCGACCGTGCAGGACGGGCCCTTCGCCGAGGCGAAGGAGGTGCTCGGCGGCTACTGGATGATCCAGGTGGCCTCGCGCGAGGAGGCCATCGAATGGGCCAGGCGCGCGCCGATGGGCGACAACGAGATCATCGAGATCCGCCAGGTGCAGGAGATCGAGGATTTCGAGCCGAGCGAGGCGATGCAGCGCGAGGCAGCCCTGCTCGACGTGCTCAACGCCGACAAGTGACGCCGGCGACAGCCGAGGAGACACTTATGCTTTCCGACATGAATGCCATGGCGACCATCGCCGTGAAGGATCTCGACGTGGGACGCGCCTTTTATGGCGGCGTGCTGAAGCTCGTCCCGGCGGGGGCGGAGGGCAGCGAGGTGGCGCTCTTCAGGAGCGGCGGCGCGACCATCGTGGTCTATCGCTCCGAGCTTGCCGGAACCAACAAGGCAACCGTGGCTACCTGGGGCGTGGGCGCCGAGCTCGACAGTATCGTCGCGCAACTGAAACGCGCCGGCGTCAGCTTCGAGCACTACGACTTTCCCGGCAGTGAACGGGACGGCGAGGTCCACGTCTTCGGTGCCTTCCGCGCCGCCTGGTTCAAGGACCCCGACGGCAACATCCTCCACATCAACAATCGCTGAGGCGCGACAGGCGCCGGACAAGGATCAAATTCCATGCAGATCAATCCCTATCTGAATTTCGCCGGCAATTGTGCCGAGGCCTTCGCCTTCTATGCGAAGCTGTTCGGCGGCACGATCGAGATGCAGATGACCCACGGCGGGTCGCCCATGGCCGACCAGGTGGCGGCCGAGTGGCACGACAAAATCATGCATATCCAGATGAAGACGGCCGATGGCTTCACGCTGATGGGCTCGGACGCGCCGCCGCCCTACTACAACAAGCCGCAGGGCTTCTTCGTGTCGCTGCAGATGATGGACCCGGCGGAAGCCGAGCGCATCTACGCGGCGCTGATGGAGGGTGGCGTGGCGAGCATGGAACTGCAGAAGACGTCATGGGCGGAGCGCTTCGCCATGCTGACCGACCGCTTCGGCATCCCCTGGATGATCAATTGCACCATGGCGGACTGAGCGGCATCCGGAGCCACCCCGCCGCGCATTGCGGCGGGGCCTGCACGCTTTGGGGGGCTCAGGCGCAGCCCGGCACATCCTCGAGGCGATTGTAGATGGGGATGCCGCGCGCCCTGGCGATCCGCACGTCGTTGTCGGCGCCCGTCGAGGCGCCGGGCAGACGCAGGACCGCATCCACCCGTTCGAGCAGCCGGCCGGCGGCCGGGTGAAAGACCTGATCGTAAAGGGCGTCGCCCACCTTGCCGCCGCCGGCCACCTGAAACACCGGCAGCGCCACCCATTCGCCGATCATCGGCAAATGTCCGGCCTGGAAGAGCGGCCATGACACGTCCTCCAGCCGCCGAAGGTTGGCTGCGATCTTTTCGGGATCGTCGCCGGTGCCGGAGCGATAGGGGCCGGCGATCAGGATGAACATGTCGAACTCCTTTGTCGGATGCACGATGCCTCACGAAATTGCACGTTCATGAACGATTGACAGTGAAAGGGGGTATTTCGTGACGAGTCAAGGAATTTCGTGCAGAATGGGGCATGCTGACCATCCAGCGAAAATCGCTGATCCTCGACTTGCTGCGATCGGACGGCCAGGTGCTCGCCAAAGACCTGGCCCGCCGGCTCGCGCTCTCGGAAGACACCATCCGACGCGACCTGCGGGAGCTGGCTGCCGAGGGACGCCTTACGCGCGTGCATGGCGGGGCGCTGCCGGCCTCGCCGCCCTTACCCGACTTGGCGACACGCCAATCGATTGCCGCAAAAGAGAAAACCGCCATCGGCCGACGCGCCGCCGGGATGGTGGAGGAGGGTGCGGTGATCTTTCTGGACGGCGGCACGACGACCGCCGAGATCGCGCGCCAGCTTTCGGGCGAGCGCCCCTGTACGGTGGTGACCCATGCGCCGACCATTGCCGTGGCGCTCGCCGACAAGCCGGCAGTGACCGTCGAGCTGATCGGCGGCCGCCTCTACCGCCACTCGATGGTGGCGACCGGCACGTTGGCGGTCGAGGCAATTGGGCAGGTTCGTGCAGACATCTACTTCATGGGGGTGACCGGCGTGCACCCGGTCGAGGGCTTCACCACGGGCGACCGCGAGGAGGCGGCGATCAAGCGGGCGATCTGGCGCGCCTCTCGCCGGACCCTGGTGCTGATGACCCGCGACAAGGCCGATGCGGTCTCGCCCCACCGGATCATCGCCTTCGACGAGGCCGACGGCATCCTGGCGGCGGCGGACATCCCCGCGACGACCATCGATGCCTATCGCGCGGCGGGGGCCGACGTCATCGTGGCGTAAGGACGGAGGCCAGCCGGGCGGCACCCTTTACGGGCCCGCATGTCGGCGATAGGAGGCGTATCTTCAGCACGTCTGCCGGCGGGAGGGAGCACCCATGAGCTACATGCTGGTCATCGTCGAAGGACCTGGGGACCGGCGCATCGCCGGCCGCGAAGAGGGCGAGCGGCGCTACGCGCGCATGCTGGACTATGCCGCAGGCCTGAAAGAGCGCGGCAAGCTGGTCCGTGCCGAATCCCTGCTGGCGCAGGACTCGGCCGTGCGCATCAGCCGGCGGAACGGTGCGGCGACATCGGTGGATGGTCCGTTCGCCGAGGCCAAGGAGATGATCGGCGGCTTCTTCCTGCTCACCGTCGACGACCGCGAGGAAGCGGTCGCCATCGCCGAGGCCTGCCCGGCGGCGGAATGGGCGACGGTCGAGGTGCGTGAACTCGGGCCGTGCTTCGAATAGGCGGCGAAGAGATTTCCAGAGACTTGTCGATTTCGTTCCGGCCCGCTCGTCGTTGAGACAAGCGGGCCGATGGCCGGTCCGCCTGAACCCGACGGAAGGAGCGGACCCATGACGACACTCACTCTCGGCGACGATCGCGCCGGCGTGCCACTGGCCGAAAGGCTCGCCGTTCATGCGCCGAAGGCGCTGGCGGCGCTGCGCATCGCGGCGGCGCTGGTCTTCCTGCAGGCCGGCGTGCAGATCATCTTCCACTTCCCGGCCTTCACCATGCCGCCGTCGACGCCGCTGATGCATTTTCTCGGCGTCACCGCCGGCTGGATGGAGGTGATCGGCGGGCCATTGCTGCTGGTCGGCCTGTTCACCCGACCGGTGGCCTTCATCCTCTCCGGCCAGATGGCGGTCGGCTATTGGATCGTGCACGCGCCGATCAGCCTCTTCCCTGGCCTCAATATGGGCGGAGAGGCAATCCTGTTCTGCTTCTTCTTTCTCTATCTGGTCTTCGCCGGGCCGGGCGCCTTCGCGCTCGACAACCGGCACGGCTGACCGACAACAATCCGAACGGCGAGGAGACAAAGCCATGAAATACATGATCGTCATCAAGGGTCCGGAACTGACCGAGCCGCCGCCGCAGGCGCTGATGGACGCGATGGACGCCTACGGCAAGGACGCCAAGAAGGCCGGGGTTTTCGTCGAGTGGGGCGGGTTGCAGCCAACGTCGGACGGAACCCGTGTGCGCATCAGCAAAGGCAGGCTGGTGACCACTGACGGCCCGTTCACCGAGGCCAAGGAGGTGATCGGCGGCTACGCCGTCTTCGACGTCGCCTCCAAGGATGAGGCTGTGGACTGGGCGCGTCGCTTTCTGGACCTCCACATCAAGAATTGGCCCATCTGGGAGGGCGCGGTGGAAGTTCGCGGGATCATGTTCGATGAGCAGGCGGACTAGGAGCGCCGGATAATGGGCAGGCTGATCATGTGGAATCTGGTCACCCTCGACGGATATTTCGAGGGGCCGGGCCACGACCTCTCCATGCACCAGGACGTCTGGGGCGAGGAGCTGGAGGCGTTCTCGATCGAACAGCTCGAGGGGGCCGGTGCGCTCCTCTTCGGACGCGTCACCTACGACATGATGGCGGCGTACTGGCCGACGGAGGAGCCTGGCGTGATCGCCGATTACATGAACGGCCTGCCCAAGGTGGCGTTCTCGCGTTCGCAGCGGGAGGGCGCCTGGAACAACACGCGCTTTCCCGCCGGCGATGCGGTTGCCGAGGTGACGAAACTCAAGGGCGAAACGCCCGGAAACATCCTCCTCTTCGGCAGCGCCGATCTTGCCGCCAGCCTGACGCCGGCGGGGCTGTTCGACGAGATCAGGCTCTGCGTCACGCCGCGCCTGCTCGGCGAGGGGACGCGGCTGTTCAGGGGCGCGCCGGACAGCATGAGGCTCGACCTGGCCGAGGCGCGCACGCTGACCAACGGGGGCGTGATCCTGCGCTATGTGCCGGGGGCGCAAGGCTGACGGCGGCGCTATCGCCGCACTTGCATCTGTGAGACGGCGGTGGTCTATCGGCGGCCGCTATGGCCGCCGACCTCAACAAGACCATCGACGCCTTGTGGCGCATCGAATCGCCGCGGCTGATCGCGGGCCTGGCGCGCGTGGTGCGTGACGTGGGGCTGGCCGAGGAACTGGCGCAGGACGCGCTGGTGGCCGCACTGGAACGCTGGCCGGAGAGCGGCGTGCCCGACAATCCCGGCGCCTGGCTGATGGCGACCGCCAAGAACCGCGCCATCGACCGGCTGCGCCGCAAGAAGATGGCCGAGCGCAAGCACAGCGAGATCGGCCGTGAGATGGAGGAGGGGCTGGACCCGACGCCCCATATCGAGGCGGCACTCGACGACGACATCGGCGACGACCTGCTGCGCCTGGTGTTTACCGCCTGCCATCCGGTGCTAACCACCGAGGCGCGGGTGGCAATGACGCTGCGCCTGCTCGGCGGGCTTACCACCGAGGAGATCGCGCGCGCCTTCCTGGTGCCCGAGCCGACCATGGCGCAACGCATCGTGCGCGCCAAGCGCACGCTCGCCGACGCCAATGTCGGCTTCGAGGTGCCGCGCGGGGCGGAGCTGGCGCCGCGGCTCGCCTCGGTGCTGGAGGTGATCTACCTGATCTTCAACGAGGGCTATACGGCAACCGCCGGGGAACAGTGGACGCGGCCGCAGCTCTGCGAGGATGCGCTGAGACTCGGCCGGGTGGTCGCGGGGCTGGCGCCGAACGAGCCGGAGGTGCACGGGCTGGTGGCGCTGATGGAGATCCAGGCCTCGCGGCTGGCGGCGCGGCTCGGCCCCGACGGCGGGGCGATCCTGCTGATGGAGCAGAACCGGGCGCGCTGGGACCACGCCGCGATCGGCCGTGGGCTCTCGGCGCTGGCCCGCGCCGAAGCGCTGGGGCCGCCCGGCCCCTATACGCTGCAGGCAGCGATCGCGGCCTGCCACGCCCGCGCGGCGCGCGCCGAGGACACCGACTGGGCACGCATCGCGGCGCTCTATGCGGCGCTTGCCGCCCTGCAGCCCTCGCCGGTGGTCGAACTCAACCGCGCGGTCGCCGTCGCCATGGCCGAGGGGCCGCAGGCAGGACTTGCCATCCTCGACGCCATCGCCGATGCACCGGCGATGAAGGCCTATCATCTGCTGCCGGCGGCGCGTGGAGACATGCTGGAGAAGCTCGGTCGCGGACGCGAAGCGCGCGCCGAGTTCGAGCGCGCCGCGGCGATGACCCGCAACGAACGCGAGCGCGCGGTGATGCTGAAGCGGGCGGCGGACTGTGAGGCGTGATGATGGATGCCACCAGCGGACAGACAGGGGCACAGGCGGGGCTCAGCAAGCGCGAAGCCACCATCCGCCGCGTCTTCCGCATCAGCCTGATCCTCAAGGCGATCGACAGCGTTATCGAGATGGCGGGCGGGGTGGTGCTCTATCTCATTCCGAGCGGGCTGATCGTGGCGCTGGCCAACTGGCTGACCCGTAGCGAGCTGCTCGAGGACCCGCGCGACTTCCTCGCCAACATGATCATGCACTCGGCCCAAGCGCTGTCGGTGCCGCAGAGACAAGCGGCGGCGATCTATCTGATCTCGCACGGCGCCATCAAGCTGTTCCTGGTGGTGATGGTGCTGCGCGACCGGGCCGCCTGGGCCTATCCGGCCTTCATGATCGCGCTGGTGGTGCTGATCGGCTATCAGACCTACCAGATCGCGCTCGCCTTCTCGCTGTGGCTCGCGGTGCTCACCGTCTTCGACGCGGCGGTGCTGGTGCTCACCTGGCACGAATACAAGCTGCACCGGCGCGTGAAGGAAGCGGCGGGGTGAGCGCACGGCGATGAGCGGACCGGGCTGGTTCAACACGATCGTATGGGCGTGGATCGCGCTCGCCATCGTGATGGTGCCGCCGCAGCTCATGGTCACCGCGCCCTATGGCCGGCACATGCGGCCGGGCTGGGGGCCGAGCGTGCCGGCGCAACTCGGCTGGATGGTGATGGAAGGCGTGTCGCCGGTCGTCTTCGCGGCGCTGTTCCTTGCCGGCGCCACGCCCAAGACGGCGCCGATGTGGGTCTTCTTCGCCGCCTGGATGGCGCACTACGTCAATCGCAGCCTGATCTTCCCGCTGCGTGCGCGCATGAAGGGGCGTCAGATGCCGGCGGTGATCGCCGGTGGCGGCGTTATCTTCAACACGGTCAATGCCGGCCTCAACGGCGCCTTTCTCGGCATCGTCTCGGCGCCGTATCCCGTCGACTGGCTCACCGACACGCGCTTCCACATCGGTATCGCCGTATTCCTGATCGGCGCCACCATCAATCACCGCGCCGATGACCGGCTGCTGGCGCTGCGCCGCCCCGGCGGGCCAGACTACGCGGTGCCGAAGGGCGGACTGTTCCGCTATGTCTCGTGCCCCAACCATCTCGGCGAGATCGTCGAATGGTGCGGTTTCGCGGTGATGTGCTGGAACCTGCCGGCGCTCTCCTTCGCGGTGTGGACGGCGGCGAACCTGATCCCGCGCGCGCTCAGCCATCACCGCTGGTACCGCGAACGCTTCCCCGACTATCCGAAGGAACGGCGGGCGGTGATCCCGTTCGTGCTGTAGGCAACAGCCGGACTGAGACAATTTGGTCGGGCGAAAGACCTTGCCGCTGCGCATCGTGGTCGTAGTGTCCGAGCCATGGCGCACAGGTCCCATGAACGACCGACACTGTTCCGCGTCGTTAGCCGGGATCGGTCCATTCCAGGCACGACCGATGACCTGATCGTGCCGGATATTGCCGATTTCGCAGTAGCGGCCGACCTGGCAGCGCGTCTGACCGGTCCAACATGTTGGGCATGGGTCGAAGATTGCGACGGCAAAGTCGTTTTCACGGAGTCGTCTGCGGTTCCCCCTGCGCCGGCGCATTCGATGTGATGCGTCGCCTTGCGAGGACCGCCGCGCAGGCGCGGCGGCGGCCGGGCTGAGACATTCGTACGCCTTGTTGCAACAGCGCATGTTGGTAAGTTTGCGACTCACAGCGGCTTGGCGGACGACAACCGCAGCGAAGCGCGTGAACCGACCGCAGCAAGCGCCGTCTGATCGGGAGCGTCCCCATGGATGAGGAACGCCGCGCATCGGTTCGCCACCGGACGCTTCGCGAAGCGAAGGTCGTCCTGCACGACTGGTCGACGATCGACTGCATCGTCCGCAATATCGGCGAGGGTGGGGCGCATCTCGATTTCAGCGACCCGGTGGCCCTGCCTGACCATTTCGAACTCCTCTTCGTCTCCACCAGCATGCTGGTGCCGGCCGACCGCGTCTGGGAACGCGGGGCACAGGCGGGGGTGAAATTCACCGGTCCGGAGAAGCAGGCGCCGCCGCGCAGGTTCTAGAAAGCGCTTGCCGGCGTCCGACAGCGGGGGCAATCCGATTGACCCTCGCAACCGGTAAGCACCCCCATTATATTTGACAGTATCGTCGGCCATCGCAGCGGACAGGCGCCGGCGACCGGGTGAACAGACGATTCGCTCCCGCCTGGCTGATTGCGTGAGGGGCGGGCCATGCGCAGCCCCCAAGAGAAGCCGGTATCTGCGATCTGCCCGCGGACGGGCAGCCGGGTCTTCATTCGCGACGAACTGCTAGAGCTGAGCGCGCCTATCGATGTGGTGTGCCCGATCTGCGATCATTGGCACGTCTGGAACCCGGTGACGCAGGTGCTGGAAGAGGACGCGACGGGCGACGACGCGGCGCGAGAGCAGGATTGAGCTTTGCCGCGTCGGTGCCCTACGCTTGGCCGATTGCCGACAGGGAGAGCGAACGGGCATGAAGCGCACGACCGGGACCGCCAACGGCGGGGGCGACACAGCGGACCGCCAAACCGCCGCAGAGCTGATCGATGCGCGCATCGCAGCGCTCGGCGACTGGCGCGGCCAGACGCTCGCCCGCCTGCGCACGCTCATCAGAGAAGCCGATCCGCAGGTGGTCGAGGAGGTGAAGTGGCGGAAGCCGTCTAACCCGCTTGGGGTTCCGGTGTGGTCCGACGGCGGCATCATCTGTACCGGCGAAACCTACAAGGACAAGGTGAAGCTGACTTTTGCGCGCGGCGCGGCGTTGGCCGACCCGGCGGGCCTGTTCAACGCCAGCCTCGAGGCGGGAACACGCCGGGCGATCGATCTGCATGAGGGCGATCAGATCAATGAGACGGCATTCAAGGCGCTCGTGCGGGCTGCCATGGCGGCGAATGGGGGCTAGGGGCAGGGCGCCTGCGCCCTACGGGGCCTTCCATCTGCGATTTCTTAGACCGTCATAGGCGCGGCGAAATTTGGCGCCCGGACCGGAAAGCCGTGGCCGCTTCGCAAGCACTCAATCGAGGACGGAAAGCAGCCTGAATAGGCCGATCCAGAATCCAAGGCATAACGTGCAAACGCACAGCCAGAATACCAGCTTTGCCCAATCGGGCTTGCGCCGATCACCCAACTCAATACTGGGTACCATCAAACGCCCCCGCGTTTAATGTGCCATAACTCTGGTGCACGCTAAGATAGATTGGCCAAGAATGCAACGTGACGTTGCCTGGAATCGGGAAATCGGTTGAAGGCACGGCAAAGGCGAAGGTTGCGTTGGGTGGTACTGGCAGCGGTACGCCCGTCTGACCAACGCATTCTCCAAGAAGATCCACAGCTAGACTTACGCGCTGTCGCTCTATTTCGTTTTCTACAATTTCACCCAGACCCACAGCGCGCATCGCACGTCTCCGGCGATGGCGGCCGGCGTCACCAATTCCTGTGATTGATGGAAGTCATCGCGTCGCTGGTTGAGGCGAGAGCGCCCAGGCCGGGAAAGCGGGGGCCGTACAATAAAGCAGAATCGTTCGCTCGATTAAGGCTCGTAAGCGACCAGCAAAAGTACCAAGTTAACATTATTGCCGACTGTCGCAGCGGACAGGCGTCGGCGACTGGGTCCACAGATGATTTGCTCCCGCCTAGCTCCGCACAAAGGCGAGGGGGTCATGGCTCTTCTAGTCGAAAGACCATTCAGCACCGTCTGCCCAAAGACGGGCAGCCAGGTATTTATTCGCAACGAACTACTGGACTTGGCCAAACCCATCGCGGTTGTCTGCCCGGTCTGCGAACTCTGGCATATCTGGAACCCCGCAACACTTAAGCTGAGCGATTCCGCTGGCCCCGCAAGCGGCGAGGCCTGCCTAAATTCAAACTGAGACATTACCCCGCGGTTCACCCGCTTGACCAATGCGTTTAGCAAGAAGATCGACAACCACATTCACGCGCTGTCGCTTTATTTCGTTTGGTACAATTTCTGCCGCACGCACAAGGCACACAAGCTGTCGCCCGCGATGGCGGCTGACGTTGCCCCCAGTTTGCCCTCACTCATAACTGGACTCTGTTCTCGTTGTGGTCCCTCCGGGACCGGGTTGCAAACTCGTTTGGGGTGAGGCCGCCAAGGCTCGTGTGGGGCCGGCGGGCGTTGTAGTCGATCCTCCATTCTTCGATGATCTGCCTGGCCGCCGGCAGGCTGCGGAAGAGGTGCTCGTTGAGGCACTCGTCGCGGAAGCGGCCGTTCAGGCTTTCGACGAAGCCGTTTTGCATCGGCTTGCCGGGCGCGATGTAATGCCACTCGACAACCTGATCCTCCTGCCAGTGCAGGATTGCCCGCGAGGTGAGTTCGGTGCCGTTGTCGCTGACGATCATCAACGGCCTACCACGGGTGGTGACCAGAGCATCGAGTTCTCGAGCGACGCGGATACCGGACAGCGATGTGTCGACGACCAGCGCCAGGCACTCCCTGGTGAAGTCATCGACCACGACCAGCACCCGGAAGCGTCGACCGTCGGTCAGCGTATCGGAGACGAAGTCGAGGCTCCAGCGTTGGTTCGGCCCTTGCGGCAGGGTCATCGGCGCCCGCGTACCCAGCGCGCGCTTGCGACCGCCGCGCCGCCTCACCGTCAATCGTTCCTCTCGGTAGAGCCGGAACAGCTTCTTGTGGTTCAGCACGACCCCTTCGCGCTTGAGCAGGATGTGCAGGCGGCGGTAGCCGAACCGCCGCCGTTCGCTCGCCAATGCCTTCAGCCGAGCCCGCAGCTCGATGTCATCAGATCGGCGTGAGGCATAGCGATAGGTCTTCGGATGAAGCCCGATCAGCCCGCAGGCACGACGCTGCGAGTAGCTCTTCTCTTCCACGGCCCAGGTCACGAACGCTCTCCGCGATCCGGGCCTCAGAAGTTTTTTCCAAGCGCCTCACGGAGCGTGGCTACATCGAGCATCGACTCTGCCAGCAGCTTCTTCAGCTTGCGGTTCTCTTCCTCGAGGCTCTTCAGCCGCCGAGCCTCGGAGATCTCCATCCCACCGTAGCGTGACCGCCAATTGTAGACCGTCGCTTCGCTGACCCCGTGCTTGCGGCAGAGCTCCGACACCGGAATCCCCGCCTGATGCTCCTTCAGCACGGCAATGATCTGTTCCTCGCTGTACCGGCTCTTCTTCATCTCCGTCTCCTTCCGACGGAGTCCAGTTCACACCGAGGGCACCTCAGGGGGCAACGTCAGCACATCTGGAATCCTGCGACACTTTCGCTGACCGATCCAGATGGTTCTGACGGTGACGACGCTGAGCCAATTTCAAACTGAGACACTACCTCCGCCAAGGTCACTGTGGAGTTTGAAATTTCCGACTCTTGACTAGCCCTTCGCTATTGCCGCCCAAATCCCATATGCTTAGCGGTAAGCATGGCAACGTGCTGGCGATGCGATGGCTTCGGTGTTCTTGATTGTCCTGAATGTCGTGGCTTGCGTCTACCAGACCGGACATGCCCTAAGTGTCTTGGCGTAGGCTGCTTCACATGCCCGCGCTGTCTTGGATTATGTGAGGTGACAGATGCCCCGAGGCCCGAAAGGCGAGAAGAGGCCCGCAGACGTTATCGGAGCCGCCATCCGGGTAGCGAAAATCGCGACTGGCGAGATCGAAGACGACAAGCCCGTTGACGACGGCAAGGACAAGGCCGCCCAAGCGCTCGGCTCCAAGGGCGGCAAGGCACGTGCCAAGAGCCTTACAAAAAAAGAACGATCCGCAATTGCGAAGGCTGCCGCCAAAAAGCGTTGGTCACGCTGATTGAGCCTCATCAATCAGTAAATTCAGAATGCCTGAAAGATGTTCTATATCACCAGCCATAACCTTAACTGTCACCAATCCAGAACTTGGCAACATGAATGGTGCCATCGTGGCTTTAAATATAAAACCAGCTATTGGAGCACCCTTATCTATTGCGTCTGCCTGTGTTTTCTTGACTGTCTCCTCCTCGAAGCGCCCGAGAACTTTAGATTCCCCAAACGGATGCTCTAGGATTGCTTCCAGTTTTGCGGCAGGATCAGTCACGCCCAATGTGACGCGAGTATATATCGAAAGTTTCGCGAGTCCAGCCATAGCTTTTTCGGGTCGCTTTGGAGCCATCGGGGTACTAACATGTAGATGATCCATGAATACACCGACAAGGGTGTCTTGGCCGCTTCTCTCCTCACGGATATCCTCGCAAAATAGCGAAATGGCAGAGAGGGTCATTTTGTCACAATGTCTGGAACATTGAAGCCGAAATCGAATTTGCTCCTGTAGAAGTCGATTGGTTGAATGCACTCCAATTAGGTTGATGATTATTGTTCAGAGAAACATTGAGCGGATCGGCAATTGCATAAGCTGGTTCTTTGCCAGAAATTCCGAAAAGCAATTGGCTGATTGTGTCCAGTGTCCAGTTTCCAGGAGACCCAAGCCATCGGCAGATAATGTCCGGAGTTTTTCCAAGCCGCCGCGCGAGAGTGGCTTGAGAAATATGGCTGTTCTGAAACTCTCGCATCACCAAGTCGTACACTTGGTTGCGGTTGCGTGCGGCGAAGTAGCCAAGTGTACCAACAGGAATGCGGGCGTCGCCTTCCGGCTTAGACAGCGATGGCGTTCTGTGAGACGTAGTCACGAGGGCTGTCCCCTTTGTGTGGTTGGTAAGTCGGAAAAAGTTTGCGCCACTCGGCCTTGCATCGCTCAATTAGGTCGCGCCATTCGCGGGACCTAGGGCCGCCGAGAGATTCTCTAAACGCCCACACCAGAGCGACAAACATGTCAGGCTCGGAAAATGCGCCTAACACCCGAATTGCGGGCTTAGGATCGCGGCTTCGAATGTCCCAGATTTCATGCTCAATCGGGTCTGTCCGCGCAAGGTAGGTACTGTTGGGCTTCTTGTAAGGGTCCTCAGCAATGCTGATGACTCGACCTTCGGTGAATGCGTCGAGGTCAGCCCTTAACCTGCCGAACCGATATCCGTCGGTATTTTCCGGGAAGGGAGGCGTGACGATTTCATACACCTCAGCTCCCACAAACATCGAACGCACCATTGGTTGACTCGGGATTAGCGGCGGCAAGTGCCACAGCCGGCCTTCTGTAACCCTATGGCCGATTTCAGTTCGCATTGACATATAAGTCAAGAGGCCCTACAGCGCAACCCCGGATTAAGTGCGACACTCTGACTCGATAAACGAAAGGTTGAAAGCCGGATTTAAACGACAAAACGTGCTTGACGCTAAGCATAAAATTTCCCATATTAGGGGCATGAACAAGCTGCCCCCGGAAAAACGCGCCCAAGTCCTCGCGATGCTCTGTGAGGGGTCCAGCATGCAGAGCATCGCCCGGGTGCTGAACGTCTCCTACAAGACGATCCTGAAGCTCCTGAAGGATGCCGGGGAGGCTTGCGTCGCCTACCATTACGAGACGGTCCGCAACGTCGCTTCCAAGCGCGTCCAGTGCGACGAAATCTGGTCGTTCTGCTACGCCAAGCAAAAGAACGTGGCGAAGGCCAAGGCGGCGCCAGCGGGCGCCGGTAACGTCTGGACATGGACCGCGCTTGATGCCGACTCCAAAATGATCCTGTCGTGGATGGTCGGCGATCGTGGCGCCGAGACGGCCAACTACTTCATGGACGACCTGGCGTCGCGGCTCGCCAACCCTGTCCAGCTAACCACGGACGGACATCACGTCTATCTGGACGCGGTTGCGGGCGCCTTCGGCAACCAGATCGACTATGCCATGCTGATTAAGCTGTATGGCGACGATCCGGCCTCTGCCGGCCCGGAGCGCAAGTACAGCCCGAACGAGTGCGTCGGCGCCCGCAAAGAGCCGGTCACCGGCAACCCAGACATGCGGCATGTGTCCACGTCGTATGTCGAGAGGATGAACCTGACGATGCGGATGGGCATGCGCCGGTTCACCCGGCTGACAAACGCTTTCAGCCGCAAGATCGACAACCACATCTACGCGCTGTCGCTGTACTTCGTTTTCTACAATTTCACCCAGACGCACAGCGCGCACCGCACGTCGCCTGCGATGGCGGCTGGTGTCGCGGATCGGCTCTGGTCGATGGACGATATCGTGGCGTTGATCGATGCGCGGGCGCCCAAGCCTGGGAAGCGCGGGCCGTACAAGAAGCGCGCTACCGACTCGACTCCCTGAGCGGAAGCCAGCACTCTCGCCGTGCATCCCAATAGCGAGAGATACCGTCATGGCCAACAAACCCAACCCGCCGGCTCAGGAAGGGGCTAAGCCAATCGCCAAGCCACTCGTCCATCACGACGTTCCCCACGCACCAATCGTCTATTTTGAGGGTGCTCCAAACTTCGGACACATGAACGGGATCATTAATATCACCCTCACGGCTATACGGTCGTTTCCCGCCGCAGATGGGAAGTCCATCGACGAGGACGTTATGATCGTCGCGTATTTGCGCGGCAACATCCCGGCCGCCTTGGCGCTTCGCAAGGCGATAGATGACGCGCTTCTGTTGGCTCAGCCAGCCGGTGGCACCACGCAGTAGGTCAAGCAATTTTCAAACTCCACAGTGACCTCCGCCAAATTCCGCTTGACGAAAAGAACAAAACAAGAACATATTCCCTGCCCAAGTCGGGAACGGGAAAGTCAAATGTCTGATTTCATTCGCGATATGGCGGCGCTGCTGGCGGTTGGGGCCTTTGTCGGGATGATCGCCCTGTGGTCGGTGTCGCTGGCCGCCGTGGTGTGAGCGGAGGGCCGCGGGGCGGCCTCGTGGTTCGAGGCTCACTGCGTTCGCACTCACCATGAGGCCGGCGGAGGCTGTGCGCTGGCGCCGGGGGCGGCTGCTCGGGCATTTGAGGGGCGCAGGGGACCGGCTCGCCCAGCCGGGCGCACAGCGGGGATAAGCGGCGCGATGCGCACGGGCGCGCATGGACAGGGCGGGATGCCTCGTGGACACTTGGGGCCCGAGGAGAACCGCATCGTGAGTCGTATCGTCGAAGAGGTGGGCTTCGTCCATCTCCGGGTCCATTCCGCCTATTCGCTCCTGGAAGGCGCGCTGCCGCTGAAGCGGCTGATCGAGCTTGCTCGCGGCGACTGCATGCCGGCGCTGGGCATCGCCGACACCGGCAACCTGTTCGGCGCGCTCGAATTTTCCGAGAAGATGGTCGAGAAGGGCATCCAGCCGATCATCGGCTGCCAGGTGGCCGTCGATTTCGCCGATGGCGGCGAGGACAGCCGGGGCGGTGCGCCGGGGCGCGCCAGGCCGCTTGCCGACCTGGTGCTGATCGCAGCGACCGAGGCCGGCTACTGGAACCTGGTGCGGCTGGTCTCCGATTCCTACACGCAGAACGAAGCCGACGCGCGCGCCCACGTCGCCTTCGATGCGCTGGCGGCGCGCGGAGAAGGGCTGATCGTGCTCAGCGGCGGCCCCGGCGGGCCGATCAACCGGGCGCTGGTGGACGGGCAGGCGGCGCTTGCCGGGGAGCGGCTCGACCGGCTGGCGAAAGTCTTCGGCGACCGGCTCTATGTCGAGTTGCAGCGCCACGGTACCCAGGCCGAGCAGGCGGCCGAGCCGGTGCTGATCGACATGGCCTATCAACGCGGGCTGGCGCTGGTGGCGACCAACGAGGCCTTCTTCCCGACCCGCGACGATTATGACGCCCATGACGCGCTGATCGCCATCGCCGAGGGCGCGGTGATCGCCGATGGCGCGCGGCGGCGGCTGACGCCGGAGCACTATTTCAAGAGCCGCGCCGAGATGGTGGCGCTGTTCGCGGACCTGCCCGAGGCGGTCGAGAACACGGTCGAGATCGCGCTGCGCTGTGCGTGGTGGCCGCGCATCCAGAAGCCGATATTGCCGCGCTTCGCCGGCGCCGGCGCCGATCCGGAGGAGGCCGACCGCGCCGAGGCGCAGGTGCTCCGCGAATCCGCGATCGCCGGGCTGGCCAAGCGGCTGGAGGCCCACGGGCTGGCGCCGGGCTTCAGCGAAGAGGACTACCGGCAGCGGCTCGACTACGAGCTCGGCGTCATCGAGAAGATGAAGTATCCGGGCTACTTCCTGATCGTCGCCGACTTCATCCAGTGGGCCAAGTCGCAGGGCATCCCGGTCGGGCCGGGGCGCGGTTCCGGCGCCGGCTCGCTGGTCGCCTGGGCGACCACGATCACCGACCTCGACCCGCTGCGCTTCAACCTGATCTTCGAGCGCTTTCTCAATCCCGACCGCGTGTCGATGCCGGACTTCGACGTCGATTTCTGCCAGAACCGGCGCGACGAGGTGATCCAGTACGTCCAGCACAAATACGGCGCCGACCAGGTGGCGCAGATCATCACCTTCGGCACGCTGCAGGCGCGCGCCGTGCTGCGCGACGTCGGGCGCGTGCTGCAGATGCCCTATGGCCAGGTCGACCGGCTCGCCAAGATGGTGCCGGCGAACCCGGCCAATCCGGTAACGCTGGCCCAGGCGGTGGCGGGCGAGCCGCAGCTTCAGGCGGCGCGCGACGGCGACGAGATGGTGGCGCGGCTGCTCGAGATCGCCATGAAGCTCGAGGGGCTCTACCGCCACGCCTCGACCCACGCCGCCGGCATCGTCATCGGCGACCGGCCGCTCTATCAGCTCGTGCCGCTCTATCGCGATCCGCGCTCGGGCATGACGGTCAGCCAGTTCAACATGAAATGGGTGGACCAGGCGGGGCTGGTGAAGTTCGACTTCCTCGGCCTGAAGACGCTGACCGTGCTCGACGTGGCGGTGAAGCTCATCCGCCGGAGGGGCGTCGATCTCGACCTGTCGAAGATTCCGCTCGACGATGCCGGTACCTTCGAGATGCTGCAGCGCGGCGATACGGTCGGCGTGTTCCAGGTTGAAAGCGCGGGCATGCGCCGGGCGCTTGTCGACATGAAGCCCGACCGCTTCGAGGACATCGTGGCGCTGGTGGCGCTCTACCGGCCGGGGCCGATGGCCAACATCCCGACCTATTGCGCCCGCAAACTCGGCAACGAGCCGGTGGAATATCTCCATCCGATCCTCAAGCCGATCCTCGAGCCAACCTACGGCATCATCACCTATCAGGAGCAGGTGCAGCAGATCGCCCGCGACATGGCCGGCTACACGCTGGCCGAGGCTGACCTGTTGCGCCGCGCCATGGGCAAGAAGATCAAGGCGGAGATGGACGCCCAGCGCGGCCGCTTCATGGCCGGCGCGGCCGAGCGCGGCTATGGCAAGGAGCTGGCGACCGAGATCTTCGACGCCTGCGCCAAGTTCGCCGAATACGGCTTCAACAAGTCGCATTCGGCGCCCTATGCGCTGATCACCTATCAGACGGCCTATCTCAAGGCGAACTATCCGGCCGAGTTCATGGCCGCCTCGCTGACGCTGGACTCGGGCAACACCGACAAGATCGCCGAGTTCCGGCGCGAGGCGATCCGGCTCGGGGTGCCGGTCGAGGCGCCCTCGGTCAACCGCTGCGGCGTCGCCTTCGACGTCGCCTATGACGCCGACGGCAAGGGCCGCATCCTCTACTCGCTGGCCGCACTCAAGGGCGTCGGCGCCTCCGCCGTGGAAAGCCTGGAGGAGGTGCGCGGCAGCGAGCCCTTCCGCGACCTCGCCGATTTTGGCCGGCGGATCAATCCCAAGGTGATCAACAAGCGCGTGCTGGAGAGCCTGATCGCGGCCGGCGCGCTGGACGAACTGGAGAGCGACCGGGCGCGGCTCAGCGCCGGCGTCGACCGCATCCTCGGCATGGCGAGCCGCCTGCAGGAGAGCGCCGCGGTCGGCCAGGCCGACATGTTCGGTGGCAGCGACGATCGCCAGCCGCTGCTCCTGCCGGTGGTCGAGCCGTGGGTGGCGGCAGAGAAGCTGAAGCGCGAGCACGATGCGGTCGGCTTCTATCTCTCCGCCCATCCGCTGGATGAGTATGCCGGCGTGCTCGCCAAGATGCGCGTGCAGACATGGGCGGAGTTCGCCCAGTCAGTCCATGCCGGGGCGACGGCCGGACGGCTGGCGGCGACGGTGACCTCGAAGCAGGAACGGCGCACGCGCACCGGCAACAAGATGGGCGTGATCCAGCTCTCCGATTCCACCGGCGCCTTCGAGGCGGTCGCCTTCTCGGAGGAGCTCAACCGCTTTCGCGAGCTGCTCGAGCCCGGTCAGTCAGTGGTGGTGCTGGTCAATGCCGAGGAACGGCCGGAGGGCATCAACATGCGCCTCCAGTCGGTGGAGTCGCTCGACCGGGTGATGGCCGGACTGAAACAGATCCGCGTCTTCGTGCGCGACCCGGCGCCGCTGGCGAGCGTCCAGCGCCAGCTTGGCACCAAAGGCGAGGGCGAGGCGAGCCTGGTGCTGCTGCTTGACGAGGGCAGGCAGGAGGTCGAGATGCGGCTGCCCGGCCGCTATGCGGTGACCCCGCAGATCGCCTCGGCGCTGCGCGCGGTGCGCGGCGTGGTGCAGGTGGAGCTGGTCTAGGGGCCTGGCTCCCGTGGCTACGCCGCTTCGGTCTTTTGACGCAGCCTTTCGAGCAGGCGGTGCAGCTTGTCGATCGTGCCGTCGGCGGAGAGCGGCGTATAGACGATGACCCTCTGGCCGTTGCTGCCGTCGACGGCGAGGCTGGTATATTCGAAGGTCATCGGCCCCATCTCGGGATGGCGGATGCGCTTGTCGCCGTGAATCGGCGCGAGCACGTCGTGGCGCGGCCACCAGGCGCGGAATTCGGGGCTCTTCTCGGCAAGCGTCGCGATCAGCCGCTCGTAGTCCGGATGGCCGGCATAGCGGGCCGTGTCGGCACGGAAGGTGGCGAGCGTCACCGGCGCGATCGCTTCCCAATCGACCAGCAGGCGGCGATGGGCGGGATTGGCGAAGACGTTGTGCATGATGTTGCGCTCGTCGGCCGGCAGGCGGCTGTAATCGCCGAACACGGCGACCGCCGCGTCGTTCCAGGCGAGCAGGTCCCAGCGCCATCCGGTGACGTAAGCGGGCTGCGCGTCCATGCTCTTCAGCATGCGGCGCACGCCTTCGTCGACCTCCTGTGACGGGGGCACGTCGACCTCCGGCGGAGGCCGGCCGCCAAGAGTGAACAGGTGGCGGATCTCGGACGGATCGAGGCGGAGCGCGCCGGCCAGTCCCGACAACGCCTCCGGCGAGGGCCGCACGTCGCGGCCCTGCTCAAGCCACGTGTACCAGGTGGTGCCGACGCCGGCGAGCATGGCCACCTCCTCGCGGCGGAGTCCGGGCGTGCGCCGGCGCGTGCCCGGCGGCAGGCCGACATCGGCTGGAGCGAGGCGCTCACGGCGCGAGCGCAGGAACGCTGCGAGGGTCTGTTGGCGGGCTTCGATGCGGGGATCGGTGTCTGTCATGGGCGCCAGCATAGCAGGATCGATACCAGGATAAATTGGGAACTGGTTGGCTTTCGCAGCCATGGCCATGTTGGGTCGCGCAACCTTCATGGAGCTCAAGATGTCTTCACAACATGCTGTTATCGTTGGCGGAACTTCTGGGATTGGCCTGGCCGCCGCGCGTCACCTGAAAGCGCTTGGCCTGGCGGTCACCGTCGCCGGCCGGGACAGGGCGAAGATCGACGCGGCCGCCAAGGCCATCGACGGGGTCGCGGCGATCGCGTTCGATGCGCGTGACCCGATGGCGGCGCGCGCCGCCTTCGCCGAGCTAGAGACGGTGGACCACCTGATCCTCGCACTCGGCGGCAACCGGGGGGCCGGTCCGATCAGCTCGCTGTCGGGGGAAGACTTCCGCGCGCCGTTTGAGGACAAGACGTTCCCGCATGTCGTCTGCGTGCAGGCGGCGCTGCCGGTGCTTGGCCCGCGGGCGAGCATCACGCTGGTGTCGGCGGTGTCGGCCCAGGCGGCGATGCCGGGCACGGCGGGGCTGGCGGCGGCGAATGCGGCGATCGAGGCGCTGGTGCCGATCCTCGCGGTGGAACTCAAGCCGATGCGGGTCAACGGCGTGTCGCCCGGCGTCATCGACACGGCCTGGTGGGACTTCCTGCCGGCCGAGCAGAAGGCGGCGGCGTTTGCCGAGTTTGCGGGACGGACTCCGGTCGGGCGCATCGGCACCGCCGCCGACGTCGCCAAGGCAATCGCGTTCCTGGTCGATGATGGCTTCATGAGCGGCCATGTGCTGGTCTGCGATGGCGGCGCGCGGCTGGGCATGGGCTGAGGGCTTCACGTTCGCGTGGGGGAACTGGCATCGCGGGGCCGTTCGCCGCTATGGTGGCGCGCATGATGCGCACAGCCATAGCCATAGCCGCCGCCCTTCTCGTCGCCACGCTCAGCGTCGCCGCGCAAGCGGCGGGCTACCGGCTCGCGCCGTTCAAGGACGACCTGTTCAAGTATCCCGCCATCCTGCAGGTCCAGGACGACGGCAACTACGTCATGGTCGACTACTCCAAGAAGCGCGACCTCTACGGCCGCGACACGATCGTGGAGAAGAAGGCCAAGGACGAATATGTCAGCCTGGTGGGCTCGGCGACCTATGAATATGAGGGCGCCTACAACACGACGCTGCACTACATGGGCAGCGGCAAGGTGGCCGGCGGCGCCAAGGCGGTGGTCATCTATATCCACGGCATGGGCGGCAGCCGCGTGCAGGGCGTCAACGAGTGGATGTTCGGCGGCAACTTCAACCGCATCATGAACCTGATGAAAGAGAACGACGGCGCCTACCTGTCGCCCGACTTCTCCGATTTCGGGTCGCGCGGCACCGCCGATATCCGCAACCTGGTCCTCGACCAGGCGCAACGCTCGCCGCATGCGGCGATCTTCATCGCCTGTGGTTCGTGGGGCGGGGCGATCTGCTGGCAGCTCGCCGCCGACCCCAAGGCGGTCGGCCATATATCCGGGCTGCTGCTGCTCGGCTCCAACCATGACGACCGCTTCATCGGCTCGCCCGCGGTGACCGGCAAGGGCCGCAGCTTCCCGGTCTATATCGGTCACGGCACCGCCGATCCGATCTATGGCTGGAAGGACGAGGTGAAATTCTACAACCGCGTGCGTGCGGCCAATCCCGCCTATCCGATCAAGTGCGCGATCTTCAACACCGGCGTCCACGGTACGCCGATCCGCATGACCGACTGGCGGCTGATCCTGAACTGGATGCTGCAGGTGGACGGACGCTGAGGGACTGATCAGGGGGCGCCGTACAATCGCCTTGACCGTCGTGTACACGGCCAGCGATATCGCTTAAAGTTGAAAAAATGTAGACGTTGATGTGGTGACCGAGTTGATCGTGTGGCCTGAATGGCTGCCGATTTGAGTTGCGAGGGATGCGTCATGGTTCGTGTTCGATGGGTCGCCATTGCCCTGGCGCTGACGACGGTCGTCTTCGGCGGGCCGGTATCGGCAAAATCCGACATCATCGTCGTTCCCGCCAGCTATCACGCCAAGACACAGCCGCCGGTGGCGGTGCAGTCCTTCCTGCTGACCCTGATGCAGCAGGGCGGTAGCCCGGACGACAAATACCACCACATCGTCAATGTGCTGGCCACCGACAAGCACCTGATGGACAACATCAAGAAGGCGGCGCGCGTCTATGGCGTCGACCCGGTCGATGTGGTCGGCGCCATCGTCGGCGAGCACACATTCAACATGAACGTCTTCGATACGTTGCAGAGCTACTACGTGAAGGCCCTGCAATACATGAACAACAAGTCGCTGACGTTCCAGTATCAGGGGGAACTGGCCAAGGACTTCCTCAAGCGTCCGCAATTCGCCCAGTGCGAGGCGATGACGGTCAACTACGACAAGTGGGATTGCCGCGAGACGGTGTGGAACCGCCAGTTCGCGGGCAAGGTCGCGGGCGGCAAGATGTGGCCGATCAATCGGTTCAACCGCGTGTTCTTCGCCCCGGCGCATGCCGGCCAGACCTTCGGCGTCGGCCAGATTGGTCCGGTCGTCGCCTTGAGCGTCACCGATATCGTCCACAAGAAGAGCGGGCTGCCGCTGCTGTCCATCGACAACGCGCCGCAGGTGTTCGCGCAAATCATGAATCCGGACGCCTCGATGAACTACATCGCCGCTTCGATCGCCGTCTCGATCGACAATTACAAGCGCATCGCCGGCTTCGATATCTCGCAGAACCCCGGGATCATCGCCACGCTCTACAATCTCGGCGATTCCCGCACCCGCGCCATTGACCTCAAGCTGATCAACGACCAGCGCGCCAAGAAGGGCCAGGCGCCGCAGTGGCCGCAGGAAAACTTCTACGGCTGGTTCATCAACGAGAAGGCCGCCGATTTGCGCAAGCTGGTCGACGGCGAGACGGTCTCCTCGCGCTGAGCGGCCGGCGGTTCGCTCACCGTTGCCGACGACAGATTGATCCTCGACGCGCTGCCGGGCGGGGCCGTCACGTGCCGCGCGCGATAGTGTGAGTTGCCCTGCCGCGGTCGCGCCGGCGATAAACGCGCCCATCGCGACCCCAAGCGAGGGAGGCAACCTTGGCGGTTCTATCGGACAAGCAGGAAGCGCTCTGCGCCGACAATCCTTTCGATTTCTCGGGGCTGAAGGCGGCCTTCGTCAATTGCACCCTCAAGCCGTCGCCCGAGGTCTCCAACACCGACGGGCTGATGGCCATGTCGGCGGCGATCATGCGCAAGGCGGGCGTTCAGGTGACCGACATCCGGCTGGTCGACCACAATGTCGCTTTCGGCGTCTATCCGGACATGACAGAGCACGGTTTCAGCCGAGACGACTGGCCGAAGACCATCTGGCCGGCGATCCACGAAGCGGACATCCTGGTGGTCGGCTCGCCGATCTGGCTCGGCCAGATGTCGGCGGTCGCCAAGCTCCTGATCGAGCGGCTCTACGCCATGTCGGCGATGCTCAACGATAAGGGCCAGTGGATCTATTACGGCAAGGCCGGCGGCTGCGTGATCACCGGCAACGAAGACGGGGTGAAGCACTGCGCCATGGAGATCCTCTATGCGCTGCAACACGTCGGCTACGTCATCCCGCCACAGGCCGATTGCGGCTGGATCGGCGACATCGGGCCGGGGCCGTCCTATCTCGACGAGGGCTCGGGCGGGCCGGAAAACGAGTTTACCCAGCGCAACACCACCTTCATGACCTGGAACCTGATGCATGTCGCCCGGCTCCTGAAGGCGGCCGGCGGTTTTCCGGTCCACGGCAACCAGCGGGAGTTGTGGGACGCCGGCTGCCGGTTCGACTATCCGAACCCGGAATACCGGTAGGGGCGGGGAGGCGGGCAGCGGCAGGCCACCCGGCAATCCCTTGCTTTTGGCGAATCCTCCCCATATAAGGCGCTCCATCTCACACGCGGGGTTCGGGTCAATCGGCCGTCTCTGATCGGGCGAACGACCCTTCCGGTGTCCTCTTCTGGACTCAACCCCCGCGGCGGCAGAACCGGTAAAGGAGCAAGGTAGTCATGGCACTGCCCGATTATTCCATGCGTCAGCTGCTCGAGGCTGGCGTCCATTTCGGTCACCAGAAGCATCGCTGGAACCCCAAGATGGCTCAGTTCATCTTTGGGGTGCGCAACAACATCCACATCATGGACCTGGCCCAGACGGTGCCCATGCTGCACCGCGCGCTGGAGGCGGTGAGCGATGCGGTCGCCAGTGGCGGGCGCGTGCTGTTCGTCGGCACCAAGCGCCAGGCGGCGGAGCCGCTGACGGCGGCGGCCAAGCGCTCGGCCCAGTATTACGTCAATGCGCGCTGGCTCGGCGGCATGCTGACCAACTGGAAGACGATCTCGCGCTCGATCCAGCGGCTGCGCGAGCTGGAGACGCTGTTTGCCGGCGAGGCTCAGGGGCTGACCAAGAAAGAGCGCCTGATGCTGACCCGCGAGAAGGACAAGCTGGAAAAGGCGCTCGGCGGCATCAAGGACATGGGCGGCGTACCCAACCTCTTGTTCGTCATCGATACCAACAAGGAGGCGATCGCCATTCAGGAGGCCAACCGCCTCGGCATCCCGGTGGTGGCGATCGTCGATTCCAACTGCGATCCGGACAACATCGCCTATCCGATTCCTGGCAATGACGACGCAGGCCGCGCCATCACGCTCTATTGCGACCTCATCGCCAAGGCGGCGATCGACGGCATCAGCCGCGGCCAGGGCGAGGCGGGCATCGACATCGGCGCCCAGGAAGAGGTGCCCGAGGAACCGGTGGTGCTGGAGCCGGTGGTTGAGGCAGAGGCCGACGTCGACATGACGGCGGCCGAAGCGCTGGAGCCGCAGGCCCGCGACGCCGGCAAGGGCGCCGCCAAGACGGCGGCGGCTCCGGCCGAGCCGGTCGAGCCGCTGTTCGAAACGCCGGCGGGCGCGCCCGACGACCTCAAGAAGATCTCGGGTGTCGGCCCGGTGCTTGAGAAGAAGCTCAATGCGCTCGGCGTCACCCGCTTCGACCAGGTGGCCAACTTCTCCGACGAGGACATCGCCAAGGTGGACGACGCCCTCAACTTCAAGGGCCGGATCATGCGCGACGACTGGATCGGGCAGGCAAAGACCCTGGCCGGCGGCTAGGGAGCGCGGCCGCCCGGCCAACTAAACAAGGATTGATGAGATGGCTATCACCGCGGGAATGGTGAAAGAGCTTCGCGACCAGACGGGCGCGGGCATGATGGACTGCAAGGCGGCGCTGACCGAGACGTCGGGCGAGATGGAAGCCGCCGTCGACTGGCTGCGGACCAAAGGCTTGGCCAAGGCGGCCAAGAAGGCCGGCCGCGTCGCCGCCGAGGGCCTCGTGGCGGTTGCCTCGGAGGGCAAGCGCGCGGTCATGATCGAGCTCAACTCCGAGACCGACTTCGTCGCCCGCAACGCCGACTTCCAGGCGCTGGCCGCGGCGATCGCCGAGACGGCGCTTGCGACCGACGGGTCGGTTGCCGCGATCGCTGCCTCCAAGATGAAGTCCGGCAATGCGGTCGAGGACGAGATCAAGGCGGCGATCGCCACCATCGGCGAGAACATCGCGCTCAGGCGCAGCGCCATGGTGTCGGTCAAGGAGGGCGTGGTGGCGAGCTACGTGCACAGCGCCGTCGCTCCCGGTCTCGGCAAGATCGGCGTCATCGTCGGGCTGGAATCCGCCGGCGATGCCGCCAGGCTCAGCGAGGTCGGCAAGCAGATCGCCATGCACGTCGCCGCGGCTTCGCCGCTGGCGGTGCGCACTGACGAACTCGACCCGGTGGTGGTCGCCCGCGAGAAGGCGATCTTCGCCGAGCAGGCGCGCGAATCCGGCAAGCCCGAGCAGATCATCGAAAAGATGGTCGAGGGCCGCATGCGCAAGTTCTACGAGGAGGTCGTGCTCCTGTCGCAGACCTTCGTGGTCGACACCGAGAAGACGGTCGAGCAGGCGGTGAAGGCGGTCGAGAGCGAGGTCGGCAGCGGCGTCGCGGTGACCGAGTTCGTCTGCTTCCGCCTGGGCGAGGGCGTCGAGAAGGCGGAGAGCGATTTTGCCGCCGAAGTCGCCGCGGTGGCCGGCACGAGCAAAAGCTGAGCTGGCAAAGAAGCGGACTTTAGCGAAGGCCCGGACGGGATGCCCCGTCCGGGCCTTTCGCTTTTCGGTTGCGTTGATTTGACTCCGGCGCCCTGAAACGGCTTAGATCGTTGCTTGGGCGGACGGGAGCCTTGGGACCCGACCGTGCCGCTTCGAGGGGCGCATCGATCGGGACTCTGTTTTAGCCGTTTGGCGTTCTTCCGGCGGGCTTGGGGGTTGAGACCATGCCGGACTGTGGGAAGGCCGCGATCGCGGCCGGTATCGCGCGTTTTCTGTCGGCAACAGCGGCCGTCCTTGCGCTTTCGGTTGCCGCCCAGGCGGGCGGCTATGACACCGGCGAACGCGACTGGGACTTCCTCTTTCAGCAAGACCACGTCGCCGCCGAAGCGCAGACGCGCTACATCGTGCCCGAGCGTTCGCTGAAGACCGTGACCGGCAGCGGTCTGCTGACCGGCCTGTCGACGGCCAACCAGCATGAGACCGAGGCCTTCTCGGTCGAGCGCTTCTCGGTGATGGCGCGGCTGGCCCAGCAGGTGCGCTGCATGGGCAGCTACCGCCAGCCCTATGAGGGCCACGCCAATTACGGGATGTGGTTCGCCGCCGCTTCGGCGACCGAGCAGCACTTCACCTCCGACGACTACGGGCTAACCTGCGCGCTTTCGGCCCAGGCCGGCATGGGCAACCTGCTGTTCATCGGCGGCGCCTCGTATCAGAAGATCAGATATCAACTGCTGCAGAACTTCGGCGGCCTGGTGGCCTCGACCGACGTTTCCGACGACGGTGTCGGCTGGCGCGCCGGCCTCGGCTACGAGATCCCGCAATATGCGCTGCGCGCCACGCTGATCTACAATTCGGCCATCGGCTATGACATGACCGGGACCGGGGTGAACGTCGGCGGCGCCTATAGCGGCCCACTCGGCGGTTCGATCACCATGCCGCAATCGGTCGAACTCAAAGCGCAATCCGGCGTGGCGCCGGGCTGGCTCGCCTTCGGCGCGATCAAATGGACGAACTGGGGGGTGGCCCAGGATATGCCGCTGTGCGCGCCGGGGGCGCCCTCCTGCATCACCGGGGTCAGCGCACCGAGCGCGCTGACGCTGATGTGGAAGGACAGCTGGACGGTCACGCTGGGTGCCGCGCACCAGTTCAACGATCAGTTCTCGCTGGCCGGCAGCGTCACCTGGGACCAGGGCGCGACCCAGGGCTTCACCTCGCAGACGGATACCTGGACCTTCGACCTGACCGGCGTGTGGACGCCGCACAAGCAGTTCGAGGTGCGCGTCGGCGGCTCGGTCGGCGTGCTGACCGGCGGGTCGCTGAGCACCGCAGCGCTTCCCGGCGGCATCCCGAACGCGGTCGGCTATGCGGCCACCTTCGGCGACGATCTGGTCTATGCGGTGAGCGCCAAGGCGATCGTCCATTACTGACAGGACGAGGTCTCGGCGGACGAGGTGGCAGGCTGAGGCGGCCGTGACACGCCGTCGGGCTTCGTGTATCCCGATGGCGGTTTTCCAACGGTTTTTCGAGTCGCGACCATGACAGCGCCGCTCCGCTACAGGCGGGTTCTCCTCAAGGTCTCGGGCGAAGCGCTGCTCGGCGATCGGGCCTTCGGCATCGACGACGGCGTGACCGGGCGGATCGCCGATGACGTGGCGGCCGCCGTCAGGCTCGGGGTCAAGGTCGGGCTGGTGATCGGCGGCGGCAATATCTTCCGCGGCGTCACCATCGCCAAGGCGGGCGGCAACCGCGTCGCCGGCGACCAGATGGGGATGCTGGCGACCGTGATGAACGCCATCGCCTTCCAGCAGAAGCTCGACGAGCGCAAGGTGACGAGCCGGCTGTTCTCGGCCGTGGCCATGCCTTCGATCTGCGAGGTGTTCAACCAGCGCATCGCCGCTGCAGCCTTCGAGGCGGGCGAGGTGCTGCTGTTCTCCGGCGGCATCGGGCACCCGTTCGTCACCACCGACACCGGGGCGGCCCTGCGCGCGGCCGAGATGGGCTGCGACGCGCTGTTCAAAGGCACCCAGGTCGATGGCGTCTATTCGGCCGACCCGAAGAAAGACGCCACCGCCACCCGCTACGACCGGCTGACCTACGACCAGGTGCTGCAGCAGGGGCTGGGCGTGATGGATCTGGCGGCGATCACCCTTGCCCGCGACAGCCAGATTCCGGTAATCGTCTTTTCCATCAAGCAGCCCGGCGCATTCGTTGATATTCTCAAAGGCACCGGCCGGGCGACGGTGGTTGCCGACGGCTGAACCCGTCCCCGGGCGGGGGGCCGCGGGTGGCTGACATATGGCAGCCGCGATCGGCTGATAGGAACCAGGGGAAGAGATGGACAGCGAAGACATCAACCGCAGGATGCAGGGCGCCATCACGGCGCTGAGGGGAGAACTGGCCGGCCTGCGCACCGGACGGGCGTCGTCGAGCCTGCTCGAGCCGATCCATGTGGATGCCTACGGCACCTCGATGCCGCTCAACCAGATGGCATCGGTCAGCGTGCCGGAGCCGCGCATGCTGTCGGTGCAGGTGTGGGACAAGTCGAACGTACAGGCGGTGGACAGAGCCATCCGCGAGGCCAATCTGGGCTTGAACCCGATTGTGGAAGGCACGCTGCTGCGCATTCCGATCCCCGAGCTCAATGCCGAGCGCCGGCAGGAGCTGGTCAAGGTCGCCCACAAATATGCCGAAGCCGCCCGGGTCGCCGTGCGCCATGTGCGCCGCGACGCGCTCGACCATATCAAGAAGCAGGAGAAGGACGGTGAGGTCGGACAGGATCAGGCTCATGCCGACGGCGACAAGGTGCAAGCCATGACCGACGGCACGATCACCGAGATTGATCTGATTCTGGCCGCCAAAGAGGCCGAGATCATGCAGGTCTAGGGGCGCCAGAAAGCGACAAGCGGAATGAGCGTGCTCGCCGACAAGAAACAGGCCACCCCCGCCGAACCGGCAACGACGGCGGTGCCGCGTCACGTCGCCATCATCATGGACGGCAACGGGCGCTGGGCGACGGCACGTGGCCTGCCGCGCGGCGAGGGCCACCGGCGCGGGGTCGAGGCGGTCCGCCAGACGGTGCGCGCGGCGATCGACCTCAAGATCCGCTATCTCACCCTCTACAGCTTCTCCTCGGAGAACTGGCGGCGCCCGCGCGAGGAGATCGACTTCCTGTTCGGTCTCTTCCGCCACTACATTCGCCGCGACGTCGCCGAGCTTCATGGCCAGGGCGTGCGCGTCAGCATGATCGGCAGCCGCGAGGGCGTGCCGGCCGACATCCTCGGCATGATCGAGGAGGCCGAGACGCTCACCGCCGGCAATCGCCGGCTGCACCTGATCTTTGCCTTCAATTACGGTGCCCGCAACGAGCTGGCGCGGGCCATGCGCGCAATCGCCGGCGAGGTCGCGGAGGGCCGGCTCGATGCGGCCGCGATCGACGAGGAGACGATCGCCAGCCATCTCGACACCGCCAACTATCCGGACCCCGACCTGCTCATCCGCACGGGACAGGAGATCCGGCTGAGCAATTTCCTTCTCTGGCAATCCGCGTACGCCGAACTGGTCTTTCTCGACGTGAACTGGCCCGATTTCGGACGCGACGCGCTTGGCGCGGCTCTGGAGACGTTTGCGACCCGCAGTCGACGTTACGGCGGTCGCGGCGCGCGGGAGAGCGCGTGAGCGTGGCACGCTTGACCGGAGGCGGTGTCACGCCGTTCTCGCGGAACGAGATGCTCGTCCGTTTCGCCTCGGCCGTGATCCTGGCCGGGCTGACCTTGGCGGCCGCCTGGTTCGGTGGCTGGGCGGCGGCGGTCGCGGTCGCGGTGGTCGCGGTCGTGGTGCATCTGGAGTGGATCGGGCTGACCGGCGACCGGCTGATGCCGGCGCTGATCTTCATCGGCGTGGTGGTCGCAAGCTTTGCGGTGGTGGTCGCCGGCCACGCGGCGCTGGCCGTCGGCCTGACCGGGGTGGCAGTGGTTGCGGCGGCGGCCGCGAGCCGTGAGCTGTGGCGGCCGGCGGGCGTCGCCTATGCGGCGACGCTGGGTCTCGGCCTGCTGCTGCTGAGAGAAGCGCCCGAGTATGGGCTGACCGCCGTGGTCGTCGTCTTTGCGGTGGTGTGGGGCACCGATACCGGCGCCTTCTTCGTCGGTCGCGCCTTCGGCGGGCCGAAGCTGTGGCCGGTGATATCGCCCAAGAAGACCTGGGCGGGCGCTATCGGCGGGCTGATTACCGGCATCGTCGCCGGGCTCGTGGTGGCCGCGCTGACGCACTTGCCGATGGTGCCAGGGCTGGCGCTGGTGTGCGCGCTGCTGTCGCTTGCCGGACAGGCCGGCGACCTCTTCGAGTCGGCCATCAAGCGCCATTTCGGCGCCAAGGATTCGGGCATCATCGTGCCCGGCCATGGCGGGCTGATGGACCGCGTCGACGGCCTTGTCTTCGCCGTCGCAGTGGCGCTGATCATCGGCCTGGTGCATGCCGGCCCGTGGCACCTTGCCGCCGGGTTCCTGATATGGTGACGCTGAGCGCCGAGGCCCTTCCGGATACGCGGCCCGAGACGGCGCCGCGGCGGGTGACCATTCTCGGCGCCACCGGCTCGGTCGGCGGCAATACGCTGGCGGTGATCGCCGAGCGCGCCGGTTCCTTTGCCGTCGAAGCAGTTACCGCCAACGCCAATGCCGACAAGCTGGCGCGTGCCGCACGGGCGGCGAAGGCGCGGCTCGCGGTGGTTGCCGACCCGGCGGCCTATGGCGAGCTCAAGGCGGCGCTCGCCGGAACCGGCATTGCCGCCGCCGCCGGCGAGGATGCGGTGCGCGAGGCGGCCGAGCTGCCGGCCGACCTGGTGGTCGCCGCCATCGTCGGCGCCGCCGGGCTGGCGCCGACCTATGCCGCCATCCGCGCCGGCCGGCGCGTGGCCATCGCCAACAAGGAATGCCTGGTCTCGGCCGGCCGCGTCTTCATGCGCGCGGCGGCCGAGGAGGGCGTCACCATCCTGCCAATGGATTCGGAGCACAACGCCGTCTATCAGGCGCTGGGAGCGCGCCCGATCGCGGAGGTCGAGCGGATCGTCATCACCGCCTCGGGCGGCCCCTTCCGCACCTGGAGCCGCGAGCAGATGGCCGCGGCCACCCCGGCCGACGCGCTCAAGCACCCCAACTGGGCGATGGGCCGCAAGATCACCATCAATTCGGCAACGATGATGAACAAGGGCCTCGAGGTGATCGAGGCCCACCACCTGTTCGGCGCGCCGACGGAAAAGCTCGACGTTCTGGTCCATCCCCAGTCGGTCGTGCATGGGCTGGTCGTCTTCGACGACGGGACCATGATCGCCGGGATGAGCCTGCCCGACATGCGCTTGCCGATCGCCCATTGCCTGGCCTGGCCCGAGACCGGGCCGCTCAGCGGGCGCCGGCTTGACCTGGCCCAACTTGGCAGCCTGACCTTCGAGCGGCCGGATCGGGTCCGCTTCCCGGCCCTCAGGCTGGCGCGCGAGGCCCTTGATACCGGCGACTGGGCGACCAACATTCTCAATGCCGCCAACGAGGTGGCGGTCGCGGCGTTCCTGGGGGGCCGCATCGGCTTTCTTGAAATTGCCGGATTGGTCGAGCAAACGATCGAGCGGATTTCGGCACAGATCGTGCCGGCGGTGCCGGATTCGATCGAGGCGGCTCTCGCACTCGACCACGAAGGACGCGAGATCGCCGGCGAACTGGTGCGTGCGCGCCGGGCGCACTGAACAGCGGAAGGACGGCTGGCATGGGACTGGTTGCGTGGATCGGGAATCTCGGGTGGTCGGCGGTCGGCTTCATCGTGCCGTTCCTGTTCGTCCTCACCCTGGTGGTGTTCTTCCATGAACTCGGCCATTTCCTGGTGGCGCGCTGGACCGGCGTCGCGGTGAAGACCTTCTCCATCGGCTTCGGGCCGGAGATCGTCGGCTTCAACGACCGCAAGGGCACGCGCTGGAAGCTTTCCGCGATCCCTCTTGGCGGCTTCGTCCGCTTCGTCGGCGACGACAACGAGGCGAGCGTCCCGGACCGCGACGCATTGAAGCAGATGGCCCCGGAGGAGCGCGAGCGCTCCTTCGCCGGCAAAGGCGTTGCCGCGCGCGCGGCGATCGTGGCGGCCGGGCCGATTGCCAATTTCGTGCTGGCGATCGTCATCTTCACCATCATCTTCAGCGTCTACGGGCGCGAGGTGATGACCCCGCGGGTCGATTCGGTGCTGCCCAACTCGCCGGCGGCGGAGGCCGGCTTCAAGGCGGGCGACGTGGTCGAATCGATCGACGGCACCAAGATCGCGAGCTTCGCGGACCTGCAGCGGATAATCAGCCTGAGCCCCGGCGAGACGCTCTCGGTCGTGGTCCGCCGCGATGCTCAGGACATCACCCTTTCGGTGACGCCGAAGCTCACAGAAACCGAGGTTTTCGGCCGTAAACAGCGCATGGCCATGCTCGGCGTCAGCCGGAGCCCGACGGGCGTCGGGGTGGTCAGGGAGCACTATTCGGTGCCCGTGGCGGCCTGGGTGGCGACCCAGGAGACCGCGTCGATCACCACCCACACGCTGTCCTACCTGGCCTCGGTGATCGTCGGGCGGGAGCCGGCCGACCAGATCGGCGGGCCGATCCAGGTCGCCACGGTCTCGGCCGAGGTTGCGACCCTCGGCATTGCGGCGCTGTTCAATCTGGCGGCGATCCTGTCGATCAGCATCGGCCTCATCAACCTGTTCCCGATCCCCATGCTGGACGGCGGGCATCTGATGTTTTTCGCGGTCGAGGCGGTGCGCGGCAAACCGCTCAGCGAGCGGGTCCAGGAGATCGGCTTCCGGGTTGGCTTCGCGCTGGTATTGATGTTAATGATTTTCGCAACCTGGAACGATATTATTCATTTGAGTTCCTTGTGAAATAAGGCTTCCATGCGTGGCGCCGGGGCAACGCGGTGGGAGATTCGGAGACGCGGACGGTGATGCGCCTTGCGGGGGGGCCAAAAGGCTGCAATTCTGCCGCTGCTAGGTCATTACGGGGCGCGTCTGTTCGCTTGGTGATGCGGACTAGACAGGCAGACGAGCAAGGCATTCGAACCACATGAATTCGTTTATGTTTTTCGCCCGTAGACTGGCGTTCGGCCTGATGCTGGCCTTGGCAGTGCCGGTATTCGGCGGTGCCGCGGCGCTGTTCAGCGCGGGAATCGCCCATGCGGCGGTCGCTTCCAGCATCGAGGTCAAGGGCAATCAGCGCATCGAAGCTGTGACGATCAAGGCCTACCTGACCATCAAGCCCCACAAGAGCTACAACGGCGCCGACATCGACGCTTCGGTCAAGGCGCTTTATGCGACCGGCCTGTTCTCCGACGTCGGCATCGTCCAGCGCGGCAGCGTGCTGGTGGTCACCGTGGTCGAGAACCCGATCATCAATTCGGTGGTCTTCCAGGGCAACAAGAAGATCAAGTCGGACGTCCTGTCGACGATCGTGGAGCTCAAGGCGCGTGGCGTGCTGACCGATGCCAAGCTGCAGGCGGACGTCTTCCACATCCAGGAATATTACCGGATCAAGGGGCGCAGCAGCGCCAAGGTGGAAGGCCGGGTCACCAAGCTTCCCGACAACCGCGTCGACATCATCTTCGCCATCAGCGAGGGCCAGCGCACCGGCGTCGGCGCCATCCATTTCGTCGGCAACAAGGCCTTCTCGGCGCAGCGGCTGTCCGGCATCATCTCGACCAAGAAGACCAACTGGCTGAGCTGGCTGAGCCAGAACGACATCTACAGCGAAGACAAACTCAACGCTGACGCCGATCTCCTGCGCGCCTTCTATCTGAGCCACGGCTATGCCGACTTCCAGGTGTTGTCGCAGGACGCCACCTTCGACGCGGCCAAGGGCCGGTACGCGATCACCTTCACCCTCGACGAGGGGCCGAAGTACAAGTTCGGCAGTATCAACATCGACTCCTCGATCCACGGCGTCGACACTGCGGCGCTGAAGCGGGTCGTGCGCACGCAGAGCGGCCACACCTTCAATTCGACCAAGATCGAGAAATCGACCGAGGACCTGACCATCGAGCTGTCGCGGCTCGGCTACGTCTTCGCCGAGGTCCGTCCGCGTGGCGACCGCGACTACAACAACAACACCGTCAACCTGACCTACGTCATCGACGAGGGGCAGCGCGTCTACATCGAACGCATCGACGTGCGCGGCAACGACAGGACTCGCGACTACGTGATCCGGCGCGAGTTCGACGTGTCGGAAGGCGACGCCTATAACCGCGTGCTGATCAACAAGGCCGAGCGCAAGCTGCGCGACCTCGGTATCTTCAAGTCCGTGACCATCACCACCGAACCGGGCTCGGCGCCCGACAAGGTGGTTGTGGTGGTTACCGTCGAGGACAAGTCGACCGGCTCGTTCGGGATTGCCGGCGGCGTCCAGACCACGGCCGGGAGCACGGGCCTGGTTGCCGAAGTCTCGATGGACGAGAAAAACTTCCTCGGCCGTGGCCAGCAGGTGCACCTCGCCGTCGGCGGCGGTGTCAACGAGCAGTCGATCACCGGCTCGTTCACCGATCCGTATTTCCTCGGCAACCACATGGCGTTCACCGTGAGCGGCTACCGGACCTATACGGATTCGAGTTCGGCCCGGCCGTTCAAGACGACGGCGACCGGCGGTGGCGTCAACATCGGCCTGCCGATCACCGACGAGTTGACCTTCGACGTTGGCTACAAGCTCAACAACATCGAGACGACCAACTACGACAGCGGCACGGTCTGCGCCACCAATCCGGCGGCGTGCTTCTTCCCGGCGGGATCGCGGTTGTCCTCGTTGGCGGGCTGGGGCGTGACCTACTCGACCATCGACAGCAAGCTCGATCCGCATGAGGGCCTGTATTTCCGCTTCTCCCAGGAGGTCGCCGGCCTCGGTGGCGATGCCCGCTTCCTGCGCAGCACTGCCGATGCGCGGTTCTACACGCCGCTTCTCGAGGGTAGCGACGTCGTCGGCCTGTTGAAGGCGACCGGTGGCAATATCATCGGCCTCGGCCAGAAGGTCTCCACCATCGACGACTTCTTCAAGGGCGGCGAGACCATCCGCGGCTTCTCCTCGCTCGGCTATGGCCCGCGCTACTACGACCCGGCGTCCGGCTACAACATCGCGCTCGGCGGCAAGAACTTCGTCAATGGCACGGCCGAGGTGCAGTTCCCGTTCCCGGGCCTGCCGCAGGACTGGGGCCTGCGCGCCGCCGTCTTCGCCGATGCCGGCATATTGTGGGGCGCCGACGCACCCTCTGGCTGCACCGGCAAGTGCGACCCGACCAAGATCATGGACGACACAGCGATCCGCTCCTCGGTGGGCGCCTCGATCCTGTGGCAGTCGCCCTTCGGTCCGATCCGCGCGGATTTCGCCCATGCGCTCACCAAGAAGAGCTACGACAGCACGCAGTTCTTCCGCATCGGCACCAGCGCCGCATTCTGATCGGAATCGCTATTGGCTTGAGGCGGGCGCGGGGGACACCTCGCGCCCGCCGGCTTTTTGGGGCGGGGAACGCGGCTGTTCGCCGCCGGCGTCGCCCGATCGCCGCCAGCCCATCGACAATTGGCGGAGGATGGGTAAAAACGTCGTCGCCGGGCGCTTTCTTCCAATCCGCCCGTGCCTGACGGGAGAAAGAAGCGATGGATGACGCGCCGAGGACGCTGCAATCGTTCGACCTGCAACGCATCCTGGAGCTTCTGCCGCACCGCTACCCGTTCCTGATGGTCGACCGCATCGTCGATGTCGACGGCGACCAGACGGCCGTCGGCATCAAGAACGTCACCTTCAACGAACCGCATTTCGCCGGCCATTTTCCCGACCGGCCGGTGATGCCGGGCGTGCTCATCGTCGAGGGGATCGCGCAGACGGCCGGAGCCATCTGTGTCGCCACGATGCAGTGCGAGCGGCCGCCGCTGGTCTATTTCATGACCATCGACGGGGCCAAGTTCCGCAAGCCGGTGGTGCCCGGCGACGTGCTCGAATATCACGTCAAGAAGCTGAAGCAGCGGCGGAACATCTGGCGATTCGCCGGCGAAGCGAAGGTCGGCGGCACGCTGGTCGCCGAGGCGATCGTCAGCGCCATGCTGGGCGAACCGCAGTCTGCAGCATGACCGGCATCCATCCAACCGCCATTGTCGAGGACGGCGCCAGGATCGGCGCCAACGTGACCGTCGGCCCGTTCTCACTGATCGGCAGAGCGGTGTCGCTGGCCGACGGGGTCAGCATCGACGCCCGCGTCATCATCATCGGGCGCACGAGCATCGGGCCGCGCACACGCATCTCGGCGCACGCCTATATCGGCGGCGAGCCGCAGGACCTCAGCTATCGCGGCGAGGACACGGCGATCGAGATCGGCGCCGACTGCATCATCCGCGAGAACGCCACCGTCCATCGCGGCACCACCCACGGCCGCGGCACGACGAGCATCGGCGATCACTGCTTCATGATGGTCGGCTCGCATATTGCCCATGACTGTGTGGTTGGCGACCACGTGATCCTGACCAACAATGCGCTGCTCGGCGGCCACTCGCAGATCGGCGACTACGCCATTCTCGGCGGTGCGGCGGCGGTGCAGCAGCGCGTGCGCATCGGCGCCCATTGCTTCATCGGCGGGATGACCGGCGTCGAGCGCGACGTGGTGCCCTATGCCATGTGCGCCGGCCACAACGCCGAGATCGCCGGCGTCAACGTGCGCGGACTGAAGCGGCGGGGCTTCACCCATGACGACATCCTGGCGCTGCGCGGCGCCTACCGCGTGTTCTTCGGCACCCACGGGCCGCGGGTGGAGCGCATTGCCGCGGTCGAACAGGCCTTCGGCGCGGTGGCGGCGGTCGGACCGCTGGTCGACTTCCTCAACGCTGTCGGCGATCGGCCGCTGATCCTGCCGCGCAAGGCCTTCCTGACCCAGCATGATGACGACGGCGACTTCTGAGCCGAACGGCGAACCGCTGGCGATCCTGGCGGCCGGCGGCAACGTGCCCTTTCAGGTGGCCAGCGCCGCGGCGGCAGCCGGACGCAGGGTGTTGATCATCGGGCTCGCCGGCGAGGTCGACGAGCGGCTCAAGGCGTTTCCCTGCGAGATCCTCAAATGGGGCCAGATTGGCAGGCTGGAGGAGCTGATTTCGGCGCACGGGGCGCGCGAGGTTGTGCTCATCGGCTCGGTCAGCAAGCGGCCCGACTTCCGCAACTTGGGCGTCGATCTCGGCACGCTGCGCCTGCTGCCGCGCATCCTGAAGGGGGTGGTCGGTGGGGACGACCGCGTGCTCGGCAATTTCATCGGCTATCTGGAGGAACGCGGCTTCCGGGTGATCGGCGCCCACGAGGTGGCGCCGGCGCTGATCGCCGAGCAGGGGCAACTGGCCGGGCCGCGCGCCGGGGCGGCGATGCGCGACGATGCGCGGGTGGCGATGAATGCGGCACGGGTCATCGGCGAGCACGACATTGGCCAGGGTGCGGTTGCGGTCAACGGGCTGGTGGTGGCGGTTGAAGCGGCGGAAGGCACCGACGCCATGCTGGAACGGGTCAGCCACCTGCACGCCATCGGCCGGGTGAGATGGCAGGGACGCATCGGGGTGCTGGCCAAGTGCGCCAAGCCGCAGCAGGATCTGCGCGTCGACATGCCGACCATCGGTCCACGCACGGTGGCCGGCGTGGCCGCGGCGAAGCTTGCCGGCATCGTCATCGAGGCCGGTCGGGTGATGATCGCCGAGCGCGCCGAGACGCTGGCCGCAGCCGAGAAGAGCGGCACTTTCATCCTCGCCGCCGGGGCCGACGACGCGCGGTCGCCGCCATGAGCGGTGCGGCCGAGGCGCGGGGGAGCCTGAAGGTCTTTCTCATTGCCGGCGAGGAATCCGGCGACGCGCTCGGCGCCGGACTGATGCAGGCACTAAGCGATGCGGCCGGCGGCAAGGTGACCTTCGCCGGGGTGGGCGGGGCGCGCATGGCCGCAGAGGGCCTCGCCTCGCTCTTCCCCATGGAGGAGATCGCGTTGCACGGGCTGGCGGCGGTGCTCGTCCGCCTGCCCAATCTGGTGCGCCGGATCGGCGAGACGGCAGCGGCGGCGCTTGCGGCCGAGCCCGACGTGCTGATTGCCGTCGATTGCCCGGCCTTCAGCCTGCGCGTGGCCAAGCGCGTGCGGCGGAGCAACCCGAAAATCGCGATCGTCGACTACGTCTCGCCGACGGTGTGGGCCTATTTTCCCGGCCGGGCGCGGCGCATGGCGCGTTTCGTCGACCGGGTGATGGCCATCCTGCCCTTCGAGCCGGACGTCCACCGGCGGCTCGGCGGGCCGCCGGCAACCTATGTCGGCCATCCCCTGGTCACGCGGATCGCCCAGCTCAGGCCGGCTGAGGGCGAGCGCGCGCCGCTGACCGCAGGCAAGCCGCCGGTGCTGCTGGTTCTGCCCGGCAGCCGGCGAAGCGAGGTCACGCGGCTGATGGCGCCGTTCGGTGAGGCCGTGGCGCGGCTGGTCGAGGCGCACGGACCGCTGGAGGTGGTGCTGCCGGCGGTGGCGCGGCTTGCCGACGAGATCCGGGCGCGCGCCGCCGACTGGCCGGTGAGGCCGACGATCGTGGAAGGCGAGGCGGCGAAGCTCGCCACCTTCCGGCGGGCGCATGCGGCGCTTGCGGCCTCCGGCACGGTGTCGCTGGAACTGGCACTTTCCGCCGTGCCGATGGTGATCGCCTATCGCACCGATCCGCTCATCCGGCCGTTCAAGTTCATGCTCACCGCCAAGTCGATCGTGATGCCGAACCTGATCCTCGACGAGCGGGCCATCCCCGAATTCATCGACGGCGACAGCGAGCCGGCGCGGCTTGCCGCCGCCCTGCGGCCGCTGCTCCACGACAGCCCCGAGCGGGCGGCGCAGCTTGCCGCCTTCGACCGTCTGGCGCGGCTCATCGACCCCAAAGGCCCGGCGCCGACCGTGCGCGCGGCGGAGGTGGTTCTGGAGGTGCTGAAGGCTCGGCAGCTGCCGAAGACTTGACCCCCTCGTATCCTCCCCCTTTCAGGGGAAGGAAGCGTTCGCCGATGCGACGTGCGCGAGTGGTCGCCCGCCGAGCGGCCAGACGACCTAACGCCGCTTGGAGATGGGCACGTATTCGCGTTTGCCGGCGCCGGTGTAGAGCTGGCGCGGGCGGCCAATACGCTGCGACGGGTCCTCGATCATCTCCTTCCACTGGGCGATCCAGCCGACCGTGCGCGCCACCGCGAAGAGCACGGTGAACATGGTGGTCGGGAAGCCGAGCGCCTTCAGCGTGATGCCGGAATAGAAGTCGATGTTGGGGTAGAGCTTCTTCTCGATGAAATAATCGTCGGTGAGCGCGATGCGCTCCAGCTCCATCGCCACTTCGAGCAGCGGGTCGTCCTGGATGCCGAGCTCCTGCAGCACCTCGTGCGTGGTCTTCTGCATGATCTTGGCGCGCGGATCGTAGTTCTTGTAGACCCGGTGGCCGAAGCCCATCAGGCGGAAGGGATCGTTCTTGTCCTTCGCCTTGTTGATGTATTCGGGGATGCGGTCGACCGTGCCGATCTCCTGCAGCATGTTGAGCGCCGCCTCGTTGGCGCCGCCATGCGCCGGCCCCCACAGGCAGGCGATGCCGGCGGCGATGCAGGCGAAGGGATTGGCTCCCGAGGAGCCGGCCAAGCGCACCGTCGAGGTCGAGGCGTTCTGCTCGTGGTCGGCGTGCAGGATGAAGATGCGGTCCATGGCGCGGGCGAGCACCGGATTGACCTTGTACTCCTCGCAGGGCACCGAGAAGCACATGCGCAGGAAGTTCGACGAGAAGTCGAGCGCATTCAGCGGATAAACGAAGGGCTGACCGGTGTGGTACTTGTAGGCCATCGCCGCGATGGTCGGCATCTTCGCGATCATGCGCAGCGAGGCGATCATGCGCTGGTGCGGGTCGGTGATGTCGGTGGAGTCGTGGTAGAAGGCCGACATGGCGCCGACGACGCCGCACATCACCGCCATGGGGTGCGCGTCGCGACGGAAGCCCCTGAAGAAGCTGGTCATCTGCTCGTGGACCATCGTGTGATAGGTGACGCGATGGTCGAAGTCGGCCTTCTGCGCCGGCGTCGGCAATTCGCCGTAGAGCAGCAGGTAGCAGGTCTCGAGGAAATCGCCGTGCTCGGCGAGCTGTTCGATGGGATAGCCGCGGTAAAGCAGCACACCCTTGTCGCCATCGATATAGGTGATGGCGGATTCGCAGGATGCCGTCGAGGTGTAGCCGGGGTCGTAGGTGAAGCGGCCGGTGTCGCGATAGAGCGAACCGATGTCGATGACGTCGGGCCCGATGGTGCCTCGGCGCACCTTCAGGTCCCATTTCTCCTCACCGATGCACAGCTGAGCGGTGTCTCCCGGATGTTCCATATCGTTCGCAGTGGCCATGAACCAGCGCCTTATCGTTGGGATTGCTGAAGCGGGGTCGCGGCGATTTTATTTGTTGCGTCGCAACAAGTCCATCGCGCGAAAGGGAGCAGGGCCGCATAAATAGCGCGTTCCGCCGCGCCGTCCAGCGCCGAGAGCTGCGTCAACCAGCCGCCTGATCGGCAATGCGGGCGAGGCTTTCCGTCCGTCCGAGGATGACCAGCACCTCGAAGATGCCGGGCGAGGCAGTGCGGCCGGTGAGCGCTGCGCGGAGGGGTTGCGCGACCTTGCCGAGCTTGAGATCGCGCCCGGCGGCAAACGCCTTCACCGCCGCTTCGGTGGCGGCGACCGACCAGTCGGTGAGCGCCTCCAGCGCCGGCAGCAGATCGCCGAGCAGCTTGCGTGCCTCGGCATCGAGCAGGACTTCGGCGGCCTTGTCGAGGGCGAGCGGCCGGGCGGCGACGATGAAGCGGGCGCCGGCAATGAGGTCGTTCAGCGTCTTGGCGCGCTCCTTGAGGAGCGGCAGGGCCGCCTTGACGGCGGCGCCGTGCTCGCCAAGCGCTACCCGGAATGCCTCGCCATCGGGAAGTTGGGGCAGGGCGGCGACCAACGTGTCATAGAGTTCCGCGTCCGACTGCTTGCGCAGGTAGTGCGCGTTGATGCTCTCCAGCTTGGCGAAATCGAAGCGGGCGGCGCCGCGGCCGATGCCGTCGAAATCGAACCAGGCGGTCATGTCGGCAAGCGCCATGATCTCGTCGTCGCCGTGGCTCCAGCCGAGGCGGACGAGATAGTTGATCAGCGCCTCGGGCAGATAGCCCATGGCGCGATAGGCATCGACGCCGAGCGCGCCGTGGCGCTTCGACAGCTTGGCGCCGTCCGGCCCGTGAATGAGCGGAATGTGGGCCATGACCGGCAGGTCCCAGCCGAGCGCGTCGTAGAGGATCTTCTGGCGGGCGGCGTTGGTCAGGTGGTCGTCGCCGCGGATGATGTGGGTGACGCCCATGTCGTGGTCGTCGACGACGACGGCGAGCATGTAGGTGGGCGTGCCGTCGGAGCGCAGGACGATGAAATCGTCGAGGTCGGCGTTGGGGAAGGCGACGCGGCCCTGGACCTTGTCCTCGATGACCGTCTCGCCGCCGGCCGGCGCCTTGACGCGCACCACCGGGGCGACGCCGGGCGGGGCCTCGTCGGGCGAGCGGTCGCGCCAGCCGCCGTCATAGCGGGCGAAGCGGCCCTCGGCGCGAGCCTTGGCGCGTGCCTCGTTGAGCTCCTCGGCGGTGTCATAGGCGTAATAGGCCGCGCCGGCGGCGACCATCTGCTCCGCCACCGCGCGGTGGCGCGCGGCGCGGGCGAACTGGTGGATCGCCTCGCCGTCCCAGGTGAGGCCAAGCCAGGTGAGGCCGTCGCGGATGGCGGCGATCGCCGCGTCGGTCGAGCGCTCGCGGTCGGTGTCCTCGATCCTGAGCAGCATCTTGCCGCCGGTGTGACGGGCATAGAGCCAGTTGAACAGCGCCGTGCGGGCGCTGCCGATATGCAGGAAACCGGTAGGCGAGGGGGCGAAGCGGGTGACGACGGGTGCGGACATCGGGCGTGTGACGATTGCGAAGGCCGGCGTCCTGTACCATAGGTGCGGCGGGCGATGTCAGTCCCTTCGGAACACCCATGCAAGAACAGGCCATGCAATTCCCGGAATTTGCCATCCGCCGGCTGGAACCAGGGCCGGACACCGCGCTTTTCCGCGAAATCCGGCTGGAATCGCTGAAGAAAAGCCCGGATTCCTTCGGCAGCGACCTGGCCAGCGAGATCGGCAAGCCGGCGGATTGGTTCGCGGAGCGGCTCACCACCTCCGATGTGTTGGGCGCCTTCCACGGGGAGGAACTGCTGGGAATTGCCGGATTTCAGGTCGGGCAGACAACGAAGCGGGCGCATGTGGGGACGCTTTGGGCGGTCTATGTGCGGCCCAAGGCGCGGAGCGCCGGCGTGGCGCGCCGCCTGGTCGAGGCGGTGCTGGAGCTTGCCAGGGGCCGGGTGGAGAAGGTCAACCTCACCGTCGACCGGCAGAACATCCATGCCCGGCGGCTCTATGCCAGCCTCGGCTTTGTCGAGTTCGGGCTGGAGAAGAACGCCCTCAAGGTCGGCGACCGCTATCTCGACGACGTGCTGATGACGCGACAGTTGGCGTAAACCCCGCCCCTTGGCGTACCCGCAAGGATTTGGCAGATAGACGGCGCAAAGGGCCGGGACAGCGAATGCCGGCCACAAGGATTCTCCTGAAATGACCACTGAAACAACGACGCGCGAGGCCGGGCAGGACTTCATCCGCGACATCGTGCGCGACGACCTCGCCGCGGGGAAGCACACCACCATTGTCACCCGCTTTCCGCCCGAGCCGAACGGCTATCTGCATATCGGCCACGCCAAGTCGATCTGCCTGAATTTCGGCGTCCCGCTGGAGTTCGGCGGGCGCTGCCACCTGCGCTTCGACGACACCAATCCGGTGAAGGAGGAGCAGGAATTCATCGACGCGATCAAGCGCGACGTGCACTGGCTGGGCTTCGACTGGGGCGAGCACCTCTACCACGCCTCCGACTATTTCGAGCAGCTCTACGAATGGGCCGAGCACCTGATCCGCACCGGCAAGGCCTATGTCGACGACCAGAGCGCGGAGGAGACGCGCGCCACGCGCGGCACGCTGACCGAGGCGGGCATCGACAGCCCGTTCCGCGAGCGCAGCGTCGAGGAGAACCTCGACCTCTTCCGCCGCATGCGCGCCGGTGAATTCCCCAACGGCGCGCGCGTGCTGCGCGCCCGGATCGACATGGCGGCGGGCAACATCAACCTGCGCGATCCGGTGCTCTACCGCATCCTGCACGCCACGCATCCGCGCACCGGCGACAAATGGTGCATCTATCCGAGCTACGATTTCGCCCACGGCCAGTCGGACGCGATCGAGGGCGTGACGCACTCGCTGTGCACGCTGGAATTCGCCGACCACCGGCCGCTCTACGATTGGCTGCTCGACAACCTGCCGGTGCCCTCGCGACCGCGGCAGATCGAGTTCGCGCGGCTCAACATGGACTACACCGTGCTCTCCAAGCGGGTGCTGACGACGCTGGTGCGCGACGGCCACGTGTCGGGCTGGGACGACCCGCGCATGCCGACGATCGCGGGCCTGCGCCGGCGCGGCGTGCCGCCGGAGGCGATCCGCAGCTTCGCCACGGCAATCGGCGTGGCGCGCGCCGACAGCCGCGTCGACGTGGCCATGTTCGACAATGCGGTACGCGAGGCGCTGAACAAGACCTCGGCGCGGCGCATGGCGGTGCTCAAGCCGCTCAAGGTGACGATCGCCAACTATCCGGAAGGCGAGAGCGAGCAGCTCGAAGCCGTGAACAATCCCGAGGACCCGAGCGCCGGCACGCGGCTGGTCACCTTCAGCCGCGAGATCTATGTCGAGCGCGACGACTTCATGGAGGACCCGCCGAAGAAGTTCTTCCGCCTTTCGCCGGGCGCCGAGGTGCGTTTGCGCTATGCCTATTTCGTCCGTTGCACGGATGTGGTGAAGGATGCCGACGGCGAGGTCGTGGAGCTTATCTGCACCTATGATCCCGAGACACGCGGCGGCAACACGCCGCCCGACGGGCGCAAGGTGAAGGGCACGCTGCACTGGGTTTCGGCTGCCGACGCGGTCAAGGCCGAGGTGCGGCTGGTCGGCCCGCTCTACAGCCGGCCCGACCCGGACGCCGGCAACTTCGCCGCGGACCTGAACCCGGAGTCGCTGGTGGTGCTGCCCGATGCGCGGCTGGAGCCGGCGATCGTGGCCGGTAACGACGAGGCGCCGGTGCAGTTCGAACGGCAGGGCTATTTCAAGCGCGATCAGGATTCTCAGCCGGACAAGCCGGTCTTCGTGCGCACCATCGGGCTGCGCGACACCTATGCCAAGGCGATGGCGGGGCGTTGAGATCGCCGGGGACGCGCGGAACCTAAACTGACAGCCGCTCCTTGGCGCGTTAGCATGGCGCCAGAGGGCGGGCGCATGGCGCACGGGGACCGCGAGAAGACGGCAGCGAGGGAAAGCGCGGAGACGACATCGCGCCAGCCGCTGCCTTTCGTGCTGCCGGGGCGGCTGCGCCGGCTTGCGGGATGGCCGGCGGCCGCATGGCTGGCGCTTGCCGCCGCCTTCGAGCGCGAGATCGAGGCCGGGCGCGGGTTCCTGTGGCTGCCGGTCGCCTTCGGCAGCGGCATCCTCATCTATTTTGCGCTGCCGGCGGAACCTTGGGCGCCGGCGCTGGGCGGTGCTGCCGTCCTTCTCATCGTGGCGGCGTGGCGTACCCGTTACCGCGTGGTCGCCTTCCGGGTGCTGGTGGTGGCGGCCTGCATTGCCTCAGGGCTCCTGGCCGAAAAGCTGAGAACCGACCAAGTGGCGGCGCCGGTGATGGCGCGCGCGGCGACAGTGACGGTGGCCGGCTGGATCGCGGAGCGCGAGGAGTCCGGCGTGCACGGCGCCCGCATCTATCTCCGGGTGCACGACATGAGCGACCTCGGCAGGGGGCCCGTGCCGCGGTTGGTGCGGGTGACCGTGCGCAGCAAGGCCGACGCGCTCTATGTCGGCGAGGCGGTGACGCTGCGGGCACGGCTTGAACCGCCGGCGCGGTGATGCCGGGTGGCTACGATTTCGCGCGCGTTGCTTACTATGCCGGGATCGGTGCCGTCGGCTTTGCCTATGGCGCGGCCAAGCCGACGATGCTCGGACCGGCGCCGCTGGCGGTGCGGCTGGGGCAACCGCTGGCGCACTTGCGCGACCTGATCCGCCGGCGGATCGAGGCGGCGCTTCCCGGCGACGGCGGCCATCTCGCCGCCGCGCTGGTCACCGGCGACCGCGGCGGCATTGCACAATCGACCCAGGACGCCATGCGCGCCTCGGGCCTGGCGCATATGCTGGCGATTTCCGGCCTGCACATGGCGCTCATTGCCGGTACCGCCTTTTGGCTGATCCGGGCGCTCCTGGCGCTGTCGGCGGGGCTGGCGCTCAACCGGCCGATCAAGAAATGGGCGGCGGCCGGCGCGCTCGCCGTGGCCGCCGTCTATCTCGGCATCTCCGGCGCGGGGATCGCCACCCAGCGCGCCTTCGTCATGCTCGCCTTCATGCTGGTCGCGGTGATGCTCGACCGGCCGGCGATCACGCTGCGCAACGTGGCACTGGCCGCCTTCGTCATCCTCGTGCTGGCGCCGGAGAGCATCACCACGGCAAGCTTCCAGATGTCGTTCGCCGCGACCGTGGCGCTGGTTGCCGGCTACGAGGCGCTCACCGTCTGGCGCGAGCGGCGGCTCCAGCTCGACATGCGAGGCGCGACCGGCGTGCTCGGGCGATTGCGGCGCGCCACAACGAGCCTGGTGGTCACCTCGCTCATCGCGGGCCTGGCGACGGCGCCGCTCGCCGCCTTCCACTTCCAGCGGGTGGCGCCGCTGACACTTGTCGCCAACCTCGCGGCTATGCCGGTGGTCGGCACCATCGTCATGCCGATGGCGCTCGCCGCGCTGGTGCTCATGCCCTTCGGGCTGGAGGCGCTGCCGCTCGCCGTCATGGGCTGGGGCCTCGACTGGGTGACGGCGGTGGCCCGCCAGGTCGCGGCCTGGTCCGCCGGCCACGGCGTCGTGTCCGCCATGCCGCTCCTGTCGCTCGGGCTGATCGGCAGCGGCTTCCTGTGGCTGGCGCTGTGGCGCGAGCGCTGGCGGCTCGCCGGGCTGGTGCCGATGGCGCTGGCGCTGCCGCTGGCGCTGGCAGCCTCCCACCCGGATGTGCTCATCGACGATCGCGGGATCACGGTGGCGGTGCGCGGCACCGAGGGGCTCTATGCCGTGGTCAACGGCAAGGGAGAGGATTTCGTCGTCGACAACTGGCTGCGCGCCGACGGCGACGGGCGCGATGCGAAAGAACCGGCGCTCAAGACCGACGTCGCCTGCGATGCACTCGGATGTGTGGCGCCGCTGGGCAAGGATGGGGCGAAGGTGGCAGTGGGGGGAAGCGCCCGCGCACTCCACGAGGATTGCCGCCTGGCGACGGTGGTGGTGTCGCGCTTCGCGGCATCTGCCGCGTGCCGCAACGCAGCCGTCGTCGTCGACGCGCAAGACGTGGCGCGCCATGGCGCCCATGCGCTCTATGTGACCGGAACGAAGGCCGGCAAGCCGGTCTTCCGGGTGACCACTGCCTATCCTGAGACGCGGCGGCCGTTCATGCCGCCGGTGCGGGAATAGGCCTCGCAATATGCGCGGTTCATGCCCGCGCAGGCGGGCATCCGGGCAGGACGTGCCAAACGGTCAATCCACCGCGGGCTCCCGCCTTGGCGGGAAGGAACGGGACGTCCAGCCCGAAGCGGCCTAATACCGCCGGATGAGGCCCACAAGCCGGCCCTGGATGCGCACGCGGTCGGGACCGAAGATGCGCGTCTCATAGGCCGGGTTGGCGGCCTCCAGTGCGACCGAGGCGCCCTTGCGGCGCAGGCGTTTCAGCGTTGCCTCTTCCTCGTCGACCAGCGCCACGACGATATCGCCGGTGTCGGCGCTGTCGCTGCGCCGGATGAGCACCGTATCGCCGTCGAGAATGCCGGCCTCGACCATGGAATCGCCGCGCACCTCCAGCGCAAAATGCTCGCCGGGCGTCAGCATGTCGGGCGGCACGCCGATCGTGTGGCTCTGATGCTGGATCGCATCGATCGGCACGCCGGCGGCGATGCGGCCCATGACCGGCACCAGCACCGGCTCGTTGCTGTTGGCGCTCTCCGGCGCCTCGCGAACGCGACCGAGATTGCCCTCGATGACGCTCGGCGAGAAGCCGCGGGTGCGCGCCGCCGCCAGGCTGGTCTGCATGTTCTCCGGCAGCCGGATGACCTCCAGCGCGCGCGCCCGGTTGGGCAGCCGCTTGATGAAACCGCGTTCCTCCAGCGCCTTGATGAGCCGGTGGATGCCCGACTTGGAGCGCAGGTCGAGGGCGTCCTTCATCTCGTCGAAGGACGGCGGAATGCCCGTCTCCTTCAGGCGCTCATGGACGAACATGAGCAGTTCGAGTTGCTTACGTGTCAGCATGGGGGTTCCCGCGCGCTCGGCAGAATCGGTACAAATCAGGAACAAAATACATGTTCCTAGTGTGTTCCACAACCCCATTGATATTCGGTAAAGGCGATGGAGCCAGCGGCGCCACTCCACCGGTAGGGGCGCCGTCTTTGAGTGGCCACGGATAAGTGGGCGGCCGGCGACTTTGTTTGGCTGCGGATGGCGCCGAAACGGCAAGGGCCTGCACGCCGCATCGGCTGCAACTCCGAAAGCTCGCTGCCCTGTCTTGGGATCAGGCGACGGGCAATCGGGATCGTGCAGTGCGTCAGCCTCGGACGATCCTGCATGCGCCTGCGCTGAAAGCTGGCTGAAAGCTTCGCCGGCTAGCGTCTGCATTGCGTTGCTCGAACGCAACGGGGCGAAAGACCCCGACGGGATGGCGAGCACGTGAGGAGGAACGCCCGATGACATCATGTCAGCGGCGGCTTCAGGCAACGTGTGCCCAGGCCGCCATACGCTCTCATATTCGCATTGTGACCGGCGCGCCGAGCCGGAGGCAGGGGTAATGCCTCGTGCAAACGCGCTTGGCGGCATCGAGTTGACGAACGTCACCAAGCGCTTCGTCACGCCGACGGGAAGCGTGATGACGGCCATCCGCGACGTGGACCTCACTGTCCCGCCCGGCCAGTTCTGTGCCATCGTCGGGCCGACCGGCTGCGGCAAGTCCACGACGCTGACCCTGGCAGCGGGTCTTGAGCGGCCAAGCGGCGGCACCGTCCGGGTTTCCGGCAACATCGTGGACGGCATCACCAAGGGCGCGAGCTTCGTCTTCCAGACCGATGCGCTGCTCCCCTGGAAGCCCGTGGTTGCCAATGTCGCGCTCGGGCCCACGTTCCGTGGCGTCGCCAAGAAGGAGGCGATGGCGCAGGCACGGGAGTGGTTGAAGACCGTCGGACTTTCAGGTTTCGAGGACCACTATCCCCATCAGCTTTCCGGTGGCATGCGCAAGCGCGTCAGCCTTGCCGCCGCGCTTATCAACAAGCCGAGCATCCTGCTGATGGATGAGCCTTTTTCTGCGCTCGACGTGCAGACCCGGGCCATCATGTCGAACGAATTGCTGACGCTGTGGGAGCGCAGCGAGCCGTCGGTGATGTTCGTCACGCACGATCTCGAGGAAGCTATTGCGCTGGCTGATCGGGTCGTCGTGATGACGGCGGGGCCGGGCACGGTGAAGGCGGTCTACGACATCGACCTTCCGCGGCCCCGCGGCGCCGTCCAGGAAATCCGCTTCAACGCGCGTTTCCTCGAGCTGCACCATCACATCTGGGAGACACTGCGCGACGAGGTCCAGCAGGCCTATTCGCGCACGGCCGTAGCGGCGCCTGCGCGCGGAGCGGCGGCATGATGGCCGAGGCCTCAGCGACCATGGCCACGGCGAATGCCGCCGTGGACGAAGAGTCGATTGCCGCCAATGCGCACCAGCGCGCACGGCGCCGCAAACAGCTTGTCCTGATCGGGCAGTTGGCTGCCTTCGTCATCGTCGTCGGCGGCTGGGAGTTGTTCAGCGACCTGAACGTCATCGACCCGTTCTTCTTCGGCTCGCCGGTCGGGATCGTGCTGCGCTTGGCGGATTGGGCCGTCAACGGCACCGCCTATGGCTCCCTGTGGCTCCAGATCGGGGTGACACTTGAAGAATCCCTGCTCGGGTTCGTCTTCGGCGTCGGAAGCGGCATCATCTTCGGCGTGCTGCTGGGCGAAATTCCGTATCTGGCGGACGTTTTCGGACCGTACATCAAGATTGTGAACGCGCTGCCGCGCATCGTCCTCGGCTCGATCTTCACCATCTGGCTGGGCCTTGGGCTGTCGTCCAAGGTGATGCTCGCCGCCGTTCTGGTGTTCTTCGTCGTGTTCTTCAACGCCTTCCAGGGCGTGCGCAGCGTCGATCGCAATCTGGTCGCGAATGCGCGCATTCTCGGCGCTTCGCGCTGGCAGGTGGTTCAGCACGTCGTGTTTCCATCGGCGCTGACCTGGATCATCGCCAGCCTGCACGTCGCGCTCGGCTTCTCGATCATCGGCGCGATCGTCGGCGAGTTCCTCGGTTCGCAGCGCGGCCTCGGCCTGGTGATCGCTACGGCGCAGAACACCTTCGACGCCAACGGCGTGTTCGGCGCCATGCTGGTGATCGGTGTGCTGGCGCTCAGTGCCGAAGCATTGATGACCATGATCGAGAAGCGGCTGCTGGCCTGGCAGCCGGCGGCGACCCGGGAGAGGGATGTTGCCGGCATCTGACCGGCGAAGCATTCGGGCGGCATCAAGGGGGAGGCTCACACCTGAGCCTCTACAAGTGGAGGAAGGAGCAATGAGCATGAAGAAGCTGATCTGCGGGCTTACCGGTACCGCAGCCGTCATGGTCATGGGCGCGTGCCTGTCCGGAGCGGCAGTCGCCGCCGACATGCCGACGTTCAAGCTGATGGTCGGCGGCATCGACAAGCAGATCTACCTAGAATACCAGCTCGCCCAGAGCCTGGGTATGTTCAAGAAGTATGGCGTCAACGTCGAATTGAGCACCGAACAGGCCGGCGGCGTCGGTGCCGAGGACGCGATGGTGTCGGGTCAGGTCGATGCGGCCGGCGCCTGGTACGTCCATACCATCGACTTCCAGCAAAAGGGCAAGGACGTCATCAACCTCATCCAGCTGGCGGTCGCCCCCGGCGAGCGCATCATGTGCGCCAAGGGCACCAACGTGAAGTCGCCCACCGACTGGAAAGGCAAGGCTGTCGGTGTGACCGACATCGGCTCGGGCACGGATGACCTGGTGAGCTATGTCTCGACCCGTGCCGGCATGACTTCCAAGGACTACTCCAAGATCGCTGCCGGTGCCGGCCAGACGATGATCTCCGCGTTGAAGTACGGCAAGGCGATCTGCGGCATCACCAGCGAGCCGACCGTGAACGCGATCGAGAAGCTGGGCGTCGGTTACTCCGCCATCGACCTTTCGACCGGGGCCGGCGTGCAGAAGTGGCTCGGTGGCGACTACCCGGCGGCAGGTGTGCTGGTCCGCGCCGAGTGGCTGAAGACGCACGAGAAGGTCGCCCAGAGCGTGGTCGACGGGCTTGTCGCCACCCTGGAGTGGATGAAGAAGCACGATGCGGCAGCGGTTGCCGACCAGATGCCGAAGGACTTCGTGAGCAACCCGCTGACGTCGAAGGCCGAGTATGTCAAGGCGCTGAAGGCGGACTGGGGCCAGTTCAACCTGGACGGCCTCGGCATCATGCCGAAGAGCGGGCCGCAGACGGTGTTCGACATCCAGAAGGCTGCCGGCAAGATTACCGGCAAGGTGGATCTCGCCAAGACCTACACCAACAAGTACGTGCTCAACGCCAAGAAGCTCGAAGGCATCATGTAGCGGAGCTTGCCGGCGGCGCGGTCCGCCGCGCCGGAAATCGGTTTGGGAAAGGCGGCCTGCGGGCCGCCTTTCTCTTGGCGTCTCCAGGTCCGGCCCGGTGGTGACGGAGCGTCGCCAGACCCCGCACACTTCTGTATGATTTGGCAGCAACCCTTTCGGCTCGAAGGGCTGCAGAAGGCCCGCCGATGACCGCTGGCGGAGACCGGCGGCATGGGGAGGAGTGGGGAGGTCTGCCATGGCATTGCGCCTCGCAACGCCGGCCATTGCCGTCATCTTCGGCGTGCTGTGCCTGGCACCTGCGCATGCTGAAGACGTCTCGATCATGATCGGCGGCATCGAGAAGCAGATCTATCTGCCGGCGGTGCTCGCACAGAAGCTCGGCTATTTCGACAGCGAGGGCCTCAACGTCACGCTGCTCAGCGAGCCGGCGGGCGTTGAAGCGGCCGATGAGATGCTCGCCGGCGCCGTTCAGGGCGTGATCGGCTTCTATGATCACAACATCGATCTCCAGGCGCTCGGCAAGTATACCGAGTCGGTGGTTCAGTTGAGCCGTGTTCCGGGCGAGGTCGAATTGGTCTCCGCCACGCATCCCGAAATCCGTTCGGTAGGCGACTTCAAGGGCAAGCGCATCGGGGTGACTGGCCTCGGCTCTTCAACCGATTTTCTGACCGAATTTCTGTTGCTCAAGGCGGGAGTGAAAATCAGCGAAGTGACGCCGGTTCCCGTCGGAGCGGGCGACACGCTGATCGCGGCTGTGCAGCACGATCAAATTCAGGCGGCCATGACCACCGAGCCGACGGTGTCGCGCCTGCTGAAGACCGGACAGGCGCGGGTGCTGATCGACATGCGTGACGACGCCGGCACGATCGCGGCGCTCGGTGGCCTCTATCCGGCCGCCTGCCTCTACATGGAGACCGCGTGGGTCGATACCCACAAGGACACCGTGCAGAAGCTGGCGAACGCCTTCGTCAGGACCATGCACTTCATCCGCATGCACTCGGCCGAAGAGATCGCCGCACTCATGCCCGCCGATTTCTACGTCGGGGACAAGGCAATGTATGTCGAGGCGCTGGCACGCGGGAAGGCGATGTTCACTGAAGACGGCCGCATGCCGGACGGTGGACCAGAGAATGTTCTGGCGGTCCTCTCGGCGATCAAGTCGCGCGTCCACGACAAGCCGATCGATCTGGCGGGGACCTACACGAACATGTTCGTCGAGCGGGCGGGCGCGAGCCGCTAGGCAGGCCGCGATGCTCCGCGGACGGCCGGTTGTTGCCGCCGCTCGGCGTCCACAAGCGGCAGTCTGACTTCGACGCGCAATCCCTTGCCGCCGGATGAAGGGGCAAGCTGCGCCGAGCCGCCGAACATCTGGGCGATTTCGGCAACGATGGACAGGCCAAGGCCGCTACCGCCGTTGGGCGCGGCGCGCCCGCGCCGAAACCGCTCGAAAAGCCCCGGCAGCTCCTCCTGCGTCACGCCGACACCGTCGTCGTCCACGGCCAGAATCGCCGCGTCGGCATCCCTGCCAACGCTAATCGTCGCGATCGTGCCCGCACCGGCATAGTGGATGACGTTGTCGATGAGGTTGTTGACGATCTCGCGCGCCAGCACAGCGCTCGCCATGACCTCGCAGGGTGCTTCGGTCTGCAGCACCAGCTCGACGCGGTTGTCGAGCGCGCGCGGCGCGGCCTCGCTGACCGCCTCGCGCGCGATGGTGCCGAGGTCGATCCGCTCGCTCGGCAGGGCCGAGCGGTCATGATCCATGCGGCCGAGGGTGAGAAGCTGGTTGGTCAGGCGCGACATCGCAGTCAGATTCTCGTCGACGCCGGCCAGCGCCGAGCTGCCCTCGGCGGTGTCATGCGTGCGCCGCGCAACCCCGATTTGCGCCTTCATGATCGTCAGCGGCGTGCGCAACTGGTGCGCCGCGTGTTCGAGGAACCGTCTCTGACGGTCGAGATGCTGCCTTAGCCGCTCCATGTGGCTGTTGAGCGCGTCGACAAGCGGGCGCACTTCCGACTGGACCGATCGCGCATCGAAGGGCTCGAAACGGTCGGCTGGTCTCTCGAGTACCGCCTGACGCAAGCTCAGCAGTGGCCGCAGTTCGCGATTGATGCCGACCCAGATCGCCAGCGCTGCGGCGAGCACAAGAGCCGCCTGCTCTGCAAAACCGCGGAACCACAGGGCCCGGAACAGCGCCTCACGCGCCTTCTGGGTCTCTCCGACCATGACGCTCACCGTGATTGTCCCGGTCGGCGTTGCCACCGGCTGGCGCAGGATCACCGTCCGCATCGCTTCGGTCCGGAACATGGTTTCGAAGAAGTGCGACTGGAACTCAGCGGGCAGGGTCTTCGGTGCCGTGAGGCCAGGGAAACCCGCGATCAGATCGTGCGCCGGCCCAATGACCGCATAGGCCACCTCATCATGACTGTCCGACACGAACAGCTCCAGCGCCGCGGGCGGGATGGTGGCGCCGATTTGCCCATCACGATACTGCAACTGCTCGGCGATGATCCGCGCGGACGCCGTCAGGTTGCGGTCCATGACCAGCGTCGCCTGCCGCAACGCGCTGCCGTAGGAGAGCCAGACGCTCGCCGCCAATATCGCGGCAACGGGCACGACCAGCCACACCATCAGGTTAAAGCGCAGGCTGCCGTGACCGCGGGCGCGTGCGCTCAAGACGGGTCGAGCCTCAGCAGGTAGCCCAGGCCCCGCAGGGTTACGATGGAAACACCGGAATTCTCGAGCTTCTTGCGCAGTCTGTGGATGTGGACCTCGATCGCGCTGAGATTTACATCGTCGCCGAATCCGTAGCTGCTCTCCAGCAGCATCTCCTTGCTCACCGTGGCACCGGCCCGTCGCAGTAGCGTTTCGAGCAGAACATGCTCCCGCGGCGAGACATGGAGATCGATGCCGTTGGCGGCGAACAAGCGCGTGTTCTGATCAAACGACAGCGGACCGAAGCGCAACTCCGACTTCAGCGTTGTCTTGGCGCGCCGCAAAAGGGCGCGAAGGCGGGCATCCAGCTCCTCGATCTCGAACGGCTTGGTCAGATAGTCGTCGGCCCCGGCATCGAGGCCTTCGACACGGTTCTGCACTGCATCCTTGGCGGTCAGGATCAGGATCGGCGTCGAGAAGCCCGCGCTGCGCACATGACGAACCAGCTCGATGCCGCTCATCCCGGGCAGGGTCAAATCGACGATCAGAAGATCGTAGTTCTCTAAATCCGTGCCGTGCGCCGCGCTCTCGGCGTCGTAAACGCAATCCACGACATAGTTGCTGCCACGCAGGAGCTTGGCGAGCCAGTCGGCCAGTGTTGTGTTGTCGTCGACGATCAGGAGACGCATCAGCCGGGGTGATGGTTCTAGGAACGACAGGTGGTCAATTGCCTCCTAAGTATCATCTTGGCTGTCGAAGGCGATAGCGGTCAAGCAAAGCCTATCGGAAGCCAAAGCATTGTCCAATCAGCGAGTTTCTTGATGGGGCGCGTGCGCCCTGGCGGTCGTCAACGCGCAGCATCGGCTGATTCATGACGCGATCGTGGCCGGCGACGAAGATGGCGCGCGTGCGGCAATGCGTGCCCATCTGACCCGCCGCATGATGTCGACCAGCCACTGGGACATGGTCGACGCGGTCCCGGCATAGACTGCCGCTGCATGCCCAGCGGTTCGCAGGCTCGTCAGATGGGCGAGTCGTAGCGGCGGCGGAGGGCGCGGTTTTCCCGCTTCAGGGCCTGCTGGCGGCGGATGCCGGCGAGCGAGCCGTCTGTGGCGCCCGCGCTCAGCGGCTGCAGCGCCAGACCGGCGCAGTCGAGGCTGCGCCAGATGACCGTGCCGCGGAAGGAGCGGCCGCGCTGCGGAATATGCAGCTCGAGCTCTTCGGGAAACGGCGTGCGGTCGGCGAAGGTGACCAGCGCGCCGGAGGGGGCGATGTTGCGCACCAGGCAGTCCATGCCTGAGCGCTTCTGATTGAAGGTGACCTCTGCGCCGAGATAGGCGATCTGACGTCTTTCGCGGCGGCGTTCGGTGGTCTGCATGGCCGTTGCCTCCTGCACTGCTGCTGATTCTGGTGACGGTGGCCGTCACAGTCCACGGCAATCGTTCCTTAACCTTAAGCCGTGGGGGTCAGGGCAGGGGAATGATGCGGCAGGGCTCGCCGGCCTTGGCGGCCGGGGCGTGCGGCGCCCGCACGATGAGGCAGTCGGCGGTGGCGAAGACGCCGAGCATGGAGGAGTCCTGGACAGGCAGCGGCATTGCCGCCGGCAGTTCGCCGCGCCGGGTCGCCAGGCGGGCGCGGATGTGGTCCTGACGGCCGTCGTTTTCGGGCAGATCACCGCCGAGGATGGCCAACTCGCTCGGGTCGTGCGGCTTCTGGCCGAGGAGGGCGGCGATCAGCGGCCGCACGAACAAGATGGCGCAGACCAGGCTCGACACCGGATTGCCGGGAAGGCCAAGGACGCGGGTCTCCTCGATGCGGCCGAACATCAGCGGCTTGCCGGGACGCATGGCGATCCGCCAGAAATCGAGCGTCAGGCCGGCGTCGGTGAGCGCGTCCTGGACCAGATCATGGTCGCCGACCGAGGCGCCGCCGATGGTGAGCACCAGATCAGCGGGGAGCGCCAGGGCGCGCTCCACCGTCCGGGCGATGGCGGCGCGGTCGTCGCGGACGATGCCGAGATCGTGCGCTTCGCCGCCGAGCGCATTTACATAGGCGGCAAGGCCCGGCGAGGTGGCGGCGAAGATCTGGTCCGGCGTCGGCAGGTCACCCGGCGCGACCAGCTCGTTGCCGGTGGCGATGATGGCGACCACGGGAGGGCGGCGCACGGCGAGGTGGGCGTGGCCCATGGCGGCGGCGAGCGCCAGCTCGCGCATGCCGAGCCGGCGCCCGGCCTCGAGCAGCAGCGCGTTCTCCTGGAAATCGAGCCCGGCACGACGGATATGGCGGCCGGCGGCGACCGGCTCGTTGGCGGTCACGGTGCCGTCGTCGTGGGCCGTCGTGTTCTCCTGGATGAGGACGGCGTCGGCGCCGGGCGGCAGCGGGGCGCCGGTGAAGATGCGCACCGCATCGCCGGCACTGATGGTGCCCTCGAAATGGCGGCCGGCGGCGGCCATGCCGACTACCTTCAGCGTTGCCGGCACCGTGGCGACATCGGCGGTGCGCACGGCATAGCCGTCCATGGAGGAGGCGTCGAAGGGCGGCTGGCTGCGCCGCGCCTTGAGCGGCTCGGCGAGCGTGCGCCCAGCGGCCTGGCTGAGCGCCACATAGTCGGACGGCGTCGGTGCGGCGCCGACGATGATGCGGGCGACGGCCTCGTCGACGGGAATGAGCGGGGTCATGATCGCGGTCCCTTGGCCTTCCATGTTCCGGATTTGCCGCCGCGCTTCTCAAGCAAGCGGATGCCGGTGATCGCCATGCCGCGGTCGACCGCCTTGGCCATGTCGTAGACGGTGAGGCAGGCGACCGAAACCGCGGTCAAAGCCTCCATCTCGACGCCGGTCTTGCCGGCGACCTTGGCACTGGCGCGGACGCGCAAGCCGGGAAGGTCCGTATCCGGCGTGATGTCGACGGCCACCGAGGTGAGCCCCAGCGGGTGGGCGAGCGGGATCAACTCGTGGGTGCGCTTGGCCGCCATGATGCCGGCGATGCGCGCCGCACCGACGACGTCACCCTTCTTGGCGTTGCCGGAGAGTATGAGATCGAGGGTAGCGGGCTTCATGGTGACCGCGCCCTCGGCGACAGCGACGCGCTCGGTCATCGCCTTGGCGCCGACATCGACCATCCCGGCGGCACCGGTCCTGTCGAGATGGGTGAGCGTCTTCTTCACGCCAGCTCCTTCAGCATGAAACAGCGTCGTTCGAACGGGAAGGCCGAGTTCCGCCTCGCGATGATGCAGCAGATGGAAGGCCGGGGTCCATCGGTTTCGCGGCACCTCGCGGAAGCCGATCCTGGCGTAGAACGGGCCGTTCCAGGGGATGTCGCGAAAGGTGGAGAGGGTCACGGCCGGGGCGCCTTCGGCGACGGCGAAGGCGCAAGCGGCATCGAGCAGCCGGCGGCCGAGGCCACGGCGTCCATGCAGTGGGGCGACGTCCAGTTCGTGGATGTGCAGGGCGCGATCGAGGAAGCCGGTGAGAGCGAAGCCGACCGGCACGTCGTCATCGTCGGCGGCGACGAAGATGGCGCCGCTCTCTGCCACGGCCGCGATGAATTCGGGGTCGCTGACATGGTCGCGGTCGAAGGTGAGCCAGTCGACGGTCGCGAAGAGGGAGGCGGCGGCGCGCTCGATCTCGGGCAGGAGGGCGTATTCCGACGGTCGGGCCCGGCGGATCGTATAGGCCATCACGCCGCGACGGTGGTGCCGAGCAGGCGGGCGGTGGCGGCGGCAACGTCGGCTTCGCGCATCAGGCTCTCGCCGACCAGATAGGCGCCGATACCGACCGCCTGGAGGCGGGCGATATCGGCGGGCGTGAAGATGCCGCTCTCGCCGACCAGGACACGGTCCTTCGGCACCCTGGGGGCAAGGGTCTCGCTGACTTCGAGACGGGTCTCGAAGGTGTGGAGGTCGCGATTGTTGATGCCGACCAGCCGCGACTTCATCTGGAGCGCGCGGTCGAGCTCCCCGGCATTGTGGACCTCGATCAGCACGTCCATGCCGAGATCGAGCGCGGTCGCCTCGATGGCCTGGGCGTCGGCGTCGCTCAGGGCGGCCATGATGATGAGGATGCAGTCGGCGCCCAGCGCCCGGGCCTCGAAGACCTGATAGGGCTCGAACATGAAGTCCTTGCGGATCGCCGGCAGGTCGACAGCGCGGCGCGCCGAGACCAGATCGCTGGCGCCGCCCTGGAAGAAGCGGCTGTCGGTGAGCACCGAAAGACAGGTCGCGCCGCCGGCCTTGTAGGCGCTGGCCAGGCTCGGCGGATCGAAGTCCTCGCGGATCAAGCCTTTGGAGGGGCTGGCCTTTTTGATCTCGGCAATGAGCGCCGGACGACCGGTCGCAATGGTGCGTTCAAGCGCGGCAAGGAAGCCGCGTGGCGGCGGCTGGTCCTTGGCATGGGCTTCGATCTCGGCCTGCGGCGTTGCCTGTTTCGCCGCCGCGATCTCGGCGCGCTTGGCCTGCTCGATGGTCTTCAGGATATCGCTCATTCGGCCGCCACCATTTTCGTCTCGCGCCAACGGAACCAGTCTCCGCGCCGGAGCTTGCGGATTTCGTTCAGGTCGAAGTCGGCGATCAGCAGTTCCGGCGCTTCGCCGGCTTGCGCCAGCATGGCACCGGTCGGGCCGACGGCAAAGGAGTGTCCGTCCGCCTTGGGGCGCGGATAGTTGGCAACCGCCATGCCCATCACGGTCTCGAAGGCGCGCCCGCGCGCCTGCGCCATGCGAACATCGCCGACCGCCGGGTCGCTGGCAAGGTCGCAGCAATTCGGCACCAGCGCCAGCTCTGCGCCGGCGGCGGACAGCGCCGCGGCAATATCGGCATATTCGCGGTCCATGCAGATCATCAGGCCGACCGTCACCGGGCCGGCTTTGGTGGCGATGGTGGCGACGTCGGCCGTGGTGCCGCGCCCACAGGATTCCTCCGGCGGGTTGAAGAAGCAGGTGTGGACCTTGCGATGGGTGAGCGCCGTCGTCCCGTCGGGGGCGATCAGCAGGGCGGCGTTGAACGGGTCGGGCGCGCGCTCAAGCAACGTCGTGACGACATGGATGCGGTGCTTGCGCGCGGCGTCGCGGAAGCCTTCGACGAAGGCGCCGTCTGAGGTCGTCGCGCTCGCCCGCCACGCGGCCTCTCCTGCGGCATCGCCGAGCGCATAGGTCGGGCAGCCGTTCGACAGCATCTCCGGGAAGACGACGATGTCGGCGCCGGCGGCTGCCGCCTCGGCGACCAGCGCGGCGTGGTCGGCATCGGCGCCGCACTGGGCAAGCGCGACGCGGAGGGGCGTCGTGTCGTCCATGCTCAGCCGTTGGAGACCTTGACCAGCAGGTCGAGCCGCTCGGCGGCCTTGCCCGTGTCGATGCTTTCGGCGGCCATCGCGGCGCCTTGCTTGAGATCGCCGGCCAGGCCGGCGACCACCAGTGCGGCGCCGGAATTGAGCAGCACGGTGTCGCGATAGGCGTTCTTCTCGCCGGCGAGCACGGCCTTCAGTGCCTCGGCATTGTGGGCGGCGTCGCCCCCCTTGATCGCCGCGAAGGGCCAGCTTTTCAGCCCGGCATCGGCGGGGATAACGGCGAAGGTGGTGACCTTGCCGTCCTTGAGCTGGGCGACCCGGGTCTCGCCCGCGGGTGACATTTCGTCGAGGCCGCCGTCGCCATGGACGACCCAGGCGCTCTCGGCGCCGAGGCTCGCCAGCACATTGGCGAGCGGCTCGACCCAGTCGGGCGAGAAGACGCCGAGCAGGTAGCGCTTGACGCTGGCCGGATTGGAGAGCGGGCCGATGAGGTTGAAGACCGTGCGGAAGCCGAGCTCGGCCCGGGCCGGGCCGACATGGCGCATGGCCGAATGATGGGCCGGGGCGAACATGAAGCCCATGCCGGCCTCGCGGATACAGGTAGCGATCTGGTCGGGCGTCAGCTCGATGTTGACGCCGAGGGCGGCGAGGGTGTCGGCGGCGCCGGATTTCGAGGAGAGCGCGCGGTTGCCGTGCTTGGCGACCGTCACGCCGGCGCCGGCGACCACGAAGGCGGAGGTGGTGGAGATGTTGTAGCTGCCGGAGCCGTCGCCGCCGGTGCCGACAATGTCGATGGCATCGGCCGGGGCCGCCACCGGGGTCATCTTGGCGCGCATGGTGGCGACCGCGCCGGCGATCTCGTCGACGGTCTCGCCGCGCAGGCGCAGGCCGGTGAGGAAGGCGCCGATCTGCACCGGCGTGGCATCGCCCGACATGATGATGTCGAAGGCGTTCTCCGCCTCCGCGCGCGACAGCCGCTCGCCGGCGGCAACCTTGCCGATGGTGGCCTTGAGATCAGCCATGTCTGCCCCCTTGTCCGGTTCCCAGCGCCTGTCCGGCCTCATGGTGAGGTGCCCGGCGGAGCCGGGCCTCGAACCACGGGCCGCCCCTGTCCTTCGAGGCTCGTCCTGCGGACGAGCGCCTCAGGATGAGGGGCGACGAGAGTTCTATCATCGCGCCGGACCGTTGATCACGCGACCGACTGCGCCAGGCGGTGTTTTGCGTTCCAGTCGGCGGCGATGTCGAGGAAATTCTTGAGGATCAGGTGGCCGTGCTCCGAGGCGATCGACTCGGGATGGAACTGTACGCCGTGCACCGGATAGTGCTTGTGCATGGCGCCCATGATGACCCCGTCATCGGCGGTAGCGGTGATCTCGAGCACGTCGGGCACGCTCTCCGGCGCGATGGTCAGCGAGTGATAGCGGGTCGCCTGGAAGGTGTGGTTGATGCCGCGGAAGACGCCGCGGCCGTTATGGGTGATGGTCGAGACCTTGCCGTGCATGAGCGAGGGCGCGCGCACGATCTCGCCGCCGAAGGTCTGGCCGATCGCCTGATGACCGAGGCAGACGCCGAAGATCGGGATCTCCGGTGCGGCGCGGGCGATCAGATCGAGGCAGATGCCCGCCTCGTTGGGGGTGCAGGGCCCTGGCGAGAGCACGATGGCCTCGGGGTCCATCGCCATCACCTCGTCGACGGTGATCTTGTCGTTGCGGCGCACGGCGAGCTTCGCCCCCAGCTCGCCGATGTAATGGACGAGGTTGTAGGTGAAGCTGTCGTAGTTATCGATGACGAGAACGGTCATGGTGTCTGCCCTATCTCACTGAGGGATAGGACAATTCGTCCTAAGGGCGCAAGCTGTCCGTCGCCGGCCCCTACTGCCCCCGCCCGACCCGCGAGGCGAAGCGGACGGCTTCTTCGGCCGCGCGGAAGAGGGCGCGGGCCTTGGCCTGGCACTCGGCATGCTCGTTCTCGGGCACCGAATCGGCAACGATGCCGGCGCCGGCCTGGACGTACATCTTGCCATCCTTGACCACCGAGGTGCGAAGGATGATGCAGGAATCCATGGCGCCGTCGGCGGAGAAATAGCCAACGCAGCCGGCATAGATGCCGCGCTTCTCCAGCTCCAGCTCGTCGATGATCTCCATGGCGCGCACTTTCGGCGCGCCGGAGACGGTGCCGGCCGGGAAGCCGCCGGCAAGCGCATCGAGCATGTCGTGCTCGGGCGACAGCAGGCCGACGACGTTCGACACGATGTGCATGACCTGGCTGTAGTATTCCAGGAAGAACTGGTCGGTGACCTTGACCGAGCCGATCTCGGCGACGCGGCCGACATCGTTGCGGCCGAGGTCGAGCAGCATCAGGTGCTCGGCGCGCTCCTTGGGATCGGCAAGCAGCTCTTCCGCCAGCGCCTTGTCCTCCTCCGGCGTTCGCCCACGCGGGCGCGTGCCGGCGATCGGCCGGATGGTCACCTCGCCGTCGCGCACGCGCACCAGGATCTCGGGAGAAGAGCCGGCAATCGCGAAGCCGCCGAAGTCGAGATAATAGAGGAACGGCGAGGGGTTGGTACGCCTGAGCGCGCGGTAGAGGGCAAACGGCGGCAGGTGGAAGGGCGCCTCGAAGCGCTGCGACAGGACCACCTGGAAGATGTCGCCGGCGGCGATGTATTCCTTCGCCCGCCGGACCATGTCGAGATAGGTCTCGCGCGGCGTGTTGGAGACCACTGGCACGTCCGGGTCGATCTCGGCGGCCTCGGCGGACTTGTCGAGCGGCGCGTCGAGGGCATCGACCACCGCGGTCAGGCGGTCGACGGCACGGGCATGGGCCTGTGCTGCGCTCGTGCCGGGCTCGGCGCGCACCGGGGTGACGATGGTGATCTCGTCGCGCACGGCATCGAAGACGACGATGACGGTCGGCCGGATCATGACCGCATCGGGGAAGCCGAGCGGGTCGGGATTGGGCTCCGGCAGGGCCTCCATCTGGCGCACCATATCGTAGCCGAGATAGCCGAAGATGCCGGCCGACATGGGCGGCAGAACATGGGGCAGGTGGATGTGGGATTCGGCGATGATGGTGCGCAGCGCCTCCAGCGCCGGCTCCGCCATCGCCTCGAAGCGGTCGCTGTCGGCAGCGGGCGCGCGGTTGATCTCGGCCTTGCCGCCGGTGGCGCGGAAGATCAGGTCGGGCTCGATGCCGATGATCGAATAGCGGCCGCGCACAGCGCCGCCTTCCACCGATTCCAGCAGGAAGCAATTGGCGCGGCCGGCCGACAGCTTGAGCATGGCCGAGACCGGCGTCTCGAGGTCGGCGACCAGCCGCGTCCAGAGCACCTGCGGCTCACCGGCATCGTAGGCGCGCGCGAAGTCGTCGAGGGCGGGTTCGACCAGCATGGCGGTGTGTACCGTTTGCCGTCACTGGGTCTGGTTGAGACCCAGAGCCGCGGTGAGGGCGGCCTGGTTGATCTGAATGTCGATCTTCGACTGGCGCTCGGCGACGTAGGCGGCGAGCAGGTCGTTGACGAACTGGCTGTCGAGCTGGCTCTTGATCTGGGCGAGCTGAGGATCCTTGGGGTTGAACGTCGGAACCGTGGTCTCGTCGACGACAAGCAGGACCTTGTTCATATCGGTGGTGCCGTCGGCAACCTCGATCGTGCCCTTGGGACCGTCGAAGGCGGCGTTGATGGCCGCGGCGGAAAGGTCGGCGGTCGGGCTCGACCCGCGCGTCAGCTTGTCCGAAGTTTTCACCTCAAGGCCGGCGTCCGCCGCCACCTTGGCGAAATCGGCACCGGGGCCGAGCTTGGCCTTGAGCGCGTCGGCCTGTTCGCCCAGCTTCTTGCGGCGCTCGTCGTTCTTCCAGGCGGCGAGCACCTTGTCGTGCACCTCGGCGAGCGTGCGGTCGTGCGCCGGAATGACCTTGGCGACGTCGTACCAAAAGAAGTTGTCGCGGGTGGGCTCGATCGGATTGTTCTCCATGCCGACATCCGACTGGAAGGCCGACGACACCACCAGCGTCGGCAGATCGGCGACGGGCGTGCCGTCGGGAGCGTTGCCGGACTGGTCGACCTCCGGCACGGTAACCAGCTTCAGCCCGTATTTCTTGGCCACCTCGGCCAGCGTCGAACCGCCGGCGCGCGCATCCTCGATGGAGTCGCGCGTGGAGATGACCTCCTTGGTGGCCTGCTCGATGGCGATCTGCTTCTTGATCTGGTCCTTGACCTCGGCGAAGGTCTTGACCACCTCGGGCACGATGTTGCTGACGCGCACGATCACCGGGCCAAAACGGCCGTCGATAATGCCGCTGACGCCGGCATCGGCCATGGCGAAGGCGGCGTCGGCGACCGCCGGATCGGCGATCTTGTCCTTGGTCACCTGGCCGAGGTCGATGTCGGAGGTTTTCAGATTACGCTCCTTGGCCAGGTCGTCGAAGGTCTTGCCGGCGGCGAGTTCCTTGGCCGCGGCCTCGGCGTCCGCCTTGTCCTTGAAGACGATCTGCTCGACATGGCGGGTGCCGGGCGTGGAGAATTGGCTCTTCTCCTGGTCGTAGCGCTTCTGGGCGTCGGCGTCGCTCACCTGGTCGGGCTTGGCGAGCGTCTCCGGACTGAGGGAAAAATAGGTGATCGACCGGTATTCGGGCGCCTTGTAGTCGGCCTTGTGGGCCTCGAAATAGGCTGCGAGATCGCTGTCGGACGGGTCTGGGATGTCGCTTGCCGCAGGCGCGCTGAGCACGGCGTAGCTGATGATGCGCGAGTCGTCGCGATACTCGGCAAGCGCCTTGATGACCGTCTCGGGAACGGTGACGTCGCCGGTCAGGCCCTTGTCGAGCTGGTTGCGCACATAGTCGGCCTTGAGCAGCAGCACCAGGTCGTCCTCGGTCAGCCCCTGCGCCTGGGCGACCTGGGCGAAATAGGAGCGGTCGAACTGACCGGTCGGCCCGTGCAGGTTGGGGTCCTCGCGGATCAGGCGGCCGACCGTTTCGGACGACAGGCTGAGACCCATCGAGTTGGCGGTGTCGTCGAGGGTGGCTTCAGAGATCATCTGGCTGAGCACGCGGCTCGGAACGCCGAGCTGGGTGGCCTGCTCGGCGGTGATGTTCTGTCCGAACTGCTGGCTGAGCTGGCGCAGCGCGTTGTTGAAGCGACGGCGGAACTCGTCGCCGGTGAGGTGGATGTTGCCGACCTTGGCGATGTCGTTGGCGCCGTAGCCCCGGAAAACGTCGGCCACGCCCCAGACGCCGAAGCTGATCACCAGGAGCAGCATCATGATCTGGACGACCCAGCCGGACGTCATTTTGCGTAGTGTGTCGAGCATTTCATTCCTCGGGGGCAGGCCGTACGCGGCACCAGGTTTCGGGCGCGGATAATAGGTTCACCGCCCCCGCCGCCGCAAGGCATGTTCGGCCGCCCGGTGGTGGGCAAAAAAGCGCAGAATTACAGGCTGTTGCGGCGGCTGTGCGGCAGCCGTCAGGCGCTCGCCGCCATCCACCTTTCGATGAAGGGGACGGATCGCGCATATTGCGGCGCCACATGCAGAGGCTGCCCGAGGGCCGCTGCCGCTCGCCACGGCCAGCGCGGATCGGCGAGCAGGGCGCGCGCCAGCGCCACCAGGTCGGCCTTGCCTTCGGCAATGATGGCTTCGGCAAACTGGGGGTCGTCGATCAGGCCGACGGCACGGGTGGCAATGCCGGCCTCCTTGCGGATGCGCTCGGCGAACGGCACCTGGTAGCCAGGCGTTGCAGGGACTTTCGCGTCGTGGACGCCGCCACCGCTTGATGCGCAGATATAGGCGGCTCCGGTATCCTTGAGGGCGCGGGCAACCTCAACCGCCTCGTCGATGGTGAAGCCGCCTTCGGTCCAGTCGGTGGCCGACAGCCGCACGCCGACCATCACCGAAGCCGGGACGACGGCGCGTACAGCCTTGGTGACGGCGAGGATGAAGCGCATGCGGTTCTCCAGCGACCCGCCCCAGTGGTCGGTACGCTGGTTGGAGAGCGGCGACAGGAACTCGTGCAGCAGGTAGCCGTGGGCGCCGTGGATTTCGATGAAGTCGAAGCCGGCGCGCACGGCGCGCTCGGCGGCGTTGGCCCAGGCGCTGACCAGATGCTGGATGCCGTTCTCGTCGAGCGCCTCGGGGACTTGCCAGCCGGGGGCGAATGGGATGGGCGAGGGCGCCACCGTCGGCCAGGCATCCTCCTCAGGACGCAGCGGACCGCCGCCCTTCCAGGGGACGTGGACGGAGGCCTTGCGTCCGGCATGACCAAGCTGGATGCCGAAGCGGGTGCCGGCCGGCGCCACCCGGCGGGCGGCGCTGAGGGTGCGCTGGGCCGCGGCCTCGTTGTGGTCGGAATAGAGACCGAGGCAGCCAGGGGTGATGCGGCCGTGGCGTTCGACGCCCGTCGCCTCGACGGTGATCATGCCGGCGCCGGACATGGCGAGCGTCATCCAGTGCTGCAGGTGCCAGTCGCTGGCCGAGCCGTCATCGGCGGAATACTGGCACATAGGCGCCACGGCGATGCGGTTCGGGAAACTCATGCCACCGATCGTCGTCGGCGAAAACAGCTGTGATGTCATGTTGTTATAGATTTTTCTTGAAGTTGCGCGCGAGGCATGAGGATAACACGCAACGACCGGCGCACAAGCGCCGGCCACGCCATGACCCTAGAGCCAGCGCCCGCCGCGCTTGGGCCCTATTCGCCCCAGACGAGGAAGAGGCCGATGTCGCCGGGAATGCCGTCAGGGAATTCGACGACGCGTGCGGCCAGATGGAAGCCGCGCGGTCTGAGCTCGCGCTCCCACCGCAGATACATCTCGGCGGCCTCGCCGCGCAGAGTCCGCGGCCACTCCGGATCGGGCGCGTTCACCGCCCGGCCGCCGTCGCTGCACAGCTGATGGGGGAAGCGCAGCAGCAGATACTCGGTCTGGCCGCGCTCGGCCGCCTCACGGGCGTTGTGGACCAGACGGTTCCACTCCTTGTCGGAGATATGGGTGTCGATGAGCCGGTGGACGTCGCGCTTGTGCAGCTCGGCCGCCAACTGGCGCTCGCGGCTGCGCTGGGCGTCCAGCTCGTCCTTGAAATGGCCGACGAGGTGCTGGAAATCGAAGACCGACAATTCGCCGTCCGGGCGGTTGTCGTGCTCAATCTCATCACCGGGGGCGTGGGCGCCGTTGGCCTTACCGTTGCCCTTGGCCGCGGTGTCCTTGCCGTTCTGCCAGGGCGTGGCGAACTTGTGCTTGGGCTCGGGGGGAAGGGGCACCGGCTCGAACTCGCCGCCGCCGATCGAACGCAACAGGTCGGCGCGGCGGACGATGCCGATGATCCTGCCGTCGCGCATCACCGGCAGGCGCTTGACGCGGTGCTCGGCCATGAGGGCCGCGATCTCGTCGGCGCGGGTATCCTCGCTGACGGTCAGAACGGGGGTCGACATCACCTCGCGGGCGACGGCGACCGGTTCCTGCATATTCTCCAGGAATTCGGCGTTGAGCGCTTCGCCCTCGGCCAGACGCAGCAGCCAGGATTCACTCTTGGCTTCGCGTTCGGTCCGTTTGCGGCCAACCAGGTCGCCCTCACTCACCATGCCGACCAGAGAGCCGATTTCGTCAACGACGGGCACGGCGCTGATGCGGTGCTGAAGGAGTGTTCTGGCGACATCGCGAATGGGCGTGTTCGGCGTCACCGTCACGACGTCGCTGTTCATCAGGTCACGAGCGATCATCATGTTCTGTCCCTGCGACTTGCGATTTCTAACCCGGCGTTCGGGTAACCTCTGTGCAACGGGGCTTCCTTGATCTTGCGCAAAGAACGAGCGCGCGAAATCCAGTGGCACAGTGCTTTTATCGATGATTTCGGTTAGGGCTGACATGGATTCAAGAGGAGCTCGGTTGAGAAATGACGGTTCGTATGAAACTCGCTGCGGGTAACTGGAAGATGAACGGTTTACGCGACAGCCTGTCTGAATTGCAGGCAATCGCGGCGGGCGCCGGATCCGGTTGCGAGGTGGCGGTGTGCCCCCCGGCGACGCTGATTGCGACGGCCGTGGATGCGGTGGCAGGGACCCCGGTGGCGATCGGCGGACAGGACTGCCACGCGGCCGCCAAAGGCGCGCATACCGGTGATATTGCTGCGGAAATGATTGCCGATGCGGGCGGCAAGCTGGTCATCGTCGGCCACTCGGAGCGGCGCACCGACCACGGCGAGACCGACGCGGAGGTGCGCGCCAAGACCGAGGCTGCCTGGCGGGCCGGACTGACGGCGATCCTGTGCATCGGCGAGACTGAGGCAGAACGCCGCGGTGGCCAGACCGAGGCGGTACTCACCCGCCAGATCGCCGGATCGGTGCCCGACGGGGCCAGCGCCGACAAACTGGTGATCGCCTATGAGCCAGTCTGGGCGATCGGCACCGGATTGACGCCATCAAATGACGACATTGTCGCTGCACATGCCCATATCAGGGCGGAACTGGCAGGGCGCCTGGGACAGGGTGAGGCCGATGCGATGCGCATCCTCTACGGCGGCTCGGTCAAGCCGGACAATGCCGCAACCATCATGGCGCTGGACGGCGTCGATGGCGGCCTGGTCGGCGGCGCCAGCCTCAAGGCGGCGGATTTCCTGCCGATTGTGGCCGCCTGCCGATGATGTCAGAAGGCCGGACGGCGGCTCTGGTGCCGCCAGCCGCGATCGTGTAAAAGGCGCCCAACCCCGAAATCGGACAGGCTGATGCAAACAGTTGTCATCGTCATTCACCTGATGGTGATCGTGGCGCTTGTGGCGGTCGTGCTGCTGCAGCGCTCGGAAGGCGGCGCCCTCGGCATGGGCGGCGGCGACCAGTTCATGACCATGCGCGGGCAGGGCAACGTGCTCACCCGCGCCACCACCATCCTGGCGGCGATCTTCTTCGCCACCTCGCTGGCGATGTCGGTGCTCAACCGGCTGAACGCGCCGCCGACCGCGATCCTCGACACCACGCCGGCGGCCCAGACCACGCCGACCGCCCCAATCACCCCGACGACGCCGACCACTCCGGCGACGGCGCCGGCCGCTGGCGGCAGCGGAACGCCGGCAGCGGCAGGTGGCGGCGGCGGGACGAGCGGCAGCGGCGGCATCCTCGACCAGCTCAACCGCTACACCAACGGTCCGTCCGGGACCGTGACGCCGAAGAGCGTCGTTCCCGACACGACCACTGCGCCCACGGCTCCGGCCGGGTCACAAGCGCCCGCCTCGCAGTAGCCGCATGACGACCCGCACATCGACCCCGGCGCGACCATCCCCCCGCCGGGGCCGCCAACTTTTTGTGCGGCACAGAGCAGATTTCTATTCCGCGAATCAGGCGGGCAGGAGATAGGATCGGGGCCCATGGCGCGGTACGTCTTCATCACCGGCGGCGTGGTTTCCTCTCTCGGAAAAGGCATCGCTTCGGCAGCCCTCGGTGCGCTGCTGCAGGCGCGCGGATACAAGGTCCGCCTGCGCAAGCTCGACCCCTATCTCAACGTCGATCCGGGGACGATGAGCCCGTACCAGCACGGCGAGGTCTACGTCACCGACGACGGGGCGGAGACCGACCTCGACCTCGGCCACTACGAGCGCTTCACCGGCCGGCCGGCGACCAAGATGGACAACGTCACCACCGGGCGCATCTACCAGGAGATCATCGCCAAGGAGCGGCGCGGCGACTATCTCGGCGGCACGGTGCAGGTGATCCCGCACGTCACCGACGCCATCAAGTCGTTCATCCTGGCCGGCAACGAGGACGTCGATTTCGTGCTGTGCGAGATCGGCGGCACGGTCGGCGATATCGAGGGCCTGCCGTTCTTCGAAGCGATCCGCCAGCTCGGCAACGACCTGCCGCGCAACCATGCGGTCTTCATCCATCTGACGCTGATGCCGTGGATCGCCACCGCCGGCGAACTGAAGACCAAGCCGACCCAGCACTCGGTCTCGGCGCTGCGCCAGATCGGCATCCAGCCGCACATCCTGCTGGTGCGCGCCGACCGGCCGATCCCCAAGGAAGAACGGCGCAAGCTGTCGCTGTTCTGCAATGTGCGCGAGACCGCCGTCATCCAGGCGCTCGATCTGGCGCACATCTACGACGCGCCGGTCGCTTACCATGCCGAACATTTCGACGACGAGGTGCTGGCCGCCTTCGGCCTCGAGGCGCCGCCGGCCCCGGACCTGGAGCCGTGGCACGTGCTGGCCGACACCATCCGCCACCCGGAGGGCAAGGTGTCGATCGCCGTGGTCGGCAAGTACACCGGCCTCAAGGACGCCTACAAGTCGCTGACCGAGGCGCTGCATCACGGCGGCTTCGCCAACAAGGTCAAGGTCGATATCCAATGGATCGAGTCGGAGGTCTTCGAGAAGGAGGACCCGGCGCCGTGGCTGGAGGGGGTCAACGGCATCCTGGTGCCGGGCGGCTTCGGCGAGCGCGGCTCGGAAGGCAAGATCTCCGCCGCCAATTTCGCCCGCGTGCGCGGCGTGCCCTATTTCGGCATCTGCTTCGGCATGCAAATGGCGGTGATCGAGGCGGCGCGCAATCTGGTCGGCATCGCGGCGGCATCGTCGAGCGAGTTTGGCCCGACGCCGGAACCGGTGGTCGGCCTGATGACCGAGTGGCTGCGTGGCAACCAGCTTGAGAAGCGCGCCGCCGACGGCGACCTCGGCGGCACCATGCGGCTTGGCGCGTATCCGGCGATCCTCACCCGTGGCAGCCTGATTAGCCGCATCTATGGCAACGCCACTGAGATCTCCGAGCGCCACCGCCACCGCTACGAGATCAACATCAATTATCGCGACCGCCTCGAGCAACAGGGGCTGAATTTTGCCGGCCTGTCGCCCGACGGCGTGCTGCCGGAGACGGTCGAGCTGGAAGGCCACCCGTGGTTCGTCGGCGTGCAGTATCACCCGGAGCTGAAGTCGCGACCGCTCCAGCCGCACCCGCTGTTCGCGTCCTTCATCGCCGCGGCGGTGGAGCAGAGCCGGCTGGTGTAGGGCTCGCTCAAGCTACGGAAACCAGTCCCATGATCTACGAGCTGCGCGTTTATCGCTGTGTCTCCGGCCGCCTGCCGGCGCTTCTCAAGCGCTTCGAGACGGCGACCCTGAAGATCTGGGACAAGCACGGCATCCGCCAGGCCGGCTTCTGGACGACCGCGGTCGGCGAATCGAACAACGACCTGACCTATCTCATCGCCTGGCAGTCGATGGCCGAGCGCGAGGAGAAATGGGCCGCCTTCCTGAGCGATCCGGAGTGGATTGCGGCCCGACAGGCGAGCGAAGCAGACGGGCCGATCGTCGACAACGTCGCCAACCAGTTCCTGAAGCCGACGGCCTTCTCGGTGGTGAAATAGGGCCGGTCGGCCACCAAATAAGCCTGGGCTGCCCGCGAAAGGCCGCCAATCGGCCACGCCGGAGCCCCGCGAAACCTTTAGTAATACCTCGATTCCGCCATCATGCGGCCGTACAGGCATGGTGTTGCTTACGCCACCGAAAAGAACTCATGCGGAGCGACAATGCGCTATACCTTGATCGTCCTGGCAAGTCTCACAGGACTGGCAATGAGCGGAGCACAGGCACTGGCAAGCGACTGCGCAAGCATGCGCGCAAACCTCAGTGCGGCAGTCGGTGACGTGTTGAGCGCGGCAAGCGCCAGCCCGATCGACCTGGCGGACCTGACGGCGAAGGTCAACGGCGCCGATGCGGCGCTGAAGGCACTCAACGACGCCTGCGGCGACCACGCCCAGGTCGGCTCCATGCCGCCGGCGACGGCCGTCAGCGGCGCGCCCGGCAGTGGCGATGGCAAGAGCGGCGAGACGCAGCGACCCTCGCCGGTCGAGATGATGGAGCGCACCGGGCGCACCCACGTCACCATTGGCGACCAGCAGCTGAAGCCCAATGCGGCGAGCGCCGCCGTGGTCGAGCAGAAGGCTGCGACGCTGGTCGGTGACCTGCGCGCCGCGATCGCCGCCAACGACCTCGCCGGCATCCGCAAGATCGCGGACGACCAGGCCAACTGACCCCGGAAAGAGCGCGTATCTGCCGGAACGGCGTGGCAGCGCGATGTGCCGTGCTGCCTCACGCCTGCGGTGTGCGGGTCCCAATCGGGCACCTTTGTAAGCGCTGGTGTCCGCGGGGGGCCGCTGATGCCGGCGTGCACTGGGTCCCCGCTTCGCGCGGGGACCCAGATCATTTTCGGGCGATGAACGCCGACCCGGACTACTGCGCGGTGAAAGCGCCGTAGGTGACCGAGATCTTCGGCTGCTCCTTGCCGCCGTGATCGGTCTCGGTGTGGGCGGCGACGTACCAGCCGTTCGGGTTCTGCGGATCGGCGCGCACACTCATATAGTCGCCCCACTTGCCGCAGGAATCGTCGACGCCGTCCTTGGTGGCGCAGCGCGGCGTGGTCTGGCTCTGGGCGAGCTGGGTGAGGGTCGCGTCCCATTTGCCGCTGGAATCCTGCTTGAGCACGCCGACGGCGGCACTGGGATAGTTCTTCGGGCCGCCATAGAACATGCTGAGGCCGACTTCGCCGCTGGCGTTGGGTGCGGCCGAGGGATAGGCGAAGGCGAGGCCGGAGTTCCAGATGTGCGGCTCGGCGATCGGCTTCACCGGGTCGCTTCCGCCGGCGTCGATCTGGGCTCGGTCGATGACGGCAAGCCGGATATGCGGGAAGGCGAACTTGCCGCCATTGCCGTCGGCATTGTCGATCTTGCCCGACGTCCAGCCAAAGCCGAGGGTCTTGTCGGTCACCCAGCCGGCGGTCAGGCGGGAATCAGCTCGGGCCAGCCAGGGCTTGCCGTTCGGCCCTTCCGCCCCGGCGGTCGTCTTGTCGTTCGGTTCGGTGAAGGGGGAGACCGCGACCTGGCTGATCGGGCCGGGCTGGGCGGCGCTATCCGGCCATTTGCGCACCAGAACCCTGTCGCTGGTGGGCGCCGTGCCCCAATACATGGCGTCGGTGGCGCCCTGGGTGAAGCGAACCGAGAATTCGCCATTCTCGGGCGCGCTGTTGAAATACTGGTACTGGAAGCCCTGATAGGCGCTCAGCTTGTCGAGCGGCATGCGGAAGACCGACGAGCCCAGCCACTTCTCCGGATCGCCGAAGTCGAAGCGGTTGAAGGCCATGAACAGGTTGTTGTCGGTGAAGGCGAGGTCGGGGAAGTCGAACCACTCGCCGGTCGGATGGCCGACGGTCTTGGGCGTAAAGTCGTAGAAGTGGAAGTTGCGCTGGGCGATATCGGCGCCGTGAGCGACCATGATGCGGATGGTGCTGCCCTCCTTCGCCTCACGGTCCGGTTCGCCCTGCAGCAGCCAGACCATCAGGTCGTGCTTGGGGACGTAGAGCGCGAGCTGATCGCAGCAGAAGCCGGCGCCGCCTTCGGGCTTGCCGAACAGGGCGTAGGGATCGAGCCGCGAGAAGGACTGGCCGCCGTCGGTCGAGAAAGCCGCACCCCAGTTGAAGGTAACCAGGATGTTGTTGCCGGCCTTGGCCGATGACGGCTCGGCGATCGGCGAAACGTAGTTGTAGTCCATCCCGGCCTTGTCAGTGACGTCGATCTTGCTGGTGACGGTGACGCTGTCGGCGGCCCTGACGGACCGCGGCTCGGGCTGGACGACGAACGCCCGTTGCCCGGCTGGGATCTTGGCCTCCTTGAGCGGCACACCGACATGGTGCTCCTCGGTGCTGCTCATGGCGGCGAGGAAGTTGGCCTGCTGGCGCTCCTCGCTGGCGCGATCGCGTTGCGCCGGAGCCAGGTGCACGGCCTGGGGCGGACCGATGGTGAGTTCGCCCGTCGCTTCCTGGGCGCGCGGGCTGCCGGTCATCGCAATGCAGAGCACGGATGCGGCAATCGCCGCGACGGTCACAATATCCTTCCGGAGCCAGTTCAACGCCAACATCGGTCGATTTCCCCCAAGAGTTGCAGCTGGACCCCAAGTCTTTCGTAAACAGGTGCGCGCCGTCAATCTGGATTCGTTACACCTTCGGCCCCGGCCCGGCGTGTCAGGGCGGTCGCCGGGCGATGGTCACGCTGGAATCGCGGATTTCCTGGAGCATTCCGTCGACGGCAGCCGCGGAGGCGAGGGCCTGAACATCGGCGGCGAGCGCCGCGGCGCGGTCGGGACCAAGCGCTTCGGGCGAGGTGCGCGACATGGAAAGGGCGCGGTCGACGAGTTGCGTCGCGGGGAAGCTACTGGTCTCCACCACGGAGAAGCCGTCGAGGCGGCTGAACGCCGAATCCACCAGAATCGCCGCCTGGTCGATCCAACCGGGCGCCCGCCATTCGGCCTTGTGCGGCTCGTGGCGCTCCAGGATTTGCCCGAATCGCGCCGGCCAGTCGTCGGCATTGCGGTTGATGACTTTGACGTCGAAGAGGGCGACCGCGCCATCGGGCGCGATGATGCCGTCGAGCCGCCGCAGTGTCTCGGGGCGGTCCATCCAGTGGAACGAGCGGCCCATGGTGACCAGCCGCACGCGGCCGAACCGGTCGTCGAGATCGATGGAACTGCCCTCGACGAAGTCGATCTTGCCGGCCGTGCCTTTGGCCGCTTCGCGGCCGACGGCCAGCATGTCGGCGCTGGGGTCGATGGCCACGACCTCCTTCACGAAAGGGGCGAAGGCGATGGCCAGCAGGCCGGGGCCGCAACCGAGGTCCATGACCCGGTCGTCCGGACCGAGACCAAGCTCGGCGACGACCTTCTCGATGAGGCGCGGCGCATAGTCGGAGCGCGCGAAGTAGTGGCGCGCGGCGGAGCGGAAGCGGTTCGGGTCGAAGGGGATGACTGCGGTCATGAGGTCAGTTGCCTGCCAAGCGGTCGAGCCAGTCGATGAGCGGCACCAGGGCGGCGCCGGGCGTGCCCATATGGCCCGCATTGAGCTTGATGAAAAGGTTGCGATCGTTCGCCGGCGCCTTCTTGAAAAGCGCGGCGGCGTTGCGCTGGCTGGAGTCCTTGCGGCCAGCGGCCCAGAACAGTGGTGCGTGGATGCGCGGCAGCAGACCGGCGGGGTCGAGTTCGGCGCCCGGACCGAGGAAGGAGAGAAAGGCGCTGGGCGTTGCTTCGACGGTGAAGTAATGCCCGAGCACCCGGTCGGTGAATTTCGCCGTGTCGCCGCCCTTGCCCATGTGCATCAGCTCCTCTGCAGCGCGGATGCTCTGCTTCACCCTGGCGTGGCCGGCGAAATCGCTCGGCTCGCCGTCGGGTGCCAGCGCGACGACGCCGGCAAGCCCAGTCCGGGTGGCGCCGTAAACCAGAGCGACCAGTCCGCCAAGGCTGTGGCCGCCCACAACGATCGCCGCGAAGCCGTCGTCCCTCAGCCGCTTCACGGCAGCGTCGATGTCGGCAAGGCAATCCCGCAGCGGCTTGTCATAGATGCGGCGCGCCGACCAGCACATCTCCGGCGTCTCGACGCCGTAGCCGGTCTCCTCAAGCATGTTGGCCATTTCGGCGAACTGGGCCGGCGACCCCGTCTTGCCGTGGAGGAGCACGATGCCGACGCGTTGGAAGGCGGCGACCGGCTCGGCGGCAAGCGTCAGCGCGAAGGCGAGCAGGACCAGAACCGCTCCAACATGCGCGATCCGGCCCCACCGGCGCCAAGAAAAGAGCCCAGCCGCGCCACCTTGCAGCCAAGAAGGGCAGGCAGGGTGGGGCTCGGGTGGGCGCAGCAATGGAGGCGCGGTCATGGCGAGCCGGCTCTTTTCGCCTGTCAATTCGGTCTGCATCCTTTCCCTTCTTCTTGCATCAAGCGCATTTTCCCCGCCGGCCATGGCCGGCGTCGATACGGCGGTGCATGACGGCACGCCGACGCTTGCAGCCTGCGCCAATCTCGGTTTTCCGGCCGAGCATGCCGAGATGGATTTCGGCCGCAAGCTGCGCTCCGGCGGTGGGCTGCCCGGCAACTATCGCGCGGCCTCACCGTCGACGCCAATGCCGATGACCGGTGCCGTGGTCGCCGGCGCACCGGCGGCGATGCTGGAGCGGCCATACGTCGACACCGAGAAATATCCGCACGCCACATCCAACCCGGTGAAGCGGGTCGGCGAGGAGCCGGTCTCGACCTTCTCCATCGACGTCGATACGGCCGCCTACGCCAATGTGCGGAGCTTCCTGCGTGACGGCCGGCTGCCGCCGCGCGACGCGGTGCGGGTGGAGGAGCTGCTCAACTATTTCGGCTACGGCTATCAGGGCCCGGCCTCACCGCAGGAGCCGTTCAAGGCCAACGTCACCATGACGCCATCGCCCTGGGCGGCGGGCAAGGAGATCGTCCACATCGGCCTGCAGGGTTACGACATCGCGGCTGGCGACCAGCCGCCGGTCAATCTCGTCTTCCTGATCGACGTGTCGGGCTCGATGGACGAGCCCAACAAGCTGCCGCTGGTGCAGAAGGCGCTGAACGTGCTGATCGATCAGCTGCGGCCCGAGGACCGGGTGGCGATGGTGGTCTATGCGGGGGCTGCCGGCGCCGTGCTGCCGCCGACGGCGGGCAATGAGAAGCTGATGATGCGCTGCGCCGTCGAAGCGTTGCATGCCGGCGGCTCGACCGCCGGCGGGGCAGGGCTGGCGCTCGCCTACGATCTTGCCCAGCAGAATTTCGAGAAGGATGCGGTCAACCGCGTCGTGCTGATGACCGACGGCGACTTCAATGTCGGGGTGGCCGACCCCGGCAAGCTGGAGGACTTCATCGCCGAGAAGCGCAAGACCGGCGTTTATCTCTCCGCCTTCGGCGTCGGCCACGGCAACTACAACGACCTGATGATGCAGACGCTGTCGCAGGCCGGCAACGGCACCGCCGGCTACATCGACACGCTCGACGAGGCGCGCAAGCTCTTCCGCGACGACTTCTCGTCCTCGCTGTTTCCGATCGCCGACGACGTGAAGATCCAGGTCGAGTTCAATCCGGCCAAGGTCGCCGAATACCGCCTGATCGGCTACGAGACGCGGCTGCTCGACCGCTCCGACTTCAACAATGATCGGGTCGATGCCGGCGAGGTGGGCTCGGGGGCGTCGGTCACGGCGCTTTACGAGATCACGCCGGTCGGCGGACCGCTGGCCAGCGATCCGCTGCGTTACCAGAAGGTGGACGAGAAAGTAGTGCCCGGAAAGGGCGACGAGCTCGCCTATATCAAGGTGCGCTACAAGCTGCCCGGCCAGTCGACATCAAAGCTGATGGAGCGGCCGATCACCGAGGCCGATGCGGTGGCCAGCGTCGATCAGGCGCCGGAGGCGACGCGCTGGGCGCTGGCCGTGGCCGCCTTCGGCCAGACGCTGCGCGGCGATCCGTGGATGGAGACGCGCTTCGACTGGCAGTCGATCGCCGCGCTGGCGCAGGGCGCCCGCGGTGACGACCCGTTCGGACTCAGGGCCGAGTTCGTGCGGCTGGTGCGCGACGCGGCCGACGCCAAGCCGGTCAACGGGTAAGCAGCACGAAACAAAGCGAACGCCGGTCCCGTCACGGGCCGGCGTTTCCCGCGTCTACTGGCTGTTGTCGGCGGCCCCGTTGTCGATGGCGATCGCCAGAAACTCCTCGTCGCCGAGCGGCCGATGGAGCGCCGCGCTGGCGCGCTGGCTGGCCGTGAGGATGGGGCCGACCTGCTCGGGCGTGGCGCTCAGGCCGTATTCGGTGAGCTTCTGGATCACCGCCCCCTCGTCACTCCACTTGCCGATGACCAGTTCGGGCTTGCGACCGACCAGTTCCGGTTCGAACGGGAAGGCCCAGGGCCGCACGCCCGCTGCGCCGTAAGCGGCGATCGCCGTCCATTGCTCGTAGCGGAAGGCGCCCTTGCCGACAATCGGCTGGTAGTAGTTCGCCGGGATGCCGCTGAGGCGCGTGACCAGGGCGCAGACTTCGGGGAGCGCGTCGAGGCGCAGCCCGGTCGGCACGCCGTAGAGTACCTCCAGCGCCATGGCGACCGACTCCATCGAGGCGTTGCCGGCGCGGTAGCCGATGCCGTTGATCGAGACCTGCAGGATGTCGGCGCCACCCTCATAGGCGGCGAGCACGTTGGCGACGGCAAGGCCGAAATCGTTGTGGCAGTGGACCTCGACCTCGAGCTTTGTCGCCTGCTTGACCTGGCTGACCAGGTAGGTCATCGCGGCCGGACGCATGACGCCCTGACTGTCGACGACGGTGATGGCGTCCGCGCCGTGCGCCTCGGCCATGCGGGCAACGTCGAGCAGATGCGCCAGGTCGGCGCGGGTCGATTCCGGCATGAAGACGTTGATCTTGCAGCCAGCGGCCTTGGCCGCGTCGATCTTGGCGGCGAGTTGATCGATCAGCTCCGGGCGGCTCTGCCTGGCGATGTATTTCTGCGGTCCTTCGCCGGCACCGTGCCAGATCATCACGTGGCGCACGCCAAGGTCGAGCGCCTTCTCGACCTTGCCGCGCATCCAGGTGACCCACAGGTCGAGGCCGAGATTGGCGGATATGATGCCGCGCACCACCTCGTGCCAGCCGGGCACGGTGAGGAATACCTCGGTGCGCGTGATGCCGAGGCGGGCGAGCGCGTCGGCGATCTTCAGCTTGTCGGCGGTGGTGAAGGCGAGATCGGCGGATTCCTCTCCGTCGCGGATGGTCAGGTCGTGCAGGGTGACCTTGTGGTGCGGTTGCGGGATCGCCTCGGCGGCATTGTGCTCGCTGGGCACCCAACTCGGCGTTCCCGCCGACTTCTTTTCTTGCTGCACTGCGATTTCTCCCAGAATTCGAACGGTTTGCGAGAGGCGCGCCGCCTCCATGCAACTATGCACCGGCCAGCAGGCGGGCGCACCTTGCGCGACGGCTACGCATTGCCGCGCAGTCTGTGGCAGGATCGGCGGCCTTCGAGTCACCTGCCTTTCAGAGCCATGTCCCGCCCGATCGACCACCTTGTCCTCGCCGTCCGTGATCTCGACGCGGCACGCGCCGATTTCCAGCGTCTCGGCTTCACCTTGACGCCGATTGCGCGCCATCCCTTCGGCACGGCCAACATGCTGGCGCAGTTCGGCGGCTCGTTCATCGAGATCCTGGCGGTGGCCGATCCCGCGGCAATCCCGACCGGCGACGGCACGCATTTCTCCTTCGGTGCCTTCAATCGCGACTATCTCGAGGACGGCGAGGGGATGTCCATGCTGGTGCTGAAGAGCGGCGATGCGGCGGCCGACCAGGCCGATTTTGCGGCGCATGACCTGCGCACCTACGCGCCCTTCGATTTCGAGCGCATCGCCACCGGGCCGGACGGGACGGAGCGCAAGGTTGCCTTCTCGCTGACCTTCACCAGCGACGCGCGGCTGAAGCGGGCGGGCTTCTTCACCTGCCAGCATCACTATCCGGAGAACTTCTGGCGCCCGGAGTTCCAGCGTCACGCCAATGGCGCGCTCGATATCGCTGCCGCCGTGATGGTGACGCGCGACCCGGCCGACTTCCACGAGTTCCTCACCCATTTCTCGGGCCAGCACGAGATCACCGCCACCAGCTTCGGCATCGCCTTCCACCTCGGCGATGGCAGCCGGGTGGAGGTACTCTCGCCCGTGGGCTTCAAGGCGTTCTTCGGCGAGGCGGCGGAACCGGACCCGCGGCGTTTCCTGGGTTGGCGGGTAAGGGTGGCCGATCTCGGCGCGGTGGCGGCACTGCTCACCGAGAACCGGGTGCCGTTCAGCGCCGTGGCCGACGCGCTGGTGGTGCCGTCGCAGGCGGCGCACGGGGCGGCGTTGGCGTTCGAGGCGGGATGACGAGACCGGTGCGTTTTCCGACGATCTGGCTATAGTCCGGCCCCATGAAACCGAACCCACATGTCGCAGTCGGTGCGACGACCTTCGGCAACGACCTGCCGCTGACGCTGATCGCCGGCCCCTGCCAGATGGAGAGCCGCGACCACGCCTTCGCCATGGCCGGGCGGCTGAAGGAGATGGCCGAGCGGCTGAAGATCGGCCTCGTCTTCAAGACCTCCTTCGACAAGGCCAACCGCACCAGCCTGTCCGGCCGGCGCGGCCTTGGCCTCGACAAGGCGCTGGCCGTCTTCGCCGATATTCGCAAGGAGTTCGGGCTACCCGTTCTCACCGACGTGCATGAGCGCGGCCAGTGCGCCGAGGTCGCCAGCGTCGTGGACGTGCTGCAGATTCCGGCCTTCCTTTGCCGGCAAACCGACCTCCTGGTGGCGGCGGCCGAGACCGGCAGGGTGGTCAACATCAAGAAGGGCCAGTTCCTGGCGCCATGGGACATGAAGAACGTCGCTGCCAAGGTGACCGACAGCGGCAACCCGAATGTGCTCTTGACCGAGCGCGGCGCGAGCTTTGGCTACAACACGCTGGTCTCCGACATGCGGGCGCTGCCGATCATGGCCGAGATGGGCGCGCCGGTGATCTTCGACGCCACCCATTCGGTGCAGCGGCCGGGCGGGCAGGGGACGGCATCGGGCGGCGACCGGCGCTTCGTGCCGGTGCTGGCGCGCGCGGCGGTGGCGGTCGGCGTTGCCGGGGTGTTCATCGAGACCCACGAGGACCCCGACAATGCACCCTCCGACGGCCCCAACATGGTGCCGATCGATCAACTGCCGGCGCTTATCGCAGACCTGATGGCGCTCGACGCCATCGCCAAGAAGCGGGGCTAGCCGCCCTTCGGCGCCAAGGCGCCGCGCGCCATGTCGCGATCGAAGTCGATCGGCGTGTTGCGGATCGACGCCCCCGATGATCGCCGCCATCTCGGCAATGTAGTCGCGCACCATCGCGGCGAGGCGCGGCTTGTCGGCCAGCGCAACCGGGATTTCGCACGGCGTCATTCGCGCACGACGCGCTCGATGCGGCGGTCGGGCACCAGCCAGATGGCAGCGACGACGAAATAGAGCCCTAGCGCGGCCGGTGCGTAGAAGAACGAGACGATGATGGCGGCCAGGTAGATCGCGGGAGAAATCGCCCCCTTCACGTCGCGGCCAAGGGCGATGGCGATGGGCGAATCCTTGCCGTTCACGGCGACCAGTGCGCGGGCAAGGATGTAATAGGCGATCCCCGAGGCGAGCAGATCGAGCCCGTAGAGCGCCACCGGGATGGGCGCGAAATGGTTCTCGCCCATCCAGGCGGTGACGAAGGGCATGAGGGAGAGCCAGAACAGCAGATGCAGGTTGGCCCACAGCACCCGGCCGTCCACGTGCTTGGCGGCGTGCAGCATGTGGTGGTGGTTGTTCCAGTAGATACCGAGGTGGACGAAGCTCAGCACATAGCTGACGAAGACGGGAAAGAGTGGGGTCAGCGCCGACCACTCCTCGCCATGCGGTACCTTCATCTCCAGCACCATGACGGTGATGATGATGGCGATGACGCCGTCGCTGAAGGCTTCCAGCCGCCCCCGGTTCATGGCCGCTAGCCCCGGCCGCGGTAGAGCGGCACGTCCTGGTCGGGCAGCCAGACGCCGGCCGGCGGCTTGCCGGTCTGCCAGAAGACGTCGATGGGCATGCCGCCGCGCGGATTGAAATAGCCGCCGATGCGAAGCCAATGCGGCTTGAGCAGGCCGGCGAGCTTGCGCCCGATGGTCACCGTGACGTCCTCGTGGAAGGCGCCGTGGTTGCGGAAGGACTGGAGATAGAGCTTCAGCGATTTCGATTCGACCAGCCAGCTTCTCGGCACATAGTCGATGATCAGCAGGCCGAAATCCGGCTGGGCGGTGACCGGGCAGATCGAGGTGAATTCGGGAAAGGTGAAGCGCGCCAGGAATTTGGTTCCCGGCTGCGGGTTCGGCACGCGGTCAAGCACCGCCTTGTCGGGCGAGGCGGGGATCGGCGTCGGGCGGCCGAGCTGGAGGGTGGTTTTCTTTGCCATGGCTCTTTCGTGTCGCAATGCCGGACGGAAAAGTGCTTGCCACTCTTGCCGGCTTTGCTCGCTTCTATGACCCGGAAACGCGGGGCGGCACAAGCAGGCCCGCCTCGCGGTCGTAGCGCCAGACGGAATGGCCGAGAAGGCGGGTGCCGGCCCACCAGCGGTTGAGGCCGGACAGCGCGACATGATCCTCCTCGCCGGCGAGCACGTCGTCGCCGGCCATGGTCAGCGACAGCTGGACGTCGCGGAAGCGTTCGCCATCGCGTTCTCCCTGCGCCGGCGGCGCAAGGCCGACGATGAGCGGCACCTCGCAGAAGGCGAGGTCCTCGATCAAGTGGAAAAAGCTCCAGTCGCCCATGAAGGCGGCCTCCTCCTCGGCGATGACCTGATGGAAGAGGTCTGGCGGCCAGGTGGCGCCATGGGCGATGGCCGCGAGCAGCGTCTGCTCGGTGCGGCCGAGGCCGGAGCCGGGCGCGGGGAGCTCCTCGAGGAAGCGCTTCAACGCCGGCTGGAGAAAGGGCAGGGGCGCGTCCCCGCCGGCGAGGCGGGCGGCGATGGGCTCGGGCGTCGGCTTGCCGAGGTCGGCCCAGACGGCGGCGGCGCAATCGAGATCGGCGGTGGTGACGGCGCGGGCCCGGTCGGCAAAAGCGAGGATGGTGTCCGCGGTCTGGCTGCCGAGAAAGTCGTCGGCCTGGACGAGAATGAGGCCGTCGCGCGGTGCTTCGCCGGCAAAGTACGCCAGGACCTGGACGAGCTGAAGCTGGTCGTAGAGGTCGTGCTCGAACCACAGCTCGATCGTCTCGAAATCGTTGTGGGCGGCAAGACAGGCGTCGCGCTCGGCGAAATCGGCTGCAACCTCGACCGGGTCAACCCGGAAACGGGCAGCCAGATAAGCCACCCGCCCGGCGGTCGCAGCGGCCAGCGGACCTTGCGTGATCGGCCCTTCATGCAGCACGTCGCGCCAGGGGAGCACCGTCGCCTCGCGGCCGGCCAGCCTCAGCAGCTCCGCGGCGCTGTCGCCATTGGTGATGACCAGCTCAGCCATGGCCGGCCAAGATGGCGCTAGAGTGGCACGCTGTCACCTGGGATTGCGCCCGGTCCCTCACAAAAGCTAAATGAACGTAACACCGAAAGAATTCGGGCGTTTTAGCCGGAGGGGGAGGCCAGCTTGACCGACGACCTTGTGCTTATTGCCGGTGGCGGCATTGGCGGCCTGGCGACCGCGCTCACGCTCCATCAGATCGGCGTGCGCTGCATGGTCTTCGAAGCGGTGCGCGAGATGCGGCCGCTCGGCGTCGGCATCAACCTGCAGCCCAATGCGGTGCGCGAGCTTGGCGATCTCGGTATCAGCGAGGCCGACCTCGAAACGGTTGGCCTGCCGGCGCAGGAGTGGGCGCTGGTCGGCCTCAACGGCAACGACATCTATTCGGAGACCCGCGGCATCGCGGCGGGATACCGCTGGCCGCAATATGCGGTCCACCGCGGCCGTTTCCACATGCTGCTCTACCGGAAGGTGGCGGAGCGGATCGGCGAGCGGGCGATCAGGCTCGGCAGCCGGGTGACCGGCTACCGCAAGCGGCCCGAGGGCGGCGTGACGGTGTCGATCGAACATGCCGACGGCGGCACCTCGGAGATGAGCGGCGCACTGCTCATCGGCGCCGACGGCATCCATTCGACGGTGCGTGCCGCGATGCATCCTGACCAGCCGCCGATTCACTGGGGCGGGGCGCTGATGTGGCGCGGTACGACCATGGCCAGGCCGATCCGCACCGGCGCCTCCTTCGTCGGGCTCGGCACCGACCGCCATCGCATCGTCTTCTATCCGATCTCGCGGCCCGACCCGAAGACGGGGCTGGCGATGATCAACTGGATCGCCGAGGTGACGATGGACAATTCCGAGGGCTGGAAGCAACGCGGCTGGTTCCGCCAGGTCGGCATCGATGATTTCGTCCACTATTTCGACGGCTGGGTGTGGGACTGGCTGGACGTGCCGGCGCTGCTCAAGGGCGCCGATGGCGCCTTCGAGAACCCGATGATCGACCGCGATCCTGTCCCGACGTGGGTGGACGGGCCGGTGGCCCTGCTCGGCGACGCGGCGCACGCCATGTATCCGACCGGTTCCAACGGGGCCAGCCAGGCGATCGTCGACACCCGCATTCTGGGGCTTGCCATGGTCGAGCACGGGCTCACGCCGGCGGCCCTGGCCGCCTACGACGCGCGGCTGTGCGGCCCGGTCTCCGAGCTCATCCTGCGCAATCGCGGCGCCGGGCCGTTCGGCCTGCTCAAGCTCGTCGACGAGCGCTGCGGTGGCACCTTCGACAACATCGACCTTGTCATTCCGCCGGAGGAGCGGGCGGAATTCATGGCCGGCTACAAGAGGGCGGCCGGTTATGCCATTGAGAGCCTCAACAAGGCGCCGCGCACGATTGTCGAAGGCGCCCGCGTCGCATCGGCCTGAGCCCATGCCCATCGCATCCAAGCACCTGATTGCAGTGTTGTTTCTGGGGCTGGCGCTTGTGGCCGGTCCGGTCATGGCCGCCGGTACGGCGAAGAGCACCGCGCCGCCGAGCGATGCTGGGCTGATCGCCGGCGCCGGCTTTGCCGACGCGGACGTCGGCTACCTGGTGGTCGACCTCGCCGACAAGCGGGTGGTGGCCGAGCACAATGCCGATCAGTCGTTCATTCCGGCCTCGGTGGCGAAGATCGCGACGATCGCGCCGGCTTTGGAAATCCTCGGCAGCGATTATCACTTCACCACCACCATCGAGGCCGAGGGCGCGGTCAGCAACGGCGTGCTCGCCGGCCCGCTGATTCTGAAAGGCGGCGGCGACCCGTTCCTCACCGGCGACGAACTCCAGACCATGGCGAAGGCGCTGGCCGCCGGCGGCATCAGCCGGGTCGATGGCTCGTTCCTCTACGACGATAGCGCTACGGTCGCCTTGCCGGAGATCGACGCGCTGCAGCCGGAAGCGGCCGACTACAATTGCGGGCTGAGCGCGCTGTCGCTCAATTTCAACCGCGTCCATATCGGCTGGCAGACGCAAGGCGGCGTTCGTTCGGCGACGGCCGGCGAGTACAGCCGCCTGGTCAAGCTGCCGATCGACAGCGTCAGCCTGACGTTTGCCGATTCGGCCCTGCCGGGCCCCTATGTGCGCACCGGCCCGCCGTTGAACGATCGCTGGCTGTTGTCGCCGACGCTGCCGGCAAAGGGCGAGGAGTGGCTGCCGGTCGCCAACCCGTCGCGGATCACGGCCGAGACGTTCCGCGCGATCGCGGCCCAAGTCGGGGTGACGCTGCCACAGCCGTCGGCGGGCCCGGCGCCGGCCGACGCCCGGGTGGTGGCGGAGAACGACAGCGTGCCGCTGGTCGAAATCGCCCGCCGGGTGCTGCGCTATTCCAACAATCTGTCGGCGGAACTGATCGGCCTTGCCGCCAGCCACGCATTGACCGGCGAAAAGCTGTCATTGCAACAGTCGGGTGCGGCGCTGATAGACTGGTGGCGCAAGCGGCGGCCGGAAGCGGATTGGGCGAGTTTTTCGCTGGCAAACCAGTCGGGCCTGTCGACCAAGTCGCGGGCGACACCGCGCCAGCTCGTGACCATGCTGGAAGAGGCCACCGTGCTGACGGGCGATGCCGACTTCCACGACCTGTTGCATCAGATCGGTTGGAAGGGCATTAAGGCCTCGGGGCACGTCAAGACCGGAACGATGTCGTATGTGCGCGGGCTTGCCGGCTATATCGACACGGTCGCGGGCCATCGCCTGGCCTTCGCCGTCTTCTTCAACGATGCGGCCAAGCGCGCCGCGCTCGATGCAGCCTTTGACCCGCATGTGGTGGCGATCGACCACGAGTCGCGACGGTGGCGCAATCGCGCGATCGAGTTGGAACGGACGCTGACTCAGGGCTGGGCCAAGCAATTCTGATGTTTCCCGAGGGCGGGCGGATACGGCTTGTGGCCGAGGCCGCGCTGCCACTCGACAGCAAACTGACAGCTATAATAATTCTAGGATAAAACGACACAACAAACGGGGATGGCGCCTAAATGCCCCAAGTTCACCGCATGTTCTTTCACTACAGCGAGTTCCCGTTCAGCCTGCGCACCCTGTTCACGGCGGCCCTCATAACGCTTGGCTTCGGCTACGTCTTCGCGATGATCCAGGTCTACACAACCCACGCCGGGCTGGACGGCAAGCCGGGCATCAATGCCAATGACATCGCCATCGCCTATAGCGGGAACCAGGCCAGCAATCGACTTCAAGTTGCTTTGACCGGGCCGATGATGGGGATGGCCCCGTCTAGGGAGCGCCGCGCCATCATGGACTGGGCCTCAGACGGGGCCGACAAGGCGCAATTTGAAAAGGACATCAAGCCGATCCTCGACAACCGGTGCCTGCGCTGCCACGACGGCACCGAACCGGGGGCGCCACTGTTCACGACCTTCGAGAAATTCGCCGAATATGCCAAGCCCGATACGGGCATGAGCCTCGCCACGCTGGTGCGCGTCTCGCACATCCATCTGTTCGGCATGACATTCATTTTCTTCATCATGGGGCAGATCTTCAGCCACGCCTATATTCGCCCCGTGTGGTTCAAGGCGGCGGTCATCATCGTGCCGTTCCTGACCATGATCACAGACATCGGCTCCTGGTACCTGACCAAGCTCAATCCCAGCTTCGCCTGGATCATCATCGTCAGCGGCGTGTTGATGGGGCTGAGTTTCGCCTTCCAGTGGTTCGTTTCGATGTACCAGATCTGGTTCTACAAATATCCTGAAGGGCATCCGGACCATCCCCCGCAGGCGACGGTGGTTTAGCGACCAACCATCCCTTTCGAGGTTCCGTGCGGATCAGTCCGCGGGTTGGGCCCGGGCCGTTGGCGCGGCCACTCGTGCGGTCGGGTTGACGACCGATGCCACGATGAGGATCACCGTCGCCGGCATCGCGCCGAACGACCGGGCAGCTGACGCCGGCGACGTATATCGCCGGGCGCGGCAACGCACCCGCGTTTCAAATCCACCAAACTCATGGGAGGAGGGTCGGACGCGTCGTGGCAGCGGAGCGCGTCAATCAAGCGGCAATGAATGCCGTTGCGCGGTTGCCTCCAGGCAACCGAAAAAAGTGCGCAACGGCAATCATGTCGCCGAATCCATTCAGGAGCGGCTTACTCCTTCGGGCCGAAGGTCTGCATATAGGCTTGGATGTTGTGCAGATCGTCGTCGGTCAGCTTCTGGCCCGGCGGCTCATAGAGACCGACCTTGCCGAATACCGGCATGACCCGCATGGGCCGGCCGTGGTCGTCCTTGCCGTCAAGTACCGCCGTCTTGAAGACCGCGAAGTCCCAATAGGCGGAATCGCCGGCGAGCTTCTTGATTCGGACGGCACCGTCGGGAACCACCGATGCCGGGTAGCCCTCTCCCTTGGCGCCGTGGCAGATGGCGCAGTTGTCGTTGAAAAGATCGGCGCCGGCCGAGGCATCCGCAGCGAAAGACGGCGCAGCGGATGCAACGAAGGCAAACGCAGCAGCCGAGAGCAGTAGCCTGTGCATGGGTTTCTCCCCGTTCGCGGGCGTCTCAGTTGTGGACGCCGCCTTGTCATTTTAGACATATCCTAGCTTTCAGTTCGCTGACAACCCGCCCGCCGGGATCGCGCCTCGGCGGCCCGCGCCGGCGTTTTGGTCGCCGCAACGGCGCACCCGCCGGCTTGATCCTGCGCAAAACCGTCCCTGCGGAAAGGGCTTATCAAGCGCCGCGAAGGCTTTGGGCGGCGGGCGGTCGTCCCGTTCCGGCGGTGCGGAATCAAGGAAATTCGCACCTTTCGCCGGTGATGCCGCTCCTGTAGAAGCTGGCACGACCAAGACGACCGGATCCATTCGGAGAAGACCTCATGACCGCGATCATCGACATCATCGGCCGCGAAATCCTCGACAGCCGCGGCAACCCCACCGTCGAGGTGGACGTCATCCTGGAGGACGGCTCGTTTGGCCGCGCGGCGGTGCCCTCCGGCGCGTCGACCGGTGCGCATGAGGCGGTCGAGCTGCGCGACGGCGACAAGAAGCGCTACGGCGGCAAGGGCGTGCAGAAGGCGGTGGATGCGGTCAACGGCGAGATCTTCGAGGCGATCGGCGGTCTCGAGGCCGAGAACCAGATCCACATCGACAAGACCATGATCGCGCTCGACGGCACGGCCAACAAGAGCCGGCTCGGCGCCAACGCCATCCTTGGCGTATCGCTGGCGGTCGCCAAGGCGGCGGCGGAGGCCAATACGCTGCCGCTCTACCGCTATGTCGGCGGCACCAATGCCCGCACCCTGCCGGTGCCGATGATGAACGTGCTCAATGGCGGCGTTCATGCCGACAACCCGATCGACTTCCAGGAATTCATGATCATGCCCCATGGCGCGGCAACCCTGGCGGAATCGGTGCGCATGGGCGCGGAGACCTTCCATGCGCTGAAGAAGGCGCTCTCCGACGCCGGGCTCAACACCAATGTCGGCGACGAAGGCGGCTTCGCCCCCAATCTCGGCACGGCCACCGAGGCACTCGATTTCATCATGAAGGCGATCGAGAACGCCGGCTACAAGCCCGGCGACGACATCGCCATCGCGCTCGATCCGGCCTCCAGCGAGTTCTTCAAGGACGGCGCCTATGTGTATGCCGGCGAGGGCGGCAAGAAACGCTCCCCGGCCGAGCAGGTCGCCTATCTCAAGGAGCTGATCGGCAAATATCCGATCGTCTCCATCGAGGACGGTCTGGCCGAGGACGACTGGGAGGGCTGGAAGATCGCCACCGACGAGCTTGGCAGCAAGATCCAGCTGGTTGGCGACGACTTGTTCGTCACCAACACCGAGCGCCTGGCGCGGGGCATCAAGGAAGGTATCGCCAACTCGATCCTGATCAAGGTCAACCAGATCGGCTCGCTCTCCGAGACGCTCGACGCCGTCGAGATGGCCCACAAGGCCGCCTACACGGCAGTCATGTCGCACCGCTCGGGCGAGACCGAGGACTCCACCATCGCCGACCTCGCGGTCGCCACCAATTGCGGGCAGATCAAGACCGGCTCGATGTCGCGCTCCGACCGCATCGCCAAGTACAACCAGCTCATCCGTATCGAGGAAGAACTGGGTACTGAGGCGCTGTTCGCCGGCAAGAGCGTGTTCAGCCGCCGGGGCTGAGACAGAGCCAGGAACGGCTTCGTTCCCCGCGCGCCGCCAAGTGAAAACCTGGCGGCGCGCGGGACATTGCTATTTCGAAATCCGCAAGTCCGAGAGTTCCGTGCCGATCTGCTGAAAGGTCGTCACGATCTGGTCGGCATTGGTCAGAAGGAAGAACTTGTCGGAGGAACTCGCGCAGCTCTGCAAGAGCGTCGAGGTGGGGTCGCCGCCGGTATTTACCTGCACCGTGTAGAGGATGACGCCGGTGGCCTTGATGTTGGAGCAGAGGATCTGCTGACGGTCGTCGACCTGCGTGGAGGTGTGCACGCCATCGCCGTACCAGCGGTCCTGCGTGTTGAGGCCGTCGGTGAGCAGGATGATGATCGTCTTGTAGGTATAGCTTGGGTCCTGCGCCGGCGGGGCCGGGTAGGGCCCGCCGCCGACGAGCGACTGCCAGGCATGCACGAGGCCGATCGCCTGGTTGGTGCTGCCGTTCGCGCTCATATTGTTGACCAGGGTGGTCATGGCCGACCAGTTGTAGCTGAGCGCCGAGGCGGTGGTCGGGCAGGCGTTGTACTGTTCGGCCGGAAACAGCGTTGCCGTATCTGTGGTGGTCGGCGGGGTGACGGTGGTGTCGTAGGCGCCGGCGGCGGGACCCGTGGCGTCGCCGCGATCGGTGACGCAGCCGCTCCACTTGGTCTTGGTTGAATCGGGGACGACCCAGGCGTGCTCGTAATAGCCGCTGATCGTCTTGCAGACTTTGTAGGTGCCCCAGCCGCTGCAGGAACAATAGTCGTGGCCGGAGCAGCTGGCGCTGCTGCCTGTCGAGCTATAGGTGGTGCTGTTGTAGCAGCCGATATTGGCGGTGCCGTCGTTGTATTTGCTCGGGCAGATGTAACCCTTGTAGGTGCCGTACGACGGGATGGTATTGGTCGACGTGCTTCCCGCTGGCTGGGTGACGCAGCCGAAGCCAATACCTCCCCATCCGGTGCTATAGGGGCACCATGAGCCCGGGCCGACATTGGCGGCCGGTGTCGCGTTGGCCGGCTCCGTGGTGCTCCAGTCGATCCAGTTGTCCCACGATGAGGTGTAGTCCGCCGCATTAGCGACGTGTACGTCCTTCACGAACGGGATGATCGAAACGTAGACGTCGCCGTCCTTGCTCGCCGCCGTATGCAATTGCGTCAGCAGGTTGTTGGTCGCCGTCTTGAGTGCGGTCAGCTTGTCGGAGGACGACATCGACCCGGTGTTGTCCAACGCGAGCGCGACCCGGAGTCTCGCTTCGCCCCAAACGGTGGTCGAGGAAACACCCAGATGAACGTCCTTGGTTCCGACGATGCCCATGAAGTCGGTTGGCATGTCGGCGGAGGCGCTAATCGTTACCGATGGTCCGGTGGGCGTGTAGGTCGCGCTCAGGACCAGGTTCGTCACGTCGCCTGGGTGGAAGTTCGCATTGAAATAGCTGCTGGCAAACGTCTGTAATTGCGTCGGTGTCATCGTTGCCAGGTCGACGCGGCGCGATACGGCCAGTGAGGTTGCGTCGAGCGCATCCTGCATCCCGTCGCGTGCCAGCGATGCGCGCGTGTAGTCGACCACCACCCCCATGGCGGCGACCAACGGAATGCTGGCGATGGCGAAGATCACGGCAACATTCCCGGACCGGGAAGCGGCAAACCGTGAGGTAACGCTGCGAGCCGCCGCGCTTGAAACCAGAGGCACGGCCACCCTCCAACGAGAGGCTTGTTCGGATATCGAACGTAGTCGCGCCGAGTGAAAGAGTCCTGAAGGAGATGGCTACAATTTGCAGGTATTTCGCTTTCTTTCGCGGGAGCCGGGACGCCGCGCGGAACGGGCAGCGATAGGGATGTTCGCCGACGAGGCCCGGCCGCGCTGGCTGAAGGCTGTCTCGGCGAGCCTCAATTGACCGGAACGGCTCGGGCCGTTCCCTGGTTCTGTCAGGCGGCGCTCAGCTGTGCCGCCGGCTTGTGGACGGCAAGCAGCGCGGGGACCTTGGCCGCCGGCACCGGGCCGGAATAGAGGAAGCCCTGGCCGGCGTTGCAGCCCTGCGCCCTCAGCCAGTCGGCCTCGGCGCGGTCCTCGATGCCTTCGGCGACCGTGGTCAGGCCCATCGCCTCACCGAGGCTGATGACCGCCGCGACGATCTTGGCGCTCTGCGGGTTGGTGCGGTGCGAGCCGACGAAGCTCTGGTCGATCTTGACCACGTCGAAGGGCAGCTCGCGCAGGTAGTAGAGGCTGGAATAGCCCTTGCCGAAGTCGTCGATGGCGACCCGCACGCCGGCGTTCCTCAGCAGCACGATGGCGTCCTTGGCTGCTTCGAGGTCGGTGACCAGCGCCGTCTCGGTCAGTTCGACCTCAAGCCGCGAGGGCGGGAAGTCGGCGGCCGCAAGCACGGCGAAGATGCGCTCGGCGAGCCGTCGGTCCTGGAACTGGTCGGGGGCGAGGTTGACCGAGAGCACCAGGCTCGGGTCCCAGTCGCGGGCGTCGTTGATCGCCTGCCGCAACAGGTTGAGCGACAGGTCGCCGATCAGGCGCAGGTCCTCGGCCAGCGGGATGAACGCGTCCGGCTCGAGCAGGCCGCGGGTCGGGTGATGCCAGCGCGCCAGCACCTCGAAGCCGAAGGTGCCGCCATGGGCGAGGTCGACCAGCGGCTGGTAGTAGGGGACGATGGCATCGCTACCGATCGCCCGGCGCAGATCCGCCTCCAGCGCCACACGGTCGCGCAGTTCCACGTCGAGTGTCGGATCGAAGAAGGCGAACCCGTGCGCGGTGCTCGACTTGGCGCGGTACATGGCCATGTCGGCGTGTTGGATCAGGGTCTCCGCCTCGGTGGCGTCGTCGGGATAAAGCGCGATGCCGATGCTGGCGCCGATTTCGACGGTGACGCCGTCGAGGTCGAAGGGCTCTTCGAGGGCGGCGATCATGCGGTCGGCGAGGCGCAGCGCCGTCTCCTTGCCGGCACCGCACACGGCCAGACCAAACTCGTCGCCGCCGATGCGGGCGAGGACATCCTCGCGCCGGGTGAGCTGCTTGAGGCGGTCGGCGACCGCAGCCAGCAGTCTGTCGCCGGTCTTGTGGCCGTGAATGTCGTTGACCGGCTTGAAGCGGTTGAGATCGACAATCAGCAGGGCGAAGGTCTGGGTGACACGCCGCGCCTTGCCGAGGCAGCGGCCGAGTTCCTCGTCGAAAAGGCGGCGATTGGCGATGCCGGTCAGCGCATCGTGGCGGGCGAGCATCGCCGCCTCGATCTCGGCCTGGATGCGGCGCTGGACCTCGCGGGCGAGCCGGCGCGAGCGGGCGAACAGAATGATGGACAGGCCGACCGTGGCAATGAAAAAGGCGTCGGCAATCTCGTCGAGCTGCCAGTTCTCATGGGTGCGGGTGACCGAATAGAACCAGTCGAACGTATTGAAGGCAGCCGACACGTAGAACCAGACGAGGCCGACGGCCAATACAGCGATCTCGAGCGGCCCGAAATCGCGCCGCAATGCAGCCCGCGTACGGGCGAGAAGAGGTCTGTTTGCCATGGCCCGCGGACCCGAAGTCTCTCAACGCTACCAAGCCGTGGCCGCAGGATAGTACGGGAGGTCTCCTGTCATCTTTAACAGGGAGGGGAACCCGCCGAGAGGGTGAACCGGAATTGAAGCGGCTCGCTAAAAACGTCGGCGTCGCAACCCTCCATTAAGGCTCGTTGGGGCATGGTCGACGAATCGCCCTGGCGGGTTAGGCTCCAGGTTCATGATCACGCGTCAGTACAGAAAGAGCCCCCTTCGGCGTCTATGGATGCCGCTCGTGGCCGCCGGTTTCCTTGCCTATTTCGGATTCCATGCCTTCTCGGGCTCGTTCGGCATCTGGGCGATGGATCGCCTCAACGCCGACGGCGCGCGTCTGTCGGCGGAACTCGACGGCCTTAAGGCCGAGCATGACCGGCTGGAGAAGCAGGTCGCCACCGTCAGGCCGTCGAGCCTCGACGCCGACGTGGTCGACATGCAGGCGCGCCAGGCGCTCAACATGATGCGGCCGGACGAGGTCGTCATCCGTCTGGATGCAGTGCAGCAATAATCGGCACACGCGGCGCGCAAGCCTGCAACATCGCTGCGGTGTTCCTGCTGCGGTGCAAAATCAGCATGTTCTGTCAGCATAGTAGCCTTGCATCGGCGACCTTGGATTGGTGGTCGCCATCGGCTAGTTTCGCCCCAAATAAAGCAGCAGGCCCATCCACAGGGAGTCCCAGATGCCCAAGGCCCAACGCAAGGCAAGTGAACCGACGGGTGTATCGCGCGACAGCAAGCCGGCTGACCCGCCCGTCGCGTTGGGTGCCGACATCACCACCAAACCGGCCAATCTCAGCCGCGAGGAGGAACTCCACGCCTTCACGCAGATGCTCCTTATCCGCCGCTTCGAGGAGCGCGCCGGCCAGATGTACGGCATGGGGCTGATCGGCGGCTTCTGCCACCTCTATATCGGCCAGGAGGCGGTAGTCGTCGGCATGGAGATGGCGATCAAGGACGGCGACCAGGTGATCACCGGCTATCGCGACCACGGCCACATGCTGGCCTCGGGCATGGATGCGCGGGGCGTGATGGCGGAGCTGACCGGCCGCGGCACTGGCTATTCCCGCGGCAAGGGCGGCTCGATGCACATGTTCAGCCGCGAGAAGGAATTCTACGGCGGCCACGGCATCGTCGCCGCGGCGGTGCCGCTCGGCACCGGCATCGCCTTTGCCAACAAGTATCGCGAGAACGGTCATGTCTGCCTGACCTATTTCGGCGACGGCGCCGCCAATCAGGGCCAGGTCTACGAAAGTTTCAACATGGCCGAGCTGTGGAAGCTGCCGGTCGTCTACGTGATCGAGAACAACCGCTACGCCATGGGCACCTCGGTCACCCGCTCTTCGGCGCAGACCAACCTGTCCAAGCGCGGCGTGTCGTTCTCCATTCCCGGCGAGCAGGTCGACGGCATGGACGTGCGCGCCGTCAAGGCGGCGGGCGAGAAGGCGGTGGAGTGGGTGCGCGCCGGCAACGGCCCCTACATCCTGGAAATGCTGACCTATCGCTATCGCGGCCATTCCATGTCGGACCCGGCCAAGTACCGCTCGCGCGAGGAAGTGCAGGACGTGCGCCAGCACCACGATCCGATCGAGATGGCGCGGGCGCGCATCCTTGAAAAGAAGTATGCCGGTGAGGACGAACTGAAGGCGATCGAGAAGCAGGTTCGCGACCGGATCGCAGCGGCCGCCGATTTCGCCCAGTCGGCGCCCGAGCCGGACGCGGCGGAACTGTGGACGGACGTTTATCGCTAAGAGAGAGGCGCTGCTTGCTGTCGGTCGGCGTGATGCTCGCTCCCACCCGGCAACAGAAGAACCAGATATGTCCGGACCGCGCCCACGCGACGCCGGCCTTGAAACGAGGAAGCCCATGCCGATTGACATTCTGATGCCGGCGCTTTCACCCACCATGGAAGAGGGGAAGCTCGCCAAGTGGCTGAAGAAGGAAGGTGAGGCGGTCACCGCCGGCGACGTGATCGCCGAGATCGAGACCGACAAGGCGACGATGGAGTTCGAGGCGGTGGACGAGGGGACGCTGGGCAAGATCCTGGTCCCGGAAGGCACCGAGAACGTCAAGGTCAACACGCCGATCGCTCTTCTCATCGGTGAGGGCGAGAGCGCCGCGGACGTTGCCGCGGCGAAGCCCGCCGCCGCACCGCAGGCTGCCCCCACACCTGCGCCGGCACCCGTCGCTGCCGCTCCGGCCGCGCCGAAGGCGGCACTGGCCGCCGATCCCGACATTCCCGCCGGCACCGAGATGGTCACCATGTCGGTGCGCGAGGCGCTGCGCGACGCCATGGCCGAGGAGATGCGCCGCGACGCGGAAGTCTTCGTCATGGGCGAGGAGGTCGCCGAATATCAGGGCGCCTACAAGGTCACCCAGGGTCTCCTGGAAGAGTTCGGCGCCAGGCGGGTGGTCGACACGCCGATCACCGAATACGGCTTTGCCGGCCTCGGCGTCGGCGCGGCGCTCGCCGGCCTGAAGCCGATCGTCGAGTTCATGACGTGGAACTTCGCCATGCAGGCGATCGACCATATCGTCAACTCGGCGGCCAAGACGCTTTACATGTCGGGCGGTCAGATGGGCTGCCCGGTCGTCTTCCGCGGGCCGAACGGCGCCGCCGCCCGCGTCGGCGCCCAGCACAGCCAGGACTATGCCGCCTGGTATGCGGCTGTGCCGGGCCTGAAGGTCGTGCAGCCATACTCCGCCGCCGACGCCAAGGGCCTGCTCAAGGCGGCGATCCGCGACCCCAATCCGGTGGTCTTCCTGGAAAACGAAATCCTCTACGGCCACACCTTCGAAGTGCCGAAGCTCGACGACTATGTGCTGCCCCTCGGCAAGGCGCGCATCGCGCGGGTCGGCACGGACGTCACCATCGTCTCGTGGGGCGTCGGCATGGGCTATGCGCTGAAGGCGGCCGAGGAACTCGCCGGCATGGGCATCGACGCCGAGGTGATCGACCTCAGGACGCTGCGGCCGATGGACCTCGCGACGGTCATCGAGTTGGTCAAGAAGACCAATCGTTGCGTCACCGTCGAGGAAGGCTGGCCGGTCGCCTCGATGTCGTCCTACGTCGCCTCCGAGATCACGGTGCAGGCCTTCGACTATCTCGATGCGCCGGCGCTCAAGGTCAACGGCAAGGACGTGCCGATGCCCTATGCCGCCAATCTGGAGAAGCTCGCGCTGCCCAACGTCGCCGAGGTCATCTCGGCGGTGAAAGCCGTGACCTATCGGACCTGACCGGATGGCGGGTCCCAGAGAACAGCCAATTCCGCCCGACGCGCTCGCCAACGACGAGGCGGTCGAAATCCTGCGGGCCTTCGTCGTCGATGGCGGCCTGTCGATCGCCTTCACGCGCGGCTTCGACGATCCTTCGATGTGGGGCTTGATGCTCGTCGACATGGCGCGTCATGCTGCCCGCGCCTATGCCAAGGAAGGTGTGATGGACGAGGACGAAGCGCTGCAGCGTATCGCCGACATGTTCCAGGCAGAGATGGCTCACCAGACCGATCCGGGCCGCACGTCCGAACGCAAAGAGTGGGAAAACTAGCCCGATGCCCATCAACATCCTGATGCCCGCGCTCTCTCCCACCATGGAGAAGGGCAATCTCGCCAAGTGGCTGAAGAAGGAGGGCGACGCGGTCAAGGCCGGCGACATCATCGCCGAGATCGAGACCGACAAGGCGACGATGGAATTCGAGGCGGTGGACGAGGGCACGATCGGCAAGATCCTGGTGTCCGAGGGCACCCAGGACGTTGCCATCAACGCGCCGATCGCCGTGCTTCTGGAAGAGGGCGAGGACAAGAGCGCGATCACGGATGCGCCGGCCGTTTCCGCCCCTGCGGCGAAGCCAGCCGAAGCCAGGGCCGAGGAGAAGCCTGCTGCGGCGCCGCCGGCCGCCCCCGCTGCTTCCGTACCACAGGCGGCGCCCGCCGCTCCGGCCACCAACGGCTCCGCCGGCCGCGTCTTTGCCTCGCCGCTCGCCCGGCGTCTTGCCAAGGAAGCCGGCATCGACCTCGCGGCCGTGACGGGCTCGGGTCCGCATGGCCGCGTGGTGAAATCCGACATCGTTGCCGCGAAGTCCGGCGGTACTGTCCCGCGTGCGCCTGCTGCTGCCGCACCGGCTCCGGCGCCTATCCAAGAGGCGAGGAGCGCCGGAGGCGCGACCGGGACGCCAACAATGTCGGATGCGCAGATCATGAAGTTGTTCGAGGAGGGCGAATACGACATCGTTCCCCACGACAATGTGCGAAAGATCATCGCCAAGCGGCTGGTCGAGGCGAAGACCACGATCCCGCATTTCTATCTGACCGCCGATACCGAGATCGACGCGCTGCTTGCGCTGCGCCAGCAGATCAACGCCGCCGCGCCGCGCGACAAGGACGGCAATGCGGCGTGGAAGGTGTCGGTCAACGACCTCATCATCAAGGCGCTGGCCATGGCGTTGATGCGCGTGCCGGACGCCAACGTGACCTGGACCGAGGGCGGTATGCTGCACCACAAGCGCGCCGATATCGGCGTTGCGGTGGCCATCCCCGGCGGCCTGATCACGCCGGTGGTGCGCCATGCGGACACCAAGCGCATTTCCGAAATCGCCAACGAGATGAAGGATTTGGCGGCGCGCGCTCGCGCTCGCCGGCTGGCCCCGGAGGAGTATCAGGGCGGCTCCTCGGCGGTCTCCAATCTCGGCATGTTCGGCATCAAGGACTTCGCCGCGGTGATCAACCCGCCGCACGCGACGATCCTGGCGGTCGGCGCCGGGGTCGAGACGCCGGTGGTGCGCGATCACAAGGTCGAAATCCGCACGATCATGACGGTGACGCTTTCCACCGACCATCGCGCCGTCGACGGCGCGCTCGGGGCGCATCTGATGAGCGCCTTCCGCGACTACATCGAGAAGCCGGCCAGCATGCTGGCGTGAGCCGCTTGGCCGCCGTCACCATCCGCCCCGCTACGCGCGCCGACGCGATGGACCTCGTCGCCTTCGTCGACATGGCAGGCGAGGGGTTCGCCTCGTATTTCTGGAGCACCATGGCCGAGGCCGGCCAGTCGCCGATCGAGATCGGGCGGCAGCGGGCGTTGCGCAACACCGGCTCCTTCTCCTGGCTGAACGCCCACATCGCCGACGTGGATGGCGCGGCGGCAGGCGCGCTCATCGGCTATGTCATCGACGATCCTGTCGATCCGGCCGAGATTGTGCGAACGCCTGAGTTGGCACGGCCGCTGGCCGAACTCGAGGCCGAGGCGCCCGGCCACTGGTATGTCAACGTGCTCGCGGTTCATCCGGAATTCCGCCGGCATGGCGTCGGGGCAGCGCTGCTCGCCCATGCCGACATGCTCGGCCGCGAGGCGGGCACCAAAGGCATGGCGATCATCGTGGCTTCCGAGAACAATCGCGCCGTCAGCCTCTACAACAAGGTCGGCTATCGCGAGACCGCGCGGCGGCCGCTGAAGCCCTTTCCCGGCTATAAGCGCGGCGGCGACTGGCTGCTGCTGGTGAAGCCGCATTCCTGAGGAACGCCCGCGCCAATGTTCCACCTTGCCGGGTGGAGAAGCGGGGAGGAGAGTGGCCCGTCCTCACCGGCCTAACGCCGGCGCCTGCCTTGGGAGGCCGCGCTGAACCGGGCTCTCGTTCTCATCCTCATGACGATTGCGCTCGATTCCGCGGGTGTCGGCCTGATCATGCCGGTGCTGCCGTCGTTGCTGCGCGATCTGTCCGTTTCGGAAAACATCGCGCTGCTGCTCGGCCTGGTGATCGGCAGCTACGCGCTCATGCAGTTCCTGTTCGCGCCGGTCGTCGGCGCGCTCAGCGACCGCTTCGGCCGGCGGCCGATCCTGCTGGTGGCGCTGGCGGCGACCGCCGTCGACTACGTGATCATGGCGGCGGCGCCGTGGTTCTGGCTGCTGCTGGTGACGCGGGCGGCCGCCGGCATTCTTGCCGCCAGCATGACGGCCAGCATGGCCTATATCGCCGACATCTCGGCACCCGACATCCGCTCGCGGCGCTTCGGGCTGGCCCATGCCAGTCTGGGGCTCGGCTTCGTCTTCGGGCCGCTGACCGGCGGCTTGCTGGGAGAAGTCTGGGTCAGGTTGCCCTTCCTGCTCGCGGCCGCATTCGCCGCCGTGAATTTCATTCTGGCCCTGTTTTTCCTGCCCGAATCGCGGGCGGGTGGCGCCGGGCGGCTCTCATGGGATGCGCTCAATCCGCTGACGCCGTTCAGTCGTGTGTTCACCCTGCGTACGCTTCTGCCCATCCTTGCGGTCATCGTCGTCGTCAAGCTGGTGGGGCAGAGCTACGGCACCGTACTGGTGATCTTCCAGCAGGATCGGTTCCTGTGGGGGACCGGGCTCGTCGGCCTTTCGATTTCCATGTTCGGCGTGGCGCAGATGCTCGCCATGGGCACGCTGCCGGGGCCGGTGGCGCACGCCATCGGGGAGCGTGCCGGGATCATGCTGGGCATCACGCTGGAGATGGCGACGCTCGCGATCCTCTCCATCCTCACCAACGGACTCGTGGCGCTGGTGCTTGGGCCGCTGATCGGCATTGCCGGTATCAGCGGGCCGCTCCTGCAGTCGCTCGCCTCCAGGTCCGTTCCCGACAGTGAGCAGGGGCAGCTTCAGGGGGTTCTGACGGCGCTCGGCAGCCTGACGGCGATCATCGGCCCGTTCGCCTTCAGCGCCATCTACGCCGCCTTCAGCACCCATTGGGACGGGATTGTCTGGGCGCTCGACGCGGTGATGTATCTCGCCGTTCTGCCGGTCTGCCTGCTCTTGCCGCGGCGCGGCAAACCCAGGCCGGCGGTGCCATGAGCCGCGGGGCAGGCGGGGGTCGGTTGCGCATTCCTGAAATGCGTCGGCTGGGGCAGCCATGCCTTCCCGTGATAGAAAATCCGGCAAGGAGAACGCCATTCAACGGAGGAGCGTCGGGTGATGAAACGATTGACTTCCGCCGTATTCGCAACCTGTGTCGCGGGAGTCCTGCTGGTGCCGGTTGGTGCCCGTGCGGCGCTGCCGCCATACTGGCAGAGCGCCAGGGAGATCACGGCGATCGTCAACGATGGGCGCGTCCACGACGCGCTGAAATATGAGGAGCCGATCCTTTCGGTTGGGGTGAGCGCGCCAGACACCTACCAACTGCGCACGGAGCGTTGCACGCTGCCTGTCAGGATCGTGGACAAGCCGGCAAAGCCCGGCCTGATGGGGCCGCGCCAGTTCGACCTGGACGTCGGCGAAGCCGATTGCCACTGAGCGGCCATACCTGAACGGCATTTCCGGGTTGCGGCACGCGACTAGGGCGGCGCTGCGTCACATGATAGAAGCCGGACGGGTCCCGCAGCGGGCTCGCCCGCGACAAAGAGGAGAGGAAAGACGATGCGACGCCTGACCATTCCCCTGCTGGCCGCGATGCTCGCGCTGCCGATATTGGCCCCGGTGAGCGCCAAGGCCGTGCCGCCGCCGTCGCCGCGCCACGAACGGGCGCAGGATTTCAAAGAGATCGCGCTGTCGCCGGAGGTGTTCTCTGCCCTCGGCGAGCCGATGGAGGCGATCCGTGTCGTCGATGGGGAGCGTCATCTTTTCGTGGTTGAAACGAAGCACTGCAGCGTGTCGGCACAGGTCAAGTATCATAACGTTCCGGATACGGTAGCGACCGAGATCAGGGTCGAAGTCGGCGAAGCGACCTGTCGTTCGCCCAAATAGTCAGGATGGAAGAAGAGAGACCATGGCAGACCAGTACGATGTGATCGTGATCGGTTCAGGCCCGGGCGGCTATGTCACCGCCATCCGCGCGGCCCAGCTCGGTCTGAAGACGGCCGTGGTGGAGAAGTCCTATCTCGGCGGCATCTGCCTCAACTGGGGCTGCATCCCGACCAAGGCGCTCCTGCGCTCGGCCGAGGTCTTCCACAACATGCAGCACGCCAAGGATTTCGGCCTGTCGGCGAAGGACGTGAGCTTCGATCCGGCGGCGGTGGTCAAGCGCTCGCGCGCCGTGGCCGCGCAGCTTTCCACCGGCGTCTCCTTCCTGATGAAGAAGAACAAGATCGACGTGATCTGGGGCACGGCGACGATCGCCGCGCCCGGCAAGGTGAGCGTCAAGGCGGCGGAGAACCCACCGAAAGGCGCGCTCGGAGGCGGCGACTATGCGGCCAAGCACGTCATCGTCGCCACCGGCGCACGGCCACGGGCGCTGCCCGGCCTGGAGCCCGACGGCAAGCAGGTGTGGACCTATTTCGAGGCGATGGCGCCCGACAAGATGCCGAAGTCGCTGCTGGTGGTCGGCTCCGGCGCCATCGGCATCGAGTTCGCCTCGTTCTACCGGACGATGGGCGTCGACGTGACGGTGGTCGAGATCCTGCCGCAGATCCTGCCGGTCGAGGATGCCGAGATCGCCGCCCATGCGCGCAAGCGCTTCGAGAAGGCGGGGATCGTCATCCACACCGACACCAGGGTGAACAAGCTCGACAAGGGCAAGGACGGCGTCACGGCGACGATCGAGAGCAAGGACGGCAAGAGCGAAACGCTCAAGGTCGACAAGGTGATCTCGGCGGTCGGCGTGGTCGGCAACATCGAAAATCTCGGGCTTGAGAAGCTCGGCGTGAAAACCGACCGCGGCTGCATCGTCATCGACCAGTACGGGCGCACCAATGTGCCCGGCATCTATGCCATCGGCGACGTCGCCGGGCCGCCGATGCTCGCCCACAAGGCCGAGCACGAGGGCGTCATCTGCGTCGAGGCGATTGCCGGCAAGACGCCGCACCCGATGGACAAGTTGAAGATTCCCGGTTGCACCTATTGCAATCCGCAGATCGCCTCGGTCGGCCTCACCGAGGCCAAGGCCAAGGAGGCCGGCTACGATGTCCGCGTCGGCAAATTCCCGGCCATCGGCAACGGCAAGGCGATCGCACTGGGCGAGCCGGAGGGCATGGTCAAGACCATCTTCGACAAGAAGACCGGCCAGCTTCTCGGCGCCCATATGGTCGGCGCCGAGGTGACCGAGCTGATCCAGGGCTTCGTCGTCGCCATGAACCTGGAGACGACCGAGGAAGAGCTGATCGAGACGGTCTTCCCGCATCCCACCCTCTCCGAGATGATGCACGAGAGCGTGCTGGCCGCCTATGGCCGCGTCATCCACGTCTGATTCCGGAACACATTCCATGGCGAAGATCATTCAGGTTGGCCTCGGCCGCTGGGGCACCAACTGGGCGACCCGGATCGTGCCGTCGGTCGCTACCGCCGAAGCGGTGGCCTATGTCGACAGTGCGCCGGCCGCGCTCGCGCAGGCACAGGAGAAGGCCGGCGCCCGGCCGGACCAGTGCTTCGCCAGCCTCGAGGAAGCGCTGGCTGAGGTCGAATGCGACATCGTGCTGGCGACTCTCAGGACTGAGGCGCATCACGCCGCGGTCTGCCAGGCGCTGGAAGCCGGCTGCAACGTGGTGGTGGAGAAGCCGTTCGCCAGCACGATCGCCCAGGCCAAGGAGATGGTGGCGCTGGCGGCGGCGAAGAACCGCCTGCTCATGGTCAGCCAGAACTACCGCTATTACCCGTCGCCGATCCTGGCCGCCGAGCTGCTGGCGCAACAGGCGCTGGGGCCGCTCAGCATGGTCGGCATCGACTTCCGCTATCACGCGCCGACGGACGGCCACGCCTATCCAGAGATGGCGGACCCGCTGCTTGCCGACATGGCCATCCACCACTTCGACCTGATGCGGCTGGTGCTCGCCGACGAGGCCAAGCGGGTGAGCGCGGTGACCTGGAACCCGGCCGGCAGTCCCTTCACCAACGACTGCGCCGGCATCGTCACGGTGGAGTTCTCGAAGGGCACGCCGGTCAGCTATCGCGGCTCGTGGATGAGCGGCGCCCCACGCACGCCGTGGGCCGGCGAATGGACCATGGATTGCGCCCATGGCGAAATCCGCTGGACGTCGCGCGACGACCTGGCGCCAGCCGGCAAGTCGGATCGCCTGACGCTCCGCCAATACGGCCAGAAGCCGTTGGCGCCAAAGTTGCCGCGGCTGCCCTATCGCGACCGTGCCGGGTCGCTGGCCACAGCCATCGAGGCGATCGAGACCGGCGTGCTGCCTGCGGGCTTTCCCACCGGCGCCGACAACATCAACAGCCTGGCGCTGGTGGCGGCGTCGATTCTGTCGGCCTCGCGCGGTGGCGACTGGGTCGCCATCGACGAGGTTCTCGCCTGACCTTCGGTGGTGGTAGTGTCCCGAGGAATCGGGCAGCGGCGGCTGCTGACAGGCTTTCCGGGGTGCGTTCGGCGTCCGGCAGGAGGGGCAAAATGACGATGGTCTGGAGGGCGCAGGCGCGCCGGGTGTGGCGGGTTCTGGCGGCGACTGCGCTGGTCACGGCGGTCCTGTCTCCGGCAGGCATGGCGCTGGCGCAGGACGGCACCACGACCGCCGGCGCGGTGGTGACGGTCAATGCCGCCGGCGGCGACGTGCGCGCGGCCGGTGCCTCGGTGACCATCACCGGCACCGCCGCCAATGTGCGGGCGGTGGGAGCGGCGGTCTACTTCACCGCCGACGCGGCGGGCAGCGTCTGGGTGGGCGGCGCCAAGGTGGCGGTCGACGGAAGCGTCGGCACCGATCTCACCGCCGCGGGCGCCAATGTCAGCCTCACCGGCAAGGTCGCCGGCGACGCCTGGCTGCCGGGGGCGGTGGTCGACGTCAACGGGCCGATCGGCAAGAATCTCAGGACCGCCGGCGCCAACATCACCATCGGGCCGCTGACCGACGTCGGCGGCAAGCTCGATGCCGCCGGTGGCAATGTCTCGATGACCGGCCATGTCCACGGCAAGGCCCGGCTCGCCGGCGCCTCGGTCGTCTTCAATGGTCGCGCCGACGGCCCGGTGACCCTTGCCGGCGAGCAGATCGTGGTCGGTGCGTTCGCGCGCATCGGCGGCGACCTCGTCGTCTATTCGCGGCAGGACCCGGTGATCGATCCGGGGGCGATCATCAACGGCAACATCCATCGCATGGAGCCGGGGACGGAGTGGCGGAACATACCCGACTGGGCATGGGGCTTCGTGCTCGCAGCGGCCATGGTGCTCGGCACCATCCTCGCCGGCATCGTGCTGATGCTGTTCGGCGGGCGCCTGTTCGTCACCGCGCTCGACTATGCGCGGCTAAGACCGGTGTCGACCATCCTCACCGGCCTGGTCACCCTCGTCCTGCTGCCGGCGGTGGCCGCCCTGCTGGCGGCGACCGGCGTCGGCATACCCATCGGCCTGGCGCTGATCCTGACGCTGCCGCTCATCTTCGTCTTTGGCCAGCCGGTTGCCGCGGCCGGCATCGCGGCGGGCATCTTCGTGCGCGATCCTGGCCCCATCGGCATTGCCCGCGGGCTGCTCTTCGTCATCCTTGGTGCCATCATCATCGCGCTGATCAGCCTGATCCCGTGGGCCGGGCCGATTGCCGTCGCGGTCGTCGTGGTGCTCGGCGTCGGCGCTTTGGTGCGCACTGCCGGCGGCCGCCTGCGCACGCCCGGACAAACGCGGCCGGCGCCCCCACCTGAACCGGAACGGCCGCCGCGTCCTGCTGCTGCGCCACCGCCGCCGCCCCCACCACCGCCGCCTCCACCGGAGCAGGCGCCGCCTGCGGCTCCCGCGCCGCAACAACCGGCTTCCTGACCGCCACCAGCGACCGGGCAGGCGCCGGGTCCACATTGGGCCCGACGCCAAATGGCGCTACACTGGCCGGGCAAGGAATCGGGCTGGGATGCCCGAGGCTTAGAGGAACAGGGAAGGGTCCATGAACGAGCAGGGCAAATCGATCATCGCCTGGATCATCATCGGCCTGATCGCCGGCTTTGTCGCCAGCCTCATACTCAGTGCTGGAGGCGGCCTGATTGCCTGGCTGATCGCCGGCCTGATCGGCTCGCTGGTGGGCGGCTTCCTCGCCCGGCAGCTAGGCATCAAGCTCAATTTCGGCAATCCGTTCCTCGAACAGGTGGTCATCTCGATCGTAGGCGCCGTGATCGTGATCATCATCGCCCGGATCATCATTCCCGGCTGAGGCGGGGGAACCGCGATTTCCCGTCAGCGGGCAATCCGAGGGGTGCCTTGGGCGCATGGCCGGGATGCGGCGCCAAGCTTGACGAGGCGGGTGTCGCGGTCCAGCTATAGCCCCTTGGTTCAGACAACCGGCGGAGCTTCTGCAAGATGAGGCCGAGGATCGCCTTCGGCATGGACGTCAACTGGCTGCTCGCCATCATCATCGGCGGGCTGGCCGGTTGGATTGCGGAGCGGGTGACCGCCGCCAAGATGGGGCTCATCGCCAACATCGTGGTTGGCATCATCGGCGCAGTGATCGGCGGCTGGATCGCCCGCAAGCTCGACATCAACTACGCCGGCTTCATCGGCAATCTGGTGGTCGCCACCATCGGCGCCATCATCCTGATCTTTCTGTTCCGCCTGGTGCGGCGGAGCTGATCCTCGACGCCTTGGCAAGCTGATGTTTGGGTCGCGGAGCTCGGTGTGGCGCACGTGCGAATCATGACGTAGGATGTGCAACTATTAGTAGGGGCGCGAACGGTCATGGGTGGGCTTAGCATATGGCATTGGATTGTGGTGCTTGTAATTCTTCTAGTCTTTGTCCTGCCATGGGTGCTGTATATTCGATCCATCCAACTGACCCTCATGGAAATCGACCCGCAATATAGAGAAATGCAGCCGGGGTCGGCATGGTTGTTGTTGATTCCGCTTTTTAATATTGTGTGGCTGTTCATAGTCGTGTCGCGGATTCGCGGCAGTTTTAAGAACTTGTCCGAAGCAGGTATGTTAAGGCACCCAACAACGGCGGGTTCTGATGTTGGTTTGGCAATGGCGATTTGCTATGCGCTGACCCTTGTACCTTATCTCAATATACTTACCGGCCTTGCGATGGTCGTGCTCTGGATTATCCACTGGGTGGCTGTTGTGAACGGCCGTTCAGAGATCATGGAGAGCTACGAGACGGCGGGAGGCGGGCGCCATTTGGCGAAAGGCTCGCTCGCCTAGTCACCTGTCGGGAACACTGGTAGCGATTGTCGTATCGGCCGGCAGCAATGCCGGCGGCGCATTGGTCGTTGCCGGCAAAAAGGGCTATATGGCCTGCAGCAATCGCAGAACATCGGCAGGGAACTGCTAAGTCATGGTCGTTGTCCTCGACACAGTTAGCACGCCGCGCCCGCGCCATCCGGAGAAGGCGCACCGGCCGGACGCGCCGGTTGCCCGCAAGCCGGACTGGATCCGGGTGCGCGCGCCCAATTCGCCGGTATATCGCGAGACCAACGACATCGTGCGCCAGCACAGCCTGGTGACGGTCTGCGAGGAGGCGGGCTGCCCCAATATCGGTGAATGCTGGTCGAAGAAACACGCCAGCTTCATGATCATGGGCGACACCTGCACGCGCGCCTGCGCATTCTGCAATGTGCGCACCGGCATGCCGGGGCCGCTTGACCCGCTCGAGCCCGAGCATATCGGCGACGCCGTCGCCAGGCTCGGCCTCGCCCACGTGGTCGTCACGTCCGTCGACCGCGACGACCTCGCCGACGGCGGGGCGGCGCATTTCGCGGCGACCATCGCGGCGATCCGTGAACGCAGCAAGGGCACGACCATCGAGGTGCTGACCCCCGACTTCCTGCGCAAGGAGGGGGCAGTGGAGACGGTGGTGGCGGCAAAGCCTGACGTCTTCAACCACAATCTCGAGACGGTTCCGGCGAACTATCTCAAGATCCGTCCCGGCGCACGCTATTTCGCATCGCTGCGCCTGCTGCAGAAAGTCAAGGAGCTCGACCCGACGATGTTCACCAAGTCGGGCATCATGGTCGGCCTCGGCGAGGAGCGGAACGAGGTGCTGCAGCTTATGGACGACCTGAGGAGCGCCGATGTCGACTTCCTGACCATCGGCCAGTACCTGCAGCCGACCCGCAAGCACCATCCGGTGATGCGCTTCGTGCCGCCGGAGGAGTTCAAGGCGCTGGAGACTGTCGCCTATGCCAAGGGTTTCCTGATGGTCTCGGCGAGCCCGCTGACGCGCTCCTCGCACCATGCCGGCGAGGATTTCGCCAAGCTGAGGGCGGCACGCGAGGCCCGCCACGGCCGCACGTAAAGCCTTGTCCCGTGCCGAAGTTCTCCACCAACCACCGCGTGGCCCATTCGGCGGGTGACATGTTCGCGCTGGTCGCTGATATCGAGCACTATCCGGAGTTTGTTCCGCTGTGTGAGCGGCTGACCGTGCGCGGCCGCAGCCAGGAGGGGACGCGCGAAGTGCTCGTTGCCGACATGACGGTCGGCTACAAGGCGATCCGCGAGACCTTCACGACGCGGGTGACGCTCGACCGCACCGCCGGCACGATCATGGCCGACTATCTCGACGGCCCCTTCCGCCATCTCCACAATGTGTGGACCTTCCGGCCGGACGGGGAAGGCGCCAGTGTGGTCAACTTCTTCATCGACTACGAGTTCAAGTCGCGGCTGCTTTCGGCGGTGATGGGCAGCGTCTTCGACCGCGCCTTCCGCAAGTTCACGACCGCCTTCGAAGAGCGCGCCGACCGTGTCTACGGGGTGAGTGTCGCCTGACGTTTCCGATGAACGTTCGGCCACAACGTCTTCGCGGCGCAGCGTGTTCTGAATTGCCTTTAGTTATAATGAGTTAATTGTGTCGCGCAGTAGCAACCGCGCGGCGCTGCAACAGGACCTGAGACGATGAGTGACCATGTGACCACGATCGTGGCGGACAGCCGCTTTGGGCGCCAGCCGTGGAACCGGATGATCCTCGGTCACTTCATCGAGCACTTTCATCGCCAGGTCTATGGCGGGCTTTACGAGCCTGGGTCGCCTCTGTCCGACGCCAGCGGTTTCCGCCTGGACGTGATCGACGCGCTCAGGGAGTTGCGTGTCCCGGTCATGCGCTGGCCGGGCGGCAACTATGTCTCGGATCACCACTGGTTCGAAGCCGTCGGGGCGGAGCGCATCCCCTCCTACAACAAGGCCTGGCGGGTCGAGGAGCCCAACACCTTCGGTACGGACGAGTTTGTCGAATGGTGCCGCCTGGTTGGATGCGCGCCATACATCTGCACAAATGGCGGGAATGGCACGGCGGAGGAGATGAGTAACTGGGTCGAGTACTGCAACGGTAGCTATCGGACCCGCTATGCCAACATGCGCCGATCCAACGGCCAGGAGGCGCCGTTCTCGGTCAAATACTGGGGTATCGGAAACGAGAGCTATGGCGACTGGCAGATCGGCGCAAAGACGATCGCCGAATGGGGACCGTACGTCGCCGAGTCGGCCAAGATGATGCGAGCCGTCGATGAGGACATCGTCCTCTCGGCTGCAGCCGTGCCCGATACCGAGTGGACGCAGGCCCTATTGAAGGCGGCGGGGCGCTACCTCGACCTGATCTCGATCCATGGATACTGGGATCGGCTGTCCCAGGTCGACGCGCCTGCGGACTATGTCACAGCGATTTTGCAATGCGACGGGCCGGGGAAAATGATCGAGGCGACCCGCCAGGTCATCGGAACGTCGGGCTATGCCGGCAAGATCAAGATCGCATTCGACGAATGGAACCTGCGCGGGTGGCACCACCCGGACGGCACGCATCCGGACAAGATCAAGGCACGCGATCGCAACGACATCGCCTCGACCTACACGATGGCGGACGCACTCTTCTCGGCGGCATTCCTGAACGCCTGCCTGAGAAACAGCGACGTCGTCGCGATGGCCAACATATCGCCCAGTGTCAATGCGAGAGGCCCCTTGTTCGTTCACCAGGGCGGCATCGTCAAACGGACCAGCTTTCACGTCATGAGGATGTATGCGGACCATACGCGCGAGTGGATCGTGGAGAGCAGGGTGGACGGCCCCAGGCTGGAGCGGGGTGACGCCAGCGTCGCCACAGTTGACGCGCTGGTCAGCACAGACTCGACCGGGACCACGATCGCAATCTCCAACCGTGACCCCGAACGGGAAGCCGCATGCACCATCCTGCTCGATGGTGAGCAACTGGGCGGAGGGGGAGCGTACGACGTGGAAATCCTGAGCGGCGCTTCGCCCGATGCGTTCAACTCCATAGACGACCCCAATGCGGTCGTTCCCGACAGCACCGAGATCAGGGACGAGAAGGGAGCCTTCAAAATCCCGCCGCATGCGCTTTGCATGCTGAAGATCGTGCGCTGAAGCTGACAGTACGCGACTAGGAACTCGCCTGCGCCGCATCGTTGAGCATGGCCAGAGCCGCGCTGACCGCGGCGAGGCGGATGCCCGAACGACCGAGATTGCCGAACTTGCATAGGCGATGCCGGGTCTTGGCGTCGCGCACGGCAACCGCGATATGCACCAGCCCCACGGGCTTCTCTGCTGTGCCGCCGTCCGGTCCGGCGATGCCGGTGATGCCCACGGCGAGGTCGGCCTGCGAGCGTTCCACGGCGCCCTCGGCCATGGCGCGCGCCGTCTCCTCGCTTACCGCGCCGGGGCCGCCCGGCGCCAGCAGGTCGGGCGAGACGCCGAGCTGGTCGATCTTGGCCGGGTTGGAATAGGTCACGAAGCCGCGGTCGAACACGATCGAGGCGCCGGGGATCTCCGTCAGAATGCCGGCGAGCAGCCCGCCGGTGCAGGATTCGGCCGTGGCGATGCGAAAGCCGGCCTTGCGGCAGATGCCGATCAGCGCCTCGGCGGCGGGGGTGAGCGGCGTGAGGTCGGTCATGATCTACCTCCCGAACGGCAGGCGCAGAGTCGCGATCGCGTGGGCGGAGATGCCTTCGCTGCGGCCGATGAAGCCGAGGCCCTCGCTGGTCGTCGCCTTGACCCCGACGCGGTCGATGGCGATGCCGCAGATCTCGGCGATGCGGGCGCGCATGGCCTCGCGGTGGGGCGCCAGCTTGGGGCGCTCGGCCACGATCGAAACGTCGAGATGAGCGATCATGCCGCCGCGGGCGGCGACACGGGCGACCGCGTCGGCAAGGAATTGGTCCGACGAGGCGCCCGCCCATTGCGCGTCGGACGGCGGGAAGTGCTCGCCGATATCGCCGTCGCCGAGCGCGCCGAGGACGGCGTCGGTGAGGGCGTGGAGCACCACGTCGGCGTCGGAATGGCCGATGAGGCCGCGCCGATAGGGCACCGGCACGCCGCCGAGCATGATCTCGTAGCCGGGACCGAAGGCGTGGATGTCGTAGCCGATGCCGACGCGCACGTCGCCGAGGGCGAGCGCGCTCTCGGCGGTGAGGCGGCGGTCCGCTTCCGCGATGTCGTGGGCGGTGGTGAGCTTGACGTTGCCGGGGTCGCCGGGAACGGCGACGACCGGCAGGCCGGCCCATTCGGCGACCGCCGCATCGTCGGTGAACTGGCGGCGCTCGGCGCGCGCCCGGTTGTGAGCGGTGAGGATGGCATCGAAGGTAAAGCCTTGCGGAGTTTCCGCCGCCTGAAGCCCGTCGCGCGGTACGGTGCCGATCACACTGCCGGCGCCATTGACCTGCTTCAGCGTGCTTGCGACCGGCACGGTCGGCACCACCGCATCGGCCTGGGCGAGCGCCGCGACGACGCGGGCGATGAGGGCGGCCGACGCGAAGGGGCGGGCAGCATCATGGATGAGCACCCGGCCGGGCGCCGCCCCGGCAAGCGCGGCTAGGCCGTTCCTGACCGAATCCTGGCGCGTTTCGCCGCCGGTCACCGGCGCCATCAGGTTGTCGTGCCGTGGTGCGATGGCGCGATAGATCTCCTCGTCACCGTTGCCGATGACGACGAGCACGCGGTCGACCGCCGGATGGGCGAGGAAGGTGGCCAGCGTGCGCGCCAGAATGGGCGTGCCGGCGAGCGGCTGGTACTGCTTGGGGAGATTACCCGATCCGGCGCGGACACCGCGCCCGGCGGCAACGATCAGGGCGGCGGTGTGCGGTATAGTGTCCATGGGGTCGGCCTTTAGGGAGATCGGTGCGCAAATGTAGCATATCGGCCGAGGGAACCGCCTATTTCGCACTTGCCCAAGGACGCGTTATGACTAAGATGTAGGCAAACGGGCGACCTGCCCAATCAATGGGCGTGATAATGCGAACTCTGGCGGAACCGCTGGCTTTGGGGACGGTGACGATCCCCAATCGGGTCTTCTTGGCGCCCATGTCGGGGGTGACTGATCGCCCGTTACGGGCACTCGCCGCCGAATTCGGCGCCGGGCTCGTGATCTCCGAGATGGTAGCCAGCGAGGAGCTTGCCACAGGCGGGCGTGAGGCGTCCATGCGCGCCGAACGCGCCGGTGGTGGCCCGCATGTGATCCAGCTTGCCGGACGCGAGGCGCGCTGGATGGCGGAAGGGGCGCGTGCGGCGAGCGATGCGGGCGCCGACATCATCGACATCAACATGGGCTGCCCGGCGCGCAAGGTGACCTCGGGCTATTCAGGCTCGGCGCTGATGCGCGACCTCGACCACGCGCTGTCGCTGATCGAGGCGACGGTCGGCGCGACGCCGCTGCCGGTGACGCTGAAGATGCGCCTCGGCTGGGACCACCACTCGATCAACGCGCCGGAACTGGCGCGCCGCGCCGAAGATGCGGGGGTGCGGATGGTCACCGTGCACGGACGCACGCGCTGCCAGTTCTATGGCGGCAAGGCCGACTGGGCGGCGATCCGCGCGGTCAAGGAGGTCGTATCGATCCCGGTGATCGCCAATGGCGATGTGGTCGGGCCCGACGATATTGCGCCGATGCTGGAGCAGTCCGGCGCCGACGGCATCATGATCGGCCGCGGCGCCTATGGCCGGCCGTGGTTGCCCGGTCAGGTCGCTCAGGGTGCAGCAACCGGCGTGCTGCCCGAGCCGCCGGCGCTGGCCGAGGTCGCCATGCGCCACTATGCGGCGCTCATTGATCATTATGGCGCGTTCCTGGGGAGCCGCGTCGCCCGCAAGCATCTCGGCTGGTATATGGACCAGGCGGGCGCCGGCGATCCGGCGCTGCGCCGTGCCGTGCTGACCGCCGCCAGGCCGGCGGAGACGCTCAGCCATCTCGGCGCCTGGTTTGCTGCCGAAGGCGAACGGAGGGCGGCATGAACGTCGACCCGCTTAGCGGCCGCGCCGCCTCGGCGCTGCTCGACGCCTTGCCGCATCCGGTGCTCCTGGTCGACGGCGAGGGCCATATCGCCGAGGCCAATGCGGCGGCGGAGACCTTCTTTCAGGCCTCGATCAATGTGCTGCGCCGGCATGAGCTCGCCTATTTCGTGCCCTTTGGCAGCCCGCTGCTGGCGCTGGTCGAGCAGGTGCGCGAGCGCAATGCGCCGGTCAACGAATACCGCGTCGATATCGGCACGCCGCGCAACGGCAATGAGCGCGTCGTCGACATCTATGCCGCGCCCAGCCTCGAAACGGTCAAGGGCGTCGCCATCGTGCTGCAGGAGCGCTCGATGGCCGACAAGATGGACCGACAGCTCAATCATCGCAGCGCCGCGCGCACCGTCACCGGGCTCGCCGCCATGCTCGCCCACGAGATCAAGAATCCGCTCTCAGGCATTCGCGGCGCCGCGCAGCTGCTCGAAACCAATGTCGGCGACGACGATCGCGCGCTCACCCGGCTGATCTGCGACGAGGCCGACCGCATCGTGAAGCTGGTCGACCGCATGGAAGTGTTTTCCGACGAGCGGCCGCTCGAGGTCGAGCCGGTCAACATCCATGCCGTGCTCGACCATGTCCGCCGGATCGCGCGCTCCGGATTCGCCAGCTCCATCAAGATCAGCGACGAATTCGACCCCTCGCTGCCGCCGGTGCCGGCCAATCGCGACCAGCTCGTCCAGGTGTTCCTCAACCTGGTCAAGAACGCGGCCGAGTCGGTTCGCAACGCGCCCGACGGCGAGATCGTGCTGACCACCGCCTTCAAGCCGGGCTATCGCCTGTCGGTGCCCGGAAATCCCAGCAAGGTGACGCTGCCGCTCGAATTCTGCGTGCGCGACAATGGTCCCGGCGTGCCCGAGGAGATGGTCCCCCATCTCTTCGATCCCTTCGTCACCACCAAGGCCAACGGCTCGGGCCTGGGCCTGGCGCTGGTCGCCAAGATCATCCGCGACCACGGCGGCGTCATCGAATGCGAATCGCAACCGCGGCGCACGCTGTTTCGCGTGCTCATGCCGGCGTGGCCGGGCCCGATCGACGCCAATTTCAGGAACGAATGACGATGCCCCTCGGTAACATCCTCGTCGCAGACGACGACTCGGCGATCCGAACGGTGCTCAACCAGGCTCTGTCGCGGGCCGGCTATCAGGTGCGCCTGACCTCGAACGCGGCGACGCTGTGGCGCTGGGTGAGCGAAGGCGAGGGCGACCTGGTGATCACGGACGTGGTCATGCCGGACGAGAACATCTTCGACCTGCTGCCGCGCATCAAGCGTACCCGTCCGGAACTGCCGATCATCGTCATGAGCGCTCAGAACACGTTCATGACCGCCATCCGCGCCTCGGAACGCGGCGCCTACGAATATCTGCCCAAGCCCTTCGACCTGAAGGAGCTGATTGCCATCGTCGGCCGCGCCATGTCCGAGCCGCGCAACAAGCACGCCGAGGCGGCGAGCGAGGAGCCCGGCGACAACATCCCACTGGTCGGCCGCTCGCCGGCCATGCAGGACATTTACCGGGTGCTCGCCCGGCTGATGCAGACCGACCTGACGGTGATGATCGCCGGCGAGTCGGGCACCGGCAAGGAGCTGGTCGCGCGCGCCCTGCACGACTACGGCAAGCGCCACAACGGCCCATTCGTGCCGATCAACATGGCAGCGATCCCGCGCGACCTGATCGAGGCGGAGCTGTTCGGCCACGAGAAGGGCGCCTTCACCGGGGCGCAGGCGCGCAGCGCCGGCCGTTTCGAGCAGGCTGACGGCGGCACGCTCTTCCTCGACGAGATCGGCGACATGCCGATGGAGGCGCAGACCCGCCTCCTGCGCGTTCTGCAGCAGGGCGAGTACACCACCGTCGGCGGCCGCACGCCGATCAAGACCGACGTGCGCATCGTCGCCGCCACCAACAAGGACCTGCGCATCCTGATCAATCAGGGCCTGTTCCGCGAGGACCTGTTCTTCCGGCTGAACGTGGTGCCGATCCGCCTGCCGCCGTTGCGCGAACGCAGCGAGGACATCCCCGACCTGGTGCGCCATTTCTTCACCATCGTGGAGAAGGAGGGCCTGCCGGCCAAGCGCATCGAGCCGGCGGCCGTGGAGCGCATGAAGCGCTATCGCTGGCCGGGCAATGTGCGCGAACTGGAAAATTTGATCCGGCGGCTCGCGGCGCTCTATCCGCAGGAGACGATTACCGAGAACATCATCGAGACCGAGCTGAACCAGCCGGCGATCGCGGCCATGGTGGAGGAGGATGGCGCCGAGGAGACGCTGTCCGGTTCGGTCGAGCGCCACCTCAACGCCTATTTCCAGACCTTTGGCGAGGGCCTGCCGCCGCCCGGCCTCTATCACCGCATATTGCGCGAAGTGGAGAACCCGCTGATCGCCGCGGCACTGGCTTCGACCCGCGGCAACCAGATCAAGGCGGCCGAACTCCTCGGCGTGAACCGCAATACGCTGAGGAAGAAGATTCGCGAGCTGGATATCCAGATCATCCGCAGCACGCGCTAGGCCTTTTCAGGCCATCGTCGGTGCTGGCGGTTGCGGCCGCGCCGTGGAGACGACCCTCGTCTGCCGGCCCGATCCTTCGCGAAATCGCACTGCCGACGCGGGTTGATCTGGCAGGAAAGTGCTCCAACCCATTCTCCAGCATGGCAGAATGGTCACAGCCCCCGGACAGCGGGCGGGCGCGATATGTGGTTTTTTGATCACAATATTGTTGCAATTCGGCCCCAGTGTGCCCTAGGTCCATCGCTAGGCAATGGGCTTTCTGCGAGCGGAGGCGCAGCACCGGAATGACGGCGGACTCGTCATCCCTGACAGGGCCAATGACTGACGAATCAAGGGGCGTGCGCGGCGTGCAGTTCTCCCGGCTGGTCAGGGCATCTGGCTATATCGCCGTGCTGCTCGCTCTCGGCACCGCCGCCGGCACCTTCCTGGTCCTCATCGGCCTCACCCCGATCGCGCCGACACCCGATGTGGTGTTCACCGCGATGGTGGTGAACGGCGCCCTGGTCGCCTTCCTGGTCCTGCTCATCGCCTGGGTGGTGGGCAGCATGGTGGTGGCGCGCCGGCGCGGCGAGGCCGGCGCCAGCCTGCATATCCGCATCGTCGGTCTGTTCTCGCTGGTCGCCGTGCTGCCGGCTGCGCTGCTGGCGGTCACCGCCTCGATCACCCTCGACCGCGGCCTCGACAACTGGTTCTCGACGCGCACGCGCTCCATCGTCGACAATTCGCTGTCGCTGGCCCAGGCCTTCGCAGAGCAGCAGGCCGTACTGCTGCGCGCCGACATCCAGGCCGCCAAGCTGGAACTGGAGAAGGCGAGCTCGCTGCACAAGGATGACCCGAGCCGATTTGCCATCTTCCTCAATGCGGTCGCCGCCGATCACAACCTGCCCGGCGTCTTCCTGGTGGGCAGCGACGGGGCGCTCATCACCCAGGCGCAGAGTTCCAACCGCTCACGCTTCCCCCCACCCGTGGCCGAGGCGCTCACCGAGGCCAAGGACAATCCCGACCAGGTGGTGATCGTCGCCCCCGGCGCGACCAACATCATCGCCGGCATCGCCGCGCTGCAGGGCTACAAGGACACGCTGCTCTATGCGGCGCGGCCGCTCGACCCCAAGGTCGTCCACTATCTGGCGATGACCAACGACAACGTCGCCGAATACCGCACGCTGGAGGCCTCGCGCTTCGGCACCCAGATCGCCTTCGCCATCCTCTTCCTCGGCGTCACGGTGGTCGTGCTGCTTTCGGCGATCTGGCTGGGCATCGGTTTCGCCAACCGGCTGGTGGCGCCGATCCAGCGGCTGATCGACGCCGCCAAGGAGGTGTCGCGCGGCAATCTCGACGTTTCGGTCAATCCGCGCCATTCGGACGGTGACGTCGGTGCGCTCGGCTCCACCTTCAACACCATGACGGTGCAATTGCGCACCCAGCGTGAGGAGTTGATCGCCGCATCGAACCAGATCGACGCCCGTCGCCGTTTCACCGAGGCGGTGCTGGCCGGCATCTCAGCCGGCGTGGTCGGCATCGACGCCGAGGGGCGGGTGACGATCGTCAACCGCACGGCACTCCATCTCCTTGGCGTCACCGAGGATGCGGCAATCGGCACAAAGGTGGTGGAGCTGATGCCGAGCCTGGAGGCGGTCGTCTCGACGGCCTTGCGCGACGTCCGCCAGGAGCATCGCGACCAGATCACCATCAGCCGCGACGGCCGCGAACGCACGATGAACGTACGCGTGACCACCGAACGCAGCGAATCTGAGCAGCACGGCTACGTCATCACCCTCGACGATATCTCCGATCTGGTGGCCGCCCAGCGCTCGACCGCTTGGGCCGATGTGGCGCGGCGCATCGCCCACGAGATCAAGAACCCGCTCACCCCCATCCAGCTCTCGGCCGAGCGGCTGAAGCGCAAGTTCGGGCGCTCCATCGACGAGGACCGCGAGGTCTTCGATCAGTGCACCGACACGATCATCCGGCAGGTGGGCGATATCGGCCGCATGGTCGACGAGTTCTCATCGTTCGCGCGCATGCCGAAACCGGCCTTCATGACCGGCAATCTGGCCGAATCGATCCGCGAGTCGGTGTTCCTGATCAGCGTCGCCCAACCGGAGATCCACTTCACCGTCAACCTGCCGGAGACGCCGTTGATCGTGCGCTTCGACGCCCGCCTGATGGGCCAGGCGCTGACCAACGTGGTCAAGAACGCCACCGAGGCGGTGCTGGCGGTGCCCGCCGAGAAGCGCGGGCAGGGCGAGATCACGGTTTCCGCGCGGGTCGATGAGACGCACATCATGGTCGACATCGTCGACAACGGCATCGGGCTGCCGCGCGAGAACCGCCAGCGGCTGCTCGAGCCCTACATGACGACGCGCGAGAAGGGCACTGGGCTGGGGCTCGCCATCGTCGCCAAGATCATCGAGGAGCATGAGGGGCACGTCGAGCTGCTCGACGCGCCGGAGGAGGCGAACGGCCGCCGCGGCGCCAACATTCGCATCATTCTGCCGCGTGTGGACGGACCGAACGGGGAGGCCGATACCGAGCCGACACCGGAGGCCGCCCCTCAGCCTGTAACATGAAAGAAGAAAGACGGCTGACATGGCGTCCGACATTCTGATTGTTGACGACGAAACCGACATCCGGGAGCTGGTTGCCGGCATCCTCTCCGACGAGGGGCACGGCACGCGCACCGCTTCCGATGCCGATACGGCGCTTGCCGAAATCGAGAAGCGGCGGCCCTCGCTTGTCTTCCTCGACATCTGGCTGCAGGGCAGCCGTCTCGACGGGCTGGCGCTGCTCGACGAGATCAAGCGCGACCATCCCGACCTGCCCGTGGTCATGATCTCCGGCCACGGCAACATTGAGACCGCGGTCTCGGCGATCAAGCGCGGGGCCTACGACTATATCGAGAAACCGTTCAAGTCCGACCGGCTGGTGCTGGTCGCGGAGCGCGCGCTGGAGGCGTCCAAGCTGCGCCGCGAGGTCAAGGTACTGCGCGAGAAGAGCGGCGACGCCAACCAGCTTCTTGGCGCCTCGCCGGCGATGAACCACCTGCGCGTCACCATCGAAAAGGTGGCGCCGACCAACAGCCGCATCATGATCTCGGGCGCCTCCGGTTCCGGCAAGGAGCTGGTGGCGCGCACCATCCACGAGCTGTCAGGGCGCGCGGGCGGGCCGTTCGTGGTGCTTAATGCGGCGACCATCGTGCCTGACCGCATGGAGGCTGAGCTGTTCGGCACCGAGCCGTCGAACGGCGCGGCACGGCGCGTCGGGGCGCTGGAAGAGGCGCACGGCGGCACGCTCTATCTCGACGAGGTCGGCGACATGCCACGCGAGACGCAGAGCAAGATCCTGCGCGTGCTGGTCGACCAGACCTTCACCCGCGTCGGCGGGACGACGCGGGTCAACGTCGACGTGCGCGTCATCTCATCGACCGGCCGCGACCTGGAAGGCGAGGTGAGCGAGGGCACCTTCCGCGAGGACCTGTTCCATCGCCTCGCCGTGGTGCCGCTGCGGGTGCCGGCACTGGCCGAGCGGCGCGAGGATATCCCGGTGCTGGTGCACCACTTCGCCGAGCAGATCTCGCGCAGCACCGGCCTGCCGCCACGCACGATCGGCGAAGACGCCATGGCAGTGCTGCAGGCGCATGATTGGCCGGGCAACATCCGCCAGCTGCGCAACAACGTCGAAAGGCTGATGATCCTGACCCGTGGCGACGCCAGCGAGGTGATCACCGCCGACATGCTGCCGGCGGAGATCGGCGAGATGCTGCCGACGACGCCGGGCAGGGCAGGGGGCGAGCACCTGATGTCGCTGCCGTTGCGCGACGCGCGGGAGATTTTCGAGCGCGAATACCTGACTGCCCAGGTCAACCGCTTTGGCGGCAATATCTCGCGCACCGCCGAATTCGTCGGCATGGAGCGCTCAGCGCTGCATCGCAAGTTGAAGTCGCTGGGCGTAGGCTAGGGCGGAACCGGAGGAATCGGGGGCATCATGCGCGTCGTCATCTGCGGAGCCGGCCAGGTCGGCTTCGGCATCGCCGAACGTCTGGCCGTCGAGGACAATGACGTCTCGGTGATCGACACCTCGCCGCAGCTCGTCCAAGCGATCCGCGACACGCTTGACGTGCGCGGCTTCGTCGGCCACGGCGCCTATCCGGAGGTGCTCGCCCGGGCCGGCGCGGAGCAGGCCGACATGCTGATCGCCGTGACCCTCTACGACGAGGTCAACATGGTCGCCTGCCAGGTGGCCCACTCGCTGTTCAACGTGCCCACCAAGATCGCCCGCATCCGGGCGCAGGCCTATCTTGAGCCGCACTGGGCGGACCTGTTCTCCTCCGAACACCTGCCGATCGACGTGATCATCTCGCCGGAGATCGAGGTCGGCCAGATGGTGCTGCGCCGCCTGCAGCTGCCCGGCGCCTTCGACACGGTCGAGTTCGCCAATGGCGAGGTGGTGGTCGTCGGCATCAGCCTGAGCGAGAACTGCCCTGTGGTCGACACGCCGCTGCCGCAGCTCACCGAGCTGTTCCCCGACCTGCAGGCAGTGGTCGTCGGCATCGTGCGCGGCGGCAACCTGTTTGTGCCGCGCTCCTCCGATTCCATGCTGGTCGGCGACCAGGTCTATGTCACCTGCTCGCGCGAGCAGGTGGTGCGCACGCTCGGCATCTTCGGCCATGAGGAGCCGGTGGCGCGGCGCGTGGTCATCGCCGGTGGCGGCAATGTCGGCCAGTTCGTCGCCCACACCCTGGAAGCGCGCGGCGCCCACGCCCGCGTCAAGATCATCGAATCCACGCACGAACGCGCCATCGCCATCGCCGACGCGTTGAAGCGCACCGTTGTGCTGCATGGCAACGCGCTCGACCAGGAGATCCAGCGCGAGGCCGACGTCCAGGACGCCGACACGCTGATCGCCCTGACCAATGACGACGAGGTCAACATCATCGCCTGCGTCATGGCCAAGCGGCTCGGCTGCCGCAGCACCATGGCGCTGATCAACAACCGCTCCTACCACGCCTTCACCGATACGCTCGGCATCGACGCGACCGTGAACCCGCGCTCGCTGACCGTCTCGCGCATCCTCCAGCACGTCAGGCGCGGTCGCATCCGGGGCGTCCACACGATCGAATACGGCGCGGCCGAGGTGATCGAGGCAGAGGCGCTGGAGACCTCGCCGCTGGTCGGCAAGCCGCTCAGGGAGCTCGACCTGCCCGATGGCATCCGCATCGGCGCCATCTATCGCGCCGGCAAGGTGGTGGTGCCCAACGGCGGCACCCAGATCATCGCCAAGGACCGCGTCGTGATGTTCGCCACTGCCGAGCGCGTGCGCCAGCTCGAGCAGATGTTCCGCGTCAGCCTCGAGTTCTTCTAGGGGCGGGTTGGGCGTGAGACCGGTGGGCCGATGATCGGTGTCCTTCACCTCCTGTCGCGCGTCTTGGGCGGCCTTGCCCTGGCCATGCTGGTGCCGGCGGCGATCTCGGTGGTGGCGCAAGACGGCGCGGCGGCGGATTTCCTGCTGGTCTCAGGGCTCACCGGCTTCCTCTCCGGCGCCATTTTCTTTGCCCTTCAGGGGCGCGCGTCGCGCTTCGACCGCGTGGCCGGTTTCGTCCTTGCGACCGCGCTGTGGGTGGTGCTGCCGCTGATAGCGGCGGTGCCTTTTGTGGCGCGCGGCCCGGCTGGCTACACCGCGGCGCTGTTCGAGGCGGTATCCGGCTTTACCACCACCGGCGCCACGGTCTTCCGTTCGCTTGCCGATGTCGGGCCGTCGCGCATCTTCTGGCGGGCCGAACTGCAATGGCTCGGCGGCCTGGCGACGCTGGTCACCTTCGTCACCATCCTGGCGCCGGCCGGCTTCGGCGGCCTTTCCAGCCGGGGCCTGGCGGCGCTCGGCGGCTTCTCCGACGCCGGCCCCGAGCGCGTCGCCCAGGGGCTGCGCCGGCTGGTCAGCCTCTATGCGCTGTTTACCGGGCTGTGCATCATCCTCCTGTTCTTCTCGGGCGTTCCGACCTTTGATGCCATCTGCCTGGCCATGTCGACGGTCTCCACCGGCGGCTTCATGCCGGTCGATGGCAACCTGTCGGTCTATGCCAGCCCCTATGCCGAGGCCGTGGTTGCTGTCTTCATGGTGATCGGCTCGACCAGCATCGTCTTCCACCGCGCCCTGATGGAAGGCCGCTGGTCGCTGCTCTTCAATCATCGCGAATCGTGGTGGGTGATCGGCACCATGGTGGTGATCGGCTTGCTCTACGCCTGGGTGTTCCACGCCGGTGAGAATTTGCTCGCCGCGCTCGGTGAGGGGCTGTTCGACAGCATCTCGCTGATCAGCACCAGCGGCTTCGAGACGCGCAGCGGCGGTCTGTCGGCGATCCCCGACACGCTGGTTCTGTTCCTGGCGCTCGGCGGCGGTGCGGCGCTGTCGACTGCCGGTGGCCTCAAATACTACCGGATCGGCGCCATGACGATGCAGTCGATGCACGAGTTGAAGCGGCTGCTGTTTCCGCACAGCGTGCGCTCGCGGCGCTTCGGCACCCAGCCCTACGATCTCGACCTGATGAAGGCGATCTGGGCCAATCTGATCCTGGCCATGGTGGTCGTGATCGTGGCCGCGCTGGTGCTTTCGCTCAGCCTGCCGTCCTTCGATGCGGCCATGGTGGCGGCGACGGCGGCCTTTTCCAACATCGGGCCGCTCTATTCACACGAGTGGGCGATGGCGGCGGACTGGCCGGCCTATGCCGATTTCACTGTCGTGGCCCAACTCACCATGATCGTTACCATGATCCTCGGGCGCATCGAGGTGATTGTCCTGTTTGCTTCCCTTTACGCCGCCTATTGGCGCTCCTAGAAGACATCCCATGTCGCGCATTGCCTATGTCAACGGTCGCTACCTTCCCCATGCCGGGGCGGCCGTCCATATCGAGGACCGTGGCTATCAGTTCGCCGACGGCGTCTACGAGGTGTGCGAGGTGCGTGGCGGCCGGTTGGTCGACGAGCAGCGCCACATGGAGCGGCTCGACCGCTCGCTCGGCGCGCTTGCCATTGGCTGGCCGCTGACGCCGGCAGCGCTTGCCGTGGTGATGCGCGAGGTGGTGCGGCGGAACCGGTTGCGCGCGGGCCTCATCTATCTGCAGGTGACCCGCGGCGTCGCCCGGCGCAACCACGCCTTCCCGGCCGCCGATGTGGCGCCGGCTCTCGTGGTGACGACGCTTCCGGTCGATCTGGCGGCGCTGGAGCGGCGGGCGGAGGAGGGGGTCTCGGTCGTCACCGTGCCGGACAACCGCTGGGCCCGGGTCGACATCAAGTCGACGGGCCTGCTACCCAATGTGCTGGCCAAGCAGAAGGCAAGAGAATCCGGGGCTTACGAGGCGTGGTTCGTGGACGCCGAGGGGCTGGTGACGGAGGGCTCGTCGACCAATGCCTGGATCGTGACGGCCGCGGGCACCATCGTGACGCATTCGGGGGAGGCGGGGATCTTGCGCGGCATCACCCGCGCCGGTGTCCTGGAAATTGCCGGAGAAGAAGCCTATCCCATTGAAGAAAGAAGCTTTTCTATTGCCGAAGCGCAGTCCGCCCGCGAGGCCTTCCTGACCTCGGCCTCGTCGAAAGTGACAGCGGTCGTAAATATCGATGGCGTGGTAATTGGAAGTGGCCGGCCGGGGCCGGTGGCGAATCGCCTGAGGGAGCTGTTCAGGGAACGGGCGGCCATCTCGTCGTTGTGGGCAAGTGGCGCGTGACGAGCGGAGGCCGGCTGGGGCAATTTCCCGCGTGACGACGGGCGTGACACCCGTCAGAATGTAATCGATGACAATCGGCCACGGCCGCAAAAAAGGCGACTGATCCCGAGAGCCGCAAGAACGCGAGAGCGAGTGATATGGCTGAACGCGCACAAAATCTGCAGGACACGTTCCTCAACTATGTTCGCAAGAACAAGACGCCACTCACGATCTTCCTGGTAAACGGGGTGAAGCTCCAAGGAATCGTGACCTGGTTCGACAATTTCTGCGTTTTGTTACGTCGCGATGGGCATTCCCAGCTTGTCTACAAGCATGCCATCTCGACGGTGATGCCAGGGGCGCCGGTGCAGCTCTTCGAGCCGGGAGACGATAACGGTTCCGGCCGGGAGACGGATTGAGCAACCCTCCGCACGAGCCGACTGCGGCCGAAGCCCCGGCGGACGATGTCGCGCCTGACGGGCGCCGGGCGCGCGCGCTGGTGCTGGTGCCGATCCGCAAGGGGCGCCCCGAGGTCGGACAGCGTGACGCTGAGGCGCGCGTGGAAGAGGCAGTTGGCCTTGCCCGGGCGATCGATCTCGACGTTCACGCCGGTCTGGCGATCGCGCTGGCCCAACCGCGCCCGGCGACGCTGTTCGGTTCCGGCAAGGTGGACGAAATCACGGCGCTCGTGGCCGGCGAACACGTTGATCTCGTCGTCGTCGACGGGGTGCTGTCACCGGTGCAGCAGCGCAATCTCGAACGCGCCTGGAAGACCAAGGTCATCGACCGCACCGGGCTCATTCTCGAAATCTTCGGGGAAAGGGCGCAGACCCGCGAGGGCACGCTGCAGGTCGAGCTTGCCCACCTGAACTACCAGAAGAGCCGCTTGGTGCGCTCCTGGACGCATCTGGAGCGCCAGCGTGGCGGCTTCGGCTTCCTCGGTGGGCCGGGCGAGACCCAGATCGAGGCCGACCGGCGCATGATCGAGGAGCGCATCGCACGCATCGAGCGGGACCTCGAAACTGTGGCGACACGGCGCCGCCAGCAGCGCAAGACGCGCAAGAAGGGCAGCCAGGCGACCGTCGCCCTGGTCGGCTACACCAATGCCGGCAAGTCGACGCTGTTCAACGCGCTCACCGCCGGCAGCACTTTTGCGGATGCACGGCTGTTTGCCACGCTCGACCCGACGCTCCGCCGCCTGACCCTGCCGCACGGCGCCGTGGCGGTGCTTTCCGATACGGTCGGCTTCGTCGCCGACCTGCCGACGACGCTGGTTGCCGCCTTCCGCGCCACGCTGGAGGAGGTGGCCGAGGCCGACGTCATCCTGCATGTGCGCGACATCGCCGGTGCCGACAGCGAGGCGCAGGCGCGCGACGTCGCTGCGGTGCTGGCCGAACTCGGCGTCGAGGCGAAGGCGCCGGAGCGCGTCATCGAGGTGTGGAACAAGCTCGACCTGATGCCGCCGGTGCAGCGGCCGCCGCGGGTGATCCCGGCGGTGCCCGGCGGTGGCCCGGCGGTGGTGACCGTCTCGGCGCTGACCGGCGAGGGGCTGCCCGAGCTGCTCGCGCTCATTGAGGAGAAGGTCGCCGCGGCACGGCGTACCTTCGAGGTGCGGCTGGAGGGGGCAGCGCTCGGCCAGCTTCACCGGCTCTACGAGGTCGGCGAGGTCCTCGACCGCACCGACAATCCGGACGGCTCGACGACTGCCCATGTGCGCGTGGCGCCGGAGAAGCAGGCGTTATTCCAGAAGGCATTTCCCGAGGCCCGGGTGGCGGGGTAGCCGTCGCCGGGGGGAGTGCCTATTCCGTCTCCTTGGCGGCCTGCCAGAGGGCCTCCATCTCGTCCAGGCTGGCCTCGGCAGGGGCGCGGCCTTGCGCCGCCAGAGCCTCCTCGATGGCGTGGAAACGGCGCTGGAACTTGATATTGGCGCTGCGCAGGGCCTGATCGGCGTCGACCTTCAGGTGGCGCGCCAGATTGACCACGGCGAAGAGCAGGTCGCCGACCTCGCCGGCAACGGCGTCGTCGTTAACCTCCGGCCGGGCGAGTTCGGCCTCGATCTCGCCGATCTCCTCCTTGAGCTTGGCGATCACCAATCGCGCGTCGTTCCAGTCGAAGCCGACGGTGCCGGCCTTGGCCTGCAGCTTGTGGGCGCGCATCAGCGCCGGCAGGCCGGCGGGGATGCCGTCGAGCAGCCCATCCGGCACGTCACGGCCTTCGGCAGCGCGCGCCTCCTTTTCTTTTGCCTTTGCCTTCTCCCAGAAGCCCCTGGCGGCGCCGGCGGCACGGGCGTCTTCGTCGCCGAAGACGTGGGGATGGCGGCGGATCATCTTGGTGGTGACCGCCTCGACCACATCGCCGAAGGTAAACAGGCCGGCTTCGGCCGCCATCTGGGCGTGGTAGACGGGCTGGAGGAGGAGGTCGCCGAGCTCATCCTTGAGGTCGTCCATGTCGCCACGGGCGATGGCGTCGGCGACCTCGTAGGCTTCCTCGATCGTGTAGGGCGCGATGGTCGAGAAGTCCTGCACCTTGTCCCAGGGACAGCCGGTCTCCTTGTCGCGCAGCGCCGCCATGATCTCGATCAGCCGGGAGATGTCGCGGGAAGGCTGCATGGCAAGTCTCCGGGTGTCGTCAAAGGAGGGCGCACCAAAGCCACCGGCGGAACGGACGGGTGCCGTGTCGGGCTCGATCGCTCTCCTAGATCTCCGCTATGGACGTACGTCCCGTCAACCAACTCAGTTCACTGTCGATCATGAATTGGTGCGACCAGCGTGTGTCCGGCCAGTCGCGGAACGTGGAAATGTTCTCATAAAGGCGTGCCACATTCTCTGCATCCCGCACAGCCAGCAGGTCGTCGATCTGTTTCATCAGCCCCTCAGGCCGCTCGCGCACACCGTCGAGAACCTTCAGGAACCACTTGTGGAAGGGATAAAGGGTTTCGTTGTGCGCCAGCAGAAGCCGCCCCCCAAACAGGATCAGATTGTCGATCGATTGGCTCAGCAGATACGCGTTCTCATGTTTGAAGGCTTCGCCGCAAAACCAGTTCCAGGTTCTGAATTGCGCAAAGAAACTCCTTAGGTTTTTATCTTTTCTTTCAATCGGATAGCGCGCAATTTGAGCAATCAAGGCCTCAAGCCCGTCTATCTTCGAAAAAACGACGGATGCGCCTTCATAGGCGAAGCGCGCCGGTTCGCTGCCGTCGGTTTTCACGCGCCCCATGAGGCCAGGGCTGATGTACTTGCAATCGACATAGCCGTTCTCCCAGGAACAGCAATCCCTGTCGATGAAGGTCAGCGTGCCGTCTCGTTCGTGCGCGGCATGGAGGTCGTCGGGCAGGATGATCAGCAGGTCGACATCGGAATCCGGTCTGGCGAAACCGTGGGCGATGGAGCCGGCGAGGAGTACGCCCAGAACGTTCTCGTCCGACTCGAAACGCGGCCGGATCCTGTCCAGCGCTTCCTGGTGATGGGGGTACATTCTCAATGCGTCTATCGTCGAGAGGGAAGTGATAGGGACCATAGGGATCGAGCGGAGACGCGTCCATGCGTCCATCTGGCCGATCGAATTGCCGCGCGCCATCCCGACACGCCCGATCAGGGCTGGTTCAACCCCAGCCGGATCGCCCCAATCCCTTGCCCCATAGCAAAGTCGCATAAGATATATTATGGAATATTTTTGGGCGACGTTTCACTTGACATACCCATGCCCAATCCCTAAATTCTTGGCCAAGGAGACAATCCATGGCCGAGCCCGTCCTGAAATTGATCGAAACGACAATTTCGGAAACTTCCGTTCGGATGCGGTTTGCAGATGCGGCGGACCCTGCAACGGCGGCACAATGGATCGACATTCAGGTACGTCTTACTGATCTGAAAGACCCGAATCCAGACAGTGATTCTCAGCCTCTCGGCGATCCTCGGCTTCGATATCTCGCAGAAATCCAGCGAGCAACCCTTCGTGGTGCGCGAGACGTAATAAACGCTGAAACTCAGCGCCTTTCAGGTCCTGTCGGTCGTAATCAATAAGTATCTCGCGCACATGCGCCCTTCGCTCTTCAAGAGACATAGACATGGCAAACTCCGTTCTATCCGCTCCTCGTTTCCACAACGAAGAAGCTGCCTTTGAATGGGTTGAGGCCCAGCTTTGGCCGAACGGTCCTGTCTGCCCGCACTGTGGCAATGCGGATGCCAGCAAGATCGGCCGGCTGAACGGCAAGACCACCCGTGCCGGCCTGCGCAAGTGCTACGCCTGCCGCAAGCCGTTCACCGTGCGCGTGGGCACCATCTTTGAGGATAGCCACCTGCCGCTTCGCCTGTGGCTTCAGGCCATCCATTTGCTGGTGTCGAGCAAGAAAGGCATTTCGACCCGCCAGCTTCAGCGGACCCTTGGCTGTGGCATGAAAACCGCGTGGCACTTGGGCCATCGCATTCGGTTTGCCATGGACCCGGACGCTGCCGAGCCTCGCGGTCCTATGGGCGGCTCCGGCAAGACCGTTGAAGCCGACGAAACCGAACTGGCGCGGTCGCGCAAGACCAAGCGTCCGGCTGGCTTCCGGCGCAGTACTCACAACGTCAAGGTTCTCAGCCTTGTGGAACGTGGCGGCGACGTGCGGTCGTTCCTTGTCGATGAGAAGAACGTCCGCGACCACGTTTGGGAGCAAATCCATCGGGATAGCCGGCTTGTCACCGACATGGGCAAGGTCTTTGTCGGTTCGCCGGTTGCGAAGCACGAAGCCGTTGACCACGCCCATTACGAATGGGTTCGCGGCGATGTTCACACCAACACCCTTGAGGGGTTCTTTTCGATCTTCAAGCGCGGGTTGGTTGGCGTCTACCAGCGCGTCGAGAAGCGGCATATTCACCGCTATCTGGCCGAGTTCGATTTCCGGCAGAACACCCGCGAGCGTCTTGGCATAAACGACGTGGAACGGGCTGAAATCGCCGTCCAGAACGCCAAGGGCAAACGGCTGACCTACGAAACAACTGGTGCGCAGACGGAAGCCTGAGTAGCCAATCGGTCGGCCATGCCTTATCTTCCGAGGCATGGCCACCGATCCCAAACGCAAGCCAGACGACCCGGAGCAGTCGAAGCGGTTCATTGAAGCCGCCCGCGAGATTGAAGCCGACGAGACCGAGGCAGGCGCCAAGAAAGCACTAGAAAAGGTCATCTTGGTTCGTCCATCCAAACAGTCACCTAGCCAAAGTTGATGTTGTGCCAGCCCATATTGATAGGATGCAGATGAACGGCGACCACAAGGCGCGCGTCGTGCTGGTCGAAACCTTCTGACACTGGCTCCAAAAGCGTGTCCGTCTCGATGGCGATGTGACTGATTAGCTTGTCATCCTCTACTAGAACGCAAAACGGCTTTTCACCGTCTTCGGGCGTGTCATACCCGCCAAGTTCGTCCTTCGAACTAGGCATTCTGAGCGCGTCAAAAATCGTCTTCAGTCGATTGTCGAGATCGCCGGAAGTTAAGAGTCCTCCGGGCATTTCTGGCCGGAGGAACAAGATATTCACCCGGCATATCAAAGATAGTTCAGCGGTGACGAGCGGCACGAAATTGTACCCGAGACGGGCATATTGCCCCGCGTGATAGTTGAACAGCGATTGCCTCGGACTCAATTCACCCATTCGCGCGTCCGCGCGGGGGGCATCTTTCAGGTAAGGATGTGTCCGCCTCAACCGCAGTAATTGCTTATGAAGGTGCTTTCTAATCTCGTGCTTGTGCTTCACGCGACTATTGCCCGAGGTCGGGCCCTTTAGTTGCCCTTCATAAGTCAGCCGAAATTCCATGGGCTCACCCTCCGGCACCGCCGGGTCGGGATCGTCCCGACGCAAAACGACGACGCTCATCTAGGAGCCCCATATATAGCATTGGGTATGTGAAATGAAACGTCGCCTATTTTTGTGTAGGTGAACTGGGCATCGCGGGGCTTGGCTGTCCGGACGCCGGTCTTGCGCCGCTGGTGCCAGTGCTCGTCCGGCATCGCCCACGGCCGTCAGCGGGCTTCCCTGAGGCTCGATCGTGCGTCAGTCGAGCGGCAGGTCGATCATCATGCCGTCATAAGCCGGCTCGACGCCCTCCGGCAGGTCGCGTTTCAGCGTGGCGTAGTCGAGGTCGATGTGCATGTGCGTCAGCACGGCGCGGCGCGCGGCGAAGCGTCGGCTCCAGGCGACCGCCTGGTCGACGCTAAAGTGGCTCGGATGCGGACGATAGCGCAGCGCGTCGACGATCCAGACGTCGAGGTCTTGCAGATACGGCAGCGACGCCTCGGGCACGTCGCTGACGTCGGGCGAATATGCCATGCCGCCGACGCGCAGTCCGATGGTCTCGATGTCGCCATGGACTTGGCGGAACGGCAAGACGGTCAGCGGGCCGCCGGCGCCGGTGATTGTCACCGGCGTCTCCGGGGCCATGGCATGGTGCTTGAGGATCGGCGGATACTCGCTGCCCGGCGGTCGCGCGAAGCAATAGCCAAAGGCGCGCTCGAGATGCGCCTGGGTCTTCTCGTCGGCATAGGTGTCGACCAGGCGATGGGTGTTCTGCCAGAAGGCCCGGAGATCGTCGATGCCGTGGGTATGGTCGGCATGGGCATGGGTGAAGATCACCGCGTCGATGAAATCGACGTCGGCGGCAAGCAGTTGGGCGCGCATGTCCGGCCCGGTATCGATCAGCACACGGGTCGGCGTGCCGGCGGCCTCGAAGCGTTCGAGCAGCAGCGAACAGCGCGTGCGCCGGTTGCGCGGATCGGCAGGATCGCAGGCACCCCAGTCATTGCCGATGCGCGGCACGCCCGGCGACGAGCCGCAGCCCAGGATGGTGGCTTTGAGGTGCGCCTTCACGGTCGTGGTACCTTACTGAAAAGATTGAAGAAATTGTCGCTGGTCGCGGCTGCCAGCTGGTCATAGCTAATTGCCTTAGCTTCTGCCAGAACCTTCGCTGTTTCAACGACATAGCTTGGCTCATTGCGGCTGCCGCGGTGTGGCGGAGGCGCCAGATAGGGCGCGTCGGTCTCGACCAGCAGCCGGTCGAGCGGGACGTCGGCGGCAATGGCGCGCAGTTCCTCGGATTTCTTGAAGGTGAGGATGCCGGAAAAGGAGACGTGGAGGCCGAGCGCGACGCCGGTCATCGCCAGGTCGCGGCCCGACGAGAAGCAGTGAAGAATGGCGGGGAAGGCCCCCTTCCCCATCTCCTCGGTGAGGATGTCGGCCACGTCGGTGTCGGCCTCGCGGGCGTGGATGACCAGCGGAAGCTGGGTCATGCGCGCCGCCGCGACATGGCGCAGGAAGCCTTCGCGCTGCGCTTCGCGGGGCGAATTGTCGTAGTGGTAGTCGAGCCCGACCTCGCCGATGGCGACCACCGCCGGGTCGTCGGCGATGCGCGCCAGATCGTCGGCGGTGACGTCAGGTTCGTCGGCGGCGTTGTGCGGGTGTGTGCCGATGGAGCAGAAGATGCGCTCGTAGCGCTCGGTAAGCGCCTTGAGGCGATCGAATTTCGCCACCCGCGTCGAGATGGTCACCATGGTGTCGACGCCGGCTTCGCGGGCGCGGGCGACCACCGCGTCGCGGTCGGTGTCGAAATCGGGAAAATCGAGGTGGCAGTGGCTGTCGACGAGCATCAGTGAGTGTGGGTGTGAGCGTGTTGGTGGGTCTCGGGCATGGGCGAGACGTGACGGTCCGAACAGTCGCCGCGCTCGATCTCGACGGTGGCGTGGTCGATGCCGAAGCGCGCCTTGAGGCGGGTCTTAATGGCGACCACCGTGCGGTCGACGTCGGCGGTCTCGCAGATGCGCGCGTGCAGGGTCACCATGGGCCGCTCCTGGGTGATCGACCAGGCGTGGACGTGATGGACGTCCTCGACGTCGGCGATCGCCGCCTGCAGGTCGGTGCGCACGTCGGCGATCGAGAGGTCGGCCGGCGCCGCTTCCAGCAGGATGTGGGCGGAGTCGCGCACGACGTGCCAGGCGCTTCTCAGGATGATGACGGCGACCAGCACCGAAATCAGCGGGTCGGCTTGCGTCCAGCCGGTGGACATGATGATCGCTGCGGCGACCATGGCGCCGACCGAACCAAGCAGGTCGCCCATTACATGGACGAGCGCGCCGCGCATGTTGAGGTTGTCGCGGTCGCCGCCGTGGAGCAGCAGGAACATGCCGACATTGACCAGCAGGCCGACGCCAGCGATCACCAGCATGGTGCCGCCCATCACCGGCTCCGGTGCCATCAGACGCAGCGCCGCCTCGACGACGATGCCGCCGGCGATGATGAACAGCACCAGGCCGTTGCCGAAGGCGACAAGCACCTGCAGCCGCTCGAAGCCGTAGGTGCGCCTGCCGTCCGCGGGCCAGTGGGAAAAGCGGAAGGCGAGCCAGGCGAGCCCCAGCCCGGCGAAGTCGGTGAGCATGTGCCCGGCGTCGGCAAGCAGCGCCAGCGAGCCGGCGACGAGGCCGCCGGCGGCCTCGACCAGCATGAAGCCGCCGGTCATGAGCGCCGCCCAGAACAGGCGGCGCTCATTGTCGCCGTGGCTGTGGCCACGCCCGCCGGGGCTATGGCTGTGGTCGTGCGTCATCGCTCCGCCTCTGGCCGGTCAGCCGGCCTGTCCGTCCCCGCTTTCCACATAACGCGGGAATACAGGAACAGGCGGCGGTAATACTATTCCAGATGCGAGGCGTCCGGCCTTCCCGAGTGCGGCAAAGCTCCGCGCCTCGGCCGGAACTGCGAGCAGGTCCAGGAGCCTGGCCGCAGAGTCGGGCATTGCCGGCTGAGCCAGGATTGCGACCTGGCGAACCACTTCCGCCGTCACATAGAGCACCGCCTCCATGCGCGCCGGGTCGGTCTTGCGCAGCGCCCAGGGGGCGGCGGCGGCGAAATAGCGGTTGGCCTCGGCGACCACCGCCCACACCGCGTTCAGCACCTGGTGGATCTGCTGGGTCTGCATGACCTGGCGGCAGGTCGCATAGAGCGCGTCGGTCTGGGCGAGCATTGCCTCGTCCTCGGGGGCGAGCGAAGCCGCCGCCGGCAGGACGCCGCCGCAGTTCTTGGCGATCATCGAGAGCGAGCGCTGCGCCAGATTGCCGAGATCGTTGGCGAGGTCGGCATTGATGCGGTTGACGATCGCCTCGTGGCTGTAATTGCCGTCCTGGCCGAAGGGCACCTCGCGCAGGAAGAAATAGCGCATCTGGTCGCGGCCGTAGCCTTCGATCAGGGCGAAGGGATCGACGACGTTGCCGACCGACTTCGACATCTTCTCACCGCGGTTGAACAGGAAACCATGGGCGAACACGCGCTTGGGCACTTCGATGCCGGCCGAGAGCAGGAAGGCCGGCCAGTAGACCGCATGGAAGCGCACGATGTCCTTGCCGATGACGTGGAGATCGGCCGGCCAGTAGCGCCACAGCGGTGCCGTCTCGTCGGGGAAGCCGACGCCGGTGATGTAGCTGGTGAGCGCGTCCACCCAGACATACATCACGTGCTTCTCGTCGGTGGGCACGCGGATGCCCCAGTCGAATGTGGTGCGCGAGACGGACAGGTCCCTGAGGCCGCTGCGCACGAAGCTCGCCACCTCGTTGCGGCGCTCGTCGGGGCCGATGAAGTCCGGATGCGCCTCGTAATGGGCGAGCAGCTTGTCCTGATAGGCGGACAGGCGGAAGAAATAGCTCTCCTCCTCGACCCATTCGACCGGTGATCCCTGCGGACCGACGCGGACCCCATCCTCCTTCACCACGGTCTCGGACTCGGCGTAATAGGCCTCGTCGCGCACCGAGTACCAGCCGGCATAGCTGTCCTTGTAGATGTCGCCATTGGCCTCCATGCGCCGCCAGATCTCTTCCGACGATCGGTGGTGACGCTCCTCGCTGGTGCGGATGAAGTCGTCATTGGAGCAGCCGAGAGCGGCAACCATGTTCTTGAAGCGCGCGGCGTTGCGGTCGGCAAGCGCGCGCACCTCGATGCCCTCCCGGCGCGCCGTCTGAAGCATCTTCTGGCCGTGCTCGTCGGTGCCGGTGAGGAAATAGACGTCGTAGCCGTCGAGCTTCATGAAACGGGCGATCGCATCGGTCGCCAGCGCCTCATAGGCATGGCCGATATGGGGGGCACCGTTGGGGTAGGAGATCGCCGTCGTGATGTAGAATTTTGGCGCTTGCATCGCCGTCTCGCCTTGTTGATTTCGCGCGGGGGAAAATAGGGAATGTCGTCGGGCCGCAAAGGCTTGCGGGCCGCTTCGAAGCGTCACATTCGGGTCGCGCGGGCGAGGCTCATCAGGATCGTCAGGACGGTTCGTTTGCGGTCGAGGTTGTATTCGTCGGTCAGCGCCGTCGAAGTGCGCAGGTTTTCCCACACCTCGGCCCACCTTTCAAGCGGCGCAGCGGCGGCCGCGGGCGCCAGCGGTATGCCGGTTTCCGGCTCCGCCTCGCCGCGTACCCGCCGGTTCAGCCAGGCGGCGAGAAGATCGCGGAAGCCGTCCCAACCGTCGTCATTGCCGCGGCCGGTGACGCTGTCGGCATAGTTGTGCATGGCAGCGATATCGATCTCGGGCAGGCGTGCGAGCAGGAGGACAAGCGCCCGGTAGCCGGCGATGCCACCATGTTCGGCGAGCAGGATCGCCCGACGCAGACTGCCTTCGGCCAGTTGCGCGGCGAGCTCAAGGTCGCTGCTTGCGGCCTTGGCGCCGCCTGCCTCCAGCGCCGAAACGATGGTCCCCGGCGGCAGCGGCTTGACGTCCAGACGTCGGCAGCGGGAGCGGATGGTGGGCAGCGCCCTGCCCGGCGCATGGCTGACGATGAGGAACAGGGCGCGTGCTGGGGGCTCCTCGAGGACCTTCAATAAGGCATTGGCGGCATTGGCATTCATGTCGTCGGCGGGGTCGACCACGGCGATCCGCCAGCCGGCCTCGCCGCCGGTATTGCCGTAAAACGACACGGTTCGCCGGATCTCGTCGACGGTCAGCGCGCTCTTGTGCCGGTTGGTGCGCTCGTCGAGCGGGCGTTCGAGCACCAGCAGGTTCGGGTGGGCGCGGCGCATCACCTTGCGGAAGGCAGGATGGCTCTCGGGCAGCGACAGGTCGGTAGCCGCTGCCACCTCGGGCGCGGCGGGGTCGGGGTGAGCAAGCGCGAAACGGGCGAAGCGATAGGCGAGCGTCGCCTTGCCGACACCCTTCGGCCCGCCGATCAGCCAGGCATGGTGCATGCGCCCGCTGCGATAAGCGTCGAGCAGGGTGCGCTCGGTCGCCGGGTCGCCGAACCATTGGCTGCGCTCCTCCGGCGCAGGCCAGTCTTGCACCGCATCGAAGCGGACCACCTCCTGGATGTCGGCGGCGGCCATCAGGGCTGCCCCCCGGCCGCTTGGCGGAGAAGGCGCGTTTCCACCGCCCGCCAGATGGCCCCGGCAACCTCGATCTCGGAACGGGCGGCATCGACGACCACGCAGCGCTCCGGCGCGCCGGCGGCGATCTTCAGGAAGGCCTGCCGGCGCGCCTCGTGGAGGGCGATGTCGTCGCGCTCGAAACGGTCGGGGGCGGTGCCGGATTCGGCCATGCGGGCGGTGGCCCGGGCGATGCCCTGCTCGGCGGCAATGTCGAGGATGACGGTGAGGTCCGGCCGCGTGGCGCCGACGGCGACGCGGTCGAGCGCATCGAGAAAGGCCGGATCGGCGGTCGATTGGTAGACGTGGGTCGAATCGAAGAAGCGGTCGGAGAGTACCCATTGACCGGCGGCGAGCGCCGGGCGGATGACGTGCTCGACATGGTCGGCGCGGGCGGCGGCGAAGAGCACCGCTTCGCCGTCGACGCCGAGCGGCTCGGCACGGCCGGAGAGCAGCAGCCGGCGGATCGCCTCGGCGGTCGCCGTGCCGCCCGGCTCGCGGGTGAGTACCGAGGTTATGCCAGCGGCCTTCAGCCGCTCGGCGAGCAGCCGGATCTGGGTCGACTTGCCGGCCCCCTCGCCGCCTTCGAATGTGATGAACCTGCCGGCCATCCCGGTGTGATACAGGAGCCCGGCGCCTACAGCCAGCCGAGCAGCAGCTCCTTGAGGCCGTCCATGGCGCGTTGCGGCAGGGAGCCGCGGCCGACATCCTCGTTGGCATAGACCGGCGCCTCACGCAGCACGTCGTTGCCGAGCGTGATCTGCAGCTTGCCGATCTCCTGGCCGCTCTCGATCGGCGCCTGCACCGGGCCCTGATAGACGATGCGGCCCTTGATCAGGTCGCGCGAGCCGCGCGGCAGCAGCGCTGCGATGGTGCCCTGGCCGGTGAGCCCGACGCTGCCCTCATCGCCGCCGAACACCGAGGCCCGGGCGATCTCCTCACCCCGGCGGAAAAGCTCCACCTTCTCGAAGCCGCGCAGGCCCCAATCCATCAGCTTGCGCGCTTCCTCACTCCGCTCCTTCTCGCTCTTGGTGCCGTTGATGACCATGATCAGCCGCTGGCCGTCGCGCACCGCCGAGGCCACCAGGCCGTAGCCGGAGGCGTCGGTGAAGCCGGTCTTCAGCCCGTCGGCACCGATATTCATGTCGAGCAGTGGGTTACGGTTGTGCTGGCGGATTTTGTTCCAGGTGAACTCCTTCTCGGAGAAGATTGGATAGAACTCCGGGTCGTCATAGATGATGTGGCGGGCGAGCCGGGCGAGGTCGAGCGCGGTGACGTACTCGTCCGGGTCAGGCAGGCCGGTGGCGTTGGTGAAATGCGAGCCGGTGAGGCCGAGTTTGCGCGCCTCGGCGTTCATCAGGCTGGCGAAGGTCTTCTCGGTGCCGGCCATGCCCTCGGCAATGGTGATGCAGCCGTCATTGGCCGACTGGATGATGATGCCGCGCAGCAGGTCGGAGACCTTGATGGTCGAGCCGAGCTTGGCGAACATGGTCGAGCCGCCGGAATTGGCGCCGCCGTGGCGCCAGGCGTTCTCTGAGACCTGGAACTCGGTATCGAGGCTGAGCTTGCCGGACTTGATGGCGTCGAAGACGACGGCCACGGTCATCAGCTTGGCCATGCTGGCCGGCGGCATGCGCACGTCGGCCGCCTTCTGGAAGAGGATGGTCTGGGTCTCGGCGTCCATCAGCAGTGCGTGCTGGGCGCGCGTCTCGAACGTCGCAGCGGCCGCATGACCCGCCCAGAATAGCAGGATGGCGGCAAAGAATGCCGCCAGACGCCGCATGGCGGGACGGGACGGGGTTGTCGGGCTTGCAAGTCCGGCGTTCGGCCGCCGCATGTTCGGCTCTCCGCTTTCATGCCCCCGTTCGTGCATAGCAAGGGAGGCGCGCCGAAATCAATTCGCGCAGGAAATTCCGGCAAAAAATGGGACGGAATACCGCCGCGCGCCCTAGCGAGTGACGACGAAGGCGCCCTGAAGCCCCGCGTTTGCCGCCGCATCGATCACCGCCTGGGGCGCGACCGAACCGTCGGTGGTGACCAGTACGACCTGCAGGCTGCGCCCGCCAACGGTCCGTGGCTGCATCTCGGTCTGGCCGAAGCGGCCGAAGAGACCGGCAACGCGTTCGGCGTTCTGCGTCGTCGAGAACGAGCCGAGCTGAATGGTGACCGGCGGCCCGGCGGTGCGGGTTGCGGCCAGCTCACGCGCCTTGTCGCTGGCGGCGTTGGTGAGCGCGGTGGTCAGATCGTGGCTGGAGAGCTCGTTGGCGGCGGCCAGCGCCGGCGCAGGAGGCGGCGTCTCGGCGTAGGATCGGGTGAAGCCGGTGCGCAGGATGAGCGCGCCCAGGCTGTCGCTCTGTCCCGCATAGGCAGTGGTGGAGTTCACCGCGGGGGTCAGCAGCAGTGGCTCACTGTTAACGACCGCCGGGCTCAACTGCGGCTGCGTTGCCGGCGCCGAGGCAAGCACCGGACGCGGCGGCGCCTGGCGATCATTATCCGCGAAGCGCGTGAATCCCCCACCCTGCCAAGGTGTTGCATCCGGCCCGCGATAGGAGGCAAGCAGCATGCGCTCGTCGCGCCCGTCCATGCGTGCCGGCCCGACATAATCGACCCGCACCTTGGCGGTGCCTCTTTGCCTGAAGCCAAGCAGAGTGGCGGCGCGGGCGGACACGTCGATCAGCCGATCATGGGCAAACGGCCCACGGTCGTTGACGCGCACGACCAGAGAGCGGTGATTTTCCAGATTGGTCACCCGGACGTAGCTCGGCAGCGGCAGCGTCGGGTGGGCGGCGGTCAGGCCATTGACGTCATAGACCTCGCCGTTGGCGGTCAGCCGGCCGTGGAAGGCGGAGCCGTACCAGGAAGCGAGGCCGACTTTGCTGTAGTTGGGGTTGTCGCGCGGGACATAGGTCTTGCCGGCCACCCGGTAGGGCCTGCCGACGGTGTAGCGGCCGCCGCCCTTGGGAACCCAGCGGTTGGCCACCTTGGGGCTGGCGGCGCCAAAGGTCTGCGGTGAGAAGAATTCCTTGGTGGCGGTGGTGATCGGGCGCTGGACGAAGCTGCAGGACGCCAAGAGCCCGGCGACGGCAACGAGCGCGAGCCCGCGCAGGATGCCTGCGCCTCTCATGCCCTCACGCATATGGCGTGGCCTTCGACCACGTCACCCCGCATCTGAATTCTGCCCGGGAAATGCACCCGCGCCCCTCTATAACCCGCCGAATCCCCTCTCCCACTACCCATGAGGCAGCGGCACGTCTTAACGAGCCGTTAAGACAGCCGGGACAGATGACCAAATCCGGAGGGATTTTGCAAGTTGGCCGGCAGTCGCAGGCCGATTTCGGCCAATTGAAGCTTTTCCTTGGGTAAGCGGAGCCTTAAACAGGCGAATCATCGCACGGACGGGTGGCCGAGCGGTCGAAGGCACCGGTCTTGAAAACCGGCGTACCCGCGAGGGTACCGTGGGTTCGAATCCCACCCCGTCCGCCAGCTCTGCGCTCGAGAAGTGGCGCGGCCGCGCCGAAACGTGCGCGTCTGTGCAAGTGGCTAGAAGATTTCCCTCGCGGAGCCATCGGAAACCGACTTGCCGGCGAACAGACGGTCAAGCGACCTCGCACAGCGCTCCGCAGTGGTAGGTGAAGAATCGGGTCGCCAGTCTTTCGGACAGGCTCAGAAGCGACGATCGGATCACCAGCTTGAACAAGCCGGTGGCCCTGTTCGTATGGAACGAGTGACCCGCCAGGTTGTGGTCGAAGCAGCGCAGTCGAGTGACAGTCAGGCCGGAGGTGGCGAGCGTCAGCCCAAAAGACTCGGGCGTGTAGGAATTGATGTGGCCGATATCGAGCGTCCGCTGCAAAGAGCGAACACTTGACCTGACATGCAGTTCGCACGGGACTTCAACGTAGACGAAGCGGCGGCTGACGCGGGCCAATTCCCTGAGAAACGGCCGTTCGTCCTCGACGTGCTCAAGCACGTGGCTGGCCAGCACAAGATCGTACGATCGGTCAGCGAAAGGCAGCGACGGCCCCGTTTGCATCACGTAGGTGAGATTGGCGCGCTGATTTTCCTGATTGTTGAGATCGGGATCGGTCACGTCGACGCCGGTGAACGAGCGGCCGATGCCGAGATCGGCAATCCGGGCGATCACATCGCCGGTCCCGCACCCAACTTCCAGGACGCTGCCGACCTCGCTGACCCGCCCACCGAGCAGATTGCGAACGTGCTCGGCCTTATCGATGGCTCCAATCTGGCGCCAGCGACGCTCGGTTTCGTCGAATACGCCCTCATAGTGCGCATTGAGCGGAGCAACGCTATATTGGATATTCATGGCCGACGCGCCTCCCAACCGAGGTCAGACCAAGTACTGGCGCTCGCGGACGACCCGGTCAAGGCTTGGGAGGCTCGATGCTGCACCGAGTTGCAACTATTCGTTTACTTGGTTAATCGCTCCAGGACGCGAACCTTGGGCAATTGAATTTGAGTAACACGCTCGTACCTAGAGATTTTCTTCGATCGAGGTCACGGTCTGTCGCGCCACAAATTCAACCGCAACACCCTGCTCCAAATGGCGCACGACGCGGGCCCGTATCCTGCCGGTATTCACCACCGAGCCGATTGGTGGCCGCACGTCGATCTCCAGCGCGAGGCCGGATAGCGAGGCATCGAGAATGCGGGCGCGGTATTCTCGTCCGTCGGGCAACGTCACGGTCGTGATCGGCGTGACCGGCGCAACACGGTCGTCACGGCGGTCCTCCGGCAGGCCCAGATCATCCCGATTGGCGAGCCACATCAGTTTCGCTGCGAGCTTGTCTTTCTTGCGGGCGGTGGCGTTGATGGACATCGCGAAGCCGTCCTTCAAGATACGGACGATATCTCCATCGAGGCGACCGATGACGTCGACATAAACGACCACCCTTTCGCCGAGGCGACCGACAATAGGGGTTGTGATGGCGAGACTGCCCGGGGAGATATCCTGCGTCTGACAAGGGTATTCGCGCTGATCTTCAAGCATGAAGCGCCCGAGAAGGCTCAGCTTGACGCGCTGATGCCGACGGCGATCACGCGCACTCAACGTCGAGCCGGGGAGGCTCTTTGGAATCGCAGAATTCATTTCTGCTCACCACCCAACGCAACAGAACTGACGTGCGGCAGAAGTCATTTCTGCCAGCAGCGCGTATATTAGTAGGTGGATGGTTAACGAAGAGTCACAAGAAGCATTCCGAAATTTGCCACGGTTTGTTTGGGCGTGCGCGACCGGATATTCGGTCGGGAACTGTCTCATTACGCAGTGGCCAAGCCTGATACTTCATGGGCGCGAAGACACCGGTTCTGCCTCGCGGGGGCATAAGCCACCGATCAGGGATCAGGAATTGATGAGATGGCCCGTATACCAGGCTGCGTCACCGGTGAAGCGGATCGCCAGCACGCCGATACCGGCGATCAGGCCGAGCACGAAAACGATATGCGGCGCGACGTTTGTCATCCGAAGGTAATGCACTGGCGAGCTGCGCGCGCGACCCCACCAGGCCGATCAGCACGCCGAGGTCGAGTGCCATCGCCAGATAGTTCTCCGGCGGTACCGGCCACGACCCGCCCGGCATGAGCAGATCCCACAAGAACGTCAGGATGAGGAAGGCACCGAAAAGCAGGAACAGCAACCACGACCTGCCCGCCGGATTCGCGCTCGCCATCTCCACTCCCCTGGCCCGATGAGGGACGGACTATGGCAGAGGGCGGGGCAGCTGAGTAGCGGTTGATGCCTCGCATCCCGGCCACTTGCTGCCGTTTCTGCCAAAAATCCGCGGACGTCGGGACGCTGACGCCGGCCGGCAGCGCAACGGCACGACCTGACTGACCAGCCGGGGCGATGGGCGCCCGCCTCCTACCCCAGCCTGACCCCATCCACGTCGCGGTCGGCCAAGAGCACGCCGTCCTCGACCCACAGGCGGGCGACATGGACGGTGGTCCGCCGCTCGCGGCCACTCTCGGGCACCGGCTTGGCGGCCTCATCCCATTCGGGATGGGTGAAGTAGAACAGCGCCCCCTCCTCGCCGCTGACGACAACATCGGCATGGCGGGCGAAGCTTCTGTCCAGGGAATCGCGACCCGGCCGGTCGAGGATCAGGCCCTGCCGCGTCCATTGGCGCATGTCGGGCGAGCGGTGGACGGCCAGGCCGTGCCACTCGTCGGTGATCAGCCAGTGGTCGCCACCGAGAGTGAAGACGTTCGGTCCTTCATGGGGCGGAGCGCCGGGCGCACCGGGGATGACCTTCTCCTCGATCTGCCATCGATAGAGGTCGCTGCTCGTCGCCGACCAGGTAGAGGAGCCGTCCGCCTCGTCCTTGTACCACATGCGATAGAGCCCATCGGGAGAGAGAGCCACGCAGGCATCGATGACGTTCGGCTTTTGCAGCGGCAGCACGGCGCGCCGCGTCCAGTGCTCGAGGTCGGGCGAGGTGAAATGGGTGATCGTGCGCGCGACGCCCTGCGTGGTGTCGGGGGCGCCGGGAAAGTAGGTCAGGTACATGTGATATTCGCCGCGGGCGAAGACGACCTCGGGCGCCCAATGGGTGTTGAGCCCCGTGTCCTCGGGCGGGTCGAGCCCCTCGACCGTGCACCGGTAGGTCCAGGCGAGCCCGTCCGAGGAGGTCGCCACGCCGATCGGCGAGCCGTTGATCCAGCCCTTGCCGGGCGTGTCGAGATGGGCGCGCCGGTTGGTGTAGAACATCCACCAGTCGCCGCTCTCGCGGTTGCGGATCACGGTGGGGTCCGCCGCCCCGTCCTGGACCGGATCGATGAAGATCGGTGCGGACATCAACCTTGCCTCCCTGGCTGCGCTGCGATGGCGGATACAACCTTGTCTTGATCGCGCCATCTGCTTCCCCTAGGTGTAGGCATCGCACAACGGGGGGAAGCCGCTGTGAATCCGAAGATCTTCGCCAATATTCTTACGGCTGCCGCCGTCGCGCTCGCCTGGGCGTTGCCGATTGCGCCTGCAAATGCACAGACGCTCGATTTCAAGATCGGCAATTGCGGCTGCAATTCGGCCTGCTATTCGGGCAATGTCAGCAAGGTGCAGTGCTCCGGCGACGCCATAACCTTCCACTCGAATGGTCTGCCCGATCTCGGCGATACGCTGATGACCGGCATCAAGGCCACCAACCAGCAGTTTCCGCGCGCCCACGATTTCGAGTTCACCATCACGCGCAAGACGCAGCCGGCGGCCAAGCCGACTTATCCCGAGCCTGGCGCCATCGGGGTGGCGGTCAACGGCGTGCCGATCTTCGATCCGGCCTCGCAGGGGCCGGTCGATCCGATCACCGGCAAGCGACCTAACACCTACGAGAACGGCGAGCTTGACGTCTGCGGCGGCCATGCCGGGCGCGGCGACGACTATCACTATCACATGGCGCCCAAATGCCTGATCGAGAACCTGGGCGAGAAGAGAATTGAAAAGGACAAGCAGCCCGTCGGCTTCGCCATGGACGGCAATCCCATCCTGGCGCTCGGCTGGTTCGACAAGACCAACGACATCGAGGCCAAGCTCGACAAATGCCGTGGCATCAAGGATGCCTCCGGCACCTATTTCTACAACGTCAAGCACACGCCGGATTATGACGTGCTCAACTGCCTTTCCGGCAAGTTCGATCCCAGACGCTTCGCCCGTGACAACTGGACGGCACGCAAGGACGCCTATGGCGCCGACATCGTCGGCATCCCCCTCGCCTTCACCATCGACAAGTTCGAGTTGCGCACGGCCAAGGGCGTTGCCTGCGAGGTGATGAGTGGCACGCTGACCGACGCCCAGATCCTCAATACCGACGGCAGCGTCAGTCGGATTTCGAAGCGCGAGGGAGCGCTGTTCTACTGCAATCCCGGCTGCTACGGGCAGTTCCTCGAGGCCGACGCCCAGCCCGGCGCGCATGGCCGCGTGATCTATTTCGAAAGCCCGAGGAAGACGTGCCCCGCGGCGCTCAAGCTGTCGTCGCTGAAGACCTTCACCGCCTATGCCGGCCCGGCGCAATCGCGCAAGGGGCCGCCGGGCACCTCGGCCAGCGGGAATTAGGCGCCGGCATGGGCAAGGCGGTGATGGCGCGGCGGCTCGTCCTCCCGCTTGCCGGCCTGTTCTGCCTCCTCCCCGGCATCGCCGAGGCGCACCTGATCCGGAACGGCGCAGCGGGATTTGCCTCCGGCTTCGCGCACCCGCTCACCGGCCCCGATCATTTTCTGGCCATGTTCGCGGTCGGCCTGTGGGGTGCACGCATGGGCGGCCGGGCGGTGTGGTCGCTGCCGGTGACCTTTCCTCTGGTCATGGTGGTCGGCGGATTTCTCGGCATGTCCGGCCTTGCTTTGCCCGGCATCGAGATCGGCATCGCACTCTCCATCGTCGGCCTCGGTCTCGCCGTCGTCCTCGACTGGCGGCCGACGGAATGGATCGCCCTCCTCTTCGTCTCGGTCTTCGCCATCTGTCACGGCTATGCCCATGGCCGTGAATTGCCGATAGCCGCCGATCCGGCGGATTTCGCCATCGGCTTCGTCATCGCCACCGGGCTGATCCATATCCTCGGCATCAGCACCGGGCTGGCACTCGACAAGCCCTTCGGTGGCCGGCTCGCCCGTACGCTCGGCGGTGTCATTGCCCTTGCCGGGCTGTGGTTCCTCGTTCTGGCCGGAGGTCTGTCGTTCGCCGTCGCGTGAGCATCTGGGCCGGCACCATCGCGGCGGCCGGCATCCTGGCGCTCGGCGCAACGGCGCTGGCCGCGCCGGTGACGATTGCCTGGCTGCTCACTGCGTGGCTGTCGCCGGACCGGCTGCCGCCGTTGATCGGGCTCGGCATCGCCGTAGCGCTGCCCGGTACAGAGGCGCGGACGATCCTCGCCGTCGCCCTGCTGCTGCTTCTCGGGCTGGCCGGCGGATATCTTGCCGCGCCGCTGGTGATCCCCGTGTTGATGCGGGCCGGCGACCATACGCTGGTCGTCGGCGGGCTCTCCTCTGCCGTGTGCGGTCTCGTTCTGCTGGGGCCTGCCGGCTGGCGTGCGCGTCTGGCACCGCCGGCAGCGCTTGTCTGCGGATTTGGCCTGGCGCTCGCCACGCGCCTTGCCGTCCCGGTGTTCGGCGATCCGGATCAGGCCTTCGCCGGCCTCGCCGTCGGCGTCTGGATCATCGCAGTCGCCGGCCTTGCCGGCATCGCCGCGCGGCGCCCATGGTTCAATGTTGCCGGCCGCATTGTCGGCAGCTGGCTGGTGGCGATCGGCCTGCTTTACGGCGGGGCCGCCTTCGTGATGTCGTACAATACGCCGACACAGACAGCACAGCCCCCGGCTCCCGAGGTACCCGACATGGGCACGCTGCTGCCCGAGTTCGGCAAGGCCAGCCCCTGAAGGAAGACGCGATCCCATGTTGAAGCGGTTCCTCGCCAGCCTCGCGGTGTCGCTTGCGATTGTGGCCGCGGAACCCGCGGCGGCGCATCCTCTGATCCATATCTTCTGCCGCGTCCTGTTCAATTTCGATGGTGGCGCGGTCAATGCCTTCGGCCAGACCTGGACCTTCGAGAAGACGTACAGCCGCAACCTGCTCGACGATTTCGACACAAACGGCGACGGCGCCTTGAGCCGGACGGAGGTCGCCGCGATGGAGAAGACTGTTCTGCCGACGCTGGCGCGCAGCAACTATTTCACTTTCGTGAGCGTCGACGGTCGCGACCTCGGGCCGATCAAGCCTTACACGTTCAATGCGGTGGCTGAGAACGGCATCGTCACCTTCGCCATGAGCGTGCAACTGCCCGCACCCATCGATCCCGGCAAGAGCCGGCTCACGATCGAGATCAGGGATCCCGGCTATTCGGTCGAGGCCGCGTTTGTCGACGCCGATCCGGTCGCGTTGCGCAATGCGCCCGACCCGGCCTGTGCCGGCAGCGTGATCGCAGGCAGCGCGGCCGGTACCGAGGCGGCAACCCTCACCTGCCCCGCCGATTAGCCGGCAAATCTGCCGCGCGCTGCATGCCGATTGGCTGGACTCGGCAAATCAGCTAAGAAGCCCCCGCTAGGGCCATTCCATCTGCGAGGGGAAGCGCTGATGAACTGGTATCTCATCCTCAAGTTCCTGCACGTCTCGTCGGCGGTCATCTGGATCGGCGGCGCGTTCATCATGGTGACACTCGCTGTCCGGGCCGCGCGCTCGAACGACGACAAGGTTATCGTCGACGTCGTGCGCCAGGTCGCCTGGTCGGCAGACCACGTCTACGTCCCGGCCAGCATATCGACGCTGGTGCTCGGCCTGATCCTTGCCTGGTACGGCGCGCTGTGGGCCGAGCTGTGGGTCATCCTCGGCCTCGTCGGCGTGGCCTCGACCGTCGGCCTTGGCGTGCTCGTGTTGACGCCCCGCGCCAAGCAAGTGGACGCAGGCTTCACGGTCCGCGGGGCGAGCCCGGACGTGGTCGCAACCTGCCGCGAGATATTGACGATCGCCAAGTTCGATCTCGTCCTTCTGTTTACCGTCGTCGCCGACATGGTGGTGAAGCCGGAGCTGTCCGACTGGCCGGTGCTGGCGTTGATGGCGTTGGCGATCCTGGCCGCTGGGTTCTTCTGGCTGGTGCCGACCCTTTCGCGGACGCCTGCCGTCGCCAGCTAGCGGCGGCGGGCCACCGCCTCGAGACCCAAGACAATACGGGAGCCGCACGGCAAGGCCGTCGCGGCGCTAATCCCGGCGGCGATGCGCGCGCCGCGTCGGGGATTCTTCCGCCAGCCCTTCATATCCCTCCCCGGCCGAATCTGAGTTCTTGACCATTTCTCCAAGTTATGCGCATATGCGCATAAAGGAGATTGCGCATAATGGTCCTGTCCGTTCTTGCCGCCCTCGCCGAACCGACCCGCCTGGAGACCATGCGGCTGCTCTCCGATGGCGCGGAGCATTGCGTCTGCGAACTGATGCCGGCGCTCGGCGCCACGCAGAGCCGCATGTCGCGCCACATGCAGGTGCTCAAGCAAGCTGGCCTGGTCATCGATCGGCGCGATGCGCAGTGGGTGCGCTACCGGCGCAACCCCGACCTGGTGCCGGCGATCGCGCGGCTGCTCGACGCGGCACTGAGCGCCAATGCGACGCCCGAACGGAGCGCCGCATGACCACCGGTACAAGTGAACTGCCGCGGCCGGTTGCACCGGCGACGTGGCCGTGGGTCGCCGGGCTGGTTCTTGCCGCCGCCCTCTGGTGGCTCGTCTATCAGAGCCTCGCTCCCCTCGCCGAGTGGCTGACGGCGCTCACGCCGGTAGCGCGCGACAGCCACGCCGGAGACGCGCTCGCCTTCTTCTTCTACGACGTGCCCAAGGTGCTGCTGCTGCTCACCGGCATCGTCTTCGCCATGGGTGTGGTGCGCAGCTTCTTCTCGGCGGAAAAGACGCGCGCTTTGCTCTCCGGTCGCGGCGCCGGCGTCGGCCATGTGATGGCGGCGGGCCTCGGCGTGCTGACGCCGTTCTGCTCGTGCTCGGCGGTGCCACTGTTCATCGGCTTCGTCTCGGCTGGCGTGCCGCTGGGCGTCACCTTTTCCTTCCTCATCGCCGCACCGATGGTCAACGAGGTGGCGCTGATCCTGCTCTTCGGCCTGGTCGGCTGGCAGATCGCTGCCGCCTACCTCGCCTTCGGCCTGAGTCTGGCGATCCTCGCCGGCTTCGTCATCGGCGCGCTGCGGGTGGAAGGCTGGCTGCAGGACTGGGTGCGCAACATCCGCGTCGGTGATGCCGGCGTCGTGGAGGCGGAGCAGCTGACCATGGCCGATCGTTTCAATCTCGGCTGGGCTGCGGTGCGTGAGATCGTTGCCAAGGTGTGGCTGTGGGTGGTGCTCGGCATCGCTGCCGGTGCACTGATCCACGGCTATGTGCCGGAGAGTCTGATGGTCGCCATCATGGGCGCCGATGCCTGGTGGTCAGTGCCGGCGGCGGTGCTCGTCGGCATCCCGATGTATTCGAACGCGGCGGGCATCATCCCCATCGTCGAGGCGCTCATCGGCAAGGGCGCGGCGCTCGGCACGGTGCTCGCCTTCATGATGAGCGTCATCGCGCTCTCGCTGCCGGAAATGATCATTCTCAGGCAGGTGCTGAAGCTGCGCCTCATCGCCGTTTTCATCGGCGTGGTCGGCACCGGCATCCTCGCCGTCGGATTTCTGTTCAACGCGATCTTTTGAAAGAGAAACGCAATGAAACACGTCAAGGTCTATGGACCGGGCTGCAAGCGCTGCGAAGCGACGGCCGAGATGGTGAAGAGGGCCGCGACCAAGCTCGGGCTCGACGTCGAGGTCGAGAAGGTCACCGACCCGCGGGCGATCGTTGAGGCCGGCGTGATGTCGACGCCGGGCGTGGCGATCGACGGCAGGCTGGTCCATGCCGGCGGTCTGCCCGACGCCGGCAAGCTGGAAGGCTGGTTGGCCGGCTAGACCCGTGCCGCGGCGCCGCCCTGTGGATGGCGGAGCGGAGCGGATTGGAGCGGCGGGAGAATCCGTTCGCCGGATTAACCCTTCGTAAAGCAATCGGTAGAGCTGCGCCGCTGAAAGTGGCAATATTCTGGGCGTGGCCACGTGGCGGAATGGCGACGCGACGGACTGCATCTCCGGTAATCCCCGGTTCGACTCCGGGGCGTGGCCTCCACTTTCCCGCCGCCGTCCTCCCGAAAGCCGCCCGCGGCCATCGTGGGGCGTTTCCATACGGCAAGTCACCTGACAGGATAGCGCGGCCAAATTGCCGTGCCGGCGCCAATACCGTGCGACGGCGCATGGGACGCATCGATGGCAGAGGACAAGCGGACCGAGGAGGGTGCCGCCGCGGCGGAGCGGTCGCAGGCGGCGGACGCGCCCGTTCCGGTGCCTCAACCGGCGCAACCGGGCGACCTGCCGATCGCGGCTGCCACGCCCGCCAAGGCGGACCTCTTAAGCGTTGCCGCGTCGGCGGTCGGCCATCTGCTCATCGGGCTTGTCATCTTCGGATCGCTGAGCTCGATCGGCAAACCGCCTGAGGTCATCCCGGTGAAGCTGATCCCCGCCGATCAGGTCAAGCTGAAGCCGCCCGAGAAGCCGGCGGAGAAGCCGCCCGAAACCAAGCGCGTGCCACCCAAGCAGCCGGCGGAGCCAAAACAGCCTCCGGCGCTGAAGCCGTCTGATGTTTCGAAACAGCCGGTGGCGCCGAAGAAAGAGACGCCGCCGCCTGAGCCGCCAAAGGCGGTTGCCAAAGCCTCAGACAGCCAGAAGGCGCCTCCCCCCGCCAAGACCGATGCTCCCGCCAAATCGGATGCTCCCACCAAGCCGCCCTCCCCCGCCAAAGCAGATACGCCGGCGAAAGCAGACGCTCCGGCCAAGGCCGACGCGCCCGCCAAGACGCCGGACAAGCCGCGCTGGCAGGACCTCGCGGCGGCGCTCGGCATGTCCCAATATGGTCGCAAGACGACGCTGCCCAAGGAGCTTCTGGCGCAACTCCAGGCCCAGGCGAAACGTTGCTGGAGCGTGCCGCAGGGCTGGACCGACCAGCGGCAGGTCACCGTCACGCTGCGCTTCCAGCTCCAGCCCGACGGTTCGCTCGCCGGTGACCCGGTGGTCGTCGAGTTTCCTGCCACGGTGATCGGCGCCAAGGCGGCGAAGTCGGCGATGGCAGCGGTCAAGAGCTGCGGGCCCTACCACCTGCCGGCAGCGAAGTACGACGAGTGGAAGGACATCCAGCTCGAGCTGGCGCCGTAGGGGCCACCTTGGCGCTTGTGTCTGCCCTGTCACCCCTGTCCGCCAAACATGGGCTTGCGCGTGTTCAGGTTCATGAATGCCAAAGTCGGACTGATCCGACTCTGGTGAGGAGGCGACGAAGGCGGCAGCACTATCGCCGGGGTTCGATGATCAGGAGTCGCGGAAGCGGGTGACGGGAACGCCGGCGACCGGGCTCGGGCCGGCGAGCGTCACGCCGGTCAGCGGGTATTTGTCCAGCACTTCGGAGCTGCGGCCGGTCCTCAGGCTGGTGACGAACAGCGTTCGCATGTCCGGGCCGCCGAAGCAGGGCATGGTCGGCGCCGCCACCGGCACCGGATAGGAGGCGAGGAGCCGGCCCTCGGCATCGTAGCGGTTGAGCCGCTGGGCGGAGACGCCGGCGCTCCAGTAACAACCCTCGATGTCGGTGGCGCCGCCGTCCGGCCGCCCGTCGGCTTCGGCGATGTCGGCGACAATGCGCGTGCGCTCGCTGATGGCGCCGGTCGCCGGGTCGAAGCGCCAGCGGTCGATCCAGGCGCCACTCGAATCGGTATGAAACATGAAGCGGCCGTCGGCGCTCCAGGCAAGCCCGTTGCTGGTGATCAGCCCTTCGACCTTCTTCTCGACGCGGCCGCCGCCATCGACGCGGTAGAGCGAGCCGAGTGGCTTGCGCTCAGCGGCCGGCTTGCCGCGATTGTCCATCGAACCTACCCAGAAGGCGCCATCGGCGCCGACCTTGCCATCGTTGAGGCGGGTGTCGGGGTCGCCGTCCTCGATGGTGGCGAGCAACTCGAAGGCGCCGCTCGAGCGGTTGAAGAGGCCAACCTGATGACGCAGCGCCACCACCAGTCGGCCGCTCTCGCCGAGTCCGAACGCGCCGACATCGCTGTCGAAGTGCCAGTGCCGGGTGCCGCCGCCCGCCAGATCGATGCTGTAGATGGCGCGGCCGAGGATGTCTTCGAAGAGGATGGCGTTCTCGCGGTCGTCATAGACCGGGCACTCGCCGAGTTTGCATTGAATGGATTGGTCGAGCGGCTTGAGATCGAGCACGGGCGGGACTCCCCGATGGAAATTGGAGAGGCATGCCTAGCAGCCCCGGCCGACGATGGGTAGGCCGCCACCCGGAGGTGGCGGCCAGGAAGCTAGGGCTTCGGTATCGGGACCGGCTTGATGATCGGCGCCTGGATGATCGACTTCGGCAGGCACGCGCCGTTCGGGCCGGTGTGCACCGAACCCGGCCCACACTTCGGCACGCACTTGCCGTTCCACTTGTCCTGATTGGGCAGGCAGAGGACGCCACCGGGCGGCACGATGATCTTCGGCTTGCAGACGCCGTTGGGCGGCGTGTGGAACTGGCCGGGCGGGCACTTGGGCACGCACTTGCCGTTCCACTTGTCCTGATTGGGCAGGCAGAGGACGCCACCGGGCGGCACGATGATCTTCGGCTTGCAGACGCCGTTGGGCGGCGTGTGGAACTGGCCGGGCGGGCACTTGGGCACGCACTTGCCGTTCCACTTGTCCTGATTGGGCAGGCAGAGGACGCCACCGGGCGGCACGATGATCTTCGGCTTGCAGACGCCGTTGGGCGGCGTGTGGAACTGGCCGGGCGGGCACTTGGGCACGCACTTGCCGTTCCACTTGTCCTGATTGGGCAGGCAGAGGACGCCACCGGGCGGCACGATGATCTTCGGCTTGCAGACGCCGTTGGGCGGCGTGTGGAACTGGCCGGGCGGGCACTTGGGCACGCACTTGCCGTTCCACTTGTCCTGATTGGGCAGGCAGAGGACGCCACCGGGCGGCACGATGATCTTCGGCTTGCAGACGCCGTTGGGCGGCGTGTGGAACTGGCCGGGCGGGCACTTGGGCACGCACTTGCCGTTCCACTTGTCCTGATTGGGCAGGCAGAGGACGCCACCGGGCGGCACGATGATCTTCGGCTTGCAGACGCCGTTGGGCGGCGTGTGGAACTGGCCGGGCGGGCACTTGGGCACGCACTTGCCGTTCCACTTGTCCTGATTGGGCAGGCAGAGGACGCCACCGGGCGGCACGATGATCTTCGGCTTGCAGACGCCGTTGGGCGGCGTGTGGAACTGGCCGGGCGGGCACTTGGGCACGCACTTGCCGTTCCACTTGTCCTGATTGGGCAGGCAGAGGACGCCACCGGGCGGCACGATGATCTTCGGCTTGCAGACGCCGTTGGGCGGCGTGTGGAACTGGCCGGGCGGGCACTTGGGCACGCACTTGCCGTTCCACATCTCGCTCGGCTTCGCGCACAAGGTCAGCGGCTTGCAGGCGCCGTTGGGCGGCGTGTGGAACTGGAAGGGCGGGCACTTCGGCACGCACTTGCCGTTCCACTTGTCCTGATTGGGCAGGCAGAGGACGCCACCAGGCGGCACGATGATCTTCGGCTTGCAGACGCCGTTCGGGCCGGTGTGGAACTGGCCGGGCGGGCACGGCGGCAGGCACTTGCCGTTCCACATCTGGTTTGGTTTCAGGCACAGCACGCCGGGCGGGATGATGATCTTCGGCTTGCACGCACCATTCGGCGGTACGTGGATCTCGCCATTCGGGCAAACCGGCACGCACTGGCCCTGCCACTTCTCCTGGCCGGGCGGGCAGCCCTTCGGCGGCGGCTGGCAGACGCCGTTGCCGAAGATCATGCCGAGCGGGCACCAGCACAGGCCGTTGGGCAACTTGACCAAGGGAGGCGGGCACGCCTGCGGCGGCACGCACTGGCCCTTGTAGAAGACATCGCCGGGCGGGCACGAGCATTGCCCGTTCGGGTGCTTGATCATGCCGGGCGGGCAACTCACCGGGAAGCACTGGCCCTTGTAGTAGAAGGTGCCGGGTGGGCAGCTCACCGGCGGCGGCACACACTGGCCGTTGTCGACGTAGTAGCCCGGAGGACAGGTGGGATAGACGCACAGCCCATGCTGATAGGTCGTGCCGGGCGGGCACGTCGGAATGATGATGCACTGATTGCCGTTGAAATAGGTGCCCGGCGGGCAGGCCGTCGGCGGCGGCGGCGGCGGCGCCGATGGAGCGGCACAAGGCAGGGTCGCAACCGCCCCCATATAGCCACGGAAATCCGGATATCCCGCCTTGTCGTCATAGTCGACGAACCAGCTTGCCGTCGGTGGCATGTTCTGCGGCTGGACGAGGTTGACGGCATTACCCTGAATGCCGTCGATATTGGGGAAGGACCCCGGGTCGGCCGAGGGATCGCCCGGATCGAGTAGGCGTCCACCGGTGGACCAGACGGTTGCGCCACAGGCGTCGTAGTTGATGACGGAACTGTCGCCCTGCTGGTCATAGCCATAACTGAGGGCAACGCCGCCGTTGGCGTTGTTGTAGTTCGGCGCCATGCCGACCGAATATTGCTCGGCCTCGGGCTTCCATTGGCCCGGCGCGACGGGCAGATAGCGCAGCACGCGGCTCTGGCCGCCATTGGCCAGCCCGTACATGGAATAGTCGCCGGTGGTTGCGCCGCGCTCGGCCAGATACATGCGGCCCTGGCCGTCGAAGGTGATCGACGTGATCTCGACGCCGTCCTGGAGCGAGGGAACCTCGACCTCCATGCGTGTGCCGCCGGCCACCGTTCCGTTGGGGTTGATCTGGACGGACCAGACCTGCGGCCCCTGGGCGATCGAATAGAACAGACGGTTGTCGTGGACGGCGAGTGCGAAGACGCGCCGCGCCGGCGGGGCGTAGCCCCAGCTCGCCGGGTTGGTCGTATCGAAGGTCGGGCTGGTGATATCGACCGGCGTCGGTCCGGCAAACGGAATTGCGGCAAGGCCGGCGTCCGGCCGGCCTTCGACGCCGTGGTCGTAGGTCCCCTGCTGGGAGCCGTCGAGCCCGTAGCGGTAGACGATTCCGGTGGAACGGTCGGCGGCAAAAATCTGTTGGGTCGCCGGGTCGTAGGCAAGGCCGCCGAGGGAGACGGCGCTTCCGGCCGCGGTGTCCACGGTGGTGAACAGCGAAACCGCGCCGGTGGCGCCATCGACGCGCCAGATCGAGCCGGGGCTGCCGCCCATCTCGGGCGGGCCGAACTGACCGGGCAGGAACTGGGCGCCAGCCTCACCGCGCTGGACGCGCTTCATCTGACCGCCGGAATCGGCAACGCCGATCGACAGGCCATAGACCGAAGTGGCCGCGAGATAGATGTTGGGCGGATCGGCGTCGTCGAGGGCAACGCCGAACACCTGTCCGACATCGCTCGGGGTGACCGTGAACGGCTTGGGCGCGGCGCTCTCACCGCCCTGGGGGCCAAGCGTCGTCAGGTCGACGACGCGCGCTGATGCGCCACCGAGGTCGATGCCGATATAGTCGAACGGGTCGGCCCCTTCCGGCGCCTGGTCGGCGGCAACGCCGGAAAAGCCGGTGACCACCGCCTCGCCGGGATTGACGATCGCTTCCTGGGCCCGCGCCGGGCTGAGGATCAACGCGCCCGCCAGGGCAACGGCCGCGATACCTGCGAGCCAGTTCAGTCTGCGACGGAAAGTCGAGGAGTCGCCCACCAATGAAGGCGCTGCCGCATATCCGTTCATTTGGATCCTCCCGGTTTACTGGCGGGGCGTCGTGCCTCTCGACGAGCCGCGTTCAATCCAAATGCGCCGCGCAATCTCTTGCGCGCCGTGCCCTCCAGCTTCTGCAAATTCGCCCGCGTGGCCTGCCTAGTCAGTGAATTCAGTCACACACGCGCGTCGGATGCGAACACATTCGTTATTTGACATGCGTTAGCGACACGATGACTGCTGGCGCCAGGCGCAAAAGGCAGCAGTTTTGCGGGGCTGTCTTAGGCTTCAGCGTCGCCGGCGATCCGTAGAATTGTCTGGATCAGCGCTTCCACCGACAGGCCGACATCGGCGACGGTGACGAATTCCAGCGGGTTGTGGCTGATGCCACCACGGCAGCGCACGAAGATCATGCCGATGTCGGTCAGGTGGATCATCGCCTGGCCGTCGTGGCCGGCACCGGACATCAGCGTCCGCGGCCTGTCGCCGGTGAGGCCCTCGATGGCATCGGCAATCGCCTGGCGCAGGCGCGGCGCACAGGTCGCGACCGGTTTGTCATGGACGGTCTCGATGCCGACGACGACGCCGCGGCGGATGCCGATCTGGCGCGCGGCGGTGCGAATCTCGTTGGCGGCGGCGATGCGCACCTCGTCGTCGGCAGCTCTTAGGTCGAGGCTGAACTCGGCACTGCCGGGGATGACGTTGCTGGCGCCGGGCGCCACCCGGATCTCGCCGACGGTGGCGACCAGGGACGCCTTGGCGCCCTTCTTGGCCACCTGCTCGATCACCATCATCATCTCGGCGGCGGCGGCCAGCGCATCGTGGCGCACGGTCATCGGCACGGTGCCGGCGTGGCCCGCCTCGCCGCGCAAGGTGAAGCGATAGCGGCCCTGGCCGGCGATGGCGCCGACCACGCCCAGCGGCTCGCCCGCCTGCTCCAGCACCGGACCCTGCTCGATGTGCAGCTCGAGATAGCCCAGCACGTCGCGGCGATGATAGGCCTCCGCGGTGATGTGCGCGGCATCGGCGCCGAACTCGGCCAGCGCATTGCGCATGGTCATGCCCTCGGCGTCGACAAGCTCGAGCACGCTGTCGTCGACCGTGCCGGCGATCGCCGAAGACGAGATCAGCGTCTTCGGGTAGCGCACGCCCTCCTCGTCGCCAAAGGCGAGTATCTCCAGCGCGAAGGGCAGCCGGATGCCGCGGGCGCGGATCTCCTCGGCCGCGACGATGCCAGCCACGATGCCGAGATTGCCGTCGAAGCGGCCGCCGTCGACAACCGTGTCGAGATGGGAGCCGACGAGCAGCCGCTTGGCGGCGCGCGGGCCCTCGCGTGCCGCCGGCAGCAGGCCGTGCATGGTGCCGACCGCATCCATGCGCACAGTCAGGCCCGACCGGCGCATCCATTCGCCGACGAGCATGGCGGCGCGCTGGTGCTCGGGCGACAGGAACAGGCGGGTCAGCTTGTCGGGCTCGGCGCTGATCGTGGCCAGCGCATCGATCATGGCCTGCGCCCGCTCGCCGATGGCCGACGTGTCGGAAGCGCTCACGGGATGACGCGGTCCTTGATGCGGAAGCCGATGATGCGGGTGACCTGGCTGACCGCCATGGCCTTCTCCGCCTCCGGATCGCGCTCGATGCGCTCGGCGAAGGCGGCGAGGATGGTTTGCTTGTCGGCGCCGCGCACGGCCAAGATGAAGGGAAAGCCGAATTTGGCGGTGTAGGCGTCGTTGAGTTCGGTAAAGCGGGTGAATTCCTCCGGCGTCAGCGCGTCGAGGCCGGCGCCAGCCTGTTCGCGGCGCGAGTCCTCGGCCACCTCGCCGGCGATCGCCGCGCGTCCGGCGAGATCGGGGTGGGCACGCAAAAGCTGCATCTTCTCTCCCGGTGCGGCCTCGCGCACCTCGTCGCCGAAGGCCTCAATCATGTCGTGCACGTTGCCAAAGGGGCGCAGATCGGCGGCGCGCTCGGCCACCCACGGCGAATGCTCCGCCACGTCGCCGAAGGCACCGACGAATTCGGCCGCGTCCATGGCATTGACCGCCTCAAGCGTGATCGGAAAGTCGACCATGGCCCTACCCCCGCTCCGATGGGCACGTTCTAGCGGCTCAGGAGGAAAGCGCCAAGCTTCTGGCGTTCTTCCTCGGTGATGTGGGTCTCGTTGCCGAGCGGCATGGTATCGCTGTTCACCGCCTGCGCCAGGATCTGGTCCTTGTGCAGCACGATATCGGGGATCGAGGTGAGGATTACCCCCTTGGGCGGCGCGTCGAAGCCCTCGTGGCTGGGATGGGCCGAATGGCACATGATGCAGTGCTTGCCGACGATGGCCAGTGCCTCGCTCTCGGAGACCGTCATGCCGGCGGGTCCGGTCTTGACCTGCGGCACCGTCAGAAAGACCGCAAAACCGAGGGCCACCGCCGCCACCGGCAGGGCCCAGCCATACTTCTCGAAAGGGTCGTGGGCGTCGTGGCGGTTGAGGAAATGGCGCACCGAGGCGCCGCCGACCACGATCAGCGCCACCACCAGCCAGGTGTCCGGGTGGCCGGCGAGCATCGGATAATGGTTGGAGACCATCATCACCAGGACCGGCAGGGTCAGGTAGTTGTTGTGGACCGAGCGCTGCTTGCCGATGGCGCCAAGCGCCGGATCGGGTTCCTCGTGGGCGAGCAGCGAGGCGACGATCTTCTTCTGATTGGGAATGATGATGCCGAAGACGTTCACCGCCATGATGGTGCCGATGAAGGCGCCGACATGAATGAGGGCGCCGCGCCCGGAGAAGACGTTGCTGTAGAACCACGCAGCACCGACGATGAGGGCGAAGACGACAATGGCGAGCAACAGCGTGTTCTTGCCGATCGGCGACTTGCAGATGCGGTCGTAGATCAGCCAGCCGCCGGCGAGGCTGAGCACCGAGATCCAGATCGCCTGGATGGGCAGCAGCGGCAGCACGTCCGGACTGATGAGGAAGACGTCGGCGCGCCAGTAATATTGCAGGATCATCAGGCCGAAGCCGGTGACCCAGGTGAGATAGGCCTCCCACTGGTACCAGATGAGATCGGGCGGCAGCTCCTTGGGCGCCACCAGGAACTTCTCGACGTGATAGAAGCCGCCGCCATGCACCTCCCAGGCGGTGCCGTAGACGCCTTCCTTCATCTTCTCGCGCTTGCGCAGGCTGAGATCGAGGGCGATGAAATAGAACGACGTGCCGATCCAGCCGATGCCCACGATCAGGTGGGCCCAGCGCATGAAGAGGTTCAGCCAGTCGACGACGAATGGTGACATTGGCAATTCTTTAGTCGGCTTTGCTTACCGAACGGGCGCGCCTCCGCAGAGGCGCGCCCGTCAGGTTAGCCGGGGTACGACGGCATCCGCTACTGCTGCGGAAGCTGGGCGTCGATGCCCTTGACGTAGTAGCTCAGGCTGTTGATGTCGGCATCGGGCATCACCTCGCCCTGCTTCACGACTTCCGTGCCATCCTGCTTGTAGACTGGACCGGAGAAGACGACGAGCTTGCCAGACTTGATGTCCTCGATCGACTTCTCGGCCATCGCCTTTACGTCGTCGGGCATGTTTGCGAGTGGCCCGAGCACGACGTCGCCGTCGGCCATGCCGGCCCAGGTCTCATGCATCTTCCAGGTGCCGTCGAGAACCGCCTTGACCTCCTTGATGTAGTAGGGAGCCCACTCGTCGATCAGCGAGGCAAGCTGGGCATGGGGCCCGAACTTCGACATGTCGGCGGACTGGCCGAAGGCGTGGATGCCGGCTTTCTCGGCGACCTGCATGGCAGCCGGCGAGTCGGTGTGCTGGACGAGGATGTCGGCGCCCTGATCGACGAGCGTCTTGGCGGCGTCGGCTTCCTTGCCCGGATCGAACCAGGTGTTGACCCAGACGATCTTGACCTTGAAGTCGGGGTTGACCGACTGGGCGCCGAGCATGAAGGCGTCGATGCCCATGATCACTTCAGGAATCGGGAAGGAGACGATGTAGCCGGCAACGCCCGCCTTCGACATCTTGGCGGCGATCTGGCCCTGGACGTAGCGGCCCTGATACCAGCGCAGGTTATAGGTCGACATGTTGGGCGCGGTCTTGTAGCCCGACATGTGCTCGAAATCGACCTTCGGGAACATGCCGGCGACCTTCAGCGTCGGGTCCATGAAGCCGAAGGAGGTGGTGAAGATCAGGCCGCAGCCCGAGCGCGCCAGGCGCTCGATCACGCGCTCGGAATCGGGGCCTTCCTGCACGCTTTCGACATAGGTCGAGGCATCGACCTTGTCGCCGAACTCTTTCTGCACGGCCTGCCGCCCGAGATCGTGCTGCTCGCTGAAGCCGCCGTCATTGTGGGGGCCGGGATAGACCCAGCACGCCTTCAGATCGGCCGCCTGGGCGCCGCCCAGGGTTGCGGCCAGCAAAGTAGCCGCACCGGCGGCCACCAGGAACTTTCGCATGCTCTCACTCCTCTCATTGACGCCCATGATCAGCGGCGCGTCACCAACCGCCGACATTCAGAATTCATGCCATCTTCAGGCAATCTGCTCAATTGTCAGGCACGAAGGTGCGGGCCAGCGAGGCCGGCGTATTGATCTTGAGCAGGGCCTGATTGCGCGAAATCACCACCAGAACGATCACGGTGATGAGGTATGGCAGGCTCGACAGGAACTGGGAGGGAAGGCCCAGACCGAATGCCTGCGCGTTGAGCTGAAGGATGTTGACCGCCCCGAAGAGCAGCGCGCCGATAGCGATGCGCCAGGGCAGCCAGGTGCCGAAGACGACCAGCGCGATGGCGATCCAGCCGCGCCCGGAGGTCATCGCCTGCGTCCATTGTGGCGTATAGACCAGCGACAGATAGGCACCGCCAAGGCCGGCGCAGGCGCCGCCGAAGAGCACTGCCAGGAAGCGCACCCGCAAGACCGGATAGCCGAGCGCATGCGCTGAGGCGTGGTTGTCGCCGACGGCGCGCACGATCAGCCCGGCATTGGTGCGGAAGAGAAACCACCACACTGCGATGGTGAGCGCCACGACGAGATAGACCAGCGGGTCCTCGCCGAAGATCGCCGGGCCGATCAGCGGCAGGTCCGAGAGAAGCGGAATGTGGATGCGGTTCATGCCGAGGCCGGGGGTGCCGGTATAGGCATTGCCGATAAGGCCGGAGAGGCCGAGGCCGAACAGGGTGAGCGCGATGCCGGAGGCGTTCTGATTGGCGGCAAAGACCAGCGTGATGAGGCCGAAGAGACCGCCCATCAGCGCGCCGGCGACGATGCCGGAGAGCACGCCGACCGCCGGGATGCCGGTCACGTGGCCGCCGGCAAAGCCCATCACGGCGCCAACCGCCATCATGCCCTCGACGCCGAGGTTGAGCACGCCGGCGCGTTCGGCGATCAGTTCGCCCAATGCGGCGAAGAGCAGCGGCGTCGCCGCGGTGACGATGGTCAGCAGGATTCCTTCGACCATCGTCATGGCGTCGCCTCCTGGGTCTTGAGGGCCTCGGCGGCGGGACGCCGGCGCACCATGCGCAGGCGGTAATAGATCAGCGTGTCGCAGGCGAGCACGTAGAAGAGCAGCATGCCCTGGAACACGGCCGTGGTCTGGTCGGAGATGCCGAGCGCGATCTGCGCCCCCTCCCCGCCCATGTAGGAGAGCGCCAGCAGCAGCCCGGCGAAGAGAATGCCGATCGGGTGCAGCCGGCCGAGGAAGGCGACGATGATGGCGGTGAAGCCGTAGCCGGGCGAGATGGTCGTGCGGAACTGGCCGATGGGGCCGGCGACCTCGCAGATGCCGGCAAGGCCGGCGAGGCCGCCGGAGATCAGCATGGTCAGCATGACCATGCGATTGCGGTCGAAGCCGCCAAAGGCGCCGGCACGCGGCGACTGGCCGAGGACGCGGATCTGGAAGCCGGTCAGCGTGCGTTCGGTCAGGAACCAGGCGACCGCCACTGCGACCAGCACGAAGACGACGTTGAGGCGGATGCTGTCGCCGAAGATCACCGGCAGCATCTGGCCGTCGATGAACGGATGGCTGTTGGGGAAATTGTGGCCGGCCGGGTCGCGCCAAGGGGTGCGCGCCAGATAGTCGACCAGCAGGTTGGCGATATAGACCAGCATCAGCGTGGTCAGCGTCTCGTTGGCGTTGAAGCGGTTCTTGAGCCAGGCGGGGATGGCCGCATAGAGCATGCCGCCGAGGATGCCCATAAGAACCATCAGGGTGATCGTCAGCGGCCCGCCCCAGGTGGGGAAATAGACCGGGATGATCGAGCCGAAGATGGCGCCGACGGCAAGCTGCCCCTCGGCGCCGATGTTCCATACATTGGACTGGTAGCAGAACGACAGGCCGACGGCGATCAGGATGATCGGCGCTGCCTTCACGATGAGGTCCTCGATCGACCAGAACGCCGTCAGCGGATCGACGAAATAGAGATAGAGCGCCTTCAGCGGGTCGATCCGCATGATGGCGAAGATGATGAAGAAGGTGACGATCGACAGGGCGATGGCGATGACCGGCGAGAGAACCGACATCAGCCGGCTCTGCTCGCTGCGGCGTTCGAGCCTAAGCTGCATGGGTGGTCTCCGCCTCTCCGTCGTCCGCCTTCTTGCCTTCGCCAATGCCGCCCATGAGCAAGCCGATCGATTCGCGCGTCACCTCGGCTGCCGGTACCGCCGGCGACAGGTGGCCGCGCGAGATCACCGCGATGCGGTCTGCGATCTCGAAAATCTCGTCGAGGTCCTGGCTAATGACCAGCACTGCCGAGCCAGCCCGCGCCAGGTCGATCAGCGCCTGGCGGATGAGCGCCGCGGCGCCGGCGTCGACGCCCCATGTCGGTTGCGACACCACCAGCACGCCGGGCCGGCGGTGGATCTCGCGACCGACCACGAATTTCTGCAGATTGCCGCCGGAGAGCGAGCGCGCCTCGGGGTCCGATGTGCCCTTGCGCACGTCGTAGTCGGTGGTCACGGAGTCGAGGATCTTGAGCGCCCTCTGCGGCCGCACGACGCCGGTCACCACCAGTTCGTCGCCGGTGCGGTGGCGGGTGAGGATGACATTGTCGGTGAGCTTGAGGCCGGGCACGGCGGAATGGCCAAGACGCTCTTCGGGCACGAAAGCGGCGCCGAGGTTGCGCCGGCCGGTGATGCCGGTGAGGCCGCAGGCGATGCCATCGACGATGACCGAGTCATGCTGCTCAAGCTTGGTCTCGCCGGAAATGGCGCCGAACAGTTCACTCTGGCCATTGCCGGCGATGCCGGCGATGGCGACCACCTCGCCGCCACGCACCTCAAGGCTGACGTCCTTGAGCGAGACGCCGAATGGGTCTTCCGACGGCAGGTCGAGTGCATTGAGGACGAGGCGGGGATTGCCGATCACGCCGGGCTCGCGGGCGACCTCCAGCAGCTCGGTGCCGACCATCAGGCGGGCGAGCGTGCCGGCGGTCTCCTTGGCCGGGTCGGTCTCGGCGACCACCTTGCCGCGGCGCATGATGGTGGCGTGGTGGCAGATGCGCTGCACCTCCTCCAGGCGATGCGAGATGTAGAGGACGGCGCAACCCTCCTTGGCGAGCCGCTGCAGGGTGACGAAAAGGTGGTCAGCCTCCTGCGGGGTGAGCACCGAGGTAGGCTCGTCCATGATGAGCAGCTGCGGTTTCTGCAGCAGGCAGCGGACGATCTCGATGCGCTGGCGTTCGCCCACCGAAAGGTCGGCGACGACGGCGCGCGGCCGCAGCGGCAGGCCGTAGTCGGCCGACACCTGTTCGACCGTCTGGGCGAGCCCGCGGCGCATGTCCTTGGGCAGCGCCAGCGCGATGTTCTCGGTCACCGTCAGCGCCTCGAACAGCGAGAAGTGCTGGAACACCATGCCGATGCCGAGCGCGCGGGCCGCCGCCGGGCTGGCGATGGTGACCGGCTTGCCTTTCCAGCGGATTTCGCCGGCGGTGGGCTGGAGGGCGCCGTAGATGATCTTGACCAGGGTCGACTTACCGGCCCCGTTTTCACCGAGCAACGCGTGGATTTCGCCCGGCCGGATGGCGAAGTCGACGCTGTCATTAGCCCTCAGCGAGCCGAAATCCTTGGTAATCCCGTTGACTTCGAGGGTCGGCGTGCCGGTCGGCCGGCGCCCGTTCGTACTGGTCTCAACCACCCCTTCCCCCCTTTCCATCAGGCGCGCCGCTGTCTCCTTGGCGCGTCGTGGTCGTCATGGGCGCCCTGTCCGCCGTCTTCGGCTTGCATTGGCCGTGCCATTGCCCGCAAGGCTTCGTCGCGAACCAGCAGCTCGGCGACCGTGGCCGCGGCGATCACTGCCGGCTCCTTGGATCGGATGCCGCCGACGCCGATCGGGCAGACGAGTTCGGCGATGCGCTCGCCCGCGATGCCGGCCTCGGCCAGCCGCTTTTCGAAGCGGGCACGCTTGGTCCTCGAGCCGATCAGGCCGACATGGACGAAGCGGCCGTCGGCAAGGGCGGCGTGGACGAGGGCGAGGTCGAGCTGGTGGCTGTGGCTCATGACCAGGACGAAGCTCCCCGCCGGCATGGCGGCAAGTGCCTCGGCCGGATCGGCGAAGGCGCGGGGCGTGACGTTCATGGGGACGTGCACGGGGAAGGCATCGGGGCGCGGATCGACCCAGGTGACGGCAAAGGGCAGCGGCGCCAGCGCCAGCACCAGCGCGCGGCCGACATGGCCGGCGCCGAAGAGGACGAGCGGCCGGCGATCGTCGCCAAAGGTTTCGGTGAGGACGTCGCCGGCCAATGCGGCGCTCCCCGGCATCATGGCGTCTGCGCGCGCGACTGTGCGGTGGATGCCTTCGGGCGCGATCGTGCCGCTGGTGGTGAGCCGGCCCGCGGCCTCGCGTTGGGCAAGATCGGCGACCTCCGCCCGACGGTCTGCGGAGATCACCTCGATGACGAGATCGACATTGCCGCCGCAGCACTGGCCGAGCTCGGGTCCCAGCGCATAGCGGCGCAGCTCTGCCTTGGGAGCAGACGGGCTGGCGAGCGCTGCCTGCGCGACGGCGATCGCCTTCCACTCCAGCGTGCCGCCACCGATGGTGCCGGTGAAGCCGCCGTCGGGATGGACGATGAGCCGGGCACCCGCCTCGCGCGGCGCCGAGCCGCGGGTCAGCGCCACGGTTACCATGGCGACACGGCCATGGGCGTCGAGCCCTTTCAGCACGCGCGGCCAGACCAGCGTCATGTTTCGGCTCCGCTGGTGGCGCGGACGGCGCGCATGATCGCCTCTGGCGTCGCCGGCGCGTCGAGATGGGGGAAGACCGCCGGCTTGAGGCTGAGGATGGCGTCGGTGACCGCCGAGAACACCGAGATCGCCAGCATCAGCGGCGGCTCGCCGACGGCCTTGGAGCGGAAGATGGAATCCTCCCGGTTGCCGCCCAACTCGTAGAGCGCGACGCGGAAATCGGCGGGCACGTCCGAGGCGGTCGGGATCTTGTATGTCGAGGGCGCATGGGTGGTGAGCCGCCCGGCCGAATCCCAGACCAGCTCCTCAGTGGTGAGCCAGCCCATGCCCTGCACGAAGCCGCCCTCGATCTGGCCGATGTCGATGGCCGGATTGAGCGATTTGCCGACGTCGTGAAGGATGTCGACGCGGTCCACCCGCATTTCGCCGGTCATGGTGTCGATGGTGACCTCGGAGCAGGAGGCGCCATAGGCGAAATAATAGAACGGCCTGCCGGTCGCCTTCTCGCGGTCCCAGTGGATCAGCGGCGTCTTGTAGAAGGCTGCCGAGGACAGGTGGACGCGATCGACATAGGCGGCAGTGGCAAGCTCGGACAGCGGCATGGTGCGGTTGCCGACCAGCACCTCGCCATTGTGGAATTCGACGCGGCCGCGATCGACGCTCCACTTCTCTTCGATGAAGTCATAAAGGCGGCCCTTGATCTCACGGCAGGCGGCGAGTGCCGCTTGGGCGTTGAGGTCGGTGCCGGCGGAGGCCGCGGTCGGCGAGGTGTTGGGCACCTTGGCCGTCGAGGTGGCGGTGATCTTGACCTTGTCGACGCCGACGCCGAACTCCTCGGCGACCACCTGCGCCACCTTGATGAACAACCCCTGCCCCATCTCGGTGCCGCCGTGATTGAGGCTGATCGAACCATCGCGATAGAGGTGGACGAGCGCACCCGCCTGGTTGAGATGGATGAGCGTGAAGGAGATGCCGAATTTCACCGGCGTGAGCGCGATGCCGCGCTTGAGCACCGGGCTCGTGGCATTGAACTCGGCGATCGCCTGGCGACGGGCGCGGTAGTCGCTGGTGCGTTCGATCTCGGCGACGAGGTCGGGCAGGATGTTGTCCTCGATGCGCATGCCATAAGGCGTGCGATCGCGCCCGACGCCTTCGTAGAAATTGGACTTGCGCACGTCGAGCGGGTCGCGCCCGGTGACATAGGCGATGTGGTCCATCATGCGCTCGGCGAAGAGCATGCCCTGTGGGCCGCCGAAGCCGCGAAAGGCGGTGTTGGAAACCGTGTTGGTGCGCATGCGCCGGGTGACGATGCGGCAGGACGGGTAGTAGTAGGCGTTGTCGGCGTGGAACATGGTGCGGTCGACGACGCCGAGCGACAGGTCCTCGGAATGGCCGCAGCGGGCCGACAGCTTCACGTCGACCGAGCGCAGGCTGCCTTCGCGCGAGAAGCCGGCGGTGTAGTCGACACGGAAGTCGTGGCGCTTGCCGGTCATGGTCATGTCATCGTCGCGGTCGAGGCGCATCTTGCACGGCCGCCCGGTCTTCGAGGCGGCCAGCGCCGCCAGCACCGCCCATTGCGTCGCCTGGCTTTCCTTGCCGCCGAAGCCGCCGCCCATGCGCCTGACCTCGACGGTGACGGCGTTGTCATGGAGGCCGAGGACGTGGGCAACCGCGTGCTGCACTTCGCTTGGATGCTGCGTCGAGGAATGCACGACCATGTCGCCGTCCTCGCCGGGTATGGCGTAGGCCACCTGGCCTTCCAGATAGAAATGCTCCTGACCGCCGAGGCGGAACTCACCGGTCAGCCGGCGGGGCGCGCGTTCCAGCTCCTCCACCGGCTCGCCACGCGCGAAGGTGTAGTCGTCGAGCACCGTGGTGCCGGCGATGATGGCATCGTCAACGTCGATCGCCGGCATGGTCGGCGCCGTCGCAATGCGCGCCAGCCGCGCCGCCCGGCGGGCCTGCTGGCGGGTCTCGGCGACCACCACGAACAGCACCTGGCCGTAGAACATGATCTGGCTCTCGGCGATCAGCGCGTCGTCGCCGATGTCCTTGGGGCTGATATCGTTGCGGCCGGGGATATCGTCGGCGGTGAGCACGGCGACGACACCGGGCGCGGCGCGCACCGGCGCGAGGTCGAGCGTGGTGACGCGGCCGGCGGCGATCGGGGCATAGCCCGGCGCCAGATGCAACGTACCGGCGGGCATCGGCTCGTCGTCGGTATAGAGAGCGGCGCCGGTGACGTGCTTGATGGCGCTGTCGTGAGCGATCGGCTGGCGCACGACGGCAAGCAACTCCGCGTGCTGCGGGGTCGGATTCGCGGTGGCAGCGGCTGGCTCGGGGCCGCTCGGGATGTCGTCAGACGGCTTCATGGACATCCTTCTCGCGATGGCCGACGACGCGCGTGCGGCTGCTGGCGGTGCCCGACGCTTCGATCAGCGCCTTGCCGAGAAGGGCGTGGGCGGTCTCGATGCGGTAGCGGGCGCTGGCGCGGTGGTCGTCGATCGGTGCGAAGTCCTCGTGCAGCGCGGCAAACGCCCGGCCCCAGACCCGGGCGTCGCGGATGGGATGGCCGATGAGCTCGGTCTCGGCACCGGCGGCGCGCTTAGGCGTCGCGGCCATGCCGCCAAAGGCGAGGCGCGCATCGGTGATGACGTCGTCCTGGTCAAGGGTGAAGCGGAAGGCGCCCATGACCGAGGAAATGTCCTGGTCGAAGCGCTTGGTCACCTTGTAGCAGCGGAAGATGTGCTCCTCGGTGAGACGAGGCACGGCGATCGCCGTGACCAGCTCGCCGGGTTCGCGTGCCTGCTTGCCGTAGGCGACGAAGAAATCGGCGATGGGCATGGAGCGCGCCTGCTTGCCCTTGCGGAGCATGAGCATCGCGTCGAGCGCGATGAGCAGCGGCGGCATGTCGCCGATGGGCGAGCCGTTGGCGATGTTGCCCCCCACCGTGCCGTTGGCGCGCACCTGCTTGGAGCCAAGACGGCGCAGCAATTCGCCGATGTCGGGATCGAGGGCGGCGAGATAGGGCTCGACCTCGGCATAGGTGGCCCCGGCGCCGATGATCAGTTCCAGCCCGGTGTCATCGATGGCGTCGAAGTCGGCGACCTTGCCGACATGGATGATGCGCTTGATGTCGCGGAGCTGCTTGGTGATCCACAGGCCGACATCGGTGCCGCCGGCAACGATGGTGGCATCGGGATATTGCGCATAGAGATCGGCGAGAGTGTCGAGCGTGCCGGGCGCGGCGAAGAAGCGCTTTTCGTCGCCGACGAAGACGTCCTCGCCGTCGGCGAGGAAGGTGAGGACGCCGGCCATGTCGTCGCTGCCGGTGCGGAAGCGGTCGTGGCGCCTGCCGTCGCAGGCGGCGATGCCGGCCTCGACGATCGGCCGATAGCCGGTGCAGCGGCAGAGATTGCCGGCGATCCAGTCGTTGACCGTCTCACGCGTCACCGGCCCGTCGGTCGACTGGTACATGGCGAACAGCGCCATGACGAAGCCCGGCGTGCAGAAGCCGCATTGCGAGGCATGGCGGGCGACCATTTCCGCCTGGATCGGGTGCAACGATCCGTCGGGCGCGACGAGATCCTCGACCGTCACCACCTCGGCGCTGTCCACCTGTCCGAGAAGCATGATGCAGGCATTGACCGGCTCATAGACCAGCCGGCCGTTGCGCATGCGGCCGATCGCCACCGTGCAGGCGCCGCAATCGCCCTCGCCGCAGCCTTCCTTGGTGCCGGTGGCGCCTTCGCTCTCGCGCAGATAATCGAGCAGCAGGGTTGCCGGGTCGACGTCGGTGAGCTCGACCAGACGGTTTTTGCGGATGAAGCGGATCGTTGGGCGCATCAGCTTCCCCGGTAGGTGGAATAGCCGTAGGGCGAGATGAGCAGCGGCACGTGGTAGTGCGCGCCTGGTGAAGCGATGCCGAAGCGGATCGGCACCACGTCGAGGAAGGCCGGGTCGGGCAGGTCGTGGCGGCGGCGCAGGTAGTCGCCGGCGTGAAAGCGCAACTCGTAGACGCCGGCGGTCAGCGCATCGCCTTCGATGAGCGGCTTGTCGATCCGGCCATCGTCATTGGTGCGCACCACCGCGACCCGGGTCTCGCCGCCGGTCAGCCGGTAGAGCTCGATCGTCAGACCAACGGCTGGCCCGCCCGCCGTCGTATCCAGCACATGAGTCGTAAGGCGCCCCATAGCGACACCACATCCTTACGCAAACACACCGCGGTCGACCGGACCGCACCGCCGCCCTGCCCCCGACTCTGCCAGTTTTTGGGCTGAGTCCAAGCCTCACAATGGATTATGCCCAATTCTCGATCAAACCCCTAATTTCGGCACGGCTGCCTGGTTTTGCGGCATTGGCGGCTCAGGGAATCAGCACCGTGGCGGCCGTTGTCCGCCGGGCCTCCAGGGCGCGGTGGGCTTCGGCCGCCTGCTTGAGCGGGAATGTCTGGCCGATCTCGACCTTGATCGAGCCGTCGAGAAGGCGCGCGAACAGGTTGGCGGCGGCGGTTTCCAGGTCCTCGCTGCGGGCGAAATAGTGCGCCGTGGTCGGACGCGTGGCGAACAGCCCGCCCTTCTGCTGCAGCAGGCTGATCTGGAAAGGTGGCACCATTCCCGAAGACTGGCCGAAGGAGACCCACATGCCGAGCGGCTTCAGGCAATCGAGCGAGCCCGGAAAGGTGTCCTTGCCGACCGAATCGTAGACCACGTCGCATTTGCGGCCGTCGGTGATCTCCAGCACCCGTTCGACGAAGTTCTCCTTGGTGTAGTCGATGACGTGGTCGTAACCGTGGGCGCGGGCGCGGGCCGCCTTCTCCGGCGAGCCGACCGTGCCGATGGTGGTGGCGCCGAGCGCTTTTAGCCACTGGCCGGCAATCGTGCCGACGCCGCCGGCTGCGGCATGGAAGAGCACGGTGTGCTGGGGCCCGACCTTGAAGGTCCTGAGCAGCAGATATTCCACGGTGACGCCCTTGAGGAAGCCGGCCGCCGCCGTCTTGTCGTCAATGCCGTCGGGCAGCCTGATCGCTCGGTCGGCCGGGATCAGGCAATATTCGGCATAGGAGCCGGACGAGCGGTCCTGGTAGACGATGCGGTCGCCGACCTTGAGCGAGGTGACCCCTTCGCCGAGTTTGTCGACGATGCCGGCAGCCTCCGCGCCCGGCGTGAATGGCAGTTTCGCGCCCTTGTAGAGGCCGATGCGGTTGTACACGTCGACGAAATTCACGCCGATGGCGGTATGGCGTAGGCGTACCTGGCCGGCGGTCGGCTCCGGCATGGGCACTTCGACCCATTGCATCACCTCCGGCCCGCCTTGTTGTTCGATTCTGAATGCGTGGGGCATGGCTGAGGTCCTTCGTCGTGTGAAGCCAGGGGAGAGAGCCGGGGAAATCCGCTCTTTGGAACAGTTCGTGGCGTCATCCGGCCTGAGGCCGGGCGCACGACTCATTCCTAGCGCTGGCGGCGGGAGCCGGCAAACGCTGCAGGTGCGCCATGTGGTCAGGGTGGGGACGAGCGTGCGCGCGAACGCGGCGCGCCTAGGCAGGGTCGGCTGTCTTGTTGCGTGGTCCGAGCGAACCGGCGAACAGCGCGCTCAGCACCATCAGCGGCATGAGCGCCGCCAGACCGACACGCAGGCCGGCTCCGTCAGCGACGAAGCCGACCAGCGGCGGCCCGACCAGTGAGCCGCTATAGGCGATCAGCGCCACCGAGGCGACGTTGATCGCCGGTGGCCGGTCGGTGTGGCTGGCGGCGGCGGTCATGGCGAGCGGGAAACCGACCGACACGCCGAAGCCGATGGCGGCAAAGCCGATGAGCGCCAGCGGCAGGCCGTTGGCCATCACCAGTGCGGCCATGCCGATGACGCCGGTAAAGGCGCAGAGACGCCCAAGCGCCACCGGCCCGAAACGGTCGGCCAGCCTGTCGCCGACCAGCCGCCCTGCCGCCATGGTCAAGGAAAAGGCGCCGAGTCCCCAGCCGGTCGCGGCGGCCGACGTGCCGAGCACGTCGCGCAGATAGGCGGCGCCCCAATTGCGGGCGCTGAGTTCGGCGAGCACGGCGCCGAAGACATAGATGCAGACGCCGGCGAGCGCGATCGTGGGAAAGGCGATGACCGGGCGTCGCTCCATGGCGGCGGCCGCCCGCACCGGCAGGACCGGCAGCGCCCACACCGGCATCAGGCCGAGCGGCAGCACGATGACGGCTATGATGAGGAGATGCAGCCAGGTCGGCACCGCGGCCTCGGCGAACTGCGCGCCGCTGATCGAGCCGACGACGGCGCCGAGGCTCCAGAAGCCGTGACAGGTGCTCATGATGCGACGGCCGATCGCGGTCTGGATGCGCGCCGCCTCGACGTTCATGGCGACGTCGACGATGACGTAGGTGGCGCCCATCACGAACAGGATGGCGAACAGCGACGGCCCGTTCCACGCCAGCCCCGGCAGGACCAGCGCGGCGCAAAATGCGCACATGCCGATGACCATCATGGTGCGCGCCGAAAAGCGCGCAACCAGCGGACCGTTGAAGATGGTCATGACGAAGGTGCCGAGCGACATGCTCAGCAGGCAGATCGACAGCGCGCCGGAGCTCAGCCCGAGACGCTGCTGCACGTCGGGGATGCGTGGCGCCCAGTTGGTCATCGAAACCGCCTGCACGAAGAACACCGCCATGATCAGCCGTGGCGGCGTGAACCAGGCCGTGCGCGGCGCGATCGGCAGACCGGGCGACACGGTCATTGTCCGTCCCTGCGCCGGTTGCGCCGGGCGATCACGTTGAGCGCCTCGACGGCGGCCGAGAACGCCATGGCGGTGTAGAGATAGCCGCGAGGAATGTGGAAGCCGATGCCGTCGGCAACCAGCGCGAAGCCGATCATCAGCAGGAAGGCGAGCGCCAGCATGCGCGTGGTCGGGTGGCGCGAAATGAAGCCGGCGACCGCGCCCGAGGCGGCGTACATGATGGCGACGGCGACGACCACGGCGGCGATCATCACCCCGACATGTTCGGCCATGCCGATCGCAGTGACGATCGAATCGATCGAAAATACCAGGTCGATGACGATGATCTGCGCGACGATCATGGCAAAGCCGGTGCCGGCTGTGGCCGCTGCGCCCTCGTCCTCTCGCGCCGCCTCGACATCCTTGTGGATTTCGTGGGTCGCCTTGACCAGCAGGAAGAAGCCGCCGGCCAGCAGCACCAGGTCGCGCCAGGAGAAGGTGTGGCCGGCGATCTCGAACAGCGGCCGGGTCAGGTGGATCAGCCAGAACAGCAGCGAAAGCAGCGCGATGCGGAAAACGAGCGCCAGCGCCAGGCCAAGCTGGCGGGCGTGTTTCGACTGCTCGGGCGGCAGCCGCCCGACGATCACCGAGATGAAGATGATATTGTCGATGCCGAGCACGATCTCCATGACGGTGAGTGTCACGAAGCTGGCCAGGATCGCGGGATCGGCAATCCACTGGAGCAGGGACATCGCGGGCCCCTAGCCGCCTGCCGTCCTGCGGCGCGTCACCTGCAGGAACACGCCGATGAAGGCAAAGTACAGGTTGACGAGGGAGAACAGGGTGAGCACCAGCGGGTCGGGATTGAGGTTCTCCAGCAGCGCGGCAAAGGCGGTGATTCCCCAGGCGGCCGACATGGCTGCGGTCAGCGGGCGATAGCGCTTCACCCGCATGGGATGAACGAACTCGACCGGCAGGAAGGTGAGCACGGCGAAAGCGGCAATGATGAGAAGCGTCACGAACTCCGGGAACTTGTAGACCATGAGCTGGAAGACGATGACGTTCCAAACCGCCGGGAAACCGCGGAAGGCCTGTTCGGTCGTCTTCATGCGGGTGTCGGCGAAATAGAGCGCGCCGACCACCGCGACCACGACGCCGGCGCCGGTGGCATAAGGCTGGCTGACGAGGTCGCTGAGGGCGAGCACCAGAGCCGGCACCAGCACATAGGTGGTAAAATCGACGACCAGGTCGAGGGTCGCCCCGTCAAACCAGGGCAAACGCTCCTTGACGCCGAGCTTGCGGGCGATCGGACCGTCGGCCCCATCGACGATCATGGCCAGGCCGAGGAGCAGGAAAACCAGCTGCCAGGCCCCGCCGGCAGCCGCCACCGCCGCGATCAGAGCGAAGGCCGCCCCGCTTGCCGTCAGCAGGTGTACCGCCCATGCGCCGAGATTTTTCGTCATTCGCCGCCACGTGATGAAGCCCCGGCGAAGCCGGTTTGGACGCCATGCTTGGCCGATCCACCGCCGCGTGGCAAGGCTTGCCCCATAGCGAGCGAAAATTGGGTTTGCATTTCTTGGGGGCGCCTGGGCCCAAGCCTATTTTTCACATGCAACTTTCAAGAGGTTTGGTGCGATGGTGCATTTCGCTCCGCTTTCCGCCGCGATCGGCGGCGGTCTCATCGGGCTCGCCGCGACGATCCTGTGGGTCTTCAACGGCCGGCTTGCCGGCATTTCGACCATTGCCGGCAACGCGCTTACCGCCGGCCGCAGCGACCGCCTGTGGCGGCTCGTCTTCCTGGCCGGCCTGCCGCTCGGTGCCTGGCTCGGCTTCATCTTCGGGCCGCGCCTGTTCAGTGGAATCCCGGCGAGCCTGCCGGCGACTGGTCTCGGCCCCCTTGGCCTGGTCAGCGCCGGCCTGCTGGTCGGCATCGGTACGCGGCTGGCTAATGGTTGCACGTCGGGCCACGGCATCTGCGGCCTGTCGCGGCTGTCGCCGCGCTCCTTCATCGCCGTCGCCACCTTCATGGCAGCCGCCATCGTCACCGTCTTCATCATGAGGCACGTTGTCGGATGAACCGCACACCGCTTGCCCTTTCCGCCGCTCTGGTCAGCGGCACCCTGTTCGGCGCCGGCCTGGCGCTGGCGCGTATGATCGATCCCGAGAAGGTCAAGGACTTTCTCGATATCGCCGCCATTTCGTCGGGCGGTTGGGACCCCAGCCTCGCCTTCGTCATGGGTGGCGGAGCGTTGGTGTTCTTCGTCGGCTTCCGCCTGCACCGGCTGTTCCGCAGGCCGCTGGCCGCGGCCGCCTTCTCCTTCCCTGAAAAGTCGAAGCTCGACCTGCCGCTGATCGCCGGCTCGGCGCTCTTCGGCATCGGCTGGGGCGCGGCCGGCTTGTGCCCCGGCCCTGCCATCGCCAATCTGGCGCTGACGCCATTGAGCGCCGCTTACTTCGTCGCCGCCATGATTGCCGGTGCGTGGCTGGCGGGCATGGTGCTCGGCGCATCGACGGCTCGACCGGCAGTGCCCTCGGCTGATACACCGAGGGCATGAGCGAAGCGGACAAGCACCAGGACATCGCCGTTGCCGTCGTCGGCGCGGGCCCGGTCGGCCTTGCAGCGGCGGTCGTGTTGGCCGACGCGGGCTATGCCACGGCGCTGGTCGCCCCTGCCCGGCCGCCGGCCGACGAGCGCACCTCGGCACTGCTCGCGGGCTCCGTGGCGCTGCTCGAAAAGATCGGCGTCTGGTCCGGGATTGCCGATGAAGCGGCGGCTCTCCGCACGATGCGCATCGTCGACGGCACCAGGCGCCTTATCCGCGCGCCGGAGGTCACCTTCCACGCCAGCGAGATCGGCCTCGGCGCCTTCGGCTACAACATTGCCAACACCGTCCTCGTTTCGGCGCTCGAAGCCGCCGTGGCCACGCGCCCGATCGTGCGCCGCGAAGCTTTTGTCGAGGCGGTGACGCCGGGCGGAGAGTCCGTCGTACTGAAGCTTTCAACCGGCGACAGCCTGTCCGCCCGGCTGGTGGTCGCCGCCGACGGCCGCCGCTCTAAGGTGCGTGACGGGGTGGGCATCGCGACCGAGAGCTGGCGCTACGATCAGGCGGCGCTGGTGTGCAATTTGCGCCACGCCATCCCGCACCAAGACACCTCGACCGAGTTCCACACCGAGGCCGGGCCGTTCACCCTGGTGCCGCTGCCGGGCAAGCGGTCGAGCCTGGTCTGGGTCGATCGGCCGGTGGAGACCGAACGGCGGCTGGGGCTCGACGAGGCGACGCTGGCTGCGGAGATCGAGGCGCGCGCCCAGTCGGTGCTCGGCGCTATCGCCATCGACGGCAGGCGCCAGATGTTCCCGCTCTCCGGCATGAACGCCCGGCATTTTGCCGCAAGCCGCGTCGCGCTGGCGGGCGAGGCCGCCCACCTCTTCCCGCCGATCGGCGCGCAGGGCCTCAACCTCGGCTATCGCGACGTGACCGCGCTCGCCGAGGTGCTTGCTGGCCGTGCCGACGATCCCGGCGCCGGCACCATCCTTGCCGCCTATGATCGGGCGCGGCGCGGCGACGTCTTCACCCGCACGACCGCCGTCGATGCGCTGAACCGTACGCTGCTCTCAGGCTTCCTGCCGGTGCAGGCGCTGCGCGGCGCCGGCCTCTTCCTACTCGACCGGGTGGCGCCGCTGCGTCACTTCGCCATGCGCCAGGGTGTGGCGATCAGTGGAAGGGATCGGCCGGCAGGACATCCCTGACCAGCAGGATCAGCACCACGGTCACGGTGGCGATCGAGATGATGGTGCCGAGCAGCACGCCGACGGCGGACCACTCGCCGTAGGATTTGTACTCGCGGGCATAGGCGATGACGCCGGTCGCCGGCGGCAGCGCCGCCATCAGCACGGCGGCGTGGGTCCATACGGGATCGAAATCGCCGACCCAGCTGAGCAGCAGATAGACGATCAGCGGATGGGCGACGAGCTTCACGGCAATTAGCGCCGGCAGCTCCGGCGGCACCTTGTCGATTGTGCGTCCGGTAAGGCTGACGCCGACGGCAAACAGCGCCGCCGGGGCGGCAGCGTTGCCGAGCATGGCGAGCACCGAATCGATGGCGACCGGCATCTTCAGCCCGGTGAGCGCGAACAGCATGCCCAGGATGGTTGCCAGCACCAGCGGGTTGAGCAGCGCCCGCCGCACGATCTTCTGGGTAAGCTCGGCCGGGTCGACGCGCATGGTGCCGCCGAGCGTCATCATCAGCGGCACCGTGATCACGATGAGCGCATTGTCGAAGGCGAAGATCAGCGCCATCGGCAGTGCCGCCCCGGTGCCGAAGGCGGCAAGCACCAATGCCGGCGCCAGCATGGCGATGTTGGAATAGGAGCCGACAAGCCCCTGGATGGTCCCCTGGGTGATCTGGCCGCCATTGGTCAGCGCGCCGACCGAAAAGGCGATGGCGAAGGCGCAATAGGTGGAAAATGTGGTGGTGAGCACGAACGTCCAGCCGGCGGTGCCCATCATCGGCGCCTCGGCGACCAGCCGGAAGAACAGGACCGGCATGGCCAGAAAGGTGACGAAGAAGGTCAGCCCGGCCAGCCCTTCCTCGCTCACCCGGCGCAGCCGTCCGGCGCCATAGCCGAGGAACAGCACGCCGAAGAACGGGAGAATGAGCCGAAGGATGTCGCTCATGATCGCTGCAGCGAACGCTCCCTGTGGCGATCTGCTCCCGAATGCGGGCCTGCCCCGCCGGCGCCACCTGCGGCTGGCCTATCGGTTTCGGTGAATCCGGTCAATTGTGGCAGGGGCTTGCAGGCGACAGGATTTGACAAGATGCTCCGCGAAGTGTGTTTTGCAGGCGGTGGGTCCAGTCGCCCGGAGTAGAGTCATGAACAGGATGCGCTCGGCCAGATACGCCATCGGACAGGTTGTGCGACACCGCATCTTCCCGTTCCGCGGAGTCGTCTTCGACGTCGACCCGGTCTTCGACAACACGGAGGATTGGTGGCTGTCGATCCCCGAGGACGTCCGCCCGTCCAAGGATCAACCGTTCTACCATCTGTTCGCTGAGAATTCGGACAGCGAATACATCGCCTATGTTTCGGAGCAGAACCTGCTGCCCGACGATTCGGACGAACCGCTGCGCCACCCGCAGATCAACGAGTTCTTCTCCAAGCGCGACGGGGACGTCTACATCGCCCGTGCGCGCAGCGATCTGCACTGAAGAAGCGAACAGGCGGTGTCGAATAGCGAATAGTTGAAATCTATTCGCTATTCGAGATTTGCTGTCCTGCTAGCCGCCGCTGGCCTTGGCCTTGCGCTGCTCGTCGATGAGCTGCTGGCCGCGCTGCTGCGCCTTCTGTTCGAAGAACGTGGCGGTCTCTTCGCGCTGCTTGGTCAGCGCCTGTTGGCCCATGTCCGGCCCGTCGAAGACCTTGGTGAAGCCAGACAGAGAGAAATCGATCGGCACCGTCTTGGCGTCGCCGGTGGTGAGCTGCAGCTCCAGCGTGCCGCCCTTCTTCATGGCGGAGACGAAGTCGCCGGAGGCGTCGGCCTGGGCGATGCACATGACGCGCGTGCTCTTCGGTCCGTCGGGCCAGCACACGACGTAGTGGGCGGTGGCCAACTTGTTGCCGTCGATGTTGATCGGAATGCCCGGCGGGAAGATGAAGCCCGGCGGCACGGTGACGCCGATGCCGAACTTCTTGGGATCGGTGCTGTTGCGAACGGTGAAGGTGGCAATTGCCTGCGGACCGGACTCGACCACATAGTCCTTGGTCACGGCGCACAGGCTGGCATTCTTGGGATCACAGATCTTGATCCATTTCTGTATGTCGCTGGCTGAAGCGCTGGCCGCCGGCGCACTCTGCGCCATCGCCACGGCCGACGCGCCCATCAGGAAGACTGCGGCAGCGACCACGGGCCGAGCGTGTCTGAGGAATTCAATCGTCCGATCGGGCATCAGGGGCTTCCCCGTTTGTCAATTCTTGAATCACCAGCGCGGGCTCGTGTCGGCGCGCGCCAAGCTGTTGGCTGGATGACCGTCAAATGAGGCAAGACGGTGTCCCGGCGGATGGCATCATTAGCTTGCCCTCACCCGGATTTCCAGCCGAATACCGGGCAGGCGCCGCCTCAAGCCGGGGGAACTGGCGCCCGCGACCGCAGCCTGCACGCAATGTGCTAGTCTGCGCGCGTCAGCACGCGAATCCGAACGCCATCTCTGCCGAGCAGCAACGCAGGGGCACCATGCCATGACCGCGACCATCCTCTCCCTCATCCTCCGTCGTCCGATCGCCACGGCGATCGCGCTCAGCTTCGGCCTCGCTCTGGTGCCGCAACTGGCCGCCGCCGAGCCCATGCACGGCATCGCCATGATCGGTGAACCGGCGCTGCCGGCGGACTTCGACCACCTGCCCTATGCCAATCCGGACGCGCCCAAGGGCGGCAAGATCACCTTCGGCGTCGTCGGCACCTTCGACAGCCTCAACCCATTCATCGTCCAGGGCGGCTTCACCTCGGCACGCGGCCTGTCCGACCCGGTCTTCGGCCGGCTGGTCTTCGAATCCCTGTTGGAACGCAGCGCCGACGAGCCCTTCACACTCTACGGCAACCTCGCTGAGACCGTGGAGACGCCGCCGGACCGTTCCTGGGTGGAGTTCACCCTCAATCCCAAGGCGAAATTCTCCGATGGCACGCCGGTCACGGTGGATGACGTGATCTTCTCGATGGAGATTTTGCGCGACAAGGGCCGGCCCAACTACAAGGCCTATTACGGCAAGATCTCCAGCGTCGAGCGGGTCGGCGAGCGCGGCGTGCGCTTTGACCTCAAGGGCGCCGATGACCGCGAGCTGCCGCTCATCATCGGCCTGATGCCGGTCTTTCCCAAGCACGCCATTGATCCGGCAACCTTCGACAAGTCGACGCTGAAGCCGCCGATCGGCAGCGGACCGTATCTGGTGAGCGAAGTCAGCCCGCCCAATTACATCGTCTACAAGCGCAACCCCGACTACTGGGGCAAGGACCTGCCCATCCATCGTGGCCAGTTCAATTTCGACGAGGTCCGCGTCGAGTACTACCGCGATGCCAACACCGAGTTCGAGGCGTTCAAGAAGGGCCTGTTCGACGTCAACCCGGAGGGCGACCCGGCACAGTGGAACACGGCTTACGACTTCCCCGCGGTCAAGGAGGGCAAGGTCGTCAAGGAAACCTTCAAGACCGGCACGCCCAAGGGCATGTCGGGTTTCGTCTTCAATACGCGCCGGCCGATCTTTGCCGACAAGCGCGTGCGCAAGGCGCTGGCCACGCTGTTTGACTTCGACTGGGTCAACAAGAACCTATATTACGGTGCCTTCGTGCGTGCAGCCGGCTATTTCAACGATTCGGATCTGTCCGCGGTCGGCAAGCCGGCAGGCGACAAGGAGAAGGCGCTGCTCGCCCCCTTCCCTGGCGTCGTCGACAAGGACGTGATGGACGGCACCTACAAGCCGGTTTCCGCCGGCGGCGCCGACGGTGGGCGCGCGGTGATGCGCTCGGCGCTCGAACAGCTGCAGGCCGCCGGCTACGCGCTCAAGGGCAACCAGCTCATCAATACCGCGACCGGCAAGCAGTTCGCCTTCGAGATCATGGTGGTCAACAACGAGGACGAGAAGCTGGCGCTCGCCTATCAGCGCGTGCTCAACCGCATCGGCATCAAGGTGACGGTGCGCAACGTCGAGGACGCGCAGTTCCAGCCGCGACTGCAGCAGTTCGACTACGACATGGTGCGCCGCTCGTGGGGCGCCTCGCTGTCGCCCGGCAACGAGCAGCTTGGCCGCTGGAGCAGCGAGGCCGCCGACCGGCCGAGCTCGTTCAACTATGCCGGCGCCAAGCAGCCGGCGATCGACGCCATGATCGCCGCCATGCTCGCCGCGCGCACCCACGAGGACTTCGTCGCCGCGGTGCGCGCCCTCGATCGGGTGCTCATCTCCGGCTACTACGTGGTGCCGCTGTTCTACCTGCCCGACCAGTGGATGGCGCGCTGGACCTATATCGAGCATCCCGACACGACCGCCCTCACCGGCGCTGTCCTGCCGACCTGGTGGCGCAAGCCGGGAAGCTAATGCTTTTCGGCGGCCGGCGCATTTTGCAATCGCGGACATGCACCCTATGCTGGGCGCATGTCTGCTGATCCCGTCACCATCGACGTCATTTCCGACGTCGTCTGCCCGTGGTGCTATCTCGGCAAGCGCCGACTGGCCCGCGCCATCGGCCTCGTGCCGGAGATCCCGGTGTTCGTGCGCTGGCGGCCGTTCCGCCTCGACCCGACGATCCCGCCCGATGGCGTCGTCCGCGAGGACTATCTGAGCGCTAAGTTCGGCAGCGTGGAGGCGGTGGCGGAGAGCCATCGCCAGCTCACCGAGCACGGGCGGGTGGAGGGCCTCGACTATCATTTTGACCGCATCACACGCTCTCCCAACACGGTCGACGCGCACCGGCTGGTACACTGGGCGGCTGCCGAGGGCGTCCAGGACGACATGGTCGAACGGCTGTTCGCTGCCTATTTCAGCGAGGGCCTCGACGTCGGCGACACGACGGTGCTCGCCGACCTGGCGGCGGATGTCGGCCTCGATGCGGCAAGCGTAGCCGAGCGTCTGGCGGGCGACGAAGATCGCGCGCTGATCATGGCGGAGATCGAGAACGCCTACCGCGTCGGTGTTTCGGGCGTGCCCTGCTTCATCATTGACCGCCGGCTGGCGGTGACCGGGGCGCATCCCGCCGACGTACTTGTGCAGGCGATCGAGCAAGCCGTCGCCGAGCGCTCGGCGATGGCGACCGAGGAAGGCTAGACGCCTAGGCGCTTTCCTGAAGCTGCGTGAGGCCGGGACGATCGCCGTCATAGATGGCGACGCAATTGCGGCCGCGTGCCTTGGCGATATAGCAGGCGGCGTCGGCCTGGCGCATTAGCTCGACCGGGTCGGTGGAGCTACTGCTGATGGCGGTGATGCCGATGCTGGCGCCGATCGCCTTGCCGTCGGCGCGGGCGTGCTGCCCGGAGGGGCCCGTCGCGGCGATCGCAGCGATGATCTTTTCGGCGACGCGGCTGGCGCTGACGACCGAGCAGTCAGGCAGCAGAAGCGCGAATTCGTCGCCGCCGATGCGTGCGGCGAAGTCGTTCACCCGGCAGGCGCCACGGATGGCGGCACCGATGTCGCGCAGCACCGCATCTCCGGCGGCGTGGCCGGCGGTGTCGTTGATCTTCTTGAAGTGATCGAGATCGATGAAGCAGAGCGCGTGCTCGCGCGCCTCGCGCTGGGCCTGGCGGACGGCATCCTGCAGCGCCTGCTCGAAGGTCGCCCGGTTAGGCAGCCCGGTGAGGCTGTCGTGCATCGCCGTATGGGTAAGCTGGCGCTGCAAGGCGCGGCTGTCGGCGACGTCCTGGAAGACCAGCACGGCGCCGATGACGGCTCCCTGTGGCGTGCGCACCGGCGCCGCCGAGGCGCGCACGTCGTGGCGCTTGCCGTCACGGCCGATGAGCACGGTCTCGCCGTCGAGATAATGCAGGCGGCCCTTCGACAGGCACTCGGCCACCGGGTTGACGGTCAGCCTGGCGCTGGTCTCGTCGACGATGGCGAAGATCTCGCCGACCTTGCGGCCGGCGGCCTGTTCGGATCGCCATCCGGTCATTTCCTCGGCGACCGGGTTCATGAACACGACAAGCCCTGCGGCATCGGTGGAGATGACGCCGTCGGCGATCGATTCGAGCGTGACCTTGAGGCGCTCCTTCTCGAGCGCGAGCTGGGATTCGACCTGCTTGATCCTGGTGATGTCGGTGTCGGTGCCGAGCACGCGCGTGGGGCCGCCGCCGGGATTCCAGGCAACCGGCCTGCCGCGGCTGAGGATCCAGATGTAGTGGCCGTCGCGGTGGCGCTCGCGGTACTCGAACTCGTTGACCGGCAGCTCGCCGGTATCCTGGCGCTTGGCGAGCGTGCGGATGCGGTCGCGGTCGTCGGGATGGACGCGCGCCAGCCACGCTTCCAGCTTCGGATCGACTTCTTCGTCGGGATCCATGCCACGCATGACCTTCCACATGCGCGAATAGAAGGCGGTCGTGGTGGTGAGGTTATGGTCCCAGACCCCCTGGCCGGCGCTTTCCAGGGCGAAGTTCCAGCGGCTCTCGCTTTCGGCGAGGGCGGCCTCGGCGCGCTTCTGTCGGTCGATGTTGATCGCTTGGACGATGGCGTATTGCGCCGTGCCGGTCGCTGCCTCGCGGATGGCGGAGGCCCTGACCAAGACCCAGATCGGGTCGCCGCTCTTCTTCCTGTAGCGGCGCTCAGCACGGTAGTTGTCGCAATGACCGTCGAGCAGCTCCTGGAACTGCGTCGACGTCCGGGGAACGTCGTCGGGATAGACCAGCGCACCGACGCCGACTTCCACCGGCTCGCCCACCGCATAGCCGAGCAGCTCGTAGAAAGCGCGATTGGCGTAGAGCAGACGGCTGTCCGGACTGATCAGGAAGGTGGCAACTGCAGCATTGTCGAGCACACTGCGAAGTAGTTCCTCGCGGTGTCGGAAGCGAAACGTGCTGTTTCCCCCATTCGCGGGCACGGTCATCATTGCATCGCACTATGCCGCAACTTCGTTAAGACGACTTTGCCGTGACCCGCCTCAATTTATGCGTTTCCTTTGCTCGCCGCCGAGCGTCTGGCCACGGCGTCCGAGGAAGGCTAAACGCCTAGGCGCTTTGCTGAAGCTGCGTGAGGCTGGCGCGGTCGCCGTCATAGATGGCGACGCAATTGCGACCGCGCGCCTTGGCGCTATAGCAGGCGGCGTCGGCCTGGCGCATCAACTCGACGGGGTCGGTGGAGCGACTGCTGATGGCGGTGATGCCGATGCTGGCGCCGATCGCCCCGCAGCCCGCGTATTTGGACTGCCACGAGAAGTGCAGCGCGGAGATGGCATCGACGATCTTCTCGGCGACGCGGGAGGCGCTGACAACCGAGCAGTCGGGCAGCAGAAGCGCGAATTCGTCGCCGCCGATGCGCGCGGCGAAGTCGTTCACCCGGCAGGCGCCGCGGATGGCGGCACCGATGCCGCGCAGCACGGCATCTCCGGCTGCGTGGCCGGCGGTGTCGTTGACCTTCTTGAAGTGATCGAGGTCGATGAAGCAGAGCGCGTGCTCGCGCGCCTCGCGCTGGGCCTGGCGGACGGCATCCTGCAGCGCCTGCTCGAAGGTCGCCCGATTGGACAGCCCGGTGAGGCTGTCGTGCATTGCCGTATGGGTAAGCTGGCGCTGCAAGGCGCGGCTGTCGGCAACGTCCTGGAAGACCAGCACGGCGCCGATGACGGTGCCCTGCGGCGTGCGCACCGGCGCCGCCGAGGCGCGCACGTCGTGGTGCTTGCCGTCACGGCCGATGAGCACGGTCTCGCCGTCGAGGTAATGCAGCCGGCCCTTCGACAGGCACTCGGCCACCGGATTGACAGTCAGCCGGGCGCTGGCCTCGTCGACGATGGCGAATATCTCGCCGACCTTGCGGCCGGCGGCCTCCGCCGATGGCCAGCCGGTCATTTCCTCGGCGACCGGATTCATGAACACGACAAGCCCGGCGGCATCGGTGGAGATGACGCCGTCGGCGATCGATTCGAGCGTGACCTTGAGGCGCTCCTTCTCGAGTGCCAGTTGCAATTCGACCTGCTTGATCTTGGTGATGTCGGTATCGGTGCCGAGAACCCGCGATGCGCTCCCGTCAGGGTTCCAGGCAACCGCCTTGCCGCGGCTGAGAATCCAGATCCAATGCCCATCGCGGTGGCGTTCGCGATACTCGATCTCCTTGAGAGACAGGTCGCCGCTGTCCTGCTGCGAGTTGGCTGCCTGGATGCGCTCGCGGTCGTCGGGATGAACCCGCTCCAGCCAGGCTTCAGGTGACGGATCGACTTCTTCGCCGGGATCGATGCCACGCATGACCTTCCACATGCGCGAATAGAAGGCGGTCTTGGCGTTGAGGTTATGATCCCAGACCCCCTGGCCGGCACTTTCCAGGGCGAAGTTCCAGCGGCTCTCGCTTTCGGCAAGGGCGGCCTCGGCGCGCTTCTGCCGGTCGATGTTGATCGCTTGGATGATCGTGTAGTGCAGATCGCCGGTCGCGGCGTCGCGCAGCGCCGAGGCCGACACCAGCACCCAGATCGGCTCGCCGTCCTTCTTCACATAGCGCCGCTCGGCGCGGTAGCCCTCGGCCGACCCGTCCCTCAGGGTCTGCATCTGCCCATCGGCGGAAGAAAGGTCGTCCGGGTGGATCAGGTCGTCGACAACGACCGTGAACGGATCATTTTCGCTGTAGCCGAGCAGTTCACGGAAGGCACGATTGGTGTAGAGCAGACGGCCGTCTGGCCCGACCAGGAACGTAGCGACAGCCGCGTTCTCCAGAACACTGCGAAGTAGTTCCTCGCGGTGCCGGAAGCGGAACGTGCTGTTTCCCCCATTCGCGGGCATGGTCATCATTGCGTCGCACTATGCCGCAACTTCGTTAAGACGACTTTGCCGTAATACTCCTTAATTTATACTTTCCTGTTGGCCGGCGCTGAACCGGGCCGCGACGCCCCTCGCCCGGCAGTTGCCGGTCAGGCCGCCTGCGACGCGCCTTCGCCGGCCAGACGGGCAAGCTCGGTCATCACCGCCATGGTGCCCTTGAGCCGGCCGCCGATCTCGGCCCAGTCGCGGATCAGCACAATCCGCTGGTCGGGCCGTACCTTGGCGATGGAGCCCTGACGGCCGATCCAGCCGACGAGGCCGTCCAGATTGGGCGGTGTGTCGTTGCGGAAGCCGATGACGGCGCCTTTCGGCCCGACATCGACCCTGTCGACATTGGCGCGGCGGCAGAGCGCCTTGATGGCGACGATCTCGAGCAGATGCTCGACCTCCTTGGGCAGCGGCCCAAAGCGGTCGATCAGCTCGGCGGCAAAGGCGTCGATCGCAGGCTGGTCCTCGAGGTCGGCGAGGCGCTTGTAGAGGCTCAGACGGAGCTGTAAGTCACTGACGTAAGTCTCTGGAATCATAACGGCCATGCCGATCGTGATCTGTGGCGCCCAGCGCCCGTCCTCGGTCGCCTCGCCGCCCGCCTTGAGGGAGGCGACCGCCTCCTCCAGCATCTGCTGATAGAGTTCATAGCCGACCTCGCGGATATGGCCGGACTGCTCCTCGCCGAGCAAGTTGCCGGCGCCGCGAATGTCGAGATCGTGGCTGGCGAGCTGAAAGCCGGCGCCGAGCGTGTCGAGCGATTGCAGCACTTTCAGCCGGCGGTCGGCCTGGGGATTGAGCGTCCGCTCGGCAGGTACGGTGAACAGCGCATAGGCGCGCTGCTTGGAGCGCCCGACGCGGCCGCGCAGCTGATAGAGCTGGGCGAGGCCGAACATGTCGGCGCGGTGGACGATCAGCGTGTTGGCGGTCGGGATATCGAGGCCCAACTCGACGATCGAGGTGGAGAGCAGCACATCATAGGCGCCGTCGTAGAAGGCGGTCATCACGTCTTCCAGCGCACCCGCCCCCATCTGGCCGTTGGCGACGGCGACCTTCACCTCGGGCACGACTTCGCTCAGGAAGGCGTGGCGCTCGCCGAGGTCGGAGATGCGCGGGCAGACATAGAAGCTCTGGCCGCCACGATAGCGCTCGCGCAAGAGCGCCTCGCGCACCACCAGCGGATCGAGCGGCGAGATGAAGGTCCTGACGGCCAGCCGGTCGATCGGCGGCGTCGTGATGAGGGTAAGCTCGCGCACGCCGGTCAGCGCCAGTTGCAGCGTGCGCGGGATGGGCGTCGCCGACAGCGTCAGGACATGGACGTCGGCCTTCAGCTCCTTGAGGCGCTCCTTGTGCTTGACACCGAAGTGCTGCTCCTCGTCGACGATCAGCAGGCCGAGGTCGCGGAATTGGATGCCCTTGCCGAGCAATGCGTGGGTGCCGACGACGATGTCGATGCCGCCGTCGGCGATACCCGCCTTTACCGCCGCCAGCTCCTTGGCGCCGACCAGACGCGAGGCCTGGGCGACGCGCACCGGCAGGCCGGCGAAGCGTGTCGAGAATGTGCGGAAATGCTGGCGGGCGAGCAGCGTGGTCGGCACCACCACGGCGACCTGGCGGCCGGCGAGCGCGGTGATGAAGGCGGCGCGCAGCGCCACCTCGGTCTTGCCGAAGCCGACGTCGCCGCAGATCAGCCGGTCCATCGGCGTGCCGACGGCAAGATCGCCGATCACCGTGTCGATCGCCGCCTGCTGGTCCTCGGTCTCCTCATAGGGGAAGCGGGCGGCGAACTCGTCATAAAGCCCCTCCGGCGGGGTGAGCGCCGGCGCATGTCTGGTGGCGCGTGCCGCGGCAACCTTGATCAGCGCCTCGGCCATGTCGCGGATGCGCTTCTTCATCCGCGCCTTGCGCGTCTGCCAGGCGACGCCGCCAAGCTTGTCGAGCTGGACGTCGGCCTCCTCCGAGCCGTAGCGCGACAGAAGCTCGATGTTTTCGACCGGCAGATAGACCCGGTCTCCGCCGGCATAGACCAGCTCGAGGCAGTCGTGCGGCGCGCCGGCCGCCTCGATGGTTTTCAGCCCGACGAAGCGGCCGATGCCATGGTCGATGTGGACGACCAGGTCGCCTTCGGAAAGCGCGGTGACATCGGAGAGGAAATCGGCCGGGCGGCGCTTGGCATGCGGACGCACCAGGCGGTCGCCGAGGATGTCCTGCTCGCCGATCAGGGTCAGCGTCTCGGTGTCGAAGCCGGCTTCGAGGCCGAGCACGGCGAGCGCCGTCATGTCCGCTGCAAGCGTTTCGGCCTCGGGCCAGTCGGCGACCGTCTGCAGCCTTGTCAGGCCGTGATCGACCAGCACCTGGCCCATGCGGTCGCGGGCGCCCTCGCTCCAGCAGGCGATGACGGCGCGCCTGCCCGCTTTGATGGTAGCGGCGACGTGGCGGGCGACGGCATCGAAGACGTTGACGTAGCCGCCGGCGCGCTCGGCGGCGAAGCTGCGGGCGGCGCGCCCACCCATGTCTACGACGTTTGAGGCTTCCGGCCGGGCAAAGGGCGAGAGATGGGTGGCGGCGCGTTCGCTCAAGTGTTCAGACCACACCTGCCGGTCGAGATAGAGCCGGTCCGGCGGCAGCGGCTTGTAGGGCGCACCGCCGCCGAGCTCGCCGGCCTCCATGGCCCGGCGGCGGGCCTGATAGTGATCCCCGATCTGGTCGAGCCGCTCGCTCACCGCCTCATCGACGAGATGGTCGAGGGCGACCGGCACGTCGGGGAGATGGTCGAACAGCGTTTCCTGCCCCTCGGCGAAGAGCGGCAGCCAGTGCTCCATGCCGACGAAGCGGCGACCTTCGCTGACCGAGTGATAGAGCAGGTCGTCCGGCCCCGCGGCGCCAAACTCGGCGAGGTAGCCCTGGCGGAAGCGGGCGATGCTGTCGGCCGTCAGCGCCATCTCGGCGACGGGCACGAGATCGATCCGTTCATGGCGCTCCGTGGTGCGCTGGGTCTCGGCATCGAAGGCGCGGATCGTCTCCAGCGTGTCGCCAAAGAAATCGAGGCGAAGTGGTGCCGCGCTGCCTGCGGCATAGAGGTCGAGGATGCCGCCGCGCACGGCATATTCACCGGGCTCGCGCACGGTCGCAGTGCGCAGGAAGCCGTTGTTTTCCAGCCAGCGGATGAGGTCGGCCATGGGCATGCGGCTGCCGGGCGTGGCCGCCAGCGACCCCTCGGCCACGATAGCGCGCAAGGGCACCCGCTGGAGCACGGCGTTGACCGTGGTGAGCACGATCTGCGGCTTCGCCGCTTCCTGGCCAATCCGGGCAAGCGCCGCCATGCGCCGGGCAACGATCGCCCCATGCGGTGAGACGCGGTCGTAAGGCAGGCAGTCCCAAGCGGGAAACTCGATCGCCTCGATGGCGGGCGCAAAGAAAGTCAGTGCCCGTTCTATCTCGGCCAGCCGCTGGCCGTCACGCGCCACGAAGAGCAGCCGCCGCGTGCCGGTGGCGTGCATGAGATCGGCAAGCGCCTTTCCGGCCATGCCGTCGGGTACGGCGGCGAGCGTGCTCTCGCCGGGGCGGGCGAGCAGCGTCGTCAGGCGGCGGTTGATGTCGACAAGGGCGGAGGTCTTCTGGTCCATGGCAAATCAGGCAGCGTAGAAGGCGACGAGGCGGTCGATGAGCGGCGTGCGGACGTCGTCCGGCACCGGCTCGCCGCCGACGATCCAGGCAAAGATGGCCGGGTCGGGCGTCTCCAGCAGCGCCTCGAATTCGGCGATGCCGTCTGCGTCGAGCCCATCGACATGGGCGTCGGCGAAGCGGCCGAGGAGCAGGTCGGTCTCCTTCGTGCCCCTGTGCCAGCAGCGGAATTTGAGCCGCCGCCGGCGCATGGCAAGGGTGTCGCCGCTGTCTTGGTCGTCGCCCATGTCACCGCTTGTCCCATAGCCGTTCGGCGCCGGGCCGGAATCGGGCTCGTCGCTGGAGCCGAGAGGTATAGCGGCTGGGCGCGGGTTTGTCAGGGCTTTGGAACCGGTCAGTGTCAGCAGGATAGCCGGTTGTGCTACACGCAAAGCATGCGCCCCGACATCCTCAACCCTCTCTTTCGCCCGGTCACCAGCCTTGCCGGCATCGGGCCAAAGCTCGAGGCGGCGCTTGGCAGGCTGGTCGGCGGGCCGGACGCGGAGGAAGCGCCGCGGGTTGTCGATCTCCTTTTCCACTTTCCCGTCGGGGTCATCGACCGGAGCAGGCAGCCGGGCATCGCGCTGGCGCCGGAAGGCGCCATCGTCACTCTCAAGGTCAGGATCGACCGCCACCAGAAGCCGCCGCGCGGCAACCGGCGCATCCCGTGGCGTGTGTTTGCCCATGACGAAACCGGCGAGATCGCCCTCACCTTCTTCCACGCCCACGGGGACTATCTGGAGAAGACGCTGCCGGTCGGCGCGACCCTTTATGTCAGCGGCAAGGTCGACTGGTTCAACGGCCGGCCGAATATGGTCCACCCGGACTACATCGTCGACGAGAAGGACTTCGCCAGCCTGCCGTTGGTCGAGCCGATCTATCCGATGACCGCCGGCATTGCGCGGAAAACCCTGGCGCGCGCCGTCGGCGAGGCCGTCGCCAGCCTGCCCGTCTTGCCGGAATGGCTCGATGCCGGGCTGGTTGCCCAGCGCGGCTGGGAGAGTTTTGCCGCAGCGCTGGCCAAGGTGCATCATCCCGAGACCGCTGAAGATCTCGACCCGTCGACGCCGCACGTCGCCCGCCTCGCCTATGACGAGTTGCTTGCCAGCCAGTTGGCGCTGGCTCTGATGCGCGAGCACCAGCGCAAGAGCACCGGGCGCGCCCGCAAGGGCGACGGGCAGCTTCGGGGCAAACTGATGGGGGCCCTGCCCTTCACCCTCACCGGTAGCCAACGTCAGGCGATCGCCGACATCGAGGCCGACCTCGCCGCGCCGGAGCGCATGCTGCGCCTGCTCCAGGGCGATGTCGGCTCGGGCAAGACGGTGGTGGCGTTGATCGCCGCGGCCAATGTCATCGAGGCCGGCGGCCAGGCCGCCATCATGGCGCCGACCGAGCTGCTCGTGCGCCAGCACGCGCGCACCATCCAGCCGCTGGCTGAAGCCGCCGGCATTCGCATCGCGGTGCTGACCGGCCGCGAGAAGGGCCGTGAGCGCGAGGCGATCCTTGCCGGCCTCGCCGACGGCTCCATCCATCTCCTCATCGGCACCCACGCCCTCTTCCAGGCAGGGGTCGCCTTCCACGATCTGGCGTTGGTGGTGGTCGACGAGCAGCACCGCTTCGGCGTCCACCAGCGCCTGGCGCTGACCGCCAAGGGCGGCGCCACCGACGTTCTGGTGATGACTGCCACCCCTATCCCGCGCACGCTGGTGCTCACCTATTACGGCGACATGGACGTGTCGCGGCTGACCGAGAAGCCGGCCGGGCGAAAGCCGATCGACACCCGCGTGGTGCCCCTCGACCGGCTCGACGAGGTGGTCGGGCGCATCCGCCGCGCGATTGCCGAGGGCGCCAAGGCCTATTGGGTGTGCCCACTGGTCGAGGAGTCGGAGATGCTCGACGACGTTGCGGCGGCCGTCGAGCGCCATGCCATGCTGGCGCAAGCGCTCGGACCGATCGTCGGCCTCGTCCACGGGCGCATGAAGGCGGCCGAGCGCGATCCGGTCATGGCCGGCTTCCTCTCCGGCGAGATCAAGGTGCTGGTCGCCACCACCGTGGTCGAAGTCGGCGTCGACATTCCCGACGCCACCATCATGGTGATCGAGCATGCCGAGCGCTTCGGCCTCGCCCAGCTCCACCAGTTGCGCGGCCGGGTCGGGCGCAGCGACCGGCCGTCGACCTGTCTGCTGCTCTATCGCAACCCGCTCGGCGCGATCGCGCGCGAGCGGCTGTCGATCATGCGCGAGACCGAGGACGGTTTCCGCATCGCCGAGGAGGACCTGAGACTGCGCGGCGGCGGCGAGATCCTCGGTACGCGCCAGTCGGGCATGCCGGGCTTCCGCATCGCCAGCGCCGAACATCATGCCGATCTGATGCAGATCGCCAATGACGATGCACGAATGGTGGTCGCCAGCGACGCCAATCTGGAAAGTGCGCGCGGGAGCGCGCTGCGCGTGGCGCTCTATCTCTTCGGCCGCGATGATGCGATCAGGCTGCTGAGGGCGGGTTGAGCCGCCGCTCGATCTCCTCGCGCGTCATCTCGCCCTGATCGGCCGGTGTGAACTCCGGCGAAACCAGGCCGGCGGAGATGACCATCTTGGCCGCGTCCTCGACCGTCATGTCGAGCACGATCATGTCGCTGCGCGGAACGAAGAGCAGGAAGCCGGAGGTCGGGTTCGGCGTGGTCGGCAGGAACACCGCTACGGTATCGTCGATACGATGGCTGATCTCGCCGCGGGCGTCGGACGCGATGAAGACCATCGACCAGATGCCCTTGCGCGGATATTCGATCAGCGCCACCGTCTTGAAGGCGCCGGCGCGGCGCGACAGCACCGTCTCGAAGATCTGCTTCAGTCCGCGATAGAGGTTGCGCACGATCGGCATGCGGCCGACCAGCAATTCGCCGAGCAGCACCGTCTGCCGGCCGACGAAGTTGGCGGTGAGGAAGCCGAGCATGGTGAGAAAGACCAGCGCCACCACCAGTCCGAAGCCGGGCACCGAGAACGGCAGGTAGTGGTCCGGCCGGTAGATCGGCGGGATGAACGGCGTCACCCAGCTGTCGACCCACTTCACGAAAGTCCAGGTGATGTAGATCGTCAGGAACAGCGGCGCGGCAATGATGGTGCCGGTCAGGAAATAATTCCTCAACCGGTGCATCATTGTCGCCTGGCGCGACGTGTCATGATGATGCGGGTCGAGGTCGTCCGTCGGATCCATGCCTGCATCCCTGCCCGTGCCGCCCCGTTGGCATCATGGCAGAGATCGGGCGTGCGCGCGACTGTTTCACTCCACCGTGACGGACTTTGCCAGATTCCTCGGCTGGTCAACATCGGTGCCTAAAATGACAGCCGTGTGATAGGCGAGCAACTGTACCGGCAGGGCATAGACCAGCGGGGTCACGCTTGCCGGCATTTCAGGCAGGATCAGCGTTTCCACCGCCTCGATGGCGGCCTCCTCGCGGCCCCTGCGGTCGGTCATCAGGATGATGCGGCCGCCGCGGGCGGCAACCTCCTGCATGTTGGAGACGGTCTTCTCGAAGATCCGGTCGTGCGGAGCGATCACCACAACCGGCATCTCCTCGTCGATGAGGGCGATGGGGCCGTGCTTGAGCTCGCCGGCGGCGTAGCCTTCGGCGTGGATATAGGAGATTTCCTTGAGCTTGAGCGCCCCTTCCAGCGCCAGCGGGAAGCTGGTGCCGCGGCCAAGATAGAGCACGTGGTGGACGTGCGAGATCTCGCGGGCGAGCGCTTCGATCGCAGGCTCCAGCGCCAGCGCGGCGTTCATCAGGCGCGGCACTTCGCTCAGGCCCGCGATCAGCTTCTCCTCGTCCACCGGCGACAGCACCCCGCGCGCCCGCCCGGCGGCGACCGCCAACACCGCCAGCGTGGCAAGCTGGCAGGTGAAGGCCTTGGTCGAGGCGACGCCGATCTCCGGACCGGCGAGCGTCGGCAGCACGTAATCGGCCTCGCGGGCGATGGTCAATTCGGCGACATTGACGATGGCCGCGACCTTTTGCCCTTCGCTCTTGGCGTAGCGGAGCGAGGCGAGCGTGTCGGCGGTCTCGCCCGACTGCGAGATGACGATCGACAAACCGTTCGGTGTCAGCGGCTGCTCGCGATAGCGGAACTCGGAAGCGATATCGATGTCGACCGGCAGGCGCGCGAAGCGCTCGAACCAGTATTTGGCGACGATGCCGGCATAACAGGCGGTGCCGCAGGCGGTGATCGACAGGCGGTCGAGGGCGGCGAAATCGACGTCGAAGTCGGCCGGCATGGCGGTGCGGCCGGTGGCGAGGTCGACATAGTGCGCCAGCGTGTGACCGACCACCTCCGGCTGCTCGTGGATCTCCTTGGCCATGAAATGGCGGAAGTTGCCGCGGTCGACCAGCAGGCTCGATGCAGCGGTGTGCACGATCGGGCGCTCGACCCTGGCGTCGGTATCGTCGTAGACCGTGACGCCGGCGCGGGTGAGCACCGCCCAGTCGCCGTCCTCGAGATAGGTGACACGATCGGTGAAGGGCGCCAGAGCGATGGCGTCGGAGCCGAAATACATGGCCCCGTCGCCATAGCCGACGGCCAGCGGGCTGCCGCGGCGGGCGCCGATCATGAGGTCGTTCGCGCCCTCGAAGATGATGGCGAAGGCAAAGGCGCCGCGCAGGCGCTTCAGCGCCGCGCTGACCGCATCGCTCGGCGCCAGCCCTTCTGCCAGCCTGGCGGTGATCAGATGCGCAACGACTTCGGTGTCGGTCTCGGTGGAGAACTTGGCGCCCGCAGCCTCAAGCTCCTCGCGCAACTCGCGGAAATTCTCGATGATGCCGTTATGGACCAGCGCCACCCGCTCGGTGGCGTGGGGGTGGGCGTTTCTCTCGGTCGGGGCGCCGTGGGTTGCCCAGCGGGTGTGGCCGACGCCGGTATGGCCGGCAAGCGGCGCCTTGGCGAGCTTGGCCTCGAGGTTGCGCAGTTTGCCCTCGGAGCGCCGGCGGGTCAGGTGGCCGTCCTCCAGCGTCGCCACGCCGGCTGAATCGTAGCCGCGATATTCCAGACGCTTCAGCGCATCGACCAGAAGCGGCGCCACCGGTTCCTGACCGAGGATGCCAACAATCCCACACATGTCCGAAAACTCCCCGATTCCCGCCTGCTCGAACTCATGTAGCGACGGAAGGCCAAGAGCTGGAAATCAAAAGCTGTTTCGCCGCTGATATACGCCATCAGGGCGCGAGGCTGCGCGGCGTCTTGTTCTTGTCGTTAATCGCGAGGCGTGTCCCGGGCGCGGTGCGCAGTGCCGCGCCGCAGAACCGGGACCTATGCGCTGCATAGACCCCGGATCTGCGCTGCACCGCTCGCGCGCTGCAGCGCGTCCGGGGATCGCTATTTCTTCCGTGCCGCGCGCTCGGCGCGTTTCCTCTCGCGGAATTTCGCCGCCCAGCCGGGTTTCTCGACATGCTCGCCGCGGGTGAGCGCCAGCGCATCGGCCGGCACGTCGCGGGTGATGACGCTGCCCGCCCCGATGCTGGCGCCGTCGCCCACCGTCACCGGCGCGCGCAGCACGACATTGGAGCCGATGGAGACGTTGGCGCCGATCTCGGTGTGGAACTTGTCGAAGCCGTCGTAATTGGCGGTGATGGTGCCGGCGCCGTAATTCGTCCCGGCGCCGAGATGGGCGTCGCCGATATAGGCGAGATGATTGGCTTTGGCGCCCTCGTCGAGTCGCGCGTTCTTCACCTCGACGAAGTCGCCTATATGGACGTTCGGCCCGATATCGGCGCCCGCCCTCAGCCGCGCGAAGGGGCCGATGATGGCGCCCGAGGCGATGGTGGTGCCTTCGATATGGCAGTTGGCGCGGATCGTGACATTGTCGGCGACGGTCACGCCCAGGCCGAAGAAGACGTTGGGCTCCAGCGACACGTCGCGGCCGAGCCTGGTGTCGTGGCTGATCCACACCGTCGACGGCGCAATCATGGTGACGCCGGCCGCCATCGCCTCCTCGCGGGCGCGGCGCTGCCACAACCCTTCGACATGAGCGAGCTGGCCACGCGAATTGACCCCGGCCACCTCGTCAGCCTCGGTCTCGATGACCACGATCCTCTTGCCGGAAGCTGCGGCGATCTCCACCGCGTCGGTCATGTAGTATTCGCCCTTGGCGTTCTTGTTGCCGATGCGGCCGAGGAGCCGCGTCAGCCCTGCCCCGCGGAAGGCCATGACGCCGGCATTGCAGAGGCCGATCAGCTTCTGCTCGGGGCTCGCATCCTTCTCCTCGCGGATGGCGACGAGCTGGCGGCCATCCATGACTAGCCGGCCATAGCCGAACGGGTCCGGCGGGCGGAAGCCGAGGACGGCGATATCGGCGCCGCGGGCGAGCGCGCCGCGCAGTCGTTTCAGCGTCGCGCCAGTGATGAGCGGCGTGTCGCTGAAGAGCACCAGCACGTCATCGGCGCCGCGGTTGATCGCCTTCTTCGCCGCCAGCACCGCATGGCCGGTGCCGAGGCGCTCGGCCTGTACGAAGGTCTCCGCCTCCGGTGCCGCCATGGCGAGGAAGGCGGTGACCGCCTCCATGCCCGGACCGACGACCACGGCGAGCGCGCCGGCGCCGCTCGCTTGGGCCGCCTTCAGCACATGACCGAGCATGGGCAGGCCGGCGACCTTGTGCAGCACCTTGGGCGTGACGGACTTCATCCGCGTGCCCTCGCCCGCGGCGAGGATGATGGCAAGGCAGGAGCGTTTCGGCATGGCTTCCCCGCGTGGCCGGTGGCCGGCGACCTCCGCCGGCGAGCGCGCATTATCGCCGATTCGGTTTAGCCGATGTTGGCAAGGCCGGGGAAGGTCTCGAGCAGCCAATAGGAGACGGTGGCCATGCCGCCGGTGATGAACAACACGCCGGTGACCACCAGGAGCCCACCCATCACCTTCTCGACCGTGCCGAGATGGGCGCGGAAGCGGCGCATGAAGGCGAGGAACGGCCCGGAGAACAGACCGGCGACGATGAACGGGATGCCGAGGCCCGCCGAATAGGCGGCAAGCAGCAGGGCGCCGCGCGACACCGTCTGCTCGCTGCCGGCGACCGCCAGGATCGCCGCCAGCACCGGGCCGATGCAGGGCGTCCAGCCGAAGGCGAAGGCGAGCCCCATGACATAGGCGCCGACCGGCCCGGCCGCCTGGTTGGTCACTTGCACCCTTGCCTCGCGGCTCAGAATCGCGATGCGGAAGACGCCGAGGAAATGCAGGCCCATGATGATGATGACGACGCCGCCGACGATGGAGAGCACGTCGATGTGGCTGCGCACCAACTGGCCGACGGCGGTGGCGGCGGCGCCGAGCGCGATGAAGACGGTGGAAAAGCCCAGCACGAAGGCGATGGAGGCGGCGAGCACCGTGCGCCTGGCCACCTGCGCGTCGTCCTTGCCGGTGAGCTGGTCGAGGCTGACGCCGGCCATGTAGCAGAGATAGGGCGGCACCAGCGGCAGCACGCAGGGCGACAGGAACGAGACGAGGCCGGCGAGCGCCGCGCCGGAAAAGGTGACGGAGGAGATGGCCATGCCGCCGGAATTGGTCCCGCTGTTGTGGTCGCCGGGCGGGTTATAGGCCCTGCCCGGCCCTGTCCACAGTCACCTTTGCGCGAGGCGATAGGGCGAATTGCCGCTCGTGGTCTTCGGCGGACGAATGACCGCGTCCTGCGGCGATTGCGCGCGGATGCATGCGTAACGAGCCGGAAAAACGAAGATTTTAGAATTCTTGGCCATAGCTCGGTCAGCTTAAGGCAATTCCCAAACTGGACGCGGAAGGCCCATGGCGGAGTCATCGTCGTTGCTGAATGCTCATCGCGTCGAGCACCTGCTCGAGCGCATCGTTCAGCTTCAAGTCATAGCGGAGTTCTTCCCGGCGGGCATTTGCATGTTCGACAGGAATCTCAATACCGTCGTGTGCAATACGCGCCTGAAAGAGATGCTTGAATACCCGGCGGAGCTCTTCTCAAGAGGTAACCCGAAGATCGAGGACCTGTTCCGCTTCAACGCGGAGCGCGGCGAATATGGCCCCGGCGATATCGACGAGCACGTGCGCAAACGCATCGCGTTGGTCAAACAACGGGTCGAGCACGTTTATGAGCGTACGCGGCCGAACGGCATGGTGCTCGAGGTGCGCGGCGTCCCCCTCGAGGGAGGCGGGTTTCTGACGACCTATGTCGACGTCACCGACCAACGGCAAAAGGCGCGCGAAATCAGTGTGCTGATCGACAATTTCCCCGGCGGAATCGCCATGTTCGACAAGCACCTGAAGATGGTTGTCTGCAATCATCGCCTGCGGGAGATGCTTGACTACCCGGACGAAATCTTCGCCGAGGAAAATCCCTGTCTCGAAGATCTGTTTCGCTTCAACGCCCGGCGCGGCGAATATGGCCCGGGCGATGTCGAAGAGCACGTGCGCCGGCGCTTGGCGCGCGTCAAGGAGCAGCGCGCGCATCAGTACGAGCGCCGTCGGCCCAACGGCACCATCCTCGAGGTCCGCGGAATCCCGATCACCGGCGGTGGCTTTGTTACGACCTATCTCGATGTCACCGAGAACCGGATGGCCCAGGCTCGCACGGCCCATATGGCGCATCACGACACCCTCACCGGCCTGCCAAATCGGCTGCTGCTGCACGATCGGCTGGGCCAGGTGTTGGCTGCGATCCCGCGCGGCGGCAGCCCTGTCGCGGTTCATTATCTCGACCTCGATCGCTTCAAGCCGGTGAACGACCGCTACGGCCACGCGATCGGCGACGAACTGCTGAAAGCGGTCGCCGACCGGCTCCGCCACGAAACGCGACCAACCGACACTGCCGCCCGCATCGGCGGCGACGAATTCATCATCGTGCAGACGGGCATTCGCACGCCGGCGGATGCGGAGGTGCTGGCACGGCGACTTGTCGCGGCGATGGCGCGGCCGTTCGTGATCGGTGAGCGAACATTGCACGTCGGCGCCAGCATCGGCGTCGCATTGGCGCCCGACCATGGTGTCGAACCCGACGAGCTTATCAGGCAGTCCGACGCGGCGCTCTATGAGGCGAAGTCCGCCGGCCGCGGCAATTACCGCATCGCGCGTCCACAACACGCGTCAGGTGGCGAGATATCAGCCCCCCGTCATGCTCATGTGGCGTGAGACGGCGGGGCGGTTGTGCTCGCGGTCAATGACGAAGTCGTGGCCCTTGGGCTTGCGCCCGATCGCCTCGTCGATCGCCGCATGGATGAGGTCGTCGCCTTCGGACGCCCTGAGCGGCGCCCTGAGATCGGCGGCGTCCTCCTGGCCGAGGCACATGTAGAGCGTGCCGGTGCAGGTCACCCGCACGCGGTTGCAGCCCTCGCAGAAATTGTGGGTGAGCGGCGTGATGAAGCCGAGCCGCCCGCCGGTCTCGGCGATGCGCACATAACGCGCCGGCCCGCCGGTGGAATCCGGCAGGTCCTCAAGCGTCCAGTGGCGCTCCAGCCGCGCCCTCACCTGGCTCAGCGGCAGATACTGGTCGGTGCGGTCGGCATCGACCTCGCCGAGCGGCATGGTCTCGATCAGTGTCAGGTCCATGCCAGAGCCGTGGGTCCAGCGGATGAGATCGTCGATCTCGTCCTCGTTGACGCCCTTCAGCGCCACCGCATTGATCTTGACGTGAAGACCGGCGTCGCGCGCCGCCGCGATCCCCTCCATCACCTTGCCGAGGTCGCCCCAGCGGGTGATGTCCTTGAACTTCGCCGGGTCGAGGGTGTCGACCGAGACGTTGATGCGCTTCACCCCGGCATCGGCGAGCGCACCGGCAAAACGGGCAAGCTGCGAACCATTGGTGGTGAGTGTCAGCCCGTCGAGGGCACCGCTTTCGAGATGCCGGCCGAGCGCGCGCACGAGGCTCATGACGTTGCGGCGGACCAGGGGCTCGCCGCCGGTGAGCCTCAGCTTGCGCACGCCGCGCGCCACGAAGGCCGAGCACAGCCGGTCGAGCTCTTCCAGGCTGAGCACGTCCTTCTTGGGCAGGAAGGTCATGTCTTCGGCCATGCAGTAGACGCAGCGGAAGTCGCAGCGGTCGGTCACCGAGACGCGCAGATATGTGATCGCCCGGCCGAAGCGGTCGATGAGCGGTGCGCGTTCCGTGGTCATGCCCTGATCCATCCCCCTCGTCCCGGGTGACCGGCTCATATCGCAAGTATGGGATATTTCCGGCCCGTCGAATCAATCCAGCCGTACATATCGCTTGTCTACATTATTTCAAAATATGCGATTTTCCACATATCTAACGGCTAATGCTGGACAAGCGGCCCTGCGTAGAAATGTTCTATTTCCGCCATCAAGGGGCGGCTAGGCGGGCCGCGGATTGCAGCCCCTGGCGGTGGCGACGGCGCGGGTCAGCGCCAGCACGGTGTCGATCGCCGGGGTCGCCACGCCGGTCAGCCGTCCGGTCTCCTGCACGGCCGTCACCAGCGCGTCGATCTCCAGCGTGCGGCCGCGCTCCAGGTCCTGCAGCATCGAGGTCTTGTGGGCGCCGACCTGGCGGGCGCCGTCGATGCGCCTGTCGACGGGGATGGGGAAGCGCACGCCGAGCCGTTCCGCGATCGTCTGTGCCTCAATCATCATGGCGCGCACGACGGCGCACGAGTTGCGGTCGCCGACGATCTGTTCCAGCGTCTGTCCGGTGAGCGCCGAGACCGGGTTGAAGGACAGGTTGCCCCAGAGCTTCACCCAGATCTCGGTGCGGATGTCGGGGCGCACCGGCGCCTGCAGGCCGGCGGCGACCAGCTCGGTGGCAAGCAACCGCACCCGGTCCGATATCTCGCCGGAGGGTTCGCCGAGCGACAGGCGCGAATGGCTGACATGGTGGATGACGCCGGGCGCGGTGACCTCGGTCGCCGCATAAACGACGCCGCCGATGGCGCGTTCCGGCCCGATGCGCTCCCAGATGGCGCCGTCGGGATCGACCGCCGACAGGCGCGTGCCCTCAAGCGGCCCGCCATGGCGGTAGAAGTACCACCAGGGCAGGCCGTTCTGCAGGGTGACCACCGCCGTATCCGGTCCGAGCAGCGGCGCGATGGCGTCGAGTGCCGGCGCCACCGAATGGGCCTTCAGCGCCAGCAGCGCATAGTCCTGTTCGCCAAAATCGGCGCCATCGGCGCTGGCATTGACCGGCACCGTCGTCTCGTCGCCACCCTCGATCAGCGTCAGGCCCTTGGTGACAAGCGCGTCGAGATGGGCGCCACGGGCGATCACTGTCGGCCTCACCCGGCCGGCCATGGCCAGTCTGGCGGCGACATAGCCGCCGATCGCCCCTGCCCCGAAGACGCAGATGCGCATGAGCTAAAGTCCCAGTTTGGCGGCAAGCCCGATGCGTTGCAGCTTGCCGGTTGCCCCTTTGGGGATCTCGTCGAGGATCACCACCTTGCGCGGCACCTTGAAATCGGCGAGCCGGGTGGCGGCGAAGGCGCGGATATCAGCCTCGCTCGCCGTCTCCCCCTCGCGCAGCACGACGGCGGCGGCCACGTCCTCGCCGAGCTTGTCGTGCGGCATGGCGAAGGTCACCACCTGGGCGATGGCGGGGTGGTCCATGAGCACTTCGTCCACCTCGAGCGGGGCGATCTTCTCGCCACCGCGATTGATGATCTCCTTGAGTCGCCCCGTCACACGGACATAACCGTCGGCGTCCATGATGCCCTGATCGCCGGTGTGGAACCAGCCATGGGCGAAGGCGCTCTGGTTCGCCTCCGGGTTGCGCTCATAGCCGGCGGTGACGTTGGGCCCGCGGATGACGATCTCGCCCTCGGCGCCGGCCGCGCGCAAACTGCCGTCCGCCGCCATGACGGCGACTTCTGGCCCGGCGGCGAGGCCGACGCTGCCGGGCTTGCGCGCCGCGGGGGGAAGCGGGTTGGAGGTCATCTGGTGGGCCGCTTCCGTCATCCCATAGGCCTCGATCACCGGGCAGCGGAAGGTCTGCTCCAGCTCGGCCATCACCTGGGCAGGCAGCGAGGCGGAGGAGGAGCGGACGAAGCGCAGGTGGCTTGCCGTCACGGTCTCGGCATTGCGCGGAGCGCGAGCCAGGATCGCCTGATGCATGGTCGGCACCGCCGTGTACCAGCTCGGGCCGACCTCGCCGAGCCAGGCGAAGAACTTCAGCGCGTTGAAGCCCGGCGTGCAGAAGACGCTCGCCCCCGCCGATAGCGAGGCGACGACCGCGGCGATGAGGCCGTGGATGTGGAAGAGCGGCATGATGTTGAGGCAGCGGTCATCCGGCGTCAGCGCCAGAACATTGGCGACGTTGCGGGCGGAGGCCGCCAGGTTGGCGTGGTTGAGCGGCACCAGCTTGGGCCGCGACGTGGTGCCGGAGGTGTGGAGCAGCAGCGCGATGTCGCCGTCCTCGGCCGGGCCGGTTGCCACCGCCGGGCCGACCGCCGGGCCGTCGATGGCAAAGGTGCCGGCCGGGTCACCCGCGTCGAAGGAGAGGCGCAGAACGGCGATACCGAGCTTTTCGGCCACCGCGACGGACGGCCCCTGCTCCTGCTCACCGACCAGGATCGCCTTGGCACCGATGTCGGAGAGGTAGAAATCGAGCTCCTCTGCCCGGTAGGCCGGGTTGAGCGGCGCCGTGGTGGCACAGGCGGCGACGGAGACGAAGGCGGAGGCCATCTCCGGCCCGTTGGGGAGGATGATGGCGATGCGGTCGTTGCGGCCGAAACCGAGGCCGTTGAGGCGCTGGGCGGTGGCGCGCATCTGCGCGCGCAGGCCGCCATAGGTGAGGATCGGGCGCTCGGGCGCGCCGATCGCCGGTGCGTCTTCGCTGCCGGCAGCAATGCGGGCAATGATACCTGTTCCGTCAGACAAGGCTTGTTCCTCCGGGGAGATGGCCGGTTGTTGCCTGCCAGGCAGCGTCAGCAGATACGAGGCAGTTGCTCGCCGCTCAGCATATCGATCACGCGCGTGCCGCCAAGGGCGCCTTTGGCCGTCACCCGGCCGGCCGGTCCGGCCCTGACTGTTCCGATGACGACGGCGCCTTGGCTGACGGCATGGGCCTTGAGGGTGGCGAGCGCCCTGTCCGCGTCCTCCGCCGCGACGAAGGCGATGAAGCGCCCTTCATTGGCGACGTGGAACGGGTCGAGGCCGAGGATCTCGCAGGCCGAGGCGACGTCGTCGCGCACCGGCACCGCCTGCTCCTCGGTCTGGATGGCGAGTTTCGCCGTCTCGGCGATCTCCACCAGGCCGCTGGCGAGACCGCCGCGGGTGAGGTCGCGTAGGCAATGGACTTCGACGCCCGCTTCGAAGAGCGCCAGCACGGGGGCCGCCAGTGGTGCGCAGTCGCTGGCGATCTCGGATTCGAAGCCGAGATTCTCGCGCGCCGCCATCACCGCCATGCCGTGCCGGGCGATATCGCCGGAGAGGATGACGACGTCGCCGGGCTTCACTGCCTCAGGGCCGATCGCGCTCGGCGCGACGATGCGCCCGACCCCGGCGGTGTTGATGAACAGGCCGTCGGCCTTGCCGCGATCGACCACCTTGGTGTCGCCGGTGACCAGCCGCACGCCCGCCGCGCGGGCCGCACGGCCCATCGACGTGACGATGCGGGCGAGCGTCTCTGTGGCCAGCCCCTCTTCGAGGATGAAGCCGGCGGAGATGTACTCCGGCCTGGCGCCGCACATGGCCAGATCGTTGACCGTGCCGTTGACGGCCAGCGTACCGATGTCGCCGCCGGGGAACTCCAGCGGCTTGACCACGTAGCTGTCGGTGGTGAAGGCGACCGGGCCGGAGAGGTCGAGACGGGCGCCGTCATGGCGGCGGGCAAGCTCGGGGTCGTCGAAGATGGGACGGAAGATGGTCTCCATCAGCCGTTCCGATTTGCGGCCGCCGCCGCCGTGCGCCACCTGGATGGTCTCGTCACCGGGAAAGGGCACGGGACAGACCAGTGCAAATTCTTGTTCTGCCATAATGGGTTACTCAGCCGCGTCGGCGGCAACACCGCGATAGCGGTAATAGGCGGCGCAGGCGCCTTCCGACGATACCATGGTGACGCCGAGGGGGTGCTCGGGCGTGCAGCGGGTGCCGAAGGCCGGGCAGTCGGGTGGCTTCTTCTCGCCCTGCAGCACGAGGCCGGCGATGCACTCGGTCGATTCCTCGGTGCGCGTGCCGACCAGCCCGAAGCGCAGCTCGGCATCGTAATCCTTGTAGGCGTCGGCGAGGCCAAGCCCGCTTTCCGGGATCTCGCCGATGCCGCGCCAGCGCCGGCGCACGACCTGGAACACCTCGGTCATGATCTTCTGCGCCGGCACGTTGCCGGCACGGCTGACGGCGCGGGCATAGGGATTCTCGACCTCGTGGCGGCCCTCTTCGAGTTGCTTCACGGTGAGATAGACGCCTTCGAGGATGTCGAGCGGCTCGAAGCCGGTGACCACGATCGGCACCTTGTACTCGGCGGCGATCGGGAAATACTCCTCGTAGCCCATGATGGCGCAGACATGGCCGGCGGCGAGGAAGCCCTGCACCCGGTTGGTCGGGCCGGAGAGGATGGCGCGCATCGCCGGCGGCACCAGGACGTGGCTCGCCAGCATGGAGAAGTTCTTGAGCCCCTCACGCTTGGCCATGTGGACCGCCATGGCGTTAGCCGGTGCCGTGGTCTCGAAGCCGACGGCGAAGAAGACGACCTCACGGTCAGGATTGGCGCGGGCGATCTGCACCGCATCGAGCGGCGAATAGACGGGCCTGACGTCGCCGCCGGCCGCCTTGGCGGCGAGCAGGTCGGTCTCGGAGCCCGGCACGCGCAGCATGTCGCCGAACGAGGTGAGGATGGTGCCCGGCCGCCGGGCGATCTCGATGGCCTTGTCGACATAGTCGACCGGGGTGACGCAGACCGGGCAACCCGGCCCGTGGATCAGCGTCACCTCGTTGGGCAGTAGCTGGTCGATGCCATAGCGCACGATGGCGTGGGTCTGGCCGCCGCACACCTCCATGATCTTCCATGGCCGGGTGACGGTGCGCCGGATCGCTTCGGCGAGGCGCTGCGCGGCGACCGGATCGCGATATTCCTCACGGTGCTTCATCGGGCCACTGCCTCGGCGGCGAAAGCCTCGTCGAGCTCGGCCTGGAGTTGGCCCAGGCTCTCGAAGTGGGCGAGCACCTTCAGCGCCTCCTCCTCGTCGATGACGCTGATGGCGAAACCGACATGGACCAGCGCATAGTCGCCGACCTCGGCCTCGGGCGTGTAGGCCAGGCTGACCTCCTTGATCACGCCGCCGAAGTCGACCCGGCCGGTGCGCATGATGTCGTCGCCCTCAGTCGAGACGATCTTTCCGGGTATTGCCAGGCACATCATATTTCTCCTGAAAATCGTCCCGCCCACCAGGCTTGGCCGAGGGCCAGCCCGCCGTCATTGGGAGGTACGCGCTCTTGTCGCACCGGGACAAGGCCGGCCGCATTGAGCGCAGTCAAGGCTTTCTCGGTCAGCCGCCCGTTCTGAAAGCAGCCGCCCGAGAGAACCACTGTCGTCTCACCAATTCTGGCGGCTGTGGCGGCAATGGCAAGGGCAAGGGCGTCATGAAATTGCGCTGCCGCACGTTCGCGGGCAATTCCGGCCCGGATGTCGGCGATCAGGGCTTCCACAAGCGGTTGCCAGTCGAGGATGATGACGCCATTTTCCTCTGTTATTGCAATACGATATTCGCGTTCTTTATCGTGAGGTGCCGTGCCTGCCTCGGCCGCCCATTCCAGCTCCATCGCCGCCTGGCCCTCATGGCTGGTGGTCTGGCGAAGCCGCAAGAGCGCCGCGACCGCGTCGAACAGGCGGCCGGCGCTGGTGGTGACCGGCGCGTTGAGGCCGCGCTCGAGCATGGTGGCGAGCGCCCTGCGCTCGGCAGGCGCGAAGGTGGCCACCGGCGCGAGGTCGGTCATGGCGAAGGCGTCGGCGCCGAAGGCGGCATGGAGAAGGCCGAGCGCGGAGCGGCGCGGTTCGCGCACCGCCGCCTCGCCGCCGGGCAGGCGGAACGGCCTGAGGTACCCCACCCGCCGCCAGCCATCCGCGGTGACGAGCAGGAACTCGCCACCCCAGACCGTGCCGTCGGTGCCGTAGCCGGTGCCGTCCCAGGAGACGCCGAGCACCGGCGGTTCGAGCCCATGTTCCGCCATGCATGAGGCGACATGGGCGAGATGATGCTGGATCGCGACTTTGGGTGCCGCCAGCCCTTCGGCAACGCGGGTCGAGTGGTAATCGGGGTGCATGTCGCGGGCGATCAGTGTTGGTCGGGCATCGTGAAGGCGCTGGATATCGGCGATCCCGCGGTCGTAGGCGTCGCGGGCTTGGATCGTATCGAGGTCGCCGAGATGCTGGCCGAGCACGACGCCGGCCTCGGTCGAGAGCGCCACCGTCGTCTTGAGATGGCCGCCGACGGCGAGGATGCCGGGCCTCACCCCGCGCGCCGCGACCGCCGGCGCCAGGCCCCTCGCCCGGCGGAAGACGGTGGGCTTGCCGGCGATGACGCGCACCACCGAATCGTCCACCGGCCGCTCGATCGGCCGGTCATGGACGAGGAAGAGATCGGCAATACCGGCCAGCCGCGCCAGTGCCTCAAGCTCGTCTGTGCAGATCGGCTCGTCGGAGCGGTTGCCGCTGGTCGCGACCACGGGAAAGCCGAGCCCGTCGAGCAGCAGATGATGCAGCGGCGTGTAGGGCAGCATGGCGCCGACGAGCGGGTTTCCTGGCGCCACCGAGCCGGCAAGTGCATTCGGCCGCTGGCGGACGAGCACGATCGGCCGTTCGCGCGAGGTCAACACCTCGACCTCGGTGTCGGTCGGGTCGGCCGCCTCGACCAGCGCATCGAGCGAGGCGAACATCACCGCGAAGGGCTTTTCCTCGCGATGCTTGCGGCGGCGAAGGGCGCGTACCGCGTCCTCGTTGCGGGCATCGGCCATCAGGTGGAAGCCGCCGAGGCCCTTCACCGCGACGATGCTGCCTTCGGCGAGAGCGGCGGCGGCTGCCCTCAGCGCATCGTCGCGCTCAGCCAGCACCGTCCCTTCACCGTTCCACAATGCCAGTTGCGGACCGCAGACCGGACAGGCATTGGGCTCGGCATGGAACCGGCGGTCGGCCGGGTCCTCATATTCGCGCTGGCAGTCCGGGCACATGACGAAGCGGCGCATGGTGGTGCGCTGCCGGTCATAAGGCAGATCGGTGATGATCGAATAGCGCGGGCCGCAATGGGTGCAGTTGGTGAAGGGATAGCGGTGGCGCCGGTTGGCCGGATCGGAAATCTCGGCGAAGCATTCCTCGCAGGTCGCCAAATCGGGCAACACCGCGGCGCTGCGCGTGCCGCCAAGCGCGCTGTCGCGGATGGCAAAGCCGGTTTCACCGGTGGGCTCCACGACCTGGCGCGTCAGCGTGACGGTCGCTGCCGGCGGCGGCGGGTCCTTCAGTGCAGCAACGAGCGCGTCGATAGCCTCCGCCGGCCCCTCGACCTCCAGCGTCACGCCCTCAGGCGTGTTGACCACATGGCCGGCAAGCCCGCGGGCCGAGGCCTCGCGCCAGACGAAGGGGCGGAAGCCGACCCCCTGCACGTTGCCGGTGACCGCGATCCTTTCGCGACCGCGGAGCGCGTTGCTCAAGCCCGGACCTTATTCGGCGGCAACGCCGAGCGGATGGCCGGCCAACACCATGGCACGGGCGCCCATCAGCCAGGCGATCCAGTTGTCGAGCCCTTCGCCGCTGCGCGCCGAGACCGGCAGCACCTTGATGCCGGGCCGGATGCGGCGGGCATTGGCGGTGGCTTTCTCCATGTCGAAATCGACATAGGGCAGAAGGTCGGTCTTGTTGATCAGGACAAGATCGGACGCCGCAAAAATATCGGGATATTTCAGCGGCTTGTCGTCGCCTTCGGTGACCGAGAGGATGACCACCTTGTGCGCCTCGCCGAGGTCGAAGCCGGCCGGGCAAACGAGGTTGCCGACGTTCTCGATAAAGACCACCGAGCCCTCGGCGGGAGCGAGATGCTCGACCGCATGGCCGACCATATGGGCGTCGAGATGGCAGCCCTTGCCGGTGTTGATCTGGATGGCGGCGGCGCCAGTGGCGCGGATGCGGGTGGCGTCGTTGGTCGTCTGCTGGTCGCCCTCGACCACGAAGGGCACGACCCTTTCCTTCAGCTTCTCGATGGTCTTGACCAGAAGCTCGGTCTTGCCCGATCCGGGGCTGGAGACGAGGTTCAGCGCCAGGATACCGCGCGCGCCAAAATAGCCCCGGTTCTCGGCGGCAAGCGCATTGTTCTTTTCCATGAGGTCGCGTTCAACCGCCACCACCCGACTCTCGCCATCATGATGATGGTCGTGATCGTGATGATGGTCGTGGCCATGATCATGGCCGTGATCGTGGTGATGGTGATGATCGTGGCCTTCGATGGTCACTTCACCCTTGCCGCAGCCGCAGGTCGCACACATCACGAAACCTCCAATTCCTTGATCCGCAGGGCATCGCCGCCGCTGATCTGCAGTTCTGTGCCCCCACATTTGGGGCATTGAGACAGCCTGTCACTGACGGTGACCAGCTCGAAACAGCTCAGGCAGCGCGCCTCGGCCGGCTCGGTGACGATATCGAGCCTGGCACCCTCGGCCAAACTGCCGCGCATCACAACATCGAAACCGAAGCGCATGGCGTCCGGTTCGACGGTAGAAAGCGGGCCGACTTCGAGCGTGATCCGCTTGACCTTCGTGAACTTGGCCGTCTCAGCCTCTGACTTCAGAATGTCGAGCAGGCTTTCGCAGAGCGACAGCTCATGCATCGGTCAACCGTTCCGCTTTCTCCCCGTATTCCGCCGAAACCCCCGCATACCAGTCGAGGAAGAACGCCTCGGCCTCGTCGAGATGGGCCGTTGCCTCCTTGCTCAGCCCTTCCTTGACCTCGCCATAGTCCCAGCCGGCAATGCCGAGCATGAAGGCCGGCGGCTCGCGCCCATAGAGCGTCTTGGCAAGGGTCAGCACCGCCTGCGGCGACAGTTCGTGGCTGCCCATGCCGGTGGCGCCTTCCGCACGGACCGGCGCGAAGGAGAACGACCCCTCCGCGCCGATCTCGGCATCGGCGAAGATCACCAGATCAGCTTCGGACGCGGCGAGCGCATGGTCGACGGTCAACTGATAGTCGATGTCGACGTCGAGCCCGGCGGGCGCCGCCTTTTCGATCCGTTCGGCAAAGAGCGGACCAAGGCCGTCGTCGCCGCGGCCCTGGTTGCCGAAACCGATCAGGAGTGCCGCCATTGCCTCAGGCTTCTCCGGTGACGCGCTTGTCGATGATGTTGCCGGCAGCGTCGTGGATCTCGACCGAAAGCGGCATCTGTCCGAGCGCATGCGTGGCGCAGCTGAGGCACGGATCGTAGGCGCGGATGGCCACCTCGATGTGGTTGAGCATGCCTTCGGTGATCTGCTCGTGGCCGGACAGGTGCTTGACGGCGACATCCTTGACGGCGCGGTTCATGCCCTCGTTGTTGTGCGTCGTGGAGACGATCAGGTTGCAGTAGGTGACCTGGTCGTGCTCGTCGACCTTGTAGTGGTGGATGAGGTTGCCGCGCGGCGCCTCGATGACGCCGACGCCTTCCTCGCGCCGGTCGCCCTTGGCGACAAGGTCGGTGCCCTGCAGGTCCGGATCATGGAGCAGCAGCTTGATCATCTCGACGCAGTGCATGACCTCGATCATGCGCGCCCAGTGGTTGCCGAGCGAGGCAAACAGCGGGGCGCCGTTGGTCACCGCCCGCAGTTCCTTGAGCGCGGCATTGGCCTTGGGCGTGTCGATGAAGTCGACGTTATTCAACCGCGCCAGCGGACCGACGCGATACCAGCCGGTCTCCGGGGTCATCTCCTTGTAATAGGGGAACTTCATGTACGACCAGGAGCGCACGTCCTCGATGACGTAGTTGTAGTAGTCCTTGTTGACAACCTTATCGACGAGGATGTTGCCGTCCGGATCCTTCAGACGGAACAGGCCGTTGTAGAGATCGAGGGCGCCATCCTCGCGAACGATCGACATGAAGTTCGACGGGAAGGAGGCGAAGCTGTTGACCAGCTCGAGATGGCCGAGCGTGTAGTCCTTGGCCAGCGTGATCGCGTCGCCGACCCATTCGGTCATCGTGTCGATGTCCTTGAGGAAGGCATCGCGCTTCTCGATCGGCAGATTGCGGTTGATGCCACCGGGGATGGCGCCGGTGCCGTGCACCTTCTTGCCGGCCGTGGCTTCGATGATCTCCTGCCCATATTTGCGCATCATCACGGCGCGGCGGCCGAGCTCGGGATTCTCCTTGAGGATCTCGAAGACGTTGCGCTTGGCCGCCGGAGCGTCGAAGCCGAACAGCAGGTCCGGGGCCGCCAGATGGAAGAAGTGCAGGACGTGGCTCTGCATCACCTGGCCGTAGTGCATCAGGCGGCGCATCTTCTCCGCCGTCGGCGGCAGCGTGTCGACGCCGACGATCATGTCCATGGCCTTGGCGGCGGCAAGATGGTGGCTTACCGGGCAGATGCCGCACAGGCGCTGCACGATGACCGGCACCTCCCACAGCAGACGGCCGCGGATAAAGCGCTCGAAGCCGCGGAACTCGACGATGTGCAGCCGCGCTTCCTCGACCTCGTTGGCCTCGTTCATGTGGATGGTGACCTTGCCGTGTCCTTCGACGCGGGTCACCGGAGCAATTTCGATCAGTCTTGATTCAGCCATTGGTCTATTCCTAATCGAACTTGATCAGTTCGCGCTCGAAGCCGCGGAACTTGCCGGTCAGCAGACCGGCGAGCGTGTTGAAGATGATGTCACCGCTCGGGGCGCAACCCGGAATGTTGTAGTCGATCTCGACCACTTCCGAGCAGGGATAGACCTGGTCGAGCAGCAGCGGCAGGGCCGGATCGCGCGGAATGTGGTGCGTTTCGTTGCGGATGTATTTGCCGGTGAGGTAGGCCTCCTCGAGGCACTCGCGCAGCGGATTTTCAGAATGCATCACGGCATTTCTGAGCGCCGGCAGGCCGCCCATGATGGCGCATTGGCCGAGCGCGATGAGCACGTCGCAATTGCGGCGAAACGCCCTCAGTGTGTGGACGTTCTCTTCGTTGCAGCAGCCACCCTCGACGATGCCGATATCGCAGCGCTGGGTGAAATTCTTGATGTCGTTCAGCGGGGAACGGTCGAACTCGACCAGCTTCATCAGCTCGATCAGCCGTTCGTCGACGTCAAGCAGGGCCATGTGACAGCCGAAGCAGCCAGCCAGTGAAACAGTGGCGATGCGCGCCTTTCTCAATTCAGGCATGCCGCTTCTCCTCGATCTCGTGGCCAATCAGGCCCTTATCAAACTCGCGCTCACCAATCGGAATGATGAACCCTTCGCGCTTGCGAATGATGCAGCCGACCGGGCAGACGTCTGCCGAAATGGCGTGGTCGGTCACCGCCGCATCGGTATGGGCCAGATCGCTGCCGTTGACGGCGACGCGCCGGTGGATGCCGCGGCCGACATAACCGAACAGCCCCTTGCCGTCGATGTCCTGGCTGGCGCGGATGCAGCGCCCGCACGAGATGCAGCGGTTGGTGTCGAGCGCGATGTCGGGATGCGAGGCATCGACGTCGCGGTTCGGCTGCAGATAGGGGAACTTTGTCGGGTCGGTCATGTCGAGCCGGTAGGCCATGGCCTGCAGCTCGCAATTGCCACTCGCCTCGCACATCGGGCAGAGGTGGTTGCCTTCGTGGAACAGCATCTCCACGAGGTCGCGCCGGAGCTTGGTGATGTGCGGGGTCTCGTTCTCGACGACGAGGTCGGGCGCCGCTGGCTGGGTGCAGGAGGAAACGCTGCGCCCCGCCGCCTTGACGGTGCACACGCGGCAGCCGCCCTGGTGGCGGAGGCCTTCGTGGTCGCACAGACGCGGGATGTAGATGCCGGCCGCGTCGGCCGCCTCCATGATCGTCTGGCCGTGTTTGGCTGGGACGGTCACGCCGTCGATGGTGAAGGTGAAATCGTGGCCGCTCACTTTGAGTAATCCTTGTCGTAGATATAGGACCGACGTTGGGCGAGCTTGCGCGCGCCGTCGATGGCCGACTGGATGTCGAAGGTCGCCCTGATCCTGTCCTTGGGTGGCTTGACCAGGGTGGAATAGATCAGCGGAAAGTTCTCAAGCGTGGTGAGAACCGGACGCGGCGAGGTCTGACCCAGGCCGCAGCGGCTGGTCTCCATGATCGTGCTCGACAAATCCTTCAGGTAGTCGATGTCCTCAGGATTGGCGAGGCCCTTGCCGAACTTGGCAATCGCCTTCTGCAGGAAGACGTTGCCCACCCGGCAGGGCGTGCAGTAGCCGCAGCTCTCGTGGACGAAGAAAGAGAGGTAGTACTCGACGATCTCGATCACGTTGCGCCGCGCATTGAAGACAATGATGGCGCCGCCGGTGGCCAGGTCGTCGAAGGTGAGCCGGCGATGGAAGCTTGCCTTGCCGATCATCGTGCCGCTCGGGCCGCCGATCTGCACGGCCTCGGCGTCCTCGCCTCCGACCATCTCGAGAAGCTCCTTCACGGACAGCCCGTAGGGCAGCTCGTAGACGCCCGGATTGAGGCAGTCGCCGGAAACCGAGAAGAGCTTGGTGCCGTGGCTGCCCTGGGAGCCGATCTTGAAGAACCAGTCGGCGCCCTTATCCATGATGCGGGCGACGTGGCAGAAGGTCTCGACGTTGTTGACCACCGTCGGCAGCCCAAGATAGCCCTTGGTGACCGGGAACGGCGGGCGGGTCTTGGGTTCGCCCGGCAGGCCCTCGCAGGAGGAGATGAGCGCCCCCTCCTCGCCGCAGATATAGGCGCCGGCGCCCATCTGCAGGCGGACATCGAAATCGAAGCCGGCGACGCCGAAGATGCTGTTGCCGAGCATGCCGCGGGCGCGGCGGTCGGCCAGCACCTCCTCGATCAGTTCGCGCAGATAGACGTATTCACCCCTAAGATAGAGGATGCCCTCGCTGGCGCCGACGGCGCGCGCCGCGATGGTCATGCCTTCGATGAGGAGCTGCGGCCGCTCGGTCAGAAGCACCCGGTCCTTGAAGGTGCCGGGCTCGCCTTCGTCGGCATTGCAGATGATGACGCGCTTCTCGGCTTTGGCCTCGGCGGCGAATTTCCACTTCATGCCGGTCGTGAAGCCGGCACCGCCGCAGCCGCGCAGGCCGCTCGCCTTGATCGTGTCGATGATGCGTTCGGGCGCCAGTTCGAGGGCCTTCTTCAGGCCGGCATCCATAGGCACCGGCCCGAGCAGGACCGCGCCGGCATGACGGATATTGTTGTCGACCATGCGGGTCGCCCGCTGATGAGGCGAAACCTGGCTGAAGCCGGGCACGGCGACCTCTTCAGGCGCATCGCCGGCCTTGAGCGCCTCGGCGATCGTGCGCGCGCGTTCCGGCGTCAGGTGGGTGATGATGACGTCGTTGATCATCGCCGCCGGCGCCTGGTCGCACATGCCGATGCAGGGCGTGTATTCGAGCGAGAAGGCCCCGTCTTCCGAGGTCTCGCCGACGCCGATTTCCAATACCTTCTCGAATTCGGCGACAACCGCATCAAGCCCGGCGAACCGGTCGATGATGTCGTCGCACAGGCGGATCGTCACCCTGCCCTTCGGCGTGAGCGAGAAGAAGCTGTAGAAGCTTGCCACGCCCTCGACTTGGATGCGCGACAGGCCGGTCGCCTCGGCGATCGTCTCCATGGTTTCCGGCGCGATCCAGCGATAGCGGTCCTGGACGGCGTGCAGGATGTCCATCATCCGATGCGGATCGTTGCCGAAGCCGGCACATATCTTGATGATCTCCGGTCCGGTGGCCGGAGCGGCGCCTTGGGGGGGTGAGGATTGCGAGGTTTTGCCAGGCATGTCTTTCTTTCCATCTCCGCTTGGAGAGAATCGGTTTTTTCGAGGTTTGCGAGGTTTCGATCTGCGCGCCGGCGCGTTACGCGACAGGCGCGCGCTGAATGGTCTAGGCGGCACTCCCGATTAGAAATGATGAGAGGTGAACCGACGGACCGTCCGGGGATTCGCCGGCACGCACGCTTTCGATCGACCCTTTCAGACGCAAACGAGCGCCGTAGCGCCCGCCCCTCCCGCCTGCCGGCGGTTCCCCCAATGTCGAAATGTCGTCGCAAGCTGAGCCGTCAACCCCGGCGGCGCCCGGCGCAGCGAACAGGGCTTCCAGCCCCTTCTGCGGCGGTCCCGCCGAATGATCGCTGGCCATGACAAACCCCGTAGTCTTGATGCCGCCCACCATCTGGCGGGCGCGCGAAATATTCCACGCTTTGGCGCCGCAGAAAACCCCTCCGACAAGCTATTGCGCCGCGGAAAACCAACTAAAATTCGACCAATGCTTGACATGGATCAACGCTTGCACTTGGCGCAACTAAAAGTCAGCATTCACAGTCTTATATATTCTATTTTTGCAATGTGTTTTCTCGCCTGATGTGCGGCCGGCTTGGCGCGCCGACGTGCGATTCGTGATGCAAAGGCGAAGCGGCGGGCAGAGCTGCGGCCGCTGCGCGCCGCGCAAGAACTTTAGTTACAGCCATTCAAAATTCGTGATCGCGGTCCTGCCGATTTGTGCGACGCCTCTCATGGCAGAGCGGTTTGCCGACGTTGTCCCCCTCTGCGCACGCCGGCGACTCGGCATCGCGGGTCACGCGCGGGCGCGGTCTGCGGGATGCTGCGCTGCGGAAAATCTGCGCTTGTCTCGCCGCGCACAAGAGCGTTTCCTGTCTCGCAAAGACCATGAACCGCATCCCCTTCGCGCGCGTCGTAGGGGCGCGCGACCGCCGATCCCGTTGCGGCGAGGGCGCCGGCCCGACCCGCGCGCGATCTCCAGCAAATACGCACTTTTAATTGCGCTGGATCACAAACCTGCTGTCGCGCCACGCTAAAAAGACTCGCATGTGACCCGGCCAGAAACACGCAAGGCTCAATGAAATGACTATACGCAATCTGGAATACGCCTTCCGAGCCCGCTCGGTTGCCATCATCGGCGCTTCGCCGCGGGAAGGTTCGGTGGGCCTGTTCGTCACCAAGAACGTACGCGATGCCGGCTTCAAGGGACCGATCTGGCCGGTCAACCCGAAGCACCAGGAAATTTACGGACTGCAGTGTTTCCCCGATATCGAATCGCTGCCGGCAGCGCCGGACCTGGCGGTCGTCGCCACCCCGGCCAAGGCGGTGCCCGCTGTCATCGCCGAGCTCGGCGAGCGGGGAACCCGCGCCGCCATGGTGCTGACCGCGGGCCTGACCCGCGAGAGCGGCCTGCGCCAACTGATGCTTGACGCCGCCCGGCCGCACATGCTGCGCATCCTCGGGCCGAACAGCCTCGGCATGTTCGTCCCCGGCATCGGTCTCAACGCCTCTTTCGCCCACATCGCGCCGCAGCCCGGCAAGCTCGCTTTCCTGTCGCAGTCGGGGGCGCTGGCCTCTGCCGTGCTCGATTGGGCCGTCGACCGCAAGATCGGCTTCTCCAACATCGTTTCGCTCGGCGACATGGCCGACGTCGACGTCGCTGACATGCTCGACCTGCTCGCCACCGACAGCAACACGCGGGCGATCCTTCTCTACCTCGAGACCGTCTACAACACGCGCAAGTTCATGTCCGCGGCGCGCTCCGCCGCGCGCATGAAACCGGTCATCGTCATCAAGGCCGGCCGCCACGCGGCCGGTGCCAAGGCGGCGGCCACCCACACCGGCGCGCTCGCCGGCAGCGACGGCGCCGCCGACGCCGCCTTCCGCCGCGCCGGCCTCTTGCGCGTTACCGATCTCGAAGAGCTGTTCGAAGCGGCCGAGACGCTGGCCCGCTTCTCGCCGATCGAGCGCGGACGCCTCGGCATCGTCACCAATGGCGGCGGCGCCGGCGTTCTGGCCATCGACCGGATGATCGACTACGGCGGCGAGATCGCGCCGATTTCGCAGGAGACGCTCGACGCTCTCGACAAGGTGCTCCCCAATACCTGGTCAAGGGCCAACCCGGTCGACATCATCGGCGACGCGGGCCCCGAGCGCTACCGCGCGGCAATAGAGGGCGTCTTCAACGACGACAATGTCGACGCCCTGCTGGTCATGGCCTGCCCGACCGCTCTTGCCTCGCCGACCGGCTCGGCCCAGGCGGTGGCAGACACCGTGCGCGACATCGACGCCAAGCATCCGCCGCGCTTCAAGCCGATCCTGACCTGCTGGCTCGGCGAGCACGATGCAACCCCGGCCCGCGCCATCTTGCGCGATGCCGGTGTGGCCACCTACGAGACCCCCTCCGAGGCGGTGCGCGCCCTCACCTATCTTACCGGCTACAGCGCCGCCCAACGCGAGTTGATGCAGACGCCGCCCTCGGCGCCGCAGATCCCCACCGATGTCGCCGCGGCGCGCAAGCTGTTCCGCGAGGTGGCCGCCGACGGCCGCACCACGCTGACCGAGCCGGAAGCCAAGGCGGCGCTTGCCGCCTTCGGCGTGCCGGTGGTCGAGACGATTGTCGCCCACACCGTCAAGGAAGCCGAGACGATTGCGACCGATTTGCTTACCCGTAACCCGGCGGTCGCGGTCAAGCTGCTGTCGCGCGACATCAGCCATAAGTCGGACGTCGGCGGCGTCGTGCTCGGCATCCGCACGCCGCAGGCTGCCGCGAACGCCGCCCAGGGCATCCTGGACCGCGTCGCCGCCAAGGCGCCCGAAGCCTCCATCGAGGGCTTCACCGTCCAGGCCATGATCTCGCGCCCCGGGGCCCACGAACTCATCGTCGGCATCGGCGAAGACCCGCTGTTCGGCCCGATCATCCTGTTCGGCGCCGGCGGCACCTCGGTCGAGGTGGTCGCCGATACCGCCGTCGGCTTGCCGCCGCTCGACATGAAGCTGGCCTGCGACCTGATGCACCAGACGCGCATCTCCAAGCTGCTGGCCGGCTATCGCGACCGGCCGCCGGCTGACATCGACGCCATCGCCCGCGCCCTCATTCAGGTGTCGCAGATGGTCATCGACTGCCCGGAGATCGCCTCGCTCGACATCAACCCGCTGCTCGCCGACCAGAACGGCGCGGTCGTCCTCGACGCCCGTATCGTCATCGATCCGGAGCGGCTGGACGAGGTGGCGCCCAACAAGCGCCTGTCGATCCGACCCTATCCGAGCGAGTGGGAGAAGCGGGTTACGACCAGCGGCGGGGTCGACGTGCTGCTGCGCCCGATCCGGCCGGACGACGCCCGGCTCTATCCCGACTTCTTCGCGAAGGTCGACAACCGTGACATCCGCCTGAGATTCCTGGCACCGCGCAAGGAGTTCGGCCACGAGTTCCTCGCCCGCATGACTCAGATCGATTATGCCCGCGAGATGGCCTTCGTCGCGCTCGATCCGGAGAACGGCACCCTGCTCGGCGTGTCGCGCATCATCGCCGATCCGGACTACACCCACGCCGAATACGGCGTCATCGTGCGCACCGACCTGCAGGGCCGGGGCATCGGCTGGGCGCTGATGGAGCAGTTGCTCGCCTATGCGCGCAGCGAGGAGCTCGAGATCGTCGAAGGCGAGGTGCTGGCCGAGAACAGCGAAATGCTGCTCATGTGTCGCGAGATGGGCTTCGCCGTCCATCCCGACCCGGAGGACCCCGGCTGCTACAAGGTGCACATCAGCCTTGACCAGGCGGCTCCGGCGGCGGATCGAGAAACCGAGCGAACGCCAGCGCAATGAGCGGCAACGGCAGCAGCATGGTGAAGGAGACGCGCACCCCGTAGCGCGACGCGACGAAGCCGAAGAGCGGCGGCGCGACGAAGCCGATCACCGTCACCAGGGTCGCGAAGGATGCGACGTTCTGTGACGACGGCCGGTCGCTGAGACGCGCCACCGCCGACATCGACTGCGGATGAACGGTGCTGATGCCGAACCCGATAAGGGCGAATCCGGCGAGCGCCACCGGCACCGAGTGGGCAATGACCACCAGAGCGACGCCCGCCGCTGAGACGGCGCTGAGGGCGATCGCCACGCGGGCTGGACCATGGCGCTCGACCTGCGGGTCGGCGAGGAAGCGGCCGAGTGTCTGGAAGACGACGAAGGCCGGCAGGGCCAGCGTCGACACCCAGTCGGCGCCGGCGAAATCGTCACGCAGATAGATTACGGACCAGGCGCGGGCGCTGCCCTCGAGCACGATGCCGGACAAGGCGAAGCCCATCACCAGGATCACCCCGAGCGTCGGCAGCGCCAGGCGGCCGAGTGGGCGCGCGGCGCCGCGGTGGCTCCGCGGTGGGCTCACCGTCATCGGCGCGATGGTGGCGGTGGCGAGGGCCGTGAGCAGCACGAAGACGAGGATGAAGTGGAAGAGCGGCGACACCCCGGCGGCGACCATGCCGGTGCCGGCAAGCGAGGCGAGGAGAAAGCCGACTCCCCAACTGCCGTGACAGCGGTTGAAGAGGCGCCGGCCGGTCGCCGCTTCCACCCGGTCGGCCTCGACGTTCATGGCGACGTTGCAGTTGGCGAGGCCGAAGCCGAAGAGCATCAGCGCCGCAAACAGCGTCGCCGTATCGAAGGCCAGCGCCGAGACAACGATGCTGCCGGCGAAGAACGGCAGCATCGTTAGCAGGATCGCGCGCGTGCCGTAGCGTTCGATCCTCCGGCTGACGATGAGCGCGCCGAGGAACACGCCGGCCGGCACGCCGATGAGGGCGATGCCAAGCGCGGCCTCGCTGAGGCCCGTGGCCAGCCGCAGTTCGGCGATGCGCGAGAACAGGGTCCCGACCGTCACACCGTGGATGGCGAAGATGAGCACGATCGCCAGCCGGCGCCGGTCGCCGCTTCGGAATGAGGGAAAGGTCATGACGGGCTTGAGTCGCAGGCCGGTGGCGGGGGCCCCGAACGCTAATGCCTTTCACGATCGGATGGAATCGCTACGGCGGAGCGATCCCACCCTGGCAAAGGGCGATGGTCCCCCTCGGGCACAAAAAGAGGAGGCGCCCACCTTCGTGGGCGCCTCCCCAGCAAAGGATCTCGCGGCCTAGTTGAAACGGCAGTAGTTTTCGCCGTTGACGGAGACGCAGGGGCCGTTGTGCTTGTAGTTGCAATAGCGCTTCTGGTTCACGGTGACGCACTTGCGCTCGAAGCTCGGGCCGTTGTTGCAGTACTTGCGGCCGTTGTGCCAGCGGCAGTTGGTGCCGCCATTGCCGACGCAGAACTGAACGCCACCGAACGAAACGCACCCGCTGGCACCACCGCCGCCGCCACCACCGCCGGGGCCGCGGCCGCACCAGTTGTTCCACGAACCGCAATTGACGGTGGGCCGGCACCAGTTGTTCCACGGACCGCAGTTCTGGGTGGGCTGGCACCAGTTGTTCCAAGGGCCGCAGCTCCTCACCTGGATCAGGTTGTCGTCGACCTGAACATGCGGAACGGCACTCATCATGGGCACCGGAGCGGTATCTCCGGGAACGGCGCTGGCCATCAGCAGGCCTCCGGCGAGCACCAGCGCGGCAAATGCGCTGAACAGCAACTTCCTGAACATCGTCTTGTCTCCTTGGTGTTGTCGGGGACATACCGCGAAGGCCATGAAAGCTGCCCTGCCTGGGAAGCTCCTTTACTTCACGGTCGAAAGTCTACTGAACGGCGATCTTCCCCGAGCGCGCGAACTGTCCTGATCACGTTCCACGCGGCCGATTGTGCATAGCATGACAATTGGGCCATGGCGTGCTTTTTGTTGGAGCACTGTGACCCTGACCACAGGCCTTCGCCACAATTGCTTCCTCACCCGCCGTGGGTGAGCGCCACGATCCAGGCGCCGGCGAAGATGGCCAAAGCGAGGACGGCGCTCACTGCCTGCCGCCATGGCGTCGGCGCCGGCTGACCGGTTGCCAGAATGGCGGCACCGATCACCGCACCGGCCGAAAAGCCCGCAATATGGGCGCCGATGTCGATGCGCTCGCCCTCGATGCCAAGAAAGGCGAGCAGCATGATGCCGGCGGCGAGCGGCGCCCAGCGGCGCAGGCCCCGCCGCCATCGCCGCGGACGGTACCGGATGGCCAGCACCGCCAGCAGGCCGACAGCGCCGAAGATCGCCGTCGAGGCGCCGATCGAGGTGTGCGATGCCGGCTGGACGAACGCGTTGATGGCGTTGCCGGCGGCGCCGGCCGCCAGAATCATCAGCCAGGCGAAGCCGCTGCCGAGAATCTCGGCGAGGAAGAATCCGAACAGGCTGCCGGCTACCAGATTGCTGCCGATATGGCCGAGATCGGCATGGAGGCCGAGCGCCGTGACGACACGCCACCACTGGCCGCCGATGGTGAGCCCCGCCTGCCCCTCGCCCGCCGTCAGCCAGTCTGCGCCGAAAAGGTGCTGGCCGGCGGCGACATAGACGAAGACCATGACGCACCAATAGGCGAGCACACCGGTGATGCCGTCGCCGACCGGATGGCGGTGCACCGGCGGCCCGGGGTCGGGCCGGTTGTCCTCGGCATAGGCGGCTAGTTCCTGGCGCGCCGCTTCGGCGTGCCAGGCGGCGACCAGCAGCGCCACGCCCCAGCCGCGCGAGGCCATCTGGCAGTCGATCCCGGCGGCGACCAGAACCAGCGCATGCTCGCTGGCCGCCCGGCCATTGGTGTAGTGCCCGACCTCGACCCAGACCTCTTCGGGAATATCGCCTGCGTCGGTCACGCGCGTCCTGGCTCCGCCCTGCAAGCGCATCGCATCGATTGAGACGGCAGACGGCGTGCTGCTGTGCCCTGCCTGCGTGCTGTTAACCGTGTCAGCACGATCTCCGCAAGGACCGAATGGCCGTACCGATCGTCTCCTGTGTCAGCATAAGACATTAACCATGGCGCGCCGGTCCATGTCGGCAGCCGGTCGGCGCCAGTGCCGCCGGTTGGCAAGCGGACGGTTGCCGGCGCGGGGATGTCTGTCCCACCGCGGCACAAAGGCCGGCGGAACCGATCTTGCAGCCTGGCGCACCAGTCCTTTGGCCAAAGCCCGCCGCGAGGGCGTGAACCATGCACACCAGGAGCCGCCAGTGACGATCAACCCCACCTATCCGGCCAACCTACCGGGACAGGCGACGGCGGCCATGGCGTGGTCTCCGCAAGGCGTGGGCACGGCCGCGACGATCGACGTCCAACAGGCGCTCAAGACGCTGTGGCGCCGACGGCGCTTCATTGCTCTGGTCGCGGCTCTCTTCCTGGCACTCGGCGTCGCTTTCCTGCTGCTTTCGCCGCCACGCTACCAGTCAGCGGCCGAGCTCATCATCGATCCGCTCGGGCTGCAGGTGGTGAAGAACGAGGTCAGTCCCGATCCCCAGTCGGCCGACGCCAATGTCGCCGTGGTCGAGAACGAAATGCGCGTGATTTCTTCTGCGAGCGTGCTCAACCCAGTGATCGACCAGGAGCACCTGACCGATGATCCCGAATTCGTCGGGGGGTCTTTCCTGTCGAATTTGTTTGGCGCGGCGCGCCAGCTGTTCTTGCCGCGCCAGGCTGGCGTGGACGACGCGCGGCTGGAGGCGTTGCAGGCACTCAAGAAACACCTGGCAGTGCGGCGCACCGAACGCAGCTTCGTGGTCGACGTGATCGTGTGGACCAAGGACGCGGCGAAGTCGGCGCGCATCGCCAATGCGATCGTCCAGACCTACATCACCAGCTCGGTGAGTGAGCGGGCGGACCTCGCGCGACGCAGCAGCGTCGCGCTCCAAGCGCGTCTCGGCCAGTTGAGCGCGCAGGTCAACGACGTCGAGAACCGCGTCGAGACCTACAAGCGCGAGCACCACCTGGTCGACGCCGAGGGACACCTGGTCACCAACCAGCAGCTTGCCGAAATCAATACGCGGCTGACCGACGCCAAAACCGCTACCGCGGCAGCGGCGGCCAAGCTTCAGCAGTTCGAGACGCTGAAGGCTGGGGCAGAGGGCGGGATCAGCGAGGCAGTCGATTCGCCGACCCTGGCCCAGCTCCGGTCGCAGGCGGCCGAGGTAGAGCGGCATAGGGCCCAGCTCGTCTTGACGCTTGGGCCGAAACACCCTGAACTGCTCAATGTCGATGCCGAGCTGACGGGCATCAACGCGGCCATCCAGGCCGAAGTTGCTCGCATCGGTGCTTCGCTGCGCGCTAATTACGCGCGCGCCCTGGCCAACCAGCAGACCCTGCAGCAGGCCTTCGATCGCCTTTCGGTGACAGCGACCGAGTCGAGCCAGGCCTTGGTCAAGCTGCGCGAACTCGAACGCGAGGCGCAGGCCAATCAAACAGTGTACGAGACCTTCCTGGCCCGGTCGCGGGAACTGGGCGAGCAAACGGCCGTCGATACCACGAACATCCGGCTCATCAGTGCGGCAACCGAGCCACTGAGCAAGTCGAACCTGTCTGCGCGGCTCGTGCTGCCGGCTTTCCTTCTTCTAGGGCTTCTGCTGGGGGCCGGTATCGTGATCGCGCCCATCGTCTTCGGTTTCGGGCGGAACGCGACGGTCAATCCAGGCTAGCTAAGGACACGCGATGCACGCCGACCTCGCCATCGCCCAGCCGCCGATTGCCGAACGCCGGGGCTTGCCCCTGACGGTCTATGCCTTCGTGCTGTTCGTCGTGCTGTGGTCGATGCACGCCTTTTATCTTCAGGTCTTCGTGCCGCGGCTGGACGCGAACTTGGACCAGGCTGGGGGTGGGCGGGACAACCCCCTCTATGTCGGTCTGTGGTTCCTGCTCTACGGCGCGGCGGCGGTCCTGCTGCTGCGCGACGCTTGGCGGCGGGGCATCGACGTCCGGGTCCTGGCGCTGGTTCCGTTTGCCATCTTCGTTCTGTTGTCCTCGCTGTGGGCGGACGCTCCGCAATCGAGCCTGGTCTTCTCGGCCATGTTCAACCTCACCATCGTCGTCGCGGCGGCGCTTGCCGTCACGGCGCCGCCGCGGTTCCTGCTGTTGACAATCGGCTGGACCATCGTGGCCCTAGCGGGGATCTCGCTTGTCCTGCTGGTCGCCAACCCCCACAGCGTCATGTCGGAGCTGGACCGGCCCGGCCTGCTGATGCAGGGGAGCCTGGCCGGCGTGTTCGACCATAAGCAGGCGCTTGGCCTCTATGCGGCCGTGGCGCTGCTCATCCTTATCTTCCTGGATAGGTCGCGCTGGCGCTGGCGGGCGACCGGCATGGCGATCCTGGTAGCGGCGCTGCTGCTCGCCAATGCGGTCACGTCCCTGGTCGGATGCGTGCTCACCTCGCTGGTGTTTGTGGCGGCCAACCGCGCCGGCCGGCGGCGCAACCTCGTCATCGCCATCGCCGCCGCGGCCACCATCGCCGTTGCGGCGATGCTGCCCTTCGTCGATTTCGCCTGGCTATCGGAAATGCTCGGCCGCGATGCGACGTTCACCGGCCGCGCCGACTTCTGGAAGCTGGCGCCCGGCTTCATCGCCCAGCACCCGCTACTCGGCTACGGATATCATGCCTTCTTCGACACCACCCCGTTTTCGCAGGTGTGGTCGCTGCGCGCGACCGAGCTCTATTTCTTCACGCCGAACTTCCACAACACCGTCCTCGAAGTCCTCATCGGTCTCGGCCTGGTCGGCCTCATGGGCTATTGGTTGGTGCTGGTCGGCGCCAACCTCATCTTCTTGAACCGGACGCTGGATGGGTGCGTTGCGGGAACGCTGTCGGCCCTGATGGTCTTTCTGACGCTCGGCTCGGCGACCGACGTCACCTTCATGACGCACAATTCGCTGCCGACGATCCTCCTGTTCTATGCATTCCTGGTCGCCGGCCGCGATTACGGCGGGGCGCGGGCGGTCCCTGCGCCGCCGCCATTGCCGCTCCTCGTTCATCAGCTGGAGCTGATCGTCCATCAACCGGCACCGCCTGCCCTCGCCCATGAACCGGCACCACCTGCCCTTGCCCGCGAACCGGCGGACACGCGTATCCGCTCGCGCCGTCATCTTGAGAGGGCCAGCGGGCACGCCGTCGTCGCCTCCATGCCCGAACTGCCGCGGCTGACGTTCGCCAGCGGCGACGACATCCCCGCCAACGCGCAGGAGGTCGATCGTGCCGTGAGCCTGCTGCTCGCGCGCTTGCGCGGCCGGGCGCGGCGACCCGGCGGTGCGCCGCTGACCCTTCTGGTCACCAGTGGCGACGATGCGCGCAACAAGTCGGCGCTCTCCCTCTTTCTTGCCCTGTGCGGAACGCTCGACGGTCAGAAAGTGCTGCTGGTCGATGCCGATCCCAATGGTGTGGTGACGCAGGCCGTCTGCGGCGGGCACCGCCCCGAGGGCGGCGAGACGATCGGCGGACAGGCGGTCTCGCACATCGACAGCTTCCCCGGCTTGCGCGTGATCTCTCCGATCGACGGCACCGCGGTCGAGCAGTTGGTGACTTCGCGCTTCCTTGAGGAGATCAAGGACAGCGACCTCGTCGTCATCGACGCGCCGCTGCTCGGTAGCGATCGGGTGACCGAACATCTCATTGCCGACAACCGCATCGGGGCGATCCTGTTCACCGCCAGCGCAACGCTCAGCACGCTCAGCGCCGTGCGCGAGGCGGTTGCGCCGATCCGTGAGGACCAGCGCCTGGCTCCGGTGCTTTGCGACGAGGTCAATGAAGCAACTGAAGCATAGAATCTGAAGTATTCAATCGCCGATTGTGCCGGGATTGCTTGTCTCTGACTGCAACCTGCAGAGTTATTCGCGCGTTTATCAAGCACTATGGTTAAATTTAACCATTTTTTATCTTTGATATTGCGACCGGCTGCGGCCAATCGTTAACTCGTAAACGGCTGCGGCACAGCTTTCCCGATCCCCGGATCGGGCCAAAAGAACGCGGAAAAGCATGGTCTCTGCCACCGACGCCGTCGGTACAGCTCGCGCCTATCGGGCCAAGCCGCTTATTCCGGCACGCCTGGTCGCGGCCAGCCTCGCGTGCCTGGAGATCCTTGTCTTGGCGGCAACCGCACCGGCCGCCGGCAGCGCGTACAACTATCTCTATTACGGCGCGCTTCCCGACATCGTTTTCTATGCCGAAGAGGGCGCCCTCGTTGGCCTGTTCTTCGTGCTGCATCAGGCGCTGAGGGGCCAGTACGACCCGCGTCCCGACGACTCCTACCGGCGCAGCATCGCGGTCGCCTTCCTGAGCTGGAACATCGCGCTCGCTACCTTCCTGCTCGTGGCCTTCCTGACCAAGACCAGCGCCACGATTTCGCGTGGCACCGCGATCGCCTTCTACGTCTTCGGGTTTGCCGCCGTGGCCGCGGTCCGGCTCGCTTTCGTCGCAGCGGTACGGCGCGGCTTCCGCAGCGGCTGGCTGGTCGAGCACCGTGTGCTCATCGTCGGCCTGGAGTCGGAGGTGATGAGCTTCGAACGCCGCTACGATCCCGCCCGCTCGGGCATGCGCGTCGCCGACGTGGTGATGCTGCCGGCTAGGCTCGAGCCGCAGTCCGAAGAGTTGGCGGCGGCGGTAGCCGAAGCGGTGGCGCGCGCCCGCACGCTTCAGGTCGAGGACATCCTTCTGCTGCTGCCATGGTCATCCCGGCGGGCGATCGAAAGCCTGGCGGAAGCGTTTCTCACTGTGCCGGCCTCGATCCATCTTGGCCCCGAGCACGATTTCGACCGCTACGGCGCGGTCGCCATGTCGCGGCTTGCCAATGCGCCCTGCCTGCGGCTCGAACGGGCACCGCTCAGCCGCGGCAAGCGGCTGGCCAAACGGCTGTTCGACATCGTCGTGGCATCGACCGCGCTCGTTCTGCTGGCGCCCTTCCTGCTTCTCGTGGCGCTGCTCATCCGCCTCGACAGTCCTGGCCCTGCCCTCTTCTTCCAGCGCCGCCTCGGCTTCAACAATCGTGTCTTCCGCATCATCAAGTTCCGCACCATGACCACCATGGAAGATGACATGACGCGCCAGGCGACGGCGGACGATTCCCGCGTGACCCGGCTCGGACGTTTCCTGCGCCGCTGGAGCATCGACGAGCTGCCGCAACTCCTCAACGTGCTCGGCGGATCGATGTCGATCGTCGGGCCGCGGCCGCACGCGCTCAAGATGGACGACGAATACCAGCAGAAGATTGCGCTCTATGCCCGTCGCCACAACGTCAAGCCGGGGATCACTGGCTGGGCGCAGGTGAACGGCCTGCGCGGCGTCACCGACCACAGCGAGAAGATGGAGGCGCGCGTCACGCACGACCTCTTCTACATCGAGAACTGGTCGCTGTGGTTCGACGTCTACATCATGCTGATGACGCTGGTCTCGCCCTCCGCCTATCGCAACGCGACCTGAACGGCGCGGGGCAGCCGATGAAGATCCTGCTTGTCCACAACCGCTACCAGCAGCGCGGTGGCGAGGACTCGGTGGTCGACGACGAGGCCGCCCTGCTGCGCGCCGCCGGGCATGAGGTCTTCACTGTCTTCCTCTCCAACGATACGATCGCCGGCGTAGGCGATAAGGTGCGTGCCGCCTTCGACATCGCCGACGGCAAGCAGGCGCGCGGCCGCGTGCTCCACGCGGTCAGCCGCCACCAGCCGGACGTCGTCCACGTTCACAACTTCTTTCCGCTGATCTCGCCGTCGGTGCACAGCCATGTCCGGGCCCTCGGCCCGGCGACCGTGCAGACCCTGCACAATTTCCGCATCACCTGCGCCAACGCCACCCTTCAGCGCGCCGGCCGGCCGTGCGCACTCTGCGTCGACGGCTCCAGCCTCAATGGCGTTGTCCGCCGCTGCTACCGTGGCTCGCTCACCGGCTCGGCCGCGCTCGCCCACATGATCGCCCGCCATCGCCGCCTGGGGACATGGCAGCGCGATGTCGACCGCTTCGTCGTCCTGTCGGACTTCGCCCGCGACATCTTCGTGCGCGCTGGCGTTCCCGGCGAACGCATGGTGGTCAAGCCCAACGCCGTCGAAGACATCGACGATCGCCCGGCGTCGGTGCGCACCGGCGCGCTCTTCGTCGGGCGCCTCAGCGAGGAGAAAGGCATTCGCGTCCTGCTCGCCGCCGCCCGACTGACGCAGGCGCCGATCACGGTGATCGGCGACGGGCCGTTGGCCGGCATGGTACGCAACAAGGCGCCGGATAATCTGCACTTCGCCGGGCCGCTGCCGCGCGCTGAGGCGCGTATCGCCATGGCGCAGGCCGCCGCGGTGGTCGTGCCGTCGATCTGTTACGAAGGCTTCCCGGTCACCGTGGCGGAAGCCTTCGCCGCCGGCACGCCGGTGATCGCATCGCGCATCGGCGCGCTCGCCGAGATCGTCGACGACGGACGCACCGGCTGGCTGGTCGGCCCCGGCGACCCTGCCGCGCTTGCTGCGGCCATCGACCGGGCGACCGGCGATCCACACGGAAGCGCGCTCTGCGGCGCCGCGGCGCGCCAGATCTATCTGGCGCGCTACACCCAGCGCCGGGCACTGGCGAGCCTCGAGAGCATCTACGCCCAGGCGATTGCATCGCGCCGCGCCGCCGAGATATCTCCCGCCAAGGACGACACGCCGCTCGCACTCAACCGGGCGCGCGAAAATGCCGGCCTGTCGTGACCGTCGTGCGACCGCAAAACCGCATTTGAATGCTTGTCCAAGTCATTCAGGGTTGTGCCTGGAACTTTTCGCCAGATGAACGTTCTTCTCACGCACACTCCCATTGTTAACTACATTTGTTAAGATTAATTGAGAGATTAATTGTAATTGACCTGAGCGGATCGCCCGCTCGGCTCCTGCGCTTGCTATTGATTACAGAAGCACACGCACACGACAGGGGCCGGACATGACAACCGCATGGGCGACGGGCGCGGACATACCGCCGACCGCACACAGGCGGTTCACGCTGGCCGGCGTCAGCCTCTCCTGCATCGACCGTCCGGCTGCGCTCGAAGCCTTCTTCGCCTTGGTGTCGGCAGGCGCCGGCGGCTATGTGACGATCACCGACGCCAACAGCATTGTGGCGGCACAGGCCGACGCGAAACTGCGTGCGATCATCAATGGCGGACGCCTGGCGCTGCCGGACGGCATGCCGAGCGTCTGGCTCGGCCGGCTCAAGGGCTATCCGGTGCGGCGCGTCGCCGGGGCGGAATTTCTCGGGGACGTGCTTGCCGATCCGCGAGCGCGGGCCATGCGCCACACCTTCTACGGCGGCGACGAGCAATCGATCCAGCGCATCGCGGCGCGCGCTGGAGAACGGCTCGGGCCTGGGGCGATCGCCGGCTGGCACGCGCCGCCCTTGCGTGAAGCGGGAGCACTCGAGGAGGCCAGCGTCATTGCGGCGATCGCCGCCACCCAGCCGGATGTCATCTGGGTCGGGCTCGGTGCGCCCAAGCAGGAATACTGGATAGCCAACCATGCCAAGCATTTTCCAAACACCGTGCTGGTCGGCGCCGGCGCCGCGCTCGACTTCTTCGCGGGCCTGCAATCCCGCGCGCCGGCATGGATGCGATCGGCCGGGCTCGAATGGCTGCACCGTCTGATGCAGGAGCCGCGGCGGCTGTGGCCGCGCTACAGCCGCGTGGTCCCCGCCATGCTGCGCATCATGATTGCCGAAGCCGTCCACCGCTGAGGCCACGATGCGGCGATCACGTTCAGTTCTGGTTCCGACGTTCGGATAGAAAGGACAAGGCCCATGGATACCCATGCCATCGACCGCCCCTTTCAGCGGTTGCTTCTAGCCCAACCTTTGGCGGCATGCCGAGGGACTCGGGACTGATGGACGCTCGCAGACAGATTCTCCTGGCCGGACTGGAGGCGATTGGCGCTTCCGGTCTCGATCGTGTGGCACCGCGCTTCGTGTCCGGTGTCGGTGCGATCCTGGTCTTCCATCACGTACGGCCGGCGCGGCCGTGCGCGTTTCAACCAAACCGCAATCTCGAGATCACGCCGGAGTTCCTCGAGGAGTTGATCGAGGGCATCCGTGACACTGGCACGGAGATCGTGTCGCTGGACGAGGCGTATCGCCGCCTGACGGAAGAAGATTTCTCGCAGCGTTTCGTCGTCCTGACCTTCGACGACGGCTACCGGGACAATCTCGAATTCGCTTACCCCGTTCTCAAGCGCCAGGGCGCGCCCTTCACGATCTTCGTGGCGTCGCGCTTTGCTGACGGGACCGGCGATCTGTGGTGGGTTACGCTTGAACGGACCATCGCCGCGAGCCGCCATCTCAGCACGGAAATCGACGGCACCCCGTACGATTTCGAACTGACGGACGCCGCAGCGCGCGAGCATGCCTTCAGCACGCTTTACTGGGCGCTGCGCGCCCTGCCCGATGAGATCGAGATGCGCGGACACATCCGGCGGATGGCCAATGCCGCCGACATCGAGACCGAGACGACCTGCAGGGACTTCTGCATGGACTGGGGTGAGATCGCCGACCTCGCCAGCGACCCGCTGGTCACCGTCGGCACGCATACGGCGTCGCATATCATGCTGGCCAAGGCGTCGCTGACCCGTGCGCGGGCCGATATCGAGCGCGGCATCGCCCGGACCGAGGCCATGCTCGGACAGCGTCCCGAGCACTTCTGCTACCCGGTCGGAGACAGGACGTCGGCCGGCGTGCGCGAGTTCGAGATGACCGCGGAGTTGGGGTTGAAAACGGCCTTGACCACCAGGCGCGGAGTCCTTCACCCGCAACATTGCAACCACATGACGGCGCTCCCGCGGATCAGCGCCAACGGCAACCACCAGAAGCTCCGCTACTTCAAGACGCTCCTGTCGGGCGTGCCCACGGCCTTGGCCAATGGCTTTGCCAAAGTCGACGCAGAATAGGTGAGGAAAGTGGGATGGTCCCAATCCGCGACCTGACGCTCGTCCCGCATCTTTGGCGGCTGCCGTTTGCCGCCGTCGTCCGCAGGTTCATGACGCCGACCGACTCCCACCAGCGAGCAATGCCTTGACGATGACCCTGCCCACGGCCGCCGCCGCTCGCATGCGTTCTCTGCTACGGGATTCGCCGGCGCGCGGGCCGCTGCTCTGGGGGCTGTCCTTCGTGCGCGACCTCGCCTCCGCGCCAGCCGGCGTCTATACGCTCTGCTACCATCGCATCCCGGTCCGCGATCGCGCCAATTTCGCGCGCCAACTCGACCATCTGGGACGCGCCGGCACGTTCGTCAGCGCCGACCAGGCCCATGACCTCATTCGCTCGGGCGGCGCCGCAAAGGGCCGCTTCTTCCTGCTCACCTTCGATGACGGCTATGCCGACCAGATCGACGTCGCATTGCCCATTCTGGTCGAGCGGAGCATTCCGGCGATTGCCTTCATCGTCACCGCCTGGCTGACCGAGCCGCCCGACAGCGCTCTGTCGCGAGCCGACGGCTACATGACACCCGCCGACCTCGTGCGCTGGCGGGCGAGCGGCATGGATGTCGGGTCGCACACCCACGCCCATCGGCGCCTCGCCACCCTCAACCAGACGTCGCTCCGCGACGAACTGCGTCTCTCCTCGGACGCACTCGCCCGCATCCTTGGCGAACGGCCGCGTCATTTCGCTTGCCCGTGGGGCGTTCCGGTGCGGGATTTCGACCCGCACGACACGCCGCGCTTGGCGCGCGAGGAAGGCTATGTCTCGCTGTTCACGACCACGCGCGGCGCGGCCAGCGAAGCCGGCGATGCCTGGCTCATGCCGCGCCACGTGCTCGAGCCGGAGTGGCCGCTCTACCAACTGGACGCGCTGGTCGGCGCATCCCGACTGCGTCCCAAATCTGTCCGCGGTCAATCGAACCGGGAGCAATGGCATTGACCATCGTCATCGTGACCGGGGCACTGGCGCCCTACACACACCTGCTCTACGAAGCGCTCGGCGATGTTGTCGGCGGGTCTCTGCATGTGCTTACCTGCACGTCGCGCGAGACAACGCGGCTGTGGCAAATCCCGCCGGCGCGCACCTACCATCACGAGGTCCTGCCCGGCATCCGGGTAAAACGCAGCCTGATCAGCACGATCTATTTGAATCCGGCGGTCGTCTGGCGCCTGATCGCGCTCAGGCCGAGCCTGGTGATCGTCAGCGATTTCTCGCCGACCTCGCTCCTGGCGGTGCTTACCGCGCGCTGGCTGGGCGTGCCCGTCGGCGTCACGACCGACGGCGTGCCGGCCACCGACCCCGGCAGCCATTCGGCGCTCCACCGTTTTGCCCGCCGCGCCATCATCTCCCGGTGCGCGTTCGGCATCGGCCCGAGCGATGCCAGCGTGGCGCTGCTCAATTCCTATGGTCTGGCAGGCGACCGCATCACCCACAGCCACCTCTTTCCTGGTTGGCAGCCCCGGCTGAGCCCGCCTTCCTACGACCAACGGCCGTTCGACCTCCTGTTCTGCGGCACGCTCGACGAGCCGGTGAAGGGGGCCTTGTTCTTCGCCGACGTGGTCGTGCGCATGGCCGAGCGCGGTCACCATCTTGCCGTGCGGGTTACCGGCGACGGCGAGGTGCGTGACGAGATGGAACGACGCTTTGCCGCCGCCGGTATCAACGCGCGCTTCGACGGCTTCGTCGATCAATCCGCGCTTGAGGCGATCTATGGCTCGGCACGGCTGTTCGCCTTCCCCAGCCGCGGCGATGTCTGGGGCATTGTCGTCAACGAGGCGATGCAATGCGGCACGCCGGTGCTGTGCTCGCCGCACGCCTCTGTCGGCAACGAACTGCTGGTGCCGGTGGGAGCCGGCCGCATTGAGCCGCTGGACGTCGACACGTGGGCCGATGCCATTGCTGCGATGCTGGACGACAGGGATGCATGGCAGGCGCAGCAAGAGCGCGGCCTGGGCGCGGTCAGTCACTTCGACCCGGCCAGCGCCGTCGACGATTACCGCGCGGTGTTCGAGCGCTTCGCCGCCGTGCGCGTCGCGGCCGACCAGGCGGAATTCGGCTGAGAGAGAGGCGAACGACAAGATGCAATTGCCCGCTGGACGCCTGTTCGTTCCCAAGACCAATGCTTCGGCAGAGGCCGCGGCCGCCAGTCCGCGCGACGCCTACGCCATCGTCCGCGTCGAGGAGGAGGCCGTCTGGGAAGCGCAACTGCTGCTCCATCCGCGCCGCAACATCTTCTGCGCGTGGGGCTGGGGCGACTACAAGGCGCGTCAGGGATGGCGGGTCGAGCGCCTGCTGATCACCGGCAAGTCCGGCGCCACCATCGGCATGGCGCAGGTGCAGACCCGCACCGTGGCCGGTCGGCGGTTTCACTACATGCACGGCTGTCCGCTGTTCTTCGCCGACGACGACACCGTCGTCGAGCGCGGACTGGCGGCGGTGATCGAGCATCTCAAGCCCCGCCGCCTCGACCTGGTGGCGGTCCGCTACGAGCAGTTCGAGCGGCCGGTGGAGGTGATCGCGCTGCTCGCCAACGGGTTCGACCCGGTGCTTAACCAGGCCAATCACACAACGATCGTCGACCTGGCCGACGGCATCAAGGTGGCGCGCGGCAGGCTGCGCCGGAACCGGGCCCAGCAGCTCAGGAAGGCGCTCGCCAACCCCGATCTGAGCACGCACATCGTCACCGGTCACGACGAGCGAAGCGCAACCCTGGATGCCTTCGCCGGCATGTACTCGGCCCTTGCCGTACGCAAGGGATTCACGCAGGCGATCGATGTCAAGGCCTTCCGCGAGACGCTGCTCGACGACCCGCGTTTCGTGGTGCTCGAAGTCCGCGACGGCGAACGCATCGCCGCCGTCAGGATCGCCCATGTCGCCGCCGATCGGCTGACCGACCTGTTCGCCGCCTCCGACGAAGGCGCCCTTGGCAATGGCGTCAATACGCTGGCGGTGTGGCGGTTGATCGAGCACACGGCGGAAAGCGGGCTGCGCTTCTACGACGGCTGCGGCATCAATGCGCGCGGCAACGCCGGCGTGGTGCGCTTCAAGCGCGGTCTGGGGGGCGACATCGTCCAGTCCGGCCCGCTCTGGCTCTTCGGCCGAACGCGACTGCTGCAGATCGCCGTCGGCGCATATCTGGCATTCCGATGACCGTGTCCGCCACCGTCATACCCGACAGGCCAGGCCGCGGCGGACCGGCGCTGCTGCGCGGCCTGCTCAAACGGCAGACGTTGCTCATGTCGCTGACCGACCAGGCCGTGGTCAGCGGATTCAGCTTCCTTGTCGGCATTGCCACGGCGCGCGTCGTCGGCATCTCTGAATTCGGCCGCTTCGCCATGGCGCTGGCCTTCGCCGCCTTCCTCCAGGTGCTGCACAATTCCCTGGTTGCCGCACCGATGATGAGCCTTGCCGGGCGGCGCCTACGGCGCTCGGGCGCGTACTTCTCAGCCGTCCTGCTGATAGCGAGTGTGCTGGCGGCGGTCGGCGGCCTGCTCGCAGCGGCCGGGCTCATGCTCCTGTTCGTCCTCAGGGATGGCGATTTCCCCTGGGGCTTTGCCGCCATGGCGGGGCTTCTGGCGGCCGTGCAGTGCGTCCAGTTCACCGTGCGCCGCGCCGCCTTTGCCCAAGGGCTTGGCGGCCGCGCGCTGGCCATGGACCTCGTGCGCGTCACCCTGTTCGTCCTGTCGGTGGCGGTGCTTGTGCATATCGGCCGGGGAATCGACGCGACGGCGGTCATTGCGGTGCTCACCGCTTCGTCGCTGCTGGTCACCGTACCGTTTGGTGCGATGCTCCGCCTCGGGCCGGTGGCGCGCCGCATGCTTTCCGTCACGGCCGGTGTGCACTGGCCGGTGGCGCGCTGGCTGGCGGCGGTTCCGGTCGTCACCATAACCCAGGACATCGTCATGCTGGCCGGCATGGGCTTCCTGTTCGGCGATCACGCCGTCGGCGGCGTGCGCGCAGCCCAATACCTTCTCGGTCCGGTTCTGGTCCTCGGCAATGCAATGGAGAACCTGATCCCGCTCCGCGCGACTGCGGCGTGGACCGCCGGCGGCGTATCGTCGTTGCGCGACTATCTGTTGCGCGTCGCGGTTCCGCTCGGTCTTGCCGATGGAGCCGTCCTGTTGTTCTTCGTCGGTCCGGCCGAATTCTGGCTCAACACCATCTTCGGGCCGGCCTTCATCGCCTATGCCGGCGTCCTCAGGGTGCTGGCAGTCGCCGCGGCCACCGGTCTGGTGTGCAATCACCTGGTCTTCTACTTCCGCGGCGTGCAGGACACCCGGCCGATATTCGGCGCCGAGGCCCTTGGCGTGATCGTCACGCTGGTGGCGCTTTTCCCGGCCGCATTCCTCCTCGGCCTGATGGGCATCGCGGTCGCGGTACTGGCCGGTCAGGCGGCATCGCTGTCCCTGCTCGCCCTCGCCGCGGTCCGGCATTATCGCCAGGGGGATCGGCGTGGCGCAGCGTCCCGGCCCGCCTGATGCCGCAGCCGACGACGGTGGCAACCAGCAGCGCCGTGCCCAATGCCGCGACGGTGGCGCGTCGCCGGAGAGACGTGGTCAGGCCGGCCGCGCCTTCGCTGCCGTGCTGCCCTCGCTTTCGCCGATCGCCTTCAGCCTGACGGTAAGGCTCATCGCGTCGATGCGCGCCAAGGGCAGGCTGATGAAGGCCGATATACGGTTGCGCATGAAGCGGAAGGCGTTGTTGAAGGCGGCCCGCTTCTCGAAGTCGGGACCGACGACGGTGGCCGGGTCCTCGATGCCCCAATGGGCGGTCATCGGCTGGCCCGGCCAGACCGGGCAGACTTCTCCTGCGGCATCATCGCAAACGGTGAAGACGAAATCCATTGCCGGGGCGCCGGCGGTGGCAAACTCGTCCCACGACTTGGAGCGCAGACCGTCGACCGGCAGGCCGTTGCGCTCGATCACGTCGAGCGCCAGCGGGTGGACCGCGCCCTTGGGATGGCTGCCGGCCGAATAGCCGCGAAACCGTCCGCCGCCGAGCTGGTTGAGGAGAACCTCGCCGAGGATCGAGCGGGCGGAATTTCCAGTGCACAGGAAGAGCACGTTGTAGACACGATCGGTCATCTGTGGGCGGCCGTCTTCGCTTGAGGGCTGCAGGGCGTCAGGTCGGCAATCAACGGCTGGCAGACCTCGGGACGCCCGCCGCAGCAGTCCTGCACCAGGAACGTCGTCAGCGCACGGAAACGCGCGAGGTCGGCGCGGTAGATGATCGAGCGGCTGTGACGCTCGCCCCAGACGAGGCCACAATTGGCCAGCGTCGACAGATGCGCAGACATGGTGTTCTGCGGCACGCCGATGGCACGCGCGATCTCGCCGGCGGCAATGCCGTCCGGTTCGGCCGCGACCAGCCGGCGGAAGGTGTCGAGGCGCGTGGCCTGGGCGAGCGCCGAAAGTGCCGCAATGGCATCCTTTGATTCCATATATCCAGAATAACAGATTTAATATGATCCGCAACTGGATGCACCGCAGGGCCGCCTGCCCCGTGGGCGGCCCGTGCGGCGTGCGTTCGGCAACCGACCCTGAAGTTGGCTATTTGGCCGGAGCGAGCGTCCCGTAGGCGACGATCGCCTGGCCGGCGTGTGCCGCCACCCAGGTCACGACCAGTCCGTTGGTGTCCTTGATGAAGGTCAGGCTGCCGTCGACGCATCCCCGCTTCGTTGCCGGATCGAATTTTCCCTGGGTGATGGTCTCGGTGAAGAATTCATAGGTGCCGGAGGTGCCGACGCGGGCGAGCTTGCCGGTGCAGTGATCGTCCGGATAGCTGCTGCTGCCCTTCTTGCCGGCGATCGTCACCTGGAAGGCGAACGGCCTGGAGCGTCCAACCTGCACCAGCGAGCCGCTCCAGCTCCCGGACCAGGGGCCGGCTTTCTTCGCCGTGGCTTTCTTCGCCGTGGCTTTGTTCGGCGATGCCTTCATCTGCGGGGCCTTTGGCGTGGCCGCGGGTTGTTGTGTCGCCGCCGCCGGCTGCGGCGCGTCCTGTGCCAGGGCGGCCGCGGATGTCACGGACACCGCCAGGCCAACTGCGATTGCGACGAGTGCTGCGCGTTTCATAGAGCAAACCTCCGAGCAGCCCTGAGGTTCGCCAACCTCAGGCGCTTGCTGCCGATTGTGGACGGACATGACTGCAACATGTTTGTAACTCAAGTGTTTCAGGCTAGCCGGCGCACGCCCGCGCTTCAGTGGGGTCCGATGATTCCGGTGTATGGGCGGCGTGGCGGCTCCGGCCGCCAGGGCTTGAGAAGGTCGTTGATGACGTTGGCGCGGAAGACGTGCACCAGCTCGTAGCCGCTGAGCCACAGCTTGCCCGGCGTCGTCACATAGCCTTCCCCGACCAGCAGGCAGAGGAAATCGTCGGTGACGCCGGCCTCGCGCAGCAGGTCAAGGTAGCGGTCCGTGTGCGCGAGATTGGGCACGTTCGTCCGCGAGTGGCTGGCGCCATGAAAGAGCCACGTGCTCGAACCGCCGGCATGCCGCTTCTGTCCCTGCATGAAGATGGCGATACATGCCGAGGCACACAACGCATCGTGGCGCACCAGCGTATCGACGGCTGCCGTCTTGCGGATGCGCTTGAGCACGTCGATGAGCGCCACGGTCTCCTGCAGCGCGCCGCCGCCGCTGTCGAGATCGACGAGCAGGCGGCGATGTCCGGGGCCGCGTTGCGTCCATATGGCGGCGAGGTCCTTCGCCATCGGCGCCGCGATGGTCCCCTCCAGACGCACCACCACAAGGTCTGCGGCAATGCTGTCGTTGGTCTCATGGGTGAGGACGATCAGACCGGCATCAGCCGGCAGAACCAGACACAGGCCGAGCCCGGAAGCCAGCACAATACGCCTTGCGTCGGCCAAACGCGCGGTCGACGAGCCCCCCGTGTCCGGCGTCGAACCTGCCACACGGTACACCCCCCTTGGTGGGGCCCTCCGTGGCTCATGTTCTGTGCTGGGATGTTACACCGGCCGGCCCGCCCGATCATTGATGTCCGACAAATTGCCCTGCGGCGTGCCGCCACCCCCTCGAACGCCTTTCGGTCATCATCGCAGGGTGACAAGGCCAATCATGTGATAATAGACCGCCGCACCGGTGCGTCCGAATGCCCGCGATCGCGCCGAGCAGTTGCTCTACAGTGGAGCGTATGTTCAAGATGACGGCCCCTCCCGGCCGGAAAGTGTGATGAGCCTGCTGAGCGACTTCGATCTGGTGATCTTCGACTGCGACGGCGTCGTGGTGGACAGTGAAGTGCTAAGTTGTGACTGCCTCGTCGACGCTTTCAAGGCCCATGGCATCGCGTTCACACTTGACGACGTGCTCGAACGTTTCGTCGGCCGCAGCACGGCGACGGTCGTGGCCTATTGGCAGACGGCGCTGGAGCGCGACCCGCCGCCCGATTTCTTTGCCAGCTATCGCCGTTGCGTGGCGACGGCCTTCGCCGAGCAGCTCAAGCCCATGCCCTACGCGGGCGAAGTTCTGGCCAGGCTGCCGCTGCCCTTCTGCCTGGCGTCGTCGAGCGAGTTGGAGCGCATCCGCCAGACCCTTTCGGTCACCCATCTCGACGGTTATTTCGCCGATCGCATCTTCAATGCGGCCATGGTCGAGAACGGCAAACCGGCGCCGGATCTCTTCCTGCTCGCTGCGCGCGAGATGAACCACCGACCGCAGCGTGCCCTGGTCGTGGAGGATTCCGAATCCGGCGTACGTGCCGGCAAGGCCGCAGAGATGACGGTGTGGGGTTTCGTCGGCGGCAGCCACTGCCGCGGCCGCGACGTTGCCGCCCAATTGACCGCGGCCGGTGCCGACCGCATCTTCGATTCGCTGGGGGAGTTGCTGCCGCAATGACACGCAAGCCGACGCCGGAGGCATCCCGATCGGAAGGCAATGGCCAATCGCGCCTCGACGACGCGGCGCGGGCGGGATGGCTCTATTACGTCGCTGGCAACACCCAGGACGAGATCGCCCGCAAGCTCAACGTGTCGCGCCCGACGGCCCAGCGCCTGGTCGCGCTTGCCCTGGCGGAACGGCTGATATCCTTCCGTTTGGAGCACCCGATCGCCGCCTGCATGGCGCTGGCGTCGGCGCTCGCCGAGCGCTACCACCTCGGTTTCTGCGAGGTGGCGCCGAGCGATCCGGACTCCGACTCGGTCTTTCTCGGCATCGCCGAACGCACCGCCGTCTTCCTCGAGCAGAAGCTGAAGACACCCGAGCCGCTGGTCGTGGCGCTCGGAACCGGCCGCACGCTGCGCGCCGCCGTCGAGCGCATGGAGGGCATGAGCTGCCCGCAGCACCGGCTGGTATCGCTGGTCGGCCACATCGCCATGAGTGGCTCGGCCAGCTTCTACGACGTGCTCGCCCACCTCTCCGACCTCACCCGCGCGCCGCACTACCCGATGCCGCTGCCGGTGGTGGTTCCCTCGCGCGAACAGCGCGACCAGCTCATGCAGCTCGAACCGGTGTTGCGCGTGCTGGAGCTCGGCGCCTCCGCCGACATCACCCTGGTCGGCATCGGCCAGATGGACGAAAACGCGCCGGTCTTCGTCGATGGCTTCATCTCCAAGAACGAGCTCAGCGAAATGCGCCGGCTCGGCGCCGTCGGTGAGGTCACTGGCTGGGCCTATGACGCTTCCGGCCACATCATCAGCGGCGGCTTCAACCAGAGACTGACCAGCGTGCCGCGCATCGTTCCGCCCGAGCAGCTTGTCGTCGGCGTCGCCCAGGGCACCGGCAAGGTGCTGCCCATCCATGCGGCGCTGCGCGGCCGCATCGTCAACGGCCTCATCACCAACGAGACGACCGCCCGCTCGCTGCTCGCCCTGGGCTGATCAGCCGGGCGCAACAAGCCCCCTTCCCCTGTTTTTTGCCTCGCGCTGCCGCCCGCTTTCCCACCGGCTGGCGCTGTCGCGTCTTGCACTCACTTGACGCATTTGTATTTTTGTGGTGAGCATATGCTCAGTGTCGTAGCAATTGCTCGCGACACAAATGGGAGGAGACCATATGAAACCATTGCTTCGCGCCCTCGCGGGCGCTGCGCTGCTCGTCGGCTCCAGCCAGGCCATGGCAGCCACGCAGCTCACCATCGCCACCGTCAACAATGGCGACATGATCCGGATGCAGAAGCTGACGGATGATTTTACCAAGGCAAATCCGGACATCACGCTCAACTGGGTCACCATGGAGGAGAACGTCCTCCGCCAGAAGGTGACCACCGACATCGCCACCAAGGGCGGTCAGTACGACATCCTGACCATCGGCACCTATGAGGTTCCGATCTGGGCCAAGAATGGCTGGCTGGTCGAGCTGTCGGCGCTGGAGAGCGATCCGACCTACGACGTCAACGACCTGTTGCCCGCCATCCGCGGCGGCCTGTCGGTCGATGGCAAGCTCTACGCTGCGCCGTTCTATGGCGAGTCGAGCTACGTCATGTACCGCAAGGACCTGATGCAAAAGGCCGGACTCACCATGCCCGACGCGCCGACCTGGGACTTCATCAGGCAGGCCGCGGACAAGATGACTGACCGTGCCAACGGCATCAGCGGCGTCTGCCTCCGTGGCAAGGCCGGCTGGGGCGAGAACATGGCCTTCCTGACCGCCATGTCGAACTCGTTCGGCGCGCGCTGGTTCAATGAGAAGTGGCAGCCGCAGTTCGATCAGCCGGAATGGAAGAATACTCTGCAGTTCTACGTCGACCTGATGAAGGCTGACGGTCCTGCCGGCGCTTCCTCCAACGGCTTCAACGAAAACCTGACCCTGTTCCAGCAGGGCAAGTGCGGCATGTGGATCGACGCCACCGTCGCCGGTTCATTCGTGACCGATCCCAAGGCCTCGACGGTTGCCGACAAGGTGGGCTTCGCGCTCGCCCCCGACAACGGCCTTGGCAAGCGCGGCAACTGGCTGTGGGCGTGGTCGCTGGCCGTTCCCGCCGGTTCGCAGAAGGTCGACGCGGCCGAGAAGTTCATCAACTGGGCGACCTCCAAGCACTATGAGGAGCTGGTCGCGAGCAAGGACGGCTGGGCCAACGTGCCTCCGGGAACGCGCACATCGCTCTACAAGAACCCGGACTATCTGAAAGCGCCGTTCGCCGCGATGACGCTCGCGTCGATCGAAGCTGCCGACCCGCAGCATCCGACCGTCAAGCCGGTGCCCTATACCGGCGTGCAGTTCGTCGCCATTCCTGAGTTCCAGGGCCTCGGCGATACGGTCGGCCAGATCTTCTCGGCAGCGCTTGCCGGGCAGACCAGCGTCGACGATGCGCTCAAGCAGGCACAGGACACCGCCACGCGCGTCATGACCAAGGCAGGCTACATCAAGTAGGCTTCCTCCCGACCGGAGGCTGCCCGGGAATCTGGACCGTGCGTCCCGGGCAGCCTCGAACATTCAGTCGGCCTTGTCTTGGAAACAGGTTGTACGTCGCATAACCGTCCCGGCGCTGGAACCAACCGGTCGCCGCTGAAATGGCCACCGTAACAGGTGCGCCGATTGGGGAGGCAGGCATGGCAACCCAGAATACCCGCAGCCTGGCGCGTGCGATGCTGGCGCCCTCGGTGGTGGCGCTGTTCATCTGGATGATCGTGCCGCTGGCGCTGACGCTCTGGTACTCGTTCCAGCACTACAATCTGCTCAATCCGATCATCAGCGGCTTCGCCGGCTGGACGAACTACTACTATTTCCTCACCGATCCGTCCTTCTTCCAGGCCTTCGGCAATACGCTCATCCTCACCGTCTCGGTGCTGGCGATCACCGTCATCGGCGGAATTCTCCTTGGCATGCTGCTCGATCAACAGATCGCCGGCCAAGGGATCGTCCGCATCCTGATCATCTCGCCCTTCTTCGTCATGCCGACCGTTTCGGCGTTGGTGTGGAAGAACATGATGCTCGACCCGAATTACGGCATCTTCGCCTGGCTGACGACGCGGTTCGGCATCGCGCCGATTCCGTGGCTTGAGAACTTCCCGCTCTTTTCAATCATCATCATCGTGTCGTGGGAGTGGCTGCCCTTCGCAACCCTCATCCTGTTGACGGCGATGCAGTCGCTGGATGAAGAGCAGAAGGAAGCGGCCGAGATGGACGGAGCCAATGTCGTCAACCGCTTCATCTACATCGTCCTGCCGCACCTCTCCCGCGCCATCACGGTGGTGATCCTGATCGAGACCATCTTCCTGCTGTCGATCTTCGCCGAGATCCTGGTCACCACCAGCGGCGGTCCCGGCTTCGCCTCCACCAACATCACCTATCTGGTCTATCACGAGGCCCTGCTCAGCTACGACGTCGGCGGCGCTTCGGCGGGTGGCGTGGTCGCGGTCGTGCTCGCCAACATCGTCGCCATCTTCCTGCTGCGCATCGTCGGCAAGAACCTCGAAGCCTGAGGGAGGCAAAGTCCATGGCCCGCGCCGTCACGCCGCAAAAGAGATGGACCTTCACGATCCTCGCCTGGATCGTCGCGCTGGTCATCTTCTTCCCGATCCTGTGGACGATCCTCACCGCGTTCAAGACCGAGGGAGACGCCATCCTCTTCCCGCCGGCCTTCTTCCCGCCGCACTGGACGCTGGAGAATTTCGTCGAGGTCCAGGATCGCTCCAACTATTTCGCGCACTTCTACAATTCGGTCGTTATCGCCGTGGGCTCGACGCTGCTCGCCCTGCTTTTCGCGGTGCCCGGCGCCTGGTCGATGGCCTTCTCGCCGTCGCGGCGCACCAAGGACATCCTGATGTGGATGTTGTCCACCAAGATGATGCCGGCGGTGGGTGTGCTGGTGCCCGTCTACCTGATCTTCAAGAACCTGAACCTGCTCGACAACCTTGGCGGGTTGACCGTGGTCCTGATGCTGATCGACCTGCCGATCGTCATCTGGATGCTGTTCACCTACTTCAAGGAAATCCCCGTCGACATCCTTGAAGCCAGCCGCATGGACGGCGCGGTGCTGTGGAAGGAGATCATCTACATCCTGGTGCCGATGGCGGTGCCAGGCATCGCTTCGACCATGCTGCTCAACATCATCCTGGCGTGGAACGAAGCCTTCTGGACACTCAACCTGACGGCGGCTCACGCTGCGCCGCTGACCGCCTTCATTGCCTCCTTCTCGGCACCGGAGGGGCTCTTCTGGGCGAAGCTGTCGGCAGCCTCGACGCTGGCCATCGCGCCGATTCTCATTCTCGGCTGGTTCTCGCAGCGGCAACTCGTGCGCGGCCTCACCTTCGGCGCCGTCAAGTAGGGATTGGGGACAAGCGACCATGGGCAAGATCGAACTCTCGGGCGTGCAGAAGACCTTCGGCGATGTCAGCGTCATCAAGGACGTTGACCTGGAGATACCCGACGGCGCCTTCGTCGTCTTCGTCGGGCCGTCAGGTTGCGGCAAGTCGACCCTACTGCGGCTCATCGCAGGGCTGGAGGACGTGTCGGGCGGGGTCATCCGCATCGACGGCAGCGACGTGGTGCAGCTGCCGCCGGCCAAGCGCGGCCTGTCGATGGTGTTCCAGTCCTACGCGCTCTACCCGCACATGAGCGTCTACAAGAACATCGCCTTTCCGCTGAAGATGGCGGGAACCGACCCGCAGACCATCGATACGAAGGTGCGCGACGCCGCGCGCATCCTCAACCTCACCGACTATCTCGACCGCCGTCCGCGCCAGCTCTCCGGCGGCCAGCGCCAGCGTGTCGCCATCGGGCGGGCCATCGTGCGCCAGCCCAAGGCGTTTCTCTTCGACGAGCCGCTGTCGAACCTCGATGCGGCGCTGCGGGTCTCCATGCGGTTGGAGATCAGCCAGCTCCACAACACGCTCGGCACCACGATGATCTACGTCACTCACGATCAGGTCGAAGCGATGACCATGGCCGACCGCATCGTGGTGCTGCAGTCTGGCCGCATCGAGCAGGTCGGCAGCCCGATCGAGCTCTACGAGCGGCCCGACAATCTGTTTGTGGCGGGCTTCATCGGCTCGCCCAAGATGAACCTGATTTCCGGCCCGGCCGCGGCGGAGTTCGACGCCACCACCATCGGCGTCCGCCCGGAGCACATGACGGTCTCCGAGGACAGCGGCCGCTGGACTGGCACAGTCAAGGTCGCCGAACACGTCGGCAGCGACACCTTCCTCTACGTCACGGTCGAATCGATCGGCGACGTCACCGTGCGCGTCGTCGGCGAGGTCCGCGCGCGCGCCGGGGCGACCGTCCACCTCAGCCCGGATGCGGGCAGGATCCATCGCTTCGACAATGACGGGAAAGCCATCCGGCAATGAAGACCGGAGCGAACGATTGCCCGACGGCTGCTTGCGGCGGCGGGATTGGTTGAGATGGCGCCACGGCGTGCGGCGATGACCGGGCCAAGGCGAGACTTTTGTTGCAGGTCGCCCCAGGGCGCCCTGCCCTGGTGAATAAAATGAAACTTTGCAACGCGACACTCAAAACTCTTCCTGAAAACGTCAAACGTCCCACTTACGATCGCGCGCGGTTGAGCGCCGGGATCGTCCACATCGGCCTTGGCAATTTCCATCGTGCGCACCAGTCCTGGTACCTGCACCGGCTCTTCGAAAAGGGGCTGAACCACGACTGGGCGATCGTGGGCGCGGGCGTGCGCCCCTACGACGCCGAGATGCGCGAGAAATTGCGGGCGCAGGACTATCTGACAACCCTGATCGAACTCGATCCCTCCGGCATGTCGGCCGAGGTCGTTGGGCCGATGATCGACTACGTGCCCATCGCGGAAGGTAACGGCCCGCTCATTGCCAGGATGGCCGAACCGGACATCCGCATCGTCTCGCTGACGGTGACCGAGGGCGGCTATTACGTCGATCCGGCCAGTCATCGGTTTGACGCGGCGCACCCGGATATCCGTTACGATGCGCAGAACACCGAGTGGCCGCGCACGGCCTTCGGTGCGATCGTCGCGGCGCTGAAGCTCAGGCGAGATCGCGGCGTCGGGCCGTTGACGTGCCTGTCCTGTGACAACCTGCAGGGCAACGGTCATATCCTGCATCAGACCGTCATATCGCTGGCGCGGCTTTCCGATCCGGCGCTCGCCGACTGGATCGAGGCGAACTGCCGCTTTCCGAACTCGATGGTCGACTGCATCGTGCCGGCCACCGGTCCCAAGGAGATCGCGCTAGCGCGCTCTTTCGGCATCGACGATGCCGCTCCGGTTACCCACGAGTACTTCCGGCAATGGGTGATCGAGGACAATTTCTGCACTGGCCGGCCGTATTGGGAGAAGGTCGGGGCGACGTTCTCCGACCACGTCAAGGACTACGAGACGATGAAGATCCGCATCCTAAATGCGGGGCATCAGATCATCGTCAATTCGGCGGAGATTCTCGGTATCGAGACCATCTCTGCCACGATGGCCAACGCCAGGATCAAGGCGCTTTTCCGCAAGGTGGAGCGGGACGAGATCGTCCCTCACGTCTTGCCGGTTCCGGACATGACGCCGGAGAAATATGTCGATCTGATCGATCGCCGGTTCTCCAATCCGGCGGTCGTCGACACGGTCAGGCGCGTTGCCTTTGACGGATCCAGCCGTCACACCGGCATGGTCCTGCCCTCGGTGCGCGCTGGGCTGGCCGCGGGCACGCCGGTCGCGGGGCTGGCTCTGGTCGAGGCCGCCTGGGCGCGGATGTGCGCCGGAACCCGTGAGGACGGCACCACGATCGAACCCAACGACCCGTTCTGGGGCGACCTCGTGGCAGCCGCGACGGCCGCCAGAAGCGATCCGCGGGCCTGGCTCGAGATGCGCAACAATTATGGCGACCTCGCCGATCAGCCGCGCTTTGCCGAGGCTTTCGACAAGTGGCTCACCATGATCTGGGCCGACGGCATCGAAGCCACCATCGATGCCTATTGCGCATCCGGAACATAGGCGGCGGCGCAACGCCGGCGGATGAAAGCTCTCACCCTTCGACGATAGCTGGCGGATGAAAATGCGACCGCCGGCGGCCGGGGTCGTTCATCCTCAACCGCCGCAAGAGTGGCGCAATCGCCCGCAATCCTGCGGTTCAGCCTTAAGATCGACCCCTCCGACAATTCGGGGCGACCGACGCAAAAGGAGAGCCGCATGCCGTTGCATGAATTTGCCGAAGCACCCGAGACGACCTTGAGCGGCACCTATGCGTCGCCCCTGGCCGCGCACGAACTGCCGCGATTCCGCATGCCGGACCAGACCTCCGATGCGCAGGTCATCTTCAATCTGGTGCGTGACGAACTGCTCTTCGACGGCAATTCGCGCCAGAACCTCGCCACCTTCTGCACGACCTATGTCGATGACGAGGTCAGGCCGCTGATGAACCTCGCCGTCGACAAGAACATGATCGACAAGGACGAGTATCCGCAGACAGCTGAGATCGAGCGGCGCTGCGTCCATATCCTCGCCGACCTCTGGCACGCGCCGCACCCGGCGCGCACCATCGGGTGCTCGACCACGGGGTCGAGCGAGGCCGCCATGCTCGGCGGCCTGGCGCTGAAATGGCAATGGCGCAAGAAGCGCGCGGCGGCGGGCAAGCCGAGTGACAAGCCGAATCTTGTCTGCGGCCCGGTGCAGGTGTGCTGGGAGAAGTTCGCCCGCTATTTCGATGTCGAACTGCGCCAGGTGCCGCTCTCCGGCGAATCCCTGGGGCTGGAGCCGGCGCAGCTCAAGGACTATTGCGACGAGAACACCATCGGCGTGATCGCCACGCTCGGCATCACCTTCACCTGCCTCTATGAGCCGGTGAAGGAACTCGCCGCCGCGCTTGACCGCCTGCAGGCCGACACCGGCCTGGACATCCCCATCCACGTCGACGGGGCCAGCGGCGGCTTCGTCGCACCGTTCATCCAGCCGGAGCTGGAATGGGACTTTCGTCTGGAGCGGGTGAAGTCAATCAACGCCTCCGGCCACAAATACGGGCTGGCGCCGCTCGGTGTCGGCTGGGCAATCTGGCGCACCAAGGACGACCTGCCGGAGGACCTCATCTTCTCGGTCGATTACCTCGGCGGCAACATGCCGACCTTCGCGCTCAACTTCTCGCGTCCGGCCGGCGAGATCATTGCCCAATACTACAATTTCATGCGCTTCGGCCGCGAAGGCTATCGCGCCATCCACCAATCCTGCGCGGATACGGCGCAATATCTTGCCGGCGAAATCGCCGGCATGGGCCCATTCGAGATCATTTATGACGGCAGCGGCGCCCTACCGGCGGTGTGCTACCGGCTGAAGGATCCCGCCGAGGCCGGCTTCACCCTTTACGACCTGTCGGACCGCGTGCGCATGCGCGGCTGGCAGATCGCGTCCTATCCCCTGCCGCCGGAGCGCCAGGAAACCGTGGTGCAGCGCGTCCTCGTCCGCCGCGGGGTGAGCCGTGACATGGCTCGCCTGCTGATCGACGACATCTGGCAGGGCATCTGGCACCTGGAGGTCAACCCGATCGCGCTGTCGGCGCCGCGCCCGTCGTTTCACCACAACTAGCCTGACCCCGGCGGTACCCCGTCGCCGCTGGCGGGGATGCCGTCGATCCACGTCTCGACGACGCCGAGATCGTCGTCGAGCAGGACCAGATCGGCGCGATAGCCCGGCGCGATGCGGCCGCGCTCGTGACCGAGATGGAGATAATCGGCCGGCGCCGCCGAGGCGTTGCGGTGCTTCCGCCGGCGGAAGTCCCACGCCTTGCTCTGGACGAGCGCGCGGACTCGCATCATGATCGCCCGGAATGGGAAACGTCGTTGAGGGCGGCGACGCCAGGGAGATACTCGATCACCCTCAGCATCCCTGTTCCATCCTCCTAAAGACCTCCGTGCTGGCGCCGGAAGTCCCCTATGCGGGATTGCCGCCGCTCGACCACCCCGGAGATCCAGGGTTCGTGACCTCCCTGCCACAGACCCAGTCTGTCAACACAAGAGCCGCAAAAGAGACGGAGAGCGCACTATGCGTGAAGTGAAAGTATTGCTGGATAAGGAATTTGCCATCGGCGAGACGGACCGGCGCCTGTTCGGGGCCTTCGTCGAGCATCTCGGCCGTTGCGTCTACGACGGCATCTATGAGCCCGGGCATCCGACGGCCGACGCCCACGGCTTCCGCGGCGACGTCCTCGAACTCGTCAAGGAACTCGCGCCGACGATCATGCGCTATCCCGGCGGCAACTTCGTATCCGGATACAATTGGGAGGACGGCGTCGGCCCGGTCGACAAACGCCCGCGACGCATGGAACTCGCCTGGAAGTCGATCGAGACGAACACGTTCGGCACCAACGAGTTTGTCGACTGGTGTCGGCTTGCCGGCATCGAGCCGATGTTTGCGGTCAATCTCGGCACGCGCGGCCCCGACGATGCGCGGCGGCTGCTCGAATACTGCAACCAGCCGTCAGGCACCGAACTGTCCGACCTTCGCCGCGCTCATGGCTGGGAAAAACCGCACGACATCAAGTTCTGGTGCCTCGGCAACGAGATGGACGGCTCATGGCAGATGGGCAGCAAGACGGCTGAGGAATACGGCCGCATCGCCAATGAGGCCGCCAAGCTGATGCGCCTTATTGATCCCACGGTCGAACTGGCCGCATGCGGGTCGTCCGGACGCACCATGGACACCTTCGGCGAGTGGGAGCGGGTCGTTCTCGAACACACTTTCGACGTCGTCGAGTTCATTTCCCTTCACACCTACCTGAACGACTATGCCGGCGACACGCCGGCGTTGCTCGCCAGCCCCGACCTCATGGACTCCTTCATCGAGGAAGTGGTCGCGATTGCCGATTCGGTGGCCGCGTCGAAGCGGTCGTCCAAGCGCATCATGCTCTCGTTCGACGAATGGAACGTGTGGTACCGCACGCGCCGCCGCAACACGCGCGTCCAGGAGGGCTGGCCGGTTGCGCCGCATATCCTCGAAGAAGTCTACGACATGAAGGATGCGCTGGCCTTCGGCGGCGCCTGCATCTCGCTCCTCAATCACGCCGACCGCGTGAAGTCCGCCTGCCTGGCGCAACTGGTCAACGCGATTGCCCCCATCCTGACCGAAACCGGCGGGCCCGCCTGGCGCCAGACGATCTTTTTCCCGTTTGCCGACTTCAGCAACCTTGGCCGCGGCGCCGTCCTGCGCGCCCACGTCGATTCGCCGACCTACAGCGCCAACTACTACGATCCGCGCGGAAACCAGGACCTGTGGTTCCCGTTGCCCGAGGTGCCCTACCTGAAGTTCTCCGCTGTGCATGGCGAAGACGAAGGCTCATTGACGCTCTTCGCGCTCAACCGGCACCTCTCCGAGGAGATGCCGGTTGCCGTCAGCGCTAGCGGATTCTCCGGCCTGTCGGTCGAGCGCGCCACGTCGCTCCACAACGACGCCCTCGACGCGGTGAACACGAAAGACGACCGCGACAGGGTGAAACCCGCGCAGCTTGACGGCGTGAAGGTCAGCGGCGAAGCGATCACGATGACGCTGCCGCCCGCCTCCTGGAACGTGATCCGGCTCTCTCGCGGCTAGGTCGAGCGGGAAGCGCCACCGCCGCGCGGTGGCGCCCCTGGTGCTTCGCGCCTTCGCCGTACCGGCGTCCTATATGGCGTATGGCGCCGCTCCTGTCCGTGAGCCCCCCGCGCCTCGACCAGCTCGTGGCGAAAGGAATCCTGGGCCCCGGTTCCGGGGAGCCTGCCGCGCACGGCCGGCGGCCAAGCTCGAGCCGCCTGCCGCCGACGGCGTGGCGGGTCAGGCGAAATGCAGGAACGCCGCGAGAAGATCCGTGCGCCTCAGAAGGCCGACCAGTTCTCCGTCGTGAAGCACTGGACGGCCGGTTCAGCAAACCTGGCTTTGACTGTTCCGTTTACTCAGCGGACCGGCGGATCGATTGACATCGGTCAAGCAACCTTCGCTTAGGATCCAGCCCTTTTCGATGGTTCTTCGATGTCGGCTCTGGCGATGCTCGGGAATCCAGATCGTAGCCCGATCGACAATCGCAAGGCTTGTCTCTCACACCCGCTGCCGTTTGATATCGTCTGGGCCAAAGCCGGGCGCGGCGCGCCGCTGAAGCGGCCTATAAATATGCAAAGGATCTTATCGATGAACCTATTTGTGATAGCCAACGAGACGGAACTGGAAGACATCGGATGGGGCCGGAGCCGCTGGCTCTCGAACCCTCCCGCGACCGGAGCGAAGCAGCTCTTGGTCTCCGACCTCGCACTCTACCCCGGCAAGGGCCACGACTTCCACAAGCACCCCGATCAGGAAGAGATGGTCTATGTGCTCGCCGGAACGATCGAGCAGTGGATCGATCAGGAAAAACGCAACCTTGGCACTGGCGACAGCGCCTTCATCCCGGCTGATGTCGTGCATGCCACGTTTAATGTTGGTGAGGCCGATGCGCGGCTCCTCGTCATACTCGGTCCCTGCGTCGGAACGACCGGCTACGAGGTGGTTGACATGTCCGATATCGCGCCGTGGAAGACCCTCCGCTGAGGCAAGCGGATAGCCGCCGTCGTCCCCGGATTGACTCGCGCAGAAGGCACGGGCCGCTGCCCGTCTGAGGCGGCGGATGAGTTCGAGGACAAGACCACGACGCCAAACCAGCTCTGGCAGACCGACTTCACCTACCTCAGGGTCATCGGCTGGGGCTGGTTCTATCTGTCGACTATCCTCGACGACTACGCGCGCTACATCGTCGCCTGGAAGCTGTGCGCGACCATGAAGGCCGAGGATGTTACCGACACGCTGACTCTGGCGCTCAAGGCATCAGGCTGCGATCAGGCCCGTGTCGTCCACAAGCCGCGGCTGCATCGCCGTGCTGGATGCGGGACGCACTGCCGCGTTCGCGCCGACGTCGGTCAAGGCCGTCGATGGCGTGGGCATTCGGGATCCATGACGGCGAGATCGTGGGGCTCGTCGCGGAATACGGCTTCGACAAGTCCACGCTTGGACTGCGCGCTCCTTCAGGTCTGCGAACCGACCGCCGGCGGCGTCCGCGAGCGGGCTGCCGGGCGCGACGGTCCGTCGTCAACGGGGCGCCAAGGCCGCTGACCCGATCGAGAGCCACAGAATGGCGACGAGCCGGCAACAAGAGTGCCTATTCGGAGTCTCTCCGAGCGTGGTCGGCTACCGGGCCCGTGGATTGGCGGATGGTCAGTCGCGCCGGCACCTTCTGACGTCCGCGGGCCAGTGGCAAACCCGAAAGCTGTGTGAGCAGCATGTCTGTTGCCAGACGGCCAACCTGATCGATCGGCGAGGTCAGGGTTGTCAGCGGTGGGTTGCAGAAATCTGCGCCGAAAATGTCGTCACACCCGACGACGCTCATATCCTCGGGAACGCGCACACCCCGCTCGGCGAATCGCTTCAGCGCGCGGATCGCGAGCATGTCGTTGAAAAAGATTGACGCTGTTGCACGGTGATGAAGCGCTGCGTCGGCCGCCGCCGCTCCCGACTGGATGGCGCCACTCCCGGACCCGATGTAAATGCATGCCACACCATGATGCCGCGCGGAAACCTGCAAGGCCTCCCAGCGCCTGGCGTTCGACCATGACGAGGCCGGCCCGGCGAGAAAAGCAATCCGCGCGTGTCCGAGGGACACCAGATAGTCGAGCGCCTCGGCAACGCCTGCCGACGTATCGACGACCACGCTCGGAATGCCGTCGATCTCCCGGTTGACCACAACCAAGGCTAGTTGCCGCGAAAGCGCGACGATCTGCTGATCGGTCAACTGTGAGCCGGCGAGCACCACGCCGTCGACGGCGGCCCGCAGCTCGGCAATTGCGCGCACCTCGATCTCGCGGGACGCTTCGGTGTCAACCAGGACATGGCGGTAGCCATGCACCTTTGCCTGCGCCTGCGTGCCACGGATCATGTCGAAGAAATACGGGTTCGTGACGTCCGGAATAAGCAGCGCCATGCTCTCCGTGCGCCCCGAGGTCAGCGAACGCGCCTGCGTATTGGGGTAGTACCCCAGCTCCGCGGCCGCAGCGGTAACCCGCAGGCGAAGCTCCTCGCTCACACGCCCAGGCTGCGTCAGCGCCCGCGACACGGTTGAGGTCGCCACTCCAACCGCCTTCGCCACGTCCGCAATGGTCACCCGCCTGGACCAGCCCTTTTCTGGAATCGTCATCCCCACAATGTCCGCCTCCATGGGCTCGCGCCGAAAACTTCTACATCGAATTCCTCTCCGTATCGAATGGCAGACTTGTTGGCAACCGCTTGCCACGCCATGCGAGTGCTGATTAAGATCACCAGCAGATTTGGGGAGGTAGATTTGAAATTCGCACTTTTCAGCGGTTCCGCGCCGGTCTGGACTCCGCGAGAGCTAGCCTTGCACTTGGTCCGCCAGGGTTGGGACGGCGTCGAATGGCGGGTGGTCGACCAGCAGGATTTGTCGAACCGGGCTTCTGGGCCGGTAACCGCGCCACCGTCCCGTTCACCGGGATCGAGGAACGGGTCGGCGAGGTAACCGATGTGACCATCGGCAACGGCCTTGGCTTCGCCGGCATTGCTGCCTACGTGCAGATCGACGACCATGCAGCCGTCGACCGTCTGTTGGCGGCCACGGCGGCCCTCGGGGCCCGTCAGGCCCGCGTGCAGGTGCCGAAGACCGGCCGCTTCTATCGCCAGGTCTTTGCAGAGACGCGACGGCACGCCGAACATGCAGCGGAGCGGGCGCGGCACCACGGTGTCAAGGCGCTGATCCAGATACACCACGGCAACATCGTGTCCACCTCATCCGCCGCCGTGAGGCTGCTGGAAGGGCTGAATTCCGCGGATATCGGCATTATCCACGACCTGGGTAACATCACCATCGAGGGGCGCGAGGGGCTCACCAGCTACACGCCGGGCCTGGAGATTTTGGGCGACTACCTGGCGCACGTGCACATCAAGAATGCCGTCTGGAAACCGGCTGGGACGCGCCCCGACGGAACGGTTGACTGGAAATGGGAGTGGGCGCCCTTGCGCGAAGGCATGGGAGATGTGCCCGGCTATCTCTACGCACTGAACAAGGTGGGCTACGACGGATGGGTGACGGTGGAGGACTTCACTACAGCGCTTCCGCTCGAGGAGCGGCTCGCCGATGACCTCGCCTATCTCAGGTCGTGCGCGCGCACGGCCGGCGATGGCGACGGGCGAGCGCCGCAGCGGCTTGTGCCGGCTTGACAGTTTTGGCAATCGCTTGCACGGTTTGCGTTGAAAGCTCTTGTTGGCCGTCCGCGGCCGAAGAGAAGGCGAAGAAGAAGGCCGCCGCTGGCGGCAGAGGACTCTACAGGGAGGAAGAACATGAAGCGCACGACATGTTTGACGTCACTGCTCGCCGGCGCGTCCTTTGCAGCCGCCTTGCTTGCGGCTGCTTCGGCGCAGGCGGCCGGAAAGGTCACCATCTGGGTCGGCAGCTGGTGGGAGCCGCAGGTGCCGGTTCTGCAGGAGATGTGGAAGAAGGACCACGCGGACATCACGCTCGATGTCCAGCCGCTGCCGATCAACGGCTACCTCGACAAGTTCACGGCGGCCTCGCTCGGCGGATCGCCCCCGGATGTCATCGATCTCGATTCCACCTGGGTCTCGACGGCGGCTGCCAAAGGGCTTCTCCAACCGCTCGACGACGTGGTCAAGCAGATCAATGTCGCCGATATGGCCCCGGCAGTCTGGCATGCCAGCGCCTACAACGGCGTTCAGTACGCCATCCCCAACCGTGGTGGACCGGGCGTCTGGTACTACAACAAGACGGTGTTCGATAATGCCGGCGTGCCCTATCCCCAGGACGGCTGGACCTACAAGGACTTCCTCGACATCGTCCAGAAGCTGACCATCCCCGGCCAGTACGGGGTCGGCGTTCCGGCCGATGCCAGCGATCCGTCGAACGTGATGTCGATGTTCGCGCCCATACTGTGGGCCTTCGGTGGCGATTTCCTCACCGCGGACAACAGCGCGGCCGCCATCAACAGCCCGGACTTGGTCAAGGCGATCACCTTCTGGTCGGACCTCTATCTGAAGTATCATGTGACCCCGGAAGGCACGCCGAACTTCACCACGACGCGCGACATCCAGCCGCTGTTCGAGGCCAACAAGGTCGGCTTGCTCACCTCCTCGTCGAACACCTTCGACGCGCTGCTCAAGAAGCCCGAGATCAAGTGGGGCGCGGTGACTTCGCCTGACAAGGTCAACCGTGGTGGCGGCTGGACGATGGGCGTGCCGGTCGGCGCCGCCAATGCGGCCGATGCCGAGACGTTCCTGGTCTGGCTCAACAAGCCCGAAAACCAGGCCAAGGTCATGAACCGCTGGCCGGCGAACAAGAAGGCGCTGCTGCTGCCGCCGTGGAACGACCCGAAATACGACGTGTTCCGCAAGGCGGAGCCCGATGCCCGCTCGGTGCCGTCGGTGGCCGCCTGGTTCCAGATCCAGGACACGGTGATCACCGACCTGCAGAAGATCCTGGTCGGGCAGATGTCGCCGCAACAGGCGGCCGACACCGCCGCCAAGGCGATCAATCAGATCATCGCCGAGAACAAGTAGCAGAAGAGAAACGCCGCCGTGTTCAAGCTCGGTTTCAGCACCATCGGCTGCCCCGATTACACCGTCGATCAGGTCGTCGCACTGGCCAAGGACCATGGCTATGCGGGCATCGAGATCCGTTTCCTGCACGGAACCGTGGACCTGTTGTCGTTGCCGGAGCTCTCGCCTGAGGGACTGCCCGACACGCGGCGGCGCTTCGCCGATGCCGGCATCGATGTCGTCAGCATCGGTACCAGCGTCCGCATGAACTCCCTCGATACTGAAGCGCGCAACAAGGCGCGCGAACTGGCGCAAGCCAACCTGGCGATCGCCGAGGGCCTCGGAGCGAAATACCTCCGGGTCTTCGGCGGTCCGCTTCCGCCCGATCAGGATCGCGACAAGACGCTCGACGCCATCGCCAGCGGACTTGGCGAGATCGCCGACATGACAGCGGCGGAAGGCATCGAGAGCCTGATCGAGACCCACGACGATTTCTGCAAGGCCGACAGCATCCTCGACCTTTACCGGCGCGGCGCCAGCGCCAGGCTTGGTGTGCTGTGGGACACGCTGCACAGCTATCGCCACGGCGACAGCGGCGCGGAGACCTGGGGCAAGCTCGGCGACCGCATCAAGCTCGTTCATGTCAAGGACGCCTATACCGCGACCCCAACCAAGTTCGATTTCGCCCTCACCGGCGAGGGTAATGTCCCGGTCGATTTGTTTCTCGACATCCTCAAGGCCGCAGATTATCGCGGCTATGTGAACTTCGAGTGGGAGAAGGGCTGGCACAAGGAGATTGCCGAGCCCGAAGTCGCCATGCCGCATTTCATGCAGTTCATGGCCAGCCGGATCTGACCGGAGCAGACCCAGGGAGGCTGCCGGTGACCGCATCGAATCCCGCATCGCAGTCGCGGCTGACGGCGTGGCGCGTGCGCCATCGTTCGCTCGTCGCGCAGCGCTGGGGCCAGGCCTATGTCCTGGTCTTCCCGGCGATGCTGATGATCGCGCTGATGATGATCTACCCAGTCGTCCAGACGCTCCACTTCAGCGTCAGCCGCGTGCAACTCCCGACTTTCCATACAACATTTGTCGGCTTCGCCAATTTCGCGCGCATCCTTACCGATCCCGAAACCTGGCCGCTCTTGCAGCGGACGCTGATCTGGATCGTCGGCACGGTGACGCTGCGCATGGCGCTGGGGCTCGGCGCCGCGCTGGTCTTCAATGCCAAGGTGCGCGGCACAGTATGGATGCGCGTGCTCGCCGTGCTGCCGTGGACCATTCCCTCGGTGGTCGGCGCTAACCTGTGGCGCTGGATCGTCCAGACCGATACCGGCCTGCTCAACCTGACTCTTCGCTCGTGGGGTCTCGGCGACTTGGCGCTGAACTGGCTCGGCGATCCGAAGACCGCGCTTTTTACCGTCATCGTCGCCTATTCGTGGAGCGGCTTCCCCTTCGTCATGCTGCTCATCCTGGCGCGCCTGCAAGGCGTCCCCCAGGAGCAATACGAGGCGGCGCGGGTCGACGGCGCCAACTGGTGGCAGATCTTCCGCTTCATCACGCTGCCTTCGCTGAAGAGCGTGCTGGCGGTGGCATTGGTGCTGGAGATCGTCAGCGGCATCAACTCCTTCGACACGCTGGTCATCATGACCGGCGGCGGCCCGGCCAACGCCACCCGGGTGTGGGGGCTGGAGATCTACAAGCGCGGCTTCACCGATTTCAACCTCGGCGGCGCCTCGGCCCTCAGCGTGCTGATGTTCGTCGGAATGCTGGTCGTGTTCGTCGTCTACAGCGTGCTCAGCAACCGCAGCGAGCGCGAGGTGCAGGCATGAGCGAGGCAGTCAGCCGGCGGGTCGATCTGCGCGTCGCCTCGCTCGGCGACCGGCTGTTCAACGGACGCACGCTGCGCACCGTCGGCAAGTACATCCTGGTTTACGGCCTCGGCCTGCTGATCGTCGCCTTCAGCATGCTGCCGCTACTGTGGGGCGTGAGCACATCGCTGAAGCTCCGCCAGGACGTCTACGCCTTCCCGCCGGTATGGATACCGCACACCATCACCTTCGAGAACTTCGTCGCGGTGGCGCACAACACCGCGATCATCCATGCCTTCTTCAATACAATGGTCATCGCTGCGGCGACCACGGTGGTCGCCATCATCGTCGGCGTGCTCGGCGGCTACGGATTCTCGCGCTACCGCTTTCCCGGGCGCAAGACGCTGCTCATCTCGGTGTTGTTCACCAAGCTGTTCCCGCGCGTCGTGGTCATCGTCCCGTTCTTCGTGACGCTCCGCAACCTCAACCTGATGAACACCTATCAGGGGCTGGTGCTGGTCTACCTGATGGTCACCTTCCCGGTGGCGATATGGCTGCTCAAGGGCTTCTTCGACAAGATTCCGCTCGAGATCGAGGAGGCGGCGATCGTCGACGGCTGCTCGCTGTGGCGCCTGCTGTGGGAGATCATCATCCCGCTGTCGCGACCGGCGCTGGTCGCCGTCGCCATGTACTCCTTCATCCTGGCTTGGAACGAGTTCCTCTTCGCCTTGGTCTTCACCAACGGCCTCGAGCGCCGGCCGCTATCGGTGGCGCTTGCCTTCTTCATCGACGAGAACGGCATCCGCTGGGGAGAACTGATGGCGGCGTCGATCGTCATGAGCCTGCCAGCGATCATCGTCTTCTCCTTCTCCCAGAAGCTGCTCGTGCGCGGGCTCGGCGAAGGAGCAGTGAAGGGGTGAGCGAGGATCGCGTCGCGCTGGTCACCGGCGGCAGCCTCGGCATCGGCCGGGCTGCCGTCGCGGCACTGGCCGAGCGGGGATACGCGATTGCCGCTCTCGCCCGCGACAGGGCCCGGCTCGAAGCTGCGATCGGCACGCTCGACGAGGCTGCGCGGCGGCGCATCATGCTAGTGCCTGCGGATGTCACCCGCGAGGCGGACGTGGTTGCCGCGGTCGCCGCCGTGATCGAACGCTTCGGCCGGCTGGACGTCCTCATCAATAGCGCCGGCGGCAGCATGTCGGCACGGACGAGGCTCGCTGACAGCACGTCGGCCGAATGGCACCGCCTGATCGATCTCAACCTCACCGGCACCTACCTGATGTGCCGGACGGCACTGCCCCATCTCGCAAAATCCGCCGACGCCTACATCCTCAATGTCCAGTCGACTGCCGCCTATGCGGCCCAGGCGGGCGTCAGCGTCTACGCCGCCTCAAAATACGGTGTGCGCGCCCTCACCGAGGCGCTGATCGAGGAGTACCGCAACTCAACCATCCGCATCACGTCGGTCAGTCCGGGCCCGGTCGACACCAACATCTGGAGCCACAAGGTCGAGCCGCCCTCGGACGAAACACGCGCCAAGATGATGCGGCCGGCGGACATCGCCGACATCTTCATGTGGCTGATCGAGCGGCCGCGCCGCCTGCACATCCCCAACATCACGGTGACCCCGTGGACAAGCTGAAGCCGATCCGCGCTGGCAGAGCAGCAAGCGACATCAAGACGGTCACCATCGGGTTCATCGGCGCGGGCTTCTCCGCGCGCCTGCATGCCAAGGGCCTGTCCGCCGTCCACCGCACCGCGATGGTCCGCTTCGGCGCGGTGACGGCAAGCCGCCCCGAGCGGGCGGCCAAGTTCGCCGGCGAATACGGCGTCGCCAGGACCTATCCGACCTGGCAGGAGTTGCTCGGCGACCGCGACATTGACGCCGTCTGCCTGTGCGTCCCCAACGCGCTCCACGCCGAGATCGCCATCGCCGCGGCGCGGGCCGGCAAGCACGTCATCTGCGAGAAGCCACTGACCGGCGCGTTCGGCCCGTCGACGCTGACCGGCACGGAGCGTGCCCGCGACGAGCGGCAGCGGGCGCTTGCCTCGGTCGCCGCGATCGAAGCGGCGGTCGCCGAGAGCGGGGTCCAGTTCCTCTATGCCGAGAACTGGGTCTATGCGCCGGCCATGGCAAAGGCCAAGCGGCTGCTCGAGGTGTCGAAGGGCGCCATCCTCGATATCCGCGCAGAGGAGAGCCACAGCGGCTCCCACGCGCCGCGGTCCCGACGGCGAGAGACGGCCGGCGGTGGTGCGCTGATTATGCTCGGCTCGCATGCCATCGGCGCCGCGCTGCACCTGAAGGCCCACGAAGCGCGGCTTGCCGGCGACGCCATCCGGGTAACCGCGGTCACGGCCGATACCGCGCCCCTGTACGCTTCCGAGGCCGCCCTGCGCGCCGGCCACGACTGGATCGTCTCCGACTGGAAGGACGTCGAGACCTGGGCAAACGTGGTGATGGCCTTCAGCGACGGCAGCCGCGCCACCGTCACCGCGTCGTTCGCTCTGCTCGGCGGCGTTCGCAACACCTTCGAGGTCTACACCACCAACGCCGTCTATCGCGGCAACATGACGCCGAACGACAGCCTCATGGTCTACACGCCCGAGGCCGCGGCGTTCGGCGACGAGGAATTGCAGGAGAAGATCGAGACCCGCACCGGCTGGATCGCCGCCGCGCCCGACGAGGACTGGGCGCGCGGCTATCCGCAGGAGATGCAGGACTTCGTCGCCGCGATCGCCGAGCGACGCGAGCCGCTGTCCGGCTTCGCGCTCGCCCGCGCAGTCATCGAGGTGATCTACGCCAGCTACCAGTCCGCCGAAGACGGCTGCCGCATCGACTTGCCCGGCAGCAGATAATCCGAACCAGAAAGCGAGGACGCGCCGTGATCCATGAACTCAACCATTTTGGCATCGTAATCCGAAACCTGGAGAAGTCGCTGGCCTTCTACCAAGACCTGCTCGGCGCCCAGGTGGTCTACCGGGGGCTGATCCCCGCCACCCAGACCGACGTCGTCTATCTGCTCATCACCGGCGGCATGATCGAACTCCTGCATCGCGCCGACCCGCCACCGACCGAGACCTTCGGCATCACCCACATCGCCTTCATGACCGACGACCTCGAGACCGACTACGATCGGCTGATGGCGGCGGGATACGTTGGAAAGGTGAAGCCGAAGCAGGCAGGCAGCGGCGTCGGACGGCTGGCCTTCCTCGATGACCCCAACGGTGCGCGCGTCGAGCTGATCCAGCGCGACCTCGCCATGCGCGACGTTCCGGTCGAGCACCCGATCGTGCGCTCCTTCGACCACTATTCCGTGCTCGCCAACGACCTCGACGGCGCGCTGAAATTCTATCGCGATGATCTCGGCATGAAGATCCTAAAGAAGATGAGCGTGCCGGCGACCGAGCTCGACATCACCTATCTCAACTACGGCTACGATGTTTTGGAGCTGCTGCATCGTCCGACGCCAGACACCAAGAATCCGATCTTCGGGCATTTCGCATTGCGTGTTGACGATGTTGATGAGGCGCTGAAAGCATTCGCGGCGAAAGGGGTGCCTGCGGAGCCGGGTACGCCCAAGCCGGCGGGGACCGGCATCGGGCGGATCGGGATCATCCGCGACCCTGACGGCGTCAAGATAGAGCTGGTGGATCGGCCAGATTTACGGGAGCTCTGAGCGATTGCGGCAACGACCGCCACGGGGCGATTTTAGCGCGGTTCTCCGCCAGCTGAATTGCGATGGCCGCTTACGTCTCGAAAGTCGACAGGCTCCGCGTCAGATCGGACTTCGGTTGAGCGCCAGAAGGGTCATTAGGCGCAACTCAAGGGCGAGGTTGGCTCATCCATCACCAGGATGCGTGGCCGCAGGGCCAATGCCCGGGCGACTTCCACGAATTGCTGCTGAGCAACGCGAGGCGCCCCACGTGCGCCTGCGGCCTCGCGGATTGCTGATGCAGCCCATCATATGAACGACGCCATCGGCTGAGCGGATTAGTTATGCACGGAGTTCCACGTAGAGGCTCATTGTAGAAGGGGTGGAGCCCCCCGTGTCCGGTTTGTCCCGGCGCGTTCTCTTTCCGAGGGACCCAGCCCAATCTCCCACGGCTCCCAACAGCCGGTCAGCGAGACGGGAAACAGCACCGCGTGATCGCTATGTGATTGCTGGCTCTGATCGGGGTTATCAAAACACCTTAGTATATTCGGATAATTGCTTGATTTCTTTGGTGAGCGCGTCGGGGCTCGAACCCGAGACCTGCTGATTAAAAGTCAGCTGCTCTACCAGCTGAGCTACGCGCTCGCCTGGCCCCGGCGGGGCCAATTGGGCCGGACCCTATAAGCGCCCCCGAAGGGGGTCAATACGCCCGGCAAACTACTGGAACGCCTTGAAGGTGGGGATGGTGCGTGTGTCGCGGATGCCCGCGATCGGCTGCACCTTCTCCGTGACGAAATGGCCGATATCGGCGTCTTCGGCCAGGTAGAACTTGACCAGCAGGTCGAAGTCACCGGCAGTGGAATAGATCTCCGAGGCGATCTCGGCCTCCGCGATCTCGTCGGCGACCTGATAGGCCTTGCCGAGATCGCATTTGATCTGCACGAACAGCGCCCGCATGGGGCCCTCCAAATCACTGGTTCCTTGGCCGACAGGACACCAGATCGCCGGCGCCGAGACAAGGAAAATGGGCCCGGCGCCCGGCCTCGCCCACGAAAAATGCCATCCGGCCAGCCCCGCCTCTTGCCGAGGCGCGGCGCTGCCGTATTTTAGATTCGTTCCAAGCGAAACGGAGGACGCGCCGCATGACCCGCCCCCTGATCCGCCTCTTTATCCCACCTCTGAAGGCCCTTGCCCGGCCGATCGCAGTGGTTGCCCTGGTCACCGGCCTCGCCGTGCCGGCCGCGGCGGCCGAGTACTCCGACGGCGACGTCCCGGCCATCCGTACCGTCATCCAGAGCCAGATCGACGCCTTCCAGCGCGACGACGGCACTACCGCCTATTCCTATGCCTCGCCGTCCATCAAGCAGGTCTTCCCCTCGGTCGGCGCCTTCATGGACATGGTGCGCGGCGACTACCAGCCGGTCTATCACCCGCGCTCGGTCACCTTCGGCGCGCTGGCGGAGGGGCCGACGGGGCCCGAGCAGAAAGTCTTCCTGGTCGGCCCGGACGGGCGCTCCTGGGTGGCGCTCTACACGCTCCAGCGCCAGAGCGACGGAAGCTGGAAGATCAACCGCTGCCTGCTGGTGCCCAACAACGCGCCGAGCGCCTGATCTGCCCTCAGGCAGCGATCACCGCTCGATTGCGGCCGCGTCGTTTGGCGTCGTAGAGGGCATGGTCCGCCTGCGCCAGCAGATCCTCGGCGGATCCCTCACCGCCAAGCGATACCGCGCCGCCGAAACTTGCGGTCACGATTCTCGTGTCGCCATTGAGCGCGAACGGTTCGCCGGCGATCGCCTGGCGCAGGCGCTCCGCCATGATTGCCAGGGTCTCGTCGGTCGATCGATCGACGACGATGAGGAACTCCTCCCCGCCATAGCGACCGAGCCTGTCGTCCTGACGAAGAACGCCCAGCAGGCGCTGGGCAAACTCCTTCAGGGCCGTGTCGCCGGCGGCGTGGCCGAGGCTGTCGTTCACGGTCTTGAAGTGGTCGATGTCGGTCATGATGAAGCCGACACCCGTCCCGGTCCGCTTCGCTTGTTCCATCTCGCGAAGGGCGACCTGCATGATAGCGCCGCGATTGAGCACACCGGTCAAGGTGTCGCGATTGGCGGCCTGCTTGAGCCTGCGCCCCTCGACGATCAGCTGCCGGTTGCGGTCAATGATCTGCTGGTAGACGCGGCTCTTGTCGATGACGATCGAGACCTGCCTGGCGATCTGCTTGAAGGTAGCCTGATGGACCTCGCGGTAGGCATTCTTGTGCCGGCTGGTGAAGAAGAGAAACGCGATCGGCCGGTCGTCGACGATCAGCGGGCAGGTCAGGCTCGATCGTCCGCCCTCACGCACGATGCGGCGGGTCGAATCCGAGTTGGGCTTGGCCTTCAGGTAGCCTTCTAGGTCATTCAGGATGCGCGGCTCGCGCGTCTCGAGGATGCGCTCGAGGCTGCTTCCCGCCAGCGCCTGCGAGTAGCCGGCCGTGATCTGTACCGGCCCCAGCTCCGTGCGCGCCCAATAGGCCGAGACCTCCAAGCGATCTTCGGAAAGGAACGCACAGCCAATGCGATTGTAGGGGATGACGCCCGCGAAGCAGTCGAAGATGCGGTTGAGCGCGTCCTCGACGCCGACACCCTGTTCAACCGTTTCAACCACGTCGAAGAGATGGCGAACTTCCCGTTCGCGCTGGTTCAGGCTGTCGGCAAGCCGCTGCAGCTCGCGGCCGAGCTCGGCCAGGGGATCGGTCTGGTCGAAGCGAAGCTTGGGCACGTGGCCGCAGCGCCGTAGTTCCGCGACCCAGGCCGCATAGGCATCGATCCTGTTGCGCAGGGTGACCGTCTCGTCCATTGGCTCTTCTGTGTGTCGACTCGTGGGCCGCACAATGCAACAGATTGCATAATCATTTCTGAATGTTGGCGAGCAAGACGGCAAATCGATCAGGCATGCGGCGGAATGTCACCGGCCGCCCAGCCGGCCTTCGTTTGCCCAACGAAGTCGTCGTAGCGCCCGGCACCGATCGCAGCGCGAATCTCGGCCATCAGCCACTCGTAATAGGCAAGGTTGTTCCACGACAGCAGCATGGCGCCGAGCATTTCGCCCGACTTCACCAGATGGTGCAGATAGGCGCGGGAATAGTCGCGCGTCGCCGGGCAGTCGCTGGCCGCGTCGAGCGGACGCGGGTCCTCGGCGTGGCGGGCGTTCTTCAGGTTGATCTTGCCGAAGCGCGTATAGGCGACACCATGGCGGCCGGCGCGGGTCGGCATGACGCAATCGAACATGTCGATGCCGCGCTTGACCGACTCGACGATGTCGTCGGGCGTGCCCACGCCCATCAGATAGCGCGGCGCAGTGGCCGGCAGCTCCGGCGTCGTGATCTCCAGCATGCGCAACATCACGTCCTGCGGCTCGCCGACCGCAAGCCCGCCGACGGCATAGCCGTCGAAGCCGATGGCCGCGAGCGCCCGCGCCGACTCGACCCGCAATGCCGCATCGTCGCCGCCCTGGACGATGCCGAAGAGCGCCCTGCCCTCCGGCTTGCCGAACGCCCTCTTGCTGCGCTCGGCCCAGGCGAGCGACAGGCGCATGGCGCGCTCCACCTCCTGGCGCGGCGCGGGCAGCGCGATGCACTCGTCAAGCTGCATGCGGATATCGGAATCGAGCAGCGCCTGGATCTCCAGCGAGCGCTCCGGCGTCAGCGCGAAGGTGGCGCCGTCGATATGCGACTGAAAGGTGACGCCGGTCTCGTCAAGCTTCCTGAGCTGGGCCAGCGACATCACCTGGAAGCCGCCGGAATCGGTGAGGATCGGTCCCTGCCAGCCGGAAAAGGCATGCAGGCCGCCGAGCGCCGCCACCCGCTCCGCCCCCGGGCGCAGCATCAGGTGGTAGGTGTTGCCGAGGATGATGTCGGCGCCGAGCGCCTTCACCTGATCCATGTACATGGCCTTCACCGTGCCGGCAGTGCCCACCGGCATGAAGGCGGGGGTGCGCACCACGCCGCGGGCAAGCGCGATCGCGCCCGTGCGTGCCGCGCCGTCGCTCGCGGCGATGGTGAAGGTCAGGCCGGTCATGAGCGTACGCCGCTAGACATGAACGAGGTCATAGACGTAGGACTTCTCGCCCTTGCGACTGACCCAGATGCCCTCCGGCGGGGCATCGCCCTGATCCTCCGACGCGACCTCCCATGGCCGGCCGGAGATCGATCCATCATCCGGCAGCACCGAAATCCAGCCCCAGCGTGCCGACCTGACGATCCACAGATCGCGGTCCTCGCGCTTGTAGGCCCGCGTGCCATCGGGGCCGATCTGCCGGTGAAAGCGATAGACAAGCCCATCGATCCGACGCCGCAGCTCGAATGTCTCGACGCTGCTCACTGCGCCGCCCCCAGCGGATCGAGCAGGCAGGCGTCACCGTAGGAATAAAATCTGTAGCGCGCTTCGATCGCGTGCCGGTAGGCGGCGTGCATCGTCTCGCGGCCGGAAAAGGCCGAGACCAGCATGAACAGGGTCGAGCGCGGCAGGTGGAAGTTGGTCATCATCAGGTCGACCGCCTTGAAGCGATAGCCGGGCGTGATGAAGATCGACGTGTCGCCTGAGAACGGGCGGATGGTGCCGTCCTCGTCCGCTGCGCTTTCGAGAAGCCTGAGCGAGGTCGAGCCGACCGCGACGATGCGCCCGCCGCGCGCCTTCACGGCGTTCAGCGCCTCGGCCGTCTCGGGGCTCACCGTTCCGGTCTCGGCATGCATGAAGTGGTCTTCGGCCTCCTCGGTCTTGACCGGCAGGAAGGTGCCGGCGCCGACATGCAGCGTCACCATGTGGCGGCTGACGCCGGCTTCGGCGAGACGGGCGAACAGCCCCTCGGTGAAGTGCAGCCCGGCAGTCGGCGCCGCCACGGCGCCGTCCTCGCGGGCATAGATGGTCTGGTAGTCGGTGCGGTCGGCCGCGTCGGGTTCGCGGCGGGTGGCGATATAGGGCGGTAGCGGCGCCACGCCGACGCTGGCTAGGGCTTCGTCGAGCGCCGGGCCCGAAAGGTCGAAGCTCAGGAACACCTCGCCCGCCTCGCCGCGGTCGACCACGGTGGCGTCGAGGCCGGAAAGCAGGCAGGCATTGTCGCCGGCAAGGTTGGCCGCGGCGCCGAAGCGAATGCGGTCGCCGATCGCCAGGCGCTTCGCCGGTCGCGCCAGCGCCTCCCAGCGGGACGGCGCCGTGCGCCGGGTCAGCGTCGCCTCGACGTGGGCGATCGAGCCGTCGCGGATGCGCTCGCCGGTGAGCCGGGCCGGGATCACTTTCGTATCGTTGAGCACCAGTGCGTCACCGGATCTCAGCAGCCCGGGCAGATCGCTAACGACGTGGTCGGCATGCCCCTGCCCGGTCCGCACCACCAGCAGGCGGGCGGCATCGCGTGGGCTGATGGGGCGGAGCGCGATCAGCTCCTCCGGCAGGTCGAAATCGAAAAGATCAACGCGCATCGGCGCTTCCTAGCGACATCTGCCGCCGGAAGGAAGCGCCTCTTTGCCCTTTGGTTTCCGTCGACCGCGAGCAACCCCACAGCGCGCGGCGCAACGCCGACCGTCTTGCCGGCGCTGCCGCCGCCTAACCCTGCCCGAAGAGATCGTAATGGTGGATGAAGCTCTCCGCGATCAGGGGGATTTCATCGGGCGGAATGACCGAGCGATTCCAGTCCTCGCCGGCAAATGCCTTCACCGAATCCAGGTCCTGCCACAGGGTGGTCACGGTGAATTCCGGTACGGCCGGGTCAATCGGCTCGCCGACATAGTAGCCCAGCATTCCTTTCGCGGATTTCACCATAGGAACCGACAGGCGTTCCAGCATTTCGCGAAATTCTTGAGACTTTCCCGGCTTGGTGGTTGCACGAAAAACGCGGAGTATCATCGCCTACCCTCGTTCTTCCTGTCGCGCCCGGCGCCAGCATTCGCCCTGCCGGCCGGCGAATCAAGGAAATACTCGGCGAAACAGGATTGCAGCCGATGTCGTCTGGCCAGGTCAGCCCCGGCGTCCACCAACCACCACGCCGATTCCGAGAACGATGAGGATGACCGGCCACAGCACGCCCCAGTCGAAACCCGCGAGGAACGAGGCGCCAAAGACGACCAGTACCGCGCCGACGATCGCCGTGCTGGTCACGCTGCGGGTCACCCCGCCATCGCGTTGATACATGCGCCAGGCCGTCCACAGAGCACCAAGACCGGGCAGAATCAGGAATACGGCCCACCAGTTCTCCGGGATCGGAACACCGAAATTCTTCAGGAGGAACAGGATGCCCAGGCCAACCAGGATCAGGCCCGCGATCCACGAGCCGCCCGGCCCCCAGCTCATCTCGTGGCCGTCCTCACGCCGCGCTTGGCGTCGCGCCCGCCTCTCTTGCCGGCGCAATTCGCGCCAGTCCGGCCGCGGCCCGTCCGGTCCGCTCGAAGGATCGCTCATTGTGTGCCCCATCAAGACAACCGGGCGGGATTATATCACCGCCCGGTCGCGCCGGGGCCTGTCCTTCCGACCGGCTCAGGCCGCGTCGGCGGCGACCTTGATGCTGACGATCTTGTCGGGATCCTTCACCGGCTCGCCGCGCTTGATCTTGTCGACGGCGTCCATGCCCTCCACGACATTGCCCCATGCCGTGTACTGACCGTCGAGGAAGCGGGCGTCGGCGAAGCAGATGAAGAACTGGCTGTCGCCGGAATTGGGGTCCTGGGCGCGCGCCATCGACACGGTGCCGCGCACATGCGGCTCCTTGTTGAACTCGGCCTTCAGCTTCTTGCCCGAACCGCCCATGCCGGTGCCGGTGGGGTCGCCGGTCTGGGCCATGAAGCCGTCGATCACGCGGTGGAACACCACGCCGTCATAGAAGCCCTCGCGCACCAGCTCCTTGATCCGGGCCACATGGCCCGGCGCCAGGTCGGGGCGCAGGCGGATCACGACGCTGCCCGTCGTGGTCTCCATCAGCAGGGTGTTTTCCTTGTCGTCGGCCATCGGGCCCTCCTCGTGTCTCTTGCCTATTTCTTCACGTCGGCGGCGACCTGCATCTTGATGATGCGATCGGGTTTGTCGACCATGCCGTTGGGACCGCTGCCCTTCTTGATCTTGTCGACGAACTGCATGCCCGACACCACCTCGCCCCAGACGGTGTACTGGCCGTTGAGGTTGGGCGAATCGCCATACATGATGAAGAACTGCGAATTGGCCGAGTTGGGGTCGGACGTGCGCGCCATGCCGCAGATGCCGCGGGTGAAGGGCACATTGGAGAACTCGGCCTTGAGGTCGGGCAGCTTGGAGCCGCCCGTGCCGGTGCCGGTGGGATCGCCCCCCTGGGCCATGAAGCCGGCGATCACCCGATGGAAGGGCGCTCCGTCATAGAAGCCCATGCGGGTCAGCTTCTTGATCTGCGCGACGTGGTTGGGGGCGAGGTCCGGGCGCAGCTTGATCACCACGCGGCCGGCCGGGATGTCCATGTAGATGGTGTTCTCGGGGTCGAGATTCTGTGCGGCGGCGCCGAGCGGCATCAGCAGGAACGCGGCCAGAAGCGCCGCGGCGATACGGGTGAACATCCTTGAGACCCTATGTCGTTGAGGGGAACTTGCGTTCGATCTGACGGGCGACGCTCGCCGGCACGAAGGCCGAGACGTTGCCACCCATCGAGGCGATCTGCCGGACAAGCGTGGCGGTGATGTGGCGTGCCTTGGGCGAAGCCGGCAGGAACACCGTGCGCAGGCCCGGCGCCATGGTGCAGTTCATGCCGGCCATCTGCATCTCATAGTCGAAGTCGCTGGCGTCGCGCAGGCCGCGAATCAGCATGGAGGCGCCGGCCTTGCGCGCCGCCTCGACCGCCAGCCCGTCGAAGGCGACGGCATGCGCCCGCCCGGCGGCCTTGTCGCCGAGATTGGCGATCATGTCGGCCACCATCTTTAGCCGCTCGTCGATGGTGAACATCGGCGACTTGCCGGCATTGATGCCGACGCCCACGACCACCTCGTCGGCGATCGCCAGTGCCCCCTCGAATATGTCGACGTGCCCGTTGGTCACGGGATCGAAGGTGCCGGGATAGAAGGCGGTGCGGCTCATGGAGCCCTCTCATATCGGCCGCCCGCTCAAGGGGCAAGCACCCGGCGCGTCGCAGCGAGGCCCGACCAGCGTCCCATTTTCGGTGGAACCATCTGCGTTATCAGCGGGTTACGATTGTGAACCGTGTCACAGCGAAAACCAGCCAAGAGGCCTATCTCAACGTTTGACAAGAGCGCCCTGCAACCGGGACGCCCGGAACCTCAAGGGGGATCCGACGATGAAGACGAGCAAACGCAACATCCTGATGACCGTGGCTTTCGCAGTCACCGTGGCCGCCGGCCTCACCGGACTGTCGATGGCAGGCCAGAGCAAGGAATCGAACCTCGATCAGGCCTGTGTCCACGCCACCTGGCCGATGATCCCGGCGCAGTGCCTGGAAGGTGCCGACAGCACCCGCACGGTGCGCACGGTGGCCACCCGCACGGCCGTCGCCGGCCCCGAGACCGTGACCGAGCGCTTCGCGCTTGCCTTCAACTAGCCCGATTTTCGCCAAGCCGCTGCCGCCTCGCTGAACGCCACATGAACGGGTCTATCCGGAACCATTCAGCTTCGATGGTGTTCAATAGCCAAGTTCAAACGGCACGGGAAAGCGAAGGAGACCTGAGATGACCCTTAAGCTTCACTCGACCATTCTGGCAACCAGTCTGGCCGCGACGCTCGCCGTCGGATTCGCCAGCGTAGCGGTTGTCGCCAAGCACGACGAGAGCGTGGCGCCGAAGGGCGACCGCCTGCCGATCGCGCTTACCGCCGCGCCTGCCTCCGACTATGTCACCGTCGAAACCCGCCGCGACGGCGTCTCCGAGCTTGCCCGCGTTCCCGTGAACTAGTTTGAACTGACCTCCCAGACTGACCTCCCGTCCTGTCTCCGCCGGCCCTTACCCCAGGGGCCGGCGGCTTCTTTTTCAGCGAGGGTGCCCGGCGAGCTGTTTCCCCTACGTGCGGGCGGTCTCTGTGGTCAGAGCAGCGCATCGATCTCCTGCGTCAGCGCCTCCGGCTCAACCGCCGGGGCGAAGCGTTCGACCACCTTCCCGCTTCTGTCGACAAGGAATTTGGTGAAGTTCCACTTGATCGCCTCGCTGCCTAGCAAACCAGGCGCGGTGCTTTTGAGCCAATCGTAGAGCGGGCTTGCCGAAGGACCGTTGACGTCGATCTTGGCGAACATCGGAAAGTCGACGTGGTAGGTGAGCTTGCAGAAGCTGGCAATCTCGGCAGCGTCGCCCGGTTCCTGTTCGCCGAACTGATTGCACGGAAAGCCAAGCACCACGAGGCCGCGGTCACGGTAGTCACGATATAGCGCTTCGAGCCCTTCATATTGCGGTGTGAAACCACATTTGCTGGCCGTGTTGACGATCAGCATCACCCGGTCGCGGAAGGTGTCCAGCTTGACCTCCCGGCCATCGATATCGCGTACGGTGAAGTCGTAGATGGTGGTGGCTTGTTCGACAGCGGTCATTCTTCGTCTCATTGGCTGGTGTGGATGTTGGCGCCATGGCCGCCCGGCAATGCGATTTGTGCCAGCCGGTCGACCAGAGCGGTCGTCAGATCGTGAAGCGCCGCGCCGTCGCCGTCGCCCATGCCGATGCGGGCGGCGAGCGCTGCGGGGACGTGTTCGGCCTTGCGCCTCAGCGCAGCACCGCGCCGGGTGAGCGCAACCAGGACCCGCCGCTCGTCGCTGACATCCCGCTGCCGCGTGACGAACCCTGCCTGCTCCATGCGCTTCAGCAGCGGAGTCAGCGTCCCGTTGTCGAGGTGGAGGCAGTCACGCAGTTCGCCGACCGAGGCGGTCTTCCGCTGCCAGAGCAACAACATCACCAGATATTGCGAATAGGTCAGCCGAAGTGGCGTCAGCAATGGCCGGTAGAGCCGCTGCAGCAGGTTTGTCGCGGCATATAGCGGAAAGCAGATCTGGCGGTCGAGCCGCAGCCGGTCGTGCTCCGGATTCGGTGTTGCGGTGCTTGTCGCCATCGCAGTCTCTCGGTATTTCGTCGAATGTTTGCATCCCAATATATGGCTAGCCATTCTTTTTCAAGATGCCGCGGTGGGCTCCGCATCGGGCCCTTACCCCGGGGGCCGGCGGCTTCTTTTTCACGCGGTCAGGCCGCGGCGGCGGCCGCCATGCCGTCCAGTTCGGCCAGCGCGTCGGCCGGCAAAGCGAGATCGGCGGCCGCCAGGTTCTCGCGCAGGTGGGCGAGCGACGAGGTGCCCGGGATCAACAGGATGTTGGGCGCGCGGTGCAGCAGCCAGGCAAGCGCCACCTGCATGGGCGTCGCACCCAGCCGGTGAGCGACCGCATCGAGGCTCGCCGACTGCAAGGGGCTGAAGCCGCCCAGCGGGAAGAACGGCACGTAGGCGATGCCATCGCGCGCAAGCTCGTCGATCATCGTATCGTCATCGCGGCGGGCGACGTTGTAGAGGTTCTGCACGCAGACGATCTCCGCGATCCGCCGTCCCTCGGCGAGTTGCGTCGGGGTGACGTTGCTCAGCCCGATATGGCGGATCAAGCCCTCCTTCTGCATCTCGGCGAGGGTGCCCACCTGTTCGCCGATTGGCCCCTCCTCCGGCGCGTTGACGCCGTGGATGCTGCGGAAGTTGACCACGTCGAGCCCATCCCTGCCGAGATTGCGCAGGTTGTCGTGGACGGCCTGGCGCAGTTCGGCCGGCGCGTTTGCCGGCAGCCAGGCACCCTTGTCGTCGCGCCGCGCACCGATCTTGGTGACGATGACGAGATCGTCCGGATAGGGATGAAGCGCCTCGCGGATGATCTGGTTGGTGACGTGCGGGCCGTAGAAGTCGCTGGTGTCGATGTGGTTGACGCCGCTTTCCACCGCTTCGCGCAGCACGGCGATCGCCGCATCGCGGTCCTTGGGTGGGCCGAAGACGCCGGGCCCCGCAAGCTGCATGGCGCCGTAGCCGAGCCGCTTCACGGTGCGGTCACCCAACTGGAACGTACCTGATTTGTTGACGCTGCTCATGCCTGTCTCCTGTGGCTCGTGGACTGAGGGGCGTGAGATAGGTGCTTTGCCGCTGAACGATAACCGGCTATAACCTGCACGGATTGTGCGGATTTGCGGACAATGACGGCAGATTTGGCAGATCTCAACGCTTTCGTCGCGGTGGCGCGTGCCGGCGGTTTCCGTGACGCCGCCCGCACCAGCGGGATAAGCGCCTCGGGCCTCAGCGAGGCCGTGCGCCGGCTGGAAGCGCGGCTGGGCGTCCGCCTGCTCAACCGGACGACCCGCAGCGTCGTGCCGACCGAGGCGGGCCAGGGCCTGCTCGACCGGCTCGGCCCGGCGCTGAGCGAGGTCGAGTCGGCGCTCGACGTGGTCAACACCTATCGCGACAAGCCGGTCGGCACGCTCAAGCTCAATGTCCCGGTCAGCGCGGCGCGGCTGGTCCTGCCCGCCATCCTGCCGCCCTTCATGGCCGCCTATCCCGACATCCGCCTGGAGATCATCGCCGAGGACAGCTTCGTCGACGTCATCGCCGCCGGCTGCGACGCCGGCATCCGCTATGGCGAGCGGCTGGAGCAGGACATGATCGCGGTGCCGATTGGGCCGCGCACCCAGCGCTATGCCGCCGCCGCCGCGCCCGCCTACCTCGACCGGCACGGACGGCCGCAGCATCCGCGCGACCTGCTCGATCACATCTGCCTGCGCGGCCGCTTCGAGAGTGGCGCCATGCATGCCTGGGAGTTCGAGCGCGAGGGCGAGATCGTTGTGGTCGACCCTCCGGCCGCCCTTATCGCCCAGTCGGGCGGAATCGCCGATCTAGCCGTCGATGTCGCGGTCGCCGGCGGAGGCATCGTGGGGCTCTTCGAGGACTGGCTGCGTCCGCATCTCGACAGCGGCGCTCTGGAGCCCGTGCTGGAAGACTGGTGGGAGCGCTTCCCCGGCCCCTTGCTCTACTATCCGGGGCGGCGCCTGGTGCCGGCTCCACTCAGGGCCTTCATCGATTTCATCAAGGCGTCGCCCTGACGCTTCTTGCCAGGCGCCGTTGCCTCCGGATCGGCAATGCGAACGGCCGCCCGACTCTCCTCGAGGTTGCCCGGTGGCGCAACGACGCTAGACTTCCCTTTCGCATGATTGATCCCCTGCCCTTCCTTGGCCCTGGCACTGCACTCCATCACTGCGCATGCACGCATGACGGCGCCGGGTCGCCACCTCAGCCTCTTTTTGGGAGAGAGTAGATGAAATACCGCTATCTCGGCCGTTCCGGCCTGTTGGTGTCGCGCATATGCCTCGGCACGATGACCTTCGGCAACAAGCAATGGGGCTGCGACCAGGAGACCTCCACGTCCATCGTGCAGCGCTTCGTCGAAGGCGGCGGCAACTTCATCGACACCGCCGACATGTATAGCGGCGGCGAGTCGGAGAAGATGCTCGGGCAGGCGCTCAAGGAGCACCGGCGCGACACGCTGGTGATCGCCACCAAGTGCTGGTTTCCGAGCGATCCGGCGGTGACCGCGCGCGGCCTGTCGCGCAAGCACATCGTCGAATCCTGCGAGGCCAGCCTCAAGCGCATGGACGTCGACTATATCGACCTCTACCAGTTCCATGGGCCCGATCCCTATACGCCGATCGAGGAAAGCCTGCGTGCCGCCGACGACCTGATCAGCGCCGGCAAGATTCGCTATCTCGGCTGCTCCAATTTCTATGGCTGGCAGATCGCCAAGACCAACGGCGTCGCCGCGCTCAAGGACTATGAGCCGCTGGTCTCCGCCCAGCATCTCTACAACCTGCTGCGCCGCGACATCGAGCGCGAGATCCTGCCCGCCTGCGACGACCAGGGCCTCGGCATGATCTGCTGGAGCCCGCTGGCCGCCGGCATGCTCACCGGCAAGTATCGCAACCAGAGCCAGCCCGACGCGCAGTCGCGCATGGGCATCCAGGCATCGATCACCATGCCGCGCTACTGGTTCGATGACGCACTCAAGCTGATCAATCTGGTCGTCGAGATCGCCGGCAAGCTCGACAAGACGCCGAGCCAGGTGGCGCTCGCCTGGTTGCTCGGCGACCACCGCGTCACCGCTGCGATCGTCGGCGCCCGCCGTGTCGCGCAGATCGAGGAGAACCTCGTCGCCGGCGATTTCGATCTGCCGGACGAGAGCCGCCAGCAGCTCACCGACGCCATGCCGCTGAACCTTGGCTACCCCTATGAGTGGATGGCGACAGCCTACCCCAACACCTTCGGCAAGGCCGAGTTCGAGCCGGTCCACACCGCGCGGCTGCCCTTCTCCGCGCACTCATGAAACCGTACTCGGCCGTTGGCCAATTCGTCCTGTCTCCGCCGGCGCTTACCCAGGAGCCGGCGGCTCTTCCTTTCGCCGAGACAGCGTCAGTCAGTCCTCCAACCCCGCCTTGCGCAGGCCTTCGAGCACGAGGTCCAGATGCTCCGGACGCCGATAGACCGCCACCGCGCGCGCCCGGTCCAGCGAGAAATCGGGGCTGATCCGCCGGGCCTCGGCCAGGGCTTCCCGTGCCAGGGCGTCTTCCCCGAGTTGCCCATAGGCAGCGGCAAGAAAGAACTGTGGCGGCAGGGCGTGCGGATTGCGGGTGACGCTCCGCCTGATCGATTGCGCGGCATCGGCAAAGCGGTGCATCGCGAATTGCGCCATGCCGACATAGAGCGGGTAGTAGAACGGGTAGAACGGATCGAGGCGCATTGCCTTCTCGATCAGCCCCTCGACCGGCTCGGGCTCGCCTGAAAACAGCAGTGTGCCGGCAAAGTTGGCATAGGCCGCGGCATTGCCGGGCTCGACGTCGAGCCAGCGTTTCGCTGCAGCAAGCGCCTTGTCGTGTTGCCGCATGAACTGATGAACCGAGGTCAGCGCCTCATAGACCAGTGGCAACGCCGGATCGAGGCGTTCGGCGGTCTGTGCCGAGGTGAAGGCCCGGTCGAGCGCCTCCGGTACGCCAAAGAACCAGTCCTGCACCTGGGTTTCGGCAAGTCCCGCATAGGCCTCGGCATAGTCCGGAGCGAGCGTGATGGCCTTGGCATAGAGCTCCTGCGCGGCCTTGTTGCCCTCCTTCGAGAACAGCCGATATTGCTCGCGGGCGCGCAATACGCAGTCGTAGGCGTCGGTGTTTTCCGGCTCCACGCGCGCCGCCGGGGCGAGCTTGCTGTCGGTCAGCTGCACCTTGAGCGCGCGCACGATGTGTTCGGTGACGTCATCCTGTACGGCGAAGATATCGGCGAGGTCGCGATCGTAGCGTTCCGCCCACACATGCCCGCCCGAACCACCGTCGATGAGCTGCGCCGTCACACGAACCCGCTGCCCAGCCTTGCGCACGCTGCCTTCGAGAACGTAGCGCACGCCAAGATCGCGGCAGACGTCCTGGACCTTGGTTGCCTTGCCCTTGTAGGTGAAGGTCGAGTTGCGCGCGATGACGAGGAGCGCCGGCAATCGCGACAGCTCGGTGATAATGTCCTCGGTGATGCCGTCGGCGAAATAATCCTGCTCGGGGTCGGCGCTCATATTGTCGAAGGGCAGCACTGCGACAGACGGCTGCTCCATTGCCTGCGGGCGATGCGCAGCGCTCTGCGCCGCCGGTCCGGCTGATGCGACTGCGGCGTCGTCGACCTGGATATGCCAGATGTCGACTGGCTCGGGAATGTTCTTGAGCTGCCGCGCGCCCATCGCCACCAGTTCGGCATCGACCTTGCCGCGCACCTGCTCGTAAACGGCGCGCGAGATGCATACGCCACCGGCCGGCGCCAGCGGTTCCAGCCGCGCCGCGATATTGACGCCGTCGCCGAGAATGTCGTCACCGTCGATGACGATGTCGCCGACATTGATCCCCATGCGCAAGCGCAGCCGGCGGTCTTCGGGGTCTCCGGCGCCGCGCTCGTGCATGTCGGTCTGAATGATGAGCGCCGCACGCACCGCCGCGACCGCCGAAGGAAACTCGATCAGGAATCCGTCGCCCATGGTCTTGATCAGGCGCCCGCCGGCGGCGGTGATCCTTGGGTCGATGACTTCGGCGCGCAGCGCCCGCAGGCGCGTGACGACGCCTTCTTCATCGGCAGCCATCTGGCGGCTGAAGCCGACGACATCTGCGACGAGGATGGTGGTCAGGCGTCGGTCCATGAACGTTCCCGGCGTCACGAAACGGCGCCTCGGCCGGGGGAGTGTGCGGCAAGGTGAGCGCGGCGACAAGCCAAGGCCGAACGAGGAGCCCGAAGTGTGCGTCAGTCTGGATGAGACCGGGCCGCACGCCGGATTCCGACCTCAGGTTGCGACGCCTGTTGCAGACCCACGGCCGCCGGGGCTGGTGCGACGTCGATGACCCGAAGCGGCCGGGCGCGAGCGTCCTGGCGCGCGAATTTTGCGCCAAATCAACGCATCTCACCCACAGAGACCTACCGTACCGCCGCGAATTGGCGCGAGGACGGCCATGCTTCATTCTTGGGGCCGCACCGGTCTTCACGGTCGTCCAGCGGATGCCGGTGTGTGTTCGCTTGGCGAAGACAATCCCCTACGTGCCGCTGCTCCCGAACCTCAGCGACCATGCCCCGGTCGACACCAGGGTGGCGTCGCCCCGTATGGCTTCGAAGCGACCTCCGATAGTTCATCGATACCATGAGCGTCACGGATTCCCTTGGGCGCCCCTTCATCGAGGTGAAGCACCGCGGCCTCATCACCCTGTCGGCGATGATCTCTCAGATCATGGTCATGCTCGACATGACCATCGCCAATGTCGCCCTGCCCCACATGCAGGCGAGCCTCGGTGCCGATCAGGAAACCATCACCTGGGTGCTGACCTCCTATGTCGTCGCCCAGGCGATCATGACGCCGATCACCGGCTGGCTGTCCGACAATATCGGCCGCAAGCGGCTGTTCGTCATCTGCGTCGCCGGCTTCGTCACGTCGTCAGCCTTGTGCGGCACCGCTCTCGGCCTCGGCGAGATGGTGGTCTTCCGCATCCTGCAGGGCGCCTTCGGCGCCGCGCTCGCGCCCCTGTCGCAGTCGGTGTTGCTCGACATCAACCCGCGCGAGCGCTACGGCCAGGCGATGGCGATGTGGGGCATGGGCATCATGGTGGCGCCGATCGTCGGGCCCGTCATCGGCGCCTATCTCACTGAAAACTTCAACTGGCGCTGGGTGTTCTACATCAACGTGCCGGTCGGTATGGCTGCGCTCACCGGCGTGCTGCTGTTCATGCCGGATACGGTGCGGCGCTTCCGCAATTTCGATTTCCTCGGCTTCGGCATGCTCGCGGTCGCTGTCGGCGCGCTGCAGATCATGCTCGACCGCGGCGCCCAACTCGACTGGTTCCACTCGGCCGAGATCCTGATCGAGACCGGGATCGCCATCTCGGCGGCATGGATATTCCTGGTCCATACCGTCACCCACCACGAGCCGTTTCTCGACCGACGCCTGTTTGTCGATCGCAACTATACCTCGTGCCTCGTTCTGATCTTCACGATCGGCGTCATTCTTCTCGCCACCATGGCTCTCCTGCCCCTGATGCTCCAGAACCTCATGGGCTATCCGGTGATCACCGTCGGTCTGGTGCTGGCGCCGCGTGGGTTCGGCACGATGGCGGCGATGGTGATCGTCGGCCGCCTGGTCGGCAAGGTCGACCCGCGCCTGCTGGTCGGCTTCGGCCTGTCGATGACGGCCTTCGCGCTTTACCAGATGACCGGATTCGACACCGCCATGGATTCATGGCCGCTGGTCATCTCGGGCATCACCCAGGGCTTCGGCCTCGGCTTCGTCTTCGTGCCGCTGTCGACCATCGCCTTCCGCACGCTCGACCCGCGCCTGCGGACCGAGGCGTCAAGTCTGTTCAACCTCGTCCGCAGCATCGGGTCCGCGATCGGCATCTCGATCATGGCGGCGCTGCTGGCGTCCAACATGCAGGTCAACCACGCCGATCTCGCCCAGCAGATCAGCCTGTTCAATCCGAACCTGCCGCTGATCGGCCTGAACCCGGCAATGCTGGCGACGGCGGCGGGCGCGCAGACGCTGGCCCAGTTGAACGGCCTGGTCACCCAGCAGGCGGCGATGATTGCCTATGTCGACGACTTCAGGGCGATGTTCGTGATCACCTTGTGCGCCCTGCCGTTGCTGCTGATTCTGGGCCAGAGGAAAGCGGCCACGCCGTCGGCCGCTCCCGCCCGACAGGCACAGGACCAGGAGGCTGAGCCGGCCGGCGCGTTGGTCGAGTAGAGGTCCCGCCGGACAGGACGCGACGGCGAGAGCCTACGAGGCTTCCCGCAGGGTCATGGCGGCCGGCGCCGGCGCCACGTCCGGTTCCCCGTCGTCGGAGGCGAAGGCCCAACGGTCGCGCCCGGCGCGCTTGGCGGCATAGACCGCATCGTCGGCCGCCTTGAGCAGCTTGTCGATGCCCTGGCCCGGCTTGCGTACGGCGACGCCGACGCTGACGGTGACCGGGTCGAGCCGCTCGCCGGCGCCGACGCTGCGATGCACCTGGTTGCAGATGCGTTCGGCCAGCCGCGCTGTGGCGCTGGGCGCCAGCCCGTCGACCATGGCCACGAACTCCTCGCCGCCGAGCCGCGCCACGATCCAGCGTGGCGCCGCGATCGCTGACACCTCGGCCAGGATCGTCTCGGCGACGCGCTTCAGCACCATGTCGCCGTGGTCGTGGCCAAAGTTGTCGTTGATGTTCTTGAACTTGTCGACGTCGATCATCAGGGCGGCGAGCGGCGTGCCGACGATCGTCTGGCGCTTGACGACGGTGCGGGCGAATTCGAAGAAGGCGCGCCGATTGGGTAGCTCGGTGAGCGCATCGACGCGCGCCTGTTGCTCGAGCTCGGCGTGCAGCTCGCGCTGGCGGCGCATGGCCAGAAGCAGCGGATAGAAGAGCATAGGGACGCCTACCGAAGGAATCCCCAGAGAAAGCACGAACGCCAGAGGAAAGAGCGCGATGCCGTCCAGACGGAACGACACGACGACCACGCCAAGCGAGAGCGCAGCGACGACGATCAGAACGACCAGCGTCGTCATGAAGGGATGCCCGATGGCAAAACCCAGGTTCGGCGTCGTTTTCCTCATGGCAGCAGGTTTAGGTTGAAATGACCGAACATTCGGTTAGGGGCCGTCGTCAATTTTCGGTTATCGGTCGCGCGCTGGCGACCCGCGCTTCGTCGAGAATCCGACCGAATTCGGCCCACGTCCGTTACCGGCAAACGCATGAAGCAGCACCTCCCCGACCCATGACGCGAGGGTGTCGCCGATTCTGATCAAGATAGTGTTGCTGCGATTGTTACAATTGGAGCGATCGCACCGGGCGGAGCGGTTTATCCACCCTCGTCCCCAGCTTCTTCGTCCTCGGTCTCGCTGAGGCGTTCGACCGAGACGACCTTCTCGCCCTCGCCGACGTCGAACAGCGTCACGCCCTGGGTGCCGCGGCCGATGATGCGGATGTCGTGGACGGGCATGCGGATGACCTGGCCGCCGTCGGTGACCAGCATGATCTCGTCGGCGTCCTCGACGGGGAAGGAAGCGACCAGCGGGCCGTTGCGCTCGTTGACCGCCATGGCGACGATGCCCTTGCCGCCACGGCCGGTCACCCGGTACTCGAACGACGACGAGCGCTTGCCGTAGCCGTTCTGCGAGGCGGTGAGGATGAACTGCTCGGCGGCCCCCATGGCGGCGTAGTGCTCGGTGTCGAGTTCGCCGCCATTGCCGCCGGTCTCCTCGTCGTCGGCCTCCGCCACGTCCGCCTCGCCCTCGCCGCGCACCGCCCGGCTCATCTTGAGATAGGCGCTGCGCTCGTCGGCGTTGGCTTCGAAATGGCGCAGGATCGCCATGGAGATGACGCTGTCGTCCTTGGCCAGCGCAATGCCGCGCACGCCGGTGGAATCGCGGCCCTTGAAGACGCGCACGTCGCTGACCGGGAAGCGGATGCAGTGGCCGGCGGCGGTGGTGAGCAGCACGTCGTCGCCTTCGGTGCAGGGCTGCACGCCGACGATCGCCTCCGCCTCGCTGTCGAACTTCATGGCGATCTTGCCGTTACGGTTCACCTGGACGAAGTCGGAGAGCTTGTTGCGGCGCACGGTGCCCGCCTTGGTGGCGAAGACGACGTCGAGCTCGCCCCACGTCTCCTCGTTCTCGGGCAGCGGCAGGATCGAGGTGATGCGCTCATCGGCGCTGAGCGGCAGCAGGTTGACCAGCGCCTTGCCGCGCGCCTGCGGAGCGGCCAGCGGCAGCCGCCAGACCTTCTCCTTGTAGACGATGCCGCGCGAGGAGAAGAACAGGATCGGCGTGTGGGTGTTGGCGACGAACAGGCGGGTGACGAAATCCTCCTCCTTGGTCGCCATGCCCGAGCGGCCCTTGCCGCCGCGGCGCTGGGCGCGATAGGCGTCGAGCGGCACGCGCTTGATCCAGCCGGCATGGGTGACGGTCACCACCATGTCCTCGCGCTGGATGAGGTCCTCGTCCTCCAGATCGGCGCCGCCGTCCTCGATCACGGTCTTGCGCGGCGTGGCGAACTCGTCGCGGATCGCCGTCAGCTCGTCCTTGATGATGGTGCGCACGCGCGCCCGCGAGCGCAGGATGTCGAGGTAGTCCTTGATCTCCTCGGCGATCTTGTTGAGTTCCTCGGCGATCTCCTCGCGGCCGAGCGCGGTCAGCCGGGCGAGGCGCAACTCGAGGATGGCGCGCGCCTGCGTGTCGGAGAGGATGTAGGTGCCGTCTTCCTCCAGCTTGTGGCGCGGATCGTCGATGAGCGCGATCAGCGGCGCCACGTCCTTGGCCGGCCAGCGCCGGCCCATCAATTCCTCGCGCGCCGAATTCGGATCCTTGGCGTGGCGGATGATCCTGATCACCTCGTCGATATGGGCGACGGCGATGGCCAGACCGACCAGCACGTGGGCGCGGTCGCGCGCCTTGCCGAGCAGGTACTTCGTGCGGCGGGTGACCACCTCCTCGCGGAAGGAGACGAAGGCGACGAGCATGTCCTTCAGCTTCATCGTCTCCGGGCGGCCGCCGTTCAGCGCCACGAAATTGGCGCCGAAGGAGGTCTGCAGCGCCGAGAAGCGCCAGAGCTGGTTGAGCACCACGTCGGCCATGGCGTCGCGGCGGAGCTCGATCACCACCCGCATGCCGTCCCGGTCGCTCTCGTCGCGGATGTCGGCGATGCCTTCGATGCGCTTGTCGCGCACCATCTCGGCGATCTTCTCGATCATCGTCGCCTTGTTCACCTGGAAGGGGATCTCGTGAACGATCAGCGCCTCGCGTTCGCGCCTGACCGTCTCCGTCGTCACCTTGCTGCGCATGACGATCGAGCCGCGCCCGGTCTCATAGGCCGAGCGGATGCCGCCGCGGCCGAGAATGATGCCGCCGGTCGGGAAGTCCGGGCCGGGGATGAATTGCATCAGCTGTTCGGTGGTCAGCGTCGGGTCGTCGATCAGCGCCATGGTGCCGTCGATGACCTCGCCGAGATTGTGCGGCGGGATGTTGGTCGCCATGCCGACCGCGATGCCGCCGCCGCCGTTGACCAGCAGGTTGGGGAAGCGCGCCGGCAGCACCGTCGGCTCCTGCTCGGAGCCGTCATAGTTCTCGCGGAAATCGACGGTGTCCTTGTCGATGTCCTCGGTCAGCGAATGGGCGACCTTGGCGCGCCGCGCCTCGGTGTAGCGCATGGCCGCCGGCGGGTCGCCGTCGACCGAGCCGAAGTTGCCCTGCCCGTCGATCAGCGGCACGCGCATGGAGAAGTCCTGCGCCATGCGCACCAGCGCATCGTAGATCGACTGGTCGCCGTGCGGGTGATACTTGCCCATCACGTCGCCGACGATGAGCGCGCACTTGCGATAGGGCTTGTTCCAGTCGCGCCCGTTTTCGTGCATCGAATAGAGGATGCGGCGATGCACCGGCTTCAGCCCGTCGCGCGCGTCGGGCAGCGCACGGCTGACGATCACGCTCATGGCGTAATCGAGATAGCTCCGCCGCATCTCGTCGGAGATCGAGATTGCTTCGAATTCGGGGGTCTTGCCCTCGCCGGAATCGCCGCTGCCGGGGGGCGGAGTCTGGTCTGCCAAAACGGTCCTGGGAATCGGTTGAAACGCTAGGCGGAATCTAGGGTTTCAGGGGGGCGAAGGCAAGGGCAGAAGGGGAGATTTCGCTACGAGATTCATATTAACTTGCAATGACTTATGGGACGCGGTCGAGAGCGGCTTCCCGCCTATGGCCCACGGCAGAAATTAGGCGGGAAAGCAGGCGTCGTGAGGTGCATGCTGGCCCTACGATGACCGAATCACTCCAGCGCGAATTGGGCCAGCTCTTTCGCTACGAGTTGGTTGCCTTGGCTGGCAACCTTTCTGCAACGGCGTTCCTGTACCATTACACGCGTCCCGAACGAGCCCTAGATATTCTTCGGTCTGGACACGTGCGCGCATATTGCATTGAGGAAATGAACGATCCCGCAGAAATCCTGTATGCAGTTTCTATTGCCCGTGCGCACATCGATAGGTTTTACGCTACCGAAACCGACGAGGCGGTCGTGCCTCTCTTTCGGGCATTGCAGCAACAGACCAATGGACGTTTTCGTAGCCACACCGTCTTCACGGTGTCATTCAGCACGGATGGCGACGAAATCGGCATGTGGGGCCTCTACGCCGACAGACGGCGCGGCGTGAGCCTTTGTGTGCGGCTCACAGATGCCAACCAATGGGCGCTTGCAAACGATGGTTACCTCGCACGCGTGGCCTATGATCCCGATGCCATAGACGCGCTGGTCGCCCGGGCGCTTCGCAGAATTCGGGAGCTGTTTGTCCGAGATTTCGCGAGCGGCACAGATCCCGATCCAGCGGTCTATGCAGACCTGTTTCTTAAGCACGCGATCTGGTTCGCGCCCTTGCTCAAGCCAAAGGTCTGGTCGCCCGAGCAAGAGTGGCGAGCGATCTTTGTGCGCACCGAACAACACCATTTGGTCGACGGCACGCGGCATTTCGTGCTTCTCCCTGAGCCGCCGATCAAGGCGCTCTGCCTCGCCCCAGAATTCCCGGCCGCGCAGGGGCCGGAGTACCAAAACGCCTTGGCGGCCCACGGGTTGGCACTGTTCAAATCAAATCACGGGGCGGTCTCCACGCCGGCACCTCCGACAAAGGACCACTCCTAGCGATCCTAGCCGCGGCACACGTCGTGCTCGGCAAGCCGCGTTCGTCTACAGACGCGCCCGCAGCTAGCCCGCCCAGCATGAACGGCACGCCGTTGCCCACAAGGGGCGAAGCGGATTGCAATGTCCTCCCGACGCCCCGATTTCGCTCACGCTCCATCCGGGCTACTGCGCCTATACGAGCCTCATAGGAGTTCCGGGCATCGCCAGCGCCTGTTTGGTCGTCCCCTCTCCCCTTGCGGGAGAGGGACAGGGTGAGGGGTACGGGCAAGGCCGTGCCTTCACCCCTCACCCGGACCGCTACGCGGTCCACCCTCTCCCGCAAGGGGAGAGGGTTGCGCCGTGCCTGGTCGCCCCTACCCCCCCTCCAACTTCTCCGCGATGAACCCGTCCGGGTCGGCCCAGAATTCGCGCATCAGGCGGAAGTGGTCGGTCTCCTCCACCGATACCGGCGCCAGACCGCCGCGCGTGAGCTGGAGCAGTTGCGCCTCCGGATAGGCCATCAGCATCGGCGCGTGCGTGGCCATGATCACCTGGACGATGCCGGATTGTTCGATCCGTCTCAGCAGCTTGAGGAATTCGATCTGCCGGGATGGAGAGAGCGCCGCCTCCGGCTCGTCGAAGATGAACAAGCCCTGCCGGTGGCAGCGTTCCGCGAAGAAGCGGAGAAAACCCTCGCCGTGCGAGTGCGAGAGGAAGTCCGGCGGCGGACCGCCGAAGGGCTCCTGCGCCACCTGGTCGAGATAGCGGGCGACGGAGAAGAAGCTCTCGGCGCGGAAGAACCAGCCGTTGGAGAGCTTGGGTAGCCATGAGGCGCGCAGCGCAGCCCCAAGCGATGCGCCGGTCGTCTCCAGCGCGCGGCTGTGATCCACCGGCCGATAGCCCTTGCCGCCGCCGGCCTGGTCGAACCCGGCGAGGTCGGCGATCGCTTCGAGCAGCGTCGATTTGCCGGTGCCGTTCTCGCCGACGACGATGGTGATCGGCCGGTCGAAGGCGAGTTCGAAATCGTCGCCGAGGAAGGGCAGCGAGAAGGGATAGGGCCTCGCCTCCGGCACCTTGTCCGCGTCGAGCCACACGCGCTTCAAATAGGGGGCGCGGAGGTTGATCGGTCGCTTGCGTCCATAGGCCATACGGTGAGTCAGCCCGCGCCGTCGGTCGTGTCAAGAAGCGGCGCCCGCCTCACCCCGGTCACCTCGACGTAACTCTCTTACCCGAAGGTGCCGTCTTCCCCACAGGCCTCCAAACGATACCTATGGCCGGCCCGTCGTTCCTCGGCGGGTTGTCCAGAGGAGCGCGACCTTGAGCAAATTCATCGACAGCACCATCGGCGTGACCGGAGCCAGCGGCAATCTCGGCCGCCACGTGGTGGCGCATCTGCGCCAGGCGGGCGCCAGGCGGATCGTTGCCATCAGCCGCAATCCCGACAAGCTCGGCGATCTCGCCGGGCCCGGCGTCGAGCTGCGCGCCGGCTCTTTCGACGAGCCCGCCGGCCTCGCCGCCGCCTTCGCCGGTGTCGAGCGCCTGCTCATCATCTCGACCGACACCCTGGCCGACCGCGCCGCGCAGCACATCGCGGGCTTCGACGCGGCGCTCAAGGCGGGCGTGCGGCACGTCGCCTACACCAGCATCGTCAGCCCCTACCCCGACACGCACGCCGACGCGATGGTTCCCAATTCGCACTACTGGACCGAGGCGCGGATCGCGGCCAGCGGGATCGACTTCTCGATCCTGCGCAACAACCTCTATACCGATTTCCTGCTCGCCGGCGCGCATCACGCGGTCGCCAGCGGCACGCTCTACCATGCCGCCGGCACCGGCCGCCGCGCCTACGTCACGCGGGAGGATTGCGCCGCAGCCGCGGCCGCCGCGCTGCTCGATGGCGAAGGCAAGCGCATCTACGACATCTGCGGGCCGGTGGCGATCTCCGGCGACGATCTCGCCGCCATCCTCGCCGAGATTTCTGGCAAGCCGGTCAAGGCCGTCAACGTCCCGCCGGAAGGCTTCGCCGCCGGTCTCAAGCAGGCCAATCTGCCGCCCCCGGTGATCGGCATGCTCACCCGCTTCGAAACCGACGCCGCCAAGAACTATTTTGCCATCGTCTCCGGCGCCTTCGACGAACTCACCGGCCGCAAGCCGCGCTCGGTGGCCGATTTCCTCGCCGCGCACAAGAGCGCAATCGTCGCTTGAACCAGAGGGGGAGGTCGAAATCGCGCCCGCGATTTCCGGGGGGGGGGTGCATTCGCCGAGGGTCACCGGCCTCCCCCCACACCGCCCATTGCACTTCCCCCTCGCGCCACCCATGTACAGAGCGTTCCAGATTTGCTCTGCCTTGCTGCAGCTAGCCCTTATCGGCCCTTCCTCAAGTCAACGCGAAACTCGGATACGACGGCCGGCGAATGGTCGCCGGTCACGCTGACGCGTTGCCGCGTTACACCCAAAAGGAAGTAAGCCAAATGGCTAATGGTACCGTGAAATTCTTCAATGCCCAGAAGGGCTTCGGCTTCATCGAGCGGACCGATGGCGAGAAGGACGTGTTCGTCCACATCTCCGCCGTCGAGAACGCCGGCATGACCACGCTCAACGAGGGCCAGAAGCTCCGCTTCGATGTGGTCAACGAGCGCGGCAAGGACGCCGCCGCCAACCTGCAGAACGTCTAGGCTTCAGCGCAGCTCGCGCAGCCTGATTGAGCCCGGCGCCCCAGCGCCGGGCTTTTTTGTTTGCCGCCGCCGCCCTCACCTGAGCCAGCGCTTCTCCACGCGGGCTGCGACCGAGTAGGCCGGATTGAAGACGTTGGCGATGTCGTAGCGCACCACCTGCCCGAGCAGGTGGCTTGCCGCCGCCGCGTCGAGGCCGAAGTCGCCGGCGAGCCAGGCGAGCATCTCGGTGGTGGCGTGCTGGAGCGCCTGGTCGAGTGGCCGGGCGTTGCCGACCGTGAAGATCGCGTCCGCCGTCTCGCCGCGCGGCCAGCCGATCGTCCGCCCCTTGGCGAGCCGCACGGTGAACTCCACCGCGCAGGACGTCTCGATCCCCGTGCCGACGATCTCGCCGTCGCCCTGGCAGGCGTGGCAATCGCCGAGGAAGAACAGCCCGCCGGCAACGGCGACCGGGAAATGCGCCGTCGTGCCCGGTCCGAAGAGCCGGTAGTCCATGTTGCCGCCGTGCGGCCCGCTGGTCGCGGTCGAGATCGCCTGTCCCCCCGCCGGCGCCACGCCGAAGCAGCCGATCATCGGCGCCAGCGCCACCGACCAGTCGCGCAAGGGCTCCGGCGGCTCGGCCAGTCGCGCGCGGCCTGCCGCGCGATCGATGCTCCAGATGTGGCGCGTGCGCGCCGGCATCGCCGCCACGGCGGCGGGGTCGATGACGTTCGCGGCCACCGGCGTGAATGTCCAGCCGGTGTCGCGCGTCATCGTCATGCTGTCGATGCTGACGGTCAGCGTGTCGCCCGGCTCCGCGCCGGTGACGAAGAACGGCCCGGTCATCGGGTTCGGCCGCGCGGCCACCTGCCGGTCGTGCCGGTCGATGCCCCAGGCATCGATGGTATGGGCGAGAACCGTGTCACCGTCGGCGATGGTCAGCACCGGCTCGGCCGTGCCGAGGGCGTTGTGGTAGCGAGTGGGGTCGAATTCGTGCCGCGCCATGCGAATGCTCCCTGTGGCAAGGGGCCATCATGCCCGGTTCCGCCGGACCGCGAAAAGAAAGTTATCCCCGCTGTCCGAACCGCCCCCATATTGGTTGGCATCCTCGCTCGGATAGAGGGGCGTCTACTGGTGGCGACCTTTAGGCGGAGCGGGGTGCGGTGTCCCTGTCGGCCGCGTCGCAAGCGGAAGGCAGTTGGAGCTCGGAAGCCCGTCAACGGAGAGGCCGCAAGGTCTGTCCGTGCGCCAACGCCCTGAAATGGTGCAGCGCTAAAGGCGGGCAGAGGTCAGCCGCCGGTGAGACCGGCCCGGGAAACCGAGGCCCCGGCACCGCGGTGGTCGAAGGCGGCCGTGTTCGCGGTCCTGATGCTGGTCTTCGCCGCCCGCGCCTATCTGGGCTAGCCCGCGGCGGCAGCGCCCGCCCCTTCCCCGGTCCGCCCATTGTGTTTCGCGCGCACACCTCCTATATGCACGGGGTTCCAGATTTGCTCTGCCTTGCTGCAGCTACCCCCGGTGGGGGCTTCCTCAGGTCAACGCGAAACTCGGATACGACGGCCGGCGAAGGTCGCCGGTCAAAACAACGCGTTTCCCGCGTTACACGAAAAAAGGAAGACAGCCACATGGCGACAGGTACCGTGAAATTCTTCAATACGCAGAAGGGCTTTGGCTTCATCGAGCCGACCGATGGCTCGAAGGACGTGTTCGTCCACATCAGCGCCGTCGAGCGCGCCGGCATGAGCACGCTCGTCGAGGGCCAGAAGATCAGCTACGACGTGGTGACCGAGCGCGGCAAGACCAACGCCGCCAATCTCCAGGAAGCCTGATCCGAGCGCGCAGTCGCATGGACTGACGAGCCCGGCGCCCCTAGCGCCGGGCTTTTTGTTTTCGCCGACCGGATTCGGTTCGGCAGCCAAGGAGAGCGCCCATGCCATTCAGGCCCAATTACCGGCAGGCGCGCGGCGAACGCGACCGCGCCAAGCGGCAGAAGAAAGAAGAGAAGCTGCGCAAGCGCGACGAGGACGCCGCCCGCCGCAAGGCGGAGCTCGACGCCGGCGATACCGCGGTCGAGGGGCCTGCCGATGATTCCGCGCCGCAGGGCGAGGATGGCGATATCGCGGTCGAGGGTCCCGCCGATGATCCCGCGCCGCAGGACGAGGACGGCGATAGGCCGTAAGCCGCGGCTGGCTCGCCATGGTCCGCCTCAGAACGGGCGGTAGCGGTCGGAGACCGTGAAACGCAGGATGTCGGCGACGAGGTCGAGGCGCGGATCTGGCTGCCAGGGGCCGAGCTGACGCACGATCTCGGCCATCGCCCGCCGGCTTTTCTCGATATCCGCCTCGATGAAGAAGCTGTTGCGCAGGATGAGCGACACCGCCTGCGAGGCGCTCTCCAGCCGAATGGTCGAAGCGCCGCCGATGGTGACGCTGGAGACGAACGGGAACAGCAGGCCTGCCTTCAGCCGCCCGTCATGTATCGCGTCGCAATAGAGCAGATCGAGTGGACGCACTGGTCCGGCAGCGAGCCCCTGCGCCAGAACCTGCCGCACGCGATCGAGCGAACGCGGATTGACGAAATAGGAGGTCGCACCGGCAAAATTGACCGTGGCGAGGTCGATTAGCGACAGGGAGGGCGGCCGCCCCGGTCCGGCATTGCGGTCGAACAACCCTTTCAGCATGCGGATGAGGGGGAGTTCGTCCATCACCATCATCTCGGTGAAGACGATGTCGAAGGGCTCCATCAGCCCGCTCGCGATCACAGACTGCAGCGCCGGTCCAAAGGGCTGGGCGAGGACGGCGTCGTCCTCCAGCACGTGAATGAAGCGGTCGTCCGCCGTCAGGCCCGTGATGAGGTCATGGTGGGAGCGGAAGCAGCCGTATTCCCCAGGCATCATCCGGCAGTCAGCCGGCTTCCCGGCTCCCGTCACCGCGGCAACCCGCTGGTAGAGTCCGTTGAGCCCGGCCCGGGCGATGGTCGCTTCCATTGCCGCGCGGCGCTCGGGCGACGAGTCGAGATTGATGTAGTAGCCACGCCAAGGTGCGCACATCCGATCCCCCTGCCGATTCCCTGCGAGCGGTCGCGAAATCTAGATAAGCGGCTCCTCATAGCGCGGGGTGCCATCGACCAGCAACCGCTTGAGCGCGGCGCGGCCGTCCGCACCGATCACTACGTCGACGGCCAGGCGCTGGTCCCTGGTGAGCTTCTGCAGATCGCGGCCGGTGCCCTCGGGTACGAAGAACTGCTCGATGTCGTAGTCGACCAGATAGATCTTGCAGGTCCCGTCACAGAGACTGCCGGTCGAGCGCACCTGGCTCACGGCGCCCTTGATCCAGGTGCCGCTCTCCGGCGGCGCGTGGGCGATCGCCGTCGCCTTCCAGGTTTTGTCCGCCTCGGCCAGCGACACGTAGATCGCGTCGCCCGTGGCAAAGGCGTCGTCGCCGGCAAGCTGGGTATTGTCCACCTGCGAGATGTCGTAGGAGAGCACGATATAGTCGCCGCGCAGCAGATCGCGCGGGTCCACCGGCTCCACGGCGAGGCGCACCTCCTGCCCGTTCCTGAGGAGCAGCGCTCGGTCGGCGATCAGCCAGCCGACCAGACCCGCCTGCACCAGAAAGGCGATGGCGAGCCCCAGGCCAAACGGAATCCACCGTTTCATGGCGTTGCCTCCATGCCGGCGCGCTGCCGCCGGGCAAGATGGCGATCGAGGCGGTAGAGGCTCCAGGCGAGCACGATGAACAGGATGCCGCCGAACAGGAAAGCGAGCGCCGTGTCCATCAGCGAGCCGAAGGTGATCGCGTAGAGGTAGACGACCTCGGCGCCGAGCGCGAACAGCCCGGTGGCCTTGCCCGAGCCGGCAACGCCGGTCTGGCCGAGATTGACCGCCCACAGGGCAGCGATCGCCACCATGGCGCCACCGACCACACGGCCCCACAACTCGACGCTCGGCACGCGAAGGGCATATCCGACTGCCGCGATGCCGAGCACAGCGATCGCCGCCACATCGAGCGCGGTGAGGCTCTTGCGCGCCGCAGCCAATGCCCCAAGCGCCAGCGCCACCACCACGAGGGCGATGCTCAGCATGGTCAAGGTGTGCTCATCGACCGAAGGCCGTCCGCTCGATTGTTCGAGACCGAGCCCGACGAGGGCGGCCACCAGTGCAGGCCCCAGCATGTCGCGGCCAAGCGCCGCCATCCGTTGATTGCCGAAACTTGCCAGCGCCGCACCGAGCGCGAACAGCAGCAAGGCGGCAGAGACAACCAGCGCCATCGAACCAACGAAGGACCAGCCGTAGCGGTCGCCGGCCGAGCCAATGGCGAACGCAGCCCAGAAGATGAAGGCGAGCACCGAAAGGAGGCGATCGTTGCGCGAGCCGATGACGGTGGCGATGGCAGCGCCAACGAACACCGGCGAGATACCCGCCCAATGGGGCGCAGCCCCATGGTCCACGGTGAGGAAATAGGTCCAGAAGCCGCCGCCGACGAGCCCCAGCGCGGTCATGGTCGGCGAACCGGTCAACAGCGCCGCGATGAAGGTGCCGACCAACCACAGAACGATGGCGCCCGAGAAGTCGCCGCTCAAATGGTAGCTCTGGCCGACCAGGGCGATGGTCGCGGCGAAGACGAGGCCGGCAACGAGCAGAGCCACCTCGGCAAAGACCCGGAGGTTTCGCCGCCCGAGCAGACCAGCCGCACCATAGGCCAGCGCCATGGCGGCGGCGAGCAGGCCGAGGCGTGGCAGCCGCGGGATCTCCTGCCAGTTGGCGCCGACGAACGCGATGACGCCGAGACCGACGAGAAGGCCGCCGAACATGCCGACCACAGTGGCGAGGCCAAAAGCGGCCCGTTCGGCCGGCAGGCCGGCGAGGATTGCCGACGCGCCGTCGGGTGTCACCCAGCCGGCTTCGCGCCATTTGGGCAGATCGGCGACAAGGCGCTTGCGATAGGCACGATCGAGCATACGGGGCTCCGAAATAGGGCCGTCTCCATATCCACGCGACCGGCCTGTCGGAAAGTGTCGGCGGTCACATCTGCTGCCGGATGGGACGCTTCCCCCGCCAGCATGGCAATTTTGCGATGCGGCCGCAGGGCGCTGGTGTTTCGGCCGCGACGCTGGCAGCATGCGCGCCAGGGGCTTGGCCGATGTTCGACTACCTATTGAACGCATTGGTGACGTTGCTGGTCACCATCGATCCGCTCGGCCTTGCGCCGATTTTCGTGGTGCTCACCACCGGCATGGCCGGCAGCGCCAAGCGCCAGACGGCGATTCGCGCTTCAGCAGTGGCCGCCGCCGTGCTCGTCGCCTTCGCGCTGGTCGGCGAGCAGCTCCTCGGCTTCCTCGGCATCTCGCAGGCCGCCTTCCGCATTTCCGGCGGCCTACTGCTCTTCGTCATCGCCTTCGAGATGGTCTTCGGCCTGCGCATGCAGCGCAAGACCAATGAGGCTCACGATGCGGCCAACCGCGATGACAACAGCCATGTCGCCGTGTTCCCGCTGGCGATCCCGCTGATTTCCGGCCCCGGTGCCATCTCGGCGACCATCCTGCTCGCCTCGCGCGCGCCCTCCGCCTGGGCGATGGTGCTGCTCCTGGTCGTCATCGTGCTGATGGTCGGGGCGTGCCTGGCCATCTTCCTGGTGGCCAACCGCGCCGAAAACCTGCTCGGCGAGACCGGGCGGATCGTGGTCAGCCGCCTGCTGGGGTTGCTGCTTGCCGCCCTTTCGGTGCAGTTCGTCGCCGACGGTATCATGGCCTTCGTCAACGGCAACGGCACGCCGTGAAGCCGGGCCGCCGCGGCGACCCGCATCTTATCCGGCCTGCGAGCCCCCCTAGAACGGGATGTCGTCGTCGAGTTCCTCGGCGAGCGAGCCGCCGCCCGAACGGCCGACGGAGGAACTTTCTCCGCGCTCTGCCTCCATCGGGCTGGAGCGGCCGAAATCGCCGCCGCCGGCACCGGCGCCGGCGCCCTCACCGCGTCCGTCGAGCATGGTGAGCTGGGAATTGAAGCCCTGCAGCACGACCTCGGTCGAATAGCGGTCCTGGCCGGACTGGTCCTGCCATTTGCGGGTCTGCAACTGGCCTTCGAGATAGACCTTGGAGCCCTTGCGCAGATACTGCTCGGCGATCCGGCAGAGGCCCTCGTTGAAAATGACCACGCGGTGCCACTCGGTGCGCTCGCGCCGCTCGCCGGTCGCCTTGTCGCGCCAGTTCTCGGAGGTCGCCACCCTGAGATTGGCGATCGGGCGCCCGTCATTGGTCCGGCGGATTTCGGGATCCGCGCCCAGATTGCCGATAAGGATGACCTTGTTGACACTCCCGGCCATGGCTCTGACCTCCTTCTCTGCTCGCCCGATCACTTACCCGCGGGACCCTAATCCCCTGCGCCTTGCCGGCGTCGAGCAAAGCCGACCAAAGGCGAGCTTATCCACAGTGTTCTGTTTATGTTCTCATCGCGACCGGCCCCTGTCCAGCCTTTTCTGGTCCTTTTGGGCGGCCGATACAGTTTAGAATTGATCTAGATCAAACACAGTTGCCGCCGCTCCTGCCCTTATGCGCTCAAGGGGTTTGGTGGAGCACAGGCAGGGACAGTGAAGGACGACAAGACCGAGCGGCGCTATCCGCTTCCCTGTCCTGTCTGCAAGACGGCGATGATCGGCCACAAGACCGATCCCAAGCAGGCGGATTACGATCGCTTCGAGTGCCTGCGCTGCGGCGCGGTGGTGCTGCGCGAAGACTCCGCTCCCGACGCCAGCACCGCTTGAGCAGACCGGGCGGCGAAACCGGCGGCTCCCGTTCAGCCTTCGGTCAGCGTATCCAGACGCGGTTCGACCTTGGCGCGGCGGGCACGATCGCGGCTCAACAGCACGCGCGCTTCGGACCGCGTCTTCGCCTGCTGCATCGACAAGCCGTCCTTGGTGAATGTCACTACGAGAAACGGCAGACCGTCCTTCGGTGGTGCGTAGATGGTGCCCAGAAAGTCGTCCATGCGAACCCCCTCGTCATTGGCAGCGCGGAGTATATCGCCAACGCAATCGAAGCGACACATTTTCGACATCCAGGATTGATCCGAATCAATATTTGCTTTGCCGGCAAAATATTTGCCGGCTTGCCTATTCATTTTGCCGTCAAGCGTTCCAGCGGCAGCACCTGATCGACTTCGAAGTAGCCGGACCACGGGTCCTTCTTCCGGCGCAGAAGCAGCCTTGCCGCGTTCTCGACCGTCGCCTCATGGGCGCTCGGCAGACGGGCGAGCGCGGTCCAGGAAATCGGCCAGGCAAGCGGCGCGCCCTTGCGCGCGCGCGTCGAGAACGGCGCGATGGCGGTGGCGCCGCGGGCGTTGCGCAGATAGTCGATGAAGATACGGTTCTTGCGCCGCGCCTTGGACATCTCGGCGAGGTAGCGATCGGGATTCTCGGCGGCGAGCGTGCGCGCCATCGCCTCGGCAAAGGCGCGGATGTCCGCCCAGCCATGATGCGGCGTCAGCGGCACGACGACGTGGATGCCCTTGCCGCCGGTGGCCATCGGAAACGTCTCCAGGCCGAGAGTTTTGAGCCGGTCGCGCATCTCGCTGGCGGCATCGCGCACGGTGGCGAACTCGACCGCCTCGTCGGGATCGAGGTCGAAGACTAGGCGATCCGGCTGTTCCAGCGTCTTGTTGTGGGCGCCCCAGATATGGAGTTCGAGCACGCCCATCTGCACGGCGGCGACCAGGCCGCGCTCGTCTTCGATATAGAGGTACTGGCCCTTGCCCTCCTTCTCCTGAACCGTGATCGGCCTGAAGGCATCGGGAAAGCCGGGCGAAGCGTGCTTCTGGAAGAAGCCGTCGCCCTCGGCGCCTGAAGGGAAGCGCACCAAGCTCAGCGGTCGCTCGGCGACATGGGGCAGGATCTGGTCCTTGACCGCCAGATAATAGTCGACCAACCGCCGCTTGGTGATCGCCTGGCCGGCAAACACCACCCGGTCCGGATGGGTGACCCGGACGCCTTCGATCTCGATGGCCCCGTCCTCGCCCGTCTTGTCGACCGAGACGACGGCGGAAGGCTGTGCGGGCCGTTTGCTGGAAGGTTGCTTGGACATCTCGCGCCTGATTTGATTAGCCGGCTTATCCTGGCGCAGGCCCTTGAACGCAGCCTGGCGGACGTAGCCCTCGTCGGTCCAGCCGGCAAAGGCGATTTCGATCACCAGCTCGGGTGTCACAAAGCGGGCCCTGCGGCGGATGTCGGCGGGCACGTCGTCGGCCGGCGGCGTCTTCACCGCGCGTCTTTCCAGCGCGGGCCAAAGCACTTTGAACTCGCGTTCGCCGAAGCCGCTGCCGACCCGGCCGCGATAGGTCAGCCGGTCCTCATCGCGGGTGGCGACCAGCAGCGAGGCGAAGGGCCGGCCGCGCACGGCCGAGGGTTGCCAGCCAATGACAATCAGCTCCTGGCCACGGCCGCATTTGATCTTCATCCAGCTCTTCGTGCGGCCGGAACGGTAGGGCGCATCGGCGCGCTTGGAAACGATGCCTTCGAGGTCCATGTCGCAGGCGCGGGCAAAGGTCTCGGCGCCGTGGCCGACGACATGATCGGAATAGAAGATCGGCGGCGGCAGGCCGTCGAGCAGCGCCGCCAGCCGTTTCTTGCGTTCGATGAGCGGCGTCTTGCGCAGGTCCTTGCCGTCGAGGGCGATGAGATCGAAGGCGTAATAGACGATGTCGTCGCGGCCCTCGGCGATTGCCTCCTGCAGGCGGCCGAAGCTGCTCCGCCCCTCTTCGTCGCGCGCCACTGCCTCGCCGTCGATGAGCGCCGAGCGGCAGGGGAGATCGGCAAGCGGCCAGACAAGCGATCTGAAGCGGTCGGTCCAGTCGAGCCCGGTACGGGTATGGATGCGAGCGCGGCCGCCGCCGATGGCGGCGACGGCGCGGTAGCCGTCGAACTTGATCTCGTGCAGCCAGGTCTCGCCGGCCGGCGGCGACTCGGCGAGCGTGGCAAGCTGCGGCGCGGCGAAGGCCGGTGGGTCGGTGCGCGCCCTGCCCTGCCCCGTCTTGGCTGCGGCACGCGCCTCCTTGAAGCGGACACCCTCGACCCACTCGACATTGCCGGCGGCGATCTCTTCCATCGTCCGGCCGCTCACGACGCTGTTCAGCCCGCGCTCGACGATCGGCACCCGCTCCGGGCCGGCATAGGCGTCCTTCTCCTTGATGAGCAGCCAGTTCTCGTGTTTGGAGCGCTCACCCTTCTTCGGCTTCATGCGCACCAACACCCATTGGCCGCGCAGGCGCCGCCCATGGAGGATGAATTTGAGATCACCCTTGGCGAACCCGGCTTCGGCGTCGCCGACCGGCTCCCAGGTGCCCGCATCCCACAGCATCACCGTGCCGCCGCCGTAATTGCCCTTGGGGATGGTGCCTTCGAAATCGCCGTAGTCGAGCGGGTGGTCCTCGACATGGACGGCGAGCCGCTTCTCGGCCGGGTCATAGCTGGGGCCGTTGGGCACCGCCCAGGACAGCAGCACGCCATTGCGTTCGAGGCGGAAGTCGAAATGCAGCCGCGTCGCGTCGTGCTTCTGGATGAGGTAGCGGTTGCCGCCGCCAGAACGATCGGAGGTGCTGCCGCCGGGCTCGGCGGTTTTCGAAAAGTCGCGCTTGGCGCGATAACGGGCAAGGCGGTCGGCCATGACGGCAGCCTAGAACGAATCGACATTCAACGACGAGGCTTAACCCGGCGTGAGTCCTCATGGTGAGGTGCGAGCGTCGGCGAGCCTCGAACCATGGGGCCCATCCTTCGAGGCCCGCCTGCGGCGGGCACCTCAGGATGAGGAAACATGCGTAACCGCGCTCCAGCCACGCCGGGGCCTAAGCGGCGCGGCGCGCCCCCTCAGGCAGCCCGCCGTCCCTTCGCCGGGGCCTTGGCGGTCTTCTTGGCCGTTTTCGCAGCCTTGGCGGATTTCGCCGGGGCCTTGCCCTTCTTGGTCGGCGCGGCGGCGCTGGCCGCGGCGACCTTCTGCTGCTTGTTGCCGTTGGCGCCCGCTTTGCCGGCGGCCGCCTGGCGCTCCTTCACGCTGCGCTTCAGCGCTTCCATCAGGTCGATCACCTTGCCGCCGAGCTGCGGCTCGTCGATCTCGTGCGCCGGCCGGTTCTCCAGCTTAGCGTCGATCAGCTCGCGCAGCGCGATGTCGTACTGGTTCTTGAACGCCTTCGGATCGAACGGCTTGACCTTGCGCTCGATCAGCTCGGTGGCGAGAGACAGGAGCTCCTTCTCCGGCTTCGCCGCCGGCACGGTGGTGAAGAACTGTTCGGCGTTCTGCATCTCGTCGGCGTAGCGCACTGTCTCGATGACCAGCCCCTTGCCGGCGGCACGCAGCGCAACGATGCTTGCCTGGCCGCGTGCGACGAGTTGGCCGAGGCCGATCTTCCTGGTGGCCTTCAGCGCGTCGCGCAGCACCACATAGGCTTCGCCGGCGACCTCGTCCTCGTCGGGCGAGACGAAATAGGGCTTCTCGAAGTAGATGCTGTCGATTTCGTCCTCGTCGACGAACTGGACCAGATCGATGGTGTGTTTGGCTTCGAGCTTGACGTCGCCGATCTCGTCGTCGGTGAGGAGGACGTATTTCCCCTTCTCCACCTCGTAGCCCTTGACGATGTCCTGCGGGTCGACAGCGCCGAGGCCGGGGACGACCTTCTCGTAGCGGATGCGCTTGCCGCTCGGCTTGTGGATCTGGTTGAAGGAGATGCGCGCTGCGCTCTTGGTCGCCGGGAACACCTGAACCGGGATCGACACCAGCGCCAGGCGGATCTGGCCCTGCCAATACGCACGCGCGGCCATGCTCATTCTCCTCTGACACAACACAAACTGCGGAGACAATCCGGCAACGCGGCCCGGCCGGGCCGGTTCCGCCGCAAGACGCGGAGATTACCCGCGCGCGGGTTAATGCTCAAACCGCATACGGAAAGTTGATGGTTGTTCCTGGTCTGTTCCGGCCAGAGCAGTCGATCAGGCTTCTTCGCCGCCCTGCCCGGGTTGCGCAACGTCTTCGGCCGCCTCGCGGTTGACCTCATAGACCTTGCCGTCGACCAGGGTGATGACGCGGTCCATGCGGCGGGCGAGATCGTGATTGTGGGTGGCGATCAGCGCCGCCAGGCGCGAGGCGCGTACCAGCCGGGTGAGGCCATCGAAGACGAAATCTGCCGTTGTCGGGTCGAGGTTGCCGGTGGGTTCGTCCGCCAGCAGCAGCCGCGGGCCGTTGGCCACGGCGCGGGCGATGGCCACCCGCTGTTGCTCGCCACCGGAGAGTTCCGCCGGGCGGTGCTGGGCACGCTCCTTGACCCGCATATAGGAGAGGAGCTGCACGGAGCGCCGCTGCGCCTCCTTGCGCTCGATACCGCGGATGAGCTGCGGCATCATCACGTTCTCCAGTGCCGAGAACTCCGGCAGCAGGTGGTGGAACTGATAGATGAAGCCGATGTGCAGGCGGCGGAACATGGTGCGGTCGGCATCGGAGAGCTTGCCGGTCGGCCGCCCGCCGATCGATACCTCGCCGGCGCCCGGTCGTTCGAGCAGACCGGCAATGTGCAGCAATGTCGACTTGCCGGCGCCCGATGGCGCCACCAGCGCCACCATCTCGCCGGGATAGATCACAAGGTTCGCGCCGTTGAGGACGGTCAGCTTACCCTCGCCCTCGCGGTAGTGCAGCTCCACGCCCTCGAGCCGCAGCACAGGCCGCCGCGGCGGCGGGCGCCTGGTGGCGGCGTCTGGGGAGCGCGGGGCGGGCGCGTTCATTCGTAGCGCAGCGCGTCGACCGGATCGAGGCGCGCTGCCCGCCAGGCCGGATAGAGGGTCGCCAGGAACGAGAGCGCCAGCGCCATGACGACGACCGTGATGGTTTCGCGCGCATCCATCTGCGCCGGCAGCTTGGAGAGGAAATAGAGCTCCGGCGAGAACAACTCGGTCTGCGTCAGCTGCGACAGGAACTGGCGGATCGATTCGATATTGAGGTTGACCACGACCCCGAGCAGGACGCCGGCAAGGGTGCCGGCCGTGCCGATCGAGGCGCCGGTAATGAAGAACACCCTAAGGATGGCGCCGCGCGTCGCCCCCATGGTGCGCAGGATGGCGATGTCGTGGCCCTTGTCCTTCACCAGCATGGTGAGGCCGGAGATGATGTTGAGGGCGGCGACCAGCACGATCAGCGTGAGGATGAGGAACATCACGTTGCGCTCGACCTCGAGCGCGGAGAAGAATGTGGCGTTGCGCTCCTGCCACGAGGTGAGCAGCACCTGGCGGTTGGCGGCACGCTCAATGGGCGTGCGCAAGGCATCGACCATGTCGGCATTGTTGAGGTAGATCTCGATCGCGCTCGCCTCATCTTCGAGATTGAAATAGAGCTGCGCATCCGCGAACGGCAGGACGACGACGGTGGAATCGTATTCCGACATGCCGATCTCGAAGATCGCCACCACCGGATAGGAGATGATGCGGGGCGCGACCCCCATGGGCGTGACCGAGCCGCGCGGGGTGACCAGCGTGAGCTTATCGCCGATCGTAAGGCCGAGCTGAGTCGCCAGACGCGTGCCGATGGCGACACCGTGCGACTGGTCGAAATCCTTCAGCGTGCCGAGGCGGACGTTGTTGTAGATGCCGGACACCTTGGGCAGATCCTGCTGGCGGATGCCGCGGACCAGAACGCCGGAGGATGTGTTGGCGCCGCTGGCCAGCGCCTGACCCTCGACCAGCGGGATCGCTGACTTTACGCCGGGCACGGCGGCAACCCTCTGGGCGACCGCGGCATAATCGGTCAGCTTGGTATCCATCGCCTGCAGGATGATGTGGCCGTTCAGCCCGAGGATCTTGTTGATCAGTTCGGCGCGGAAGCCGTTCATCACCGCCATGACGATGATCAGCGTGGCGACGCCGAGCATGATGCCGATGAAGGAGAAACCGGCGATGACCGAGATGAACGCCTCGCGCCGGCGCGAGCGCAGATAGCGCCCGGCAAGCGCCCATTCGAACCGCGCGAAGGGCCTGGTGCCGGTTGGAAGCGCCGCCCTCGCCTTCGGTTCCCTGGCCATCTAGGTTCCTTTCCTTCAGGCCGTGGTCAGCCGCTTCACCGCCGCGTCCAGACTCATCGTTTCGCGCTCGCCCGTTGCCCGGCGCTTGACCTCGATCTCGCCGCGCTCCAGCCCCTTCGGGCCGACGATCACCTGCCAGGGCAGGCCGATCAGGTCCATGGTGGCGAACTTGGCGCCGGCGCGCTGGTCGAGATCATCGTAAAGCACCGAGACCCCGGCATTCGTAAGGCGCTGATGGAGCGTGTCGCAGGCGGCATCGACGGCCGCGTCGCCGGTCTTGAGGTTGATCAGGCCGACCTGGAAGGGGGCCACGCTGTCCGGCCAGATGATGCCGGCATCATCGTGGCTCGCCTCGATGATCGCCGCCGCCAGGCGCGACACGCCGATGCCGTACGAGCCGCCGTGAATCGGTCGCTCGCTGCCGTCCGGGCTGGAGACCACAGCCTTCATCGGCACGGAATATTTGGTGCCGAAATAGAATATCTGGCCAACCTCGATGCCACGTGTGTTGAGCCGGCGCGCCTCGGGCACCTCGCGTTCGAAGCGCGCGGCATCGTGGACGTCCTCCGTCGCAGCATAGAAGGAGGTCCACGGCGCGATCACGGGGTTGAGGTCCGCATCATAATCCACGTCTTCGCCGGGGACCGGCAGGTCGAGGATGTTCCTGTCGCAATAGACGCCCGATTCGCCGGTATCCGCCAAGACCAGGAATTCGTGGCTGAGATCGCCGCCGATCGGGCCGGTCTCGGCCCGCATGGGGATGGCGGTCAGTCCCATGCGCTTGAAGGTGCGCAAGTATGCGACGAACATCTTGTTGTAGGAGATTCGCGCCGCCGCCTCGTCGATGTCGAAAGAGTAGGCATCCTTCATCAGGAACTCGCGCCCGCGCAGAACGCCGAAGCGCGGCCTGACCTCGTCGCGGAACTTCCACTGGATGTGGTAGAGGTTGAGCGGCAGCGAGCGGTAGCTCGACACGTAGGCGCGGAAGATCTCCGTGACCATTTCCTCGTTGGTCGGCCCGTAGAGCATGTCGCGCTCGTGGCGGTCGGTGATTCGCAGCATCTCCTTGCCGTAGTCTTCGTAGCGGCCGCTCTCGCGCCACAGGTCGGCCGACTGGATGGTCGGCATGAGAATCTCGATGGCGCCCGAGCGATCCTGCTCTTCGCGCACGATTTGGCCGATCCTGGCGAGAACGCGATTGCCGAGCGGCAACCAGGAGTAGATTCCGGCCGCCTGCTGCCGGATCAGGCCGGCCCGAAGCATCAGCCGGTGGGAAACGATTTCTGCCTCACGAGGCGCCTCGCGAAGGATGGGCAGGAAATAACGGGACAGACGCATCAGACAACCTCCGGAGCATTCACGGCGGCGCAGTCAAACGACATGCCCATGAAAATACAAGCCCATTTGCCGCCCTGCCGACGCCTGCCGGTACCCGGCGCCGGCGGCCGCCGGCATATGGCGCCTAACATTCGATTCGTGCAAAAAGATTAGGCGTTGACGCACAAAATGGTGACAACGCCCGCGAGTTTGGGTAGGGTTGCTTAATAAGAAAGGACGGGGTTCGGTGGGAGCCGGATATCGTCCGATAAGAACGGCATCGCGGTCTAAGTCTTGGGAGGAAGATCCCTTTAGGCGCGCCGAAAGGCAGCCGCCGCAGCGGCCCAAAAATAAGGCCCAATAAGCCAATTGGGCCGGGGCGCTGCTCGAAGGGAGAGACGCGGAACTGGGTGAAGCAAGGCCGCAAGGCCTTGCTTTTTTATTTGGCCCCCCGTCGTTCTGTTCTACTGGCGAAGGTCGAACCAGTCGGCCACGCTCCACACCGTGATCCCGAAATAATTGACTGCAAAGACCAGCGCCCCGACCAGGATGGCGGTGACGATTGTGGTGGCGACCGCCTTCCTGACCAGCATCGGGCGGACCGGCGCGCTGCGTGGCGTGCCGAGCACCACACCGCCGTCTTCATCCTCGTCCTGCGTGTGCGTGCCGAAGGGCAGCACGGCGAACAGGATGAGCCACCAGAGGACGAAGAAGATACCGGCGATGGCGATCGGATTCATGCGCGGGTCACGCTTCTTCCAGCTCGATCAGCGTGCCCAGAAAATCCTTCGGATGGACGAAAATCACCGGCTTGCCGTGGGCGCCGATCTTGGGCTCGCCGTCGCCGAGCACGCGGGCGCCGCGGGCACTCAAGGCGGCGCTGGCGGCACGCACGTCAGCGACCTCGTAGCAGATGTGATGGATGCCGCCGAAGGGATTGCGCTCCAGAAAGCCGGCTAAGGGTGACTTGTCGCCGAGCGGTGCGATCAGCTCGATCTTGGTGTTGGGCAGATCGACGAAAACCGTGGTGACGCAATGGTCCGGCAGGTCGACCGGCTCGGAAACCTTGGCGCCCAGCATGTTGCGATAGAGTGCGGCGGCCGCGCCGAGGTCGGCGACGGCAATCGCCACATGATTGAGACGGCCGATCATCGCGCTGCTCATACGACCGAGACGAAGACGGTGCAAACGGGCTTTTTGCCCCAGGCCCGGGCGATGGCGGAACGCACCGCCCGGCGCACGCTCTCGGCGAGCGCATCAGGATCGCGGCGCACCGGCCGGGGGAGCGAATCGAGCGTCGCCAGTACCGCGTCCATGGCCGCCTCCTCCATCGGCCGGCCGCCGGCATCCGCGCGGGCGATGCCGATGAGGTCGACCTGAGGCTCGTCCAGCACCTCGCCCTTCTCGTTGGTCACGATCGCCACCGTGACATGACCGGCGAAGGAAAGCCGCCGCCGCTCTACCACGCCGATGCCCTCGAGATCGGCGATCAGCCGGCCATCCTTGTAGAGCCGGCGCGGTTCGATCTCGTCGATCTGGGCAACCGGGTCAGGCGCCAGCCGCGTCATGATGCCGTCCTCGACCTCCACGACCGTCTCGACGCCAAGCTCGCGCGCCAGGTCTGCGTGGGCCGCCAGATGCATGGGCTCGCCGTGGACGGGGATGGCGATCTTCGGCTTGAGCCAGCCGTAGAGGTCGCGCATCTCCCCGCGGCGCGGATGGCCGGAGGTGTGGACCAGACGGTCGCGGTCGGTGATCACCCGGATGCCGCGCTCGGTGAGCGCGTTCATGATGCGGATGATCTCGTATTCATTGCCGGGAATGGCGCGCGCCGAGAAGACGACGATGTCGCCCTGTGCCAGTTCAATACGCGGATGGTCGTCGAAGGCGACCCGCGCCAGCGCGGCGCGCGGCTCCCCCTGGCTCCCGGTCAGCAGCACCACTACCTTATCGCGCGGCAGGTAGGCATAGGCCTCCTCGGTGAGGAAGGGCGGCGTATCGTCGAGCATTCCAAGCTCGGCGGCAACGTCGATGATCCGGCGCATGGCGCGGCCGACGACGATCACATCGCGGCCGGCGGCGCGGGAGGCAAGGGCGACCGAGCGCAGACGCCCGACATTCGAGGCGAAGGTGGTGAAGGCGACCCGGCGGCCACGCGCCGAACGGATGATCTCGGCAAGCTCGCTTGCGACCTCGCTCTCGCTCGGGGAGCGGCCCTCGCGCATTGCATTGGTCGAATCGGAGATGAGCGCCAGCACGCCCTCTTCGCCGATGGCCTTCAGCCGTTCGACGTCGGTCGGCAGGCCGACGGTCGGCGTGTCGTCGAGCTTCCAGTCGCCGCTGTGCAGCACGGTGCCGAGCGGCGTGCGGATGGCCAGCGAATGGGACTCCGGGATGGAGTGGGTGACGTTGACATATTCCACCTCGAACGGCCCGAGGGTGATGCGTTCGCCGGCCTTGACCAAGTTGACAGGCACAGGTGCGGCGTCCGGTTCGGCGGCGATCTTGGCTGCGAGCAGATTGGCGGTGAAGGCAGAGGCATAGACCGGCACCTCGAGGCGCGGCCACAGATCGACCAGGGCGCCGAAATGGTCCTCATGGGCGTGCGTAATGACGATGCCGAGGAGGTTCGAGCGCTCCTCCTCGAGATAGCCAATGTCCGGGAAGACGAGATCGACGCCGGGCAGATCGGCATGGGCAAAGGCGACGCCGAAATCGACCGCGATCCAGGTTCGGTTGTGGCGCGGCCCGTAGCCGTAGAGGGCCAGATTCATGCCGATCTCGCCGACCCCGCCGAGCGGCAGGAAGACCAGTTCGTCGTGGGGGGCGCGCGGCATGGTGCTATCCCGCCGCCGACAGGAACACGTCGCCGGCGCCGATCGCTTGGCGGGCGCCATCCTCACGGAGAAGCACGAGGCGGCCTTCGCCATCGAGCGCGTCGAAGCGGCCGGTGATGGGGCCGTCGGCGAGGTTGACGCGGATCGGTTCACCGAGACCGACGGCGCGGGCCAGCCAGCCCTTGCGGATATCGGCGAAGCCGCGGCCGCGGTCCCAGCGCGCGAGTTCTTCGTCCATGCGCAGCGCCAGGCGGGTGAACAGCGCATCTGCCTCGACCGGCAAGCCGCGTCCGGCGAAATCGCCGGCTGCCTGGCCATCGGTCGCCGAGGGGTGGGAGAGACAGTTAACGCCGATGCCAATGACCACGACAAAGGCACCGGAGGAGAGCCCCTCGCCGTCGACCAAGATGCCGGCGACCTTCAGGCGGTCGAGGAGCAGGTCGTTGGGCCATTTGAGCCTGATGCGTTCGGCCGCCGCCGGACCCGCCATATCGACGACGGCCTGATGCAGGGCGACGGCGGCTACGAAGGATAGCGTCGCAGCGACCTCGCGCGGCGCCGGGTCAATCAGCATCAGCGATGCGGCAAGGTTGCCGGCGCCGGTCGTCCAACTGCGACCGCGACGGCCACGGCCAGCGGTCTGCTCGCCCGCCGTCACCCACAGGTTACCTGCGGCGCCGGAACGCGCGGCGGCAAGCGCATGGGCATTGGTGGACGGCAGGCTGTCGTGGTGTTCGCGGCGATAACCGTCGGGGGGTGGGCTTCCCATCAACCTAGAAGAAGGTCTTGGCAGCCAGGTCCGCGGCCGTGCCAATTTCACCGGCGACGAAAATGAAGAACAGGATGAAGACACCGCTGATACCGAGGACGGCCTTGAGCTCCGTCGGCATCGGGGCGAAGCCGCCTGCGGGCTCGTCGAAATACATGATCTTGATGATGCGCAGATAGTAGTAGGCACCCACGACGCTGGCGAGCACGCCGATCACGGCCAGAACGTAGAGGCCGGATTCGATGGCCGCGAGGAAGACGTAGAATTTGGCGAAGAAGCCGGCGAGCGGCGGAATGCCGGCCAGCGAGAAGAGCAGCATGGCCAGCATGAAGGCCATCATCGGATTAGTGCGCGACAGGCCGGCAAGATCGTCGATGTCCTCGACCATGGTCTCGCCACGGCGCATGGCGAGGATGCAGGCGAAGGTGCCGAGCGTCATGGCCATGTAGACCAGCAGGTAAATGATGACGCCCTGGACGCCAGCCTGGGTGCCGGAGGCGAGGCCAACCAGCGCGAAGCCCATGTGGCCGATGGAGGAATAGGCCATCAGCCGCTTGATGTTGGTCTGGCCGATGGCCGCGAAGGCGCCGAGCACCATGGACAGGATGGAGATGAAGGAGACGACCTGCTGCCAGTCGTGGGTGACGGCGGCGAAGGGACCGACCATGGCGCGGATGAAGAGCGCCATCGCCGCCACCTTTGGCGCGGCGGCGAAGAAGGCGGTGACCGGCGTCGGCGCGCCTTCGTAGACGTCGGGCGTCCACATATGGAACGGCACGGCCGAGACCTTGAAGGCGAAGCCGGAAATGAGGAACACGAGGCCGAAGACGAGACCGGTCGAAGCGCCGCCCTTCAGCGCCTCGGCGATGCCGGCGAAGGTGGTCTGGCCCGTGAAGCCGTAGATCAGCGAGGCCCCGTAAAGCAGCATGCCGGAGGAGAGCGCGCCGAGGACGAAATATTTCAGCCCCGCCTCGGTGGAGCGCACCGAATCCCGGTTGATCGCCGCTACCACGTACAGCGCCAGCGACTGCAGCTCGAGGCCGATATAGAGCGCGATGAGGTCGTTGGCCGAGATCATCAGCATCATGCCGAGCGTGGCGATGACGATGAGCACCGGGTATTCGAACCGCTCGAACTTCTGCAGCCGGGCGAAGGCGACCGACATGACGATGGCGACGCCGGAGCCGATGAGCACCAGTACCTTCATCAGCCGGGCGAAGGGATCGACGACGAAGGCGCCGTTGAAGGCGACCCCCGAGGCCGGCACCATGAGCACGGCGACAAGCGCCAGCGCCAGCAGCGCCACCGCCCCATAGGTAACGATGGTGATGACGCGCCCGCCCAAGAAGACGCCGACCATCAGAAGCGCCAGCGCGCCGACGGCCAGGATGATTTCCGGCAGAACCGGCAGAAACGAAAAATCGCTCGGCATGGCCCCCGCCTCCCCTATTGCGCCACGGCGGCGAGCTTGCCGGCGGCCGAAAGCGCCGCCTGATAATTGCCGACCAGTTGGTCGACCGCGGCGGAGGTGACGTGCAGCACCGGCGCCGGGTAGAAGCCGAAGAAGATGATGAGCAGCACCAGCGGCGCCAGCAGCGCGATCTCGCGGCCGGAGAGGTCGAGGATGCCCTTGAGGCTCTCCTTGTCGAGCACGCCGAAGATGATGCGGCGATAGAGCCACAGCGCATAGGCCGCCGACAGGATGACGCCGGTGGTGGCGAAGAAGACGACCCAGGTATTGACCTGGAAGGTGCCGATGAGGGTCAGGAACTCACCGACGAAGCCACTGGTGCCGGGCAGACCGACATTGGCGAGCGTGAAGACCATGAACACCGCGGCATAGACCGGCATGCGGTTGACCAGCCCGCCGTAGGCGGCGATCTCGCGGGTGTGCATGCGGTCATAGACGATGCCGACAGAGAGGAAGAGCGCGCCGGAGACCAGGCCATGGGAGAGCATCTGGAAGATGCCGCCCTGCACGCCCTGCGCGTTCATCGCGAACAGCCCCATGGTGACGAAGCCCATGTGCGCCACTGACGAATAGGCGATGAGCTTCTTCATGTCCTCCTGCATGAGCGCGACGTAGGAGGTGTAGATGATGGCGACCACCGAGAGCGTCCAAACGAAGGGCGCGAGCTCGGCGGAGGCGAGCGGGAACATCGGCAGCGAGAAGCGCAGGAAGCCATAGCCGCCCATCTTCAACAGGATCGCCGCCAGGACCACCGAACCCGCCGTTGGCGCCTCGACATGGGCGTCGGGCAGCCAGGTATGCACCGGCCACATCGGCAGCTTGACGGCGAAGGAGGCAAAGAAGGCGATCCACAGCCAGGTCTGCATCGCCGGCGGGAACGGATGGTTGAGGAGCGTCGGAATGTCGGTCGTGCCGGCTTGCCAGTACATCGCCATCAGCGCGAGCAGCATGAGCACCGAGCCGGCCAGCGTGTAGAGGAAGAACTTGAAGCTGGCGTAGACGCGGCGCGGCCCGCCCCAGATGCCGATGATGAGGAACATCGGGATGAGGCCGCCCTCGAAGAAGACGTAGAAGAGGACGAGGTCGAGCGCGCAGAAGACGCCGATCATCAGCGTCTCCAGCACCAGGAAGGCGATCATGTACTCCTTGAAGTACTTTTTCACCGTCAGCTTGCTGGCGACGATGCAGATCGGCATGAGGAAGGTGGTGAGGATGACGAACAGCATCGAGATGCCGTCGACACCCATCTTGTAGCCGATGCCGCTCGACAGCCACGGCATCTGCTCGACCATCTGGAAGCCGGGATTGCTGCCGTCGAAATTGGCCCAGATGAACAGCGACAGCACGAAGGTGACCGCCGTCGTCCACAGCGCCACATGGTAGATGTTGCGGCGGGCGACGTCGTCGTCACCGCGGATGACCAGCACCAGAATGGCGCCGACCAGCGGCAGGAAGGTAACCGTCGAGAGGATCGGCCAGTCGCTCATCACATTCTCACCCGGCACCGAACATCAGCCAGGTGACCAGTGCGGCGACACCGATCAGCATGGCGAAAGCATAGTGGTAGAGGTAGCCCGACTGGAGCCGCACGACGCGCGCCGTCACGTCGAGGACGCGCGCCGAGACACCGTCCGGGCCGAAGCCGTCGATCAGCCAGCCGTCACCCATCTTCCACAGGAAGCGGCCGATGAACTTGGCCGAGCGCACGAACAGCACGTCGTAGAGTTCGTCGAAGTACCACTTGTTGAGCAGGAACTGGTAGAGCCAGTCGTTGCGGCGGGCGAGCAGCCGCGGCACGCGCGGGTCGACCAGATAGAACCACACGGCGATGGCGACGCCGACCAGCATCATCACAGTTGGCAGGATAGCGATCCAGAAGGATGGCTTGGCCGCTTCGTGGTGGAGGACGACCGCGGTCTTCCAGAAGGCCTCCGAGCCGCCGCCGATGAACAGGCCGGAGAAGACCAGGCCGGCGAACAGCGAGCCGGCAGCCAGCAAAAAGAGCGGCCAGATCATCACGTTCGGCGATTCGTGCACGTGCTTCATCACCTCCGCAGGGGCGCGCGCCTTGCCGTGGAAGGTCATGAAGATCAGCCGCCACGAATAGAAAGCGGTCATCAGCGCGGCGACCACGGTCATCACCCAGGCGTAGCCGGCGAGCGAATTGGTGCCGCCGAAGGCCGCCTCGATGATGGCGTCCTTGGAGAAATAACCGGCGGTGAGCGGGAAGCCGGTGAGCGCCAGGGTGCCGGCGATCATCATCCAATAGGTGAGCGGGATGTGGGTCCTGAGGCCGCCCATCTTGCGCATGTCCTGCTCGTCGGAAACGGCGTGGATCACCGACCCGGCGCCGAGGAAGAGCAGCGCCTTGAAGAAGGCGTGGGTGAACAGGTGGAAGATTGCCACCCCGTAGGCACCAACGCCCAGTGCCACGAACATGTAGCCGAGCTGCGAGCAGGTGGAATAGGCGATGACCCGCTTGATGTCGTTCTGCACCAGGCCGACCGAGGCGGCAAAGAAAGCGGTGGTGGCGCCGAAGAAGGTGACGACGGTGAGCGCCACCGGCGCCAGCTCGAAGAGCGGCGATAGGCGCGCGACCATGAAGACGCCGGCGGTGACCATGGTGGCAGCATGGATCAGGGCGGAGACCGGCGTCGGGCCCTCCATGGCGTCGGGCAGCCAGGTGTGCAGCAGGAACTGCGCCGACTTGCCCATGGCGCCCGTGAACAGGAGGATGCACAGCACGGTCAACGCGTCCGGGTTCCACGACAGGAAGTGCATGGGCGTACCGGCGACGCTCGCCGCATTGGCGAAGATGGTCTCGTAGTCGACCGCGTGGAACAGGAAGAAGATGCCGAAGATGCCGAGCGCGAAGCCGAAATCGCCGACGCGGTTAACGATGAAGGCCTTCATCGCGGCGGCATTGGCCGAGGGCCGCTGATACCAGAAGCCGATGAGCAGATAGGAGGTGAGGCCGACGCCCTCCCAGCCGAAGAAGAGCTGGACGAGGTTGTCGGACGTCACCAGCATGAGCATGGCGAAGGTGAACAGCGACAGATAGGCGAAGAAGCGCGGCCGATAGGGATCGTGCGCCATGTAGCCAATGGAATAAATGTGGACCACCGCCGAGACGGTGTTGACCACGACCAGCATGACCGCGGTGAGCGTGTCGATCCTGAGTGCCCAGTCGACAGCCAGCGTGCCCGACGAAATCCAGGTGAACACCGGCACGCGCAGCACTTCGCCTTCGCTCAGGCCGACGCTGAAAAAGGCAACCCAGGAGAGCAGCGCGGAAACGACCAGGAAGCCGGAGGTGACGATCTCGGCAGCGCGCGAGCCCTCCGCCGGCTCGTGCGCGTGGCCGTCGCCGTCGTGATGATCGCGGCCATGGCCGCGGCCGCGGACGCCATGGCCGTGGTCGTCGGCCTCGCCGCCAGGGAAGCGGCGGGCGGCGCCGATGAGCGCAATTGCCCCGGCGATGATGGTGCCAAGCAGCGGCAGGAAGACAATCGCCTGATACATGCCGCGTTCAGCCTTTCATCATGTTGACGTCCTCGACCGCGATCGACCCGCGATTGCGGTAGAAGGCGACGAGGATGGCGAGCCCGATGGACGCTTCGGCAGCGGCGACGGTGAGCACCAGCAGCGCGTAGACCTGGCCGACGAGATCGCCGAGGAAGGCGGAGAAGGCGACCAGGTTGATGTTGACGGCAAGCAGCAGGAGCTCGACCGACATCAGGATGACGATGACGTTCTTGCGGTTGATGAAGATGCCAAAGACGCCGATCGTGAACAGGATCGCCGCGACCGTCAGATAATGCGACAGACCGATGGTCATCAGATCCCCCTCCCCGGTTCGACCTTGCGCACTTCAATTGCCGTGGCCGGCGAACGCTTGACCTGCTCGGCAATCGACTGGCGCTTGACGTTGGGCTTGTGACGCAAGGTCAGCACGATGGCGCCGACCATGGCGACCAGCAGCACCATGCCCGCCGCCTCGAAGAAGAAGATGTAGCGGGTGTAGAGCACGTCGCCGAGCGCCTTGGTGTTGGACACCGCGCCGCTGATCGGCAACACGACATGGGTGGCGGTGTGTCCGGCGAAGGCCCAACCACTGAGCACGACGAGAAGCTCGGCGAGCAGCACAGCGCCGACCACTCCGCCGATCGGCAGGTAATTGAGGAAGCCCTGGCGCAGTTCGACAAAGTCGACGTCGAGCATCATCACCACGAAGAGGAAGAGCACGGCGACGGCGCCGACATAGACGACGACCAGGATCATCGCCAAAAACTCGGCGCCGAGCAGCACGAACAGGCCGGCCGAATTGAAGAAGGCGAGGATCAGGAACAACACCGAATGGACGGGGTTGCGGGCGCCGACCACCATGATCGCCGAGGCGATGGTGACCGCCGAGAATAGGTAGAAGAAGAGCGCCGGAAGGATCACGTCATTCGCCCAGATATCGAGCCCAATTGAGATAGGCGTCGGGGGCGCAGCCCAGGGCGGCGGACCGGACGCGTTCGGCTGCGGATTTCGACGCATAGGCGCCGTCGACCACGACGTTGAAGCCGGGGCGAAACCCTTGGAATTTGCCGGAGAAGTCGTTGAACGGGTGGAGCCCGCAGGCCTCCATCGCATGCACGATATGCTGGACATCCTGTTCCGCGGGAGCCGTCGCCAGAACCACCCACCAGCCGGTGTCCTGCTGGGCCGCGACCTGGATGACGGGGGTCGCCGACGCGGCCTTGCCCGACCAGCGGGCCGGCTCGCAAAGATCGGAGGACGAGGCCGGAGCGGCAGTATCCCGGCGGGCGGAAAATTCGGCCGCCTCGGCCGGCATGCAGGCGGCCGCCAGCAGGGCGCCGACGGCGAGCCCGGCAGCCTCAAATCCGCGCAGCGATGTGCGTCGAGCCATCATCTGTAGGGTGCGTCCATCTTGATATTGGCGGCGATCTCGCGTTCCCAGCGGTCGCCATTGGCAAGCAGCTTGGCCTTGTCGAAATAGAGCTCCTCGCGGGTCTCCGTGGCGAACTCGAAATTCGGCCCTTCGACGATGGCATCGACCGGGCAAGCTTCCTGACAGAAGCCGCAGTAGATGCATTTGACCATGTCGATGTCGTAGCGGGTCGTACGGCGGGTGCCGTCGTTACGCCGCGGGCCGGCTTCGATGGTGATCGCCTGGGCCGGGCAGATCGCCTCGCACAGCTTGCAGGCGATACAGCGCTCCTCGCCGTTGGGATAGCGGCGCAGAGCGTGTTCGCCGCGGAAACGCGGGCTCACCGGCCCTTTCTCGTAGGGGTAGTTGAGCGTCGCCTTCTTGCCGAAGAAATAGCGCAGCGACAGGATGAGCGCCGACACGAAGTCGGTGAGGAAAAGCGCGCGGGCGGATTGGTCAAGTCGCATGGTGCTCAGGCCCAGCCCGTCAGTTGCAGGAACGCCGCCACCAGCACGACCATGAACAGCGACAGCGGCAAAAACACCTTCCAGCCCAGCCGCATCAACTGGTCGTAGCGATAGCGCGGCACGAACGACTTCACCATGGCGAACATGAAGAAGACGAAGCACGCCTTCAGCACAAACCAGATGATGCCGGGAATCCAGGTAAACGGCGGAATCGCGATCGGCGGCAGCCAGCCACCGAGAAAGAGGATGGTGGTCATGGCGCACATGACGCAGATGGCCACGTATTCGCCGAGGAAGAAGAGCAGGAAGGGGGTGGAGGAATATTCCACCGCATAGCCGGCGACCAGCTCCGATTCGGCCTCCGGCAGGTCGAAGGGCGGCCGGCTGGTTTCGGCCAGCGCCGAGATGAAGAAGACGATGAACATCGGGAACAGCGGCAGCCAGTACCAGTCGAGGAAGCTGTTGGGCAGACCCAGGCGCGTGCCAAGGCCGGTCCCCTGGGACACCACGATGTCGGAGAGATTGAGCGAGCCGGCGGCGAGCAGCACGGTGATGATGACGAAGCCGATGGAGACCTCGTAGGAGACCATCTGTGCGGCCGAGCGCAGCGCGCCGAGGAAGGGGTATTTCGAGTTCGACGCCCAGCCGGCCATGATGATGCCGTACACGCCGAGCGAGGAGATGGCGAAGATGTAGAGGATGCCGACATTGATGTTGGCGATCACCACGCCGGCCTGGAAGGGGATCACCGCCCAGGCCGACATGGCCAGGATGGAGGTGACCAGCGGCGCCAGCAGATACACACCCTTGTTGGCGCCCGAGGGAACGATCGGCTCCTTGAAGACGAATTTCAGGAGGTCGGCGAAGCTCTGGAACAAGCCCCAGGGACCGACGACGTTCGGCCCACGGCGCATCTGCACGGCCGCCCAGATCTTGCGGTCGGCATAGAGAATGAAGGCGATGAAGATGAGCAGGCTGACCAGCAGCAGCAGGCTCTCGGCAACCAGAATGATGCCGGGAATGAGGTAGGTGGAGATGAAACCGCTCATGCCCGTCTCACTCCGCCGCCGTTGCCAGTCTGCCGGCGGCAAGCGCCGAACACTCCGCCATCACGGCCGAGGCCCGCGCGATCGCGTTGGTCAGATAGAAGTCGCCGATGATGTTCTTGAAGGCGCCGCCGCCCGCCTTGCCTGTTTGCGCGGCCAGCGCCGTTACCGTGTCGAGCGATCCGGCCTCGATCTGGTCGATGCGCATGAAATGCGGGTGGCTGGCATAGAGCTTCGCCCTGAGCTCGGCCAGCGTGTCGAAGGGCAGCGTATGTCCAAGACGATCGGAGAGCGCCCGCAGGATCGCCCAGTCCTCACGCGCGTCGCCGGGCGGGAACGCAGCCCGCTCGGTCATCTGAACGCGGCCCTCGGTATTGACGTAAGTCGTTGATTTCTCGGTATAGGCTGCGCCGGGCAGGATGACGTCGGCGCGGTGGGCGCCGGCATCGCCGTGGGTGCCGACGTAGATAACGAACGCAGAGCCCAGCGCCTGCATGTCGACGGCATCATTGCCGAGCAGGAAGAGCAGGTCGATGTCGCCGCCGGCCGCCGCGGCGACCATGCCGGCGGTGTCGACACCGCCGTCCTGCGGCACAAAGCCGAGATCGAGCGCACCGACGCGCCCTGCCGCCGTGTGCAGGATGGCGAGGCCGTTCCAGCCCGCGTCGCGCTCTCCCGCGGTGGCGAGCCTGGCGGCGAGCGCCAGCACTTCCTCACCGTCGGGACGAGCCAGTGCCCCCTGCCCGACCACGACCAGCGGCCGCTTGGCCTCGGCCAGCACCTTGCCAAAGCCCGCGCTGGCGTCAGCGAGGCCGGCCAGGCTCTCAGGGCCGGCGCCGAGATAGTCATAGGGATAGGTGAGATCGACCGCCTCGCCGACGACGCCGATCGGCAGGTCGCCCGCGCGCCAGCGCTTGCGAATGCGGGCGTTGAGCACCGCCGCCTCGTGGCGCGGATTGGAGCCGACGATGAGGATGGCGTCAGCTTGCTCGATGCCGGCGATGGTCGGGTTGAAGATGTAGCCGGCACGGCCGACGGCCGGGTCAAGCTTGTTGCCGGGCTCGCGACAGTCGAGGTTCTTCACCCCAAGCGCGGCCATCAGCTCCTTGAGTGCGTAGATTTCCTCGACGCCAGCAAGGTCGCCGGCAAGCGCACCCATGCGTTCCGGCGCGCTGGCGGACACCTTGGCGGCGATCGCGCCGAAGGCCTCGCCCCAACTGGCGGGCTCAAGGCGGCCGTTGCGGCGCACATAGGGCCGGTCGAGGCGCTGGGTGCGCAAGCCGTCCCAGATGAAGCGGGTCTTGTCGGAGATCCACTCCTCGTTCACTGCCTCGTTGAGGCGCGGCAGGATGCGCATCACCTCGCGGCCGCGGGTGTCGACGCGGATGGCAGAGCCGACCGCGTCCATGACGTCGATCAACTCCGTCTTCACCAGTTCCCATGGACGGGCGTGGAATTCGTATGGCTTGGAGGTCAGCGCGCCGACCGGGCAGAGGTCGATGATGTTGCCCTGCAGCTCGGAATGCATGGCCTGCTCGAGATAGCTGGTGACCTCCATGTCCTCGCCGCGGCCGGTGGCGCCGAGGTCCTCGACGCCGGCGACCTCGGCCGAGAAGCGGATGCAGCGCGTGCAATGGATGCAGCGGGTCATGGTCGTCTTGACCAGCGGGCCGATATATTTGTCCTCGACGGCACGCTTGTTCTCGACGAAGCGGCTGCCGTCGACGCCATAGGCCATCGCCTGGTCCTGCAGGTCGCACTCGCCGCCCTGATCGCAGATGGGGCAATCGAGCGGGTGGTTGATGAGCAGGAACTCCATCACCCCTTCGCGCGCCTTCTTCACCATCTTCGACTTGGTGAACATCTCCGGCGGCTCGCCATTGGGGCCGGGGCGCAGGTCGCGCACGGCCATGGCGCAGCTCGCCTGCGGCTTGGGCGGGCCGCCCTTGACCTCGATCAGGCACATGCGGCAATTGCCGGCGATCGACAGCCGCTCGTGGAAGCAGAAGCGCGGAATCTCGGCGCCGGCCGCTTCGCAGGCCTGAAGCAGCGTGTACTCGGCCGGAACCTCGATCTCTTTGCCGTCCACCTTGACTACCGGCATGGCCCTACTCCGCCGCCTCTGTCATCAGCGGCTTCCCCATATTCTGTCGCGCCGCGGATGCCGCGCTCTGATCCTGTTTCACGCCGCGCTGGCTCTTCCACAAAGCCGCACTGGGCAAGCTCTCCCAGCCGAAAGCATAGTCGCCGGGCCCGTGCGCGATCAGGTGATCGCGGCGGCGGACGCCCTCCGCCATGTCCGGCCGTTCGCCGGCCGCCACCCACCACATGACCAGCGGCGTCTCCATGGGCACGAACCAGGTCTCGCGCCGCCGATAGAAGCGCCCGTGCAGCGTCTGCCAGACGAAGCGCTCCAGCGCTTCTTCGTTCCGCCACAGCGTCAGGTTGGGCAGAATGGTCGGGTCGTCATAGACCCGCATGTTCATGGCGTGGCCCGTGTAGTCCTGGAGCCGCCAGACGAAGCCGTCGATCTGCTCGGCAAGCTTGTTGACGCGCTCGACATTGTCGACGAACTCGGCCATGCGCGGATCGTCGAGCGGAAAGGCGATCCGCGCGACGTTGAACTCCGCAAGATGGCGCGTTTCGCTCATGCCGCCTACTCCGCCGCCTCGCTGACCGGCGCACCGAAACCCGGGTGCGTCATGTGATAGGTGTCGATGCGCCGCTCGATCTCGCCGCGGAAATGGCGGATGAGGCCCTGCACCGGCCAGGCCGCCGCGTCGCCAAGGGCGCAGATGGTATGGCCCTCGACCTGATAGGTGACCTCGAGCAGCATGTCGATCTCGTGCTTCTCGGCGCGGCCCTCGGCCATGCGCTCGAGCACCCGCCACATCCAGCCGGTGCCCTCGCGACAGGGGGTGCACTGGCCGCAGCTCTCGTGCTTGTAGAAATAGGACAGACGCGCGATCGCCTTCACGATGTCGGTCGACTTGTCCATGACGATTACCGCCGCCGTGCCGAGGCCGGACTTGACGTCGCGCAGCGCGTCGAAATCCATGATCAGGTCGTTGCACATATAGGCCGGCAGGCAAGGCACCGAGGCACCGCCGGGAATGACGGCAAGCAGATTGTCCCAGCCGCCGCGCACGCCGCCGGCATGGCGCTCGATCAACTCGCGCAGCGTGATGCCCATCTCCTCTTCCACCGTGCACGGCTTCTCGACGTGGCCGGAGATGCAGAAGAGCTTGGTGCCGGTGTTGTTGGGCCGGCCGAAGCTGGCGAACCAGGTGGCCCCACGGCGCATGATGGTCGGCGCGACGGCAACCGACTCGACGTTGGCGACGGTCGACGGGCAGCCATAGACGCCGACGGCGGCGGGGAACGGCGGCTTCAGCCGCGGCATGCCCTTCTTGCCTTCCAGGCTTTCCAGCAGGCCGGTCTCCTCGCCGCAGATATAGGCTCCGGCGCCGTGATGGACGACGATGTCGAAATCCCAGCCGTTCTTGTTGTTCTTGCCGATGAGGCCCGCCTCATAGGCCTCGTCGACGGCGGCCTGGAAATGCTCGCGCTCGCGGATGAACTCGCCGCGGATATAGACGAAGGCGGTGTGGGCGCCCATGGCGAAACCAGCGACCAGGCAGCCCTCGACCAGTATGTGCGGGTCGTGGCGCAGGATCTCGCGGTCCTTGCAGGTGCCGGGCTCTAACTCGTCGGCATTGACGACCAGGTAGCTCGGGCGGCCGTCCTTCAATTCCTTGGGCATGAACGACCATTTGAGACCGGTCGGGAAGCCGGCGCCGCCGCGGCCGCGCAGGCCCGACGCCTTGATCTCGTTGATGATGGCGTCGCGGCCCTTCTCCAGGATCTCCTTGGTGCCGTCCCAGGTGCCGCGCGCCATGGCGCCCTTGAGGCCGCGATCGTGCAGGCCGTAGAGATTGGTGAAGATGCGGTCCTTGTCGGCGAGCATGGGATCAACTCTTCTTCTGCGCGTCGGAGCGGCGCGAGAAATCGGTATCGCCGCCTGTAGCCAGAATCTTCGCCTGGCCGATCCAGTCCTCGCGCTCGATGCGGCCCTTGAACTTCAGGTCGCCGTCCATCCACGCGATCTCAGCCGCGCTCCAGCCGGCGATCTGGTCATAGTGGTAGATGCCGCGCTGATTGAGCATGCCCTCGATCTTGGGGCCGACGCCGGAGATGCGCTTGAGATCGTCCGCCTTGCCCTCGCGTGGCCCTTCCAGCCCTTTCGGCTGTTCGGGCACAGCCGCAGGGGCTTCGGGTTTGGCGGCGGGGGCCGGTGCGGCGTCTTCGGCCTTGGCCTGAGGCTGGGCCTCGGCAACGGCGGCCGGCGCGACGGGATCGGCAAGCAGCGTCAGCGGCCCGCCGATCGGCGCCGCGAACTGGCGGTCGATCTGGGTGCCGGGCTTCAGCGGCCGGCCGGCCGCGATATCGTCGATGAGCTTGTCGAAACTCTCCGCGGTCAGGTCCTCATAGGTATCGGACCCGATTTGCACCAGCGGCGCATTCACGCAGGCACCGAGGCACTCGACCTCCTCCCACGAAAAGGCGCCGTCGTCGGACAGATGATGGGCCTCGCCGATGCGGCGGCGGCAGACCGCCTTGAGGTCGTCGGCGCCGCGCAGCCAGCAGGGCGTGGTGCCGCACACCTGGATATGCGCCTTGGCACCGACCGGCTCGAGGTTGAACATGGTGTAGAAGGTGGCGACCTCGAGCACGCGGATATGCGCCATGCCGAGCAGCGCGGCGACGGCGCGGATCGCGGGCTCGCTGACCCAGCCTTCCTGCTCCTGGGCGCGCCACAGAAGCGAGATCACCGCCGAGGCCTGGCGGCCCTCGGGGTACTTCGCCATTTCCTTCTTCGCCCAGGCAAGGTTGTCGGGCGTGAAGGCAAAGCTTTCGGGCTGCTTCTCGGCGAGACGACGGACGGCCATTTAGCGATCGACCTCCCCGAAGACGATGTCGAGCGAGGCGAGGATCGCGGTGACGTCGGCGAGCATGTAGCCGCGCGTGATGTAATCCATCGCCGACAGATGGGCGAAGCCTGGCGCCTTGATCTTGCAGCGATAGGGCTTGTTGGTGCCGTCGGCGACCAGATAGACGCCGAACTCGCCCTTGGGCGCCTCGACGGCGGCGTAAACCTCGCCGGCGGGTACGTGATAGCCTTCGGTGTAGAGCTTGAAGTGGTGGATGAGCGCCTCCATCGAGCGCTTCATCTCGCCGCGCTTCGGCGGCACCACCTTGCCGTCGTCCGAGGTGACCGGCCCCTTGCCCTGGGGTTCGTTCAGCTTGGCGATGGCCTGCTTCATGATCTTCACCGACTGGACCATCTCCTCCATGCGGATGAGATACCGGTCGTAGCAGTCGCCGTTCTTGCCGACGGGGATGTCAAAGTCCATCTCGGCATAGGCCTCATAGGGCTGCGCCTTGCGCAGGTCCCAGGCAGCGCCCGAACCGCGCACCATGACGCCGGAGAAGCCCCACTTCCAGGCATCCTCCAGGCTGACCACGCCGATATCGACGTTGCGCTGCTTGAAGATGCGGTTATCGGTCAGAAGCCCGTGGATGTCGTCGAGCACTTTCAGGAACGGGTCGCAGAATTCGCCGATATCGTCGATGAGTTTCTGCGGCAGGTCCTGGTGCACCCCGCCGGGGCGGAAATAGGCCGCGTGCATGCGGCTTCCGCTGGCCCGCTCGTAGAAGACCATCAGCTTCTCGCGCTCTTCGAAGCCCCACAGCGGCGGGGTGAGCGCGCCGACGTCGAGCGCATGGGTGGTGACGTTGAGCAGATGGTTGAGGAGGCGGCCGATCTCGCAATAGAGCACGCGGATCAACTGGCCGCGGCGCGGCACGGTGATGCCGAGCAGCTTCTCCACCGCGAGCGCGAAGGCGTGCTCCTGGTTCATCGGCGCGACATAGTCGAGCCGGTCGAAATAGGGCACCGCCTGGAGATAGGTCTTGTGCTCTATCAGCTTCTCGGTGCCGCGATGGAGCAGGCCGACATGCGGATCGACGCGCTCGACGATCTCGCCGTCGAGCTCGAGCACCAGGCGCAGCACGCCGTGCGCCGCCGGGTGTTGCGGCCCGAAATTGATGTTGAAGGTGCGGACGTCGGTTTCAGACATGGCAGCTGATCACTGCTTCGCTTTTTCATCCCCCGGCAGCACGTATTCCGTGCCTTCCCAGGGCGAGAGGAAATCGAAATCGCGGAATTCCTGGGCGAGCTTGACCGGCTCGTAGACCACCCGCTTCTGCTCGTCGTCGTAGCGCACCTCGACATAGCCGGTAAGCGGGAAGTCCTTGCGCAAAGGATGCCCCTCGAAGCCGTAGTCGGTGAGGATGCGGCGCAGGTCCGGGTGGCCGGTGAACAGGATGCCGTAGAAATCGTAGGCCTCGCGCTCGAACCAGTCGGCGCCGGGGAAGACCGGCGTGATCGAGGGCACCGGCGAGGATTCGTCGGTCGCGAGCTTGACACGGATGCGGGTGTTTTGGCGTGGGCTCATGAAGTGATAGACGACGTCGAAACGCTTCTCGCGCTCAGGCCAGTCGACGCCGCACACATCGGTGAGATTGATGAAGGCGAGTCGCGGATCGTCGCGCAGAAAGCGGACGAAGGGCACGATGTCGCTGGCGGCGACGGTGACGGTCAGCTCGCCGTAGGCGACGTGCCATTCGACAACCCCCTCGCCGCGCTGGGCCGCGATGTACTCCCCCAGCTCTTGAAGTGTCTCGTCCAAAACTCGGCCCCCTGACCGCTTCAGCGTTCGATTGTCCCGGTGCGCCGGATCTTCTTCTGCAGGAGAAGGACGCCGTAGACCAAAGCCTCGGCGGTCGGCGGACAACCGGGAACGTAGATATCGACGGGAACGATGCGGTCGCAGCCGCGCACGACCGAATAGGAATAGTGGTAGTAGCCGCCGCCATTGGCGCACGAGCCCATGGAGATGACGTAGCGCGGCTCCGGCATCTGGTCGTAGACCTTGCGCAGCGCCGGGGCCATCTTGTTGGTCAGCGTGCCGGCGACGATCATCACGTCGGACTGGCGCGGAGAGGCGCGCGGGGCAAAGCCGAAGCGCTCCACGTCGTAGCGCGGCATCGAGGCCTGCATCATCTCGACGGCGCAGCAGGCCAACCCGAAGGTCATCCACATCAGCGAGCCGGTGCGCGCCCAGGTGATCAGCTCGTCGGTGGCGGTGACCAGAAAGCCCTTGTCGGCGAGCTCGTTGTTGATCTCGACGAAATAGGCGTCATCGGTGCGCTTGAGCGGCTGGCCAGCGGCATCGACCAGCGGTTTTTCGGCAGGCGCGGTCAATCCCATTCCAGCGCTCCCTTGCGCCACTCGTAGATGAAACCGATGGTCAGCACGGCGAGAAACACCATCATCGACCAGAACCCGGCCCAGCCGAGCTTGCCGAAGGACACCGCCCAGGGAAACAGGAAGGCCACTTCCAGGTCGAAGATGATGAACAGGATGGCGACCAGGTAGAAGCGGATGTCGAACTGCATGCGCGCGTCGTCGAAGGCGGCAAAGCCGCATTCATAGGCCGACAGCTTCTCCGGGTCGGGGCTCTTGTAGGCGATGATGAAGGGGGCAACCAGCAGCGCCAGACCGATGATCGCCGCGATGCCCATGAACACCACGACCGGCAGATAAGCACTCAACAGGCTTTCCATTCCGCTCTCCGGTCACCGCGAACGAAAACGCCCGCGGACCCCGCCCCAGCATCAACTTATCGCGCTGCAGCATAGCGACAAGGCCGCCCCCTGCCTAGCCGAATGCCGCCAGATACCGGCCCGCCCTTTGGGTCCGGGCCGGTGAAGAATGTGCCGGAGGCTTAACCGAGCAAGCCGGGAGTCGCAAGTCACATTGGCCGGCGCCATGGTCGCAATTGCCGCTACCATTCGTTGCAAATGCCACATAGCAAACTATCATCGGTCTCGGGGGACCTCGGGGGTGCGCCCAATGAACTACGTGAACAGCGTCCTGCGGGCCGGCGAGATGGTCGTCTATCGCGGCAGGCTTCACTGGATCATCTACGGCTCGGCAATCCTGTTCGCCATCATCGCGCTGGCCGTGGCGGCGGTCGGCGTGGCCTTGCCGGAGTTTGCCAAGATCGCCTGGATCGTCGCCGCGATCATGCTTGTCGCCGCGCTGGTCTATGGGGCCAAGGCGTGGTTCGAGCAGTGGATCACCGAGATCGCGGTCACCAACGATCGGGTCATCTACAAGAAGGGCTTCATCCGCCGCCACACGGCCGAGATGAACATGGAAAAGGTAGAATCGGTGACCGTCGACCAAACGATCTGGGGGCGGATCTTCGGCTACGGGACGATCCACGTCATGGGCACCGGCGAAGGCATCGAGCATCTCCACCGCATCGACCATCCGATCGCCCTGCGCAATGCCATAGAGGCGCACTGAGGTGGGCGCCGGACGCTGAGCCGCGGGTCAGGCCGCCCCAGGGGAAGCCATGTGCGAAGCGCGCGAAGCGAATTCGGCCGTGAGTTTCTGAAAATGGCGGGAGCGACGGGGCTCGAACCCGCGACCTCCGGCGTGACAGGCCGGCACTCTAACCAACTGAGCTACGCCCCCGCGGGCGCTTTGGCGCCCTTGACGGCGCGCCGGCAGGAGTTAAGCGAGCGCCCCTGCCAAGTCAAGGATTCTCCGAGGCAAGATCGGGTTGGGCCGCCCCGACCCGTGCCCCCGCGCTATCGCAGGTGGTGGGCGGTGAGAGGCTCGAACTCCCGACATCCACGGTGTAAACGTGGCGCTCTACCAGCTGAGCTAACCGCCCCTGTGCCTGCGGCCAGCATTTAGGCGGCGCCGGGCCAGCCATGCAAGCCGGTTTGGCCGGTTGCCGCCCCCTCGCCCGCAAAAACGACGAGGCCCCGCGCATGACACGGGGCCTGTCGGGAAAACGGGTTGCCGTCGGTTAGCGGTTGACGGCGTCCTTGAGGCCTTTGCCGGCCTTGAATTTCGGGGTCTTCGACGCGGCGATGTTGATCGCCTCACCGGTGCGCGGATTGCGTCCGACGCTGGCGGCGCGCTTGGCGACCGCGAAGTTGCCGAACCCAATGATCTTCACTTCATTGCCTGCCTTCAGTGAATCGGTGATCGCATCGAAGGTTGCATCGACTGCCTGCCCGGCCCCAGCCTTGGACATGCCGGTCCGTTCAGCCACAGCCGCGATCAGATCATTCTTGTTCATGGAAACTCCCTTTCCCTCGTCAGAGCCGAAAGCGATTCGCGCCATCGACTTCGCCGTGGACACTCCTGCCAAAAAACGCCTCTGGCAAGAGGAAACGGCGGAATCCCGCGATTTTGATCGGACGCCGCCTGTGCACAAAAAAAACGCACCCGCCACCAGGCGGGTGCGTTTTCTATTGTTATTTCAAGGCGTTAGTGAGCGACCAGGGCACCCGGACCGTCTTCGTCGGCAACCACCTGCGCTGCGGGTTCCTTGGGCTGGTGCCACTCGATGGCCACCGGAGCGCGGACCAAGGCCTGCTGGATTACCTCGTCCATGCGCGCCACCGGCACGATCTCCAGGCCGCTCTTCACGTTCTCCGGGATGTCCGCCAGGTCCTTGGCGTTGTCCTCGGGGATGAGCACCTTCTTGATGCCGCCGCGCAGCGCCGCCAGCAGCTTCTCCTTGAGGCCGCCGATGGGCAGCACGCGGCCGCGCAGCGTGATCTCGCCGGTCATCGCCACATCCTTGCGCACCGGGATGCCGCTCATCACCGAGACGATGGCGGTCACCATCGCAACACCGGCCGACGGGCCGTCCTTGGGCGTGGCGCCCTCGGGCACGTGAACGTGGATGTCGTTCTTCTCGAACATCGGCGGCTCGATGCCGAAATCGATGGCGCGGCTGCGGACGTAGGAGGCCGCCGCCGAGATCGATTCCTTCATCACGTCGCGCAGGTTGCCGGTGACGATCATCTTGCCCTTGCCGGGCATCATGACGCCTTCGATGGTGAGCAGTTCACCGCCGACCTCGGTCCACGCCAGCCCGGTGACCAGGCCGACCAGGTCCTCGTTCTCGACCTCGCCGTAGCGGAAGCGCGGAACGCCGAGGAAGTCCTCGATGTTCTTGGTGCTGATCTTGATCGACTTCTTCTTCGACAGGATCAGCTCCTTGACGCTCTTACGGGCAAGGGTGGCCAGCTCACGCTCGAGATTGCGCACGCCCGCCTCACGGGTGAAGCGCCGGATGATCGTCTTCAACGCCTCGTTGTCGACGCCAAACTCCTTGTCCACCAGCCCGTGTTCCTTGAGAATCTTGGGGATCAGGTGGCGGCGGGCGATCTCGATCTTCTCATCCTCGGTGTAACCGGCGATGCGGATGATCTCCATGCGGTCCATCAGCGGCGGCGGGATGTTGAGCGTGTTCGCCGTGGTGATGAACAGCACGTTCGACAGGTCGTAGTCGACCTCGAGATAATGGTCGTTGAAGGCCGAATTCTGCTCCGGATCGAGGACCTCGAGCAGCGCCGAAGAGGGGTCGCCGCGGAAATCCATGCCGATCTTGTCGACCTCGTCGAGCAGGAACAGCGGATTGACCTTCTTGGCCTTGCGCATCGACTGGACGACCTTGCCGGGCATCGAGCCGATATAGGTGCGCCGGTGGCCGCGAATCTCCGCCTCGTCGCGCACGCCGCCGAGCGACATGCGCACGAACTCGCGGCCGGTCGCCTTGGCGATCGACTTGCCCAGCGAGGTCTTGCCGACGCCGGGCGGGCCGACGAGGCAGAGGATCGGACCCCTCAGCTTGTTCGAGCGGCTCTGCACGGCGAGATATTCGACGATGCGCTCCTTGACCTTGTCCAGGCCGTAATGGTCGGTGTCGAGGATCTCCTGGGCGAAGTTCAGGTCGTACTTGACCTTGGACTTCTTGCCCCACGGGATGCCGAGCAGCCAGTCGAGGTAGTTCCTCACCACCGTCGCCTCGGCCGACATCGGGCTCATCTGGCGCAGCTTCTTCAGCTCGTTGGTCGCCTTTTCGCGCGCCTCCTTGGAGAGCTTGGTCTTGGCGATCTTGTCCTCGAGTTCCTGCACCTCGTCCTTGCCATCCTCGGAGTCGCCAAGCTCCTTCTGGATCGCCTTCATCTGCTCGTTGAGGTAGTACTCGCGCTGGGTCTTCTCCATCTGGCGCTTGACGCGGCTGCGGATGCGCTTCTCCACCTGCAGAACCGAAATCTCGCTTTCCATCAGGCCGAGCACGCGCTCCAGCCGCTCGACCACGGTGGGCAGCGCCAGGATTCCCTGCTTCTCGGCGATCTTGACAGCCAGGTGCGAGGCGACCGTGTCGGCGACCTTGGCATAGTCGTCGATTTGGCCGACCGCGCCGACCACTTCGGGCGAGATCTTCTTGTTGAGCTTCACGTAGTTCTCGAACTCGGTCATCACCGAGCGCGCCAGTGCCTCGGCCTCAACGGTGTCGCCGATCACCTCGGGCAGCCGGTGGGCGTGCGCCTCGTAATAGGATTCGTTGCCGGTGAAGCGACGGATCTCGGCGCGGCCGGAGCCCTCGACCAGCACCTTGACGGTGCCGTCGGGGAGCTTGAGGAGTTGGAGGACGGAGGCGAGCGTGCCCACCGTGAACAGCGTCTCGGGCTTGGGCTCGTCCTCGCTGGGGTTCTGCTGGGTGACCAGCAGGATCGGCTTTTCCGCGCGCATCACCTCTTCAAGCGCACGGATCGACTTCTCGCGGCCGACGAAAAGCGGCGCGATCATGTGTGGGAACACGACAATGTCACGCAGCGGCAGGACGGGGAAGATGTCGCTGTCGCTGGCAGGCAATCCGATGGAACCCGGCCGTTCGGTTGTCATATGTTGGCTCATTCCTTTTCTGACGGCCGATCCGGGGAGGCGGAACCGGCGTCATGCGGCGGGTACCGGCATGGCGGAATCAAGATCGCGCCCTGAACCGGCAGTTGACCATTAGGTGGCGTTCGAGGCCAAGGGTGTCAAGGAGCCAGCCGCAAGCCGCATTTCAGCGGGATTGCGGCGTCCAGCCGGGGGCAACGAGGCGCCCCGGGGCGATGGCTCAGGCGGTCGAACCGACGTCCTCGCGCCGCTCGGAATAGATGTAGAGCGGGCGGGCCTTGCCCTCGACGACATCCGCCGAGATGACCACCTCCTGCACGCCGTCGAGGCCGGGCAGGTCGAACATGGTCTCCAGCAGGATCGCCTCCATGATGGAGCGCAGGCCGCGGGCGCCGGTCTTGCGTTCGATCGCCTTCTTGGAGATCGAGGTCAGCGCATCCGGATGGATGGTGAGATCGACGTTCTCCATGTCGAACAGGCGGTGATACTGCTTGACCAGCGCGTTCTTGGGCTCGGTGAGGATCTTGATCAGCGCGTCCTCGTCGAGGTCCTCGAGGGTGGCGAGCACCGGCAGGCGGCCGACGAATTCCGGGATCAGGCCGAAGCGCAGCAGGTCCTCCGGCTCGACCCCGCGCAGGAGCTCGCCGGTGCGCCGCTCGTCCGGCGCCGAGACATGGGCGCCGAAGCCGATCGAGGTCTTGTGGCCACGCTCGGAGATGATCTTCTCCAGACCGGAGAAAGCGCCGCCGCAGATGAACAGGATGTTGGTGGTGTCGACCTGCAGGAACTCCTGCTGGGGATGCTTGCGGCCGCCCTGGGGAGGCACCGAGGCGACGGTGCCCTCCATGATCTTGAGCAGCGCCTGCTGCACGCCCTCACCCGACACGTCGCGGGTGATCGACGGGTTGTCCGACTTGCGGCTGATCTTGTCGACCTCGTCGATGTAGACGATGCCGCGCTGCGCCCGCTCGACGTTGTAGTCGGCGGCCTGGAGCAGCTTCAGGATGATGTTCTCGACGTCCTCGCCGACATAGCCGGCCTCGGTCAGGGTCGTCGCGTCGGCCATGGTGAAGGGCACGTCGAGGATGCGCGCCAACGTCTGGGCGAGCAGCGTCTTGCCGCAGCCGGTCGGGCCGATGAGCAGGATGTTCGACTTGGCGAGCTCGACGTCGTTGTTCTTGGCGGCGTGGTTCAGCCGCTTGTAATGGTTATGGACCGCCACCGAGAGCACACGCTTGGCGTGGCGCTGGCCGATGACGTAGTCGTCGAGCACATTGCAGATTTCGGTCGGTGTCGGCACGCCGTCGCGGGACTTCAGCGCCGAGGTCTTGTTCTCCTCGCGGATGATGTCCATGCACAGCTCGACGCACTCGTCGCAGATGAACACCGTCGGCCCGGCGATGAGCTTGCGCACTTCATGCTGGCTCTTGCCGCAGAAGGAGCAGTAAAGCGTGTTCTTGTTGTCGCTGCCGCTGACCTTGCTCATCCTGCAACCTCATCACTGCGGTGGCCGGCGCATTGCCGGCGTCCAGCCCGTTGTACCAGCCCGCGCCCGCCCACGGCGCGAACATTCACCTCAACCTTAACTCGCGGCCCGACCCGCGCAATCCTCAAGCGGCGACTCAATCATGCTAGCCGGGATTTGTTCAAGAGATACTTAACGGCAGAATTGCGCCGGTTCGGCGACAAACCTTCCCGCGACGATCAGCCACCCTGCCCGCTTCCCTCGGCCGCTTCAAGCGTCGCCCGGTCGGTCAGCACCTTATCGATGATACCGAACTTCTGGGCATCGTCGGCGTTCATGAAATAGTCGCGGTCGAGCGTGCGTTCGATGGTCTCGTAGTCCTGGTGGGTGTGCTTGACGTAGACCTCGTTCAGCCGGCGCTTCATCTTGACGATGTCCTCGGCGTGCCGCTCGATATCCGAGGCCTGCCCCTGGAAGCCGCCCGAGGGCTGGTGAACCAGGATACGCGCATTGGGCAGGGCGAAGCGCATACCGGCCTCGCCGCCGGCGAGAAGCAGCGAGCCCATCGACGCCGCCATGCCGATGCACAGGGTCGATACCGCCGGCTTGATGAACTGCATGGTGTCGTAGATCGCCATGCCCGAGGTCACCACGCCGCCCGGCGAGTTGATGTACATGGCGATCTCTTTCTTGGGGTTCTCCGCCTCCAGAAAGAGGAGCTGGGCGATGATCAGCGAGGCCATGTGGTCCTCGATCGGACCGGTGACGAAGATCAGGCGCTCCTTGAGCAGCCGCGAATAGATGTCGTAGGCGCGCTCGCCACGGTTGGTCTGCTCGACCACCATCGGGACAAGCTGCATGTAGGTGTCGATCGGGTCTTTCATGGGAATCCTTCGGCCGCCCAATGCCCGGCGGCGCCAATCCTGGGCGGCTGCCGCCGGTGTTCCACGGGATCCGCCATTGCGGCGAATCCCCGATTGCAGGGCCATAGATATGGCATGCACCGCCCGACCGGAAGGGGTGGTGTCGCGGCAGCGGCGTCAGCCCTCGACCAGGCCGTCTTCCTCGGCCTGCTTCATCAGCTCTTCGGCGGTCATCGGCTTGTCGGTGACCTGGATCAGCTCGAGCAGATAATCGACCACCTTCTCCTCGAAGATCGGGGCGCGCAACGAAGCGAGCGCGTCGGGATTCTGGCGGTAATAGTCGAGGAGCATCTGCTCCTGGCCGGGGACCTGGCGGAGCTGGGCGGCCATGGCGCGCTGCATCTCCTCATCGGTGATCTCGACCTTGGCGCGGTCGCCGATTTCCGACATCACCAGACCGAGGCGCACCCGGCGCTCGGCAATATCGTGATACTCGGTGCGGGCCTTTTCCTCGGTGGTGTCCTCGTCCTCGAAGGTGTGCCCGGAGTTCGACAGCTCGTTGACGATGCGCCGCCAGATGGTCTCGAACTCCTGCTCGACCAGACGCTGGGGCAGATCGATGCGGTGGGTCTCGTCGAGACGGTCGAGGATCTGCCGCTTGACGCGCTGGCGGATCGCCTGGGCGTATTGCTGCTGAAGCTGCTGGCGCACGGTGTCGCGCAGGCTGTCGAGCAACTCGAGGCCGAGGCGCTTGGCCAGCTCGTCGTCGAGGGCGACCTCGTCGCCGGCGGCCACCGCCTTCACCTCGATGTCGAAGGTGGCTTCCTTGCCGGCCAGATTGGTGGCGCCGTAGTCCTTGGGGAAGGTGACGGTGATCACCTTCTTGTCGCCGGTCGACAGGCCGACGAGCTGCTCCTCGAAGCCGGGGATGAAATGCTTGTCGCCGATGCGGATGACGGCGTCGTCGTCGCTGCCGCCCTCGAAGGGTTCGCCATCGACCTTGCCGAGATAGGAAACGGTGACACGGTCGCCGGTATCGGCGGCGCCCGACTTGGTGGTGTAGCTGCGGGTCGAATCGGCAAGCCTGGTCAGCTGCTCGTCGACCTCGGCATCGGTCACCTCGACGACGGGGCGCTCGACCGAGATGGTCTTGAAATCGATGAGGTCGATCTTGGGCAGCACCTCATAGCTCATGGTGTAGGCGAGGTCGTGGTTGCCGGCGAGCACCTCGTTGGCCTCGCCCTGATCCTCGGGCAGGTCGAACTGGGGCTGCATGGCGGCCTTTTCGCCGCGCTCGGAGAGCGTGTTGCGCGCCACCTCGGACACCACGTCCTGAACGATCTCGGCCATGGCCGAACGCCCGAACATGCGCTTCAGGTGGCTCATCGGCACCTTGCCGGGGCGGAAGCCCTTGATGCGGACCTCGTCCTTGAGCGAGTTCAGACGCTCGATTAGGCGGCCGTCGAGTTCGGTCGCGGGAACGACGACCTTGAATTCGCGCTTCAGCCCATCGACCAGGGTCTCGGTTACCTGCATTGTGGCCGTTCCATCCTTTGCTCGTCACTCACCCGTCCGACTGCCTGCCCAGCGCACCCGGTCCCTCCCGATCCTTTCGAGAAAGCTTAGGTCGGCTGGTGCGGGCGGAGGGACTTGAACCCCCACGACTTTCGTCACGGGAACCTAAATCCCGCGCGTCTACCAGTTCCGCCACGCCCGCTCGGCGCGCCTTCCCGAACTTGGGGTGACCATCGTGCCAATCGGGACTGCACCCGCCCAGAAATCAAGGCCGCGGGCCGAGGCTCCGGCCAGGCGCGGCCTCTATATCATTGGGGTTTTCGCGGTTCAAAGGGAAAACGCCCGCCTTTCGGCGCCACCACGGCCCCTTCAGCCCCCGCGATCTCGGCGAAGACCGCCGGCAGCGCCTGGGGCAGGTCCTCGGCGATGAGGCCGCGGCCGATCGTGCGCGCCGCGGTGCCGTGCATCCAAACGGCGGCACAGGCCGCCTCGAAGCCCGGCATGCCCTGCGCCAGGAGGCCGGTGACCATGCCGGTGAGGACGTCGCCGCTGCCGGCGGTGGCCAATACCGGTGGGGCGTTGTCGGCAATCGCAGCACGCCCGTCGGGGTCCGCCACCACCGTATCGGGGCCCTTGAGCACGACCACGGCGCCCGAGGCCGAGGCAGCCCGGCGGGCACGCTCGACCTTGGAGCCGAACCCGACGAGATCGGCGAAGAGGCGCGCGAACTCGCCCTCGTGCGGCGTCATCACCACCGGCGGCCGGCGCTTCCTGACGGCGCCGAAGAGCCTCTCCGGCGCATCGGCGAAGGCGGTCAGCCCGTCGGCGTCGATCACCGCCGCCGCCGGCGAGGCGAGCGCCACATCGACCAGAACCATGGTCTCCTCGCCAACGCCGAGCGCCGGCCCGAGCGCCACGGCGTTGTGGCGCCTGTCGGCAAGAATCGCCGTCAGCCCTTCGGCGCCATTCATGGGTAAAAGCATGATCGCGGTGAGATGGGCGGCATTGACCGCCAGTGCATCGACCGGCGAGGCCAGCGACACCAGCCCGGCGCCGACCCTCAGCGCCGCACGCGCCGCCAGCCGCGCAGCACCGGTGCGGGTCGCCGGACCGGACACCACGATGGCGTGTCCCCGATTGTATTTGTGCCCGTCGGCGGCAAGCGCCGGCAGCGACCACAGGCCCGGCCGGTTCCACGCCGTCTGCGGCCGGATGTTGGCGAGAACGCCGGCGCCGATGCCAATGTCGACGATCTGCCGCCGACCGCACAATTCGCGGCCCGGCATCAGCAGATGGCCGGGCTTGGGACGGAAGAAGGTGACCGAGCAGGTGGCCTTGATGGCGGCTCCGAGGAGCGCGCCGCTGCGCCCGTCGATGCCGCTCGGCAGATCGACGGCGACCACCGGCAGGCCGGAGCGGTTGACCGCGGCGATGGCCTGGGCAGCGATCCCTTCCACCGCCCGGTCGAGGCCGGCGCCGAACAGGGCATCGACGACGATGTCGGCATCGCCCACCAGGTCGGCCGAAAGGCCCTTGCTGGTGCCCGTCCAGGCCGCCGCGGCGAAGGCGGCATCGCCCTTCAGCCGATCGCGGGCGGCAAGCAGCCCGACGGTGACCTCGTAGCCGGCTTCGGCCAGCAGGCGGGCGGCGACGAAGCCGTCCCCGCCGTTGTTGCCCGGGCCGGTCATCACCAGCACCCGGCCGCCGAGCGGCAGGAGGTCATGGACCGCCTCCGCCACCGCCAGCCCGGCCGCTTCCATCAGGGTGATCCCCGGCGTGCCGGCCTCGATGGTGAGCGCGTCGGCCTGGGCCATCTCTTCGGGCGTCAGCACCTCGAGGGGATCAGCAATCAGAGCCACTTCGCGGGGCATTTCCGGCGCCGCCGGCTCTTCGGCGGCAACAAGGCGCTCGAACTGGGAGGCCCACTGTACGTCAATTGATGATTTCTTAGCCACTTGCCTAATCCTTAGCCGGCGATTGACGCCAACTCAGTCTGCCATCATGGTGCCACCGGAAGATCAGCCCAAAAATCTACCACTTTCGAGATTTCGTACGGCTGGCATGGAGCGTGCAAAACATCGGTTGGAAAGGCGGCTGGTCTGCGAGCGGAGTTGCGCGCCTGTTTTTCGGAGACGCGGAGGCAATGAAGAAAATTGAAGCGATCATCAAGCCTTTCAAGCTCGACGAGGTGAAGGAAGCGCTTCAGGAAGTCGGACTGCAGGGCATCACCGTGACGGAGGCCAAGGGTTTCGGACGCCAGAAGGGCCACACGGAACTCTACCGCGGCGCGGAGTATGTCGTCGACTTCCTTCCCAAAGTGAAGGTTGAAATCGTCCTAACCGACGAAATGGTCGACCGCGCCGTCGATGCCATCCGCAAGGCCGCCCAGACCGGACGGATCGGCGACGGCAAGATCTTTATTTCCAACATCGAGGAGGCCGTGCGCATCCGTACCGGCGAAAGCGGCGTCGACGCGATTTGACCGCTTGCGCAATTTCCTGCGCCCTCGCCTGTCACCGGCGGGGATCAAGCGCACCCATGATCCCATCCCCCATAACCTGAACTCAGGGTTGAGAAGGAAGGAATAACACTGATGGCTACCGCGAAGGACGTCCTCAAGCTGATCAAGGAAAAGGATGTCAAGTACGTCGATCTCCGCTTCACCGACCCGCGTGGCAAATGGCAGCACGTGACGTTCAACGTGAGCCTGATCGATGAGGAAGCGCTGACGGAAGGCCTGATGTTCGACGGTTCGTCGATCGCCGGCTGGAAGGTCATCAACGAATCCGACATGAAGCTGATGCCCGACTGCGACGCGGTGGCAATCGATCCGTTCTTCGCGCAGACCACGCTGTCGATCGTCTGCGACGTTCTCGAGCCGCTGACCAACGAGCCCTATGATCGCGACCCGCGCTCGATCGCCAAGAAGGCGGTGGCCTATCTGGCGCAGACCAAGATTGGCGATGCCGCCTTGTTCGGTCCCGAGGCCGAGTTCTTCGTATTCGACGACGTCAAGTTCGCGGCCAATCCGTACAATACCGGCTTCCGCATCGACGACGTCGAGCTGCCGGTCAACTCCGACACCGACTACGAGAGCGGCAACTCCGGCCACCGCATGCGCACCAAGGGCGGCTATTTCCCGGTACCGCCGCAGGACACCTTGCAGGACATGCGTTCCGAGATGCTGGCGGCGATGGCCTCGATGGGCGCCAAGGTCGAGAAGCACCACCATGAAGTGGCCGCCGCCCAGCACGAGCTCGGCCTCAAGTTTGGCCCGCTGGTGACCATGGCTGACCATCTGCAGGTCTACAAATACTGCATCCACAACGTCGCCAACGCCTACGGCAAGACCGCGACCTTCATGCCCAAGCCGATCTACGGCGACAATGGCTCGGGCATGCACGTCCACCAGTCGATCTGGAAGAACAACAAGCCGCTGTTTGCCGGCAAGCTCTACTCCGACCTGTCGCAGGAATGCCTGTGGTACATCGGCGGCATCATCAAGCACGCTCGGTCCCTCAACGCCTTCACCAACCCGCTGACCAACTCCTACAAGCGGCTGGTGCCCGGTTTCGAAGCTCCGGTGCTGCTCGCCTACTCCTCGCGCAACCGCTCCGCCTCCTGCCGTATTCCGGTGGCCAGCAGCCCCAAGGCAAAGCGCCTGGAGGTCCGCTTCCCGGATCCGGGGGCCAACCCCTATCTCGCCTTCTCGGCGATGCTGATGGCCGGCCTCGACGGCATCATCAACAAGATCGATCCGGGCGACCCGGTCGACAAGAACCTCTACGACCTGCCGCCGAAGGAGTTGAAGAAGATCCCGACGGTGAGCGGCTCGCTGCGCGAGGCGCTGACCAACCTCGACAAGGACCGCGCCTATCTCAAGGCCGGAGATGTGTTCAGCGACGGCATGATCGACGCCTACATCGAGCTCAAGATGGAAGAGGTCATCCGCTTCGAGCACACGCCGCATCCGGTCGAGTTCGACATGTACTATTCGGTCTGAGCGGGGACTCAGCCGGACATCGAAAGGGGCGCCGCTGGCGCCCCTTTTTTCATGCCTCAGTCCATGCGGAAGTCCGGTGTGAATCCCAGTTCGCGCCGTGCCCTGGCGCTGGACACCGCGCCGTCCTCCTCAGCGATGTTGTAGATGCCTGGCGCGCCACGGCCGACGGCCAGGAAGGCGGCGTGGGCGGCGGCATCGACGTGCACGGTGGGTGGCTCGCCTGGCGCTGAGCGCCAGCTGCCCGGCCCGTAGAAGCGGCCGTAGCGCAGCACCAGCCCGTCGATGCCGGGTGTCGCAGTGACCAGGCGCTCCAGCGCGGCAACGCCAGCTACGGCCACCTGCTGATCGGGCGAAGCATCGAGCGGATCGTCCTCCCCGTGCGGCGCAGGTCCGGGCGCGTAGACGAAGGCGATGCTCTGCGCCACCAGGCGCGGCACGCCGGCCGCGCGCGCTGCGGCGACCAGATTTGCGGTGCCTTCCGCCCTCAGCCGCGCATTGCGGGCCGAGGCCGCTGCCAGCGCCGCCGGATCGAAGCTCTGCGGCAGGTCGGTGAGTTGATGGACAACCACGTCGGGCCGCGCCGCGCTCACTGCCCGGTGAAGCGCATCCCCGTCGAAGACGTCGACCGTCACCGGCTCCGCTCCCGAAGCCGCCAGCGCAGCTGCCTTCTCAGGCGAGCGTGTCGCGGCGGTGACGAAATGCCCGGCCGCCACCAGCAGCGGCACCAGCCGGCGACCGACGACGCCGGACGCCCCGGCAAGGAAAATTCGCATTTGTTGTCTCCGGATCAGGCGGACGGTCCTTAGCGTCCCGGCTTCTTGGGTGGCTCGACCGCGGAGATGGCGATCAGCCGGCCGCCGTCGAGGCCGAGAAGGAAGACCGGCTTGGTCAGCGCGTTCAGCGTTCCGATGGCGGTGACGATCTGACCGTCGAGCGGCACGCGCGCGATCTCTCTGAGCGAGCCGCCTGCCACGGTCATCATGCGCAGCACGCGCCGATCGGCGTCGGGTACTGCGAGGTCGGCGATGTTGTCGTCGTTGATGCGGGCGACGGCCGACATACCGGTCTCGGTCGAGCCGAAGACGTGGTTGGAAAAGCCCTTCTCGCTGTCGACCACGCGGAAGCGCCGGCGGTCGAGGGTGACGATCTCCAGCGTACCGCCGATGTGGGGCGTGCGCACCGCGGCGATATCGAGGCTGCGGTCGCCAGTGAAATCGCCGATGCCGGCGACGTTGAGCCAGCGGTTGGGCTGGCCTACAGGCGGGGTCGAGTCGATCTCGATCAGCGACGAGCCGGCAAGATCGTAGGCGACGAGCGCGGCGCCGGCGCGCAGCGATGAGCGGATCGCCAGCACCTCGTTGCGCCCGTCACCGTCGAGGTCGGCAATGCGCGGGGTGAGGTCCTCGAAGACCTGGTCGGGGGGAAGCGTCACCGTCACCCGGTGCCCATAGACGTCCTGGACGACCAGCGCTCCGGCCTCGATCTTGTCGCCGAGCGCGCCGTGCGGATAGCGGTCGGTCGGGTGGCTGTACCAGGCGCTGGTGATCCCCTCGCCGTCCGCATAGGCGATGCTGCCGTCGGGGATGCCGTCGGGCGCGGTCTGGGGTTCCGGCGGCTGGCCAGCCGTCAGGCAGACCGGCTGGTCGGCGCACAGGGAGAGCTCGACCCAGTGGCTATCGGTCCAGGCATAGACGGCGTTGCCGGCCTGGCGGATCTCGCTCACCGGCGCCGGTGTCTCGACCGGTCTGACCGCCCAGTCGGCCCGCGCCGATGCAGCCACCAGGCTGCCCAGAACGAGCGCCAGGCTCACGCGCCCGACTACGGCGGAAACTGAAGCTGCGGCCGTCATGCGCCGATCATAGCGCCCCACGCCGGCAGATTGCACCACGTTGGCGTGACGCGGGGCGGTCAGTCGGCCAGCCGCGCCAGGGCGGCCGCGAGCCGCTCGGTGAGCTGGGTCGCCTCGGCCAGGCGTTCGCGCTGCTCGGCGATCACCTCCTCCGGCGCCTTGGCCATGAACTGCTCGTTGCCGAGCTTGCCCTCGATGCGGGCGATCTCCTTGGCCGCCTTGTCGCGCTCCTTGGCCAGGCGCGCCCGCTCGGCATCCATGTCGATGATCCCGGCAAGCGGCATCGACACGGTCGCTTCGCCGACCAGGATCTGCGCGGCGCCCTTCAGCGGCGCGTGGGCAAGGTTGATCGTCTCGACGCGGGCGAGCCGCGTGATCAGCGCCTCGTAGGTCTGCAGGCGCGCCGCGGTCGCGAAGGCGGCTTCGGAGACCGACAGCTTGACCATCGCCCCGGCCGGCACGTTCATCTCCGAGCGCACGGAGCGCACGGCGCTGATCAGGTCGATCAGCCAGTTGATCTCGGCCGCCGCCGCTGTGTCCTCGAAGTCAAGCTCGGGCCAGGCGGTGAGCGCCAGAAGCGCCGGCCGCTCCGGCGCGCCGTCGCGCGCCGCCGTCGCCCACAGCTCCTCGCTGATGAACGGCATGAAGGGATGGAGCAGCGTGACGATGCGATCGAGCACCCAGACGACCGTCGCCCTGGTCTCGTCCTTCTCCGCGCCGTCCTCGCCGGCAAGCACAGGCTTGGCCAGCTCCAGATACCAGTCGCAGGTCTCGCTCCACACGAAGCGGTAGATCGCCGAGGCCGCCTCGTTGAACTTGAAGGCGTCGAGCGCCTCGGTGACGGAACGGGCGGCGCGGGTCGCCTGGGTGGCGATCCAGCGGTTGAGCGTCGCCTTGGCATTGGCCGGATCGAAGCCTTCGACCGGCCTGCAGTCGTAGTGCTCGGCGAATTTCGCCGCGTTCCACAGCTTGGTGGCGAAGTTGCGGTAGCCTTCGACGCGGTTGGCCGACAGGCGGATGTTGCGGCCCTGGGCAGCGAGCGCGGCCAGCGTGAAGCGCACGGCATCGGCGCCGTATTCGTCGATGAGATGCAGGGGATCGATGACGTTGCCCTTGGACTTCGACATCTTGGCGCCCTTCTCGTCGAGAATCAGGGCGTGGATGTAGACGTGCCGGAAGGGCTCCTGCGGCTGCCCCTCCCCGTTCTTGGTGAAGTGCAGGCCCATCATCATCATCCGGGCAACCCAGAAGAAGATGATGTCGAAGGCGGTGACCAGCGTCGACGTCGGGTAGTAGCGGGCGAGCTCCGGCGTTTCCTCCGGCCAGCCCAGCGTCGAGAACGGCCACAGCGCCGAGGAGAACCAGGTGTCGAGGACGTCCTCGTCGCGCTTCAGTCCGTTGTCGCCGTCCTTTGCGTCCATAACCAGCGCTGCAACCGAGTTTGCATCGCCGGCTTTCTTGTAGTGCTCGACAGCGAGCTTGTGTGCTTCGGCCTCGTCATGGGCGACGAAGACCTTGCCATCCGGCCCGTACCAGGCCGGAATCTGGTGGCCCCACCAGAGCTGGCGCGAAATGCACCAGGGCTGGATGTTCTCCATCCAGTCGAAATAGGTCTTCTCCCAGGTCGCCGGGATGATCGTCGTGCGGCCTTCGCGCACCGAGGCGATGGCGGGTTGGGCAAGCGTCTTGGCATCGACGTACCACTGGTCGGTGAGATAGGGCTCGATCGGCGTGCCGCCGCGGTCGCCGTGGGGGACCATGTGGACGTGGTCCTCGATCTTCTCGACCAGGCCTTTGGCCTCCATCATCTCGACCACCCGCTTGCGCGCGGTGAAGCGGTCGAGGCCGTTGAGGGCCTTGATGGTTTCGCTGAGTTCGTCGCTCTCCGGCACGCCTTCCAGGAAGGCGGCATTGCCTTCCAGGACGACATTCGCCTCCGGGTCGAGGATGTTCACCGCGGCCAGGTCGTGGCGCTTGCCGACTTCGAAGTCGTTGAAATCGTGCGCCGGGGTGATCTTCACCGCGCCGGTGCCGGTCTCCGGATCGGCATAGCTGTCGGCGACGATCCTCAGCCTGCGGCCGACCAGCGGCAGGATGGCGTTCTTGCCGACGATGTCCTTGTAGCGCTCGTCGTCCGGGTGGACGGCGACGCCGGTGTCGCCGAGCATCGTCTCGGGGCGCGTCGTCGCGACCACAATGAACCGAGGATTCTCTTTCGTCCCTGTCGCGGCTTCGCCGCTCCCCGCCTCTTGCTCGCCCTCGATCGGATACTTGAAGTGCCAGAGATGGCCCTTGGTCTCGACCTGTTGGACTTCGAGGTCGGAGATCGCCGTCTGCAGCTTGGGGTCCCAGTTGACCAGCCGCTTGTCCTTGTAGATCAGCCCCTCACGGTAGAGATCGACGAAGACCTTGAGGACCGCCTTGGACAGGCCCTCGTCCATGGTGAAGCGCTCGCGGCTCCAGTCGCAGGAGGCGCCGAGGCGCTTCAACTGGTTGAGGATGAGGCCGCCGGATTCGGCCTTCCACGCCCACACCTTCTCGAGGAACTTGTCGCGGCCGATGGCGCGCCGGCCCGGCTCTTGCCGCTCCATCATCTGGCGCTCGACGACCATCTGGGTGGCGATGCCGGCGTGGTCCATGCCCGGCTGCCAGAGAACGTCACGGCCGCGCATGCGCTGGAAGCGCACCAGGATGTCCTGCAGCGTGTTGTTGAGCGCGTGGCCGATATGCAGCGAACCGGTGACGTTGGGCGGTGGGATGACGATCGAATAGGGCTTGCCGCCGGGCCCGGCGCCGGCCCCAGCCTTGAAGGCCCCGGCCTTCTCCCACGTGTCGTAGATGCGCGGCTCAGCCGCTGCCGCGTCAAAGGACTTGTCGAGCATTACCGTTTCCGGGCGTTACGCGGATGTCACAGTCTCGCGGGCGGGTGTAAATCGAAATCGAGGGAAGTCAATCGCCAGAGGCCGATTGGCGGCCTCGTCGGACGCCTCAGCGCCCGCCGCGCGATACCCGCTCGATCTCCTCGCGGACCAGCCGTTCTACCAATGACGGCAGGTTGTCCTCCAGCCAGCCCTTCAGCATCGGCCTGAGCAAGTCTTCCACGGTCTCATCGATCGTGCGCGCCCCGTTGCTGGCGAGCGCCCGGGCGAGATCGTCGAAAGAGGCGGCAACCGCCGCATTGGCGCGCGGCGAGAGCAGGCTGCGGGCATTGGCGGTCGGGGCAAAGCGCTCGGCTGCCGGGCGCATCGTCGGCCGCGGCTCGGCCGCGCGCGGCGGCTCTGCCATGCGCGGTGGCTCGCGCTGGGGTTGTAGGGCTGCGCGCGGAGCCTCATAAATGGACCGCGACGGCTCGACCTTGGGCATCGCGGTCGCCGGCCTGGGCGTCGCCGCAGCTGGTGGCGGCGGGGGCGCCTCTATGGCGGTCGGATCGGCCGTTTCGGGCCGCGTGTCCTCAGGCCTGACCTTATCGAGCGCCTGTTCGATCGCCAGTTCGACAACGTCATGGGTCGGCGAGTGCCCGGCCGCGGACGCTGCTGCCAGCACCTCGTCAGCGTCGCTGTCGGGCGTCATCGTCCCGGAGGCAGCATCCTTTGATGCCGGCTCCTCGACAGCCTTGAGCTTTGCGCCGTGGATCGCGGTGACATTGCCGCTCATCGGCGGCAAGGCGGTGGTCGGCTGGCTGCGCACGGCCGGCGCGGCAGACGGCCGCGGCGTTGCCGTCGTCGGACGCGACTGGTTGCCGTTAATCACCTGGCGGATCGACGCCAGTATCTCTTCAACGGTCTGGTCCTGTGCCAAGCCCGGCCCTGCCATGTTCCTGCAAAACGCTTCCCGCAACGCCCCGAATCGCGGACCGAATCGCCCGCGTCGAGCCTAACGAAAATAGCGTTTATCGGGAATGGCAGTTCAGCGGCCGTCGGGAGTTCTCAACCCAAACCACTTGTCGCGGACCTTCCTGTAGTGGTCGGTTGCGTCGTAGTGCGCCACGTTGAGGCCGAGATTTGCCGCGCTGAGCTTGCCCACCGCGGAGAGCAGCGAATAGGCGGCAACAACGCGATCGTGCTGGGCGGTCACCACCGCCTGTTTCGCCGTCAGCAAGTCCTGCTGGGCGTTCAGAACGTCGAGCTGGGTGCTCTGGCCGACCTTGTGCTGCTCTTGCACGCCGGACAGCACCAGGGCCTGCGCCCTTACCTGGGCGTCGGCGGCGCGCGCCTGGGCGCGGGCGGCGTCGAGCTGGCCCCAGTAGAGGACCACCGCCTGGCGGGTGGCCGCCGCCGCGGCATCGTATTCGATGCGCCGCTGGCCGAGGGTCTCCTTGGCCTGGCGAACCTTGGAGTCGGCCCCGGGCGTATAGATCGGCACGTTCAGCCCGGCCATCAGCGAGGCCGAGTCCGACGACGATCCCGGCCCGCCGACCATGGTGTCGGAATGCGACAGCTTGCCGGTGAGCCCGATGCTCGGCAGCAGTGCGCCTTCCTGGACATTCACATTGTAGGAAGCGACATCGATGTTGAAGGAGGCGGCGCGAACCGAGGGATTGTTCGCCTGGCCGCTGGCCAGGGCCGCATTGAGCGAGCCGGGCAGCATGCCATCGATCGGCTTGGCCGTGCCCAGGCTTTTGGGACGATGGCCGATGACCTGCTCATAAGTCGCGATGGCGCCGTTCAGGGTGGCAACCGCGGCGTCGTATTGCGACTGGCCGGCGGCGAGCTTCGCCTGCGTCTGGGCGACGTCGGTCTTGGTGCCCTCGCCCACCTTCAGCCGGTCGTTGGCGGCGTTGAGCTGCTGCTGCAGGAAGTCGACGTTCTGCTTCTGCAGGTTGAGATTGGCCTGGGCCTGAACGAGGTTCATGAACGAGGTGGCCGCCTGAAGCAGGGTGTCCTGCTCGGACTTGCGCAATGTTTCGCGCCCGGCCAGCACCGCGGATTCGGCGGCCTTCACCCCGTTGGTGGTGCGGAAGCCGGTGAAGATCGGCTGCTCGACGGTCAGCGTCGCCGTGGTCGGATAGGTGGTCCCCGCGAGGTTCGAATGGCTGATGCCGCTGGTGGCGCTACCGCTGATCGTCGGGCGGTAGCCCCCCAGCGCCTGCGGCACGCCCTCATCGGTGGCGCGCAGCGCCGCGCGCTGCGCGTTGAGCGTCGGATTGTTGGAATAAGCCGACGCCAAAGCCTGCAGAAGAGTCTCCGCATGGGCCCGCGCCAGACCGAATGAAACACTGGCGACAACCGCAGCCATCGCCGACACCGCACGCAGGTACCGCACCGCTAACACCCCACTCGCCACAGGCGGCCTTCCCTCGACCGAACTTTAGTCTAGTCGCCTGTCAGGTTCGGTCAAATGTTCATGCCGTCACATCTAACGGAATCCGAAAGGTGCGGCCTCGATACAACAGGCCGCGATCGCCCTTAACCATCAGAAAACAAAGGCTTTTGGCCTGCGAAAGCCGGGCAGAGGCTGAATGTCGGCATCGAACGCCACCCGGCTGCCTATGTCGCCGCCGCTGCGCCGGAACAGCGTTGCGGCAGCAGAGCGGCCGTAGCCGACCACCGCCACCAGCCGGCCGCCGTCCTTCAACTGCTCGGTGAGCGCCGGGGGAACCACTTCCACGGCGCCGTCGACGAAGATCACGTCATAGGGCGCTTCGGAGGGATAGCCGGCTTCGAGCGAACCGGTGACCACGGCAACGGTATCGACTTCGAGCGCGGTCAGCGTCTCGGACGCCCGCGCCGCGAGTTCCGCGTCCTGTTCGAGCGCGACAACGGAATTGGCAAGCCGCGCCAGAACGGCGGCCGAATAGCCGGTGCCGCACCCCACCACCAGAACCACGTCGGACGGAGCGAGTTCAGCCAGTTGCACCAGTCGGGCCAGCGGTGCCGGCTCCATCATGTAGCGCGAGGGCCCGTCTGACCCGGCCGCCGAGACCAGGAGGTCGCTGTCGATATAGGCGAGCGGGCGCATCGCCGGCGGCAGGAAGGCCTCGCGCGGCACCGCACTCATCGCCGCCAGGACGTCGTAGTCGGTGACGCTCTGGGTGCGCAACTGGTTGTCGACCATCTTCGTCCGCGCGGTGGTGAAATCGTCCATGGGTCCCGTCCTTGCCCGGTCTTCCGCTAATATCCATGCGCGCCGTTGCTGACAAGCATCGGCCCGGCCCTTGCCCCGACTGCCGCCCCTACTCCGCCGGCGCCAGCGCGCCGGCATCCGCGTCACTGTCCACCGGGCGGCTTCGCGACGACAGGAAGGTATAGAACATCGGCACGACGAACAGGGTGAAGATGGTGCCGATGGACATGCCGGTGGCGATCACCAGGCCCATGGAGAAGCGCGCCTTGGCGCCGGCGCCGGTCGACAGGATCAGCGGCATGACACCAAGCACCATGGCGAAGGTGGTCATCAGGATCGGGCGGAGACGAATGCGCGCCGCTTCGATGATGGCGGCGCGGCGATCGAGGCCGCGCAATTGGCGCTGCTGGTTGGCGAACTGCACCATCAGGATGCCGTGCTTGGTGATCAGGCCGACCAGCGTGATGAGGCCGACCTCAGTGTAGATGTTGATGGTGGCAAGGCCGAGGTTCAAGAACAGTGTCGCGCCGAACAGCGACAACGGCACCGCCATCATGATGATCAGCGGGTCGCGGAAACTCTCGAAGGTCGCGGCCAGCACCAGATAGATCACGACGATCGCCAGTCCGAAGGCGATGAGCAGGGTATTGCCGGCCTCGAGCTCGGTCCGCGACTGGCCGGCATACTGGACGAAATAGCCCGACGGCAGTTCCTGGGCAGCGATGTCCTGCAAGGTCTTCAGGCCGTCGCCGGTGGTCACGCCGGGCCGCGGCAGGGCGGAGAGCGTCGCCGAGTTGAGCTGGTTGAACTGCTCGACGGCCGGCGCCGAGGCGACCTCCTTGATGGTCACCACCGAAGACAGGGGGACCATGTCGCCGGCCTGGTTGCGAACGAAGAACTTGGTCAGGTCCTCAGGATTGAAGCGGTAGCGCTGGGGCACCTGCGGAATGATGTCGTAGGCGCGCTCATCCCGCGAGAACTTCGATACGCTGTTGCCACCGACCAGCAGGGTGAGCGTGTTGGCGATGTCGGACACCGACACGCCGAGTGCCGCGGCGCGCTGGCGATCGATGAGGACCTGGGCCTGCGGCTTGTCGAAAGCCAGCGAATCCTGGACGACGATGAACTTGCCCGACGCCATCGCCTGTTTCTTGATCGCCTCGGCCTGCTCGAAGACGCGGTCCGACGAGTTGGTCGACTGGATGACGAAGGAGATGGGCAGGCCGCCGCCGGTGCCGGGCAATGAGGGAATCGCAAACACGAATGCCTGCAGACCGGCGACCTTGTTGAGCAGCGGCTGGATCTCCTGCTGCACTTGCGCCTGGCTGCGGCTGCGCTGGCCCCACGGCTTCAGCACCCAGGCGGCAAAGCCGGAATTGGCGGAGCCGAAACCGGTGACCGAGAAGCGTGTATCCACCTCGGGGATGCTCTGCGTCTTCTTGTCGATCTCGTTGACGAACAGGGAGGTGTAGTCGACGGTCGAATATTGCGGCCCGGTGATCACCGAGAACAGCGCGCCCTGATCCTCGGCGGGGGCCAGTTCGGTCGAGGTGTGGGTGAACAGGAAGCCGGTGGTGACGACCAGCGCCAGCACGATGAGCAGCGTGATCGGGCGCAGCATCAGCGAGCCGGTCAGGCGGCGCTGGTACCAGTCGCCGATCGCGTCGAAGACATGGTCGACGAAGTGGGCGAAGCGGCCGCTGGTCGGGGTCAGCATGCGCGCCGACATCATCGGCGAGATGGTCAGCGCGACGAAGCCGGAGATGGCCACCGCGCCGGCCAGCGTCAGCGCGAACTCGCGGAATAGCGAGCCTGTGACACCGGTGGTGAAGCCGATCGGGGCGAACACCGCGGCCAGCGTGATGGTCATCGCGACCACGGCCGAAGCGATCTCGCGCATGCTCTCGATCGCCGCATGCAGGGGCTTGTGCCCCTCCTCGATGTGGCGATGGATGTTCTCCACCACCACGATGGCGTCGTCGACCACAAGGCCGATGGCGAGAACCATGGCCAGCAGTGTGAGCGTGTTAAGCGAGTAGCCCGCCGCCCACATCAGGAAGGAAACACCGATCAGCGATAGGGGAATCGTCACGATCGGGATGACCACGGCGCGGAAAGAGCCGAGGAAGAGCAGGATCACCAGCACGACGATGGCCGAGGCTTCGCCGATCGTCTTCACCACCTCGTCGATCGAGGCGCTGATCGCCTCGGTCGAATCGTAGAGCAGGCTGATCTGCATGCCGTCGGGCAGCTCTTTCTGGATCGCCGCCAGCTCCTTGCGGGCGCCGGCCGCCACGTCGATCGGGTTGGCCTCCGGCGTTCCCAGGATGCCCAGGAAGACACCGTCCTTGCCGTTAAAGCGGACGCGCACGTTGGTTGACGCGGCGGCGAGTTCGATGCGCGCCACGTCGCGCAGACGCACGACGTTCTCGCCCGTGCCGTGCACGGGAAGCTCGCCAAAGGTCTGCGGGTCCTGCAGCGTCGTCTTGGCCTCGATCGAATAGGCGTAATATTCGTTCTGGGTGCTGCCCGGCGCCGACAGGAAGTTGGAGGCGTTGATCGCGCCAAGAATGTCGGTGGCGGTGACCTTGTGGGCGGCCATCGCCACCGGGTCGATCCACACGCGCATGGCGAAATCCTGGGCACCGAGGATTTCGGCATTGGCGACGCCCGGAACAGTGGCGAAGCGCGGCTGGATCACCCGCGTCAGGTATTCCGTCAGCTGCTGCGGGTTCATGTTGTCGCTGCGCGCCGCCATGTACATCAGCGCGAAGGTGAAACCGGTGCCCTTCTGGATGACCGGGTCCTTGGCGTCGGACGGCAGCTGCCCGCGGACCTGCTGGACCTTGGCGATGACCTCGGTGAGCGACTTGTCCGGATTGGCGTTGAGCCGCATGTGGACCGAAACGGTCGAAACCCCGAGCGCGCTCTGCGAGGTGACGTAATCGACGCCCTCGGCCGAAGAAACCGTCTTCTCGATGGTCGAGGTGATGAAGCCCTGGATGACGTCGGCACTGGCGCCCGGATAGACCGTCGTCACCGTGATCACCGTCTCGTCGACCTTCGGATATTGCCGGATCGACATGGAGGTGATGCCCTGCGCGCCGAGCAGCAGGATCAGAAAGGCGACGACCGTCGAAAGGACCGGCCGGCGGATGAACCGTTCGGAGAAGCCCATTCCTAGCCGCCCTGCCCGCCCTGCCCGCCTTGCCCGCCCGACGCCGTGTCCGCTGCCGCCGGGTTGACGCTGTTGTCGACCGCGACCGGGCTGCCATTGGAGAGCTTGTTCTGGCCGGCGGTAACGATCTGCATGCCCGCCTCGATGCCCTTGGTGATCTCGATCTGGGTGCCGGACCGGCGGCCGGTCTCGACGAAGATCTGCTTGGCCTGAAGCTTCGGCTCGGCGGCTGCCTTGGCGTTGCCGGCTGCCGGCGCCTTGCCTGCGGCCGACGCAGTACCACCAGCGGCGGCAGCCTCGCCCTGCTTGGCCGGCGGCGCCTCGACCACCTGATAGACGTAGCTGCCATAGAGACTGATCACGACCGCCGTCTGCGGCAGCGCGATGACGGCCGCCTCTTCCGGCAGGTGGACGCGGACCCGGGCGAACTGGCCGGGGCGCAGGGTGCCGGCGGAATTGTCGACCACCGCCTGCACCGATACCAGCCGCGAGGTTGAATCGATCTTCGGCTCGATGCCAGTTATGGAGCCGTTGAAGTCGAGTTTGTCCTCGCTAAGGCCGAGGCTCACCTGCTGCCCGAGCTTGAGCCTGGGAAGCTCCTGCTCGGGAACGGTGAAATCAACCCGCATCTTGGTAAGATCCTGCAGGGTCGCGATCGCCGTGCCGGCAGGGAGGAACTGGCCGGGATCGATCTTGGGAATACCAATGGTGCCTGAGAACGGTGACTTGATCGCCTTCTGAGCGAGCGTCGCCTCAATCTGCGACAGGGCACCTTGGGCCTGATCGAACTTGTTCTGCGCCGCCTGCAGGTCGGCGGTGGTGGCGATGTTGCTGTTGAAGAGCTGGCGCGTACGGTTCAGCGCGTCCTCTGCGACGGCGACGCTCGAGCGCGCTGCCGTCAGGCCGGCACGCTCGACCGAATCGTCGAGTTGGACCAGGACCTGCCCCTTCTTTACGTCGGCATTGGCCGCGAAATTGATCTTCTGGACGACGCCGCCGACCTGGCCGGCAACATTGACGCCACTGACCGCGGTGACGGTGCCGACCGCGTCGATCCCCGGCGTCCAGCGCTGGGGCTTCACCTCGGTGGTCGAGACGGTGATGGTCGGCACCGGGAAATGCGCGAAATACTGCGCAATCATCCCCTGCTTGAAAAAATTGAACCAGACCAAAGCCCCGCACACCACCACGACAACGACGAGGATGATGGCGCCGACAAGAAAGCGTTTCATGGCACTTCCACGAAAAGGCCGGACGGCGGGAGGACCTCCGGCATCTTGCTGAACATCGGGCGGTACTGTACCGTCCGGACGGTAAAGTCAATCCCTTCCCCGGCGCCGCGCCACGCGAGTGCACATGCCTGCTGACAACACCCGACATTCGGACAAGAACCGTGCCTCCGGCGCCAGCCGCAAGGAGAATTCCAATGTTCGCGCGCAAATCCTTGCCGCGGCGGCGGAACTCGCCAGGGAAAAGGGCGCGGCGCACATCTCCATCGAAGCCATCGCGCAGCGGGCCGGTCTGTCCAAGGGCGGCCTCCTCTATCACTTTCCGCGCAAGAGCGCACTCATTCAGGCGCTGGTCACGCAGCACCTGGCGGAGATCGAGGCCGAGCTCGACGATGTCGAAGCCGCCAGCGGGCATCGCCGCACAAATGCAATCGCGCGCGCATTCGTCCAGGTTCATCGCAGGGCGGGCTGCCACCCCAAGAGCAAGCCAGAGGGCATCCTGGTGGCTTTTGCCGAAAACCCTGACCTGCTCGATCCGGTACGGGCACACGAAAAGCGCCTCATCGAACGCATCCGCAACACGGCGGCCGACCGCGACCTGTCGCTGATTGCGCTCCTGGTCATCGGGGGCATCAGGGCGCTTCACCTGTTCGAGATGAGCGACCTTCTGGCAGAGAACGAGTATCGCGCCGTGCTCGATCGTGTGCTGGCGATGCTGGCCGACGAGCAGACAGGCACCGACGACGACGGGACGGCCTGACGGAAATTTGTCCCGCCGGGGGCGCCCGGTGGTAAAAGCCTCGGCGCGTTTCTCCGCGTCCCCGCCCGGCCTGGCCGGCACCCGCCGTCATCATTGCCCATGACTTTTGACCCTCAGCAAGGCGCCGGTCTCCGTCCTGTCCCATCACATCGCTCCCGTGGCCGCTCTCCCCAACGGAGGCCCCCCGGCGGGCGCGCTCACGCCCGCGAAATCGCAACCGAGTGAGATTCCCATGCCCTGGTATCGTAGCCTGGCCGTTGTGTTTTCCCTGCTTCTCGGCCTTTCCCCGGCGCTCGCCGGGGCCGCCGCAGCGGCGAACGCGACACCCGCGGGCGACGTTCTGGTCGTCTCCGGATCGGTCATCAATGCCCAGGGCAAGGGAATCAACGACGCCGAGCCGGACTTCACGGTCAACGGAGCGCCGGTGAGCCTGACGACACCGCCGGTCACCGACGCCAACGGCACCTTCGAGGCGCGGCTCGAGCTGCCGGCCGGCGCCCTGCCGGCGGCAAAGGTCGAGATGCGCCTGGTGCGCTCCTCCTACAAGGCGATGGAGCATGTCGCCGTCGACCAGATCCATCGCGACGGAACCGATGCGGCCGGCAACGTCACCTATGTCGCCCATGTGGCAGTGACCATGCAGCGGTCGATCTCGCCCGGCTTGTGGATCGCTTCGCTGGTGCTGGTGGCGGTCTATGTCTTCATTGCCTTCGAGTTGATGCACCGGACGCTCGCCGCCCTGGTCGGAGCGTCGCTGATGCTGTTCGTCAGCTACACCATCGGCACGTTCAATCCGAGCTTCCGCATCCTCACCTTCGACCAGGCGATGCGCGCCATCGACGGCAACGTCATCTTCCTGCTGCTCGCCATGATGATCATCGTCGGCGTGCTCAAGCGCACCGGCGTGTTCCAGTGGATGGCGTACAAGTCGTTCCAGGCCGCGCGCGGCAGCATCTACGCGCTCGCCGTGCTGCTGATGGTGATCACCGCGATCACCTCGGCCTTCCTCGACAACGTCACCACCATGCTCTTGATCATCCCGGTGACCATCGAGATCGCCGTGGCACTCGGCATCAATCCGCTGACGCTGCTGCTGCCGGAAGTGTTCGCCTCCAATGTCGGCGGCACCGCGACGCTGATCGGCGACCCGCCGAACATCCTGATCGGCTCCTATGCCGGCCTCACCTTCACCGACTTCATCACCCACCTGACCGTCATCTGCATCATCGCGCTCGCCGTCGCCGCCGCCTATTTCCTGTTCTGGTTCCGCAAGGACTATCACGCCGCCAAGGTCGCCGACGTGCCGGCGATGGTGGCGCGGCTGCGCATGGAGTACCGCATCACCAACCCGGCTTTGCTGATCAAGGCCGGCGGCGTGCTCGCCCTCACCATCTTCCTGTTCGTGATCAGCGGCAGCCTGCACATGGAGCCGAGCATTGCCGCCCTGGCGGGTGCCTCGCTGCTCCTGGTGATCAGCGGCGTGCACATCGTCGAGATGGTCGAGAAGGAGGTCGAGTGGCCGACCCTGGTGTTCTTCATGATGCTGTTCATCGTGGTCGCCGGGGCCGAGCAGACGGGTCTCATCCAGATCATCGCCGACTGGGTGCGCGACGCCTCGCAGTCCTCGCCGCTGCTGGCGGTGCTGATCGTGCTGTGGGTGTCGGCGATCCTCTCGGCGATCATCGACAACATCCCCTTCACCGCCACCATGCTGCCGATCGTGGCCTATCTCACCAACTCGATCCCCGGCATCAACCACACGGTCCTGTGGTGGGCGCTGTCGCTCGGCGCCTGTCTCGGTGGCAACGGCACGCTGATCGGGGCGAGCGCCAACGTGGTGACCGCCGGACTGGCGGAAAAGGCGGGCTATCCGGTGAGCTTCAACCACTACATGAAGGTGGCGCTGGTCCCCATGCTGATCACCGTCTCACTTGCCATGGTGTGGCTGGTCTTCATGGAAATGTGACAGGAGAGGCCGGAAAACCGCCATTCCGCTTGACTAGCTGAGGCCGGGCTCCTATCCCCTGCCGGCACTGAACGGCCTCGTGGCAGAGCGGCCATGCACAGGACTGCAAATCCTGCTACCCCGGTTCGACTCCGGGCGAGGCCTCCAGTACTTGCTGTGCAGCATGCCTCCCGTGACCCGTGAGCGGTTCGAAACCCTTGCAGGGTCGTGTCGTTATGACGCGGCGGGACCTCGACGTTAGCGGGTGTTGCACCACAACGTTTTCGGCATCCTCACTCCTGGACTGTCAAAGCTGATCGCATGGCAGAAAGCACTGCCGTGGTGACAGGAACGCCATCTCCCGGAAAGAGGCGCTCTGGCTACCATTCAGCACGAGTTAGGGGGCATCGGGGCAATGGCGGTTCACAGGAGTTCTTGAGATGAGGAAGATGAGAACACCCATTGCCTTGATCGCCATCATGACTGTCTTCGGCGGCGGGGCGTCCCAGGCCTTGGCGGCCCAAGCCGTCCATCCGGGGGCCCGGCAGCAGCCTCCTTTGCGGATGTTGGTGGCGGAACGGGATTGTGTGAAGTACGTCGTCAAAAGGAATTGCCTGAAGAAGGTCACGGAAGTCGAGGAAACGCACCGTGGGGCGGGTCCCGATCCGGAGCGCGACCTCGAATTCACGCTGCGCGAAAATTGCGTCAAGTGGGAAGAAGAAAAGCAGTGCGTGCAGTGGTCCGGCGATAGCAACGAAATGCTTCCGGCGCCGGGACGGTGAGCAGCCGTAGGTGAGGCGCCGTCCGCATAAGGACAACGTTTCGGCATGCCGCGTGAGGCCGCGTCTGGCTCCACGCGGAGCCTTCAGTCCCCTCACCGGCCCTCGCTGACGCTCCACGGAATCACCACCGGTGCACCGGCAAGGTCCATGATCTCGGCGTTGACGCCGAAGGTCGTCGCCAGCCGCTCACGGCTGAGCACCTCGCGCGGCGGGCCGTCGGCGACGATGCGGCCCTGGTCGAGCACGATCACCCGCGTCGCCCGGCGGGCGGCCAACCCGATGTCGTGCAACGCGGCGAGCACCGCCCCGCCCGCTTCCGCCCGCTTGCGCAGGATGTCGAGTACGATGAGCTGATAGCGCGGGTCGAGCGCTGCCGTCGGCTCGTCGGCGAGGATGACCGGCGCCTCGGTGGCAAGCACCCGGGCGATGGCGACGCGTGCCCGCTCGCCCCCCGACAGCGTGGTGACGGCGCGCTCGGCATGGTCGGTGACCCCGGTCGCCGCCATCGCCAGCGCGACTGCTGCATGGTCGGTGGCCGATAGCGACGCCCCGGCGCCGCGCGGCAGGCGGCCGAGGCCGACGATATCGCGCACAGAGAGCGGCCAGTAGAACTCCTGCCCCTGCGGCAGATAGGCGATGCGGCGGGCGCACTCGGCCGGCGACAGGTGGCGCAGGTCGGCACCGCCGACGGCGATCGCGCCCTCCGCCGGCACCAGACCGGCGGCGGCGCGGAGCAGCGTCGTCTTGCCGGCGCCATTCGGCCCGACGATGACGGCCAGCTCGCCGGCGCCGACCGAGAGCGCGATGTCGTGCAGGATGGCGCGCCGGCCGAAGGCGACACTGAGCCGGCTCAGCTGCAGCAGCGGTCCCCCGGTCATGGCGCGTCTCCGGTGAGCTGGTGGCGGCGGGAAATGATGAGCGCGATGAAGAAGGGTGCGCCGATGAGTGCGGTGAAGACGCCGACCTTGATCTCGCCGCCGGCGGTCGGGATCAGGCGCACGGCAATGTCGGCGGCGGTCAGCAGCGCGGCGCCCGCGAGCGCCGCCGGCACCAACAGCCGCCCCGGATCGTGACGGACGAAGGGGCGCATCAGGTGCGGCGCCACCAGGCCAACGAAGCCGATCGAGCCGGCTACGGCAACGCCGGCGCCGACAGCGGCGGCGACGCCGGCGACCACGCGCAGGCGCACCCACGAGAGCGTGAAGCCCATGCTTGCCGCGGCGTCTTCGCCCAGCGTCAGCGCGCGGAAGGCGCGCCGGTCCCACATCAACAGGACCACGCCTGCGGCCATGAAGGGCGTGGCGATGAGCACGTGCTGCATGCTGCGGTCCTGGAGCGAGCCAAGCAGCCAAAAGGCAATCTCCAGCGCGGCGAAGGGATTGGGCGCCAGATTGAGCGCCAGCGCCGTGGCGGCGCCGGCAAGGCTGGAAACCGCCAACCCGGCGAGGATGAGCACCAGCAGGCTCGCCCGCGGGCCGGCCACCAGGATGAGGAGCGCCACCGAGGTGAGAGCCCCGCCAATGGCCGCCGCCGGCAGCGCCCAGGAGAGCGCGCCGACAAGCCCCAGCGAGATGACCAGGACAGCGCCGAAGGCCGCCGCCGCCGGGGCGCCGAAGAGCGACGGCGCCGCCAGCGGGTTGCGCAGCAGGCCCTGAAGCGCTGCGCCGGAAAGGCCGAGCGTGCCGCCGATCATGACAGCGAGCAGAGCGCGCGGCAGGCGTATCTCGAGGACGATGATCCGCGCCGCTTCGTCGCCTCTGCCCAGCAGGACGTCACCGATTGCATTGAGCGGCAGGACGACGGGACCGACGGCCAGTGAGCCGGCAAACAATGCCGCCACCAGAACGACGAGCGCGACGAGGAGAGCGCCATGCCACCAGCGATCCATGCCCGCGTCCCCAGTCATTGTCGCCAGGTCAGGCCGACATAGGCCGAAAGTCCCGCAGTGTTGTAGCCGGCCGGGTCCTGATAGCGGACGTCGGTGAGGTTCTCGACGCGCCCGAAGATGCGGGTATGCGGGTTGAGCGGATAGGACGCCGAAAAGTCGAAGCGCGCATAGGCCGGCAGTGGCGAGGTTTCGCCCGAGCTCGAGAAGCGGTTGCCGACATAGGTCCCGGTGAGCGATGCCTCGAACCCCGATTTTCCGGTCCAGGCGAGAGTCGCCGCGCCGCTGTCATGTGGACGACGCGCCAGCAGGAGCCCGGTGGTGCCGTCGCGCGCGTCCGTATAGGTGTAGGAGCCGGTCAGCGTCAGGCGCGACGGGATGATGACCGCGGTCGCCGCAAGCTCGACGCCCTGCATGGTGGCGCGGCCGACATTGACGTAGCCGCCATAGCCGCCGCCAAGGCTGGAATCGAAATTGAGAAGATCGGTGAACCGGCTCAGGAAGGCCGTCGCCGAGATGGTGAGCCGGCCATCGAACAGCGTCTGGTCGATGCCGACGTCACCACCGATGCTCGCCTCCGACCGGAGCGGCGTGGTCGTGCCGTATTGCAGGTTGTACGCCTTCTGGAAGTAGGTCGGCCGCTTCGCGCCGGTGCCGAGGCTGGCGCGCAGCTTGGTCTCGGTCGCCGGAATCTCGTAGGCCGCCGTGAAGCGGCCGGTGAGGAAGCCGTCGGCACCCTGCTCGCCGTCATAGCGCCCGCTGAAGGTGAGGAAGAGGTGGTCGATCGGCGAGATCTGGTCGCCGGCGAAGAGGGCATAGCGCGTCGCGGTGGCGGCGAATCCGGTTGAGCCCCACAGATCGGTCGGCGTGTAGTCGGCGTGTTCCTGCTCGAACCGGGCGCCGGCAAGAAGCTGGCCAAGGGCCCCGGCCCTCATGCTCGCCTGATATTCCCCGCCCACCGTGTGCGAGGCGTAGTCGTAGGTCGCCGACGAGGCCGGCTCGGCATAGTGGCGGCGCTCGACCGTGCCGAACCCCGTGACCGTGTGCCTGATGCTCCCGTCCGGGCTGTCGAAAGACAGGCGGCCGTAGCCGGTCACCAGTGTGTTGTCGCCGGTGTTGCGCTCGTTGCCGGGGTCGACGCCCCACCCCGGCGAGCCGTCATAGTCTGTGTGGCCGGTCGTGCCGGTGACGCCGAAATCGAAGCGCGGGCCGCCGGCCGGCGCATAGCTGCCGCTGATCGTGCCGTCCCATTTGTCGAAACCGTCGGCCTCGTCGTGGTCGCGGTTGCCGACGGCGGAGAAGCCGCTGGCAGCCGCATGTTCGCCGCTCATCAGCAGGCTGAAGTCGCCCTTGGCGAGGCCGCCCGACAGCCGTTCGACATGAGTGCCGTAGCTGCCGCCCTCGACCGTGGCGGAGAAGCTCGGCACCCCTCGCGCCTTGCGGGTGATGATGTTGACCACGCCACCCATGGCATCGGAGCCGTAGATCGAGCTCTGCGGCCCGCGCAGGATCTCGATGCGCTCGATCATGTCGGGCGAGATCGCCGAGAAATCGAACTCGTTGTTGGCGGTCGTCGGATCGTTGACGCGGACGCCGTCGATCAGCACCAGCGTGTGCCCGCTCTCGCCGCCGCGCAGGTTCACCTCGGCAAGGCCGCCGGAGCCGCCCGACTGGGTGACCGATACGCCCGGCACCGTCTTGAGCAGGCCGGCGACAGAGGTCGGCGAGGCGCGCTCGATCTCGTCGCGGGTGATGACCGAGACGGCGCTGCCCGACTGGCCGATGGCGATCGGCAGGTAATAGGGCGTGACCACGATCGACGGGATCTCGGCCAAGGCCGGCGCGGCCGCGGTGGCCGCGGTCAGGAGTATCGATGCGGCGGCAAGCCGCCGGAATGCAGGCGCCATCAGGCAGTCTCCAGTCAAGATGGAATGGGCTGAACTGCCCTTCAGGAATGGTTTCGCCGGTTCGCACGGCTTTCCTGCCGGCGCACCAGGGCGTAGATGGGGGCGACCATGAAGCTCGCTCCCATCATCATGCTTTTCGCGGCGCTTCTCGCGGGGCGCGGCGCCGTGGCGGCGGACGCGCCGCCGCGCATCGTCTCGATCAACATGTGCACCGATGAGTTGCTGCTGGCTCTGGCCGATCCCAGCCAGATCGTGGCGCTCTCGTCCTTTGCCGCCGATCCGGCCATGTCGTTCCTGGCCGACAAGGCGAGGCCTTATCCCGGCATCGCCGCAGCCGAGAGCGTCGTCGCACTCCACCCCGACCTGGTGCTGGCGGGCAGCTTCAACGACCCGGCGACCCTCGCCATGCTGAAACGGCTCGGTTACCGCCTGTCCTTGTTCGACGCGCCGCGCAGCATCGACGAGTCGATCGCCCAGATCCGCGATGTCGCGGCCCTTACCGGCCATGCGGCGCGCGGCGCCGCGCTGATTGCCCGCATCGACGCGGCACGCCAGGCGGCCATCACTGCCGCCGAGGGCCGGCCGCATCCGACGGCAATCGTCTATCAGCGCCGCGGCTATGTCACCGGCGGCGACACGCTGACCGGCGAACTCCTGGCGATCGCAGGCTTCACCAATGCCGGCGGGCAGCTTGCCGGCACGACCGGCGGGTTCGTGCCGCTGGAGAGGCTGGTCGCGCAGCGCCCCGATCTGATCGTCGTCTCTTCCGCCGCCCCCGGCGCCGTCGACCAGGGCACCGCCCTGCTCTCCCATCCGGTGCTGACTACGCTCTATCCGCCGGCGCGGCGCATCGTGCTGCCGCAACGGCTGACCGTGTGCGGCGGGCCGTCGCTGCCCGCCGCCCTCGAGCGCATCACCCGGGAAGCGGTGCGCGTCGAACGAAATCATTGATCTCATCCGACCGTCTCCGCCTGTTCGCTGACCGCATCGCTACCCTGCCCGGCGATGGCGAGCAGCCGGTCGATGGCGAGATGGCGCTCGAGATGATCGGCAAGCCGGTCGAGCGTCGCATCGACGCTCGCCTCATAGGCCAGCGACGAGGCCGCACCGATTTCGGCGAGAAAGGCCCGGCGGAACCGGTCGGCGGCAAACAGGCCGTGAACATAGGTCCCGGCAACCAGGCCGTCGGCCGAGATGGCGCCGTCGAGACGGCCGCCGATGTCGACCAGCGGCCGGCCGCAGTCGGCGCCGGTCGTCTGGCCGAGATGGATTTCGTAGCCAACGATCGCTTCGCCGCTCGCCACATGCCGCCCGGAGACCGGCACCGTCGTCTTGTCGCATGAGAGCACCGTCGTGACGTCGAGCAGGCCGAGTCCGGCGACCGTCTCGGCGGACCCCTCGATGCCGTCCGGGTCGGCAATCGCCTTGCCCAGCATCTGATAGCCGCCGCACAGGCCGAGCACGCGCCCGCCGCGTCGATGATGGGCCAGAATGTCGATGTCCCAGCCCTCGGCATGCAGGAAGCGAAGATCGCCGATGGTCGATTTCGTTCCGGGGATGATGATCAGGTCGGCGACGGGGAAAGGCATGCCGGGCTCGACCACCACGACGCGCAGGTCCGGCTCAAGGCGCAGCGGATCGAGATCGTCGAAATTGGCGATGCGCGGCAGCGCCGGCACCGCGACCGTGAATTGGCCGTGCGCATTCGGCCGCCGCTCAGCGAGGTCGAGCCCGTCCTCGGCCGGCAGGCGGTTGGCGTCCGCGAACCACGGCACCACGCCGAGGCCGGGCCAGCCGGTGCGTTCTTCGACCGTCCGCAGGCCGTCGGCGAAGAGCGCCGCCTCGCCCCTCAGCTTGTTGATGATGAAGCCCTTGATCCGCCGCCTGTCGCCAGGCGGGAGCACGGCGGCGGTGCCGACGATGGCCGCGATGACGCCGCCGCGATCGATATCGCCGGCAAGCACCACCGGCACATCGGCCGCCTCGGCGAAACCCATATTGGCGATGTCGCCGGACCTGAGATTGGTTTCTGCCGGGCTGCCGGCGCCTTCGACGACGACGATGTCGGCGTCACGGCCGACGGCAGCGAAGCTCTCCAGAACGCGGGGCAGCAGGTCGGCCTTGCGCCGGCCGAAATCGGCGGCGGCGAGCGTTCCGGCGCGTTTCCCCTGCACGATCACCTGGGCGCCCGAGTCGGTTTCCGGCTTGAGCAGCACGGGGTTCATGTGCACCGAAGCCGGCAGACGGCAGGCGCGCGCCTGCAGCGCCTGGGCGCGGCCGATCTCGCCGCCGTCGGCGGTCACTGCCGCATTGTTCGACATGTTCTGCGGCTTGAACGGCGCCACCCGCAGGCCGCGCCGGACCAGCGCGCGGCAGATGCCCGCCACCAGCACGGACTTGCCGACATGGCTGCCGGTGCCCTGAATCATCAACGACGGCACGGCGCTCACAGGGTGACCTCCGGCTGCTGGCGAGGCTTGAGGACCAGCGGCTGACCGGCGACGAGGAGCACGACCTCGGTGGCGAGCGCAGCGACGCGCTGGTTGAGGGACCCGAGCCCATCGGCATAGCGGCGGGCGAGCGCATTGTCGGGGATGACGCCGCTGCCGACCTCGTTGGAGACCAGCACGACCGGCCCGCCGGCGCGCTCGAGCGCGTCGATGAGCCCGTCGGCCGCCGCGCCGATATCGCGCGCCGCGCCGATCAGGTTGGACAGCCACAGCGTCACGCACTCGACGAGGATGGCTGTGCCGGGCCCCAATTCGCGGAGGATCGCGGCGGCGATGTCGAGTGGCTCCTCGAGCGTGCGCCACCGCGCATCGCGATACGCGCGATGCTCGGCGATGCGTGTCGCCATCTCGCTGTCGCCGGCGGTGGCGACGGCGAGATAGACCGGGTCGCGCCCGCTCGCGGCCACCAGCCTTTCGGCATAGCGGCTCTTGCCGGAGCGCTGGCCGCCAACGACCAGCACTATGGGTGCCATGACGGTCTAGCCGCGCGGGCGGAATCGGGGCGTGGATGCTGAAAGCTTGCGGGAACCGGTCATTCGCGTCTCCTTCTCCGTCCCACCGACGGAAGGGCTAGAGGGACGCGTCGGCCGGTCTCCTGGCTCGCGGGTCGAAGTCTTGGTTCCGCGCCTTCCCGGTTTCCCAGTGGCTGATGCGGAAGACTCGCCGCTTACAGTTGCGGGGGCAGCTGCGGCTTTGGGGGATCCACCCGTTTTGCGGGCATCACCTTCCTCACCGCATTCCCATTTCATCCCCGGGGACTCAGCGCCCCGGAGAACCGACGCTGGGTGCGACGTTAAGGGCGCCGCGCCCGCCCGGTCAAGGCGCTACAGCTGCCTATTCGCTAGGCAGCGGCGTTGCCTTGGTGCGAGGCATTTGCTTAAACATGGGGCGACAAGACGGGGCAAATTTCCATGATCGATACGGGTGACACCGCCTGGATGCTGACATCCACGGCGCTGGTTCTGTTCATGACGGTGCCGGGGCTGGCCCTGTTCTACGGCGGCCTGGTGCAGTCGCGGAACGTCCTCTCGGTTCTGGTGCACTGCATGGCGATCGCCTGCCTGGTGTCGGTGCTGTGGTTCCTCGGCGGCTACAGCCTCGCCTTCGGCGACGGCGGCGGGCTGATCGGCGGGCTCGGCAAGGCGTTTCTTGCCGGCGTCGCGCGCGGCGCCGTCCACCCCGGCACGCATATCCCCGAATCCGTGTTCTTCATGTTCCAGATGACCTTCGCCATCATCACCCCGGCGTTGATCGCCGGCGCCTATGTCGAGCGCATCCGCTTCAGCGCGGTTCTGCTGTTCTCGGGCCTGTGGCTGCTGGTCGTCTATGCGCCGGTGGCCCACTGGGTGTGGGGCGGCGGCTGGCTTGCCCGGCTGGGCGTCATGGACTTTGCTGGCGGCATCGTCGTCCACGTCACCGCCGGGGTCTCCGCGCTGGTGGTCGCCTGGATGCTCGGCCACCGTCATGGCTTTCCGCACGGCATCAATCCGCCGCATGCGCCGTGGATGGTGATGGTCGGCGCGGCGATGCTGTGGGTCGGCTGGTTCGGCTTCAACGCCGGCAGCGCGCTGGCCTCCGGGGCCGACGCCGGCATGGCGATGCTCGCCACCCACCTGTCGGCTGCCACCGCCTCGCTGGTGTGGCTCGCCATCGAATGGAAGCGCTACGGCAAGCCGAGCATGGTGGGCCTGGTCACCGGCACCATTGCGGGGCTGGCGACGGTAACGCCGGCTTCCGGCTTTGTCGGGCCGGTCGGCGGCGTCATCCTCGGCCTCGCCGGCGGCCTCGTCTGCCAGTTCATGGTCACGGTCGTTAAGCAGCACATGAAGGTCGACGATTCGCTCGACGTGCTGGCGGTCCATGGCTGCGGCGGCGCGCTCGGCACGCTGGCGACCGCTTTCCTCGCCGTGCCGGTCCTCGGCGGCGTCGGCTTCACGGCCAGCGTCGCCGGCCAGTTCGGCGTCCAGCTTCTCGGCGTCGTCTCGGTCGCCCTGTGGTCGGCGCTGGCGACCGCCGTGCTTCTCCGCCTGACCCAGGCGCTGGTGGGCTTGCGTGTTTCGGTGGATGAGGAGATCACTGGCCTCGACCAGTCCGCCCACGGCGAAACCGGCTACAAGTTCTAGGACACAGGCTCATGAAACTCATCATCGCAATCGTTCAGCCGCATCGCCTCGACCCCGTGCGCGAGGCGCTCACCGGGCTCGGCATTCACGGCATGACCGTCACCGACGTGAAAGGCTACGGCCGCCAGAAGGGCCACACGGAGGTCTATCGCGGCACCGAATATGAGATCGCCTACCTGCCCAAGACCAAGATCGAGGTCGCCGTCGACGACAGCCGGCTGCACGAGGCGATGGACGCCATCGTGGCGGCGGCGCGCACCGGCCGCATCGGCGACGGCAAGATATTCGTCACCGAGATCGAGCACGCCGTGCGCATCCGCACCGGCGAGACCGGGCCCGAGGCGCTCTAGGCGGGATCGGACGGCGTCGGCGGGGCGCGCCGCGCGGCCTTGCGTTCCTCGTGAGGCTTGCGGCTGTTCCACCTGCCGACCAGCGCCACGGTCATGCGCCGGTTGAAGCGGCGGATCGGCGGAATGTCGGTGGCCAGAACCAGGAAGCCGACCGGCACCATCCAGTAGCCAAGCACCGGCAGGAAGCCGAACCCACCGCCGAGGATGACCAAAGCGACGCCGAGCGCGATGCGAGCAAGCCGGCTGGCCGGCAAGGCCACCGAAAATCTGCCAAAACGGATGCGCGCCACCAGACCGTTCCCCACGGCGAAAATGCCGCAAAAAGATGGGCATCACCAGGCGCCGGCGCAACCGGATTTGCGGTGAAGCGGTGCCGCGCGGTGTAATCCTCTTGCAACGAACGGCCGGTTTGCTATAGGCAGCCTCTCACGCCGCAAGGCGACGGTCCCCGGTAGCTCAGTTGGTAGAGCAAGCGGCTGTTAACCGCTGGGTCGCTGGTTCGAGTCCGGCCCGGGGAGCCAACCTTCTCTCAAGCCCCGCATTACCGATAGTTCATGTCCGGGCCAACGTCCGGCAATGTTGGTTGTGCTTTGGTCAGCCGGTGACGAGCCGGGCGACGCGGGGCGACTTTTTGAGGGAGGTCCCCAAATGGCAGACAAGAGCCTCGGCCAGCGATGGTCGGACTATCGCCCAACCAAAGGCATCTGGTTTTGGTCCTGCGTGGCGTCGATCGTGGCCACCATCGTCGTCGGCTTCGCCTGGGGCGGCTGGACGACCAGCTACACGGCATCGCAGATGAGCGCGGCAGCAGCCGATCATGCGAAAGCGCAACTCGCCGCTGCCTATTGCGTGACCGCATTCGAGAACTCGCCCAACGCGGCGACGCAGCTCGCCGCGCTCAAGAAGGCGGACAGTTGGAACCGTAGCGGCCTCATCGACAATGGCGGCTGGGACAAGCTGCCGGGCGAGAAACAGGCCGTCAGCGGCGCTGCCGATCTCTGCGCCACCAAGCTGCTGGCCGCCAAGCTGGTCACGCCGGTCAAGGCGACCACGACCTCCGGCTGACGCGAACCGGCGCGTGCATGCTGCGCGGCGGCCCCGCGCAGCCCGCCGTCTAGTCCAGTCTAGCGCAGCGTAGCGCCCGTGACCGCCGGCAGATGTGCCAGCGTGCCGCTGCCGGTCTGGACGCCGTCCAGGTGATAGAGCACCGCGGTCATGATCGCGGCTGCGAACATGACCAGGGCGAAGGCGCTGAAGCCAATGGCGAGTATCCGGTTCTTGAGCCGCGCACCCTCGACCAGCGCGGCGCCGGTGGTCGGATAGGCGGCGCCGGCGCCGACGCTCACCAGCTTCTCGCGGACCGCATCCATGCGGGTCTCGTGGCGGCCCCACAGATTGACCACCACGATGATCGCCACCAGGCACATCATGCTGCCCGGCACCCAGATGATGAAGCCGCCGATGCTCTCGTCCATCAGCGGCGGCACGTGGAACAGCCGCCCGGCGACGTCGTAGGCCGGATAGAGCAGCGTCGTCTTCAGCGTCGTATAGGCGCCGAGCGCGATGTTGGAGAGGGTCACGATCCACAACATCATCAGCCGGGTGCCATAGCGCGTGCCCACCGGCGCCGGGCGCATGTCGAAGACGCGCCACCAGAAGACCAGCCCCGCCAGGAGCATGGTGATGTGCATGGTGTAGTGGATGCCGTCGTTGAGGATGGCGGCATTGTGGAAGCGCGGCAGCTCCCAGGCATAGAGCGCGGCGATGAAGAGCGTGGTGATGACGACCGGGTGGACGAGCGGCGCGAAGACGCCGCGCACGACGCGGCCGGCAAGCAACGGCTTCAGCGTCGCCCGCCTCACCGCCGGCGGCAGGCCGGCGATCAGGGTGGCCTGGGGCGCGCCGAGTGCGATCAGCATCGGCCCGATCATCCGCAGCAGCAGATGCTGGATCTGATGCACCGAGAAGAGGTGGTCGGCGAGCCCGTCGACCGGCGACTGAAGAGCGAGGAACACTGCTGCGACGCCGCTGAGGAAGGCGACATGGCGCCAGACCTGGATGCTCGACGTAGCGCCGCTCCGCCGCATCATGCCGGCGACATAGACGGCAACCACCAGGGCCGTCGGGATGACGATGTCGGGGGTCAGCGCCCAGACGTTCCAATCCTCGTCGGCGCCAGCGCCGTGGGCCCAGCCGAGCGCGGGCAGCGCGAGCAGGAACAGCACCGCACCGGCGGCAACCCGCCAGATGTGGAAAACCGGGGACGACAGGACCCAGGGCGCGCGATCGGTCAAAATCGCTTCCTTCCGCAAGAAATCATCATCGTCGCCCTGCCCCCTAAGCACACTGGAATGCTTCTCAATTCAAGGCTGCCGGGTGCGCTCTGTGGACGCATCGGCGGGAGGCGTGCGCCTTCGCAGCCGCCCCGCGGTTTAACCTTAACCCATGATAATTCTAATCAATTCGGTTCAAATGGCTCGCCCGCCCATATGATCGCCCCAGATCTCCGGCCTATCCGACCGGAGAAGGAGCGGCAGAGGTATGGATCGCGAGCGCGTTGCCTGGGTGGATTACGCCAAGGGCTTCTGCATCATCATGGTGGTGATGATGCACTCGACGCTTGGCGTCGAGAAGGCCGCCGACGCGACCGGCTGGATGGGCACCGTCGTCGCCTTCGCCAAGCCTTTCCGCATGCCCGACTTCTTCATGATCGCCGGCCTGTTCATGGCCCGCGTCATTGATCGCGACTGGCGCACCTATCTCGACAAGAAGCTCTTCCACTTCGGCTACTTCTACGTCCTGTGGCTGAGCATCCAGTTCGCCTTCAAGCTGCCGGAGATCGCAGCCGGTGGCGGCGCGCCGGAGGTGCTGAAGGCCTATCTTCTCGCCTTCATCGATCCCTTCGGCACGATCTGGTTCATCTACCTGCTGCCGATCTTCTTCATCGTGGTGAAGGCGCTCAGGAACATCGTGCCGTGGTGGCTGATCTGGCTCGTCGGCGCCGGCCTGCAGATGTCCAACCTCAACACCGGCTGGGTCATCCCCGACGAGTTCGCGTTGCGCTTCGTCTATTTCTATTCGGGCTACATCTTCGCGCCGCTGATCTTCCGCTATGCCGCCGCTGTGCTGCGCCACGGCTGGGCCGCCTTCCTCTATCTCGGCGTGTGGGGCGTGGTGGAGGCTTTTGCCGTGTTCAACGGCTATTCCGAGCTGCCCGGCATCGGGCTGGCGCTCGGCTTCGTCGGCGCCATCGCCGTCATCACGCTGTCGACCATCCTTTCGAAGAGCGACTGGATGGCGCCGGTGCGCTATTGCGGGCGCAACTCGATCGTCATCTACCTCGCCTTTTTCCTGCCGATGGCGGCCACGCGCTTCGCGCTGCTCGAGACCGGGGTCATTACCGACCTCGGCACGGTCTCGGTCATCGTGACGGCGGCCGGCGTCGTCTTCCCGCTGGTGCTGTTCTGGCTCACCCGCAACACGGCGTTCGCCTTCCTTTTCAAGCGGCCGCAATGGGCGCACCTGCGCGCCGCGCCCCGGCCGGTCATGGTCCCGGCGGAATAATCCGTTAGCAACGAAAGCTTTTTCCTGTTGCGCCGCGATCCTGCGGACGCCACCGTTCTGCCCATGAACCGGTTCGCCGAAGAGGGCCCGACCCTCGTCTGGCTGCGAGACGACCTCAGGCTCGCCGACAATCCGGCGCTCACCGCCGCCTGCCGGCGCGGCGCCCCGGTCGTGCTGCTCTACGTCCACGACGAGGAAAGCCCGGAAATGCGCCCGCTCGGCGGCGCCGCGCGCTGGTGGCTGCACCATTCCCTGGCAAGCTTCGGCGCGCGTCTCGCTGCCGGCCAGTCCCTCGTCCTGCGCAGCGGTCGCGCCGACAGGGTGGTGCCCGAAGTCGCCCGCAGTGTCGGTGCCGCCGCCATCTACTGGAACCGGCGGTACGGGATGGCCGCCGCGCTCGGCGAGCGGGTGGCCGCAGCGATGGCCAAAACCGGCACCGTGATAGGCGCCTTCGACGGCACTCTGCTGTTCCCGCCGTCGACCATCCGCACGGCCGAGGGCAGCGCGTTCCAGGTCTTCACGCCCTTCTGGCGCACACTGCAACAGACCGGCGGCCCCCGCCGCCCCCTGCCCGCGCCGGCGCATATGCCCGTCGGCATTCCGGTCGCCAGCACCAGCCTCGACTCCTTCGGCCTGCTTCCGGCGGAGCACGACTGGTCGGCCGGCATTCGCGAACGCTGGCAACCGGGCGAGCCCCAGGCGATCCGGGCACTTGCCGATTTCGTCACGCGCATCGCGCGCTACGCCGGCGAGCGCGACCGGCCCGCGGCCGACGCCACCTCGCGGTTGTCGCCGCATCTCCGCTTCGGCGAAATCAGCCCGCATCAGGTCTGGCACGCGGTTGCCACAACGCCCCCAAGCGAAGCGCGCGATACCTACCTCAAGGAGCTCGGCTGGCGCGAATTCTCCTGGCACCTTCTGGACGACCGCCCCGACCTTGCCGCCAGCAATATCAAGCCGGCCTTCGACCGCTTCCCCTGGGCGGAGACCTATGCCGACGACATCTGGGACTGGCGGCGCGGGCGCACCGGCTATCCGGTCGTCGATGCCGGCATGCGCCAGCTGTGGACGACCGGTTGGATGCACAACCGGGTGCGCATGATCGCCGCGTCGTTTCTGGTCAAGCATCTGCTCGCCGACTGGCGCATCGGCGAGGAGTGGTTCTGGGACACGCTGGTCGACGCCGATGTGGCGAGCAATCCGGTGAACTGGCAATGGGTCGCCGGCTCCGGCGCCGACGCGCAGCCCTTCTTCCGCATCTTCAATCCCACCCTGCAGGGCGAGAAGTTCGACCCCGACGGTGCCTATGTCCGCCGCTGGGTGCCTGAGCTCGCCCGCCTGCCGGACCGTTTCATCCACAAGCCCTGGGCGGCACCTGACGACGTGCTCGACGCTGCCGGCGTGCGGCTTGGCGCCAACTACCCGCTGCCGATCGTCGACCACGCGGAAGCGCGCCAGCGGGCGCTGGAGGCATTTGCGACCCTGAAGCGGCGCGACACCGCCAGGAAGCGCGCCTGATTGGATGGGCGTTTGCCGACCCGCGAGGCCGTCCCGCGACGCCGATCCGCCAGTGGATGAATTTCACGCCATCGGCGCTCCGCGGAGGCGAACGTTTCCGCCCTTCCACACGCGGCGTTGCGACCATCCTTGAAGCACGGGCTTTCGACGCATAGTTTGCCCCCCAACCGCCTCCCTGAAACCGCACGCGATTCCCAATGGACGTCCAACCCTCCGTCGTCGATGCCATCGGCAATACACCGCTGATCCGCCTGCACCACGCCTCCGCCCTCACCGGCTGCGACATTTACGGCAAGGCCGAATTCATGAATCCCGGCCAGTCGGTCAAGGACCGGGCGGCGCGCCAGATGATCCTCGGGGCAGAGCTGCGCGGCGACCTGAAACCCGGCGGGCTGATCGTGGAATCGACTGCCGGCAATACCGGTATCGGCCTGGCGCTGGTGGCGGCGGCGCGGGGCTATCGCACGATCATCGTCATCCCCGAGACGCAGAGCGCGGAGAAGAAGCAGGCGCTGAAACTCGCCGGCGCGACGCTCATCGAGGTGCCGGCCAAGCCATACAAGAACCCCAACAACTATCAGCATATCGGCCGGCGCCTGGCCGACCAGTTGCGCGCCAGCGAACCCAACGGCGTGCTCTTCGCCGATCAGTGGAACAACCGCGACAACCGCATGGCGCATTACCTCACCACCGGCCCGGAGATCTGGCAGCAGACCGAGGGCACGGTCGATGCCTTCATCACATCGGTCGGCACCGGCGGCACGCTCGCTGGCATCTCGCTCTATCTGCGCGAGCGGAAGACCGACATCGTCATCGGCTGCGCCGACCCGGAGGGGGCAGCCATGGCGAGCCTGTTTGCCACCGGAACAGCGACGGCTAGCCCCGGCAACTCGATCACCGAGGGCATCGGGCTTGGCCGCTCGACCGTCATGGTCGAGGACATCGCCGTCGAGAGGCCCTACATCATCCCGGACAGCGAGGCCCTGCCGGTGCTCTTCGATCTCGCCGAGCATGAGGGGCTGCTGCTCGGTGGCTCGTCGGGCGTCAACGTCGCCGGCGCCATCCGCCTCGCTCGCGACCTGGGCCCGGGCCACACCATCGTCACCGTGCTCGCCGACCCCGGCACGCGCTACCAGTCGAAGCTCTACAACCCGGATTTCCTGCGTGCACGCGACCTGCCCGTGCCGGCCTGGCTGGAGCGCCGATCCGAACTCGCGATTCCATTAGAAAAGTAATAAACTGGCGGTTGCTGCGCTCCTGGGGCGAACGGGGGAGCCGATGAAGCAATCGCTGCTGAAAGAACTGCGCCTTGCACTGCTGATCTTTCCGGCCACCTTGTTGATCGGCAAGGCATTCGAGGTCTTCGCCTCGCCAGAGGTGGTCACCGCCGCGGCCACCTATCAGCAGGCCTTCATGACCGATCTATGGTCGTTCACGCCTGTCACCCTGCTCGTACGGATATGGCAGGCGATCGCCGACATGGCATCGATGGTCGTCGGCAAGTGGCCCGATTTCAGCAATGTGGACAGCGTCATGGCCGCCGTGGGCCACGTTTTGCCGTGGCTCATCAAACTGCCCTTCCTGGTCATTGTCAGCGTCCTTGGCGTCATCTGGTCGGTCTGGCAGAACGACACGCTGCTTGCCGGCGTCATCGTCACGATCACCTTTGTCATCGCTATTCCACTCGGCATCACCCTTGCCATGACCCTGGGCGCCGAGGACATGGGGTACTGGGGCCTGGTCCCCACCACCGTGGCGATCTATCTGGTCGGCACGGTCACCTGCACGATCTTCTGGGGGGTCACCTGGGTCGGGCTCACCGTTTTCGGCTGGTTCACGCAGTTTGCCGGCCTGTGCACCGCGGGCAGCGGCTTCGCCGCGGCGATCTACTTCGTCGGCATCCAGTATGCCGGCTTCCGCACGGCTCATTCGGCCGAAAAGGCGCTGAGCAAGGAAGCGGAGGCCTCGAAAGGCCGCACGATCGCGGACGGCGCGTCGGCCGACGAGACGCCGGAATAGCGCACCTTGCCGATTGCCCCTGCCGGGTTAGGATCAACCATCCCGCTTCAGGACGTGACCCCCGTGACCGAACTCCTCTTCCGCAGCGACGCCTACCTGCCCGAAACCGAGGCGACCGTGCTTGCCGTCAACGACCGGCGTGGCATCGTGCTCGACCGCACCGTCTTCTATGCCACCGGCGGCGGCCAGCCCGGCGACAGCGGGACGCTGCGCCGCGCCGGCGGCGACATCGCCATCGCCACCACGGTCTATGGCGATGACAAGGCGCAGATCGTGCACGTCCCCGGCGACGCCGAACCCCTGCCCGAACCCGGCGAGACGCTCACCGCCGCGCTCGACTGGGAGCGGCGCTACGGCCATATGCGCATCCATACCGGCCTGCACCTGCTGTCGGTGGTCCTGCCCTTCCCGGTCACCGGCGGCTCGATCGGCGCCGGCGAGGGCCGTCTCGATTTCGACATCGACGGCGAGGTGCCGCCGAAGGACGAGATCGAGGAGCGGCTCAACGCGCTCGTCGCCGCCGACTATCCGGTCGCCGACGAATGGATCACCGACGAGGAGCTCGCCGCCAATCCCGGGCTGGTCAAGACCATGAAGGTCAAGCCGCCGATGGGCACCGGCCGGGTGCGGCTGGTCAGGATCGGCGACATCGACCTGCAGCCCTGCGGCGGCACCCATGTGCGTGCGACCGGCGAGATCGGCCGGCTGGTGATTGCCAAGATGGAGAGCAAGGGCCGCCAGAACCGGCGCGTACGCATCCGCTTCGCTGCGTCGTGACCGGCGCGGCCTGTGCGGCCGCTCAGCGCCGCTCCAGCGCCAGACGAAGGCCGAGGGCGCAGAAGATGGCGCCCACCGCCTTGCCCTGCCATTTGAGCACCGTCGGGTTACGGCGCAGGAAGTCGCCGAGGCGCCCGGCGCTCACCGCATAGGCGACGGTGCTGGCTAGGCCGAGCAGGACGTAGAGGACGCCCAGGACGGTGAGCTGAAGCGCCACCAGTCCGTTCTCGGGCCGCACGAACTGCGGCAGGAAGGCGAGAAAGAACAGCGCGGTCTTGGGATTGAGGATTTCCGCCAGGATGGCCTGACGATAGGCCCTGGCGGCCGAGATCGGCGGCCCGCGCCTGACGAAATCCGCCGGCGCCTTCTCCAGGATGGCGCGAATGCCGAGATAAACCAGGTAGGCGGCCCCGACATACTTGATGACGCTGAACAGCGTGGCCGAGGCGGCAATGACCGCCGAAATGCCGACGACTGCCATGAAGGTGTGAACGATGTCGCCTGTGGCGATGCCGGATCCGGTGGCGATGCCGACCTTGGTGCCCGAGCTTGCCGCCCGCGCCACGGTGAGCAGCGTGGCGGGACCAGGGATGAAGACGAAGCCGAGTACGATCGCGAGGTAGGTGATGAGCGTCGTCGAATCGATCATTCAAGAGGCTCCTTCAGCGTTGGCGGTCAGAACGGCCGAATTCGGCCGAAAAGCAAGTGGCACCTAACCTGCCCCCTCGACGCGCCCCCCGGCAACCCGATACAAGACTCGCATGAGCGACCGTTCCCGACGGCTGGTCACAACCGACTGGCTCGCCGACCATCTCAACGATCCCGAGCTCGTCGTCGTCGACGCGAGCTGGCACCTGCCCGGCGGCGAGCGCGACGCGCGCGCCGAATACGAGGCGACGCATATTCCCGGCGCCATCTTCTTCGACATCGACGCCATCGCCGACACCACCATCCCCCTGCCCCACATGCTGCCCTCGGCGGCCGATTTCGCCAAGGCCGTCGGCGCGCTCGGCGTCGGCAATGACAGTACGGTCGTCGTCTATGACTCGATCGGCGTCTATTCCTCGCCACGTGTCTGGTGGACCTTCAAGATCATGGGCCTGGATTCGGTCGTCGTGCTCGACGGTGGGCTGCCGCGCTGGAAGGCTGATGACCGCCTGGTCAACGACTGGCCGGTGACGCGCGAGCCGCGGACCTTCATTGCCCGCTTCGATCCCTCCGCCGTGCGCGACCTCGGCCAGGTGCGCGATGGGGTGGCGGCAAGGACCATGCAACTGGTCGATGCCCGGCCGGCGGCGCGCTTCCGCGGCGAGGTGCCGGAGCCGAGGAGCTGGGTGAAGAGCGGCCGCGTTCCGGGCAGCTTCAACGTGCCAGTTGCCGAAATCGTCGCCGACGGCAGGTTCAGGGATCCGGAGGCGATCAAGGCGGCATTCGAGCGTGCCGGCGTCGATCTCGGCAAGCCGATCGTCGCCAGTTGCGGCTCGGGTGTGAACGCCACCATCCTGACGCTGGCGCTCGACATGATCGGCATTGGCAGCGCCGTCTATGACGGCTCGTGGACGGAATGGGGCGCCCGCGACGACACGCCCATCGCCACCGGGCCGGACCGCTAGACGTGTAGGCGCAATCCGGGGCCTGGCGGCCCCGAACCCGCCGGGACGCGGTCTCAGCCTGCCGGGGTCTTCACGTCCGCCGCCTTCCGTGCCAGGTGCGTCTGCGTGTGCGAAAGCCCGGCCGGGCCGGTTTCCGGCAGCCCCAGGCGCTCGTACTGGCTGGGCGGGGCGTGGTTCTTGCGCATGAGGTCGAGCATCAGGTTGATCATGCGCAGCTCGATCTCGCGGTCCGCAAGTGGATGCTCCTGAAGCGGATCGCTTTCGAGATCGAAAAGCACGGTCCCCGTTTCGAACGCCAAGGTGGTGCTGATCGCCGAGCCAGGCAGGCGCAGCAGCGGCGCTCCCTTGGTGAAGGGAAACGGCGGAACCAGCTCGGCGTCCTTCAGCTCCTCCGGCGTGAACCGTGCCCTCATATGCGTCGGCATCAGCGTGTGTTCGAACAGCGGCTCGCTGGCGGGGTTGGTCGGCGCGCGCATGTAGACATAGCGCCCGTCAGTGACGTTGACGTGGGCGCCGAAAGCCCCAAACAGGCCCGCCTCGCGCACCGGCTCGTCTTCGGCGATGGTCCGGGCGAGCGGGCGCCCCTCCATGTCGGGAGTCGGCTCCACGCCGAAGAGGTCGAGCAGCGTCGGCCCGAAATCGATGGTCTGCACCAGCGACTTGCGCCGCTGTCCCCTCACCTTGCTGCGCGGATCCCAGATGAACAGCGGCGTGTGGATGTTCTCGTCATACCAGGGCTGCACCATCTTCGCCCACCAGCCGTGCTCGCCGAGCAGGAAGCCATGATCGGTGCACACGATCAGCATCGTGTCGTCCCAGAGATTGCGCTCGTCCATCATGTCGAGGACGCGGCCAAGCGAGGCGTCGCACATCGACAGCAGCGCGGCATACTCGTCGCGGGCGTGCTGCACCATTTCCGGCGGCTCGGTGACGCGCTTGTATTCCGGCCAGTCGAATTCGGGCCCGTCATAGTCCTTGGCGTAGTAGGTCTTGTAAGTCTCATAGGAGAAGAACGGCTCGTGCGGATCGAAGGTCTCGATCTGCACGAACCAGCGGTCGCGATCGAGGTTGGTCTCGATGAATTCGAGGCCCGCATCGAAGACCCTGGTCTGCGGATGGTCGGCCTCGTCCTTGAGATAGGTGCGATTGATCTGGTCCTGGCGGCGGTTCCTGGCGTTGGGATAGTGGCTCGGCTTCTCTCCGGGTGCCGGCACCCTGCCCTTCCAGGCGTCGCCTTCCTGGCCGCGGAAGAGCTCGTAGGTCTCGTAGCGGTTATGGTAGGTCGCGCCGCCGTCTTCCCAATAATGCTGATGGTCGGTGACCATGTGGGTGTAGACGCCCGCCTTGCGCAGGATCTCGGGGATGGAGTCGTCGAAGGGCTCGAGTGGGCCCCATGAGCGATGCAAGAAGTTGTAGCGCGCGGTGTGCATCTCGCGCCGCGCCGGGATGCACGGCATGCTGCCGGCGTAGCTGTTGTCGAAGGTGGCCGTGCGCTCGGCCAGTCGCGCGAAATTGGGGGCGTGTATCCAGTTACAGCCATAGGGCGGCAGAAACCGCCGGTTCAGGCTGTCAAACATGACCATAATGGCCCTCATGCGAATGCCCTCCAAAATCCGTAATGCAACGCACCCGTTGCTTTCACTTTCGATCTGTTCGCGGATGTCATGTGGATCCGGCGCCGCCTATTTCAGGGCGCCGGCCAGCACACCTTCCTGGAAGTAGCGCTGGATCGACAGGAACAGCAGAACGATGGGGACGCTGATGCTCAGCACGACGGCCATCAGCAGGTTCCACTGGGTCGAGTTCTCCTGGAAGAACACCGTCAGGCCCAGTTGCAGCGTCCTCATGTCGTTGGAATTGATGACGATCAGCGGCCAGATGAAGTCGTTCCACGCGGCCTGGAAGGCGAACACGCCGACGATGGCGATCGCGGGCTTGACCAGCGGGGTGTAGATGCCCGCGAAGATCCTGAACTCGCTGGCGCCGTCGACGCGCGCCGCGTCGCCCAGTTCCCTGGGAAGCGCCGCATAGAACTGGCGCATCAGGAAGATGCCGAGCGCGCTGACGATATGCGGGACCATGACGCCGGGCAGCGAATTGAGCAGGCCCTGGCCGCCATTGCCGAAGATGTCGTTGCCGCCGACGAGCGGCATGTGGAAGACCATCACGAACAGCGGGACGATGGAAACCTCGGGCGGCACGACCAAAAGGGCGATGAGCAGGAGCATCATCAGGTTGCGGCCGCGCACGGGCAGCATGGCCAGGGCATAGCCGGCCGAGCAGGACAGCAGGATCTGCAGGATGGTGCAGCCGACGGAAACGACGGCGCTGTTGACCAGGAAGCGTAGGAAATTGGCGCTGAGATAGGCGTTGACGAAGTTGCCCCAATCGAAATGAGACGGCCAGGCACCTGTCGCTTCCCCGTTCGGGGTCAGCGCGACTACGAGCGTATAGCCCACAGGAACCGCGTAGAGGGCAGCGACCAGGATGGCGGTCGCCTGCAGGATGGCCTTGGTTGCGAGCCCGCTCCCTGCGGGCCGGGACAAGACAGCAGTGCGCGCGGTCATCAGGTGCGCCCCTTCCGCTGCAACAGGACCCTCAGCGCCAGAGACGCCGATACCACCAGCAAAAACAGCATGATTGCCATGGCGCAGGCCTTGCCGATGTCGAGGTTGGTGAATGCTTCGTCGTACATCAGGTAGACGATCGTGCGCGTGGCATTGATCGGCCCGCCGTTGGTCATGACGTAGGACTGCGTGAACATGTTCAGCGCGCCGAGAAACCAGGTTATGGCGACGAAACTGATGACCCCTTTGATCGTCGGCAGGCTGATCAGAACGAAGCGCTGCACGGCGTTGGCGCCGTCGATCTTGGCCGCCTCGAGCAGCTCCGACGGAACGGATTTCAACGCCGCCAGCACGATGATCATGAAGTATCCGAGATTGCGCCACATGCTCATGACGACGATGGACGGCATCGCCCAGACCTGATCGGAGAGGAAGTAGACCGGTCCGATATGGATCTTGTCGAGCAATGCGTTGATAGGGCCGACCGCCGGGTCGAGGAGCAGGTTCCAGATGAGCGCCACGACGACATAGGAGGCCGCCTGCGGCAGGTAGATGATCGTGCGCATCAACGGGCCGCCGAAGAGGTGGCCGTTGAAGAGCGCCGCCACCAGAACGACGACAACCAGACCGATCCCGACCTGACTGACGGCGAAGCTCAGCGTATTGCGGATGGCTTCCCAGAAGACCGGGTCCTGGACGATGGTGACGTAGTTCTCCAGGCCAACCCATTTCGGCGGGGCGAGCAGCGTGTAGTTGGTGAAGCTGAAATAGAAGGCAAGCAACAACGGCACCACCGCCGTCGCCAGGATGGCGACCACCGCCGGGCTGACCAGGACCGCGCCGGCCCTGCGTTGATGACTGGGCAGAGTTGCGCGGTCGGGGCGCAACGGCTGTTGCGCCCCAATTTCCTCTCCGCGCAATGCGACGGCCTCAGGCCGCGTTGATTGCATCGATCTTCTTGTCGAGAGCGGCGAGAAGGTCCTTCGGCGCACCCGCCAGCCGGATCGCCGCATCCACCGCGATGTTGATCTCCTTCTGGATCTGCAGAAGGTTCGGCGTCGTCGGCAGCGCACCGGCGTACTTGGTGGCGTCGATGAAGCCGGGGCTTACGTCGGCGAGGAAGGGCGCATCGCCCTCATCCGTCCGCGCCGGCAGACCACCCCAGAGCTCGGCGATCTTTTCCGAGCTGTTCTTCGAGGCGATGAACGACAGGAGCTCCCAGGCACCGTCCGGATCCTTGGTGTTGGAGCCGATCGCGAACTTGTTGATCCAGGCGATGGTCTGGGGCTCGCCACCGGCGTCGGCAGTAAGCGGCAGGCCGGCATACAGGTACTTCGCCACGTCGGGGGCTTCCTGGACCGCATTCTGAACCACCGAGATGCTGCTGTAGGTCAGCGCGGCGGAGCCCGTCACCAGCGGCCGCGGACCGGTTCCGCTATAGACGACGTTCGCATTGGCGAGCCCCTCCTTGAAGAAGGACACGAGGTACTCGAGCGCGCGCACGCCGGCCGCGGCCGAGAGCTGCGACTTGCCCTTGTCGTCGAAGAACGAGCCGCTGGCCTGATAGAGCATCTGCGCGTAGGTCTGGAAAAGACCGACCGACTTGTCGTGGCCGGCGAAGAAGGGCGTATCGAGAGGCCCGCCGTTCTTCTTCGACAGCTTCTGGGCGAGCGCCTTGAACTCGTCCCAGGTCTTGGGCAGCGCGTCGGTGGAGACGCCGACCTTTTGCAGAAGATCGGTGCGGTAGACCGTCGAGCGCACGTCGGCATAGACCGGCAGGGCGTAGGACTTGCCGCCATAAGTGCCGTCCTTCAGCATCGCCGGATAGAACTTGTCGGTGTCGGGCCACTTCGCCAGGCGATCGTCGATCGGCAGGAAGGCGCCCTTGGAGGCGAGCGCCGGGGTCATCACCTGCCCCATCATGGTCACGTCGGCGACCGTGCCGCTGGCCGCGGCCGTGAGCAGCTTCTGGAAGCCCGAGCCCCAGTCGGACTGCCGAATCTCGACGGCATAGCCGGTGTTCGACTTGAAGTCCGCCAGAGCGCCGGTCAGCCACTTGATCGCGTCCTGATTGGGTCCGAGCACCATCAGCGACAACGACTTGTCTGCCGCACGCACAAAGGGCGAATAGATGCCAAGGCCGATGCCGGCTGCGCCGGCCAATCCGCCCTTGAGCACCGTCCTGCGGTCAATCTTCCGAATCCTGCTGGTCACCGTTCCCTCCACTTGTTCTGGTTTGCGCCGCCGTCGCGTCGCCCGGAACTGACTCCCCCGGGCTCCACGCAGGCAGCCTCGGGCTGCCGGTACGTTTCGTTTTCCAATAAACGCCTTCAGAAGGCCGGCCTCCCCCGTCACGAAGCCTAGCCTTGCGAGGTGATTGACGATAATACATTGAGCGCGGTTCCGATATCCATGAGTTATCAGGTTGCGCCTCCTCGTCTCGCGTCATCTGGAGAATTTCGTCGCGCTTTACGAGGCGCGCAACATGCACACGGCCGCTCAGCGCAAGGGCATTTCCCAACCCGCTTTGACCAAGAGCCTCAAGCTTTTGGAGGAGGAAGCGGGCATCGAGCTGTTCCTGCGCACGTCAAAGGGGCTGGAACCGACCGAGGCGGGCGACAGGCTCTATGGCTATGCCGGCGCCATCGACCAGGAACGGCGCTTCGCCACCATGGACATGCAGCGCTCGCAGCTGGCGGTCGAAACTCAGCTGAGGCTGGGGGTCGGGCCCGCGGTGGCGGTCAGCGTGCTGCCACCGGCGCTGGTATCGCTTCACCGGACCTACCCGAACGTGCAACTGACGGTGGAAAACGCCATCACGGACCGTCTCGTCGACAGTCTCGTGCATGGCGACCTCGACGTGATCATCACCTCACGCCCCACCCGTGCGCTGCCCGAGCGGTTCACGAACGTGCCGCTCTTCCGCAACAACATGGTCGTGCTCTGCCGCAAGGGCCATCCTCTGCGCAAGGCCAAGAACGTCACGCTCGCCCAGATCGCCGCGTACGGCCGCATCGGGTTCCTGACCGAAACCGTCTCGGTCATCCAGACGACCTCCCTTTCCGTGATGTTGGATCTTGTTGCAACAACCGACCACTTCGCCATGGTCAATGAAACCATTCTGCCCAAGGCAAGGCGGGAGGGATTGTTGCCGCTCGATGTCGTCGACCCCATCCCCCATCTCGACATCGAGCTGATGTGCAAGCGCACCTTCGTCGCCTCGCCGCCGATCGTGGCGCTGCGCGAAGAACTCACACGCGCCGACACGCAACTTGCCCGGCGCGCCCGGCGCCGCCCCGCACGCCGCTAGCCGGCCACCCAGCATCTCGCCAAAGATCAATCGAAGCCGGAGGAACTACTGCTCGCCAATCCCCTGGCGGGATCGCAACGCCGTCAGGGAATCTAGTTCGGCGATGTTCCGGTACTTGGCAATTCCGCTGCGGCAGCGGGACCGACGATCGAGAACGTCGGGTGATGGAACAAGCTGTGCCGCTTGGCCTTTCCTGTCAGGTCGAACAGCTTGGCGTAGTAGGCTGGACCGACCATTCGCACCGGCTTGACCGGCCGGTCGGCGAAAGCAATGGCTGGCTTGGCCAAGGTGAAATGGCCTGCGGCATTGGCAAGGGTTTCGGGGTCTTCTGCGGGCGGCGGACGAAGCTGCGGAATTGGCAAAAGCGGTGGAGGTGATGGGGGCTTGCGCTTTGCCGTGGCGACCTTTTGCTTGGACGGAATCTGCGAGAAGTAGCGTCCGGCCAGTGCCGACAGCCCGGCATGCAACTGTGCAACGCAAGCCGGCATATAGCTGTCCCGATAGGCAAAGGCATAAGGCTGATCGCCGTAGCGCTGGCCCGAGAGCGATCGGGCGTCGGCAACCTCGCTCGTTGCCGACTGGACGAATAGCTCGGCCTGACCGTCGGCAGCATACGTGGATTGGCAGGTGGCCGCGTCAACCTTGTAGCGGCGGCGGTTTGTGCGGAATCGATCGGGAAATAGTAGCCGTCGCACAGACGCACGCACAACGTCCGCCCGCCGCTCGCCATATTTCTGGCCGGTTGCCGACGGCGGACCCTGTCACGCGATGGTGGCGGGTTGTCTACCTTCGTGTCGAGTGCAGAACCGCCGCAGCCTTTCGAGATCAACCGCTTGCGCAAGCGGGCGAGATCGTATCGGTTCGGACTGCGGTAGGTATTGGCGGCCTGCCGGCCGTTGAACCTTCTGGTCAGAGCCATCGAGGCACCGCTGTCCATCCCCTGAAGGAAGGCGCGATATTGCGCCTGCAGGCGCGCGCAATATGCATATTGCTGAGCGTGCGCTGACCTTATGGTGAAGATGGTGGCGAGCGCAGCCACGAATACGCTGACAAATCTGCTCCGGTCCATGTCGCGGCGGTCCCCACTCCCCACATCGCCGATGACAATGCCTGCAGTACTGCACGCGCAGATAGTCTAGTAAAGATTAGGCTCGCGCGAAAGAGGCAATGACCCTGGGTTGCATTGATATGAAAGGGATCGCTGCGCTTCAGGCGGCAAACGGGCGTAATCGGGCGATCGGGTGGTGACCGTACCGCCAGGGTCGAGGCAAAAGGGCCCCAACATTCCGCTGAAGCCAATCGCCGCTGGACGAACTCCTTCTCGCCAATCCCCTAGCGGGATCGCAACGCCATCGAGCGCGTGTTCGGCAGGCTCAAGGACGTCCGCATCGTCACCCGCTGGGACCAATCGGCGACAGGGTCCCCGCCGCCGTCCGTCCCGCCGCTACGGTCAGCTACGGTTTGGGGTCCGGACCCTAGTGCAGGATCTGGCTGAGGAACAGCTTGGTGCGGTCGTGCTGCGGGTTGGTGAAGAACGCCTCGGGCTCGTTCTGCTCGATGATCTGGCCGGCATCCATGAAGATGACGCGGTTGGCGACCTGACGGGCGAAGCCCATCTCGTGGGTGACCACGATCATGGTCATGCCCTCCTCGGCGAGGTCGACCATGACGTCGAGCACCTCCTTGATCATCTCCGGATCCAGCGCCGAGGTGGGCTCGTCGAAGAGCATGGTGCGCGGGTTCATGCACAGCGCCCGGGCAATGGCGACGCGCTGCTGCTGGCCGCCGGAGAGCTGGCCGGGATACTTGTTCGCCTGCTCGGGAATCTTGACGCGCGTGAGGTAGCGCATGGCGACCTCCTCGGCTTCCTTCTTGGGCATCTTGCGCACCCAGATCGGCGCCAGCGTGCAGTTCTCCAGGATGGTCAGGTGCGGGAACAGGTTGAAGTGCTGGAACACCATGCCGACCTCGCGGCGGATCTCGTCGATGCGCTTGATGTCGTTGGTGAGCTCGATGCCGTCGACGATGATCTTGCCCTTCTGGTGCTCTTCCAGCCGGTTGACGCAGCGGATCATGGTCGACTTGCCCGAGCCCGACGGCCCGCACACGACAATGCGCTCGCCGCGCATGACCTTGAGGTTGATGTTCCTGAGCACATGGAAATCGCCGTACCACTTGTTCATGTCGGTGATCTCGATGGCGACGTCGGTATCCGACACGACCATGTGAGGGTGTTGGGGCGTGGCGGGTACGGCGGCTGATTCACTCATCGGAACTTTCCTCGTTCAACGCCTGTAGCCGGTATTGAGCCGGCGTTCGGTGTAGATGGAGTATCGCGACATGCCAAAGCAGAAGAGCCAGAAGACGAAGGCGGCGAAGACATAGCCGGTCGCTGGCGTCTTGTAGGAGGCCCATTTCGGATCGGAGAAGCCGAGCTGGACGATGCCGAGCAGGTCGAACAGCCCGATGATGAGCACCAGGCTCGTGTCCTTGAACAGGCTGATGAAGCTGTTGACGATGCCCGGAATGACGATCTTCAGGGCCTGTGGCAGGATGATCATCTGCATCATGCGCCAATAGGGCAGACCGAGCGCCTGGGCGCCCTCGTACTGGCCCTTGGGGATCGCCTGCAGGCCGCCGCGCACGGTTTCCGCCATATAGGCCGAGGTGAACAGCGCCACGCCGATCAGCGCCCGGAGCAGCTTGTCGAAGGTGACCCCCTGGGGCAGGAACACCGGCAGCATGACGCTCGACATGAAGAGCACCGTGATCAGCGGCACGCCGCGCCAGAATTCGATGAAGACGATCGAGGCGAACTTGACCACCGGCAGCTTCGAACGGCGGCCGAGCGCCAGCACGACGCCGATCGGCAGCGACGTGACCATGGCGACGATGGCGACCACCAGGGTGACCATGAGGCCGCCCCAGAGCTGGGTCTCGACATAGGCCAGGTGGAAATTGAAGGCGAGGACGACGAGCACCACCAGCACGCCGGCGATGATCGCCCACACCGTGCCGAGCGTGCCGAAGCCGGGCCGCTCGGGCGTGTTGTAGACCGCCAGGAACCCGGCCACCGCGGCAACCACGGCGGCGATGGCGGTGAGGACGGCCAAGGTGGACAGGCCGAACAGCGGGGTCGGTGGGTCGGGCACGAAGAAGGAGGCGATGACCAGCACGACTGCTGCTGCGGCGGCGGCGGTCGCCACGCGGCCGACGGCGGACGACGTCATCGCGCCGGCGACCAGGCCGGTCACCAGACCGCCGACAAGCAGCAGGAAGACGACCAAGCCGGCCGGTATGGCGAAATGGCCGCCGGTGAGCAGGACCAGCGCGACGATCGGGAAGATCAGAAGCAGGAAGATGCCGTTCTCGCGCTTGAAGGGAACCCGCGGAATGGCCATCGGGACGAGACCGACGACCAGCAGGATTCCCGTCAGGTTGACCCGCCAGCGCTCGTCGATTGGATAGCGGCCGTACATGAACTGGGAGAACTTGGCATCGACAAAGGCCCAGCAGGCGCCGGAGCCGGGCACCAGGCAATCATCGCGGCCATTGCCGGTCCACACGGCATGGACGAAGGCCCAGTTGATGATCGGCGGCACGACCCACACGACCAGCGCGAGCCCGACGAGGGTCAGGACAGTGTTGGTGACCGACGAGAACAGGTTGGAGCGCAGCCAGCCGACGGCACCGACCTCGCTCGGCGGCGCCGCCAGGGTCGGCTCTTCCTCGAGCCGATAATAAGCAAACTGGGCGGCCGAACCGCGCTCGACGGCCGCGCCCTTATGGTGACGGGAGTCGCGCCGCCGCCGGCCATCATCGTCCATGATCGTGTCGTCGGACATGGCTATCGCTCCACCAGTGCGACGCGCTGGTTAAACCAGTTCATGAAGGCCGAAGTCGCCAGCGAGATGGTGAGGTAGACCAGCATGGTGATGAAGATGACCTCGACCGCCTGGCCCGTCTGGTTGAGCACCGTGCCGGAGAAGACCGAGACGAGGTCGGGATAGCCGACGGCGACGGCGAGCGAGGAATTCTTGGTCAGGTTCAGGTACTGGCTGGTCAGCGGTGGGATGATGACGCGCAGCGCCTGCGGAATGATGACCAGGCGCAGCGTCGTCCCCGACCTGAGGCCGAGCGCGTAGCTCGCTTCGGTCTGGCCGTGGGCGACGGCCAGGATGCCGGCGCGCACGATCTCGCCAATATAGGTGGCAGTGTAGAGCGTCAGGCCGAGCAGAAGCGCCATAAACTCCGGCTTAATCTGCGCGCCGCCGACGTAATTGAAGCCCTTCAACTCGGGGAACTCGAAGCTTGCCGGCATGCCTGTGACGAGGAAGACGATCACCGGCAGCAGGATCAGAATGGCGAGGCTGACTTTGACGGTCGGGAAGATCCGGCCGGTCGCCATCTGTCGCCGATGCGCCCATTGCGCCAGCACGACGATCGCCACAATGGCGACGACGAAGGCAATCACGGTCGCCAGAAATCCATCGTGAAAGATCGGGCGCGGTATGATCAGCCCGCGATTGGAGAGCTTCGTGTTGAAGAGGAGATTGAAGCCCTGGCGCGGGGCCGGCAGGATCGACAGCACGGCCTTGTACCAGAACAGAAGCTGGAGGAGCACCGGGATGTTGCGCAGGGTCTCGATGTAGACGGTCGAGATCTGGGCGATCAGCCAGTTCTTCGACAGGCGGGCAACGCCCAGCATGAAGCCGATGATCGAGGCAAAGACAACGCCCAGCACCGCCACCAGAAGGGTGTTGAGAAGGCCGATCAGGAACGCACGGCCGTAGGTCGATTCAGCCGTATAGGGGATGAGCGTCTGCGAGATATCGAATCCGGCCCGCGCCCACAGGAAGCCGAAGCCCGAGGCGATATGGGCGCGCTGCAGATTGTCGATCGTGTTGGACGCAATCCAGACGATGAACGCGATCAGGCCGGCCCCCAGCATCGCCTGAAAGACGATGCCGCGGACCCTCGGGTCGTAGATCAACGAACGCTGCTGCGGCAGACCTGCCGCATCGTCCTGAACCGCCATATTTCACACCCCCGGGCGGTACCGGATTTTCCCGGTTACCGGCTGTCGGGTGGGCCGCAAGGGGTCCACCCGACGGATCGATCGGCAGACTCTAGCGGATCGGCGGAGCGTATTGAATGCCACCGTTGGTCCACAGGGCATTGAGGCCCCGCGCGATCTTCAGCGGCGTGTCCGGACCGATGTTGCGGTCGAAGATCTCGCCGTAATTGCCGACGGACTTGATGACGTTGTAGGCCCAGTCGTTGCCGAGGCCGATCATCTCGCCGAAGGTGCCGTCGGTGCCGAGCAGACGGCGGACTTTCTGGTTCTCGCTGTTCTTCATCTCGTCGACGTTCTTCGAGGTCACGCCGAGTTCCTCAGCATCGAGCAGCGCGAAGTGCGTCCACTTGACGATATTGAACCATTGGTCGTCGCCCTGGCGCACCACCGGCCCGAGCGGCTCCTTGGAGATGATCTCGGGAAGCACGACGTGGTCGTCCGGGTTGGCGAGGGTCAGGCGGATGGCATAGAGGCCCGAGGCGTCCGTGGTGTAGACGTCGCAACGGCCCGCCTGATAGGCGGCGTCGACCTCGGGCAACTGCTCGAAGGCGACCGGGTTGTACTGCATGTTGTTGCGCTTGAAGTAGTCGGCGAGGTTGAGCTCGGTGGTCGTGCCGGTCTGCACGCATACCGAGGCGCCGCCGAGCTGCAGCGCAGAGGTGACACCGAGCGACTTCTTCACCATGAAGCCCTGGCCGTCATAGTAGCTGGTGCCAGCGAAGGTGAGGCCGAGCGAGGTGTCGCGCGACATGGTCCACGTGGTGTTGCGGGCCAGCATGTCGATCTCGCCGGACTGCAACGCCGTAAACCGCTCCTTGGCGGTCAACGGCGTGAACTTGACGGCCTTGGGGTCGCCGAAGACCGCCGCGGCCACTGCCCGGCAATAATCGACGTCAAAGCCCTTCCACTCGCCCTTGTCATCGGTCGAGCCGAAGCCGAGCAGGCCGGTGTTGACACCGCACTGCACGTAGCCTTTGGCCTTCACGTCTTCCAAGGTCGTCGCATTAGCCGAACTCACAACAAGCACGGCAACGGCGCTGACCGCGATCGTCAGAAGCGTAGCTCTCATGTATCCCCTCCAGCTTGAAAATCGGGACTGCAACCGCCAAACGGCCAGCGCCCACACGGATTACTTAGTCTCATCCAAAATGCATCTGCCCTAATTGCCCGGAGTATCTCCGCTCCAAGCCAATTGACCCAACCATCACAGGCCATTATTCGATATCGGTCAAGGGTACCGCCTGGGCAGCCGCGATCGCCATCTGCCCGTCTAGGTGTCATAGCGGTGATCGAAACAGCCGCATGACCAACCATTCCGGCGACGGATCGCCCGCCGCAAAGCCAGCCACCCGCCTCGTCCGTTCCGGTCGCGACAAGCGTCTGACCGGCCCCTTTGTCAATCCACCCGTTGTCCATGCCTCGACCGTACTCTTCGATTCCGTCGATGACATGCAAGATGGGCGCCAGCCGTATACTTACGGCCGCCACGGCACGCCGACCACCGACGCGCTCGTGGCGGCGGTCAACGAAATGGAGGGTGCAGCGGGGAGCGTGCTGTGCCCGTCGGGCCTCGCCGCGGCGACAGTCGCCCTGCTCTCCTGCCTGGCGGCCGGCGACCACATCCTCGTGGTCGACTCGGTCTATGGCCCGGTGCGGCGATTCGCCGATGCGGAGCTCAAGCGGCTGGGAATCGAGACGACCTATTTCGCCCCGGCGATCGGCGCCGGCATCGAGGCGCTGTTCACCGAGCGCACGCGCGTGGTCTATCTGGAGGCACCTGGCTCGCTGACCTTCGAGATGCTGGACGTGCCGGCGATCGCCGTGGTGGCGCACCGGCACGGCGCCACGGTGCTGTTCGACAACACGTGGGCAACGCCGGTCTATTTCCGGCCGCTCGATTTCGGCGTCGACATTTCGATTCACGCCGCGACCAAATATCTCGGCGGCCATTCCGACCTGATGCTGGGAACCGTCGCGGCCAATGCGGCCGCCCTGCCCCGTCTGAAGGAGACCTTCCGCAATCTCGGCGTGCACGTCGCACCCGACGACGTGTTCCTCGGCCTGCGCGGCCTGCGCACGCTCGCCGTCCGCCTCGAGCGGCATTACGCCTCGGCCCTGAAGATAGCGACGTGGCTTCAGGCGCAGCCGGAGGTCGCGCGCGTGCTCTATCCGCCGCTCCCTTCCGATCCGGGGCATGCGCTGTGGAAACGCGACATGAGCGGCGGCAGCGGACTGTTCGGAGTCATCTTCCGCGGCTGGAGCAACGAACAGGCCAAGCGCTTCGTCGATGGGCTGACGCTGTTCGGCATCGGCGCCTCGTGGGGCGGCTTCGAGAGCCTGGCGATCCTCGCCCATGTCACCTGGGGGCGGACAGCCGTGCCGTGGAAGGCGGAAGGCCCGCTGGTCCGCCTGCATATCGGCCTGGAGGATCCCGACGACCTCATCGCCGATATCGAGGCGAGCCTGGAGCGCCTGCGGGAAGCGGTCAGCCGCCCGTCCCCCTGACCAAGAACAGATGGATGTCGAGGCGCCGCATCTTGCGCGTGTCGAAGCCATGGACGCGGCCACGCTCGGTGAGATCGAGGCCGAGATCGTCGGCGCGCTGGCGGAAGGTCGAGATCTGCGAGGTGTCGATGGCGGCGATGCGGCATCCGTGCTGGTCGAGGAAGTCGGCAGCACCGCTGCCGTCGGTGAGCAACGTGCTGCGCCCGGCGGCCAGAACCATGCTCTCCTCGGGAAAGCCAGCGGCGACGAAGCGCGGATCGTCACAGGAGACATGCGCCCGGGCGACCGCGACGATCTCGTCGGCGACGCGCAGGCTCTTCAGGCCGGGCACGATCGACCCGAAGAAGCCCAGATAGATGAACGCCGCCGACAGGATCGCCAAGGCGACCGCGGCCACCCCATGATCGCGTCGCAACCACAGCCAGGCGACCGGCCCGAGGACGCCGGCGACGACCAAGGCGACGAAGGCCGAGACGGGAAACCGGCCTTCCAGCGCGACGAAGGCCGCCGGAATGGCCACTGCGATCACCGGCGGCCAGACCAGGGGGCTGGACGAATAGAACCGGCTGATGCGGCCCATGATCTGCGCCGCCCCTTCGTCGACCGCTACGGCCGCGAGCATGGCGACGGCCGGGATCGCCGGCAGCACGTATTGCGGCAACTTGTCGGTCACCAGTTCGGCGGTGAGCCACAGCGGCATCCCCCAGGCCAGCGCGAAAAGGATCGCCGGACGGCGCGCATTGCGCACCAGCCACGGCGTGCCCGTGAAGACGAAGGTCATCGCCGGTCCGGCGAGCAGCGGGGCCAGCAGCGCATAGGTGGTGGGCGGCGCCTCCAGCGCGAAAGGGACGCCGATGCGGGTGAGGAAGGCGATATCGGGGCTGCCGGCATCCGAGATCGAGAGCGCGGCGATCGACGACAGCCAGGGCAAGACGGCGACGGCGATGATCACCACGCCGACCGCCGGCCGCAGGCGGCCGAGCCAGGCAACATCGCCGCGCTCGACCGAGAGCGCCAGCACCGCGGCGGCTGCCATCGCCGGCGCGACGATGCCGTCGAGCAACAGGCCGGCGGCGATGGCCGCCCAGAACAGGCCGGGGATCGCGTCGGGCGCCGGCTTGTCGTTGGCCAGCCACAGCCGCGCCAGGGCGCCGGCAGCAAGGGTCGTGGCCGCAACCAGCATCGCGTCCGGCGCCGCCAGCCGCGCCTGCAGGCCGAGAACGCCGCTGGCAGCGACAAGCACTCCGGCAAGCAGCGCCGCTCGCGGGCGGCCGAAGGCGAGCATCGTCCACCAGGTGAGAACCACCGTGGCGATGGCACCGATGAGTGAGGGAATACGGTAGACCCACACCGGTGGATCGCTCTGGCCGGTGAGAAGCAGCGTGGCGGCCTCGAGCCACTCCATGCCATGCGGCCGCCAGGGCTGCATGTCGGTCTGCACCCGCACGGTGGCGAAATCCCCGGTTGCCACCATCTCGCGGGCGGCCACCGCCTGTTCCGGACCGTCGCCGTCGATCGGCGGCATGGCGAAGAAGCCCGGCAGGAAGCAGGCCAGGGCGACGAAGAACAGCACCGCAAGGCTTAGCACCGGCGAACCGGCGACGCGGTCGGTCACCGCCTCGACCTGGCGGGCGCGATCGCTGCCAAACAATGCCTCAAAGGAAATCGCCATCGCGCCTGACGGCTCGCCTGTCCTGCTCGCGCTCGATGAGGAGCGGACGGACGATACTGGACTATGGCGCCCGGCGGTAGCCGAAAGCCGGCCGGTCGGCCGCCGGGTTCACCCCTTCAGCGCGCCTGCCGTCAAACCGGCAATGATGTGCTTCTGGGCGGCGAAGAAGACGATGATGGTGGGCAGGATGGTGAGCGAAATGAAGGCCAGGATGAGCTGCCAGTCGGTCATGAACTCGCCCTTGTAGACCATGATGCCGAGCGGCCAGGGATACTTGGAGTCGCTGTTGAGCAGGATCAGCGGCAGCAGGTAGCTGTTCCAGCTGCCAACGAACGAGATGATCCCGGCGGTCGCCACGATCGGCCGCGAAAGCGGGATCGAGACGTGCCAGAAGAAGCGCATATAGCCGCAGCCGTCGACGAAGGCGGCGTCGAGCAGTTCGCCCGGCAAGTTGCGGAAATAGTTGCGGAACAGAAGGATGCTCATGCCCAGCCCGAAGGCGACCTGGGGCAGGACGACGCCCCAATAGGTATCGAGCAGGCCGAGATCGCGCACGCGGATGAACAGCGGCAGGATGGCAGTGGCCGCCGGAAACATCAGCCCGACCAGAAAGTAGTTGAGCAGGAATCCGGAGCCGAAGAACTTCACATGGGCGAAGGTGAAGGCGGCCATGGCCGAGCAGATCAGCGTCAGGCCCACGGTCAGCCCGGCGATGAGCAGTGAATTGCCCATCTGCAGCCAGTAGCGGTGCGAAAACAGGATGTCGCCGTAGTTGTGCCACTGCCACACGGTCGGCAGGCCGAAGGGGTTGCCCCGCAGATCGCCGATCGTCTTGAAGCCGCCGAGGACGGTGGTGAGTAGCGGGATGATGACGATGGCCGCGACGATCGACATCGACACATAGAGATAAACCTTGGTGCCGACGGGGATGGCGCTCCCGCTGTCGTCCTTGGCGCGGGTGTCCAGCCGTTCGGCCGGGGCGACGGTGGCGACGGTGTCAATCATTGCGCATGAATATCCGCTTGTAGCTGAAGGCGAGCGTGACGCAGATGATGAACAGCGCCACGCCGACGGCGCTGCCGAAGCCGACCTTCATGCGCATGACGCCGAAGGTGTAGAGGAAGGTGACCATCGTCTGGGTGGAATTGAACGGCCCGCCGCCGGTCAGCGGCATGATCATGTCGAACAGCTGCAGCGAGCCGACAACCGCGAAGAACACCGACAGGCGTACGGTCGAGCCGAGCAGCGGCAGGGTCACCATGTAGAACTTCTGCCAGCGCGAGGCGCCGTCGATATCGGCGGCCTCCAGCACGTTCTTGTCGATGGCCTGCAGGCCGGCGATGAACAGCATCATGTGGAAGCCGAAATATTTCCACACCACCACGCCCAGAATGGCGGGCATCGCCCAGTTCTTGTCGGCGAGCGGGAATAATGTGTTGATATGCAAGAAATGCGCGACGCCGCCCGCGAGTCCGAAATCTCCGTCATAAACGAAGCGCCAGATCATGCCCGCGGCAACGTCAGCCAGCACGTAGGGCAGGAAGAAGATCAGGCGGAAAACCAGCGCGCCCTTGACCCGGCTCGCGGCCATGGTCGCCAGCCACATGGCAAAGGGCAACTGCACCGCAAGCGAGATGGCGATGATCAGGAAGTTGTTGAACAGCGCCGTGCGAAACGGGCTGAAGGGGCTGAACAGCAGCGCATAGTTGCGCCAGCCGACCCATTGCGTCGGCAGCAGGTAGCCGTTCCAGTTATAGAAGGAATACCAGGCCGCCTCGCCCATCGGCAGGATGACGAAGAGCGTGAACAGGAGAAGCGCCGGCGGCAGGAACAGCACCAGCACCGGCAGCTTCGTCTGCAAGCCAGCGACGTCGCGCCGCGCGGTAAACCGGGACCACGCGCTGATCGATGGGCTGGTGGCAACCTGGACCATCGTCCATCTCTCCATCATGTCCGCCATGCCGCCGCAGCGGACATGGTGCCGAGAGGAGCGACCGGGCGCAAGCGCCCGGTCGCCCCGGAGGATGGCTACTGAGCCATTTGCTTGGTCTGCTCGATCTGCTGAGCCGCGTCGGAGGGCGAAATCTGCCCGGAGACGACGGCGACGGACATGTCGTTGACCACGCGGCCAACGTCAGGCCCGAGGTCCTGATCGAGATAGTTCTGATGCCAGGTCTCTTCGCCCATCTGCTGGGCCGCAGCACGCAGGGTCGGATCCTCGACCGCGTCCGCAGCACCCTTGGTGGTCGGCAGGACGCCGGCCCGCTTGGCCAGAAGACGCGAATTGTCGACGTTGGTGAAGTACTTCAGGAAGTCCACCGTCGCCGGCGGCGCCGCCTTGGTGACGACCCAGCCGTTGATGCCACCGAAGTCGTCGGTGATCAGGCCCTTGCCACCCGTCACGATCGGGAACGGGAAGCGGCCGATATTGTCTTCGGAAAGCCCCTTGCCGTCGGTCGCGTTCCTGGCCTGCTGCGCCGGCAGTGCGGTGTTCTCGAAGCTCAGGATCATGGCAGCGCGACCATCATCGAAGGTGGCCAGCGTGTCGTTCCAGTTGGCGCCGAGATAGCCGTCCTGGAAGGGATCGAGCTTGCCGAGTTCACGCAGGAGATCGCCCGCCTTGACGAACGAATCGTTGGCGAAGCCGCCGTTCTCGCCGGCCTTGGCCGCCGCGAACCCGTCCTTGCCGGCCATGCGCATGGCCAGATAGCTCCAGTAGAAGTGAACCGGCCACTTGTCACCGCCGCCGACCGCGATCGGGACGATGCCGGCAGCCTTGATCTTCTTCACCGCCGCCAGGAAGTCGTCATAGGTCTTGATCGACGCCGCATCGACGCCGGCCTTGGCGAACAGGGCCTTGTTGTAGAAGAACGAGACCACGCCGGACTGCACCGGTGCCGCCCAGACCTTGCCACCGAAGGTCATCGAATCGACAGCGGCCGCGCTGATGGTCTTGCGCCATGCGCCGTTGTCGGCATCCATGGCCGGTGTCAGGTCGGCCAGCTGCCCGGTCTCCGACTGCGCCTTCAGCACGCCGCCGGCCCAAGTGTAGAACATCGACGGAGGATCGTTGGACTGCAGAAGTGTCGGGAGCTTGGCCTTGAAGGCCTCGTTCTCGAGGAATTGGAATGTGATCTCGACGTCCGGATGGCTCGCCTCATAAGCCTTGGCGATGTCCTGCCAGGCCCCGAGAATAACCGGATTGTTCTGCAGGTGCAGCCACTTGATGGTCTCCTTCGCGGAGGCCGTGGTCACGCCCGCACCCAGCATCAACAGCGCCGCAGCCGACGCAGCGGCGCGCCGCACGAAGCGGCTCGTCTCAAAATTCATTGGTCTACTCCTCCCTCAGGTCTTTTTTCCCTGATGCGGACAAAATAACGTCGTCGGTCGCTACCATGTCAAGGGGACAATTGCCGCCTTGGGCATCAATCTTGAACGATTTTAGGAATTATCGAGGGGCAATTCCAGCTTGCGCGACCCCGCTTCTGCTCCTAAAACCGCAGCATTAAATTCGCATCGCGTGGAAATTTTGGCTCGAAGAAGCCGCGAACGCGTGCGGGGGGAGGAATCGGATTCGCCTGCGCCATGAAGACTGCAGACCCCGAATTCATGCGCGCCATCAATCGTTTTCATGTGATGGACGCGGTCCGCCGCTTCGGCCCCATATCGCGCACCGAGATCGCCGATCGCATCGATTTGAGCCCGACCACGGTCTCGGCCATCACGGCCGCGTTGCTTGAAGACAAGCTGGTCGTTTCGCGTCCGCTGGGCACCGTGCGCGACGCCGCGCGCGGCCGGCCGCGGGTGATGCTGGAGCTCAATCCCGATGCCGCCTTCGTGGTTGGCGCCAAGCTGGCGCCGGCGCAGATCACGGTGGCGGTGACCAATTTTCGCGCCGACGTGGTCAAGACCCTGTCGCTGCCCATCCGCGTCGACCGGCAGCCGGTGGCCGTCATCGCCGATCTGGTGGAAGACGGCGTGCGCCGCTGCGTCGCCGATGCCGGCCTCGAACTGGCCGCCATCAGCGGGGTATGCGTCGGCCTGCCCGGCGTCGTCGAAAGCGCCTCAGGTCTCTGCCGCCAGAGCCCGATCTTCCGCGAGCGCGACGTTGCCTTCGGCGAGGAAATATCGGTACGCTTGGGCGTGCCGGTGACGGTCGACAGCGACGTCAACCTGGTGACGCTGGCCGAGCACTGGTTCGGCCACGGAGTCGGCATCGACGATTTTCTCGTGGTCAGCGTCGAACATAATCTCGGCCTTGGCATCATGCACCGCGGCGAGCTGTTCCGCGGCGCCAACGGCCTCAGCCCCGACTTCGGCGATTTCCTTGTCCACCTGCCCGACGCCAACAGCGCGCTCAACCGGCTGGTCGACTTCATCGGCAGGGCCGCCATCGACGACGACGCCCGGCATCCGGCGCAGGTCGACGGCAAGACGGGCGACGCCGCGCTGACCGTCGACGACGACACCACCCAGCTTGCCGGCGATGCCATCGGCTTCGCCATCGCCAATCTGATCACGCTGTTCGCGCCGCCCAAGGTGATCCTCACCGGTGCGACGCTTTCCGCCAGCCATCGGCTGCTGACACCGCTGCGCGCGGCCGTGTTGCGCTTCACGCCGACGAGCCTTTCCGATGTAGCAAATATCGTTGTCAGGGACTTCGGCGAAGACATGTGGGCGCGCGGCGCCGCTGCCATGACCCTGCGCGATCTCTACGGCGCGCCGTGGAGTTCCACCGGCCCCGCGCCGCGCCCACGCCAGGGACCGCCATGACCGAGCACGCTTCCACCGCCTTCGGCGCCCTCGAAACCACCGAGAGCCTCAGCCAGACCGAAATCGACACCCGCGCCCGCGAACTCCTCGGCCAACTGACCTTCGACGAGAAGCTCGGTCTCAAGGATGGAGACCTGCCGTTCTGGAAGGGCCTTGCCCGGATGGGCGCGCCGCAGGGCTATAGCCGCGAATTCTGGGTGGCCGGTGCGGTGCCGCGCCTGGGACTTCCCGGCATCCGCTTTGTCGACGGGCCGCGTGGCGTCATCATGGACGGCGCCACCACCTTCCCGGTCTCGATGGCGCGCGGCGCCACCTTCGATCCCGAATTGGAGAACCGGGTTGGCGACGTGATCGGCCGCGAGATCCGGGCGCTTGGCGGCAATTTCTTCGGCGGGGTGTGCATCAACCTGCTGCGCCATCCGGCCTGGGGCCGCGCCCAGGAGAGCTACGGCGAGGACTCCTTCCACCTCGGCATGATGGGTGCGGCGCTCGCCACCGGCGTGCAGAACCACGTGCTTGCCTGCGTCAAGCACTACGCCCTCAACTCGATGGAGAATGCGCGCACGGAGGTGGACGTGACCGCCGATGCGCGCACGCTGCACGAAGTCTACCTGGCGCATTTCAAGCGCGTGGTTGACGCCGGTGTCGCCTCGGTGATGACCTCTTACAACAGCGTCAACGGCGAATGGGCCGGCCAGAACCGCGCGCTGATCACCGACATCCTCAAGAACATGTGGGGCTTCACCGGCTTCACCGTCACCGACTTCATCGTCGGCATGCGCGACGCGAAGACCGCGGCGCTGGCCGGCCAGGACACAGAGATGCCGTTCGCCACGATCTACCGCGCCGGCCTGAAGGCGCTGGTCGAAAAAGGCGAAGTACCGGAGAGCGCGGTCGACGATTCGGCGCTACGCATGCTGCGCCAGCTGGTACGCTTCGGCCAGGGACGCGATGCGGCCGGCTATGGCCCGAGCGTTATTGGCTCGGCAGCGCACCGGGCGATCGCCCGCGAGGCGGCGGAGAAGAGCGTCGTGCTCCTCAAGAACGAGGGCAACCTGCTGCCGCTTGCCGGCAGCGGCACGCTTGCCGTCATCGGCCGCCTGGCGGCAGAGCCGAATACCGGCGACGGCGGGTCGAGCATGACCCATCCGGACCACGTGGTGACACCGCTCGAGGGCCTGACGGCCGCCTTCGGCAAGGCCGCCATCAGCCATGACGACGGCAGCGATGCGGAACGCGCGGCCGGTGTTGCCGCAGCCGCTGACGTAGCGCTGGTGGTCGTCGGTTTCACCCATGCCGACGAAGGCGAGTTCATCCCGCCCAACCAGCTCCAGCCCTATGCCTATCTCTTCCCGCCGGCGGCGGACACAGCCGAAAAGGTGCAGGCCGACAACCTGACCAAGGGCATGAGCGAAAGCGGTTTCTCAACCGGCGGCGACCGGGCGCGGCTGACGCTCCGGCCCGAAGACGAGGCACTGATCGCGGCTGTTGCCGCCGCCAATCCGCGCACCATCGTGGCCGTCATGGCCGGCAGCGCCGTCATCATGGAGGCGTGGCGCAAGCAGGTGCCGGCCATCCTCATGCTCTGGTATCCCGGCCAGGAGGGCGGCCATGCGCTCGCCGACATTCTCCTCGGCAAGGTCAATCCGAGCGGCCGCCTGCCCTGCACCTTCCCGGCTTCGCCCGACCAGCTTCCCTTCTTCGACCGCGACGCCAAGGCCATCACCTATGATCTCTGGCACGGCTACCGGAAGCTCATCCGCGACGGCAACAAGCCCGCCTATCCCTTCGGCTTCGGCCTCAGCTACACGACCTTCAAGCACAACGACCTGGAGCTCGCCGCCGAGACGCTGGCGCCCGACGGGACGCTGGAGGCGACGGTCAAGGTCACCAACACGGGCGGCCGGGCCGGCGACGACGTCGTCCAGCTTTACGTTTCCTGTCTCGGCTCCGAGGTCGAGCGGGCGCCGCGCGAGCTGAAGGCCTTCGCCCGCGTGCATCTCCAGCCCGGCGAGACCAAGACGGTGCGACTCAAGGTGCCGGTGGCGGAGCTTGCCTGGTACGACGAGCGCTCGGGCTGGGTCGTCGAGGAGACCGAATACATGGCGATCGTCGCCCAGAATGCCCATGACGACGATCCGCTGACCACCCGCTTCCATGTCCGCAAACCCGAACCCAAGGGCTAGGGCGCGCCGGCTGCACATCTAGAGAAAAATCAGGAGAGAGCCTTGGATCCCGTCGGAATCGGCATTATCGGGTGCGGCAACATCAGCGGCGCCTATCTCAACGCTGCGCGCGGCTTCCCGATCCTCGATGTCCGCGCGCTTGCGGACATGAACCGCGACGCGGCGGAAGCTCGCGGCGGCGAATTCAACATACCGGTGAAGGACGTCGAAGAACTGCTCGCCGATCCCAAGATCGAGATCGTCGTCAACCTGACGGTGCCCGGCGCCCACGTCGAGGTTGGCCTCAAGGCGATCGCCGCCGGCAAGCACGTCCACTCGGAGAAGCCGCTCGGCATCAGCCTTGCCGAGGCCAAGACGCTGATCGATGCGGCCGCAGCCAAGGGGCTGCGCGTCGGCTCGGCCCCCGATACCTTCCTCGGCGGCGGCCAGCAGACCTCCCGCAAGCTCATCGACGAGGGCGCCATCGGCCAGCCGATCGGCGGCACCGCCTTCTTCGGCACCGCCGGGCACGAGCGCTGGCATCCGAGCCCGGCCTTCTATTACCTCAAGGGCGGCGGGCCGATGCTCGACATGGGCCCCTACTACATCACCGCCCTGGTCAACCTGCTGGGACCGGTGAAGCGCGTCGCCGGGCTGACGTCGCGCCTGAGAAGCGAACGACTGATCACCAGCCAGCCGCTCAACGGCACCAAGATCCCGGTCGAGGTCGCCACCCATGTCGCCGGCACGCTGGAATTCCACTCCGGCGCGCTCGTCACCATCGTCATGAGCTTCGACGTCGCGCGCCACAGCCATCGGCCGATCGAGCTCTATGGCAGCGACGGCGCCATGAGCGTGCCCGACCCCAACAATTTCGGCGGTCAGATCGAGACTGCCACCGCGGCCATGGCCAACTGGCGGGCGGTACCGACGCAGCATGCCTATGCGAACGGCAACTTCCGCATTCTCGGCGCCGCCGACATGGCCCAGGCCATCCGCACCGGGCGGCCGCACCGGGCCAGCGGCGCCCTCGCCTTTCATGTGCTCGAAGTGATGGAGGCGTTCCAGCGCTCCGCCGACTCGGGCACCCATATCGTCATCGAAAGCCGGCCGGAACGGCCGGCCATGCTGCCGGTCGATCTCGCCAATGGGGCGCTCGACTGACCGGCGCAAATCCTTTTGGAGGTAATTTCAATGCGTGAGGCAATGATTGTCTGGGGCGGCTGGAGCGGCCACGAGCCGGAACAGGGCGCCCATATCGTAGCAGGCATGCTCGAGGAAGAAGGCTTCAAGGTCTACATCGAGAACACCACCGAGGCGTTTGCCGACCCGGCCATCGCCGACATGAGCCTGATCGTGCCGATCTACACCATGTCGAAGATCGAGAAGGAAGAGCTCGACAATCTGGAGAAGGCGGTGCGCGGCGGGGTGGGCCTCGCCGGCTATCACGGCGGCATGTGCGACTCTTTCCGCGATGCCGTGAACTATCAGTTCATGTGCGGCGGCCAGTGGGTCGCCCATCCCGGCAACGTCATCGACTACCGCGTCAACATCGTGAAGCACGACGACCCGGTCATGGAAGGCATCAACGACTTCGACTACCAGTCGGAGCAATATTACATGCACGTCGATCCGTTCGAACGAGGTGCTGGCGACCACCACCTTCACGGGCCAGTACGCGCCGTGGATCGAGGGCGTCGTCATGCCGGTGGTGTGGAAGCGTCGCCACGGACAGGGGCGCGTCTTCTATTCATCCCTCGGCCACGTCACCAAGGAATTCGAGGTGCCGGAGATGCGCACCATCCTCCGGCGCGGCCTCGTCTGGGCGGCGCGCTAGGCAAAAGGAAGGCGCGCCTCCGCCTGCCGATGGCAGGCGCGGCTGCAGCGTGCTCCGGCACGGCATTGCCCGCAGCGGTCCGGTCTCTGACGATGCACCGGACCGCTCGCGTGGCAACGCCATCAGCCCCTGGTCTTTCCACCGGGGCGCGGTGATCCGCCCGCAGCGCGCATGAATCCCCTGTGCGTCCGGCTGGCAGCCGAGCGCCCGTGAAATTCCCGCACTCCGGCGACCGGTCAGCTCTTCTTGGGCGTGCGCTTGGCTGGCGCGCGCTTGGGCGCCGTGGTCGCCTCGGCGGCGGCCTTGCGACGTTTCGGCGCCGGCTTCTTGGCCGGTTCCGGCTCGCCCAGCTCAAGGCTCGGGGCGCCGACGATCTCGGGCAGTGACCCGGCATCACCGGCGACCACCCCTTCGACCTCGCGTGCGGCGCGGTGCCAATGATCATCGGCACGGCCCTGCGGGTGGCCTTCCTCTTGCCAGATGCTGTATGCGCGCTGACGAATCTTGTCTTCTCTGTCGGTCATGGCCTCATCTCCGACTCACTCACGCAATCATTGAGGTGAGCAAGGATAATGCCAATCTGTGACGGTTCTATCGGGAATTGCGCGTGCGGCTCATAGGCCCAGCCTGTGGCTGGCCCCCGCGCGAGCCGACCAATCGACGTCGCGGCAACCACGCGCACGGCAGCGCCGTGCACAATCAGGGTCGGATGGCAGGCTCGGATGGTGGCGAATTTTCCGGCTTAAGTGCGAGATGCCCCGTCGTGGCCGCGGCGGGGCTCATCGCTTCGTTACAGGACGACTCCCTTTGCCCTTCGTTTGTTTCAACTCCGGGGAGAGGGATAGGTCGCTGCTGCCTCCTGTTCGAACGCTAAGTTAGTAGCCGGCGTCAATTGTCATGGTTACCGAAATCTTTCCGCCTGGCAATTGAAAGGTTGATAGATGGTTAACGCGACCGCGGCGCAATCATCGAAATCAATCCAGTTCGCTGGCCCGGTAGTTGGCGCCATCGAGGAACGCGGGGCTGACCTCGATCCCCCAGCCCGGTGCATCCGAAACCATCACCCTGCCGTCCGCGACGGCATAAGGATCCTCGACGAACAGCCCCTGCGCCCAGGCATAAGGCCCCTCGTCCTCGATCGAGTATTCGAGGTACCTGCCGGCATTCGGTATCGCCCGCAGAATGTGCATCGAGCACAGGGTCACCAGGCCGTGATTTGCCGAATGAGGGACGGCCGGGAGGCCGGCGTCAGCGGCCATCGCCGCCACCTTCAGCGCGCGGTGGATGCCGCCGATGTACATGACGTCCGGCTGGACGATGTCGACGACGTGCGTGGCGATCATCGTCTTCCAGGCGGACAGCTCGCAGTCCTGCTCGCCGCCGGAAACGTCGATGGAAAGCGCCTCCGTCACCTGCCTGGTCCAGTCGAACTCCCAATAGGGACACGGCTCCTCGAACATGCTGATGCCGTTGTCCTCCAGCATCTGCCCGAGCGCGATGGCGCGGCCCGGGCTGAAGCCTGAATTGCCGTCGACGAACTTGGCCACGCCATCGCCGAGCGCCCTGGACACCGTCGGAACGATTTCCTCCGTGCGGCCGGGCCACTTGTCGCCGTCGCGGCCGCATTCGACGCCGACGCGCCACTTGAACGCCTTGAAGCCCTTCGTGTCGCGCAGCCGCGCCAGCCGTTCCGCCTCGTCGGCGGCGGTGATGTCGCGGCGCATCGAACTGGCATAGGCGTCGAGTGGTCCGGGTGTTCCGCCAATGAGCGCGGTGACCGGCTTGCCCTCGGCCTTGCCGCGCAGGTCCCACAGAGCGGTATCGAGCCCGGCCATCGCCCGCTTGAGGTAGGTGCCGGGGAACTTGTATTCGCGCTCGCCGATCAGATCGATCAGGTCGCCTATGTCGCGAGCATCGGCGCCCAGCGCATGGGCCGCCACCTGGCGATGGAAGACTTCGCAGGTGATGTCGGCGTTGTAGGTGGAGAGCTGCCCCCAGCCCTGGTCACCGCTATCCGTCGTCACCCGGACGAAGCCGATCATGCGGTTGGTGAACGTCTCGAGTTTCCGGATCTTCATCAGTACTCCGCTCGATTGTGCTGGCGAACCTGGCAGGACTACCCTGGTCGCTGGGTTGCGCGGGTTTTCCGCGTCCCACTTGGGCGGTTATGACCGTATCGTTCCGCCAGATTTCGAGGCAAGTGTCCCACCGTTCAATGGTGCGCGTTTCAAGCCAATTGTTCATTTATCTCAAACAGTGATTAATTGCTGGGGTTCGACACGCCTAAATTGCATTGGCCAAATGATTGCTCCTGCACCACACCGCCGGCCGGCACGAGGATGCCGTACGGCTCGGGCCGCAACATGCCCGCCATGGCCGCATCCGGTTTATCGAGGCCAGGAACGAGCGCCACAAGCCGGTCGAAATCGACATTCGCTGCACCCGTACCAGGCGCGCCTGATCGCCGGTTCCGCGGTCGTGCACCATGCATTGCTGACGAGGGCGCCCGGGCGTCCGTTCACGGCCAACGGGCTCGGCAACCGGTTCGCGGATCGATGCCGCGAGGCGGGCGTTCCGGGCCGCGCCCGCGGGCTGCGCAAGGCGCTGGCGGTACGTCTGGCTGAAGGCGGCGCGACGCCGCACGAGATCATGGCGTGGACCGGCCACACGACTTTAGGCGAGGTGGAGCGGCACACGAAGGCCGCGGCGCGCGGGAAGCGGGCCGACGCGGGATTGGTGAAGATGCGTGGCGGAGTGGCGTAGCGGAAATGCACTACTGGTTCAAAAGGGCGAACCCAGCGCTGCGCGACTTGGCGCTCGTCCTGCTCGTCATGTGGCTGGCGAGGATCATTTTCGTCGCCATCATGCCGCCGGAGGCGCGAGCGCACGATGCATATGGTTGGGAAATCGTCGGCCGACTTCTACTGGCTGGCACCAACCCCTACCACGAAACGGCGCGGCTGAACTATCCGCCGCTCTGGATGCAGGTGATTTACGTCCTGTCGCGGGTCTCGACGTTTCTCGACTGGCCCTTCATGCGTGTCCTTCAGATATCCCTTGTTGCCGTCGAGTCCGCGGTCGTGGTCGTGGTCTACGGGCTGATTCGCCGGCTCGCACCGCGAGAGAACGCGCGGCGCATCCTCATCTTGGGCATCGCTCTCAACCCGGTGGCGATCCTGCTCGTGTGCCAGCAGGGTAACTTCGACGTGCTGGTCGCACTGTGGCTCGCCCTTTTCGTTGGCGCGCTGGTGGATTACGAGCGGACACGAGAGCCCATGTCCTGGCTCTACGCCTGTCTCTTCCTCGGGCTCGGTATCCTCACGAAGACGGTACCACTTATGCTGGCTCCACTGCTGGCCACCGGTTTCCGACGCATGACGCCGGCTGCACGCGTGATGGGCGCAGTCCTTCTCCTCGGACCGGTCAGCCTTGGAATGAGCATCATCTACGTGCTTGCGCCGGCTGATGTGGCGGCAAAAGTAATCGGATATCGAGCGCTGAGCGGATGGTTCGGGTTCTCCGGTCTGCTTCACTGGATCGGGTCGGTTGCCTTGGTTGGCGCATATAATCGCGCCTTCTATATCGTGCTCGCAGCTACCCTGATCGGGCTTACGGTCGCGTTCTGGCGGCGTCCGCCGTCCAGCCCACGCCAGACGGTGATGATCGTGGCGCTGCTGATGGCGGCGATCCCGGCGTTCGGCCCGGGCTACGGACCACAGTACATATACTGGTTCGGGCCGCTCTTGCTGCTCAGCTTCGCACTCTTTGACGGTCGCTGGCGCCAGGTGCTCGCTACGTTCGGCGTTGTCAGCGCGCTTACCTACCTCGTCGAATACGCCCTTATCCCCTCGCACGGCATGTTCCTGATCCAACTGGTGCGAGAGGGAGCGTTCATGGATCCTGGCGGTATGCTCATGCGGTGGAGCCACAACTTTTCGACCCATGTCGGTGCGACGATCATCCGTCTGCCGCTCTTCGCCGCCTATCTGATGCTGCTTGCGTTCGGAATCCGGGAGATTTGGAGAGAACAGCCCAGTCCCACCGACCCGGCCCGCAGTGTCCCCACCGCCCCGTAAATTCCTGTAAATCCTAAATTTCTTCCGAAGGGTGGCGACCCCGGCAGGACTCGAACCTGCGACCAACAGCTTAGAAGGCTGCTGCTCTATCCAGCTGAGCTACGGGGCCGAACCATGGTCCGGCCGCCGTCGTCCGGACCCCGTCAGTGGGTCCATGGCTGCGGGCGGCCGTAACGAAAATTGTCGGCGTATGAGATCTTCTTGGGCGCCGACGCGTGGTCGGTCACCACGGTATAGGGGATCGTGTTGCGCTCGGCATAGGCGACGGCCTCGGCGCTCGAATCGAATTCCAGTCTGATCTGCCGGCGCATGTCGGCCGAGGACGTATAGCCCATCAGCGGGTCGGCCGCCGGCCGGTCCTCGGGCGCGTATTCCAGCACCCACTTCACCGTCCCCGCCTTGCCCGATTGCATGGCCGTCCTGGCCGGCTTGAAGATTCGCGCGAGCATTCCTCTTACCTCTCGATCCGCAATCGGCCACCGCGGGCGCAAGCTGCCCGAAACCGAAGGCGACGGTTGGTCGGAGTGGCAGGATTCGAACCTGCGACCCTCTGCTCCCAAAGCAGATGCGCTACCAGGCTGCGCCACACTCCGCACATCCGGGGAGTTACACGTTTGCCTGCCCGCCATCAAGCTGGCCCGGCGCGCCGACCGGTATTCAGGGCTGCCGCACGCCTGCCACATCCGGCCGCAAGGCTGGCTTGTTGTGGCCCGCCGCCCCGGGACTATACTTCCAGCCATGCCGCCGGTCCGGCCGGCATCGATTGACGTCCGTCCCCGAGCGCCGAAGCGTAGCAGAGCCCATGAGCAAGAGCGCCCGGCGCCGGCCACCGGCCAAGAAGAAGCAAGCCCCCGCTGGGGCGGCCAAGGCCCCTGCCCCCAAGCCGGCACGGAAGCCTCCGCTCGTCCTCTGGTCGGCGCTTGCCGCCGTGGTGGTGGCGACCATCGCCGGCACCATCCTGTTGTGGCCGCGCCCGCCGGCGCCCGACCTCAGCCCGACGCGCGGCGGCGCCCCGCGCCTGCTCGCCCAGGTCAATTCGCTCTACAACGACATCAGCGTCTACCAGCAGGCCGACGGGCTGATGCTCATGACCTTCGGCGCCAAGCGGCTCCACTATGTCGAATCGGAGGTCAATCCCAAGGATGAGCTCGACCTGCCGGTCACCTACACCCAGTCGATGACCGTCGGCCTCGCCTATGCTTCAGAGCTCACCCGCGCCGCCATCATCGGGCTCGGCGGCGGGCGTACCGCCTGGTACTATCACAAGTCGGTTCCTGACCTCGATTTCACCGCCGCCGAACTCGACCCGGCCGTCGTCCAGCTCACCGAACAATATTTCAACGTGCGGCCGGAAAAGAACTTCGCCATCTCGGTGCAGGACGGCCGCGTGTGGCTGACCAAGAGCGACAAGAATTTCGACGTCATCCTGATCGACGCCTATCGCGGGCCCTTCGTCCCCTTCCACCTGCTCACCACCGAGTTCTACGAACTCGTCGCCAAGCATCTGAAGCCCGGTGGCGTCGCGGTGCAGAACGTCGAGCCGACGACCATGCTCTTCGACAGCGCCGTCGCCACCATCAAGTCCGCCTTCGAGCACGTCGTCTTCCTGCACGGCGACGGCAACATCGTCATCCTCGCCTATAACGGACCGGAGAAGGACGAGGCGACGCTCCAGCGTCAGGCGGCAGAGCGCTCGCGGCAGTATCACCTGCGCTACCCGCTCACCGACATCCTCGACCGCCGCTTCTCGCCCAGCTGGAACGAGCAGACCAAGCCGCTCACCGACGACTTCGCCCCGGTCGAATATCTGAAGGCGATTGATCGCCACAACGAGAAGCAGCCATGACCGACGACGCCTCCGCCGCCGCGCGCAACCGGTCGCTGCTCGGGCGGCTCGCCGTCGGCCCCGGCCTGGCGCTGCTGGTCGCCATCGACGTCGCCACGCTCGGCTTCATCACGCTCGGCTTCGAGATGGTGGCAAGCCGCATCCTGACCCCGCTCTTCGGCAGCGGCATCTACACCTGGGCGACGATCATCTCGATCGTGGTCGCTGGCCTGATGGCCGGCTACTTCATCGGCGGCGTCGTCGCCGACAGCCATCCGACCTTCGGCGTGGCGGCACTGATCAAGTTCGTCAGCGCGGCCTATCTGCTCTTCGTCTTCTTCATGACCGCCGGCGGGCTCAACCACGTCATCGACGCAGTGCCCGGCGAAATCACCGCACTGTTCGCGAGCGGCATCATCGTCTGCTTCCCGCCGATGCTTGTGCTCGGCATGTATTCGCCGCTGGCCGTGCGCCTCGTCCTCGGCGACCCGCACGACGCCGGCAAGATCTCCGGCGGGCTGTTCGCCATCTCCTCGCTCGGCAACATCGTCGGCATCATCGTGACCACCTTCGTGCTCATCCCGAGCATCGGCACGCGCGCCATCACGCTGGCCTTCGCGGCCTTCCTGGTGATCTCGTCGGTTGCTTCGGTGGCCGCAATGGCGGGCCGCCGCGCGCCCTAACGCTTCGCCGTAATCGGTTCTGAAGTAAGGAGTTTCGGCCCGATCGCTATTGCGACTGGAAGGGCCCGCCGCCCTCGGGAAGAATCTCGGCGGCCATCAGCCCCTTGGGGCCGTCGCCGAAGCGGACCAGCACGACCTGCCCCGGCCTGAGCTCCGTCATGCCATAGCGGCGCAGCGTCTCCATATGCACGAAGATGTCCTCCGTGCCCTCGCCGCGAGTCAGGAAGCCGTAACCGCGCACACGGTTGAACCATTTGACGACGACGCGCTCGAGACCGCTGGTCGGCACCACCGTGGTGTGCGTGCGCGCCGGCGCCATCTGCGGCGGACGCACCGCCGTCGACTCGTCCATGGAGACGACGCGGAACGCCTGACGTCCCTTCTGCCGCTCGACGGCTTCGCAGACGACGCGCGCACCTTCATAAGCTGTCTGGAAATTGCTGCGGCGCAGGCAGGTCACGTGCAGCAGCACGTCGGCACCACCATCATCGGGAACGACGAAGCCATAGCCCTTGGATGCGTCGAACCACTTGATGACCCCGGCGACTTCATGCAGGTCGACAGGAGTTTCCTCGCCGACCGCAACACTCGTCGGAAGCTCAGGAGAAACCTTGGCCCCCATTAACCCCGCCCTTGCCAACACACTAAGTCAACACACCCCATCATCGACGGGAAACGCCAAATCTGTTGTGAAGCATAGCACCCGATGGCAGTGTGACCAGCCCCAAATTGGCATTTCTGTGGTTTGGCTGCACAGGCTGTATGACCTAAGTCACACTTTGCCCGGCGTTGCCTTTTGCATCAGCGGGATTAGGTTTGCAGCCTGACCGGGAACGGCAAGGAAACGGAACAACTCGATGAAATATCTTCATACCATGGTGCGCATAACCGACATGGAGAAGTCGCTGCACTTCTATCGCGACCTCCTCGGGCTCAAGGAAGTTCGCCGCAGCGAGAACGAGAAGGGTCGCTACACCCTCATCTTTCTGGCAGCGCCCGGACAGGAGGAGACCCCTGTCGAGCTCACTTACAACTGGGACCCGGAGGTCTATACAGGCGGGCGCAACTTCGGCCATCTCGCCTATGAGGTCGACGACATCTACGCCTTCTGCGAGAGGATGATGAAGGCCGGCGTAACCATCAACCGGCCGCCGCGCGACGGGCACATGGCCTTCGTCCGTTCGCCGGACAACATTTCCTTCGAGATCCTGCAGAAGGGTGGCGCCCTGCCGCCCAAGGAACCCTGGGCCTCGATGAAGAACACCGGCGAGTGGTAGCCTGAAGCCGGTCCATCGGCGTTGCGGGCCTCTTGTCGGGGCCCGCCAAACGCCGTAGAAACCGCGGGCCCGCGCCCTTCGTCTAGCGGTCCAGGACGCCGCCCTTTCACGGCGGAAACACGGGTTCGATTCCCGTAGGGCGCGCCACTATCTCGCTCACGCCAGGTTCGCTGCGCTCACCGGCTCCGCGGGCGCGGGCGAAAGCCCGGGCCGCGCTTGCGGCCTTTGGCGCGTTCGAAGTCTCTCCTTCGAAGCGCGCCACTATCTCGATCTCGCTCACGCCAGGTTCGCTGCGCTCACCGGCTCCGCGGGCGCGGGCGAAAGCCCGGGCCGCGCTTGCGGCCTTTGGCGCGTTCGAAGTCTCTCCTTCGAAGCGCGCCACTATCTCGATCTCGCTCACGCCGGGTTCGCTGCGCTCACCGGCTCCGCGGGCGCGGGCGAAAGCCCGGGCCGCGCTTGCGGCCTTTGGCGCGTTCGAAGTCTCTCCTTCGAAGCGGCGAGCTAGACGACGAAACTGTGATCTGCTGAAAAGCTGGCTGCAAGCTCTTCCTTGCCGGGAAACCCGCGACAATTGGCATAGAACGTGGTCGGGCCGAGGCTGTATTCCCGACGGATATGCGTGTGCCCGTGGACCCAGGCATCCGGACCGACTGCCAGAACAACATCCTCCAGATTGCTGGCGAATGCGCCGTCCAGCCCCTTCCCCCGATACGCGGGATTGAGGCCGTCAGTCGTCGGCGGATGGTGCGAGACAACCAGCGATTTTCCCGTGCCGGGCGCGGACAGGAAGTCATGGAGTTTCTCGAGAGACCGCCTGTGCGCCTCCAGCGCGTCCGCCGCGCGAAACCGCGCCAGATGCTCGTTACCGTTCTCGTCGCGCACACGCCGTTTCACGAAAAAGAATTCGCCGCATCCCTTGTTCGCGCGCTTCATGGCCTCGGGGTCGCCGCCCTCAAAATCCGACCACAGCGTGGTGCCGAATATGCGCACATCGCCGATGTCGACGGCCTCGTCATCCAGCACGCTCACGCCGTGCAGGTGCTCGCGAAACAATCGCGCGGTATCATCGAACACGCCGTCATAATGGTCGTGATTGCCCATCACCAGCAGCACGCGCTCGAAGCTGTCCACCGCCCGCCGCGCAAAACGTTCCATGCGTTCCCGACGAATGCGGGCATAGCCGTCATCGGCATCTGCCGCGAAGCAGCGCGCATGGCCAAGATCACCGGCAATCACCAGCACGTCACTGCATGGCAGAGGGCCGGTCCAGTCCTCGGATTCGAGGTGCAAATCGCTCAGGTAATGAAACCGCATCCTTGACCGCTCCGTGCCGTCCGCCGCCCGCCATGCGTTCCAATATCGCCTGCTGAATCCTCTGCCAAGCCATTGAAGCGGATCGGGGATTCCTTTCCCGGTCATGTCTTCCTATCCACGTGCACATCCGGCCTCAGGGCATGGGGTCTGACCGCGCCGGGGCGCTCGCCGGTCAACCGGCTGCCCGCGCCATTCGCTGACGCTCCCGTGTTGCCGGCATGACCCGCGCCCATCGGACCGGTGGCCCTTGATTTCGATGTCTGAGATCAGTAGCAGCGTCGCTTGCTGCGGCACGCATCTCCCTGAGGGCCAGCGTTAGTCGGACCGCAACTTGCTGCGCCTCTTCAACATGGAGAGCGAATCCAACGGCAATCGTTTCGCCAAGTTTCGTGATAATCCGAACAGCGGTTGTCCAGTCATCTGCCCGTCCAGTGATTTGCTGATGCCGGGCGAACGACCGCGACCACGGGAGACAAGTGCCATGCTGCAGCGACGCCAGTTGGTATTCGGGCCCCTCATGGGTCTGGCCGGGCTGTCGCTCGGCGGCGCCGTTGCGGCACGGGCCCAGGATATGCCGACGCAGCAGCAGGTCTTCTTCGATCCCGACAACACGGTTCTCGGAAATCCGGATGGCGACGTCTCGATCGCCGAGTATTTCGATTTCCAATGTCCCTATTGCAAGCGCGACTTCCCGATGGTGCGCAAGGTCGTCGAGGAGGACGGCAACGTCCGCCTGGTGATGAAGGACTGGCCGATCTTCGGCGACGTTTCCGTCCACGCGTCGCGCCTGGCGCTGGCCGCAAAGACGCTTGGCAAGGGCGAGGCAGTTCTCAACGCGCTGATGGCGGTGAAGGGCCGGCTGTCCGAGCCGATGATCGACGCCACCCTCGCGCAGACCGGCTTCGATGTCGCCGCGCTCAAGGCGGCTTATGCGAAGCAGAAGACGTCGATCGACGCCGCCATCCAGCGCAATGGCGCTGAGGCCGACGCGTTCGGATTCCCGGGCACGCCCGCTTATGTGGTCAACCTGACATTTTACCCGGGCATTCTCAGCGAGGACGCCCTCAAGGCTGCGATCACCAGGGCGCGCTTGAAGAAGTAACCGGCCGGGCCGCGCTTGCGGCCGGCGCGCCGGACACTACTTGTCTCACTCCATGCGGCAGTCTGCACAGGGGGAAAGACATGGCCAAACCGATCGCGGCAATCGTCGGCATCGGCCCCGGCAACGGGGCGGCACTCGCCCGCCGCTTCGCCGCCGATTATCAAGTCGCGCTGCTCTCGCGCAGCACCGACTTGTCCGCAAAGCTCGCCGCGGAGATCGGCGAGGCCCGCGCCTATGCCTGCGACGTCGCCGACGCGGGCGCCGTTGACCGCGCCTTCGACGCCGTCGCTGCCGATCTCGGCGCCGTCGATACGCTGGTCTACAACGCCGGCTCCGGTGTCTTCGCCACGATCGAGGAGATCACCCCCGAACAGTTCGAGGCATCGTGGCGGGTGAACGCCGCCGGCCTGCTCGTCGCCGCCAAGAAGGTGATCCCGGCGATGAAAGCCAGGGGGAACGGCGCCATCATCGTCATCGGCGCCACCGCCTCGCGGCGCGGGGCGCCGCGCACGGCCGCCTTCGCCCCCGCCAAGGCGGCCCAGCGCAGCCTTGCCGAATCGATGGCCAAGCATCTCGGCCCCGCCGGCATCCACGTGGCGCTGATCATCGTCGACGGCGTCGTCGACCTGCCGCGCACCCGCCAGGCGATGCCCGACCGGCCGGACGACTTCTTCGTCAAGCCGGACGATATCGCCGCCACCGCCCATTGGCTGGCGCACCAGCCGCGTTCGGCCTGGTCGTTCGAGGTCGAGGCGCGGCCATTCGGCGAGAAGTGGTGAGCTACCTGGACTAGATCCGGCGTAGCGGCAGCGTCCAGGCCAGAAATGTCCCGACGCTGGCGAAGCCGGCCATGGTGAAGAAGGCGGCGCGGAAAGCGGTGCCGATCTCGGCCTCAATCGCCGCGACGCGCTCCGGGCTGAGCGACGCCAGGGCGTCCGGGCCCTCCTGCAGGATGGTGGCGAAGGCCTGGCTGGCCTTGGGGTCGATGACCGTCATGGCGGCGAACAGCACCGCCCCCACCAGTGCCGTGCCGAGGGCAGCGCCGATCGAGCGCGAAAACTGTACCGACGCCGCAGCCGTGCCCAGCATGCCGGGGCCGGCGGCGCTCTGCACGGTCACCTGCACCACGCCCATCACGGTGCCCATGAACAGCCCGCACAGCCCGAGCATCGCGGACAGCTGCACGCCGGAGAGGTGGGGAAGCAGGACACCGATCGCCGCCAGCAGCAAGGCGGCGACGATCAGGCCAATCGAGGGGAAGATCGCCGTGTGCCCGGAGCGGCTGACGGCAAGGCCGGTCATGATCGAGCCGATGGGCACCGAAGCGGTGACCGGCAGCAGCGACAGGCCGATGGTGCCGGCGCTCCAGCCCAGGCCGACGCGCAGATAGATGGGCAGGAAGGTGACCACCGACACCAGCGTCGCGCCGTGGCAGAGGGCGAGTGCGTCACTGCGCCAGATGGTCGGATCGCGGAAGAGCGCGATCGGGAACAGCGGCGTGGATGCGCGCTGCTCCCGCCATACCAGCACGATGGCCGCGGCCACGCTCAATGCGAGCAGAGCGAACACCGGCGGCAGAATGGCGACGCTGAAGGTCTGGATTTCACGGAACATCACCAGGGTGGCGGTGATGAAGACGACGAAGAGCAGCAGACCGCCGAAGTCGAAGCGGAACGGCTCACGCTTGGGCACCTGCGCCGGCAGCCTGAGGAGCAGCAGCATGGCGACCACACCGACCGGCGCGCTGACGAAGAAGATCGAGCGCCAGCCGAGGTGCTCGGTGAGCAGCCCGCCGGCAACCGCGCCGAAGGCGGTCGAGAACACCGCAACCGAGGCCAGGAAGCCCTGATAACGGGCCCGTTCGCGCGGCGGCACCGCCTCGCCGATCAAGGCCTGGGCGAGCGTCATCAGCCCGCCGGCACCGAGCCCCTGGATCAGCCGCGCGGCGATCAGCAGGTCGACGTTGGGCGCCAGGCCGCACAGCACGGTGGCGACCATGATGATGCCAAGCGCCACGAACATCAGCTGTTTGCGGCCAAAACTGTCGCCGAGCCGGCCATAGACCGGCGAGGCGATGGTGGCGGCGATCAGGTAGGCGATGACGATCCAGGAGATGCGCTGGGCATTGCCCAGTTCTCCGGCGATGGTGGGCAGCGCCGCCGAGACGATCGTCCCGTCGATCATGGCCAGGAACATCGGCAGCATGATCGAGGGAAACAGCGAGAAGAAGCGGTTCATTCCGATGCCGGAAGGGTCGGTTATGGCGGAAACGGCCGGGACGGGGTGGACACGGACCGGCGGCCGCATGCGAGGGCGGCAGGCCGGGATTCGATGCTATACTCTCGGCGCATTCCGGCATTATTCCAAGTGGTGGCTGCCATGAAGACGATCCTCGTCCCTGTTCGAACGAAACAGCCAGATCGAATCGACTCTGGCAACGGCCTGCCTGCTGGCCAAGGCATTCAACAGCTATATCGAAGGCTTCGCCCTCTCGCCCGAGCTCAACACGCTGGTGGCGGCCGAGGGAATCGGCTCCATGGTCGTCTATCCGACGGACCTGGCCGGGCAGGACGAAGAGGCCGCGGCAGAGGCGCACAAGCTGTTCACGGACGCCATGGCCAAGAACGGTATCGCCATGGCCGGCAGCACCAAGGACGCGGCGACATTCGGCTGGAACCCGCGCTCGCTCGCCGGCGACGGCTTCCTCGGCAGCCATGGCCGCGTCTTCGATCTGACCGTCGTCGGCCGCCCCGGCTCGGCCACCAACAGCCCGCACATGAGCACGCTGGAGGCGGCGCTGTTCGACAGCGGCCGGCCAATCCTCATCACACCGCCCGAGGCGCCCGAGCACATCGGCCGGGTGGTGACCATCGCCTGGAACGGCAGCACCGAGACGGCCCGCGCAATCGCCTACGCCAGGCCGTTTCTCAAGCGCGCTGAAAAGGTCGTCGTGCAGATGGTGGAGGGCGTCGGCGTGCCCGGACCGAGCGGCAAGGATGTCGCCCATCACCTGGAGCAGAACGGCATCGCCAGCGAAGTGGTCACCGTCCAGCGCGGTTCGCGCTCGGCCGGCGCCGCCATTCTGGAGGAGGCGATCGCCACCGGCTGCGACCTCGTCGTCAAGGGCGCCTATACCCAGAGCCGCCTGCGCCAGATGATCTTCGGCGGAGCCACCAACCACATCATTTCGGAGACCACCATCCCCGTGCTGATGGCGCATTAGGGCGGGTAGCGGGCAGCGAATAGCGGACGCCCTTCCCTGTTCGCTATTCGCCTTTTGCTGCCATCGCCTTCAGCTCGTCGAGCACCGGCCCGAGCAGCTTCTCCTCGATGCGACCGAGGGTGCGCGCCACCATCGAGCCGTCGAGCACGCGGTGGTCGTACATGATGCGCACATTGACCGAGCCGTCCCCGGCGATGACGCCGTAATTCATGGTCGCCGTCAGCGGCGACAGCGGGTGCAGCAATTCGGCGCCGAGGCCGGAATAGACGGTGATCCCGAAGGTGCCGAAATAGTTGCCGCGCTGGCGGCCGATATTGAGGCCGAGCCACCAGATCAGGCGGCGCAGCGGCGTCGGCCAGCGGGCCAGGGCGAACATGCGGCGGAAGTCGCGATTGTCCTCGATCGGCTTGTCCTTGGTCGCTTTCATGGCGTCGGAGAGCGCCTTCAGCGGCATGGTCTCGGGCGAGCGCATCAGCGTGGTGAGGATCACCATCTCGCCATGCCAGTCGCGTTCGAAGACCATCGACAGCGTGCTCTGCGGATATTCGTAGAGGTGCGCCCACGGGACCTTGACGTAGGCCCGGCGCAGATCGGGGATCTCGACCGCGACCAGGGCGAAGGCCTTGGCGAAGAGCGCGGCCCATGCCGGCCGGTCGGCCAGCGCGGCGCGCGCCTCCACCACCGGCTTCAGATGCATGACCCGCTGCACGGGCACGGTGGGCGCGTGCAGGACGGTCAGGTCGACCACCAGCTTGCGGATCGGTGAGAGGGGAATGGCGCGTCCGCGCATGACAAGGACCCGTTGTCTCGGCGGCGCCGGTGTGACGCCGCCCGTTCCCCGCATTCATCGCGGGAAATCGCGTCGCGATCAACCGGCGCGCCACCGCAACCGCCAAGCCGTTGACCGCGACCACTGGACGCGACGGGGCGAGCCATGTGACATCTGATGGTCCCATCGCATTGCCCGAATCAGGATCGTCCATGAGCGCGCCCAAGCCCAAATTCAATTGCGTGAAGTGTCCCGCCTATTGCTGCTCCTATGCCGAGATCGGCGCCACCGACGCCGACATCAAGCGCCTGGCCAAGCACTTCGGCATCGGCGAGGAGAAGGCGCGGAAGAAGTTCACCAAGAAGTCCCAGGACGGCAAGTCGCGTATCCTGCGCCACCAGAAGGACGAGCATTACGGTACGGTGTGCCAGTTCCTCGACACCGAGACGCGCAACTGCACGATCTATCACGCCCGCCCGCGCATCTGCCGCGAGTTCCCCGGCACGCGGCGCTGCGGCTATTACGATTTCATGCTGTTCGAGCGCCGGCTGCTGGAAGACAAGGACTACATCTCGACCACCTGGAACAACTGAGGCGGCGCTTCAGGTCTGTGGCACGGCCGCGTCGATGACGCGCAGGTTCGGCGTGCGGCGGCCGCGAAAATGGTCGATGGTCAGCGCCCCGGCGACATGCAGGTTGCGTCCGCGGGCCGCAAGCAGCGCTTCGCCCAGCGGCGAGCCGGCGCCGCGGAAGGCCACCGCCTTGATGGTGGCGCCGTCATTGGCGGCAAGCGTCAGGCGGACATGGCCGTTGCCGACGGTGTCGGCAAAATCGATACGGTGCGAGGGGAAGGCATAGACCGGATCAGGGTTTCCGGCACCGAAGGGCCCTGCCTTCTCCACCGCCTCGATCAGCGCAAGGCTGGCACCGCGGGCGCTGAGTGCGGCATCGACGGCAAGCGTGTGACCGCCGTCGGCGGCGTGCACGCGGACGGCTAACGACTGCTCGAGGAAGGCGCGGAGGTCGCCGAGCCGCGATTGCGCGACCGTCAGCCCGGCCGCCATGGCGTGGCCGCCGCCCTTGGCGAGGATGCCGTCATCGACCGCACGGCGCACCGCGGCGCCCAGATCGACGCCGACGATCGAGCGGCCCGAGCCGGTGCCGACGCCGTTTGCCGCAAGCGCAATGGCGATCGCCGGGCGCTGGAAGCGGTCCTTGAGCCGCGAGGCGATCAACCCGACCACGCCCGGGTGCCACTCGCGGCTGGCGGTGACCAGCACGGCCGGCCCTTCGCCGGAACCGATCTCGGCATCGGCCTCGGCCATCGCCTGTTCCAGCATGGCGGTTTCCATCGTCTGGCGCTCGCCGTTCAGCCGGTCGAGCTCGGCGGCGATACGGGCGCACTCGGCCGGGTCGTCGCTGGCCAGGAGCCGCGCGCCCAGCGCCGCATCGCCGATGCGCCCGCCGGCATTGATGCGTGGACCGAGCAGGAAGCCGAGGTGATAGGGTCTGACCGGGCCGCCGAGCCGTGCCACGTCGGCAAGCGCCGCAATGCCGCGATTGCCCCGGCGGGCGAGCGTCATCAGCCCCTTCGACACGAAGGCGCGGTTGAGGCTGACGAGCGGGACCACATCGCAGACCGTGCCGAGCGCGACCAGGTCGAGCCATTGCAGGAGGTCGGGCTCGCGGCGGCCGGCGCCGTACCAGCCACGGGCCCTGAGCAGCCGGTTGACTGCGATCACAGCCATGAAGGTGACGCCGACGGCGGCCAGAAAGCCAAGGCCGGAGAGGTCGTCCTGGCGATTGGGATTGACCAGAGCGCGTGCCGGCGGCCGCTCTGTGCCGAGTTCGTGATGGTCGATGACGACGATATCGACGCCGAGCGTTCTGGCCTCGTCCAGCGCCTCGAAGCTGGTTGAGCCGCAGTCGACGGTGACGATCAGGCGGGCGCCCTCGCCCGCCAGCTTGCGCAGCGCTTCCGGGTTGGGCCCGTAGCCCTCGAACAGGCGATCGGGAATATAGACGGTGGGGCTCACCCCCTGATGGCGCAGGAAGCGGGCAAGCAGCGCCGAGGACGAGGCGCCGTCGACATCGTAATCGCCGAAGACGGCGATGGGCTCGCCAGCCATGATCGCATCGGCGATGCGCGCCGCCGCGGCCTCCATGTCGGTCATCACCGACGGGTCCGGCATCAGCGCTTTCAGGCTCGGCGCCAGGAACGCCGGCGCCTCGTCGACGCCGACGCCGCGCCCGGCTAGCACCCGCGCCACGACATCGTTGATCTGGTGCCGCTGGGCAATGGCGAGCGCGGCATTGCCGCCGGCGACGTCGAGCCGCTCCAGCCAATGACGACCGGTGAGCGAGCGCTCGACACCGAGAAACGACCGGCGGTCGGCCTCCGCCGGGCCGTGGCGAATCGGGAGGGGCGCCTGTGCCATCACCTCATGAATAGCGCTCGCGCGCGGCCATGTCCGCCCTGCGGCATCGGCGGGCATATTGCCCCATGTGCGGACTGGTCACCTGCCCGCAGGGCCGGCAGGCGCGCAGAATGCCCACGTCTCGGGGCGACGCGCTTCAGCGCATATCCGGGGAGAAGCGCATTCCGGGGCACGACCAGATGGGGGCATCTGAGGAGTGCAACAATGCTGAAGAAGCTTGCGATTGGCGCCGTGCTCGCCGCCGTAGCGATGAGCATGGTGGCCGGTGACGTCATGGCGCAGACACGTTGGCCGCCGCCTCCTGGCTGGGGTCGGCCTGCGCCAGTACGGCCGGGCATCCGCATAAATCCGGGCCTCAACATCTACATCGGCCCGAACATCCGCCGGCCGCCGCCGAGGGTCTACGTTCGGCCGCCGCCGCCGGTCTATGTCCGGCCCGCACCGCGCTACTGCAACGTTCCCGCCTGCGCGGCGACCTATCAGTCGTTCCGTGCCTGGGACTGCAGCTACCAGCCCTATTACGGTCCGCGGCGCATGTGCACGATCCCGTAGGGAACCGGTCTACGGATTGCGTCCCGGGGGCGGGACAGCCGCCCCCGGTCGACATGCCAGCTCAGCGAGGTCGCTAAAGCGAATCCTCGCCGGCAGCGAATTTCTCTACATTCTGATGCTCGGCCCTGATCCAGCGCACCGTGCCGGACGATGAGCGCATGACCACCGTGTGGGTGGTGATGGCGTGCCGGGCGAAGCGGACGCCGGACAGCAGGTCGCCGTCGGTGACGCCGGTGGCGGCGAACAGCACCTCGCCGCGCGCCATGTCGGTCAGGTCCATCTTGCGGTCGATATCGGTGACGCCCATGCGGCGGGCGCGGTCGCGCTGCTCGTCGGAGCTGATCACCAGCCGCCCCTGCATCTGGCCACCGGTGCAGCGCAGGGCCGCCGCGGCGAGCACACCTTCGGGCGCGCCGCCAATGCCGAAATAGATATCGATACCGGTACGCTCCGGCTCGGTCACATGGATGATGCCGGCCACGTCGCCGTCGCCGATCAGCCTGATGGCGGCGCCGGTGCCACGGATCTCGTCGATCAGCCGGGCATGGCGCGGGCGGTCGAGCACGCAGGCCGTCACCTCGTTGACCGGCACGCCCTTGGCCGCAGCGACGGCGCCGATGTTGTCGGTCGCCGAGGCGTCGAGATCGATCAGGCCCTTGGGATAGCCGGGGCCGATGGCGATCTTGTTCATGTAGACGTCGGGCGCATAGAGCAGGCTGCCGGGCTCGGCGATGGCGACCACGGCGATGGCGTTGGGCAGGTTCTTGGCCGCAATCGTCGTGCCTTCCAGCGGGTCAAGGGCAATGTCGACGGCTGGTCCGCGCTTGCTGCCGACCTCCTCGCCGATGAACAGCATCGGTGCCTCGTCGCGCTCGCCCTCGCCGATCACCACGGTGCCGTGGATCTCCAGCCGGTTGAGTTCGCGCCGCATAGCCTCCACCGCCGCCCGGTCGGCGGCCATCTCGTCGCCGCGCCCGCGCAAACGGGCCGCCGCAACGGCCGCCTCCTCGGTCACGCGCACCAGTTCAAGCGTCAGCACCCGGTCGAGCGCCGCGGCGCCCTGGGCAAAGCGAACTTCGCGATTCATTCCACGTCCCCGCGTTAACCACTCAGGCGAGCGGCTCTATGCGTATCATTTGTGGCTCGCCGAGAACATGACCGTCCGCCTTGATGGCCTCAAGTGCCTGTCGGATGGCCGTTTCCGTGGTCTCGTAGGTGATCAGGATGACCGGCGCCGGCACCTCGGTCCCCGCTTGCCCGGGCACGGCGGCGGCGCTCGCCGTCCGGTGGCGCTGAACGATCGATTCGAGCGAGATGCCGCTCTCCGCCATGCGTCCGGCGATCGCGGCAAAGGCGCCCGGCCGGTCGTAGACCGACAGGCGGATGTAGTAGCCGCCCTCGTGCATGCGCATGACGGCGCGGCGATAGGGCTCGAGCGCCGAGGCCGGCCGGCCAAAGGTGCCCATGCGGTCGCCGCGGGCAATGTCGGCGATGTCGCTGACCACCGCGGAAGCGGTGGCATCGCCCCCTGCCCCCGGCCCGGCAAGCACCAGCGAACCGACGAAATCGGAATCGACGGCCACCGCATTGGTGACGCCGTCGACGCGGGCGATGGCCGAGGATTTCGGCACCATGGTCGGATGCACCCGCTGTTCGATGCCGCTGTCGGTGCGGCTGGCGACGCCGAGCAGCTTGATGCGGTAGCCGAGCTCGCTGGCCGCCTCGATGTCGGCCGATGTGATCGACGAGATGCCCTCGACATAGATCGAATCGGTGTCGATCTCGGTGCCGAAGGCGATCGCCGTCAGCAGGGCCAGCTTGTGGGCGGCGTCGGTGCCCTCGATGTCGAAGGTCGGGTCAGCCTCGGCATAGCCCAGGTGCTGCGCCGCCGCCAGGCAGTCGGCGAAGGACAGGCCGTCCTGCTCCATGCGCGAGAGGATGTAGTTGCAGGTGCCGTTGAGGATGCCGTAGACGCGGTTGACCGTGTTGCCGGCGAGCGCCTCACGCAGGGTCTTGATGATCGGGATGCCGCCGGCCGCCGCCGCCTCGAAATTGAGACTGACGCCGGCGTCTTCCGCAGCGCGCGCGAGGTCCAGCCCGTGGCGCGCGAGCAGCGCCTTGTTGGCCGTCACCACATGCTTGCCGGCTCCGATCGCCGCCATGATCGAGGCGTGAGCGGGGCCGTCGGCGCCGCCGATCAGCTCGACGAAGAGGTCGGTGCCGGGGTCGCGCGCCATGGCCACCGGATCGTCGAACCAGTCGTAGCCGGAGAGGTCGAAGCCGCGGTCCTTGTCGCGGTTGCGCGCCGAAACAGCGGCGATCGACAAAGGCCGCCCGGTGCGCACGGCAAGGTCGTTGCCGTGGCGCTCGAGGATGCGCACGAGCGAGGAGCCGACCGTGCCGAGTCCGGCCAGACCGATACGCAACGGCGCATTCATGGTGTTTTCAAGAGACATGGCCGCGCATGAATAGCGCCCGCGGGCCGGCTTGGCGAGAGGCCGCGTTCAGCCCCTAGAAAGGGCTGAAAAGAATCCCAAAAACTGCCAAATCCATCCCTTTGGCCGAGTGGGCCGCAATCAAGTCATACCCACCACTAATTGCAAACAGAAGTGTGACGAACGAAAGGACTCCAACTATCCCCATCAGCCTCGCCCAGATATTCCTCTCTCGTTCAGACATTCTCGAGCGAACTTGGCCGCGCTCGGCCAAGAATTTTCTGATCTGTGCGGCAGAAATAAGGACGATCAACACAAAGAACGTTATTGCCGTCCATGCGATCACGCCACCAGCCATGTGCAGGACACCTGTGTCTCCGGCCTTCGCAATCGAATCGAGGCTGGTCAACACTGCGCCAATTAGCCCGATGCATACCGCAATGGCACCGGCAAAGAAGTGGATGAGCACACGGTAGTCGTCGCGTTCTGTCTTCTTTGCTGCTTTGACCGTCGCTACCAGCGTCTCGGCGGCTTTCTCAGGTGTTTCCAAGACAGTCTTGAGCCCTTCGCCGAAACTGGCGCTGAGCGTTTCGGCAACAGCGGTCTTTACCTTCAGTCCTACGTCGAAGGCTTGAAGCTCGCCCTTGATCTGTTTGCCAATTTCGGTCAGGTCTTCCGGTGTCAAAGCCATGGTTCCCCTCCATTTGCTCGGAAGTACAACCATAGCAAGAAGAAGCGCCGGAGGAACCCCAGCGCCTGTATCGCTTGCGGACTTAACGTATCAGCGGCGGTTGCCCGAGATCGCGACGACGTTGTGCAACGTCTTGTCGGCCGATTCAAGAAAGCGGCGCAAGTTCCTGGCGGCCTGGCGGATGCGCTGCTCGTTCTCGACCAGCGCGATGCGCACATTTCCCTCGCCGTGCTCGCCGAAGGCAACGCCGGGCGAGACCGCCACGTCGGCCTTCTCGATCAAGAGCTTGGAGAACTCCAGCGAGCCCAGGGACTGGAAGCGCTCGGGAACCGGCGCCCAGGCGAACATGGAGGCCTTGGGGGGCGGAATCTCCCATCCGGCGCGGCCGAAGCTCTCGACCAGGGCGTCGCGCCGGCCCTTGTAGGTTGCCCGCATCTCCTCGATGCAGTCGGTCGGACCGTTGAGGGCGGCCGTCGCCGCCACCTGGATCGGGGTAAAGGCGCCGTAGTCGAGATAGGACTTCACCCGCGCCAGGGCCGCGATCAGCCGTTCGTTGCCGACGGCGAAGCCCATGCGCCAGCCGGCCATGGAGAAGGTCTTCGACATCGAGGTGAACTCGACGGTGATGTCCATCGCGCCCGGCACCTGCAGGATCGAGGGCGGCGGGTTGTCGTCGAAATAGACCTCGGCATAGGCAAGGTCGGAGAGAACGATCAACTCGTGGCGGCGGGCGAAGCTGACCAGGTCGCGATAGAAATCGAGATCGGCAACCTGCGCCGTCGGGTTGGACGGGTAGCACACCACCACCGCCAGCGGCTTGGGGATGGAGTGGATCACGGCGCGCTCGAGCGCGTGGAAATAGTCGGCGTCCGGCGTCGACGGCAGCGCGCGGATGACGCCGCCGGCCATGAGGAAGCCGAAGGCATGGATCGGGTAGCTCGGATTCGGACAGAGCACCACGTCGCCCGGCGCCGTGATGGCGGTGGCGATGTTGGCGAAGCCCTCCTTCGAGCCGATGGTGGCGATCACCTGGGTGTCGGGGTTGAGCTTCACGCCGAAGCGGCGGTCGTAATAGGCGGCCTGGGCCTTGCGGAGACCATTGATGCCGCGCGAGGCGGAATAGCCGTGGGTGTCGGGGCGGCGGGCCGTCTCGTTGAGCTTTTCGACGATGTGCGGCGGCGTCGGCAGGTCGGGATTGCCCATGCCGAGGTCGATGATGTCGGCGCCGGCAGCTCGGGCGCTCGCCTTCAGCCGGTTGACCTGCTCGAAGACATAAGGCGGCAGACGCCGCACCCGATAGAATTCCGACATGGCTCAAGCCCCGTCCACGGTGAAATCGCACGATCCGGCTGACCCGGACGCGCGCTGTCTAGCACCCTCCGGCGCCAGTTGCACTGGCGACGCGCTGGGCCGGATTGAGATCGTCGGAGGCAGCGCAGGCAGCATTCTTATCCGCGTCAAGCTCGGCACTCTGCTTCTTGGCAAGCGCCTCAAGCTCGGCGATCACCTTGGCCTTCTCATCCGGCGTCAGCAGCTTGCTCTTGGGCTGAGCCGGCACCTGGTTGAGATTGAGCGCCGAGGGGGCGATGGCCCGGTCTGACCGCGGCACGGCCGTGGCCCGGTCTGACAGCGGCGCGGCGGTGGCGACCTCGGCTGCCGGTGGCGTGGTTGCCGCGGGCGCCGGCGTGGACGCCATCGGGGCAATGGCCATCGGTGCCGATGTGGGGGCGGAACGCGCCGGCGACTGCGTCACCGCAACCGTCCTCTCGTCGACCATGACGGCCGGCCTGGTTGCCACGCTACCGGGATCGCCCGGTGCGAGGGTGGTCGGCGCGGTCGAAGCGGGATAGGACGACGCCGCAGTGCCGTCGCCGTTGCGTGCGAATTCGCTCAGGGATTGGGCGCAGCCAGACGCCGCCAGCCCCAGTCCGACGACGACAGCAACGGCGAGCCAACTCCGCAGTGAAGCAGTCGAAACCGGGCGCAGATGCCGCCTATCCGCGAATGTCATGGTGAACGATCGGTTACTCAAACGAGTGGCAATTCATGAGTCAGTCTTTAACTAGCACCGTATTATGTCCAAAAAACGAGCGAAAGCCCATTCTACATGTTGGCGCGGACTGAATCGACCATGGCGGGGACCAGCGAGAAGGACGCCGGAGCGGCAGGCGGGATCAAGGATCCCGAGGCCTTCGCCCACAATCTGGCGCGCCTGATCGAGGAGGCTGGCCAGGCCGCGGCGAACTACCTGAAGCCGCGCGAAAAAGGCGGCACCAGCGACAGCTTCGGCGCGTTCGACGGCATGCTCACCGACGCCGTTCGCACGCTCACCCGGGTCAGCCAATACTGGCTGGGCGAGCCCAGCCGCGCGGCCGAGGCGCAGAACCGGCTGTTGACCGGCTATCTCGGCCTGTGGGCGTCGAGCCTCAAGCGCATGATGGGTGAGCCGGCGGAGCCGGCCGTCGAGCCCGACGCACGCGACAAGCGGTTTCTCGACCCGGAGTGGCGCTCCAACCAGTTCTTCGACTTCATCAAGCAGTTCTACCTGATCACCAGCCGCTGGGCCGAGGCGATGGCTGCGGAGGCCGAGGGGCTCGACCCGCATACCCGCCAGAAGGCCGTCTTCTACGTCAAGCAGGTGGCCAGTGCCCTGGCCCCCTCCAACTTCGCCCTCACCAATCCGGAGGTCCTGCGCCAGACGCTCGCCAGCGACGGCGACAACCTGGTGCGCGGCATGCACATGCTGGCCGAGGACATCAAGGCCGGTCATGGCACGCTCAAGATCCGCCAGTCGGACGCCTCGCGCTTCAAGCTCGGCGAGACGCTGGCGACGACCCCCGGCAAGGTGATCCACCAGAACGACGTCTGCCAGCTCATCCAGTACAAGGCGGTGGGCGAGACGGTGCTGAAGCGCCCGCTCCTCATCGTGCCGCCGTGGATCAACAAGTTCTACATCCTCGATCTGACGCCCGAGAAATCCTTCATTCGCTGGTGCGTCGAACAGGGCCACACCGTCTTCGTCATCTCCTGGGTCAATCCCGACCGGCACCAGGCCAAGAAGAGCTTCGCCCACTACATGCGCGAGGGCATCTTCGAATCCCTTGACGTGATCGAAGGGGTCACCGGCGCGCACGCGGTCAACGCCGTCGGCTATTGCGTCGGCGGCACGCTGCTGTCGATCGCGCTCGCCTATGCGGCGGCCACCGGCGACAGCCGCATCGCCTCGGCAACGCTCTTCGCCACCCAGGTCGATTTCAGCCAGGCCGGCGACCTGAAAGTCTTCGTCGACGAGGAACAGATCGCCGCGGTCGAGAAGCAGATGGACGTGCGCGGCTATCTGGAAGGCCGCAACATGCATGCGGCCTTCAACATGCTGCGGCCCGACGATCTCATCTGGCCCTATGTGATCGCCAACTATTTCAAGGGCGAGCAGCCGGCACCCTTCGACCTGCTCCATTGGAACGCCGACACGACGCGCATGCCGGCTGCCAATCACTCCTTCTACCTGCGCAACTGCTATCTCGATAACCGGCTGTCGAAGGGCGAGATGGAGATCGCCGGCGTCACCCTCGATCTCGGCAAGGTGACGATCCCGATCTTCAACCTCGCCACCCGCGAGGACCACATCGCCCCGCCGCGCTCGGTCTTCCTCGGTTCGACCCTGTTCGGCGGCAAGGTCACCTATGTGCTCGCCGGCTCCGGCCACATCGTCGGCGTCGTCAACCCGCCGGCGCGCCACAAGTATCAGTACTGGACCGGCCCGGCGCCGAAGGGCGACCTCAATTCATGGACCGCGAAGGCCAAGGAGCACCCCGGCTCCTGGTGGCCCTACTGGCAGAGGTGGATCGAGAAGCAGGACAAGGCCCGCACGCCGGCGCGCAAGATCGGCAACCGCAAATACAGGCCGATCGAGGACGCGCCCGGCAGCTACGTCCGCGTCCGGGCGTGACATCATAGGCCTCGGCTGCCGCTTGGCAGGCTGCCGCAGGCGTGCTCTGATTCCGGTCGGAGGAAATCGTGCTCATCGGAGGACAGATCCATGCGCCGCGCATTGTTTGGGATGTTGTTGGCCGCCGCATTTGCCGTTCCGGCGTCGGCCGCCGATCTGGTCGACAAGGCAACCGAAGCCCAGAGCCTGGCCGACCAGGGCAAGTTCATCGAGGCCATCGCCGCGCTCGACGCGGCAACCGACGCCCTGTGGGAGCAGGCGCCGCTGACCTTCCGCCGCGCCTTGTGGGTGGCGGGCCCGCCCAACGGATTCGGCGCCTACAATCCGCGCGAGACCAACGTCTATGCCGCCGGCGACCAGATGATCGTCTACGCCGAGCCGGTCGGCTTCGGCTGGTCCAAGGGAGGCGACATCTGGCAGACCAACCTCGCCGTCGACCTGACGATCAAGACGAAGGACGGCGACGTGCTGCTGACCAAGGACGACTTCCAGAAGCTGGTCATCGCCAGCCGCATTCGCAACCGCGAATTCATGGCGACGCTGACCCTGACGCTGAACGGCATCCATCCCGGCGACTACATCGCCGATACCACCTTGCGCGACCTCGTCACCGGCAAGAAGGGCACCATGTCCCTGCCCTTCGTGATCAGGGAGTGAGCGGCGGCCCGAAGCGGGCGCCGACCTTCGGCCGGAGACCGTCGCCCCAAGGCGCGGTTTCGGCCGCAGTCCCGCTGCGGCGCTGATTCACGTCGCCGCAGCGGCCTCGAACTCCTTGGCCGCAGCGATGGTCTCCGGGGCGCTCATCAGTTCGCGCGCAACGGCCGGGGCGATGGTGAAGCACTCAAGACCACGCCTGGCGAGCTCCACCATCTGGCCCGCATTGCGGATCGACGCGACCAGGATCCTGGTGCGACCGCCGGCAAGCCGGCCGATGGCGAGCATCTGTTCCATGGCCTCGAAGGCGGGCAAATTCTTCTCGATCATGCGGCCGAAATACGGGGCGATGTAGTCTGCTTCCAGGGCGGCGGCGACGAACATCTGCTTGGCTTCATAGGCCGCCGTCATCAGGATCGCGCCACCCAGTGATTTGATGGACGGCACGGCCCGGATCCCCTCTTCGGTCAGCGGTACCTTGACGACGGTCCTGATGCCCGCCTTGCGGCCGTGCTGGTAGAACGCCCCCGCCCAATCCACATAGCCTTCGACGGGGCCGAAGACCTGGCCGTGGAGTTCCTTGGCGCCCAGGTCGGCAGCACGCTGAACCAGTCCGCCCCAGTCGATCTCGGGGTAGGAGAGCCCGGCACGCTTGGCCAGAAGCGGGTTTGTGGTGATGCCGGTGAATATCCCGGTGGGCATCAAATCCTGCCAGGCCTGGACATCGGCGCTGTCGATGAGGAGTTCCATATCGGTTCATGCCTTGTGGTGAAGGGCAGCCTCTAGTTCAGCTTGCGTCGGCGGATTGCAGCCCGCGCGCGTGCAGTTGAGTGCCGCCGCAGCGTTGGCACGCCGCAGAAGCCTGCGCAGCGTGTCGTGTGTCAGTGTCCCCAGTCCATGCGGCGAAAGGGCGCCGGTTTCCGCCAGACCGGCGAGCAGGGCCGCCGAAAAGGTATCGCCCGCGCCGACGGTATCGACGAGCCGCGGTATCGCTTCGGCTGGCACGTCGATGCGGCTGTCTTCCAGCCACGCGCTGATGCCGGCACGCCCCTTGGTGAGGACGACGACACGCGCCGACGTGGCGGCGCGCAATGCGGCGAGCGCGGCTTCCTGCTCGAGAGCGGGAAACAGCGCCGCGAGATCCTCGTCGCTGAGTTTGATCAGATGCGCGCGTTCGCACATCCGCCTGATGCGTCCCCGATAACCGGCAATGTCGGAGATCACCGAGAGCCGCACGTTCGGGTCGAGGGACACCAACACCCCCTCGTCGAAACATGCGGCGCAGAATCCCTCCCAGGCCTCCGCGTCCGGGCCATCGGTCAATGTCAGCGATCCGGTATGGATTGCGCGTGCGTTCGCCGGAAGAGCATTTCCGAGACTTGCAATCGTGACCGCTCTTTCCGCAGTGCCGTCGCGCTCGAAGCTGTAGGAGGGGATGCCGTCAGCGATCGTCACCCGTGCCATCGTCGTCGGCTCGGGTCGCCGACCGCCCGAAAGGACGACGTTCGAGTTGATCAGTGTCTCGGCCAGCAGGTCGCCCCAATGGTCATCGGAGATTGGGGAGATGTAGGCGACGTTCGCGCCAAGTCGCCCCAAAGCCATCGCGACGTTGTAGGGCGATCCACCAGGATGGGCCGTCGCGACCCCTTCACGGTCTGCGTAGTCGATCAGGTTCTCGCCGCCGACGGCAATCAGCGCCCTTTCATGCATGAGATTTGTCGGGCCTATATGCTTGGTTCCGTTGAACGTTTAGTCGCGATGCGCGCCCGCGGCAAGCCGAATGCAGAAGCCGGGTGGCGACCGGCAAAGCGGACATCAGCCACGTCAGCGAGGGTCGGCCGGCGCTGAGAGCTCCTGCAGCTCGACGAAGGCGCGATCGAGATAGTCGCCGAGCCGCACCGACGAATCCGCGAACCAGCGGTCGAGCGCGTAGCCCAATGCCGCAAGCCCGGCTTGGGCGGCCAGGTCGGCGCGATGCTTTTCGACGCCCCGCCGCTGCAATGCCTCTGCCACAACCCGGGTGAGAGCGACGTGTTTGGCGACTTCCCGTTCCTGCAGGGCCGGCGTCGCTGAAATGATGCGCTGACGGGGCTCGGAGAATGGGCGATTTTGCTCGAACATCGCCGTAATCGACGCGAAGGCCCGCTGCAGAACCCGCATCGCCGGCAGTTCGGGTGGGGCCTGCCCGATCGCGTCGGACAGCGCCGCGCCGAGGATTTCCTGGCCGTCGAACAGGACCTCGCGCTTGTCGGGGAAATGCCGGAAGAACGTGCGCTCCGTCACTCCCGCCCGCGCCGCGATCTGGGCAGCGGTGGTGTGGTCGAAGCCATTCTCGGCAAACAGCTCCAGGGCGGCGCGCTGAAGGCGTTTGCGGGCTTCGTCTCGGTTGCGTGGCATGTGCCCACACTATGGGTATTGTCAGTGACTGTCACTACCTCTATATGTCAGTGACTGACATTATAGAAGGAGATACCCCGTGCGCGTCTTCATCACCGGCGGGACTGGTCTCATCGGATCTGCCGTCGTCGCCGAGCTTCTGGGCCACGGTCACACCGCCCTTGTGCTCGCCCGCTCCGACGCGTCGGCTGAGGCCGCCGAGGCAGCCGGCGCCAAGGCTCTGCGGGGGGCTCTCGCCGATCTCGACGTCCTTCGCGCCGGCGCCGCCGAGGCCAACGGCGTGATCCACCTGGCATTCGGCAACGACTTCAGCAGTGCTGAGGCGGTCGCAAACTCGGTGGCGGAGGAGACTGCCGCCCTCCAGACGCTCGGCGAGGCGCTCGTCGGCAGCGGCCGCCCGTTCGTCACGGTCTCGGGGACGCCGTGGGTGCCCGGCCGCGTCTCCACCGAGGCCGACCCGCTGCCGCTCGAAGGGCCGGTCGGCGGTCGCGGCCGAGCGGTCATGGGCGTTCTCGGCCTGGCCACGCGCGGCGTGCGCGGCACGGCCATCCGCCTGCCGCGCACGGTGCACAATCACGGCACCGGCGGCTTCGCCGGCCTGCTGACCAACATCGCCCGCCAGACCGGCGTCTCCGGCTATCCGGGCGATGGCGAACAGCGCTGGCCGGCCGTCCATGCGGTCGACGCGGCCGTGCTCTTCCGGATCGCCCTGGAGCGCGCGGAAGCCGGCACCGCGTGGCACGCCGTGGCCGACGAAGGCGACAGGGTGCGTGACATCGCGGCGGTCATCGGCCGGCGGCTCGGCCTGCCAGTCGCTTCGGTGCCGGCCGAGACCTACGGCCCCATCGGCGCGATCTTCGCCATGGACCAGCCCTCGTCCAGCACGCACACCCGCAGGGCGCTCGGCTGGGAGCCGAAGCACCCGAGCCTGCTGGAGGATCTGGAGACCATCCAGCCCTGACCGGCTTGTGGCGCCGACTCGACGGCGCCGCGCCGACATCACGGGAGCCGGGAACGCGCGCCCTACCCGCCTCTGAGCTTCGCCAGCAGCGCCTTGTCGGGGTAGGAATCCGCGGGCAGGCCGAGCTTGACCTGCATGTCCTTGACGGCGGCGCGGGTATTGGCGCCGATGACGCCGTCGATCTTGCCGACGTCGTAGCCGCGCTTGGCGAGCAGGCTCTGCACTTCGCGCACCTCCGCCGCGCTCAGCGCCACCGCGGTGCCGCGCTGCACCTTGGGCGCACCGGCCAGCCGCGTGGCAAGATAGGCAGCCGTCGTCGAATAGACGATCGAGTTGTTCCAGATGAGATAGACGTCGAAATTCGGATAGGCGAGGAAGGCCGGGCCGAAACGGCCCATGGGAAGCAGCAGCGAGGCATCCGGCCCTTTGGTCGACAGGGGTTTGCCGTCCGCCTGGGTGACGCCCCAGCCCTTCCACTTCGACAGCGGCAGCTTGATCGTCAGGTCCGCCTGGTCCCATGGCAGGGCCTGCGGCACGCGCACCTCCTGCAGCCATGGCTCGCCGCGCTGCCAGCCGATGCTCTTCAGGTAGTTCGCCGCCGAGGCCAGCGCGTCCGGAGCGCTGGTCAGCATGTTGACCCGCCCGTCATGATCGAAGTCGACGCCGTAGTCGAAATAGCGCTCGGGGATGAACTGGAGCTGGCCGAGTTCGCCGGCCCAGGGGCCGCGCATCTCGGCAGCCGTCAGGTCGCCGCGGTCGATGATCTTGATGGCGTCGATGAGCTGGGTGCGAAAGAGGTCTGGCCGGCGGCAGTCATAGGCAAGGGTGGCGAGCGAGGTGAGCGTCGGCCCATCGCCGATGAAGGCGCCGAAATCGGTCTCCAGCGCCCAATAGGCGGTGAGCACCGGCGCCGGCACGCCGAACTCTCTCTCTATGCCAGCGAACGTGTTCTTGTATTTGGCGATGAGCTGGGGGCCTTTCTTCAACCGATAGCCGGAGACCATGCGGTCGGAAAATTCCAGAAAGCTCTGGGTGAAAACGCCCTGGGCGTGGTCCTTCTTGACGATGGCGGGGTCGAAGCTGACATTGTCGAGCGCCGAGTTGATGGCGCGTTGCGAAAGGCCAAGTCCGGCGGCTTCCTTGCGCACGCCGTCGAGCCAAGCGGCAAAATTCGGCTCCTTGTGACAGCCGGCGGCGTAGGCCGGACCCGCCAGCCACAAAAAAGTGGCCGCGAGCGCGGCTGATCGTACCCGTCCAAGGGTCAACATCAGCGCTTCCTCGCTTCTGAATCGCCCACCCACGGCGGACTATAGAGTTTGGAGCCGTTCTCGGCCAGCTGGCGCCGGTTCCTTTCCGGCAATCCGCCCGCAGCCATCCAGCGGTGGACGACGGGACCCTGCCCCTTCTCTTGCTGGACCAAACGCCTAAATATCACCCTGCCCGCTCGCCCCCGTTGCGTCGGTGGGCGGGCTTTCTGAAGGCAGAACGTTCAGGAGGCTCGAAATGAAGAGAAACCTGATGTTTGCGGACTGGATCAATCTGGTCCTGGCCATCTGCCTGGTCATCAGCCCGTGGGTTCTCGCCTATCCCACCGGCATCGCCATGTACAACGCCGTGATCGTCGGCCTTATCATCGGCCTGGTCGCGGTCGGAGCCATCGTGGCCTTCGCCCAATGGGAAGAGTGGGTGAACCTGATCCTCGGCGCCTGGGCCTTCATATCGCCCTTCGTGCTCGGCTTCGCGGCCGTCACGGCGGCGATGTGGACCCACGTCATCATCGGGCTGGTGGTCGCCGTTCTGGCGGCGGTTGAGCTGTGGAGTGTCATGCATCAACCGCCGGCACATTCGGCGGCCAGCTGACCTGGCGATGGCATGAAGCATGACTGACCCCCGCGCCCGTGCGGCACGGGGGCCGGCTTTTTCGGAAGGGCCGAGGTGAGGCCCGGCATCAACCAAAGGGCATTGAAGCCTCGCTGACCAGGCTCCGCTCAGGCCAGCGCCTGGTCGAGGTCGGCGATGATGTCGGCAACATCCTCGATGCCGACCGAAAGGCGGATCACGTCCGGCCCGGCGCCGGCCGCCTTGCGCTGCTCCTCGGTCAACTGGCTGTGGGTGGTCGACCAGGGATGGATGATCAGGCTGCGCACGTCGCCGAGGTTGGCCAGGTGCGAGAACAGCTTGACCTTCGACACCACCGCTGTGCCGGCTTCGGCACCGCCCTCGACGCCGAAGGTCATCAACGCGCCGGCGCCCTTGGGGCAGTATTTCTGGGCGCGCTGGTGATAGCGGTCACCGGGGAGCCCGGCATAGCTCACCCACGAGACCTTGTCGTGGCCGGCGAGGAACTCCGCCACCGCCTTGGCGTTGTCGGAGTGCCGCTGCATCCTCAGCGGCAGCGTCTCCGAGCCGGTCAGGATCAGGAACGAATTGAACGGCGAGATCGCCGGGCCGAGGTCGCGCAGGCCGAGAACCCGGCAGGCGATGGCGAAGGCGAAGTTGCCGAAAGCCTCGCCGAGCACCATGCCGTTATATTCCGGCCGCGGCGTCGAGAGCACCGGGTAGCGGTCCGACGCCAACCAGTTGAACTTGCCGCCGTCGACGATGATGCCGCCGATGGAATTGCCGTGGCCGCCGATGAACTTGGTCAGCGAGTGGACGACGATGTCGGCGCCGTGCTCGAAGGGCCGGCAGAGATAGGGGGTGGCCAGCGTGTTGTCGACGATGAGCGGCACCCCTGCCCGCTTGGCGATCGCGGCGACGGCCTCGATGTCGGTGACGGCGCCGGCGGGATTGGCGATCGATTCGATGAAGATCGCCTTGGTCTTGGGGCCGACCGCCTGCTCGAAGGTGGCGATGTCGTCGATGTCGGCCCACTTGACCGACCAGCCGAAGGCCTTGAACGAATTGTTGAACTGGTTGATCGAGCCGCCATAGAGCTGGCGCGCGGCGACCAGCTCGTCGCCGGGCTGCATGAGCGCGTGCAGCGTCACCACCTGGGCCGCATGGCCGGAGGCGACGGCGAGCGCCGCGGTGCCGCCTTCCAGCGCCGCGATGCGCTGCTCGAGCACATCGCTGGTCGGGTTCATGATGCGGGTATAGATGTTGCCGAAGGCCTGTAGGCCGAACAGCGCGGCGGCGTGGTCGGCATCCTCGAAGACATAGGATGCGGTCTGGTAGATCGGCGTCACCCGCGCGCCGGTGGTCGGGTCGGGCTTGGCGCCGGCATGCACGGCCAGTGTCGCAAAACCGGGTACGCGATCGTCACTCATGGCTCTTCTCCCTCCCTTGATCCGGGCGAACGGATGGCCGCCCGGCGCTATCCCTAGCCGCTAGCGCAGGCAAAATCCAAAGCAAATGCTGCCAAAGTCGGCCGGAATGGCCGAAAAGAATTGCCCGGCGCGGCCGCGTTCGACCGGGTTTCACCTCAATCTCGACGCGACCGCCGAGGGGCGACGTCTCGCCACCGAAAGCGGCGCCGGCCGTCGCCGATCGACCGCGCTCGATGGTTCGCCGCCGTCAGGGCCCGATGCGGGTGACGTTCATCGCGCCGCCACCGCCGTTGACGACATGCGCGTAGAAAGTGCCCCCCTTGAGGAAAGCGTCGGCGAAATACCGGACTGACGCCACGCCCTCCGCCAGCAGAACAGCCGGCTCCTTTGCGCCGAAGGCGCGGTCCAGCCAGACGCACTCGCTGTCCCCTGGCTTGGCGGCGGTCTTGCCGCGGCGGAAGTAAACGCGCGCGTAGTACTTTGGCCCGTGCGGCCAGATCGTCAGGTTGACGCGCATGTCGCTGCCGACACGGCAGATGATTGGGTAGCTCTTCGGTTCCGCGCCTGCCGCAGTCGGCATGCTCGCCGCGAGCGACAGGGCGGCCAGTGCTGCACTGGTCAGGAACTTCAGGTCCCGCATGACGTCCTCCAGTTCGTACGCCTCCGGCGAGGCGCCGCTCAGCGCACGCCGCTTCGCATTTTGGGTTGACGGGTGGGAGCCTTGTTCAGGTCGATACTCGGGGCTTTCGACAGAAGCTTCACATGTCTCGGCGGGAGCCCGATCCAGGTGATCTTTTTGCAGTCACCCTTATTCGGGCAAGCTATAGCCCCTCCGTGGTTGCAGTCTTTCTTGTCGTCACACCAGGCGCAACTTGTCTTCATGCCGCAGATCACCAGGGCGTCCATTCTTGCTATGGATTCTACGCCTTTGGCGTCTGCACGGACGATACCAGCCGCCAGAGCAGCAACGACAACACCAACGACAACGGCAAGTTTCCGCATGATGTCCTCCAGTTGGTATGCAGCCGGGGGCACCGGTCCGGGGCACCCCGGGGCATGGGCAGGTCCGTTGGCGGCGCGGCGGTCAGCGCCGCTTCGCCGGCGCCCGCGTTGCGGGATTGGCCGGCGTGAAGCCGCTGCTCGGCTGGGTCGGCTGGACCACCAGCCCGCGGGAATACTTCGGGTCCCAGTTGCATGCATAGACCGCGACGCCGCCCGGCAGATTGGGATTGTAGTCGCATATCCAGCAGCCTTTGCCGGCGAAGCAGCACGAGCAGATGATGCCGCCCTCACAGTCCCAGTTCTTGCATGTGCTCGGGCTCGGGAGACGATTACTCGGGGCGGCCCATGTCGGGTCGCCCAGGCAGCTGGCGAAAGCCGCTGCCACGAACGCGATGCTGGCGTTGTGCATCACATTTCCTCCATGACCACCTCCGGCGCCCCACCGTACTGCCCCGCAAGGATGCCGTCGTGGATTGCACGGCGCCCCGCTCATTCGGACGGGGTCACGCGATCAGCGCCGGCTGGCGCCTCCCGTTGGCGGTTTGCCGGTCACGCCGCCGCCCTGTCGCGAGAATCCGGGGCCCCCTTGCAGCAGGTTCGGATTGATGTGCTTCGGCACCGATATCGCAGCGGTGCAGCCATGCCCCTTCTGGCAACAGCACTTGTCTGCGCCGCAGACCGCATGGGCACCATCGTTGAGGCATATGAGAAAGTGGTCGTAGGGGGCGTTGTGCGCGATGTCGTCTTCGAGCTTCTGCTCGCACGCCCGGCCGCCGGGCGTTTGCCAGTCCGCATCGGTGCACGTGGACTTGAAGGAATTCTTCGGCTCGGCTCGAGCCGGTTGTGCCACGGCAATGGTTGCGAGCGCGAAACATGCCATGATGATGAGAAGGAAAGGGCGTTTTCGATGGGATACGGACATGCATCTGCTCCATGCAACGGCCCGAAGGCCGACGCTCCCCCTCCCGACAGTTTGAACACAAACTGGCCGTTCCGCCCCGTTCGATCGAAGGGGAAATCCCCTTGCCGGTCACCCGGGTATTTTGCCTGTGCCCCCGCCCGGTCAGGGATCAGCACAGGTTGCCGAGACATTCGATCTTCCTGTGGTCGCGCACGATCGGCTTGGTGCGATGATCGCGCACGATCGGCTTCTTGCGGTGATCGCGCACGATCGGCGTGAGCGGCGCATTCATGAGCACCTCCACTGCGCCCGCCGGACCCGTATCGAAGTATTGCTTTTCGCCCGCCTCCAAGCCGGGCGTGCTGCCCGTGCAGTCGCCGAGCAGCGGGCAAGTGACGCCGCACGAGCCGCCCTTATGATCGCAGTTCATCTTGACGCAGACATCCACGACGCCGTGCCGCCTGAGGCTGGCCCCCGTCTTCATGCAGACCGAACCGAGGTCCTGCCTGCTGATCCGCCGCAAGTTGACGGACGCCGACGCCGCCGTTTCGATGGACAGGACGAGAGCGGCCAGACAAGCCGCCGTGATGAGGATGAACTTGTGCATCGGGAACGCTCCTGATCGATTGCTCACGTGGTCGCATCGCGATGGCACCGCCCCGTCCGAACGGACGGACCGACGCCTGAGTAAACGTCTGTCACGCGTACCGAGCCGCGCCGGTCAGCCCCGCTTCGCCGTCGGAGGTCGGGTTGATTTGCCGGTCTTGAACTTCGGACCGCCCGTCAGCGTATCGAGGATGGTTGGATTCACCTTCAGACCAGGCTTTCCGCTGACAATCCCTGGCGTGGTCCCGGTGCAATGGGCTGCTGTCGGTGCACTCGACCCTGCATTCTCCGCCCTTGCCGTCGCAATTGGGCTTGATGCAGCCATAGAGGCCAGTAATCGAAATGGGGACACCCTTCACTTTTGCGCAGGTGCCCAGGACTTCCCATTCCTCGTGTTTGTCATGAAGTCGATGCGTTTCGGCATGGGCCGCGCTGGCAACCAAACCGACGCCAAAAGCGGTCAGGATGACAAACGAGAGAGTGCGCATGCGCTGTGATGCGGACATGCATCTGCTCCTTGCAGCGGCCGTGAGGCCGGCGCTCCCCCTGCCGACAGCTTGGACAAAAACAGATGGTTCCGCCCCGTCCGATCGGATGGGAAAATCCGAATCCGGATCGGGTCAGTCGATGAACGGATTGACGAAGCCGGCCACCAGCTTGACCAGGTCGGCCTGGCGCTTGGCGCCGGTCTTCTCGAACAGGCTGCGCAGGTGGAACTTTACCGTGGTTTCCGCGATGCCGAGCGCCGCAGCGCTTTCCGGCACACCGCCGACATTGACGATCGCCAGCAGGACCCTCAGTTCGCTCGGCGTCAGGCCATAGGTCCTGGCCACCATCTCGGGCCGGGACGGCGGCGACAGCGCCGCCTTGTGAACGAAGACGGCCGCGACGGCGGTATAGGCTGTGCCGGCCCGCCGGCGCGCGCCGGAGGTCAGCGGCAACACGTGGGCGACGAAGGGCTCGCCGTCCTCCGTGGCCAGCGGCACGGCGATCCCTTTCGTACCGATCGCCGCATCGCCGCCGGCGGACGTTGCGAAGATGTCGAGCAGCGTCTGGTCGGTCTGAACGTCTCCTGTGGCGAGCCGCCCTCCGGCCACACGCAGCGTCTCGCCGGCGGCCACCATCGAATGACCGGCAACATTGCTTTGCACGACGCGCCCGTTCTCGTCGACGAGGAACATGCCGGCGGCGATCCCGTCCAGAGTGTCGGCCAGCGTTGCCGCCTCCATGGACTTGAGCTCGATGACATTGCCGATAGGCACCGCACGACGCAGGTGCGGAATGATCAAGCGCATGCGTTCGCGCGCGCCGTCGTCCGTGAAGCCCTGCCGCTCGTGGCGGAGCACGGCGAAGATGGCGATGCTCGTTGGCGACCGGTCGATCAGGGCCACGATGTTGTCGATGAATCCCTGGGGGCGCACCCATTCCTTGTAGAAGCGCGTCTTGAGGAATTCGGACCGCGGAATGATCTCGGAATTGCTGATCACGTCGCCAACATCGAGACTGAAGTACGCCGCATTCAGCGGATCGAGCTTGGCGTACGTGCCGAAGTAAAGCTGCCCGTATTCGGCATCGATTCCGAAATCGTAGGTCGGTGCGGCCGCCCCCCGCGCACTGTCGCGAAGGTGAAGCGTTGCCGCGCCGCCACCGATGAAGCCGGCAAGCTTTTCCATGACGCTCGGCCAGAAGGATGAGTCCAGTGCTGCATCGTAAATGTCACCGATGAGCAGCGAGAGTATTTCTGCTTCAAGCATTGGCGGACTCCCTGCTGGCCCGGTCCACCGGGCAAGCCGCTGCAAGAAAGACAGAACGAGATAATCGTCGCCTGGTTGTGGGATTGTGGTTGCTCGTCGCAGGCGGTGCAAGTGATTGTCTTCGCCCGGCGTCGGGACGGCAAATTCGACTAAACTTGATCCGGCTGTGGGCCAGGATTGCGCAGGCCGATCTGCATCTTGACGCGGCGCCGGATCGCCGCAAGGTGACATCGGGCTGGCGGCGCGCCGTCCGGCCGGCTCTTTGGCCGCCAGGAGGCGTCGGACGGGCACACCATAGGGAGGGAAGCCATGGGCCACAGATATCAGAGCATTCTTGAGACGGTCGGTCATACGCCGGTCGTGCGCATCAACCGGCTCGCTCCGCCGGGGGTGAACGTCTACGTCAAGATCGAGGCGTTCAATCCGCTCGGCTCGGTCAAGGACCGCCTGGCCCTCGGCGTCATCGAGGCGGCGGAGAAGTCGGGCGAGCTGAAGCCCGGCCAGACGGTGATCGAGGCGACGAGCGGCAACACCGGCATCGGCCTGGCCATGGTCTGCGCAGCCAAGGGCTATCCATTGGTGACCGTGATGGCCGACAGCTTCAGCGTGGAGCGTCGGCGGCTGATGCGGTTCCTCGGTGCCAAGGTGATCCTCACCCCGGCCAAGGAGCGGGCCGTCGGAATCGTCCGCAAGACGGTCGAACTCGCCGAGACGCATGGCTGGTTCTACACGCGCCAGTTCGAGAACCCGGCAAACCCGGACATGCATTCGCGCACCACCGCGCGCGAGATCATCGACGATTTCGCCGGCGAGCGCCTCGACTATTGGGTCACGGGCTACGGCACCGGCGGCACGCTGCAGGGCGTCGGCCGCGTGCTCGCCAAGGAGCGGCCCGACACCAAGATCGTCGTCTGCGAGCCGATCGATGCGCCGCTTCTCGAAAGCGGTCAGCCGCAGGCGCGCAACCCGGACGGCTCGGCGTCGGCGACCCATCCCGCCTGGAAGCCGCATCCCTTGCAGGGATGGACGCCAGATTTCATCCCGAAGATCACCGGCGAGGCGGTCGACATGGGCTTCATCAGCCGCATCGTCGAAATAGCCAACGCCGATGCGCTCAAATGCAGCCGCGACCTCGCCCAGAAGGAAGGCATCTTCGTTGGCATCACCGCCGGCGGCACGTTCGCCGGCGCCCTCAAGGTCGCGTCCGAGGCGCCGCAGGGCTCGACCATCCTGTGCATGCTGCCTGACACCGGCGAGCGCTACCTGTCGACGCCGCTCTTTGCCGACGTACCGGCCGAGATGACCGAGGAAGAAACGAATATCTACAACTCGACGCCGCTGTTCAGAAGCTGATTGCAGGCGCCGGTGCGAAGCGGAGGCTCAGTCGCCGGCGCCGTCACTCGGCTGCAAGTGGGCTCGCGTGCCTTCAGATGCCAAGGCGCTTGTGCTCGATCTTGATGCAGCGGTCCTGGATCACGGTGAGGCCGGCGGCCTCCGCTTTGTTGGCCGCCGCCTGATCGCGCAGGCCGAGCTGCATCCAGATCACCCCGGGCTTCCTGTCCAGGGCCAGCGCTTCGTCCACCGTCTCGCCGAGGAATTCGGTGCGACGGAAGATGTCGACGATGTCGATCGGCTCGGGCACGTCCTTGAGGCTGGCATAGACGGTCTGGCCAAAAATCTTCTGGCCGGCATAGACCGGATTAACCGGAACGGCGTGATAGCCGTGCTGGACAAGGTAGCCCATGATCGCGCGGCTCACCCGATCGCGCGTCGGCGAGGCGCCAACCACGGCGATGGTGGGGTTTGAGGTCAGGATTGCGCGGAGCGCGTCGTCGGAGGGGGCGTCGCGGGTCAGGGTTTCGGTGGTCATCTGGCGTTGGACACATTGTTGGTCCGGCGCTGGGGCCGGAGAGAGGACACATTCAATTTTTTAGATAGTATCGCCGGGCGGCCGTGCAAAGCCCTTTTATAGGTCGGCGACCAGCGGGCGGAACGGCGGAACGCGTCAATTCATCGAGATCGCCCCGTTGCAGGCCTGCGGTATCTTGATACCTTATCGCTAATAAACTGACATGCTTGCATTTTTCCGCTCGGACGTGCTTGACGTGGCGCACTGCCGCGGCTAGAACCCGCGCCATCCGGCGGCGCCAAGAGCGCCGCCTTCAAGTTTTTCAACCCGCCGGAAGCCACCATGAAGACATTCAATCTGAAGCCGGCCGACGTCGACAAGAAGTGGGTCGTGATCGACGCCGACGGCCTGGTCGTCGGTCGCCTTGCGGCGATTGTCGCGCGACGCCTGCGCGGCAAGCACCTGGCAAGCTACACGCCGCACGTCGACTGCGGCGACAATGTCATCGTCATCAATGCCGAGAAGGTCGCCTTCACCGGCAGGAAGCGCGAGCACAAGAAGTACTACTGGCACACCGGCTGGATCGGCGGCATCAAGGAGCGCACCGCGGCGAAGATCCTCGACGGGCGCTTTCCCGAGCGCGTGGTCGAGAAGGCCGTCGAGCGCATGTTGCCCGAGGGGCCGCTCGCCCGCCGCCAGCTGAAAAATCTCCGCGTCTACAAGGGCGCCGAGCACCCCCACGTCGCCCAGCGGCCGGAAGTGCTCGATATCGCTGGTTTGAGCCGCAAGAATGTGAGGACCGCCTAACATGGCCGATCTGCAATCCCTTCAGGATCTCGCCACCGTCGACGAGGTGGTGGCCGCTCCGGTCCACGTCCAGAAGCTCGACGCCCAAGGGCGCGCCTATGCCACCGGCAAGCGCAAGGATGCGGTCGCCCGCGTCTGGGTGACGCGCGGCGGTGGACGCATCATCGTCAACGGCAAGGACTTCGCCGAATATTTCGCCCGGCCGGTGCTGCAGATGATCCTGCGCCAACCGATCCTGGCGAGCGACCGCGACGGCCAGTACGACGTCAACGCCACGGTTTCCGGCGGCGGGCTCTCCGGCCAGGCCGGCGCGCTGCGCCACGGCATTTCGCGGGCGCTGACCTATTACGAGCCGGAGTTGAGGGCGGTGCTGAAGAAGCAAGGCTTCCTCACCCGCAACTCGCGAACGGTGGAGCGCAAGAAGTACGGCCGCCGCAAGGCCCGCCGCTCCTTCCAGTTCTCCAAGCGCTGATCGGCGCCTCCTTTTCTCCCTGTTGTTGAGGGCGGGCCGGTCGGCCCGCCCTTTTTCTTTGCCTCGACACGAGCTATCTGCCTCAACGGAGGTCCGCGATATGGTTGCGACAGTCTTCATCGATGGCGAGGCCGGCACCACCGGCCTGCAGATCAGGCAGCGGCTCGAAGGCCGTGCCGACCTTGAGCTGCTGTCGATTGCAGCGGAGCGCCGCAAGGACGCCGGCGCACGCGCGGAGCTGCTCAACGGCGCTGATGCGGTGATCCTGTGCCTGCCCGACGACGCTGCGCGCGAGGCCGTCGGCCTCATCACCAGCAACAGCGTGCGGGTGATCGACGCCTCCACCGCCCACCGCGTCGCCGACGGCTGGACCTTCGGCTTTCCGGAGATGGACGCCGGCCAGCGGGCGGCGATCGCCGCGGCGCGCCGCGTTACCAATCCCGGCTGCTGGTCGACCGGCGCCATCGGCCTCGTGCGGCCGCTCACCACCGCCGGCATCGTGCCGGCCGACATGCCGCTCACCATCTTCGGCATCTCGGGCTATTCCGGCGGCGGCAAGGCGCTGATCGCTGCCTTCGAGGACACGGCGGCGGCGAACCATACCGAGGACCGCGCACGCATCTACGCGCTCACCCTTCAGCACAAGCATGTGCCGGAGATCATGAAGCATGGCGGACTCGCCATGCGCCCGGTCTTCGCGCCCTCGGTCGGCCGCTACTACAAGGGCATGATCGTCGAGGTGCCGCTCTCTCTCGACGCGCTTCCCGGCAGGCCCAAGCTCGCCGACATCCACTCTGTCCTCAGCGAACGCTATGCCGGCGAGCGCTTCGTCGAGGTGGTTCCGCTGGAAGAGAGTGCCAAGCTCAGCGGCCTGCAACCGGAGGCGCTGAACGGCACCAACCGCATGCAGCTCTACGTCTTCGGCTCGGACGAGGTGCGCCAGGCGCGCCTGGTGGCGCTGCTCGACAATCTCGGCAAGGGCGCCTCGGGCGCGGCGGTACAGAACCTCAATCTGATGCTCGGGCTCGACGAGGCCGCCGGGCTCGCCTGAGCCTCAGGTCGTGGCCTTCACCGTGGCCGTCGGCATCGCCGGCCACATGCGGCGCAGGTTGACCACCGCGGCAATCAGCACGACCATCGCGCCGAGCTGATGGGTGAGCGCGACATCGAGCGGCACCACCATCAACAGTGTGGTGACGCCGAGCATCGCCTGCAAGGTGACCAGAAGCGCCAGCCCCAGCGCCGAACGCGCATAGGGCGTATAGCGCGCCTGAAAGGCGTGGGCCCAGGCGAGCGCGAAGAGCACATAGGCGCCGAGGCGGTGGTCGAACTGCACCGTCAGAACGCTCTCGAAGAGATTGCGCCACCACGGTGACAGGCTGAACAGGCCGGAGGGAACCAGCGTACCGTCCATCAGCGGCCAGGTATTGTAGGTGAGCCCGGCATGCAGGCCGGCGGTGAGGCCGCCGAGGAAGATCTGCACGAAGGTCAGGCCGACCAGCGCCCCGGCCATGCCGCGCAGTCGGTGGCGGGCGCCGTTCAGCGGGCTGGGGCCGAGTCCACGCGCCAGCCACACCGTGTAGGCGAGGATCAGCGCCGCGAATGTCAGATGGATCGCCAGCCGGTACTGGCTCACGCTGGTGCGCACGCTGAGGCCGCTCTTCACCATCCACCAGCCGACCAGGCCCTGCAGTCCGCCGAGCAGGAAGAGCGCCACCAGACGCGGTTTCAGGCGCGGCTCGATGCGGCCCGTCGCCCAGAAGAAGATCAGCGGCAGCAGCACAACCACGCCGATCAGCCGGCCGAGCAGACGGTGGCTCCATTCCCACCAGAAAATGCCCTGGAACTCGGCCAGCGTCATGCCCTTGTTGAGCTGCTGGTATTGCGGGATCTGCTGGTAGCGGGAGAACTCCTCCTGCCACTGGGCCAAGTTCAGCGGCGGGACGACGCCGTGGATCGGCTGCCATTCGGTGATCGACAGGCCGGATTGGGTGAGCCGCGTGGCGCCGCCGACCACCACCATGGCGACGATCATCAGAGTGACCACGGCGAGCCACGCCCGCACCATCGCGCGGTCGCGACCAGGGTCTCTCACCGATATGGACTGACTGCCGGCGATACTTGCCAAGAACGCTGCTCCTCGGGCATTGGGTTACAGGACAGCCGCCCCTTCGGGCAAGCGTGCACACGGTGCGGCCTTTAGTCCAATTCCAAGGAGTGAACTGCCCTGCCCCGTACCGTCCGCAAGCTGATCGGCGCCGTCATCCTGGTCGTCTTCGTGCCGTTCTATGCGCTGGTGGCGATGACCATCGGCGCCGCGCGCCTGCCCGGCACCTCGCTCTGGGTGCAGACGGCCTTCTATGCCGTCGCCGGGCTGATCTGGGTCATCCCCGCCGGCTTCATCATCAAGTGGATGCAGCGTCCCGACCGGGGCGAGGAATAGGCGCTGCCACAGGCACGCGCCCCCTCACCCGCCTCGCGACCTCTCCCCAGCGGAGAGAGGGACTGAGAGGGAGCCGAAATCCCGGAAAGTGCCGAGACGCTTGGTCCTAGGCCGCGGCGCCCGCGGCCGCCTTCTCGCGCGGCATCAGCGGCTCCTCGCCTGCCTCGGGCTCGCGCGCCGGAGCGTCGGGATCGACCATCAGCAGCACGATGCGGGCGTCGCTGGCCACCGTGATGCGGTCGAAGGCACCCTTGGTGCGTGGATCGGACGCACCGTATTCGCTCACCACCACGGCAAGGTCCGCCGTCACGCCGAGCGTCGCAATCATTTCGTCGCCGGCATCGAGGATGACGCAGTCATAGGTCAGCGCCAGCGCCGAGAGGATGGTCTCCAGCCGCTCCTTGTCGAGATTGGCCGCAGCGAGCGGGGCATGCCCGGCAGGAATGAAATGCACACGTGAGCGCCGGTCGCGGAAGATGACCTGAGCGAATGAGGCTTCCCCGTCGAAGAGGTCGGAGAAGCCGGGCAGGTCCGTCTCCTCGCTCATCGAGACCGTGTTGGCGTTGTCGCCGCGCAGATCGACCACCACGGTGCGCGTATCGGCCCGTGCCAAGGCACGCGCCAACGCCACCGCCGCCAACGGCCGTCCGTTGTCGTCCGAGCCCTCGGCCAGCGTCACCAGCACCCGCTTGGCGCCGTCGGCTATGATCTCGCCGGTGATGGCCGCCAGCAATTCCTCCACTCGGTCGACCAGATCGGGCGCCAGCGTCGGTTCCGCCGGCATCATGCGCCGCACGCTGTGATCGTCGGCCCAGCGCAGATGACCGCCCACCGGCATGGCGTCGGGCACCGGCGGAACGACGTCGTCGAAGGCGACGCGGCGCATCGGCCGGCCGCTCGCCAGCTCGCGCAACAGCACGAAGGCGATGGCCAGGATCAGCGCCACCGCTGCGGCGGCGCTGCTCATCGGCACCAGCTTCGGAAAGCTCGGCTCGCTGGATATGGCGGCCTGCGAGATGACGCGTGCATCGGCCGGCGGCAGGCTCGCCTGCTCGCGCGACACTGCCTCGCGATAGCGCCTGAGATAGACATCGAGCAGATCGCGCTGGGCAGCGGCCTCGCGTTGCAGCGCGGCCAGTTCGACGCCGGCGTCGTTGGCCTGGCCGGTCGCCACCTTCTGCTGCGACAGCGCGGCGTTGAGTTCCTTCGCGCGCGCCTGGTTGAGTGCCACCTCGGCGTCGAGGGCATCGACGATCTTGTGCAATTCGGTGGCGATCTGCCGGTCGAGGTCGGCGACCTGGGCCTTCAGCTCGCGCATGCGCGGATGCTCCGGCCCCAGCGTCACCGAAAGCTGCGCCACCTGCGAGCGCAGCGCCACTTCCTGCTCGACCAGCCGCTGGATCAGCGGCGAATTGAGCACTTCGGGAACGTTCGGCGTCACGCCCGCCTTGAGCGCGGCGCGGATCTGGTCGGCCTTGGCCTGGGCGTCGGCCATGGTGCTGCGCACCTTTGCGAGCTCGGTCGAGAGATCGCCGAGCTGCTGCTGCGGCAGCGTGGTGTTGGCGAGCGAGCCCGAGGCGAACAGATCGTTCTTGCTGCGGAAGGTCTCGACCTTGGCCTCGGCGTCCTTCACCTTGGTGCGCAATTCGCCGATCTGCGCCGACAGATATTGGGCGGCGTCAGCGGTCGAGGTGCGCTTGGCCTCGCGCTGCAGGGCGATGTAGCCCTCGGCGATGGCGTTGGCGGCATCGGCGGCAAGCGCCGGGTCGGTCGAATCGAACTCGATGACGATCACCCGCGACTTGTCGACCGCATAGACCGAAAGGCGCTTGTAATAGGTGTCGAGCACCAGGTCCTCGACCGAGCGGCCGGTCTTTGGCGCCAGGCCGACCATCTTGAGAAGCTTGTCGACATACGAGCTTCCCCTCAGCGTCGGGTTGAATTCCGCCTTGCTGGCGAGGTCGAGCTTGGCGGCGACGCTCTTGGCGAGGTCGCGCGAGCGGATGAGCTGCACCTGGCTGGTGATCGCCTGCTCGTCCAGCGCCGCTGCGGCGTCGCCGGGATTGACCTGGGTGGCCTGGGTAAGGGCCGACTCACCGGCCTGGATGAGAATCGTCGTCTGGGACGTATAAAGCGGCTTGACCAAGCCCAGGCCGTAATAGGTGCCCGCGCCGACAAGCAGCACGAACACAAGGATATACGGCAGCTTTCTCAACAATGTTGAGAACAGCGCGCGGAGATCGATCTCCATCTCTGTGGCCGTGGCGGTCGGTGTGTCCATCGCAAGACTCGGTCCTGAGTTGTGACCGATCATCTCGATTCATGGTAATCACATCGTTAACGCGCCGCCCGATCGTCCTAACCATTCGTTAATCTTGCTTAACGCCTCGTTAAATACTTTCGGGTCGCGAGTCGCTTTTACTCGCTCTTAACCATAATCGCCGGATAGTCCGCATCAGCCACCGCGGCATCAAAGCAGAGCCGGCTCATGCGTTCCCTTGGACTCTTCCTCCTGCTGATCGGCCTCACATCGCTCGCCGGTTGCGCCAACGCGCCCGCGGTCAAGGACGGCTATCACCCCGAACTGGTATCCGCCTACCACCTCGACGCCGGCGACCGGGTACGCGTCATCGTCTTCGGCCAGACCGACCTGTCCAACACCTATATCGTCGACCAGGCCGGCAACCTCTCCATGCCGCTCATTGGAACGGTGCCGGCGCGCGGCCGCTCGACAGCCGAGATCGAAACCGCGGTCGCCCAGCGCCTGCGCAAGGGCTATATCCGCAATCCCGACGTTTCGGTCGAGATCGACCGCTATCGTCCGTTCTTCGTCATGGGCGAGGTCACCGCCGCCGGGCAGTATCCCTACGTTCCGGGCATGACGGTGCAGCAGGCGGTGGCGATCGCCGGCGGCTTCACGCCGCGCGCCGATGTCTATTCGGTGCAGGTCACACGCAGCGTCGACGGCGAGATCGGCACGGCCATGCTGCCGCTTGCCGATGCGATCCGGCCCGGCGACACCATCTATGTGCGTGAGCGCCACTTCTGACGTGAGCACGACGGGGCGACGCCCGTGAAGATTGTCCACTGCTTCCGCGAACCGGCCGGTGGCCTGTTTCGCCATGTTCGCGACCTCGCCGAGGCGCAGCAGGGCGCCGGCCATGACGTCGGCGTGGTCTGCAATTCCTCCGTCGGTGACAGCCTCGACGAGAGGCTGCTCGAAGACCTGAAGCCGTTCCTTTCGCTCGGCCTCATCCGCTTTCCCATGCGCCGCCAGATGGCGCCGTCCGATCTCGCCGCCGCCTGGCGCATCGCCGGCAAGGTGCGGCCGCTTGCTCCCGATGTGCTGCATGGGCAGGGCGCCAAGGGTGGTGCCTATGCGCGCACCATCGGCACCCTCTTGCGGGCAACTGGTAACCGCGTCGCCCGCTTCTATACGCCGCACGGCGGCAGCCTGCACTTCGACGCCAAGTCGGGCGCCGGCCGGGTCTATTTCCTGGCCGAGCGCGGCCTCGGCCGCATGACCGACGGCTTCATCTTCGTCAGCCAATACGAGGCCACCACCTACGCTGCCAAAGTCGGGCGCCCGCGCGCCGCCATCAGCATCATCCCCAACGGCCTCAGGCCGGAGGAGTTCGAGCCGGTCGCCGCCCTCCCCGGCGCCGCCGATTTCCTCTTCATCGGCACCTTGCGCGCGTTGAAAGGCCCGGACGTCTTCCTTTCGGCGCTTGCCCTCCTCGGCAGCGATGCCGACACCGCGCCGAGCGCAGTCATCGTCGGCGGCGGCGAGGAGAAGCCGCACTTCGTCGACATGGCCGGCGGGCTCGGCCTCGGCGACCGGGTGAACTTCCGCGACCCCATGCCGGCGCGCGAGGCCTTTGCGCTGGCCCGCGCGGTGGTGGTGCCGTCTCGGGCGGAATCGATGCCCTATGTGGTGCTCGAGGCGATCGCCGCCGGCAAGCCGATGATCGCTACCCGCGTCGGCGGCATTCCGGAGATCTTCGGTGCCGAATCCGGCCGCCTGGTGGCTCCGGGCGAGGTCGGCGAGTTGGCCAACGCCATGGCCGCCATGCGCAAGGCGCCGGAGGCCGCCAGCGCCGCCGCGGAGCGGCTCAAGGCGCAAATCCAGTCCAAATTCACCGTTGCCGCCATGGCTGCGGCGATCGAAGCCGCCTACGCCGCCGCAAGGGCACGTTAAGGATAAACCGCGGTCGATCCGGTTTTAGTCATCCGAACAAGCGTTTGTTAGCCGCGATCCCCTAAGGATTGGCGCGGGGTAGTAGGGGTCGAGCGGACGCTTGTGAGATGAATCAGCCCAACATGGCGGCCGATCCGGCCGCCCACGCGGACGAGAGTGCACCGCAGGCGGCGCGCGCCAGGGCCGGCGCCGAAATCGGCAGCGATCCGGCACTGAGCGCTGCGGCGCGTCTGGTCGCCTCCAGCCTGTCGTCCAGCCCGATCTCGCCAGTGCTCATCGCCGGCATCGCCCGCATGGTCGAGTTCGCCGCCATCCTCCTCGCTGGCGTGGCGGTCTATCTCGCCTATGTCGCCTCCGAGGAAGGCGTCGCCTGGTGGTACGCCGCGCCGCTCATCGGCGGCGCGCTCGCCGCCGTCGTCATGATCCAGCTTGCCGACGGCTATTCGGTCGCCGCCTTCCGCCGCGGCGGCCTTCAGCTTGGCCGCGTCTATCTGGCGTGGACAATGGTCTTCGTGCTCTTCGCGGTGACCGCCTTCCTCGCCAAGGTCGGCAATTCCTATTCGCGCGTCTGGGTGGCCTCCTGGTACGTCGCCGGCCTTGCCGTCATAACCGGCTTTCGCCTGGCCTTCGCCCGCGTCGTGCGCAACTGGATTCGCGCCGGCCGCCTTGAGCGCCGCGCCGTCATCGTCGGCGGCGGAGAATCGGCCGAGAAGCTGATCCGCGCCATCGAGGACGAGCCAGACAACGACATCCGCATCTGCGGCATCTTCGACGACCGCAGCGACGAGCGCTCGCCGCCGATCGTCGCCGGCTATCCGAAGCTCGGCAATATCGCTGAACTGGTCGATTTCGGTCGCATCGCGCGCATCGACCTTCTGATCGTGGCGCTGCCGATCACCGCCGAGAACCGCGTGCTGCAAATGGTGCGCCAGCTCTGGGTGCTGCCGCTGGACATCCGCCTGTCGGCGCACACCAACAAACTGCGCTTCCGCCCGCGCACCTATTCCTTCGTCGGCAAGGTTCCCTTCCTCGACGTCTTCGACAAGCCCATCGCCGGCTGGGACGTGGTGTCGAAATGGGTGGTCGACCACATCGTCGGCGGCCTCATCCTGATCGCCGCCGCGCCGGTGATGGCGCTGACGGTGCTCGCCATCAAGCTCGACAGCAAGGGGCCGGTGCTTTTCAAGCAGAAGCGCTACGGCTTCAACAACGAGCTCATCGAGGTCTACAAGTTCCGCTCGATGTATGTCGACCAGGCCGACGTCAACGCCGCCAGGCTGGTCACCAAGGACGACCCGCGCGTCACCCGCGTCGGCCGCTTCATCCGCAAGACCTCGATCGACGAATTGCCGCAGCTCTTCAACGTCGTCTTCAAGGGCAACCTGTCGCTGGTCGGCCCGCGTCCGCACGCCCTCCAGGCCAAGGCCGCGAACCAGCTCTACAACGACGTCGTCGACGGCTATTTCGCCCGCCACCGGGTCAAGCCCGGCATCACCGGATGGGCGCAGATCAACGGCTGGCGCGGCGAGACCGACACCACCGAGAAGCTCCAGCACCGCATCGAGCACGACCTCTACTACATCGAGAACTGGTCGGTGCCGTTCGACCTCTACATCATCGCCATGACACCGTTCCGCCTGTTGCAGACGGAGAACGCGTATTGCAGCTCCGCGGCGCTCGCCTCCGACACTGTCACGGCGGCGCCGCGCTGGCGCTTCGGCCGCAAGGTCGGCGACTGGTCGCTCGGCCTCATCGTCTTTCTCGGCGGCTTCGTCATCCATGAGCCGGCGCCCTACGAGCTGCTGCTGCTGCCGGTCATCGTGGTGTGGATCTTCTTCGGGCTGAAGGTTCACAAGGCCTTCCTGCCGCTGGTCCTGCTGCTCGCGCTCTATTTCGCCGGCGCCATCCTGGCGCTGGTCCAGCTCCCTTCGATCAGCACCGGCGTCATCTACGTGGCGACCAGCGGCTTCCTCATGCTGTCGGCCATCTTCTTCGCCGCGGTGATCGCTGAGGAGCCGGAGCGGCGGCTGGTTATCATCCGACGGGCCTATATCGCCGCCGCCGTACTGACCTCGCTCGCCGGCATCGGCGGCTATTTCCACGTCGTTCCCGGCGGCGGCATGTTCCTGCGCTACGGCCGCGTCATGGGCGCCTTCCAGGACCCCAACGTCTTCGCCCCCTTCCTGGTGCTGCCCATCGCCTTCCTGTTCCGCGACATCCTCGTCCAACGCCTGCGCGACAGCCTTGTCCCGGCGGCGCTCCTGGCAGTTCTTCTGCTTGCCGAGTTCCTCGCCTTCTCGCGCGCCGCCTGGGCGATGACGGTACTGGTGCTGGTGCTGGTCGGCATCTTTGTCTACGTCAACGAGCCGCGCCAGCTCGGCCGCCTGCGCATCGTCGTCTATTTCACCGCCGGCATCGTCGCCGTCGCCCTCTTGGTTGCCGTCGCCCTGTCGATCCCGGCCATCAACAATCTGTTCGTCCAGCGCGCCCAGCTTCTCGAGAGCTACGACGCCGGCCACCTGGGGCGCTTCGCCCGCCAGGCGATCGGCTTCTTCCTCGTCCAGCAGCATCCGTTCGGCATCGGCCCGGAGGCCTTCGGCAAGCTGCTCGGCGAGGACGAGCACAATATGTGGCTGAAGGGCTTCACCACCTATGGCTGGCTCGGCGGCTTCTCCTACATCGTGCTGGTCGTGTGGACGCTGGCCGCCGCCTTCCCGCTGCTCTTCAAGCGGCGGCCGTGGACGCCGATCGTGCAATGCGCCTTCGCCGTCTTCGTCGGCCACGTCATGATCCACAACGTCATCGACAACGACCACTGGCGCCACCTCTTCCTGCTCTACGGCATGCTGTGGGGCGCGGTCGCCGCGGACCGGGCCTATGTGCGCCGGCTGCATTACGAGGCTGCACTACGCCACCGGGTGCCGGCGCCGGCACCGCGGACGGTGCCGCGGACACCACGCCCGGCGGTGATCGAACGGGCGGCGTGGCCTTCCCGCGCATTGACGTAGGCCCGCCAAGCGGCCAGTCTGCCGCGACGCTGCGACGCTTTCCACGCCGTGGCCCAAGAGACCCAGGATTGACCGGCCGGCGCCCCAGTGTTCCCGATTCCCTCGAGCTTCTTCCTCACCAGCGGCCTCGGCGTCCACCGCGATCAACTCACCGCGTTCGAGCTGGCGCTGCGCGAGGCCGATATCGAGCAGCAGAACCTGGTCACCGTCTCCTCGATCCTGCCGCCCGGCTGCCGCCAGCTCGATCGCGACGACGGCGTCCGGACGCTCAAGCCCGGCGAGATCACCTTCTGCGTCATGGCACGGGCCGAAACCAGTGAGCCCGGCCGGCGCATCCATGCCTCGATCGGGCTTGCCCGACCGACCGATCAGGCCCGGTACGGCTACATTTCCGAGCACCATGGCTACGGCATGACCGGCGAGGAGAGCGGCCAATACGCCGAAGACCTCGCCGCCTCCATGCTCGCCTCGACGCTCGGCATCGAGTTCGATCCCGACGCCGCCTGGAATGAGCGCCGCAAGGTCTACGAGACCAGCGAGCTCATCATCGGCAGCACTTCGCTCACCGCCGCCTCCGAGGGCGACAGGTCCGGTCGCTGGACCTGCGCCATCGCGGCAGCCGTCTTCCGCTTCGCGTGAAAGCCATGAACGACACTCCGACCTTCGCCATACGGCCCACCTTCCTCGGCATCGAACGTCACGACCGCGACGCCGAGTTCTGCGTCGCCGGCATCCCCTTCGATCTCGGCACCACCAACCGCCCCGGCGCCCGCTTCGGGCCATCGGCCATCCGCCAGGCGAGCCGCATGCTCACCGACGGCCACCACCCCCATTGGCGCATCAACCCGGCCACCCTGTCGCTGTCGGACATCGGCGATTTTCAGATCGCGCTCGGCGACATCTCCAACACCATCCGGCTGATCGAGCAGCAGGCCTCGCCGGTCGATCACCTGCTGGCGCTGGGCGGCGACCACGGCATCACGCTGCCGCTGCTCGAAGTCGCCACCAAGCGCCAGGGAACGCCGCTGGCGCTGATCCATTTCGACGCCCATGTCGATACCTGGCCGGAGAATTTCGGCCAGCACTACGCCCACGGCTCGGTCTTCTACCATGCCATCAACGCCGACCTGATCGACCCGCACCGCACCATCCAGATCGGCATCCGCTCACCGGTCGACAAGCATATCCGCGACTGGACCATCGACCAGGGCGTCACCATCATCGACGCACTGACCGTCCACGAGATGGGCCCGGCGGCCATCGCCCAGCGCATCGTCGAGATCATCGGCAAGACGCCCGCCTATCTCAGCTTCGATATCGACGTGCTCGATCCGGCCTTCGCGCCGGGCACCGGCACGCCGGAGGTCGGGGGGCTGGCCACCTGGCAGATGCAGGGCATCCTGCGCCGCCTGGTCGACCTGCGCTTCATCGGCATGGACGTGGTCGAGGTGTCGCCGCCCTACGACCACGCCGAGATCACGGCGCTGGCGGCGGCAACCGTCGCGTGGGAATATCTGGCTCTGGTGGCGGCGGCCCACAAGCGGCGCCAGCAGCAGGCGCGCGAGGCGACAGGCGGCTGATCGGGAGGACCTCCGATGCCCACGCTCTACACCACGCTTGGCCCCAGGACGCGTGACCAGTTGGGCATGATCCTGCCGCACGAACATGTCTTCGTCGATCTGCGCACCCCCGACCAGCCGGGCTATGCCGAGGCCGACCCGGCCGACGTGGTGCGCCTGATGGCTCCCGAGATCGAGCGCATCAAGGCGCACGGGGTGACCGCGCTGGTCGAGTGCTCGACCGGCGGCGTCGGGCGGCGGGCGGATATCGATCGCGCGGTTTCCGAGGCCACCGGCCTGCCCATCGTGGTGCCGACCGGCAACTACCGGGAGCCGTGGATCCCGGATTGGGTCAGGGACGCCAGCGAGGAAGCGCTCCGCGACTGGATGCTCGCCGAGCTCACCGACCAGATCGAGCAATCAGGCGTGCGCGCTGCCTGGATCAAGCTCAGTGCCGGCGACGACGGCATCACCGATCTCGAAAAGCGCATCCTGCGCGCCGCCGCAGTTGCCGGGCGCCAGACCAATGCCATCATCGGCAGCCACACGATCAAGGGCCGCGTGGTCATGGACCAGCTCGATATTATCGAGGCTGCCGGCTACGACCCGTCGCGCTTCATTTCCATCCACACCCAGCTTGAGCCCGATCGTGCGCTGCATCTTGCCGTTGCCCGCCGCGGCGCCTGGATCGAGTTCGACTCCATCGGTAATACCGAGGATGACTGGAACCTCGACCTGATCCATCACGTCCTCGACGCCGGCTTCGTCGACCAGCTTCTCTTGAGCCACGACCGCGGCTGGTACGATCCGGCCAAGCCCGGCGGCGGCCAGCCCAAGCCCTATACGCATCTCTCCGAGGTGCTGCTCCCCAAGCTCAGGCAGTCCGGCGTCGACGAAGCGACCATTGTCCGCCTCACCCACGACAATCCGTTTCGTGCCTTCTCGCGCTAGGCCGATGGTTCGCGAAGCCGCCTCGCCCTCGTGGTGCCTAACTTCTGGCCCAGGGTGGCCCGCCCGTATATTGTGGATAAGACACTGGATTTCTTCCGCCGGAACTTTGGCGGAACACCGGAGGTGAAAAGACCGCCACTGGGGGCGTGAAGGAGATTCCTGCCGGAGCATTCGCGGACCGATTGCCGGCAATGGGAGGAACATGTGGTCCGCTGATCGAGAGGGACGATCCTTATGACTTCATTATCGAAACTGGCTCTGGTGGCCGCGGGGTCGCTGCTGATGCTCGGCAACGTCGCGTTTGCCCAGAAGACGTTCAACATCTGGTGGTTCGAGGACGCGGCAAGCGCGGAAGGCGTCGCCTGGACCAAGGCACTCGACGAGTTCAAGGCGAGCCACCCCGATGTGACGGTCAACTTCCAGCAGAAGACCTTCCAGCAGTTGCAGGCTTCCGGCAGCATGATCCTCAACTCGGACCAGGCTCCGGACGTCCTCGAATACAACAAGGGCAACGCCACCGCCGGCCTCGTCGCCAGCCAGGGCCTGCTGACCAATCTCGACAGCTACTACACGTCCGAGGGCTGGGACAAAATCCTCAATGCCGGCGACATCGTGCTGTCCAAGTACGACGACAAGGGCATTTATGGGTCCGGCCACATCTGGGGCATCTCGGTCTATGGCGAATACGTGTCGTGCTTCTACAACATCGACATGTTCGACAAGGCCGGGCTGAAGCCGCCGACCACCCTCGCGGAATGGGAGGCCGACATGGCCGCCTTCCAGAAGCAGGGGATCACGCCGCTGGCGCTGGGCGCTATCGATACCAGCGGCCAGCATCTGCTCGCCTCGCTGGCCTACACCAAGGCCGATGACACCTGGATCCAGAACTACCAGGGCCTCAAGGCACCGCTCGACGGCGCGCCCTACCTGTTCGCCGCGAAGACTTTGGTGGACTGGGTCGGCAAGGGCTACATCAGCAAGGACTCGACCGGCATGAAGGATCCGGACGCCGCGCTGCTGTTCACCTCCGGCAAGGCGCCGATGTACGTTTCGGGCACCTGGAACCTCGGCAACTTCGCCTCGACCATCAAGACCTTCAAGTGGGGCCAGTTCCTCATTCCGACGCCGAAATATTCGGTCGGCTCGACCGGCAACCTCTGGGTCGTCCCGAAGGGCTCCAAGAACCCCGATCTGGCTGCGCAATGGATCAGCCTGACGCTGTCGCCGAAGTATCAGACCGAGCTCGCCAACGATGGCGGTGTCGCGATCGCCGCCGATCCGGCAACCATCACCGACCCGGTCGGCAAGAACGCCGCCGCCGTGTTCAAGGAGATCTCGGACAAGAACGGCCTCGGCTTCTACCCCGACTGGCCGGTGCCGGGTTACTATGATGTCCTGAACCAGAAGGACACCGGTCTGTTCCAGGGCACGCTCACGCCCGAGCAGTTCGTCGCCGAGATCAAGAAGGTCTACGACGACGCCCAGGAGAACCAGTAGTCAAAGCTTACGACGGGCCGCGCCCCCTGGGGCGCGGCCCGGCCGATCTGGGAGGGAACCATGGCCGCAGCTCAGGGCGCGCTGAGGCGAGACCGGCGGGGGTATTACCTCTACCTGATCCCCGGCACGCTGGGGTTTCTGGTGATTGTCCTCATTCCACAGATCGCCAACTTCGTCCTGAGCTTCATGGTGTGGAAGGGCGTCGGCACGCCGCGCTGGATCGGTCTCAGGAACTACGAGCGGCTGCTCCAGGACGACCAGTTCTGGGGATCGATGATCCACACGCTGCTGTTCATCATCTCGATGACAATCATTCCGGTGCTGATCGGGTTGGTGCTGGCGGCACTGCTCTTCGACTACATCCGCGACCAGTTCGGCGAGCAGATGTCGAGCCTGTTCCGCGCCGGCTTCTACCTGCCGCAGATTCTGCCGGTGACGACGGCCGGCGTGTTGTGGGGCTGGATCCTGAACCCGCTGGGCGTGGTCAACACCATCTTCAAGGCAATCGGGCTGGAGCCGCTGGCGCAGAACTGGATCGGTGACGCGACCTGGGCCTTGCCGTCGGTGTCGCTGATGATCGTGTGGATCCAGGTCGGCTATTGTCTTGTGGTGTTCATGGCCGGGCTGTCGCGCGTCGACCCGGCGCTCTACGAGGCGGCAGAGCTCGACGGTGCAGGCTGGTGGCAGCGGCTGGGCGCGATCACGATACCCATGCTGGCACCCGAAATCTTCGTGGTGGTCCTGACGACGATGATCGCGGCGCTGAAGGTGTTCGCTCCGGTGTTCGTGCTGACGGCGGGCGGGCCGGACAACGCGACACTGGTCCCCTCTTACCTCACCTACTATCACTTCTTCACCACCCAGCGGGTCGGCTATGCGGCGGCGATTGCGGTGGTGCAGATGGCGCTGACGGTTGTGTTGGCCGTGATCTTCCTGCGCTTCCAGGCGCAGCAGCAGGCGAAGGCATAGGTCATGGCCGAGGCAACCCTGAGCTTTGGCGATCGCAAGACGAAGGCGGCGGCCGCACAAACCATGACCAGGCGCCGGAGCCCGTTCCGCTGGGTGATCCTGGCGATCCTGATCGTGTTCCTGCTGCTGACGCTGTTTCCGTTCTTCCTGGCGCTGATCAATGCGGTCAAGACCAGCGCCGACTATGCGCTGGGCGGGCCGTTGGCGCTGCCGCACGAAATAAACTTCGCGGCGCTGCAGAAATTCTGGACGCTCTCCGACTTCACGCTCAAGCTCTGGAACAGCGTTCTGATCAGCGCCATGGTCGCGATATTCGGCGTGCTGATCAGCCTCTTCAATGCCTACGCCATCGGCATCGGCAAGGTGCGCGGATCGCCGGCGATCCTGGTCATCCTGCTGCTCGGCATCATGGTGCCGCAGGAGTCGATCGTCTATCCGCTCTACACCATGGCCAAGGCGACACACCTCTACGACAGCACACTGTCCGTCATCATCATCTTCTCGGTGATCCAGAGCGCCTTCGGAACGTACCTGCTGTCGGCGGTGCTGAGCAGCTTCCCGCGCGACATCCTCGAGGCGGCCGAGATCGACGGGGCGAGCGGATGGCAGGTGCTGTGGCTGGTCGTCGTGCCGGTGCTGCGGCCGACGCTGATGGTGGTCGGCACCTTCTTCTTCATCTGGACCTGGAACGAGTTCCTGATCCCGCTGGTGATGCTGGTCTCGAACAACCACCAGACGGTCTCGGTGGCGATGGGCCTGACCCGCGGACAGAACATTTCCGATCCCGTCCTCCAGGCGGCGGCCTCGCTGCTCGGCATTGCGCCAACCGTGATCTTCTTCCTGATCTTCCAGCGCACGCTGACGCGCGGCATCGTGGTCGGCGCGGTGAAGTAGGCGCGCACCGGCTCGGCCCCGCGGCGGTGCCCTTGCTCAAGGCGGCGCTCGACCAGCCGACGGGTATTGTCTTTTGGACATTTGGCGCGCCCGGAGAGTCTCGAACTCCCGACCTTCGCGTTCGAAGCGCGACGCTCTATCCGCTGAGCTACGGGCGCGAATCCCGCAAATCCCCCCAAAAGCGCGCCATCGAAGGGACCAAGGGCATCCACAATCGCTAGTATATCTGGTCGGAGCGACTGGACTCGAACCAGCGACCCCCTGACCCCCAGTCAGGTGCGCTACCAGACTGCGCCACGCTCCGACCGGCGCGGACTATATGGGCGCCGGCGTCCGGGTGCAACGCGCCAGAGGCGATTGCGCTGCCGATTTGAGGGGTTTGTTTCAGCCTCAGCGCGACTGGTCGAGCAGGCGTTTCAGCTCAAGCAGCTCGCCCAATGTGGTCTGCAGGCGATCTTTCTCGCCATCGGACAGCCGTGGGACGGCGCCTTTCACGAGCTTTCCGGCGCCGTTGACCGGCCGCGTCTGCGGCGCGTGGCCGTCGTCTGCCTCCCCGCGGTCGAAGGCCTCCAGGCCGCTGTGGTCGCTGTCGAGCGCAGCAATATCGGTGTCGTCGGGCTCGTGCCGCCCGTCGTCGCCGCGGTGCGTGGGCGCGGTCAGCTCGCCCCGGCCAGCGGCAATGACGAAGCGCGCACCCTGCTCCTTGAGGATGCGCTGGACACCACGGATGGTGTAGCCCTCGCCGTAGAGCAGGTGCCGGATGCCACGCAACAGCTCGACGTCGTCGGGGCGATAATAACGCCGGCCGCCGCCACGCTTGAGTGGCTTGATCTGTGTGAAACGGGTCTCCCAGAACCGCAATACGTGTTGCGGCAAACTCAGTTCACCCGCTACCTCACTGATCGTTCTGAACGCGTCTGGCCCCTTGGACACTGTTCATCCCTGCAATCCGCGCCCGCCGCGGGCGCGGTCGTCATTGGTCGCTTTCCTCCCGGCTGCCACCGTCGATCAGCGCCTGATTAATTCTCTGCTTGAGAACGTTGCTCGGCTTGAAGACCATCACCCGCCGCGGTGATATCGGTACTTCCTCGCCAGTCTTCGGGTTGCGCCCAATGCGCTCGCCTTTGTTGCGGACAATGAAGGAGCCGAATGACGACAGTTTCACCGCCTCGCCCGCAACGATGCGATTGCTGATCTCGCCGAGGACAAGCTCAACGAGATCCGCCAACTCCGTCCGCGATAGGCCTACCGCCTGGTAGACCGCCTCGCACAGATCGGCCCGAGTCACCGTCTTGCCTGCCATGGCCTCGAAAATCCCCCCCTGGGGAGCGCCGCCGCTGTGGCGCATTCTCGCCGTCAATCCAATGCGATAACCTATTGCTTCACAAAGACGGAATCAACTCTCCGGCGGTGCGATATGGCGCTGGCGACCACCCCCATATGGGGGAGTGCCTACCAGCGCAAAATCACCGAACCCCAGGTGAAGCCGCCTCCCATCGCCTCCAGAAGCAGAAGATCGCCGCGCTTGATGCGTCCATCGTCGCAGGCCAGCGCCAAAGCCAGTGGAATCGACGCGGCCGACGTGTTGCCGTGCTGCGCCACCGTCTTGATGACTTTCTCGTCGGGGATGCCGAATTTCTTCGCGCTGCCGTCGATGATGCGGATGTTCGCCTGATGCGGCACGAACCAGTCGATGTCGGCGGCGGTGAAGCCGGTCGCGTTGAATGCGTCCTCGATCACGTCGCCGATCGCCGAGATGGCGTATTTGAACACCTCGCGCCCGACCATGCGCACATGGCCGACCGTGCCGGTCGACGACGGTCCGCCATCGACATAAAGCTGCTCCTTGTGGCGGCCGTCCGAACGCAGATGCGCGCTCAGCAAGCCGCGGTCGTCGTGCGTGCCTGGTTGCTCCTCGGCAGCCAGCACCAGCGCGCCCGCCCCGTCGCCGAACAGCACGCAGGTGCCCCGGTCGGTCCAGTCGAGAATGCGCGAAAAGGTCTCGGAGCCGATGACCAGCGCCTTCTTGGCCTGGCCGGCGCGGATCATCGCGTCGGCGGTGGTGAGGGCGTAGACGAAGCCGGAACACACCGCCTGCAGGTCGAAGGCGGCGCCCGAGGTCATGCCGAGCTTCTCCTGCACGGTCACCGCCGCCGCCGGAAAAGTATTGTCCGGGGTCGAGGTGGCCAGCACGATCAGGTCGATGTCGTCGGCCGCCACGCCTGCCCGGCCGAGCGCGGCCCGCGCCGCCGCTACGGCGAGATCCGAGGTCAGCTCCCCTTCAGCGGCGATGTGGCGCTGGGCGATGCCGGTACGCTGCCGGATCCACTCGTCGGAGGTATCAACCATCCTGGCCAGGTCAGCGTTGGTAAGGATTTTCTCGGGCAGGTAGCCACCGGCACCCAGGACGACAGAACGCAATTTGCTCACAATGCACCCGTATTGGCGACCTTGCTGGCGGCGGCGACCGCTTCGCGGTGCGCCGACAGGTCCTTGTTGATCTTTCCGACGATTCCGCTCCTGGCCATGGAGTAGCCGATCTCGATGGCCGAGGCGAAACCCTCCGCGTCGGTGCCGCCGTGGCTCTTGATCACCAGTCCACCGAGCCCGAGGAAGGCGCCGCCATTGCTGCGCCGCGGGTCCATCCTGTGGCGCAGCTTGTTGAAGGCGCCGCGCGCCAGCAGATAACCGACCCGGGCGGTCAGGCTGGTGGCCATCGCGTCGCGCAGATAGGACATGATCTGCCGGGCGGTGCCTTCGGCGGCCTTCAGCGCGATGTTGCCGGCGAAGCCCTCGGTCACCACCACGTCGGTGGTCCCCTTGCCGATGTCGTCGCCCTCGACGAAGCCCTGATAGTCGAGATAGGGCAGCTCGGCCTCCTTCAGCATCTGGCCGGCGAGCCGAATCTCCTCGATGCCCTTGATCTCCTCGACGCCGATGTTGAGCAGGCCGACGGTCGGCCGCTCCTTGTTGAACAAGGCGCGGGCCATGGCGGCGCCCATTACCGCGTATTCGAACAGCTGCTCGGCGTCGGCACCGATGGTCGCGCCGATATCGAGCACCACCGCCTCGCCCTTGAGCGTCGGCCAGATGCCGGCGATCGCCGGCCGGTCGACGTCGTTGGCGCCGCGCAGGCAGAAGAGCGCCATGGCCATCAGCGCACCGGTGTTGCCGGCCGATACGGTGAAGGCCGCGCCTTCCTTGATCGCCTCGATGGCACGCCACATGCTGGACTTGCCGCGCCCGCGACGCAGCGCCTGGCTGGGCTTGTCCTCGCCGCGCACCGTCACCTCGCAGTGCTCGAAGTCGGATGCGGCCTCGAGGCGCGGATATTGCTCCAGGATCGGCCGGACGACCGCCTCGTCGCCGAATAGACGGAAGCGCATGCCCTGATGGCGGCTGAGCACGAGGTCAGCCCCCGGCAGCACCACCTCCGGCCCCTTGTCGCCTCCCATGACATCAAGCGATGCCGTGATTGTTCCCGCCATCGAGCCCCTGCGCCGCACATTTGATTGATTCGCGGCTTTTCCGGCCGCACGTCCCCGCGCCAAAGCGCGCGAACATTACAGGCTTCGTGTTGTCAGACAAAGGCCCTGCGGCGATCAAGTCCGGCCTTCACTTCCTGCTGCGGATGACATCGCGCAGCGCGGCAAAGGGCGATTCTGCCTCCAATGGGGCCTCATCGCCGCCGTCGGCGGGCATTTCCGCCCCCGGCGCGCGCGGATAGGGGTCGATCGCCAGCACGAACATTTCCTCGGCCAGCGCCCCCAGATCGATGGTGGTGCCCGCCATCACCTCCGGCGGATCGGGCGCCTCCGGGTCGATTGCCACCTCGCGTCCGGCCACGGTCGGCCCGGCACCTGCCGAATCGGCCGGTATAAAATGCACCGTGAACGCCTCGTCGATGTGCTGGGCCACCGGTTCCAGGCTGACCACGCAGGACTGGACGATGTCCGCGGTCACCCGCCCTTCAACGGCCACCAGGCCGCCCGTGGCCCGGGTCAGTGTCGCCGTTGCAGAGAGCCCTTCGACGGAATTGAGGTCATAGGCGGCCGCCAGCGCCGCGCGCTCGGCATCGCTGGCCGCGAAATCGATGTCCACGCCGGTCGCCGGCAGGCCGGCCGTGTCATAGGGATGGGAAAGGACGGCGTGTTCGTTCATTCCCCATCCCCGTGCGCGAAACCGGCGGGGTCGGGAAAGGCCACCCTGCCCTCGCCGATCGCCGCCAGCGGCGTTTCCGCCAGAGTCGCCGCGCCGGCCATGGCATAACCGGCGAGCCGGCCGGCGGCAGGCGGTGCAACCTCGTCGGGAAACACATTGCGCGCGATCGCCTCGGTCAATGCGGCCTTGTCGGCGAGCGTGCGGCCATACGCCTCAGCCCGGCCATAGAAGCTTTCTCCCAGCTTCTTCATGCGCTTGGGCACGCCCATGTCGCCAAAGCCGAGTTCGCGCAGCGACTGGTCCATGTCGCGGCAAAAATCGTCGAAAATGCCCTGGCCGAGCGTGGCCCCCGCCGCGCCCTCCTGGCGCAGCCGGTGGATGACCAGAACCGTGTGCAAAACGACCATTTCAAAGCGGCCGGTCACCGAATCGGGGACGCCGAGGGCGGCGTAGAGGGCGGGCGTCCGCGCCTGGGCGACGATCGCTCCATAGGCCGCCGCCGCTGCGGTCTCTGCCGCTCGGTCGGCGCGGAACAGGCGTGCAAACACTCCAGCGGTCCCCTCCAGTTGGCCCCCAAGACATTCTTCCAAGCCGGGAACCGTTGCAAGCCGGGCCGCGGCACGGTAGAGCGCGTATCGCGCGGAATACCACGTTTCCGACACGATCATGCACAAGCCTGTCGGCGGCGCATGCAATCGAGTCATGAAGCGGCGGCGGCCGCGCCGGCAAGAAGCAGGACGGGGGTGGAATGAGCAAGGACGGGCACGGGCAGGACGGCGGTTCTCGGGTTTGCGGGCACCCGCCGCGGACCATGCTGACGCTTGCCGTCGCCCTGACGGCCGGACTCGGGCTGGCGGGCTGCGGCGCGACCGGCGGTGCCGGCGGCCTCGGCAGCATCGCCGAGACCTCCCAGCACGGCTACGTGGTGTCGCCGACGGCGCTCGAACAGGTGCCGCCCGGCTCCAGCAAGGAGCAGGTGCTGATCGCGCTCGGCTCCCCTTCGACCACGGCCAATTACGGCAACGACGTCTACTACTACATCAGCCAGACGCGCGAGCGCCCGGTCGCCTTCATGCCCGAAAAGGTCATTGGCCAGCGCGTGGTGGCCGTCTACTTCAACGACAAGGACCAGGTCGACCACGTCGCCAATTACGGCCTGAAGGACGGCAAGGTGTTCGACTTCATCTCGCGCACGACGCCGACGGGCGGCTCCGATCAGAGCTTCCTGCAGCAGGTGCTGGCCGGCGTGGTCGGATTTGGCGTGCCCAAGTAGCCGCCAAAAACCCGGCAGCTACAGGTACTTGAAGTAGGAGAGCAGCGCCCCGCCGCGGGTCTTCGCGAAGTCGTCGACGGTCTTCAACGGCACCCGCGACAGAACGACGTTGGCGACTGCCGCGACACCGTCCGGCCCGTTCGGGTTGATGATGCCGACCAGGCGCGCATACATCTTGCCGAGTTTCGGCTCGTCGTAATGGGCGATGACCTCGACGGCGTCGTAGTCGCCGATCTTGATGGCGCGCACGGAATCGCGCCCGGTATTGGTCCTGCCCTCGAAGACGGTCGGCAGCCCGCCGTTGATCAACGCCTGCGCCACCGCCTGCTCCCGCGCCTTGAGGTCGCCCATGTCCACGGTCAGGTGGACGAACTGGATGTTCTCGATGAGCTGGCGGTCCGAGGTGGCGAAGCTGAGCTTGATCCACGCATCGCCGGGCGGTTCCGCATCGAAGAAGACCTCGTATTCCTTGCTCGGCGACAACGGCACCACGAAGGAGAACGGGCTGGGCACCGCCTTGTGGTGCTGCTCGCCGTAAGCCTGGTCGACGGTGATCGTCTTGCCGACCACCAGCCCCTCGACCGAGAACAGGTTGAATTGAAACGACGGCTTCTTGTCGTCGGCCGAGGCCGAAAGGGCCGGCAGCAGAAGCGCCACCATCAGGCAGACGGCAAGACGGCGAATCCGGGCGTGAGGCATGGCTGGTGTCTCCGTTTCGGGAACCTTCCGCCAGCCAGTCTAGAAGCGAAATAAAAAGGGGCAACCGTGCCGCACGGCACGGTTGCCCCCGAAAATCGGACCGATCGGTCCCTAGTGGGCAAGCACCGCCAGCAGAAGCAGGGCGACGATGTTGGTGATCTTGATCATCGGGTTCACAGCCGGGCCGGCCGTGTCCTTGTAGGGGTCGCCGACGGTGTCGCCGGTCACGGCCGCCTTGTGGGCGTCCGAACCCTTGCCGCCGTAGTGACCGTCCTCGATGTACTTCTTGGCATTGTCCCAGGCGCCGCCGCCAGCCGTCATCGAGATGGCGACGAACAGGCCGTTGACGATGACGCCGAGCAACATGGCGCCGAGCGCCGAGAAGGCCTCGCTCTTGCCGCCGATCCACAGGACGATGAAGAAGGCGACGATGGGCGAGAGCACCGGCAGCAGCGAGGGCACCACCATCTCGCGGATGGCAGCACGGGTCAGCAGGTCAACCGCCTTGCCGTAGTCCGGCTTGTCGGTGCCCTTCATGATGCCGGGCTTCTCCTTGAACTGCCGGCGCACCTCCTCGACGATGGCGCTCGCCGCGCGGCCGACCGCCGTCATGGTGATGCCGCCGAACAGATAGGGCAGCAGGCCGCCGAAGAGCAGGCCGGCGACGACGTACGGATTGGCCAGCGAGAAGTCGACCTTGACGCCCGTGAAGAACGGGAAGTCCGTCGGGTTGGCAGAGAAGTGCGTCAGGTCCGAGGTATAGGCCGCGAACAGCACCAGAGCACCGAGGCCGGCGGAGCCGATGGCATAGCCCTTGGTGACCGCCTTGGTGGTGTTGCCGACCGCGTCGAGCGCGTCGGTGGTCTTGCGCACCTCGGCCGGCAGGTCGGCCATCTCGGCGATGCCGCCGGCATTGTCGGTGACCGGGCCGAAGGCGTCGAGCGCCACGACCACGCCCGCCAGCGCCAGCATGGTGGTGACCGCGATGGCGATGCCGTAAAGCCCGGCGAGATTATAGGTGGCCAGGATGCCGGCGATGATCACCAGCGCCGGCAAGGCGGTCGAACTCGAGCGAGACGGCGAGGCCCTGGATGACGTTGGTGCCGTGGCCGGTGATCGAGGCCTTGGAGATCGACTGCACCGGACGGTGATCGGTGCCGGTGTAGTACTCGGTGATCCACACGATCAGGCCGGTGACGATCAGGCCGACGATGCCGCTGATGAACAGGCTGAGGCCGGTGAAGGTCTTGGCACCGACGGTGACCGTGGTGCCGAAGCCGAAGACCAGCCAGGTAACCAGCGCCAGGCCGACGATGGAGAGCAGCGCCGAGGCGATGAAGCCCTTGTAGAGGGCGCCCATGATCCAGTCGTTGGCGCCGAGCTTGACGAAGAACATGCCGGCGATCGAGGTCAGGATGCAGACGCCGGCGATCGCCAGCGGATACATCATGCCGGTTGCCGCCATGTCGCCGGTGAGCAGGATCGAGCCCAGCACCATGGTGGCGACCACAGTAACCGCGTAGGTCTCGAACAGATCGGCAGCCATGCCGGCGCAGTCGCCGACATTGTCGCCGACGTTGTCGGCGATGGTCGCGGGGTTACGGGGATCGTCTTCGGGAATGCCGGCCTCGACCTTGCCGACCAGGTCGCCGCCGACGTCAGCACCCTTGGTGAAGATGCCGCCGCCGAGACGGGCGAAGATGGAGATCAGCGAAGCGCCGAAGCCGAGCGCCACCAGGGCGTCGATGACGACGCGGTCGGTGGGGGCGTGGCCGAGGAACTGGGTGAGGATCAGGAAATAGACGCTGACGCCGAGCAGCGCCAGGCCGGCAACCAGCATGCCGGTGATCGACCCGGAGCGGAAGGCGATGGCCAGGCCCGCAGCCAGGCTCTTGGTCGATGCCTGAGCGGTGCGGGCGTTGGCGCGCACCGAGATCATCATTCCGATGAAGCCGGCCGAGCCGGAGAGGATGGCGCCGATCAGGAAGCCGATGCCGACGGTGATCGACAGGAACCAGGCGATGATGAGGAACACCACGATGCCGACCGCGGCGATGGTGGTGTACTGCCGCCTGAGATAGGCCGTAGCGCCCTCCTGGACGGCGGCCGATATCTCTTGCATGCGGGCCGAACCGGGATCCGCAGACAGCACGTCGCGGGCCGACCAGACGCTATAGGCAATAGCGATCAGCCCACACAGAATGATCAGGTAAATCACGGGTCTTTCCCTCCGTCGGCTGGAGTCGGCAGGCGGCCGAGAAGAGCCGCACGCGCCCAGCCAGTGCGAATTGGCCGAACGATACCGCCCCCCCCGGCGGCCGGGAACCGGCGTGGGTATGACCCGTCAGGAAACGGGCGTCAAGCCATGTGTAGGGTCCCTCTTGACCTTGCGCAAAGCCCCCTGGAGAGCCGGCTCAGCCCGCCCGACGCCGCTTCAGGATGAGGATCACCGCCAGGCCCAGCAGGCAGATCGAAATCACCGGAAAAACGGTGAAATTGAGCCGTTCCCAGCCGACCGAGGCGTAGAGCTTGCCGGACGACAGAGAGGCCACGGCCACCGAGCCGAAGACAAGAAAATCGTTCAGGCCCTGCACAGTGTTCTTCTCTTCCGGCCGGTAGGTCTCGGTGAGCATGGCGGTGGAACCGATGAAGCCGAAATTCCAGCCGAGGCCGAGGAGAATCAGTGCCCCCCAGAAATTCGCCAGGTTGAGGCCGGACATCGCCACCCCGGCGCACAGCGCCAGCAGCAGCATGCCGATGGCGATCACCGGCTCCTTGCCGTAGCGGGCGATGAGCTGGCCGGTGATGTAGCTCGGGCCGAACATGGCCAGCACGTGCCACTGGATGCCGAGCGCCGCATTGTCCTGACCGAAGCCGCAACCGACGATTGCCAGGGGCGCTGCCGTCATCAACAGGCTCATCATCGCGTAGGAACCCATCGAGCAAAGGATGGCGACGATGAAGCGCGGCTGGCGCGCAATCTCGCCGAGCCGTCGGCCGCCGGTGCGCTCGGCATGGGGCGGCGGCTGGCGGGCCGCGCCGGAGAGCTGCGACAGGATCAGGATCGCCACCAGAGCGAGGCCGCCGATGGCAAGGAAGCTGCCGGCAAAGGGAATCGGAGAGAACAGGTTACGGGTGAAGATGACCGTCTGTGGGCCGATCACGGCAGCGGCGATGCCGCCGGTGAGCACCCACGAGATGGCGCGAGCGCGAAAGGCCGGGCTGCCGGCATCGGCGGCGGCAAAGCGGTATTGCTGGGCGAAGGCTGCCGAAAAGCCGACGACCATCAGGCCGAGGACGAGAAGCGCGAAGGAAGCGGCGAGCACCGCATAGGCGGCGATGAGACCGCCGAAGACGGCGACGGAAGCGCCGGACAGGAAGCCGGCGCGGCGGCCGACCCGGCGCATCAGCAGGGCGGCGGGGATGGTGCCGGCGGCAACGCCGACGGTGTAGCCGCTCACCGGGAGCGTGGCCAACGACTTGTCGGCATCGAGCAGATAGCTACCGGCGAGGCCGCCCAGCGAGATGGTGATCGGCCCGATCGCCCCGCTGAACGCTGCCGCCGCGGACAAGAGAACGGCGTTGCGCCGCGCATGCCGGGGTTCGCTGCCGTCGTGTGTCGCCGCCGCCGTGGTCATGGCGTCAGATAACCGGCCGACACATTCAAATCACGCTAAAAAAAGCCGGTGACGCTAAAAATGCGTATGGCCGGCGCCGCCGAGGCGGATCGCGCCACCGCCGGCGGCGCGCACGTGCGGCGGGCCCTTGCCTTCGACGATGCGGCCGATATTGGCGACCGGCACACCGGCCTCGCGCGCCGCAGAGGCGAAGCGCGGCGCCGCCGAGCCGCTGACGGTGGCGAGGATCTCGTAGTCGTCGCCGCCGGTGACGATCGTCTGGATCAGCGTCGGGTCGGCGGCAAGCAGGCGGCGGGCCGCCGGCGACAGCGGCACCAGGGCCGCCTCGATCTCCGCGCCGACGCCGGAGACATCGCAGATATGCGCAAGATCGGCGACCAGCCCGTCGGAGACGTCCATGGCGCTCGAGGCATGGCGGCGCAGGATGGGCGCCAGCGCCATGCGTGGCTGCGGATGCAGGTAGCGGTCCAGCAGATGTTTGCGCCCCCTGCCCTCGTCGAGCGCGATCCGCCCCAGTCGCACGCCGAGGCCGAGCGCGGCATCGCCGATGGTACCGGAGACGAAGACCGCATCGCCCGGCCGGGCGCCGCCGCGGGTCACCATGCGCCCCTTGGGAATGCGGCCGAGCGCGGTCACCGACACGCTGAGCCCGCCGGCGGCGCGGATCGTGTCTCCACCCATGAGGGTGATGCCATACTGCTCCTGGTCGGCCTTGAGGCCGCGGGCGAAGCCGGCAAGCCAGCTTTCGGTCCAGTCCTCGGGCAGCGCCAGCGAGAGGAGATAGCCGAAGGGCGTCGCCCCCTTGGCGGCGAGGTCGGAGAGGTTGACGCGCAGCGCCTTTTTGGCCACCGAGGCCGGCGCGTCGTCGGCGAAGAAGTGGACGCCTGCCGCGATCATGTCGGTGGTGACCACCAGGTCCTCGCCCGGCCGCTGGCGATAGACCGCCGCGTCGTCGGTGAGCGCAAAGGCGCCGGGATCGACGGCCAGCGGCCGGAAATAGCGCTCGATCAGCTCGAACTCGCCCGGCCGTCCTTTGTGCCGCGGCGCCATCTAGGCCCCGCTCTCAGGCTTGGCGAACTCGCCTGCCCTGAGGTCGTGGGCGAGCGCATCGAGCACGGCGTTGACGACGGCAGGCGCATCGTCCTCGAAGAACGCCTTGGCGACGTCGACATATTCGCTGATCACCACGCGCGAGGGCACGTCGGCACGGGACGCCAGCTCGAAGGCACCGGAACGCAGGATGGCGCGCAGCGTCGTGTCGATACGGGTCAGCGGCCAGCCCTTGACCAGCGTCCGGTCGATCGCCGGATCGAGGACCTTCTGCTCGCGCACCACACCGGTGACGATGTCGCGGAAGAAGGCGGCGTCGGCATTGCGGTACTGGTCGCCGTCGACTTCCTTGCCGAGCCGGTAGGCTTCGAATTCGGCGATCACTTCGGGCAGCGTCGCACCGGAGAGGTCCATCTGGTAGAGCGCCTGCACGGCGGCAAGCCGCGCTGCGCCGCGTTGATTGGCCGGTCTGGCGCTGCGTTCGGCGGGTCTGGCCTCGACGGCAGCCATCAGAGCTTGAACCGCTGGCGCAGCGCAATCATGCGCAGCGCCGCGTCCGCGGCGAAGCCACCCTTGTTCTTGCCGTCGACGCGCGCCCGCGCCCAGGCCTGCTCGTCGTTCTCGACGGTGAGGATGCCGTTGCCGACGGCGATCGCCTCGTCCATCGCCAGGTCCATCAGCCCGCGCGCGGATTCGCCGGCAACGATCTCGTAGTGAGAGGTCTCGCCGCGGATGACGCAGCCGAGCGCCACGTAGCCGTCATATTCGACGGTGCCTTCGTCGACCGCTTCGAGCGCCATGGCGATGGCGGCCGGGATCTCCAGCGCACCGGCCACCGAGATGCGCTCATAGGTGGCGCCGGCACGCTCCAGCGCGCCCACCGCGCCGCGCAACAGCTCGTCGGAGAGGTCGTCGTAGAATCGCGCTTCGATGATCAACAGATGCGGCACGGACACACTCGAGCTGCAGTGAAGGAGGATGGCGGTGACCAATACCGCGCGAGCCGGGCTTGTCCAGCGGAATCGTCGCGGAATGGGACGGCGCAGACGTCAGCGGAAGACGGCAATCCTGCCGCGGCCTGCCCTACTCGGCGCCGGAAATCCGCGCCACGTAGCGCGCGATGGTGTCGACCTCGAGGTTGATCTTGTCGCCGGGCTGGCGCGCGCCAAGCGTGGTCACCTTGAGCGTATGCGGGATGAACAGGCAGTCGAAGCGATCGCCGTCGACGCCGTTCACCGTCAACGACACGCCATCGAGCGCCACCGAACCCTTGAAGGCAATGAAGCGGGCGAGATCATGCGGCGCCTCGAAGACCATCTTGGTGGTCTCGCTGTAGTCCTGGCGCGAGACCACGGTCGCCAGCCCGTCGACATGGCCGGAGACCAGGTGTCCGCCAAGCTCGTCGCCGAGCCTCAGCGAGCGCTCCAGGTTGATGCCGCTGCCCACGTCCCAGTCCTGCGCCGTCGTGATGCGCAGCGTCTCGGGCGCCGCCTCGACCTCGAAGATGCAGCCGCCGTCCGCCTGGAGAGCCGGCGACACCACCGTCAGGCAGATGCCGTTGCAGGCGATCGAGGCGCCGACGTCGATGGTGTCGGGATCGTAGGACGACGCGATCGCGATGCGGCGCACGTCGTTACGCTCGTCGACGCGCGTGACGCGGCCGACATCGGTGACAATTCCGGTAAACATGATTGCTTATGCCCTCAGATAACGCCGCATGGTGTCCGCGCCGACGGCGGCGGTCTCGACCAGCCGGTAGCGCGGGCTGCGCTCCAGCGCCGACAGCGCCGTGCCGGAAAGCGCCCGCACGCCGTTCGGACCGACGACCACCGGTGCGCGGAAGATGACGACCTCGTCGATCAGGTCGCCGGCGACCAGCGAGGCGGCGACTTCCGCCCCGCCCTCGGCGAAGACGCGCGTGTACCCCTCCTTGGCGAGCGCCGCCAGGGCCTGGCGCAGATCGACGCCGGCCGATGACGCGCCGATCTCGATGACCTTCGCCCCGGCTGCTGCCAGCTCGGTCTTGCGGGCCTCCGGCGCCTGCGGCCCGACCACGACGATCAGCGGCACATCGCGCGCCGTTTGCACCAGATTGGATTCCAGCGACAGCCGCCCCGAGGCATCGAGGATGACGCGCGTCGGCGTGCGGTCGGTCAGGCCGGGAAGGCGCACCGTCAGTCGCGGATTGTCGATCACCGCAGTGCCGATGCCGATCATCACCAGATCGAAATCGGTGCGCATGGCCTGCACCGCCGTGAAGGCCGCCTCGCTGGTGATGATCATGCGCTCGCCGCCGCGCGTGCCGATCATGCCGTCGGCGGAAACGGCGAGCTTCAAAGTGACGTGCGGCCGCTCCTTGGTGATCCTCTGGATGTGGCCGGAATGCGCCCGCGCCGCCTCTGCGGCAAGCACGCCGGTGGTCACCGCGATGCCGGCCTCCTCGAGCACCGCGTGGCCCTTGCCTTGCGTGCGCGGATCGGGATCGACCATGGCGCTGACGACGCGCGCCACCTTGGCCGCGACCAGCGCCTCGCTGCACGGCTTCACCCGGCCCTTATGGGCGCAGGGTTCGAGAGTCACATAGACGGTGGCGCCTTCGGCGCGCGCGCCGGCCTCCTTCAGCGCCTCCTTCTCGGCATGGGGCCGACCACCGACCGCGGTGAAGCCGCGGCCGACGACCACCGGCGTGGCGCCGTCGGTCCTCACGATGATGCAGCCCACCGCCGGATTGGGATGGGTCTGGCCGAGATTGCGGCGCCCGAGGCGGAGCGCCGCGGCCATCATGCGCCGGTCGAATTCCGGGTCGACAGGTGCAGTGTTGCGGCGGGTCGGCATGGCGTCAGGTCTTCAGGATCGCCGGCGGTTCGCCGGAGAGCTCGCCGAGGACGTTCTTGAAGTCCTCGGCACCGTTGAAATTCTTGTAGACCGAAGCGAAGCGCACATAGGCGACCTCGTCGAGATTGCGCAGGCCCTCCATAGCCAGTTGGCCGATCGCCTCGGAGGCGATGTCGCTCTCGCCGCTCGATTCAAGCTGGCGGACGATGCCGTTGACCATGCGCTCGACGCGCTCGGGATCGACGGTGCGCTTGCGCAGCGCCACCTGGACCGAGCGCATCAGCTTGTCGCGGTCGAAGGGCACCCGCCGGCCGTTGCGCTTGATCACCGTCAGCTCGCGCAACTGCACCCGCTCGAAGGTGGTGAAGCGCCCGCCGCAGTCCGGGCAGACGCGCCGGCGGCGGATCGCGGTGTTGTCTTCCGACGGCCGCGAGTCCTTCACCTGCGTGTCAGGATTGCCGCAATAAGGACAGCGCATCGCCCCCGCGTCCCTCTAGATACCCTCGCCGTGCCTCACTGGTAGATCGGGAAGCGGTCGGCGAGCACTCTCACCTTCTGCTTGACCGCGGCCTCGACCAGCGGCGCCGCCCCGTCCTCGCTCTGCGCCACCGCGTCCAGCACCTCGGCGATCAGCTGCCCGACCTGACGGAACTCGGCGACGCCGAAGCCACGCGTGGTCGAGGCCGGTGTGCCCAGCCGAATGCCGGAGGTGACGAAGGGCTTTTCCGGATCGTAGGGAATGCCGTTCTTGTTGCAGGTGAGGCCGGCGCGGCCGAGCGCCTTTTCCGAGACGTTGCCCCTCAGGCTCTTCGGCCTGAGATCGACCAGCATCAGGTGATTGTCGGTGCCGCCGGAGACGATCTCGAAGCCGACGCCCTTGAGCGTTTCGGCAAGCGCGCGGGCATTTTCGACAATGTTTTTCGCGTAAAGCTTGAACTCCGGGCGAAGCGCCTCGCCGAGCGCCACCGCTTTTGCCGCAATGACGTGCATCAGCGGACCGCCCTGCAGGCCGGGGAACACGGCCGAATTGAGCTTCTTGGCGATCGCCTCGTCATTGGCGAGGATCAGCCCGCCGCGGGGTCCGCGCAGCGACTTGTGGGTAGTGGTGGTGGTGACGTGGGCATGGGGGATCGGCGAGGGATGCACGCCGCCGGCGACCAGCCCGGCGAAATGGGCCATGTCGACCATCAGATAGGCGCCGACCGAATCGGCGATCTCGCGGAAGCGCTTGAAGTCCCAGTAGCGCGAATAGGCGGTGCCGCCGGCCAGGATCAGCTTCGGTTTCGCCTGGTTGGCGATGCGCTCGATCTCGTCATAGTCGAGCAGCTGGTCATCGCGGCGCACATTGTAGGGCGCCACCTTGAACCACTTGCCCGACATGTTGACCGGCGAGCCGTGGGTCAGGTGCCCGCCGGCGGCCAGATCAAGGCCCATGAAGGTGTCGCCAGGCTCGAGCAGCGCCAGGAACACTGCCTGGTTCATCTGGCTGCCGGAGTTCGGCTGGACATTGGCGAAGTTCGCCCCGAACAGTTTCTTGGCGCGCTCGATCGCCAGCGTCTCGGCGATATCGACGAACTGGCAGCCGCCGTAATAGCGCTTGCCGGGATAGCCTTCCGCGTACTTGTTGGTCATCACCGAGCCCTGCGCCTCGAGCACCGCCCTGGAGACGATGTTTTCCGAGGCGATGAGCTCGATCTCGTGCTGCTGGCGGCCAAGCTCGCTGGCGATCGCATTAGCGATCTCGGGGTCGGATTCGGCCAGCGTTGCGGTGAAGAATCCGGGCGCGGTGTTGGCGCCGAGTTCGGCTGTGACGGACATGGGCCATTCCTGTCGGCAAGAAGCAAAAGCACCGGCCGGCGGATGCCGGCCGAAACCCGGACGGGCTCTATCACAGTTGCGCGGCAGGCGCCACGGAACCGCCCTCACCGACCGGCGGCGATGGGGCCCTACTGTGGCGTCGCGGGGGCGGCGATCGGGGTGATGGGCATACCGGCTCCATCTACCGGTACGGGCGCGGCATTGGCCTCCGCCGTCACCTGTTCGAGTCCGTCCAGATTGTAGATATCATTGCGGAAATTGACGATGCCGTCGGTCGTCGACCAGGCCGTGATGTAGGTCCAGTGGAGCGGGATCGGATCGGCCACCCTGACGTTCACCTGCTCGATGTTGCGCAGCTCTGCATCCACCACGTCCGGTGTCTGGCCGGGGGTGTTCTTGAGAATCCAGGTGATCAGTTCACGGATGTTCTGGATGCGCACGCAGCCCGACGAATCGAAGCGGAAATCGTCGTTGAACAGACCCTTGTGCGGCGTGTCGTGCATGTAGACGCCGTCGGGGCTGGGGAAGTTGATCTTGACGATGCCCAGCGAGTTGAAGTCACCCGGGTCCTGGCGGAAGCGGTAGTTGACCGCATCGTCGGTCGTCCAGTCGATCGCCGTTTCCGGAACCTCGTTGCCCTTGTGATCGTAGATGCGGATATGCCACGTCGACAGGTAGGTGGGATCCTTCTGCATCAGCGGGATCAGGTCCTTGCGGATGATGCTCGCCGGCACCGTCCAGTAAGGATGGAAGTTGATCTCGGTGATCTTCGAATTGACGATCGGCGAGGGCCGCGTGACCTTGCCGACGACGGCGGTGTGGCGCTGCACGACGACGCCGTTCTCGACCACCTCGACCGAGGCCGCCGGGATGTTGACCATCACATAGCGCTCAGGCAGCGGCTTGGCCGTCAGCACCTTGAGGCGCGTCAGATTGGTGGCGAGCTGCTGCAGGCGCACCTGGGCAGACACGTTGAGCGCGGCGAAGCTGGAGTCGCCGACGACGCCGTCGGGCTGGATGCCGTGGCGCGCCTGGAAGCGCTTGACCGCCGCATCGACGTAGGAATCGAAGGCGGTCGAATTGTTGTCCGCCGCGGCGGGCAGATCGCCGGCAATCGCCAGGCGCTGGCGCAGCACAGCCACCGCCGGGTTGCTCATGCCGATCCTCAGTGCCTTGTCGGAGGGCACGGTCGGCCAGCCGCCGCGGGAGACGATGCCGGAATATTCGGCAATGGCGCTCTGCAGCGCGCCGATGATCTGCGGCGACATGGTCGGAATCGAGGTGCGCACGTCGGCGGCGCTCACCGAGGCCGCGTCGAATCCGTCCGACCACTCGGTGCTGCCGCTGCGCTGCAGCACCTCGCCGATCGGGTCCTGGGCAAACGCCGGCACGGCGGCAAGCCCGGCCGCCAACATGGCTGTCGCCAGCAAGCCAGTCCGCAATATCGTCACGCAACAGGCAGTCATCAGGATGCGAGCCTCGTTAGTCCTTTGAATCTCCGACACTTCCGCCCTTGGATTCCGACGTAACACGCTCGCCGACACGTTACAATTGCAACGGTCGTGCCCTCCCCGCCGATTCGCGAAGATTTGAACCGCAACCGGGGACGCCGTCGGAACTTCTCTTGGTCAGTTTATGTGGCGCTTTCGCGGCGCAGGTCCAGTCCATGCGCAACGCAAGAGTCGAAACGGCCCGGCAGAGCCGGGCCGCGTCGCAGGCCGTTTCGCTTGGGAGGAAGGCTCTACAGCCGGTAGAGAATCTGGTCCGTCCAGAACCGCTCCAGCCGCTGCAGGGAGCGGTTGAGGGTGTGGAAATCGTCGGCGCCGATGCCGCCGACCTGGTCGATCGAGCGGATGTGGCGCTCGTACAGGCCGTTGACGATGTCGGCGACCTCCCGGCCCTTTTCGGTCAGGCTGACGCGCACCGAACGGCGGTCCATGCGCGAGCGCTGGTGATGGATGTAGCCCATCTCGACCAGCTTCTTCAGGTTGTAGGACACGTTCGAGCCGAGATAGTAGCCGCGCGTCCTGAGCTCGCCGGCGGTCAGCTCCGAATCGCCGATATTGGACAGCAGCAGCGCCTGCACGCTGTTCACGTCCGAGCGTCCGGCGCGGTCGAACTCGTCCTTGATGACGTCAAGCAGGCGCCGATGCAGGCGCTCCACCAGCGTCAGTGCTTCCAGATAGAGTGGCTTCAGTTCCACCCCACGCGGAGGCTGGGGAACAGCCTCCACTGCCCTTTTTGCCATTGCCATGATCGCCTCTCTGTTCGGCAGGTGTTTTCCCTGCTCTCATGGAGGCAACCATACGCAAAGCGACTAAAAATCGGCTTAAGCACCAGCCTTAACATGGGCTTACCAGGATTGCTCGATTTGCGCGGAAATCCGCCGTTGCGGAAGCCCGGTCTCAGCCGCGCCGGGAAAGAAAGGTCAGGGCGACGAAGGCCGCGATGGTCAGCACGTGCAGCAGCACGATGGGCAGGTCGCTGCCGTAGGTCGGGATGAAGACGGTGTGCAGCGCAATGGCGGAGAGCGCCGCGAGCAGCCACACCACCTTGCCCCAGGCGACCCGCATCCACAGGCCGACCGAGGCGACCAGGTCGATCACCGACAGATACATGGTGGCGACCTTCCACGGCGCGGTCATCGCCTCGAACGAGCCGGTGGCACCGGGCAGGATGCCGAGGATGATCGCCCACTCGCGCAGGCCAAGCAGCATCATCAGCACCGACAGGGCGATGAGATAGTAGTCGAGCACCACGTCGAAGCGGTCGCGCTCGACCTGCGGCGTCTGTGATAGATCGTCGTTGACCATCTGCCTCGGTCCCGATGGGCTCCTCATCCCCTGCCCGGCCAGCCCTATCATCTACGCCGCAATCCGGGCCAGCGGCAATCGGCTGTCCGCGCGGCAAAAGGTGGTATGTTTCGCCCTCTTCAAATCCAGAGCGAACCGCACCCAGGACCACCGATGACTGCGCCCCTGAAGCCCGTCCGCCCCGATGTCGACCGGATTACCGGCCGGCGCCGGCTCCGTCGCAACCGCCGCGCCGACTGGTCGCGGCGCCTGGTGCGCGAGACCACGCTCACGGTCGACGACCTGATCTGGCCGATCTTCGTGATCGACGGGGAGAACCGCCGCGAGCCGATCGCGGCCATGCCCGGCGTCGAGCGCCTGTCCGTCGACCTCGCCGCGCGCGAGGCTGAGCGCGGAGCGCGCCTCGGCATCCCGGCGATCGCCATCTTTCCCAATGTCGACATGGCGCTCCGCGACCAGACCGGCTCGGAGATCCTCAACCCGGACAACCTGATGTGCCGGGCGGCGCGCGCCATCAAGGCGGCCGTGCCGGAGATCGGGGTCATCACCGACGCCGCACTCGACCCGTTCACCGATCACGGCCACGACGGCATCCTGCGCGACGGCATCATCGTCAACGACGAGAGCGTGGCGCAGATCACTCGCGCCGCCGTGCTGCAGGCGGAAGCCGGCGCCGATATCATCGCGCCCTCCGACATGATGGACGGACGCATCGGGGCGATCCGCGAGGCGCTCGACGCAGCCGGCCATTCCGACGTCGCCATCATGTCCTACACGGCGAAGTATGCCTCGGCCTTCTACGGGCCTTATCGCGAGGCGATCGGCACCGACCGGACGCTGAAGGGCGACAAGCTGACCTATTATGTCGCCTCGGAGAACAGCGACGACGCCATGCGCGAGGCGGAGACCGACATCGCCGAGGGCGCCGATATGCTGATGGTGAAGCCGGGCATGCCCTATCTCGACGTGCTCTTCCGCATGAAGGAGACCTTCGGCCTGCCGACCTTCGTCTATCAGGTGTCGGGCGAATATTCGATGATCCGGGCGGCCGCGGCCAATGGCTGGATCGACGGCGACAGGGCGATGCTGGAATCGCTCATCGCCTTCAAGCGCGCCGGCGCCGACGGCATCCTCACCTACTTCGCCCCCTTCGTGGCGGAGAGACTGAGGAAGTGACCGCGTAGCCAGCAAGGAGCGAAGCGGACCGCGGGCTCACGATCCCGGATTTCGCCAAGGCTCGATCGGGGCTACAAGCATCCATGCTCGACACCCTCCCCACGCTCGCCGATATCCGCGCCGCAGCGGACCAGCTCGCGGGCGTGGTCATGCGCACGCCGTTCCTGCCCGCCCCGCGCCTGTCGCAGCTCACCGGCGCCGACATCTGGGTCAAATACGAGAACCTGCAGGCGACCGCCTCGTTCAAGGAGCGCGGCGCGCTGATCAAGATGCTGGCGCTCAGCCCTGAGGAGCGTGCGCGCGGCGTCATCGCCATGTCGGCCGGCAACCACGCCCAGGCGGTCGCCTGGCATGCCCAGCGGCTCGGCATCCACGCCACCATCGTCATGCCGGCGCGCACGCCCTTCGTGAAGATCGCCGCCACCCGCTCCTTCGGCGCCGAGGTGGTGATCGACGGCGAGACGCTGGCCGATTGCCAGACGATCGTCGAGACGCGGATCGCGGAGAGCGGCGCGGTTCTGGTCCATCCCTATGACGACCCCCATGTCATCGCCGGCCAGGGCACCATCGGCCTGGAGATCATCGCCGACCAGCCCGGCCTCGATGCGGTCATCGTGCCGGTCGGCGGCGGCGGGCTGATCGCCGGCGTCGCCATCGCGGTTAAGACCTTGAAGCCTGAAACCGAGGTCATCGGCGTGGAAACCGCACTCTATCCCTCCATGTGGGCGGCGTTGCGCGGCGAGCATCCGACCATCGGCGGCGATACGCTGGCCGAGGGCATCGCGGTCAAGAATGTCGGCAGGCTGACATTGGAAGCCGTCCGCCGCCATGTCGACGACGTGGTGCTGGCCAGCGAGGGATCGATCGAGCGGGCGATCGCCGCCTATCTGATGCTGCAGAAGACCATGGCCGAGGGTGCCGGCGCCGCCGGCCTCGCTGCCGTGCTCTCGGATCCCGAGCGCTTCCGCGGCCGCCGCGTCGGGCTGATCCTGGCCGGCGGCAATATCGACCCGCGCCTTGCCGCCTCGATCATGGTGCGCGAGCTCGCCCGCGAGCAGCAGGTGATCGCGGTCCGCGTCATCATCAGCGACCGCCCCGGCATCCTGGCGGAGATCGCCCGCGTCATCGGCGCGGCCGGCGGCAACATCCTGGACGTCCACCACAACCGCACCATGCTCAACGTGCCGCCGAAGGGGGCCAGCGTCGATGTCACCATGGAGACCCATGGCCCCGACCACGCCGCCGAGATCGTCGCGGCGCTGACCGCCCGCGGTTTCGGGGTGGAGCGCCTCGATACGCCGTAAGCCGATTTCCCGTTCGTCCCCGCGAGGGTCGCCGAGGCCATCCAGCACCACGACATCGCCGGGGAATTCGCTATACTGCTCCGCGCAAACGAATCCGGGATGGACCCAGCCATGAGCGACACCGGAAGCGCGCCTGCGAGCAACCGCTTCGTCTACGATCCCCAGACCCAGCCGGAGCTGTTCGACGGCATCCTGTCGAAGCGCATCGTCGCCTTCGTCTTCGACGCCGTCCTCATCGTCCTCCTGATGGTCCCGGCGGCGCTGATGATCCTCATCCTCGGGATCATCACGCTGGGCATCGCCTGGCTGCTGTTTCCGGCGCTGTTCGCCATCGTGGCGCTCGGCTATTGCGCCTTCACCCTCGGCGGCCGTGGTTCGGCGACACCGGGCATGCGCATCGTCGGCGTCGAAATGCGCACCTGGAACGGCCAGCGCATGTTTCCGCTGCTTGCCGTCATGCACGCCCTCATCTTCTGGTTCTCGTGCGGTATCCTGACGCCGCTCATCCTGCTTGTCGGGCTGTTCACGCCGCGCCGCCAGCTCCTCCACGACCTCCTGCTCGGGATCGTGGCGCTCAATGCCGAACCGCTGGCGCACCTGGGCAAATAATTGCGCAGGGCAGCCCTTCCGCGCAAAGACTCGGCTTGAGCGCAACCCGCGCCTGGGCATGATGCGGGCGCTGGAGGGCACATGGCAGCGGCGGCACCCACACTTCTGACCTGGCTGACCTATGCGGCGATCGTGGTGATGATCGTCGCCTATGCGCTCGAGCGTTGGGCGATCGAAATCGTCTCGCTGGTGGCGCTGGTCGGCTGGCTGGTGCTGTTCTGGGCGGTGCCGATGTTGAGCGGCACGCAAAGTCCGCTCGGCCCCGACACGCTGCTCTCCGGCCTCGCCAATCCGGCGCTGATCACCGTGCTCGCCTTGCTCGTCGTTGGTCAGGGCCTCTTCCATACCGACGCGCTGGAGCACCCGACCGCGCTGCTCGCCCGCCTTGGCGGGCGCACCGGCATGAGCGCCGTCGTCCTGGTGCTGGGGGCGGCGATGATCGCCAGCGCCGTCGTCAACGACACGCCGGTGGTGGTCATGTTCCTGCCGATCATCACTGCGATCGCCGCCGGGCGCGGCGTTGCCGCCTCGAAAGTCCTGATGCCGCTCTCCTTCGCCGCGCTGCTCGGCGGCATGACGACGCTGATCGGCACCTCCACCAACCTGCTCGCCGCCGGCGTCGCCGAGAAGGCGGGTGGCCTCACCATCGGCTTCTTCGACTTCACTGTCCCTGCCGCGGCCATGGCGCTCGCCGGCTTCCTCTATGTCGCTTTCGTCCTGCCGCGCATCCTGAAGACGCGGGTCGGCATGGCCGCTGAGATCACCGGCGGCTCGGGCAAGCAGTTCATCGCGCAGATCAACATCGGCTATGGCGATCCGCTCGCCGGCATCAAGGCCGTCGCCGGCATGTTCCCGGCGCTCAAGGACATGACCGTGCGGCTGGTCCAGCGGCGCGAGCATCCCTTCCTGCCGCCCTTCGAGGACCTGACGCTGACCCCCGGCGATACGCTGGTGGTCGCCGCCACCCGCAGCGCGCTCACCCGCGCCATCTCCGATCGTGAGGTCAGCGGCCGGCCGGCCGACAGCGAAAACCCGACCGCCATTTCGACCACCGACCTGACGCTCGCCGAGGCCATGGTGGCGCCCGGCTCGCGGGTCATCGGCCGGACCATCGAACAGGCGGCGATCCACAGCGACACCGACACCGTCGTCCTTGGTATCGAGCGGCGCAGCCGCATGCCGCGCATGCAGCTCACCGACATCCGCCTGGAGGCCGGCGACGTGCTGCTGGTCGGCGGCACGCGCGAGGCGATCGAGGGGCTGAGGACCAATCGCGACGTCATCCTGCTCGAATGGTCGGCCGCCGAGTTGCCCCAGCGCCGCTATGCGCGCCGGGCGCAGATCATCTTCGTGCTGCTCGTACTCTACGCCGCCAGCGGCATCGGACCGGTCGTCATCGGGGCGCTTGCCGCTGCGCTCGCCATGATCCTGGCCGGCTGCCTCAACATCCGCCAGGCGGTGCGCGCCTTCGACCGGCGCATCTATCTGATGATCGGGGCGGCGCTGGCGGCGGCGGCAGCGCTCTCGGCGACCGGCGGCGCCGCGCTCATCGCCGAGGGCACCGTGGCGCTCACCGCCGGCCAACCGCACTGGATCATCCTGTCGGTGCTTTTCCTTGTGGTGAGCGTGCTCACCAATATCCTCTCCAACAACGCCACGGCGGTGCTGTTCACGCCGATTGCGCTGGATATTGCCGCAAAAGTGGGGGTCAAGCCCCTGCCCTTCGTCGTGGCGGTGATGCTGGCGGCAAGCTGCGCCTTCGCGTCGCCGGTCGGCTACCAGACCAACATGCTGGTCATGGGACCGGGCCATTATCGCTTCTCGGACTACCTCCGCGGCGGCCTGCCCTTGGTCATCCTGATGTGGCTCGTCTTTTCGATCGTCGGTCCCTGGTATTATGGTGTCTAGAGCGATACCAGATTAGCCGCGCCGCGGATGACCCAGCATCAGACCGAGACCCCGCAATTCTACCTGACGGCGCCCGCCCCGTGCCCGTATCTGCCCGGCCGCGCCGAGCGCAAGGTGTTCACCCATCTGGTCGGCGAGCGGGCCGCTGCCCTCAACGATATCCTCACCCAGGGCGGCTTCCGCCGCAGCCAGAACATCGCCTACCGGCCGGCCTGCGAGGGCTGCCGCGCCTGCATCTCCATCCGCGTGGTGGTCGACGCCTTCGTCGCGACCCGCAGTCTCAAGCGGGTCCAGCGCCAGAACCGCGATATCGTCGGCGCCGAGACGACAGCCAGCCCCTCGTCCGACCAGTATTCGCTTTTCCGCGCCTATCTCGACGCCCGCCATGCCGAAGGCGGCATGGCCGACATGACCGTGCTCGACTACGCCATGATGGTCGGCGATTCGCACGTCGACACCCAGGTGATCGAATACCGCTTCCGCGGACCGGATACCGCGATCACCGGCCGCGGCGACGGCCCACTGGTCGCCACCGCGCTCACCGACGTGCTCGCCGACGGCCTGTCGATGGTCTATTCGTTCTTCGACCCGGACTATGGCGAACGGGGCCTCGGCACCTTCATGATCCTCGACCACATCAACCGGGCGCGGAAGATGGGCCTGCCCTACGTCTATCTCGGCTACTGGGTCGAGGGTTCGCGCAAGATGGACTACAAGCGCCGCTTCCGCCCCCAGGAGCACCTCATGGCCCGCGGCTGGGTGCGGGTGGACTGAGGGGCGAAGACGGCATTGCGCCATCGGTCGTAAGCGCGAGATTTCCTGAGAGCCGCGTCGTTCCTCGGCTGGACCTCCCCTCAAGTGGGAGGTTCACCGAGCAAGCCGCACCGGCCATCGAAAAATAGTTATCCCCGCTCCTTCACCTGCCCCCATATTGGTTGGCATCCTCGCTCGTGAGGGGCGTCTCCGGAGGCGTCTTGAGATGGAGCGGGGTGCGGTGCCCCCGCGCAGCGGATTCGCTTGTCCGCTCCTCGGGGCGTTCCCGGCGGGACCGTCGGCACTACGACCGGCCGCCCTCAGGGCCTAAGCTCTTTTCTTCCGAGGAAAGGGTGCAGAGCTCGCCGGGAGACGGAGAAAAATCGCCGCGGCGGGCGCTCGGTGAGCGCCCCCAGTTTTCGCGGAGTAACCGCACGGCATTCGCCGGGCGCCCGCCACCCCCTCGTCACGAGGGGACGCTCTTTGACAGGTTCATCCCCCGGTGCCGATGGCACGCGGGAACGAATGAGCTTGGCGTCCCGGCGCAGGCCGGGACCCGGTAACCACTGCCGCTCGCGGTCCACCCACCCAACGACCAAACGGGTTGTCATTTGAGAAATGTAAAACTAACCTTTTCCCTCTGGAGCAACATTCTCTTGGGGGATTAGATGAGAACGATGCTGAGTGCCGCCGCCTTCGCTCTTGTTCTGGGAGCGTCGTCGGCATGGGCGGGCTGCTATTACGACGGCATCTACTATCAGGCCGGCGCGCAGATCTGCTTCGACGGCTGGTACCAGGAATGCACCGTCGCCGACTATTGGAAGGCCATCGGCATGTGCAAGGCGCCGGACACGCCGGCCCCGCAGGTCGACCTCAGCCCGCTCGCCGACAGGCTGTTCGCGATGGCGCTCGATGCCGAGCCCAAGCCGTACACAGCCCTGCCGACCGACATTCGCTGATCTGACTGCGCACCGTGCGCGGATTCCCGCGGAAGCGGGAAACCGCGTGCGGCTTTTGCCGCTGAAAACGACGCTGCTGCCATCCGTCGCCATCTTCGCGCCTCACGACGCGTTACAATGGCGACATGATCAGTGCGTTCCGTGCCTTGTTCCATCGCGATTCGCCTGCCCCGCCAGTCGCTCACGCCGCGCCCGCGCGCAGGCTCGCCACCGAACAGGATTGCGAACTCTTCACCTGGTTCCATCTCGAACCGGATGGCCAACCGGTGGCCGGTGACGGTGGCGTCCGCCATCGCTTCCGCCCGTCGGGCGATGCTTTCCGCGCGCTGGTGCTGCTCGAGGTGGTGACCGACGCCGCCGACGGCATGCGCTCCGCCCATCTCTGCCTCGACCGCAGTTTCGTCAGCGGCCCCGACGAGGCTTTTGCCCGCGATATCGCCAAGAGCTATTTGGGCTGGATCCTTGATGACGAGGCGCAGCAAGAAGCCGCGCCACTGATCGCCAACATCGCCGATCTGGCGGCGGCCAATGGCGCGATCATCGCGGCCGCCGATCTGCCGTCGCCGCCGCGGGACCTGACCGGCGCCTATGCCGTCTTCACCGGCGATGCCGATGCCGCCGCCCTTCTCCTGGGCTCCGCGACGCTGTCGCTCGCCAATGTCGACGGCAGGCTGACGATCGCGGCGGTCCTGGACCAGCCCCGACGCGCCCTCCGGGGAACCGCGTCCCTCTAGCCGATCGTGTTCTTGAGGATGTCGTAGTCGACGCAGACGCCCTTGACGTAGGCAGGGCGTGCCTGCAGCCGCCCGTACCAGGCATCGACATTGGCGAGCGGCGGGCGCTCCATGTCCATAGTGTACCAGCGATAGAGCAGTGCGCCGGCGGCGATGTCGCCATAGGTCAGCCGTTCGCCGGCGAGATACGGCGTCTTCTTGAGTTGCGCCTCGAGAATGGCGAAGCAGGGCGCGACGCCCTTCATCGCCGCCGCGATCGTCTTCTTGTCGCGGGCCTCGGGCTTGGTGCGCGCCACCGCGGAGAACACCGCCCCCCAGGTCGGCTGGAAGCGCATCGCCGTCCAGTCGGTCCACTGGTCGGCAGCAGCCCGCGCCTTCGGCGATTCCGGCCACAGATTGCCGGCGCCGTAGGTTGCCGACAGGTAGCGGACGATGGCGTGGCTCTCCCACAGGATCAGCTCGCCGTCCTTCAGCGTCGGCACCAGGCCGTTGGGATTCATCGCCAGATATTCCGGCGTATCGACGCCGCCGAAATTGAGGCCAAGCTCGATCTGCGCATAGGGCACGCGCAGCTCTTCCAGCACCCAGAGCGCCTTCTGGACGTTCACCGACGTCTTGCGCCCGTAAAGCGTGATGTCCGCCACGGTCACCCCTCCTCTGGCTGAAGCGCGCGCACTCTAATCCCCGATCAGGTGGAGCACCACATCCCTCCGGTGCGCTCGGCGCCGGTGCTCGAACAGATAGATGCCCTGCCAGGTGCCGAGCACCATGCGCCCGTCGCTGACGGGGATGGCGAGGCTCGTCTGAGTCAGCGCCGTGCGGATGTGCGCCGGCATGTCGTCCGGCCCCTCCAGGGTATGGACATAGGGGCCCGATTCCGGCGCCAGGCGCTCGAAATACGCCTCCAGGTCAGTGCGCACGTCCGGGTCGGCGTTCTCCTGCACGATCAGCGAGGCCGAGGTATGCCGGCAGAACAGCGTGAGCAGGCCACGAGCGATGCCCTGCGCCGCCAGCCAGCGGGCGACCGGCGCGGTGATCTCGGTCAGCCCCTTGCCGCGCGTCGCCACCTTGAGATGATGCTGCGCCTGACGCATGAGCAGTCACACTTCAGCCGTAATCGGCCGCTCGCCGAGCCCTGGAATCATCGCCGGATTGGCCGGAAATCTGGGCGTTCTAGGCAATTTTGCTGCATCGCAATATTTGTGACGGAACTGTGCTGCGTTGCATGAAGCGCAAAGCCGCTATGCGAAAACTCGTCTGCAAATGGGTCAGGCATGCGCCTATCTTCACCATCGAAGGACGGCAGGTAGTTCGGTGTCGCCGTCCACCGAGATTTGAATGCAAGAGGCACGACGATGAATAACAGGATTGTCACCACCTACCGCGCCTGGCGCAAGTATCGCCAGACCTACAACGAGCTGATGAGGCTCTCCAACCGCGACCTTGCCGACCTCGGCATCTCCGCCGCGGACATCCCGGCGATCGCCCGCAAGGCCGCCACGATGTAGTTCGCATTCGCTCCGGGGATTCTCCTCCCTCCCCCGAAGCGAGCTGGGCCGGTGCGGCGTCCTCCCACGCGACCGGTCCAATAGAGAAACGCCCGCCGATTCCTCCCCGGCGGGCGTTTTTCACATCTGAAGTGCCGTTGAACCGGCAGGAACGCCAGACTAGGTTCGCGGCCCATGATCGCTCCCGTCCATGTCATCGGTGGCGGCCTCGCCGGATCGGAGGCCGCCTGGCAGCTTGTCCGCCGCGGCGTACCGGCGGTGCTGCACGAAATGCGCCCCGAACGGCAGACCGAGGCCCACCAGAGCGACCGGCTGGCCGAGCTGGTCTGCTCCAATTCCTTCCGTTCTGACGACCGTGAGAACAATGCCGTCGGGCTGCTGCACGAGGAGCTGCGCCGCGCCGGCTCGCTTGTCATGCGCGCCGCCGACGCCCATCAGGTGCCGGCCGGCGGGGCGCTCGCCGTCGATCGCGAGGGTTTCTCCGGGGCCGTCACGGCGGCGCTTGCCGCCGAGCCGCTGGTCACGATCGAACGCGGCGAGGTCGCGGGCCTGCCGCCGGCCGAATGGGACAATGTGATCGTCGCCAGCGGGCCGCTCACCTCCGCTCCGCTGGCGCAGGCGATCCGTGACCTCACCGGCGAGGACGCGCTCGCCTTCTTCGACGCCATCGCACCGATCGTCCATTTCGATTCGATCGACATGGACGTCGCCTGGTTCCAGTCGCGCTATGACAAGGCGGGTCCCGGGGGCAGCGGCGCCGACTACGTCAACTGTCCGATGGACAAGGCGCAATACGATGCCTTCGTCGATGCCCTGCTTACCGGCGAGCCGCACAAGCACCACGACTGGGAAAAGATCCCCTATTTCGACGGCTGCCTGCCCATCGAGGTGATGGCCGAGCGCGGCCGCGAGACGCTGCGCCACGGGCCGATGAAGCCGGTCGGCCTCACCAATCCGCGCAACCCGACGGTCAAGCCCCATGCCATCGTCCAGCTCCGCCAGGACAATGCGCTGGGCACGCTCTACAACATGGTCGGCTTCCAGACGCGCCTGCGCTACGCCATCCAGGCCGACATCTTCCGCATGATCCCCGGCCTGGGGAACGCCCAGTTCGCCCGCCTCGGCGGCCTTCACCGCAACACGTTTCTCAATTCTCCCAAAGTATTGGACGGGTTTCTTCTCCTCAAGGCAGCCCCCCGCCTGCGCTTTGCCGGCCAGATCACCGGCTGCGAGGGCTATGTCGAATCGGCGGCCATCGGGCTCCTCGCCGGACGCATGGCCGCCGCCGAACGCCTCGGCGAGGCAATCGCGCTGCCGCCGCCGACCACCGCCTTCGGCGCCATTCTCGGCCACATCACCGGTGGCCACATCACCGCGGACGACGAGCCGGGCAAGCGCTCCTTCCAGCCCATGAACGTCAATTTCGGCCTGTTCCCCGATATCGCAGCGGTACCCGAGGAACCCGGGACCAGGCTGAAAGGGCCGGAACGCGGCAAGGCCAAGCGCCGGGCAATTACCGCGCGAGCGCTCACCGACCTCGATCGGTGGCTTGCCGGCCGTGCCGCCGAGGCAGCGGAATAACCTCCCCGGTCAGCGCCAGCGCCGCGCCGCGCGCCAGATGATCCACTGCCGCCTGAGCGGCGTGAGGTCAATGCGGCCGGAGAACGGGTCGTAGCCCGGCCGCTCCATGCGATCGAGCACCGGCGCGACCAGGGCGACCGGCAGGAAGGCGGGTTTCAGCGCCGCCGGCAAAGCGGCGATCTCGGGCATGGCGCGACCGAGATGATCACGGGCGATCTGACGCAACTCGGCCAGCGTCGCCATTAGTTCCGGCGTCGCCGTGCCGCGCGCCAGCATCTCGCGGTCAAACCCATGGGCGGCGCCGATGTCGGCAGGCAGATAGCACTGGCCGCGGGCGGCATGGATGGGCAGAGCCCGCATCAGTCCGGTCATGGCATAGGCGACGCCGGCATGGCCGGCGGCGGCGGCCACGCGCGGGTCGTGGCCGGCGGAAAGGACGATTGCGCCGAGCTGAATCAGCGCCGAGGAGGTCTCCCCGGCATAACCTTCGAGATCATGCTGGCTCGGCATCTGGTCGGCATAAAGGTCGAACAGGCGCGCATCGATCAGCCCCTCGAAGCCGGAAAGCGGCAGGGCGTATGTGCGGATGGTCTGGTCGAGGGCGTTTGCCACCGGGTGACCGCCGCTGCCGGTTGCCAGCGCATCGCGCCACCACTGCAGCCTTATCTCGCCGAGCACCGGGTCGCTGACCGTATCGCGGATGCGCGCCACCTCGGCGCTGAAGGCATGGAGCGCGAAGAGATGCCGGCGCACCGCAGACGGCGCGAACAGGTCCGCGATGTAGCGGTCGCGGTCGAGTTCGCGCACCGTTTGGGCGCAGTGCTCATAGACGTCCATGGGCGTGAGATATGGCGCGTGGACCCGCGTCAGTCCACGGCAATCAGCGCGGCCGCCACTGCCCGCTCCTCGGCAAGCAGCACGTTGAAGGTGCGCACGGCCGCGCCGGTCGACATCGGCTCGGCGACGATTCCCGCCTCGCGGCAGCGCGCCTTCAGCGCGGCCGAGAGCGGCGCGATATCGGCGCCAGTGCCGACGAGCAGGATGTCAATCGCCTCGGCCTCGGCGAAGACCTTCACGAGGCTCGTTTCGTCGATGGCGCCCGGCGCCGGCGCCTGCCAACCGTAGATGCCGCTTGGCAGGCAGAGGAGCGCGCCGCGATGCGACATGCCGGCGAAGCGAAAGCCGCCATTACCATAGCTTTCGATCGGCGCGCGGCCGGGATAATGGGCGGCGCGCATGACGACGCCCTCGGACATCGCGACGGTCAGGCCTTGCTGGCCGCTTCGGCCGGCTCAGGCTCCTGATTGGCGCGGCCACCCGGCCTTAGGCTGAAGAAGATCAGCACCGGCGCGGCGATGTAGATCGACGAATAGGTGCCGATGACGACGCCGAACAGCATGGCGGCGACGAAGGAGCGAATGACCTCGCCGCCGAAGACGAACAGCGCCAGCAGCGCCAGGAACGTGGTGCTCGAGGTGAGCGTCGTTCGCGCCAGCATCTCGTTGATCGACCGGTCGAGCAGCTCCGGAATCGGCATCTTCTTGTACTTGCGCAGATTCTCGCGAATCCGGTCGTATACAACGACCGTGTCGTTGAGCGAATAGCCGATAATGGTGAGGATGGCGGCGACGCTCGAAATGCTGAAGTCGACCTGCGACACGACGAAGAATCCGAGCGTCATGAACACGTCGTGACTGGTGGCAATGATCGCGCCGACGGCGAACTGCCATTCGAAGCGGAACCAGATATAGGCGAGGATCGCCACCATGGTGACGAGCAGCGCGATGGTGGCGGCCGACGCCAGTTCGCTCGACACGCTCGGTCCGACGCTCTCGATCCGCCGGAACTCCGCCGTCTTGCCGAAGGCCTCGCGCACCTTGGTCACCGCCGCCTGTTGGGCCGCCTCGCCGCCCTTCTGCTGCTCGATGCGGATGAGAACCGACTTGCCGGCGCTGGGGTCGCTCACCTCGGTGACCTGAACGTCGCCGAGATCGAGCGAACCGACCGTGTTGCGGATGTTGGCGAGGCTGTAGTTCGCGTCGACCGGCTTGAGCTCGATGAGCGTGCCGCCACGGAAATCGATGCCGTAGTTCGGTCCGATGGTGAGGAACAGCGTCAGCGACAGCACCGACAGGATCAGCGTGGCGGGGAAATTGATCCGCCACAGCCACATGAACGGAATTTTCGTGTTGTCGGGGATGAAGCGGAACTTGCGCATGCGATAGGCTCCCTGGACCGACCTAGAGGTCGATCCTGTTCGGCCGGCGCCACGCCACCCACATCGAAACAATCATCCGCGTGAAGGTGAAGGCGGTGAAGACGGTGGTGACGATGCCGATGGCGTTGGTGACGGCGAAGCCGCGGATCGGGCCGGTGCCGAGCTGCATGAGCACGAGGGCCGAGATCATGGTGGTGATATTGGCGTCGAGGATGGTGCCGAGAGCGCGCTGGAAGCCAACATCGATCGAGGCGATCGCGCTGCGTCCGTTGCGGAACTCCTCGCGGATGCGTTCGTAGATCAGCACGTTCGAGTCGACCGCCATGCCGACGGTGAGCACGATGCCGGCGATGCCGGGAAGCGTCAGCGTGGCGCCGAGAATGGACAGCACCGCGAAGATGATCGACACGTTGACCAGCACCGCGAGATTGGCGATGAGGCCGAAGAAGCCGTAGGTGGCGAACATGAAGACGGCGACGAAGACCGTTCCGATGATCGCCGCGATCTTGCCGGCGCGGATCGAGTCGGCGCCGAGGCCGGGACCGACGGTACGCTCCTCGACGATGTTGAGCTTGGCGGGCAGCGAGCCGGCGCGCAGCAGAATGGCGAGGTCGTTGGCGGTCTGCACCGTGAAATGGCCGCTGATCTGGCCGGAACCGCCGAGAATCGGCGTCTGGATCACCGGCGCCGAGATCACCTTGTTGTCGAGGACGATGGCGAACGGACGGCCGACGTTCTTGGCGGTGACGTCACCGAAGACGCGGGCACCCGACGTCGACAGGCGGAAGTTGACCACCGGCTCATTGGTGCGGCTGTCGAAACCGGCCTGGGCGTCGACGAGGTCCTCGCCGGTCATCAGCGCGGTGTCCTCGACGACATAGATGGTGTTGGGGTCTTCGGCGAAGGGGAATTCCAGCGTGCCCGGCGGGGTCGGCTGGGAATCCGCCTGCTGCTTGGTGAGCGAGCCCTTGACCAGGTGGAAGGTGAGCTGCGCGGTCTGGCCGACCAGCGATTTCAGGCGGGCCGGATCACCGAGGCCGGGCGCCTCGACCAGGATGCGGTCGTTGCCCTGGCGGGCGATCGACGGCTCGGTGGTGCCGAGTTGGTTGATACGCCGGTTGATGACCTCGATCGACTGCTGGACGATGCCGCGCAGGCGCTGCGCCAGGCCGTTCTGGTCATAGGTGAAGCGCACCAGTCCGGTGTCTGAGACGGTGAGGTCGAACTCGTAGACGGTGGAGCCGCCGATGACGTTGGCGTTGAGCGAATTGCGCAGCGGCTCCAGGCGCGTCTTGGCCTCATCGAGCTGCTTGAGGTCGCGCACGCGCAACTGCACCGCGTCGCCCTGGATGCCGAGGCCGGTATAGCCGATGCGCGGGTCCTGCAGCATCGCCTTGCGGATGTCGCCGACCAGCGTGCGCAGGCGCTTCTGAACGTAGTCGGCCTGGTCGACCTGGTAGAGCAGATAGGCGCCGCCCTGCAGGTCGAGACCGAGGACGATCTGCTGGTGCGGTATCCAGCTCGGCCACTTGGACACGCTCGAGGCGGAGAAGAAGTTGGGGATGTCCACGACGATCGCCGCGAGGACAACCAGGAAGATCAGACCGATTTTCCAGCGGGAGACTTGCAGCATGCATTCAGGTCCGGACGCACATCAGGTCAACTCGCCGCCTTAGCCATTTTCCTTGACCGGCTCGCCCTTGGCGCGAACCTCGGCAATCATGCTGCGCGAGACACGCACGCGCGTTTCCTCGGCGATCTCGACCAGGATCTCGGTCTCGTCCACCTTGGCGACCTTGCCGATGAGGCCGCCGGAGGTGACGATGGTGTCGCCACGGCGGACATTGGCGATCATCTCGCGGTGCTGGCGCTGCCTCTGCTGCTGCGGACGCAGGATGAGGAAGTACATGATGACGAAAATGAAGACGATGGGCAGCAGGCTGCCGATCGGCCCGCCCAGAAAGCCGGCGTCCGGCGCGGACGTCGCCGCAAAAGCCTGGGTCACGAAGGACATATAACTACTCCTGTCATCGGCGGCACAGACACCAGCACGAAACGGCGCGGACTATACCGGGGTGGCATCCCATTGCAAACGATATAGGAACCGCCGCGACCGAATGGCACCCGCTTGGCGGCCGGGCCGCCGCCGTGCTAACCCTGCGGCCCGCCGGGCGCCCTTGACTGCCGGAGATTTGCCTTGTCCGACAAGGACCTAAACGCCATTGCCGAACGCCTCGACCGGCTCCTCAGGCTGGTCGAGCGGGCGGTGCCGCCGGCCCCGGCGCACCCCGATTTCGCCGCCGCGGACGCCTTCGTGTGGCTGGCGGCAAGCCGCAGCCTGCAGCCGGTCGACAAGGTCAACCGGGTGGACATCGATCTGCTCAAGGGCATCGACCGGCTGCGCGACATCCTGCTTGAGAACACCGAGCGCTTCCAGCGCGGCCTGCCGGCCAACAATGCCCTGCTCTGGGGGGCGCGCGGCATGGGCAAGAGTTCGCTGATCAAGGCGGTCCATGCCGGCCTCAATGCCGCCCACCCGGAGCACCCGCTCAAGCTCATCGAGATTCATCGCGAGGATATCGAGACCCTGCCCGACCTGATGGCGCTGGTGCGCGCCGCGCCTCACCGCTTCATCCTGTTCTGCGACGACCTCTCCTTCGACGGCGACGACACTTCCTACAAGTCGCTCAAGGCGGCGCTCGAGGGCGGCATCGAGGGGCGGCCGGCCAACGTCGTCTTCTACGCCACTTCCAATCGCCGCCACCTGCTGCCGCGCGACATGATGGAGAACGAGCGCTCGACGGCGATCAATCCGCACGAAGCGGTCGAGGAAAAGGTGTCGCTATCGGATCGTTTCGGCCTGTGGCTGGGCTTCCACAGATGCAGCCAGGACGAATATCTGTCCATGGTCGCCGGCTATGTGGCGCATTACGGCCTGGAGATCGCGGCGGACCGGTTGGCGGCGGAGGCTCTGGAGTGGTCGACGACCCGCGGGGCGCGTTCCGGCCGGGTCGCCTGGCAGTTCATTCAGGATCTGGCGGGGCGACTTGGGGTTGCCCTGTCGGACGAGCCGCCCCGCCAGCCCTGATTGATCAGCGCCCTTTTGGAGGTCAGACGATGATCAAATCAGGTGATCGCCCTGCGATCAGCTTGCCAGATAGTCGAGCGGGTTGACCGGCTTGGCGCCCTTGCGCAGCTCGAAGTGGACCTGCGGAGAGGAAACCGCTCCGCTCATGCCGGCGTGCGCGATGGTCTCGCCGCGGTACACCTTGTCGCCGCGCTTGACCGCGAGGTCGCGGTTGTTGGCATAGGCCGACACCCAGCCGTCGGCGTGACGGACGAGGATCAGGTTGCCATAGCCTTCCAGCTCGTTGCCGGCATAGATCACGGTGCCGGCCTCAGCCGCCTTGACGGCGGTGCCTTCGGGGACCGCGAGGTTGATGCCGTCGTTCTTCTCGCCGTTCGGCTTGGTGCCGAAGCCGGCAATGATGCGGCCGCGCACCGGCCAGCGGAACTCGGTGCCGCTGGCGGAGCCGGAATCGGCGGCCTTCTCAATGGCGGCGCTGGCCGCGGCGGTATCGTTGCTGCCGCCCTTGAGCACCGGAACGGTGGGCACGGCGGGTACCGCGGGGGCGCCGGCCGTGGAGGCCATCGGCGGCACCTCGACCTTGGGCGCAGCGGCGCGCATGGCCGGGATATTCGCCTTGGGATCGAGCGAGGCGACGCGGGTCGGCAGGGCACCGGGCACGGTGGTCGGCCGCTGGACGGCGGCGATAGTGGCGTGGCCCGGCTGACCGTGGATCTTCAGTACCTGGCCGACGCGGATCGATTCAGCCGACGGAAGGTTGTTGAGGGCGGTGAGCGTGCTCACCGTGGTGCCGTAGCGGCGGGCGATCGAATAGAGCGTGTCGCCGGCGGTCACGGTATGGGTCGCGGTGGCCCCTGCCGGTTCCGGCGCGACCTTGGCGGCCGCCGGGGTGTAGCTCACCGGCGTGGGCGTGACGGTGGCACCGGGCGCCAGCGCCACGCGGTGCGGGATGACGATGACGCGGCCGGCGCGGATGTCGGCGGCGCTGCGCATCTGATTGGCGGAGAGGAGCTGCTCCTCGGGCACGCCGTATTGTGAGGCCAGCGAATAGAGCGTCTCGCCGGACTTGACGGTGACCACGCGCCCGCCGACGGCGGACCAGCCGTAATTGCCGGTGTCGGCAAAGGCGGTGCGGGTTGCGGGCGGAGTGGCGGCTGCCGGAGGCGGCGGCAGCGCGGCGCGGGAGACGGCGGTCGATGGCTGCGGGATCGCGGCAGGCATCGGCTGATTATCGGCCTGGCCGATGATCTCGCGCTGATTTTCTGTTGAGCCGGTGAAGAAGGGTTCCTGAAAGCGCGTCGCGTTGCTGCAGGAAGCGGCCAGACCGGCGGCGGCGATGACGAAGGCGGCAGACCTCAGGGCGCGGTACCGGAGGGCGGAATCACGGTTACGCATTGCTCAACTCGCACTACAGGACTCGGAACTGATGCGAGTAAACGCTGGTAACGTTGACAAAGGCTAAACAGGCGATGCGTCCGTGTTTTACCAAGCATCCTGGCGGCGGGATGACATGCGTTTGTTGCAGGGACTAAAGCCGCTGGGCCTTGCCGGGGATCAGCGGCACGAAGCGCACATCGGCGAGCGACCGGCTGATAAAACCTTCCTCGCCGCGCTCGTAGCGCATCAGCTGCTGGACACCGTCGGCCGGCCCGACCGGCATGACGAGCACGCCGCCGAGGCGCACCTGCTTGAGCAGCGCCTCGGGCACCGCCTCCTCGGAGGCCGTGATGATGATGCGGTCGAAGGGCGCCTGCTCCGGCCAGCCCTTGATGCCGTCGCCGACGAGCGTGGTGATGTTGACGAGCCGCAGCGTGCGGAAGCGCGACTCGGCAGCGGCGGTGAGCGTGCGGAAGCGCTCGATGGTGTAGACGCGCTTGACCAGCCTCGCCAGGATCGCCGTCTGGTAACCGGTGCCGGTGCCGATCTCCAGCACACGGTCGTCCTCGCCGAGGTCGAGGGCGGCGGTCATCATGCCGACCACCACCGGAGCGCTGATCGTCTGGCCGCAGTCGATGGGCAGCGCCCGCTCGGCATAAGCCTCGGCATGCATCTCGGCCGGCGCGAAGAGATCGCGCGGCACGGACTCGATCGCCGTCACCAGACGCCGGTCGGTGATGCCGGCGCGGCGCAGGCGCAGGATCAGCTCGGCGACATGTGTGCGGCGCTCGGCGTCGGACGGGAAGCCGTAGCCGGTCATCGCGGAGAGCCGCCGCCCGCGTTCATGTGCCGGTCGAGCGCGTCGCGAAGTTCGTGGGCGGTCATGTCGATGCGCAGCGGCGTCACCGAGATCAGGCCGCTATCGGTCGCCTCGACGTCGCTGCCCGGCCCGCCCCCGGTCGATGCGCGTTGATACATCAGCCAGTAATACGGCAGGTTGCGGCCGTCGCGGCGCTCGTCGATGTTGAGCGCATGGGCGAGCTTGCCCTGATGGGTGACGGCGATGCCGCCGACTGCGTCGGGAGCGCAGTTGGGGAAGTTGAGATTGTAGAAGATGCCGTCGGGGAAGCCGAAGGCAAGCAGTTGGCGGATGATCGCCGGCGCGTGCGTCTCGGCGGTCTCCCACGGCACGACGCGCTCGTCATGGGCGTAGGTGTAGGCCTGGCTGACGGCGATCGAGTTGACACCCAGGAGCGTGCCCTCGATGGCGCCGGCGACCGTGCCGGAATAGGTCAGGTCCTCGGCCATGTTGGCGCCGGAATTGACGCCGGAGAGCACCAGGTCGGGCTTGCCGTCGGCAAGCAGGCGGCGGACGCCCATGATGACGCAGTCGCTCGGCGTGCCGCGCACGGCGTAGTGCTTGTCGCCGATCTGGCGCAGGCGGAGCGGATCGTTGAGCGACAGCGAATGCGCCAGGCCGGACTGGTCGAGCTCCGGCGCCACCACCCAGATATCGTCGCTGAACTGGCGCGCGATCCTCTCCAGGGCCGCGAGGCCAGGCGAGTTGATGCCGTCGTCATTGGTGATGAGGATGCGCATGGCTAGACAGACACCAATTTCAGGACTGCGGGCTCACCCCCCTCTGGCTTCGCTAACGCCCGGCTGCGCCCTTTTGCGGAGCGGAATCGTTCGGCGGAAAGGGTGAGGGGTGCGGCCACGGCCTTCATCCAATCTTCTCTACGCCCCCCATATAGGGCCGCAACGCCTCGGGCACCGTGATCGAGCCGTCGGGATTCTGGTAATTCTCCATGACGGCGATCAGGCAGCGGCCGACAGCGACTCCGGAGCCGTTGAGGGTGTGCAGGAAGCGGTTTCCCTTGCCCTCCTTCGGCCGGTAGCGCGCCTGCATGCGCCGCGCCTGGAAATCACCGCAGAGCGAGATGGACGAGATTTCGCGATAGGTCCCCTGCCCCGGCAGCCACACCTCGATGTCGTATGTCTTCTGCGCACCGAAGCCCATGTCGCCGGTCGACAGCGTCATCACGCGGTAATGCAGGTCGAGGCGCTTCAGCACCTCCTCCGCGCAGACGAGCATGCGTTCGTGTTCGTCGCGTGACGTCTCGGGGGTCACGATCGAGACCAGCTCGACCTTGTCGAACTGGTGCTGACGCAGCATGCCGCGCGTGTCCTTGCCGGCCGCCCCCGCCTCGGAGCGGAAGCACGGGGTGAGCGCGGTGACGCGGATCGGCAGTTCGGCCTCATCGCGAATGGATTCACGCACGAGGTTGGTCAGCGGCACCTCGGCGGTGGGGATGAGCCAGAAGTCCTCCTTGAGCGGTGCCCGGTCGAGCGTCCGCTCAACCACTGTGTTGAGGTCGATCTCGCCGCGCCCGAATGCAGCTGCGTCCTCGGGCGTGGCGTAGCGCAGCGCGTCGCGGAGAAGCTCTGCACGATTGATCGTACGCGTCGCCATGAACTGGTCGTCGACGAATTTGGGCAGTTGCGCCGTCCCGAACATCACGTCGTCGCGCACCAGCAGCGGCGGCTGCACTTCCGTATAGCCGTGCTCGGTCGTGTGCAGGTCGAGCATGAACTGGCCGAGGGCGCGCTCCATGCGCGCCAACTGCCCCTTGAGGACGACGAAACGCGAGCCGGAGAGTTTGGCGGCGGCCTCGAAGTCCATGCCGCCCATCGCCTCGCCCAGCTCGTAGTGCTCCTTGGCGTCGTTGATTCCGGGCCTCGTGCCCCAGGTGCGATAGACCACGTTGGCGTGCTCGTCGGCGCCGACCGGCACCTCGTCCGCCGGCAGGTTGGGGATGACGGCGAGCGCATCCTCCAGCGCCTTGTCGAGCTCGCGGCCCTTGGCCTCGGCGCCGGACAGGAACGTCTTCAGCTCGGCGACCTCGGCCATCAGTTTTGCCGCCGTGGCCTCGTCCTTATGCGCCTTGGCGTTGCCGATCTCCTTCGACGCCGCGTTGCGCCGTGCCTGCGCCTCCTCCAGCCGGACGATGTGCGCCCGCCGCGCCTCGTCCCTGGCGATGACGTCATCGACCGTGGCGCGGGCATCCGCCGACGACACGCCGCGCTTTTGCAGCGCTTCGGCCAGGAGGGCGGGATTGTCGCGGATCCATCTGATGTCGAGCATGGGAAAACAGTCCGGTGGGCACTTCGTCCGCGCCTTTTAGTCATTCCGGCGGGCGGAAACAAACATTGCGTGGTCAGTGGCCGCGTGAAGGTGCCAACCCGATCGTCATGGCCGCGCCTGTCCCGGCCATCCACGTCTTTCGTTTGGCGTTTGAGCCTTCGTGGATCACCGGGACAAGCCCGGTGATGACAGAGCAAGCGCCCTCAGGCCGTGTTGCCCTCGGCTGCCTCCCGGGCAGCCTCGGTGCGGGCGCGCCGGCGTTCGACCAGCCGCACCGAGATGATCGAGCCCTCGTAGAGAAGCAGCGTCGGCAGAGCCAGGCCGAACTGCGAGATCAGGTCGGGCGGGGTGAGCACCGCGGCGGCGATGAAGGCAAGCACGACGGCGTAGCGCCGGCCGCCCTTCAGCATGTCGGAGGAGACGATGCCGATGCGCGCCAGCAAAGTGAGGATGACCGGAAGCTGGAAGACGAGCCCGAAGGCGAGGATCAGCGTCATCACCAGGCCGAGATACTCGTTGACCTTGGGCAACAGGTCGATCGCCGCCTGGCCGTTGCCGCCCGGCTGTTCCAGCGACAGGAAGAAGCGCATGGCCAGTGGCATCATGATGCCGAAGACCACGAGCGCGCCGATGATGAACAGAACGGGCGTCGCGACCAGATAGGGCACGAAGGACTGGCGCTCGTTCTTGTAGAGGCCGGGCGCCACGAACTTGTAGATCTGGATGGCGATCACCGGGAAGGCGATGAACAGCGCCCCGAACAGCGCCACCTTCATCTGGGTGATGAAATATTCCTGCGGCGCCGTGTAGATCAGCCGCGGCACGTCGCCATGGGCGCTTGCCGCCCAGACATAGGGGATAAGCAGGATGTTGTAGATCTGCTTGGCGAAGATGAAGCAGATGACGAAGGCGACCATGACCGCGGCGATGGCGCGGATGAGCCGCTGGCGCAGCTCGATCAGGTGCGCGAGCAGCGGCATGCGGCTCGCTTCGACCTCGTCCTCCGTCTCCGGCGGGCTTGCCGCCGCGTCCTTGTCGGTCACGGCTTGACCTCGCCCGCTGCGGCGGCGGCCGGTTCAGGCTGCGATGGCATCGCCTCTACTGGCTCCGGTGCGGGGGCCGATGCCTCGATCGGCGGCACCTCGGGCGCCGTCACTTCGGCCGGCGGCGTTTCGCTCGGCGGTGCGGCAATCGTCGGCGTAACCGGCTCCTTCACATCGAGGCCCTTGTTGATGTCGGCCCCGGCCTTGGCCATGCCGTCCTTGAGGTCCTTGCTGATCGCCTCGACGTCCTTGCGCACGTCCTCGAGCTCAGCCTCGCGCAGCGCCTCGTTGAACTGACCCTGGAACTCGCGCGCCATGCGCTTCATCTTGCCGGTCCACTGCCCGACCATGCGCATGACGCGGGGCAGGTCCTTCGGCCCGATGACGACCACCGCCACTACGGCGATCACCAGAAGTTCGGTCCAGCCAATATCGAACATGAGTCAGTGCTCGCGGTCGCCCGTTGTTTGAGGGCGGCAAGACGTCGGTCCGCGCGGCAGGCGCGGATCAGACCTTGGTTTTCTCTTCCGGGACCGCCTTGCTCTCGATCGGCTTGGCCGGCGTCACGTCATCCTCGTCGTCGGCGAGGCCTTTCTTGAAGCTCTTCACGCCCTTGGCCACGTCGCCCATCAGGTCGGAGATCTTGCCCCGTCCGAAGAGGAGCATCACGACCACGATCACGACAAGCCAGTGCCAAATGCTGAGACCACCCATGGGTCACTCTCCCAATTCTACCCTTTGCTGCCGCCACGACCCGCCCGTCGGCGGCAAATGCCTGTGCCATCATGTAGGGGCATTCCACGACCTTGGCAAATACAAGGTCTCCGGCACGGTTTGTGGCCGGCGCGGAACGCCATGCGGCGGGTGTCAGCCTGGCTTCGAGCGGTCGGCTATTCCTCGATCGTCTCTTCGGCGGAGACGTCGGTATCGCCATCCTCCAGCGGGTCCTCGTCCTCCGCCAGACCCTCGCCGGCATTGGGCTCGGGGATCGAGAAATTGGCGGGAATCCGGGAATCGAGCAGGCCAGCGGCCTTCAACTCCTCGGCGCCGGGCAGGTCGGCCACGCTGTCGAGGCCGAAATGGGTGAGGAACGCCTCGGTGACGCCGTAGGTCACCGGCCGGCCGGGCGAGCGGCGGCGGCCGCGCATTCTGATCCAGCCCGTCTCCATGAGCACGTCAAGCGTGCCCTTGCTGGTCGCCACACCACGGATCTCCTCGATATCGGCGCGGGTCACCGGCTGGTGGTAGGCGATGATCGCCAGCGTCTCCAGCGCCGCGCGCGACAGCTTCTTCTGCTCCACCGCTTCGCGCGACAGCAGGAAGGACAGGTCGCCGGCGGTGCGGAACATCCATTTGCCGGCTACCTGCGCCAAGTTGACGCCGCGCTCGGCATAGATCGCCTGCAGGTCGCGCAGCAGCCCGGCAATGTCGGTGCCCTCCGGCAGCCGGCCGGCGATCTCGGCCGCCGCCAGCGGCTCGGCAGAGGCGAACAGCAGCGCCTCCACCATGCGCAGGTTCTGCCGTCTCTCCTCGGGGGCCTCGTTCATCGCGGTCGCATCGTTGTCGACGGCGATTACCACGGCGGCGCTGGAATTAGCCATTTCCGTTCTCCGGGGTGACCAGCGCAACCGGCGGCGGCCGGTCGCGGAGGTATAGCGGCTGGAAGTGCTCTGTCTGGCGTAGCTCGATCTTGCCTTCGCGCACCAGTTCGAGGCTGGCGCCGAAGGCGCTCGCCTTGACGCTGCGGCGCAAGCCGGGCGCGCCGAGATAGGCCGAGAACAGAACGTCCATCGGCGTCCAGTCGGCGATGCGGCCGATCATGCGGGTGAGCGCATCGCGCGCATCCTGCAACGACCAGACCTCGCGCATGCGCACGCGATGGGCGTCCGAGGCGACGACGTTCTGGCGCGTGGCGGCATAGGCGGTGAGCAGGTCGTAGAGCGTCGCGGTGTATTCGCCGCGCTTGACGATCTCTATCGGCTCCGGGTGGGCGCGGGCGAAGACGTCGCGGCCGAGCCGGTCGCGGTTGGCCAGGCGGGCCGCCGCCTCGCGCATCGCCTCCAGCCGGCGCAGGCGGAACGCCAGCTCGGCAGCAAGCTCCTCGCCGGTCGGCTCCTCGCCATCGGCGACCTGCGGCAGCAGCAGGCGCGACTTGAGATAGGCGAGCCAGGCCGCCATCACCAGATAGTCGGCGGCAAGCTCCAGCCTGAGGCTGCGCGCCTTCTCGACATAGGTGAGATACTGCTCGGCCAGCGCCAGGATCGAGATGCGCGTCAGGTCGACCTTCTGGGTGCGCGCCAACGCCAGCAGGAGGTCGAGCGGCCCCTCGAAACCGTCGACGTCGATGACCAGCGCGTCGCCGTCGCCGTCTTCGGCCTCGACCGCATCATAGGCGGCCCACAACTCGTCCTGATCGCGCTCTTCGGCGTTCATGGCCGATCCTAACTCACAACCGGCCAGCCGAAAGGCGCAAGCAGCGCGCAATAAGCCTCGCGCGCTGCCGCCCAATCAAACGACCCCGGCTTTCGTTTCGCCCGCAAAACCCGGGCGGCACGCTCGCCCGAAAAACCGGCCAGCACCGGCGCCGCGTCGGCAACCGCAAGCATCTCCTCGGTCCGACCGTTGCAGTGAAGCACGATATCGCAGCCGGCGGCATAGATGGCCGCCGCCCTTTGCCCGTAATCCCCAGAAAGTGCATTCATCGAGATGTCATCGCTGATCAGCAGGCCATCGAAACCGATTCGCCCCCTGATGATATCGCGGTTCACCACGGACGAGACGGTGGCCGGCCGGCCCGGGTCGACGGCGCTGTAGACGATGTGTGCAGTCATCGCCATGGGCAGGTCGGCGAGCATCGCAAACGGCGGAAAATCGCCGGTTTCGAGCACGTCCACGGCGTCGTCCACCACCGGCAGGCCGGCGTGGCTGTCCGAGGTCGCGCGGCCCTGGCCGGGCAGATGCTTCATCACCGGCAGCACGCCGCCATCCATCAGCCCGTCGGCAAAGGCCCGCCCGAGAGCGGCGACGCTCGCCGGATCGCCGCCGAAGGAGCGGTCGCCGATCGCCTCACTGGTGCCCGGCACGGAGACGTCGAGCACCGGCGCGCAATCGACATCAATGCCGAGGTCGGTGAGATCGGCCGCGATCAGCCGGCCGTGCAACCAGGCGGCGCGGAGCCCCGCGTCCGGCACGGCGGCATGCAGCGCACCCAGAACGGCCGCCGCCGGATAGGCCGGCCAGTGCGGCGGCTTCAGCCGGCGCACGCGCCCGCCCTCCTGATCAATGAAGACCGGCGCGTCGCCGCGGTCGACCGCCTCGCGGAAGGCACTGGTGAGGGCGCGCACCTCATCGGGCGCGCGGCAGTTGCGCTGGAAGAGGATCAGCCCGAAGGGCCGTTCGCGGCGAAAGAAGGCGATCTCGTCGCGGCTCAGCACCGGGCCGGCACAGCCTGAGATGAAGGCTTTGACGTCGGCCACGCCGGTCGCGCTCAGCGCGCCGCCAGGATGCAGTCGCCGCCGGCGTTCTTCAGTTGCGAACAGAGATTCTGGGCATCGGCGGAGGCGAACGGCCCGACGCGCACGCGGTAATAGGTACCGCGGCTGCCGAGGTCGACGCGCTGGATGTCGCTGTTGTAGCCGCCGAGGATCGACGGATAGCGCGCCTGCAAATCGCGGAAAGTCGCGCGTGCGGCGTCCTCGGAACGCTGCGAGGAGACCTGCACCATGCGGCCGCCGGCAGCCAGCGCCAGGGCACCGCTCGAAGCACCCGCACCGGCCGAGGCGACCCGGTTGGTCGATGCGCCGCCACTGCCCGGCGTCAGGTCGATCGGCCCGCCATCGCCGCCGGTGGCGACCACCTTGGGCTTGGGCGTCGGCGTGGGTGTCGGCGTCGGTGCCTTGGCAACAACCGGCGCCTTGGCGGCCGGTGCCGGGGGAGACGGCGTTACCGTCGGGCTTTCGGTCGGATTGGGCGTGATCTTGAGCTCCTGACCGCTGGTTCCGCCGGCAATCGCGGCGGTGTCGTCATTGGTCGGAACCGGCGGCACGGCGGGCACCTCGGCGGTGGTCGCCGGCGCAGTCGGCGCCGCGTCGACGGAAGCTGGCGCGTCGCCTTCGGCGGGCGCCGCCTCGCTCGACACAATGGTGCCGTCCGGCCGCACCACGACGGTGCGCACCTTGCGCGGGCCGATCGACTGGGCGTCGCCCTCGTTCGCCGCGACGTCGGCCGCGCCGGATGCGTCGGTGCCCGGACCGCCGGGCAGGATCACCCGCGAAATGGCGTTGTCGGTCCCGGTCGAGGGAACCTCGAGCGGTGCATTGCCCTGGGTAACCAGCTTGGTGTCGCCGGCGCCGCTCGCACCGGAATCGACGCGGTCGTAGATCAGCTTGTTTTGCTCGCTGCTGTCGCTCGCCGCCGGCGGCTCGGGTGGCGCGATCTTGGTGGGACCGGCATCGGCGGAGATGATCGGCGGCGTGCCGCCGCCGCTGGTCCCCGAGCGCAGCATGACATAACCGAGCACGCCGATGAGGGCGATCGCCAGGATGCCGGCGACCACCACCAGCGAACGGGGCACGCCGCGTCGACGCAGGGGCTCCAGATCGTCTTCCGGATAGGGCGGCTCTTCGACGTCGTCACCGTAGCCCGGCACAATGTCGAAGGCGTCGAGCGGGAATTCTTCCGCCCCCTCCTGGCCGTCGTGAGCGAAGGGCAGCCCTTCGCCGAAGGGCGGTTCGGCTTCGTCGGCGGCACCAGGCTGGGCCGGCGCCGGCGCGGCCGGCTGGTTGGCGGCGCGCGGCGGCGCGAAGCGGCTGGCCGCACTTGCCTGCGCCTTCGGCGGCTCGGCGGGCTTGTCCCAGCGCGACGACTTGGCCGCCGACGGCGCCGTCTTGTCGGCAGCGGCCGGCGGCGCGGGATTGACGCGCACGTGCGGTGCTGCGGTCGGGCGCAGATTGAAGTTGGCGACCTCTTCCGCCGGCTTCGGGTCGGCCGGCGCCGGTGGTGCCGGCTGGCGCGGCGGCGCCTCGTGGATAGGCGGGTGAGCGGCGGCCGGCGGGCGCGGCGGCGTCTCATGGATAGGCGGACGCGGCGGCGCCTCATGAATGGGCGGGCGGGCGGCAGCTGAGACGCGCGGCGGCGGTGCCTGCGTCGCGGCGGGCTGCGGCGGCACATAGGGCTGCGACGAGGACGACGGCGCCGGCTGCAGCGGCGGCAGCGCCTCGGCTTGCGGCGGCCGCGCCGGCGCGACGGGCGGTTCCGGTGTCACGTGTGGCGGCGGGGCAGCGGCGGCCGCGGGCGGGGTCGCGGCAGGTGACGGCGCAGACGGCGGCTTTGGTGCGGGCCCGCCCGGCTCGATCGCCTCCTTGACGGCGGCGAAGGAGGCCTGCAGGTCGCTCAGCAACTCGGCTTCGAGATCGCCCAGAATGTCCGGCTCCGGGGCGGTGGGCCTGGCCGGCTCGGGCGCAGGCGCCGGCCGTCCGCGCGAGGGCGCAGCAGCAGGAGCGGACGCTCCGCCCGCACCGCGCCCGGATACGATCCGTGCCAGCTCGAACAGTGGATCATCACTCGCGGCAGGGCCCTGTTGGGTGTCGGGTCCCTTGCGATCAGTCGCTGGCCGCACGGTGACTTTCGGGTCGTACCGGTCCGCCATTCCGTCCATATACCCCAAATTACTCGGCTCCATTTCTTGGTGGAGCCGTAGGCCGCTAGCGCATTTCTTCCGGTGCGCTCACACCAAGCATAATCAATCCCGAGGACAACACCAGTTTTGTGGCGTGAATGAGGGCAAGCCGCGCCGCGGTGAGATCGGGTTCCGCCGGGTTGATAAACCGCAATTGCGGCGACTCCTTGCCACGATTCCAGTGGGCGTGGAACTCGGAGGCGAGGTCGTGCAGGTAGAAGGCGACCCGGTGCGGCTCATGCGCCGCCGCGGCCCCCTCGACCACCCGTGGATACTCCGCCAAACGGCGGACCAGAGCCATTTCGCCGCTGTCGGTGAGGCGCGCGAGCGGGGCTCGGGCAAGCGCCTCCCTGTCGTCCGCGGAGGCCCCCATCTCCTGCGCCGCCTGGCGGAACAGCGATGCGGTGCGGGCGTGCGCGTACTGCACGTAGAACACCGGATTGTCCTTCGACTGCTCGGTGACTTTTTCGAAGTCGAAGTCCAGCGGCGCATCATTCTTGCGGAAGATCATCATGAAACGAATCGGGTCGCGGCCGACCTCCTCGACCACGTCGCGCAGCGTCACGAACTCCCCTGACCGCTTCGACATCTTCACCGGCTCGCCGGCCCGGAGCAGCCGCACCAGCTGGCAGATCTTGATGTCGATGGTGCCCTCGCCCCCGGTGATCGCCCTGACCGCCGCCTGCATGCGCTTCACATAGCCGCCATGGTCGGCGCCCCACACGTCGATCATGTCGACGAAGCCGCGCCGGAACTTGTCGTAGTGATAGGCGATGTCGGAGGCAAAATAGGTGTAGCCGCCGTCGGACTTCTTCAGCGCCCGGTCGACGTCGTCGCCGAATTCGGTGGCGCGGAACAGCGTCTGCTCGCGGTCCTCCCAGTCCTCCGGCACCTGTCCCTTGGGCGGCGGCAGGCGGCCCTGGTAGATCAGCCCCTTGCCTGCCAGCCAGTCGATCGCCTCGGCCACGCGGTCGTGGGTGCCGTCATTGAGCGAGCGCTCGGAGAAGAAGACCTCGTGGCGGATGCCGAGCTCGGCAAGGTCGGCGCGAATAAGGTCCATCATCGCCGCCACGGTGATCTCGCGCACCAGCGGCAGCCAGGCACTTTCCGGCTGAGTCAGCAAAGCGTTGCCGAAGCGCCGCATCAGCACCTCGCCGACCGGTTTCAGGTAGTCGCCGGGATAGAGCCCCTCGGGGATGGCGCCGATTTCCTCGCCAAGCGCCTCGCGGTAGCGCAGATAGGCCGAGTGGGCGAGCGTATCGACCTGGGCACCGGCATCGTTGATGTAGTATTCGCGGCTCACGTCGTAGCCGGCAAAGTCCAACAAGGCGGCCAGCGCGTCGCCGAACACGGCGCCGCGGGTATGGCCGACATGCATGGGGCCGGTGGGATTGGCCGAGACGTATTCGACGTTGACCCGCCGCCCGGCGCCCATGGTACTGCGCCCGTAGGCGGCGCCCGCCTCGACCATGGCGGCGAGCGCGCCCTGCCAATAGGCCGGCTTGAGCCTGAGATTGATGAAGCCCGGCCCGGCGATCTCGGCCGCGTCGACATCGAGATCCTCGGCCAGACGCGCGGCGATGCGGGTCGCCAGTTCGCGCGGCTTGACGCCGAGCGGCTTGGCCAGGATCATCGCGGCATTGGTCGCCAGATCCCCGTGGCTGGCATCCCGCGGCGGCTCGACCAGGACACGATCGAGGTCGAGATCGGGTGAATTTTCCGCTTGCCTGACAATCAGCTCTGCCGCGTTCTTCACGCGTTTGGTGAAATCGTGGAAGATGTTCATCGGGGCGTCGGCAAGCTGGCTGCAAATGGCAGCGCGGCCTATCTCAATTCTGTGGCCGCGTCAAACAAACCGGCACCGCCGGACCAGCGAAAACGCGCAAAAGTCCGCGCTTTTCCTGATGGTGAAAGGCGAAAACTTCACGTGTCTACATAACTGAATCTTCATGACCCACCCCTATGGATCGAGCCTGCAAGATATTGCAAAGGAGGCGACGTGCGCGCGAGCCTGTTATCCTGGCAGGCGGCCGGAGGCTGGCAGAGCAAAGATCGTCTGCCGGATCAGGGACATCTCGTCTTCTATTTCGGCCCGCGTGCAGCGCTCCAATCCGGCGAACGCACCGCCGAGATCAGGGCCATGTTCCCGCGGGCCCATGTCGTCGGCTGCAGCACCGGCGGCCAGATCCTCGGCGACGAGGTGTCGGACGACGGCGTCGCGGCGGTGGTCCTGAACTTCGAGCGGACGCGGCTCAAGGCGGCCTGGCACGAGGTTGCCGGCCCAGACGATTCACGCGATTGCGGTCTGGCGCTCGGCAACGCCCTCAAGGACGACGACCTCGCCGGCGTGTTCATCCTGTCCGACGGGCTCAACGTCAACGGCAGCGCGCTGGTCTGCGGTCTCGCCGCGGCGGTCGGACCGTCGGTGCCGATCACCGGCGGCCTTGCCGGCGACGGCCCCGATTTCGCCGCCACACTGGTCGGCGTCGACGATGCGCTGCGCCCCCATTCGGTCGCCGCCGTCGGCTTCTACGGCGAGGCGATCCGCATCGGCTGCGGCTACGGCGGCGGCTGGGACGTGTTCGGTCCGCGCCGGCGCATCACGCGCTCGGCCGGCAACATCCTCTACGAGCTCGATGGCAAGCCCGCCCTCGACCTCTACGAGCGTTATCTAGGCGAAGAGGATTCGGCAGGCCTGCCAAGCACCGGGCTCCTCTTCCCATTGCGCATCTACGACTCCGAGGCGCCCGACATGGCGGTCGTGCGCACGATCCTCGGGGTCGATCGCCAGCGGCGCTCGATGACGTTTGCCGGCGATATGCCCGAGGGCTGGGTGGCGCAGCTCATGCGCGGCAGTTTCGGTCGGCTCACCGCCGGCGCTGCCGCGGCGGCGCGCACGGCGCATCTGCCGGTCGCCGATCTCGGCGGCGACGAGCTTGCCCTCCTGGTGAGCTGCATCGGCCGCCGCCTGCTGCTCGGCCAGCAGACCCTCGACGAGGTCGAGGCGGTCGGTCAGGAACTGGGCGCCGACATCCGCCGCATCGGCTTCTATTCCTATGGCGAGATATCGCCGCACGCCGCCTCCGGCGTCTGCCAGATGCATAACCAGACCATGACCGTCACCACCATCCGCGAGGCCATGGGGTAGCTGCGTGCACAGGCTTTTTGGGCGACAACTCGCCAAGGCGTTGAGTGAATCGGGCGACATCGACATCGAGCGCCTGCAGGCTCTGGTGTGCTCCGCCTATGACGAGTTCGAGCGCGACCATGCGCGTACCGACCGCTCGATGGCACTGATGATCGAGGAGCTCGACGAGCTTAATCGCGGGCTGGAGGACCTGGTCGCCGAGCGCACGGCGGTGCTGCGCCAGCGCGAGGCCGAACTGCACGAGCAGAACCTGCTGTTCGATGCGGCGCTGAGCAACATGTCCCAGGCGCTGATGATGTTCGACGGCGAGTCGCGCCTGGTCATCTGCAACCGGCGTTACCGCGAAATGTACCGGCTGCCGCCGGAGGCCGCCCAGCCCGGCACGTTGGCGGTCGATCTCGTCCGCGAACGCATCGCGGCCGGCACCTTCGACGGCGATCCGCGGCAGTACGTGGAGGCGTCATTGCGTTTGCTCGGCAACCAGAAGCCGGTCAACCGGTTCGTCGAACTGCCGGATGGCCGCATCGTCAACCAGGTCATGTGCCCCATGCCCGGCGGCGGCTGGGTGTCCACCCATGAGGACGTCACCGAGCAGCGCGAGGCGGAGAAGAAGATTGCCCATCTGGCGCGGCACGATCCGCTCACCGATCTGCCCAACCGGACGTTCCTTCACGAGAAGCTGGCCTGCGCCCTCGCCGAGATGGAGGAGAACGAACGGGTCGCCGTGCTCCATGTCGACCTCGACCAGTTCAAGAGCATCAACGACACGCTTGGCCACGCCGTCGGCGACGCGCTGCTCAAGCATGTGGCCGAGCGGCTCGACGCGAGCGTCGGCCAGCGCGATGTGGTGGCGCGCATCGGCGGCGACGAATTCGTCGTGCTGCAAACCGGCATCGCCAACCCGACCGACGCGGCAGCACTGGCGCGCCGCCTCGCCGACGCCATCTGCCACCCTTGCAGTCTCGACGGACATGCGGTGGTCGCCGACGCCTCGATCGGCATCGCGCTTGCTCCCGACGACGGCGGCGAGCCGAACGAGCTGCTCAAGAACGCCGACATGGCGCTGCACGGCGCCAAGGCCGAGGGGCGCGGCACGTTCCGCTTCTTCGAGCCGGCGATGGACGCCCGCATGAAGGCGCGCCGGACGCTGGAAGTGGCGCTGCGCAATGCGCTGACCAACGGCGAGTTCAATTTGCACTACCAGCCGATGATCGACATCGAGAGCGGCACGATCGTCGGCCGCGAGGCGCTGCTGCGCTGGCGGCCTGGCGGAGGCAGGGAAATTCCACCCACAGAGTTCATTCCGCTGGCCGAGGAGCTCGGCCTGATCGTGCCGATCGGCGAATGGGTGCTGCGCACCGCCTGCGCCGAAGCGCGCCGGTGGCCCGAACACATCAAGGTAGCCGTCAATCTGTCGCCGATTCAGGTTATGAACCACAATCTGCTGCCGGTCATCGTCAACACCCTGGGGGCGACCGGGCTGCCGGCATCGCGGCTTGAGGTCGAGATCACTGAATCCGTGCTCATGCAGGATACGGCGGCAACGCTGGCGACACTGCACCGGTTGCACCAGCTCGGCATCAGCATCTCGATGGACGATTTCGGCACCGGCTATTCGTCGCTGTCCTATCTGCGCGCCTTCCCCTTCGACAAGATCAAGATCGACCAGTCCTTCATCAGCGACCTGCCGGGCCGCGGCGACGCGGCGGCGATCGTGCGCGCCGTCACCGGACTTGCCCGCAGCCTCGACATGGTGACCACCGCGGAAGGGGTGGAGACGGAGGCGCAGAAGGAACAGGTGCGCGCGCTCGGCTGCGACGAGGCCCAGGGCTTCCTGCTCGGAATACCCCAGCCCGCCAGCGACATCGAGCGCCTGCTGAGCGGGACCGAGTGCCGGCTGCGTACGGCCGGCTGAGGCCTAAGCCACGTCCTCTCCGAACAGCCGCTTGTATTCGCCGAGTGCGTAGCGGTCGGTCATGCCGGCCAGGAAATCGGCGACGCGGCGCGCCCGCGCCCGCGCATCGTCGCCTGCATGCGGTCGCCAGGGCTCGGGCATGGCGGCGGGATCGTGAGCATAGCGGGCGAACAGGCGGGCGAGCACGCCCTCCATGCGGTTCATCACGTCCATCACCTGGGCGTGGCGATAGACCTTGGCCTTGAGCATCGCCTTGATGGCGCGGTCGGCCTCGGCCATCTCCGACGAGAAGGCGATGGTCGGTCGGCCGGCGGCGCGGATCGCATCGGCCGAATGCGGCTCGAGGGCGGCGAGCCGCGCCCGGCTCTCCGCCACCACGTCAGCGATCATGGTCGAGATCAGGTGGCGGATGAGCGCCGCCACGGTGCGCTCCTGCGCCAGCCGCGGATAGTCGGCGGCGATGCGGGCGAGGATCTCTCCGGCAAGCGGCGTCTCCGCCAGCCCATCGAGCGACAGCAGGCCCGCGCGCAGGCCGTCGTCGATATCGTGCGCGTCATAGGCGATGTCGTCGGCAATCGCTGCCGCCTGCGCCTCCGGCCCGGCATAGCTGGCAAGTTCGAGGTCCTGGCGGGCGGCATAGTCGCGGATGGCAAAGGGAAGGCCGCCGGCGGCATAGCGGCCAGTCGGGTGCCCCTCTGCGTCAGTCAGCGGGCCGTTGTGCTTGACCAGCCCCTCCAGCGTCTCCCAGGTCAGGTTGAGCCCGTCGAAGCTCGGATAGCGCCGTTCGAGCGTGGTCACCACGCGCAGGCTTTGGGCGTTGTGGTCGAAGCCGCCATAATCCGACATCGCCGCGTCAAGCGCCCGCTCGCCGGCGTGGCCGAAAGGCGGATGGCCGAGATCGTGGGCGAGCGCCAGCGCCTCGGCCAGGTCCTCGTCGAGCTTCAGCGTGCGGGCGAGCGCCCGGGCGATCTGCGCGACCTCCAGCGAATGGGTCAGGCGCGTACGGTAATGATCGCCCTCATCATACAGAAATACCTGAGTTTTCTCCTTCAGCCGGCGGAAGGCGGCGGCGTGGATGACGCGGTCACGGTCGCGCTCGAACGGGGTACGGGTCGGGCTCGGCGGCTCGTCAAACAGACGTCCGCGGCTCTTCGTCGGGTCCGAGGCATAGGGTGCCCTGCCGCCCATGCGCGCCTCGGTTGAATTGATCATGACATGAACCCGTGCGTTGCCGGCGGCATTTTGCACCCACCATCATAGTATTCATTCGGCAACCTGCCCGAAAGACGCGGAATTCCGCCCCTTGTTGCACTGCATCCAAGGAGGAATTCGCCTTGTCGAACATGGCCTTGGGTGGTGGCCGACACTGCCGTGCCATTGACTCCCTCCCCCCGTCCCCATAACTATTGTGCCAGTAAGTGCTATGTAAAATCTGGGTTTTCGGCGACCATCGACATGCTCGACACAGCAACCAATGTCACCTTGTCGCAGCGCGCGGCGAAGCGGATTGCCACCATTCTGGCTTCCGAGCCAGCCGGCACCGCGTTGCGCATCAGTGTGTCGGGCGGCGGCTGCTCGGGCTTCCAGTATGGCTTCGATCTCGATCGCGCACGGGGCGAGGACGACATCGTCGTCGAGCGCGATGGTGCGGTGGTGCTGATCAACTCCGTCTCGCTGCCCTACATGGGCGGCTCCGAGATCGACTTCGTCGACGACCTCATCGGCCAGTCGTTCCAGATTCACAATCCCAACGCCACCGCATCCTGCGGCTGCGGCACCAGTTTCTCGATCTGAGGCACGTCATGGCTGGGGGGAAATCAACAGCACGCACCAAGAAGGCGTCAGCGGCCAAGGCGCCGACCAAGTCGGCACGCGCGGCCAAGGCGGCCAAACCGGCGGCTTCACGCCCGCGCACGCAGACCACGGCACGCGCCAAGACCAGCGCACGCGCCAAGACGGTGCCGGCCAAGGCAACGGCAGCCAAGACATCGGCGCGCCGCCCGGCTGCGCCCGCACGCGCTAACGGCCGCTCGCTCGACAAGCTGCAGCAGGTGGCGCTGACCGCCACCGATCTCGACGCCTCCGTCGATTTCTACCGCGACGTTCTGGGTCTGAAATTCATCACCCGCTTCGATCCGCCGGGTCTGGCCTTCTTCAGCCTGGGCGGCGGCGTGCGGCTGCTGTTGTCGGCGACCGCCTCGCAGGCCTCGCTCTATTTCCTGGTCGATGACGTCGATGGTGCGGTCAAGGAGTTCAAGGGGCGCGGTGTCCGCTTCCTGCAGCAGCCGCAGCTGATCCAGCGCGACGAGGCCGGCGATTTCGGCAAGAAGGGCATGGAAGAATGGATGGCCTTCTTCAACGACCCCGCCGGCAACCTGCTGGCTCTGGTCGAGCGGCGATAGGCCGCCCGTCCCCACACACAGGTCCTCATCCTGAGGTGGTCGCCGAAGGCGACCCTCGAAGGATGGGCCTCATGGTTCAAGGCTCGCTGCGCTCGCTCCTCACCATGAGGCGGGGCTCTGGTCGAGCGGCGCTGACGACCTCAGGCCAGTAGCCTGCCCTTCTCCGCGCGCATCGGAACAAGTTCGACCGCAAGCATGGCGGCGAAGATCAGGCCGCAGCCGAGGTAACCGATCGGCGGGATGCGTTCCCCCAGCAGGATCGCGCCGAACAGCGCAGCAAACAGCGCCTCCGACGACAAGAAGATCGCGGCCTGCGGAGCAGTCGTCCAGCGTTGCGCCAGCGTCTGCAGTGTGAACGCGAGGCCAGCCGAAAAGACGCCGCCGAAGACCAGCTGAGGCGCCGCTGCCCAAAGGCTGGCGCCGGTAACGGGCTCGGTCAGCGTCGCCCCGATGCCGGCGAGGACGGCGCTGACCGCGAACTGCACCAGCGAGAGCGTGAAAGGCCGGCCGCTTTCGGCAGCGAAGAGGCCAACGAAGATGATCTGCAGCGACCAGAAGACGGCGCAGCCGATCACCCAGAGGTCGCCCGCCGAGAGCGCGCCAAGGCTGCCACCGCCAATCAGTACACATCCGACGAAAGCTGCCGCGGCCGCGGGCCAGACGACCCAGTGCGGCATGGTCCGCAGAAGAAGAAGTGCGATCAACGGCGTGAAGACGACATAGAGCCCGGTCAGAAAACCGGCGTCGGTGACGCTGGTGGTCAGCATGCCGATCTGCTGGAGGATTGAGCCGGCGAACAGGAAGACGCCGATCAGCACGAAGCCCCGGCGCTCGCGGCGGACAAGCGCCCGCGGCGCGCGGCGCATCTCCACAAGCGCGAACGGCAGTACGGAGAGCGCGGCGAGGACGTAGCGGACAGCGACATAGGTCCATGGACCAATCGCGGCCATGGCGCTCGACTGAGCGACGAACCCCATGCCCCAGATGGCGCCGGTGAGAAGAAGCAGGAGGTTTGCGGAAAGGCGGGACAAGGGGAAAGGACTTGTTGACAGGCACGGCCGATGGACAGCGTTGTAGTGCCCGGTCCCTGCTGCCGGCAAGCCAGGCTGATCGGCACGATGCAGCGGCGGCCGCGTCTACTGAAACGCCGTCTCGGTGAAGCTGCGCAATTTGCGCGAATGGAGCCGCTCGTGCGGCATGGAAGCCAGCGTCTCCATGGCGCGGATGCCGATCTCCAGGTGCTGGCCGACCTGCTGGCGATAGAACTCTGAGGCCATGCCGGGCAGCTTCAGTTCGCCATGGAGCGGCTTGTCGGAGACGCAAAGAAGCGTGCCGTAGGGTACGCGGAAGCGGAAGCCGTTAGCCGCGATGGTCGCCGATTCCATGTCGAGCGCGATGGCGCGCGACTGCGAGAAGCGCTGCACCGGCTCGCGGTGATCGCGGAGCTCCCAGTTACGGTTGTCGATGGTGGCGACCGTCCCGGTGCGCATGATGCTCTTCAGCTCGAAGCCCGACAGGCCGGTGACTTCGGCCACCGCCTGCTCCAGCGCCACCTGCACCTCGGCCAGCGGCGGGATCGGCACCCAGGTCGGCAGGTCGGCGTCGAGGACGTGGTCCTCGCGCACATAGCCGTGGGCAAGCACGTAGTCGCCGAGCGCCTGGCTGTTCCTGAGGCCCGCACAATGGCCGAGCATCAGCCAGGCATGCGGCCGCAAGACGGCGATGTGGTCGGTGATCGTCTTGGCGTTGGAGGGACCGACGCCGATGTTGATCATGGTCAGGCCGGCATGGCCGGCGCGCTTCAGATGATAGGCCGGCATCTGCGGCAGGCGCGGCAGCGCCACGCCCAATTCCGGCTGGGTGTGCCCGGCCAGCGTCACCACGTCGCCGGGTTCGACGAAGCTCTCATAGCCGTCGCCGCCGGCCGCCATCAACTTGCGGGCACGCACGACGAACTCGTCGACGTAGAACTGGTAGTTGGTGAAGATGATGAAGTTCTGGAAGTGCTCCGGGTGGGTCGCGGTGTAGTGCGGCAGACGGTGGAGCGAATAGTCGATGCGGCTGGCGTTGAACGGGGCGAGCGGTTCGGCCTTGCCGGGTGCGGCGACGAAGGTGCCGTTGACGATGGCGTCGTCGACGACGGCGAGGTCCGGCACATCGAACATGTCGCGCAGCGGCCGGTCGATCTGCTCGGTCAGCTCGCCTTCGACATAGATGCCTTCCGGAAAGGCGAAGTGCAGCGGGATCGGCTCCTGCGAGGGACCGATCTCGACCGGCACATTGTGATTGCGCAGCAGCTGCTTGATCTGCTCGATGAGGTAGCTGCGGAACAGCTTCGGCTGGGTGACGGTCGCCGCATAGACCCCCGGCGCAGCGACGTGGCCATAGGAAAGGCGCGAGTCGAAGTGGGCGAAGGACGATGTCCGGATGCGGATTTCCGGATAGGTGGCACGCACCCGCCCGTCCAGGTGCCGGATCTCCAGCAACTTGGCAAAGCGGTCGCGGATAAAGGCGGTGTGCCGGTCGTAGATCTTCTCGAGCTGATCAACGGCTGCCTCCGGGTCACGGTAAGACTGGGGGGCGATCGGCCGCGGCAGATCGAGGGAATCGGCTTCTGCGTTCATTGGGTTTGCACTTTCATCCAAAGTGCGCCGCAATCTCTGCCACCCGCTCCTCCGGGTCAAGTCGTCGTCGCATCCGCCTCCGCGCCCGAACCCGCGCGCCGGTCGAGGCCCCACGACACCAGGGCGACGGCGAGCGTCAGCGCCATGAAGACGGTGCTGATCGCCGGTAACCGGGCATAGGACAGGCCGAGATTGAGGGCGACGCCGCCGAGCCAGGCGCCGCCGGCGATGCCGACATTGTAGGCAGTGGAGATCAGGGTCGAGGCGAGATTGGGCGCATCGTGGGCGGCGCTGAGGATGCGCGTCTGCACCGGCGCGGACAGGGTGAAGCCGACCAGCGACCACAGGAAGAAGACGGTGCCCATGAGGACCGGGTCGTATACGGCCACCAGCGAGCCGCCGTAGAGGCAGACCTGCAGCAAGGCCACGGCGATCAGCACAGGCATCGGCTTCCAGTCGCCCAGCCGCCCGCCGAGCAGATTGCCGACAATGCCGCCGACGCCGGAGACGAACAGCACCACCGGCACCACCTCCGTCGCCAGCCCGGTCACCCGGGTGAGGATCGGCACGATGAAGCTCAGCGGCACGAAGATGGCGACCATGCTGAGCGCGATCATCGCATAGGAGGTGAGCACCGGCTGGCGCAGCACGGCGCGAACCTGCGCGCCCATGGTCAGGGTCGCATGGCCCTCGCCCCTCGGCACGGCGGGGATCAGGGCGACGAGCCCGACGGTTGCGGCGATGCCGATAGCGGCGACCGCCCAGAAGCTCGCCCGCCAGCCGAAGGCGTTGCCGATGGCGGTTCCGAGCGGCACGCCGATGACGTTGGCAAATGTGATGCCGGCGACCACCAGCGACACGGCGCTGGCCTGGCGCGCGCGCGGAACCAGCCGCGTTGCAATGACCAGAGCGGTGCCGAAGAACACGCCGTGGCTGGCCGAGATCACCAGCCGTGCACCCATCAGCAGCCAGTAGTTCTCCGCCAGCGCGCATAGAACGTTGCCGGCGACGAACACCAGCATCATGGTCACCAGCAGGCCGCGGCGTGGGAAGCGGCCGGTGGCAAGGGTGAGGACCGGGCCGCCGACGGCCACCCCCAGCGCATAGCCGGTGATCAGCAGGCCGGCGGTCGGGATGTCGACCGACAGGTCCGCCGCCAGCGCCGGCAACAGGCCGGCGACCACCATCTCCGTCGTGCCGATGGCGAAGGCGGCAGCGAACAGGGCCAACAAGGGCAGCGGCATGGCGTTCCGCCGGGCGGCGGCCTTCTTCAAGGATGTGGCAGCTTGGGGCTGGGCCGAGGGAAAGCGCCTCGGCATGCGGACGATGGTCGAGTTGCGCGGCGCGGTCAACATGCCGGGCGTCCGCCCTTGGCCGCGACCGGACACGGCGAGGCAAACCCACAAACGCCAGCGGCCCCGATCTGGTGCCGCTGGCGAGTTCGTTGTTCCCGTGCATAGGCCTCCTCCGGGAGGCCCACGCGTGTTCCGCTGCGACGGCGGTGGCCTCAGCTTTCCAGCGTCGCGTCGAGGGTGATGTTGATCGCCCCCAGCGCCCGCGAGACCGGACAGCCGAGCTTGGTGCCGGCGGCGATCTCCTGAAACCGAGCATTGTCGATGCCGGGCACCTTGGCGCCGACGGTGAGCTCCATCAGCGTGATGGTCGGCTTGCCGTCCACCGTGTCGAGATGGATCTCGGCGCTGGTCCGCACGATCTCCGGCTTGAAGCCGGCGGCCTCGAGATCGGCCGACAGCGCCATGGAGTAGCAGCCGGCATGCGCCGCGGCGATCAGCTCTTCAGGATTGGTGCCGCCACCGTCGGAGAAGCGGGACGCCCAGGTGAATTCGCCGTCATAGGCGCCGCCGCCAAAGCGCATGTGCCCGCGCCCCTCGCGCAGAGTGCCGTTCCAAATGGCGTCGCTGGTTCGTGTGGGCATCAGTCTGGCCTTTCGTATGGGAGATCTTGGGAGGGCGCCCGGGCGGCTGCCCAGGGCAGAGATGGAGATAGGGAGAAGCCCCGCCACAGTCCAGTCTCCGCGACTAGCCTCCCGCCCCGAATCCGTGCGATCACTCCCCCATGAAGATCGCCACCTGGAACATCAACGGCGTGCGCGCCCGCCTCGACACGGCGCTGACCTGGGTGAAGGAGGCCATGCCCGACGTCCTCTGCCTGCAGGAGATCAAGTGCGAGGACGCCGCCTTTCCCTCCGAGATGTTCGAGGAACTCGGCTACAACGTCGCCATCCACGGCCAGAAGGGGTTCAACGGCGTGGCGCTGCTTTCCAAGCTGCCGCTGGAAGACGTCGACAGCGGCCTTGCCGGCGACGGCGACGATTCCCAGGCGCGCTTCATCGAGGCGGTGGTCTCGCTCCCCGGCGCGGCGCTCAGGGTGGTGTCGCTGTATTTGCCCAACGGCAACCCGGTCGACAGCGACAAGTTCCCCTACAAGCTCGCCTGGATGGAGCGGCTGGAAACCTGCGCCCGCACCCGGCTTGCCGATGAAGAGGCCTTCCTGCTGGCCGGCGATTTCAACGTTATCGCCGAGCCGATCGATGCGCGCTTCCCGGAGAACTGGACGCGCGACGCGCTCTATCAGCCCGAGACCCGCGCCGCCTGGCGGCGGCTTACCAATCTCGGCCTTACCGACGCCCTGCGCGCCTGCGCGCCTGAGGGGGGCCATTATTCCTTCTGGGACTATCAGGCCGGCGCCTGGCAGAAGAACAACGGCATCCTGATCGACCATATCCTTTTGTCGCCGCAGGCCGCCGACCGCCTCTCCGCAGCGTGGATCGACAAACACACGCGCGGCTGGGAAAAGCCGTCGGACCATGTGCCGGTGGTGGTCGAGCTCGATTTCGAAACGGCGTGATCGCGGGTGGCCATTCCGGGCGTGCCCTGTTACCCTTCCCCATACTCACGCGGCTCATCATCGTAACTGCCGCTTTGGCGGCATTGGCTCTGCCGGCTTTCGCCGGCCAGGACGGCATGTGCCGCTGCCGCTATCAGGGCAAGTATTTCGAGCAGGGCGAGACGGTGTGCATCCGCGTCGACGGGCGCTCGCGGCTGGCGCGCTGCGACATGGCCCTCAACAATTCGTCGTGGACCTTCCTGCCCGCCAAAGACGGCTGCCCGACGGTGCGGATGAGCCCGCTGCCGCCGCGCCCGGCGGAGAAGGCGGCAAACGGCGCTCCGGCCCGGCTGTTCTCGTTCTTGTGATCGGCCGCCGGATTTTCGCCGTGCGGGAGCCGCGCTAAGCTGCCTCATGACAAGGGGGTGGATGCTCGCAGCAGGTGTCCTCGTGGCGCTGTCGGTCGTTCCGGCAGCAGCCCAGGACGCGCCCTCCGCCACCTCTCCCCTGCCCTCGGTCCCCGCCGTACCCGCGACGCCCGTCCCGCCCGGCGGCGCCGGCTCGTCCACGGTCTGCCTAAGCGCCGGCAACACCTATCAGGCCGGCGACTATGCCTGCATCCCCGCCTGCCACGGCCAGCGCCGGCTGGCGCGCTGTGACGCCAACGGCCAGACAGCCTCGTGGACCTATGTGTCGAATGCCTGCCCGAGCGCCATGATCAACGCGCCGTGGCCGAGCGACTGGAGCCAGTTGCCGGCCGCCACCGACATGACGCCGCTGCCGGTCGCCGTGCGCATGAGCGCCATCGATCCGAAGATCGCGCCGCTCGTCGGCTCGCATTACAGGGAATCGGTGCGCACCCGCTGATTGGAGCTATTTGCCGCTGGCGAGCTTGGCCTGGTTCTTGGCGAGCCAGTCGTCGGCGAGCTTCTTGGCCCGCTCCCAGTCCGCCTGGGTCGCCGCCGAGAGGGCATCCTCGTGCAGGCCGACGATCCAGTCCTGGCCGGGGCCGGAACGGTCGAGCGCGATGGTGAGATACATCAGCCCGTGGACGGGGTCGCGGTTGGTGCCGTCGCCGACGAACAGGATGTGGCCGTAAAGCGCCTGGCCATCGACGCTGCCGTAGTCGGCGGCGAGCTTCGCCCATTGCGCCGCCTGGCGCAGGTTGCCGGGCTTGTCGGCATTGTCGAGATGGTCGTGGGTGAGCTCGAGCGCGATCTCGATGAGCAGATCCTTGGCCGCCGGATTGCCCTTGTCGGCGGCGAGGTTGGCCCATTTGGCCGCCTGGATCAGATCGCGGTCGCCGCCCTCGCCGTTATAGAACATGGCGGCGAGGTTGAGTTGGGCGTCGGCATCGCCGAAATAGGCGGCACGCCAGAAATATTCCCGCGCCCGGTTCGGGTCGGGCTTGACGTCGGAATTGGGGATGCCCTTGCGGAAGAAGCTGCCGAGCTTGGCCCAGGCGCTGGTGACGAAGGGGGTAGGCTGGTCGCGGCGCCCCTGCCCGTCATCGGCGGCATGCGCCGCGACGTCGCTGAACAGCTTGAAGGCGGTGTAGTCGTTGCGCTCGACCCCGTCGCCCTGGGCATACATGTTGCCGAGCTTCCACTGGGCGCCGGCGCTGCCGGCCTTGGCGGCGAAGGAGAGCGCCTCGACCGCAGTGGTCTTGTCGCCGCTGCGGTACGAGGTGATGCCGTAGCGCAGCGCTTCGGCCGGCGGCGTATTGGCATTGAGGTTCTTGATGTCGAAGGCCGCGGCATGAACGGTCATGCCGAGCACGATCACCAATGCACCGTTGAACGCACTACAGGTCTGCATAGCTCACAGCTTCTGCTGCGCCCCCTGGATGGGTCACCGCGCCCTTGCGGGCAGGACCCACGCCCTGCGCATATTTCCAGATTGCCCCGGTGGTGTAGGTGCCCTTGCGCGGCGTCCACGCCTTGCGCCGTTCGGCCAGCGTGGCGTCGTCGAGGCGGACCGAAATCGTGCCCTCCACGGCGTCGATGTCGATGATGTCGCCGTCCTTGATGAGGCCGATCGGCCCGCCTTCCGCCGCTTCCGGGCCGACATGGCCGATGCAGAAGCCGCGCGTACCGCCGGAAAAGCGGCCGTCGGTGATCAGCGCCACCTTGTCGCCGGCGCCCTGGCCATAGAGTGCGGCGGTCGTCGACAACATCTCGGGCATGCCCGGGCCGCCCTTGGGGCCGACATAGCGGATGACCAGAACATCGCCATCCTTGTAGGTGCGGTTGCTCACCGCCTCGAAGCATTCCTGCTCGGTGTCGAAGCAGCGCGCCGGGCCGGAGAACTTGAGGTTCTTCATGCCGGCGACCTTCACGATCGCCCCGTCGGGCGCCAGGTTGCCTTTCAGTCCGACGACCCCTCCGGTCGGCGACAGCGGCTTGTCCGCCGGCACCACCACATCCTGGTCCGGGTTCCACTTCACGCCCGCCAGGTTCTCGGCGATCGTGCGGCCGGTGACGGTGATGCAGTCGCCGTGCAGATAGCCGTGGTCGAGCAGCGTCTTCATCACCATGGGGATGCCGCCGGCCTCGAACAGGTCCTTGGCGACGTATTTGCCGCCGGGCTTCAGCGTGGCGATGTAGGGCGTCTTCTTGAAGATTTCGGCGACGTCGAAGAGGTCGAAGTCGATGCCGCATTCATGCGCGATCGCCGGCAGGTGAAGCGCGGCATTGGTCGAGCCGCCCGAGGCGGCGACGACGGTGGCGGCATTCTCCAGCGCCTTGCGCGTGACGATGTCGCGCGGGCGGATGTTGCGCGCCAGCAGCTCCATCACCTTTTCGCCGGCGGCCATGCAGAAGCGGTCGCGGATCTCGTAAGGCGCCGGCGCGCCGGCCGAATAGGGCAGCGCCAGGCCGATCGCCTCGGAGATCATGGCCATGGTGTTGGCAGTGAACTGGCCGCCGCAGGCGCCGGCCGAGGGACAGGCGACCTGCTCCAGCTCGAGCAGGTCCTCGTCGCTCATCTTGCCGACCGAGTGCAGGCCGACCGCCTCGAAGACGTCGACCACGGTGACGTCGCGGCCCTTGAAGGTGCCGGGCAGGATCGAGCCGCCATAGATGAAGACCGAAGGCACGTTGAGGCGGCACATGGCCATCATCATGCCGGGCAGAGACTTGTCGCAGCCGGCCATGCCGACCAGCGCGTCGTAGCCGTGACCGCGCATGGTGAGCTCGACGGAGTCGGCGATGACCTCGCGCGAGGGCAGCGAGGACTTCATGCCCTCATGGCCCATGGCGATGCCGTCGGTGACGGTGATGGTGCAGAACTCGCGTGGCGTACCGCTGGCGGCGGCGACCCCGTGCTTGACCGCCTGCGCCTGGCGCATCAGCGAGATGTTGCAGGGCGCGGCTTCGTTCCAGCAGGTGGCGACGCCGACGAAGGGCTGGTGGATCTGCTCCGACGACAGACCCATGGCATAATAATAGGAGCGGTGCGGCGCGTGCTCCGGTCCTTCCGTCACATGACGGCTGGGCAGTTTCTTCTTGTCGAACACACGCGCTTCCATGCTTCCCTCACTCGGTCGTTTCGTCCGTGGCGGACGCTTGGTTGACAATCCCGGCCACGGCGACGACCGACCTCCCCGCGCCAGAAACCCGCGCAGAGCGTGTCAAATCGTGACAGGCTGCTGCCCCCCTTGGCAGGCCGCCTATCGGCCGCAGACTTCGGTTCAGTTTATGGCTGAAAGGCGGCGGATCGGCTTCTCATACGCCGTGGAGGTTAACTTCTCACCACACTGTGGCGGGAACGCAACAAATGTGCCGGCTGGGGTCGCCAGCCGGCCGAAATACTTATCGTGAACTGGCCGTTTCTGCCCTCTCAGCGCTGGCCGTAGAGGACCTTGCGCTGCTCTTCCTCGCTGACCGGCCTTTCGTCCGCCGGCGGCTTCAGGGCCATCGCCTTCTCGACCGCCGGGCGGGCGGCCATGCGGTCGATCCAGGCCTTCACGTCGGGAAACTCGTCAATGTCGATGTCGCGCGACTTGTAGCCCCGCACCCAGCCGTAGAGCGCCATGTCGGCGATGGAGTAGTCGTCGACCACCCACTCGCGGCCCGCGAGCTGGGTGTTGAGGACGCGGTAAAGACGGTAGGTCTCGTCGCCGAAGCGCTTCAGCGCATAGGCGTTGTCCGGGTTCATGCGCTTGAAGTGATTGTAGTTGCCGAAGATCGGCCCGACATTGGCCATCTGCCAGAACAGCCACTGGTCTACCGCCACGCGCTCAGCCGGGGTCCTGCCGAAGAAGCGGTCGAACTTCAGCGCGAGATAGACAAGGATGGCGCCGGACTCGAAGACCGAGATCGGCTGGCCGTCCGGCCCCTCGGGGTCGACGATCGCCGGAATGCGGTTGTTGGGCGAGATCTTCAGGAACTCGGGCTTGAACTGGTCACCCTTGCCGATGTTGACGAAGTGGGTGGTGTAGGGGGCGCCCAGCTCCTCCAGCAGGATGGGAATCTTGTAGCCGTTGGGGGTGGTCCAGAAATAGAGGTCGATCGGCTTTTGCTGGCGCGCGGGCATGGCGGGTCTCATGGATTGCGAGGGAACGGAAGGGTCCCTCGATATTTGGCCCTCTGCCGCACACAAGCAAGGGTAGGATATGCCGCAGATTCCCCGCTGCGGGGAACGCTGATGCGCTTTCCCCGCCCGCGAAGGCACGATCGCGTCAGGGCGCGGCCGCCGTCAGGGCATCGAGCTGCTCCTGCTTCTTCTGCCGCAACCGCTCGGAGAGTGGCGCCGCCAGGAAACGGCGCAGCGTCGCCTCGCTGCGCTCCTTGGCATAGTGGTCCTTGAACAGCTCGTCGATCGTCACCCGGTCGCCGGCATAGGGCGTTGCGAACACCCCGTCGCCGAGGCGCACCTCGCCCTCGGCGATCACCCGGCAATAGAGGCCGGGCCGCAGGCCGTCGCGGAAGAACTGCAAGAAGTTCTTGTTGGCCATGCGCCGGGCCAGCGTGTTGCAGGGCATGCGCGGCGCGGTCACCTCGAGCACCACCGTCTCGCCGATCTCCAGCCGGTCGCCGACCGCGTAGTCGGCGCTGAGCAGCCCGTCGACGGTCAGGTTGTCGCCGAAGATGCCGGGCTCCAGCCGCTTGCCGAGCCCCATCGCCCACCAGTCGTAGTCCTCGCTGCCATAGACGTAGACCGCCTGGTCGGGGCCGCCATGGACCTTGTCATCCATCACCGTATCGCCGTCGATGCCGAGCCGCCCGACATGGACCGGTCGCGTGACCGGACGCTTGAAGATGCCGGTCTCTATCGTCTTCCCACCGACGTCGAGCTGCTCGCGGCGCCCGATATTGATGCTGGCTATGCGCATGTCGTCCCCGTTCCTGCCGGTTATTTCCACTTGATCGAGCAGCCGACCGAGGCGATCTGCTTCTCGGGCCCCTTGCCGGTTGCGGCGATCGTGCGCATGGCCTCGACCAGCTCGCGCCTGGCGTCCGCCGGCGGCGTGTCGGTGCGCCCCTGATCGAGCCGTCCGCGATATTCGATGGTGCCGGCACGGCTGATACCAAAGAATTCCGGCGTGCACACCGCGTCATAGGCGCGGGCGCTCTCTTGGCTCTCGTCGAAGAGATAGGGGAACGGGAAGCCGTGCTCTGCGGCGAATTTCTTCATGTTGGCCGGCAAATCCTCCGGGTGGCTCGCCGTATCGTTGACCGAGATGGCGACGAAGCCGATGCCCTCCCCGGCCAGCGTCTTCGCATCGGCCACCATGCGGTCGACCACGGCCTTCACATAGGGGCAGTGGTTGCAGATGAAGGTCACCACCGTGCCGTTCTCGCCGGCCACGTCGGCGAGGCCGTATGTCCTGCCGTCGGCCACCGCCGGCAGCGAGAAGTCGGGTGCCGCAACGCCCAGATGCGGCGCGGTGCCAAGTGTCGCCATGATGCTCTCCCTTTGCGTCGCTCCGGCGCCATTAGATCGGGTCCGGCGGTGGCTGATCAAGCCGCTGGCCGCGGTGCCTAGGCCTCGTAATTGAGATGCACCGCGTGGCGCGCCGTCTCGCCGGCAGGCAGAAAGCGCATCGACGGCTTCTCGGCAAGCTCGCCCTCGAACCCTTCCGTGTCCGAATGGCCGGTCCACTGCTCGAGGCTGACGAACGGCGCTCCGGGCTTCGACCACACGACCAGATGGGGGAAATTTTCGACCGTCGCAACGATGGCGCCGCCCGTCCCGTTCTCGAAACGCAGGCTGCGGCTCCTGGCATCGCGGAAGCAGAACGGGATGCCGGCGAGCAGCCCCTCGCTCAGGCGTAGCCTCCGCCCCTCCAGCGGCGCCCGGCGCTGCGTCGTCTTGAACATGCCGTTGGCAGCGATTTCCGGGATCATCGGGTCTTCGGCCTCGTCGAAGACAATAGCGTGATCGTGCTTGTCGCCGCCGGCGAACGGCCAGTTGAACCCCGGGTGGAAGCCAATGGCGTAGGGCATGGCGACCGTGCCGGTGTTGGCCACCGTGAACGTGACCGAGAAGCCGCCGGCGGCAACCCGGTAGTCGACAGTCAGCGCAAAGGCGAAGGGATAGGCCGCGCGTGTCGCCGCGTCGTCCTTCAGGCTCATGCGGACATGGTCGCTGCCCCGCTCGTCCACCGCATAGGTCGCGGTCGGTGCGAAACCATGCAGCGGCATGGGGTAGCGGACACCGTCGACCTTGATGCTGCCGGTGACGGTCTGGCCGCAGACGGGAAACAGCACCGGCGCGCTTTTCGGCCACCAGCTGGGGTCTGCGTCCCAGATGAGCTCGGTGCCGTCGACCGACCATGCGGTAGGCTCGGCGCCGCGCGTCGCGATGGTGGCCGAGGTGCCGCCCGCGCTTATTTCCACGGTTGGTGAGACAGGGCGCGGCGGGTCGTCATAAGGCCCGGGCGGGTGGGCTTGCGGCATGGCAGTTCCTTTCGCGGCCGCAGACGTCATGAGGTCTGGATCATGGCCTTCGCCGTCAGCCACTTGACCAATTCCAGCACCGCCTCGAAGGAGGTGTAGCGCGGCACGTAGCCGAGCAGCCGGCGGGCCTTGTCGATCGAGCAGCTCGGGCTATGGGCGATGTGGTCCCAGGTAGCGCGCGCTTCGTCCTTGGTGTGCGTCGCCTTCCATTCCTCCCAGGGCAGATAGGCCAGCTTCGCCTCGCGCCCGAACCAGCCGGCGGCCGTTTCAGCGTAGCCGCGCAGCGTCACGGCCGCAGGCGAGACGACGTGGAATGCCTCGCCCACCGACGCGCCCCAATTGGCGATCGCCTTCATGAAGGCCTGGGCCACGTCGTCGGCGTGGACGTGGTGAACCGTTTCCATGCCGAGATTGGGCAGCGCCAGCTCCCCGCCGCGGGCGAGCGTGGAGAAGACCTGCGGGTCGAAATGGCCGGCCGGGTTGAGCGGCGCCCAGCCCTCGCCGACGATGTGGCCGGGATGGAGGATGGTGGCTGGGAAGCGGTTGCGCCGCGCCTCGTCGAGCAGATAGGCCTCGATCGCCGCCTTGCGGATGCCGTAGTCGCCGAAGGGGCGGCGCGGCTGCATCTCGGTGGTCGGCACCGCGACGCTCGGCCCGTGCACCCAGATGGTGCCGCAATGCAGGAAATGGCTGACATGGCCGGCAAGCGCCTCGACCGTCTGGCGGGCGCTGTCCGGCGTGTAGCAGATCATGTCGATGACGATGTCGGCCTTGAGATTGCGGATGGCGCGGCCGAATGTGCCGGCCTTCTCCTCGGCCTCGCGGTCGATGACCACGGTCTGCACCGACTTCCAGGCGCCGTGCGCCAGATAGGGCTGGCGCTGGCCGCGGGTCACATTGCACACCTCGAAACCGCCCTCGACCAACCGTGGCACCAGATAGGTGCCGACATGGCCGCTGCCGCCGATGATCACTACGCGCGACATGATCGTCTCCCTTTTTGTGGCCTGCATCATGCCCTGCCCTCTCTCTCCCGTCATCCTTCGGCATTGTCTCACCCGCCGCCGGCAGACTTGACCCGGCGGCCGTCCGCCGCGAAAACCGGGCCCCGACCACGCAATCGCGGAGGATGACGCCAGCCGGGCCCAATGCCAGACTGGCCGCCATATGATTCGAGCCTTGAGAAATCCCGCCAAAATGCCCGCCGCCAGGAAACGCAAATCCGATAAGTCCGCCGACCTTTTCGCCCAGCTCGACCAGGAGGTGGGCAAGCTGAAGTCGGTCGCCAGCGCCGCGCGGCGCGAGAAATCGGTGCCGCTGAAAAAGGCGGTCGGTGCCGAGGGCAGCTATACGGCGGCCGACATCGAGGTGCTGGAGGGGCTGGAGCCGGTGCGTCGCAGGCCCGGCATGTATATCGGCGGCACCGACGAGAAGGGCCTGCATCACCTGTTCTCGGAGGTCATCGACAATTGCATGGACGAGGCGGTGGCCGGCCATGCGAGCTGGATCGAGGTCGAGGTCGAGGCGGACGGCTTCGTCACCGTCACCGACAACGGCCGCGGCATCCCTGTCGGCATGCACCCCAAATTCAAGAACAAGTCGGCACTGGAGGTGATCATGACCACCCTCCACTCCGGCGGCAAGTTCGAATCCAAAGTCTACGAGACGTCGGGCGGCCTGCACGGCGTCGGCGTGTCGGTGGTCAACGCGCTCTCCGAAACTCTCGAAGTGGAAGTTGCCATCGGGCGCCGGCTCTACGCCCAGTCCTATTCGCGCGGCGCCCCCAAAGGGCCGCTGAAGGAACTCGGCGAGGTCCATAACCGTCGTGGCACGCGCATCCGCTTCCGCCCCGACCCGCAGATCTTCGGCAAGGGCGCTGCGCTGAGGCCCGAGCGGTTGTTCGCCATGTCGCGGTCGAAGGCCTATCTCTTCGGCGGCGTCGAGATACGCTGGTCGTGCGCGACCGAACTCGCCCAGGGCACGGACATCCCGGAGAAGGCCAGCTTCCACTTTCCCGGCGGCCTGTCGGAGTATCTCGCCGCCGAGCTCGGCAGCGAAAAGACCGTGGTGCCGATCTTCTCCGGCCGCACCGACAAGGCGTCCGGCCATGGCGCAGCGGAATGGGCGGTCGCCTGGTTCCCCGGCGAAGGCTTCATCCGCTCCTACTGCAACACCATCCCGACCGGCGACGGCGGCACCCATGAGGCCGGCTTTCGCGCCGCGTTGACCCGCGGCCTGAAAGCTTACGCCGAGCTTTCCGGCAACCGCCGCGCCAACGTCATCACCCCCGACGACGTCATGACGTCCGCCGCCGGCTTGCTCTCGGTCTTCATCCGCGAGCCCGAATTCGTCGGCCAGACCAAGGACCGGCTGTCATCGGCCGAGGCGACACGCATCGTCGAGAACGCCGTGCGCGATCCCTTCGACCATTGGCTGGCCGCCTCGCCGGCCGATGCCACGCGGCTGCTCGACTGGGTGGTGGAGCGCGCCGAGGAGCGCCTGCGCCGCCGCCAGGAGAAGGAGATCGGCCGGCAGAATGCGACGCGCAAGCTGCGCCTGCCCGGCAAGCTCGCCGACTGCTCGCGGGCCGGCAAGGCCGACACGGAGCTGTTCATCGTCGAGGGCGATTCGGCCGGCGGCTCGGCCAAGCAGGCGCGCAACCGCGCCACCCAGGCGATCCTGCCGCTGAGGGGCAAGATCCTCAACGTCGCCAGCGCCGGCCGCGAAAAGCTCTCCCAGAACCAGCAGATATCCGATCTCATGCAGGCGCTCGGCGTTCGCCCGCGCGCCAATTACAAGGCGGCGGACCTGCGCTACGAGCGCGTCATCATCATGACCGACGCCGACGTGGACGGCGCCCACATCGCCTCGCTGCTCATCACCTTCTTCTATCGCGAGATGCCCGAGCTGATCCGCGACGGCCACCTCTTCCTCGCCGTGCCGCCGCTCTACAAGCTCTCCCAGGGCGCCAAGGTGATGTATGCCCGCGACGAGGCGCATCGCGAGGAGCTGACGAAGAAGGAGTTCAACGGGCGCGGCAAGATCGAGGTGAGTCGATTCAAGGGCTTGGGCGAAATGCTTCCCAATCAGCTCAAGGAAACGACCATGGACCCGGCCAAGCGCACCCTGCTCAAGGTCCAGATCGTCGAGGAGAGCGAGACCGGCGCGGCGGTGGAAAGCCTGATGGGCAACAAGCCGGAGGCGCGCTTCCGCTTCATCCAGGAGCGCGCCGCGTTCGCCAAGGATCTGGATATCTGAGGCCGGCCAGATTTCGCGCGCTCCCTGCGGGATATATCCCGCGTCTCTCCGCAACCTCACGGGGGCTGACCGGCAGGCCGTTTTCCGTTAGGTTCGGCTGGACATCTCGTCCCCGAGGGAGGCGCGCATGGTCCGCTCGATCGTCCTAGCTGCGGCGCTGGCCGCCGGCCTTATGGCCACCCTGCCGGCGCGTGCCGACGCGCTTCTCGATGGGCTGGCGACGATGCCTGCCTCGGTCGAGGACGTGCGTATCGCCGGTACGTGGGACGCGGGCGACAAGACCGGTGCCTATCGCGTGGTCGTCGCGCGTACCGTCGGCGAGGCGGTGACCGCCCGCCTGTTCGTGCAGTGGATCGTCTATCATGACGACGGCACCACCGCGGTCGACAACACCATCGAGATCAAGGAACTGGGCGCTCTCAAGGTCGATGTGGTCGATTACACCTCGGAATCCGACGCTGACGGCCTGTCCCTGTTCATCCAGACGCTCAACCCGAACGGCGCCACCGACCAGAACTACGAGCTGTTCGTCACCTCGCCGACCGAGTATCGCTTTGGCCCGGCTAGTAATTAGGCACCTTTGTTTACGCAAATTCTCCGGAATCATTGACAAGGCGGCACCACCCCCTATGTTGCAGCGCGTCAATCCCGTTGCACCGGATCCTGAGTCTGGCGCCGTCACACCGCGGCTATGAGCCGGGTCTATTGTTTTGCACATGAGCTTTGAATCTCTCGGACTGAGCCCGAAAGTCCTGGCCGCGGTTGAGGCCAGCGGCTACACCGAGCCGACGCCCATCCAGGCGCAGGCCATTCCCCATGCGCTGGCGCGCCGCGATGTCATCGGCATCGCGCAGACCGGCACCGGCAAGACGGCCTCCTTCGTCCTGCCCATGCTGACGCTGCTGGAGCAGGGCCGCGCCCGGGCGCGCATGCCGCGCACGCTGATCCTGGAGCCGACGCGCGAACTCGCCGCGCAGGTGGAGGAGAGCTTCAACCGCTACGGCCGCAATCACAAGCTGACGGTGGCGCTGATCATCGGCGGCGTCTCCTTTGACGACCAGCTCAAGAAGCTCGATCGCGGCGTCGACATCCTCATCGCCACGCCCGGCCGCCTGCTCGACCTGTTCGAGCGCGGCAAGATCCTCATGACCGGCGTCGAGATCCTGGTGATCGACGAGGCCGACCGCATGCTCGACATGGGCTTCATCCCCGACATCGAGCGCATCTGCAAGCTGCTCCCCTTCACCCGCCAGACCCTGTTCTTCTCGGCGACCATGCCGCCGGAGATCAAGCGGCTCGCCGACCAGTTCCTGTCCAATCCCATCCGCGTCGAGGCCTCCAAGCCGGCGACCGCGGCCACCACCATCAGCCAGTACATCGTGCCCTCGGGGCGCGAGCCGGTCGACAAGCGTGCTGTCCTCAGGACGCTGATCAGGAACGCCGACAACTTCAAGAACGCGATCATCTTCTGCAATCGCAAGCGCGACGTCGCCACGCTGCACCGTTCGCTCTCCAAGCACGGCTTCTCGGTCGGCGCGCTGCACGGCGACATGGACCAGCGCGCCCGCATGGCCACGCTCGACGATTTCCGCAAGGACCGCATCACGCTGCTGGTCGCCAGCGACGTGGCGGCGCGCGGCCTTGATATCCCGGCAGTGAGCCACATCTTCAATTTCGACGTGCCCACCCACGCCGAGGACTACATCCACCGCATCGGCCGAACGGGGCGCGCCGGGCTGACCGGCACGTCGATCACCATCGCCACCTCGCTCGACCGCAAATATGTGGCGGGTATCGAGAAGCTGACCGGCCATCCGATTCCGCCGCTCGAAGTCGACGCCGGTAGCGAGCGGGCCGCCGCCCTGCACAAGGGCCGCGCCGAGCGCGAACACGCCGAACCGGAGGAATCCGGTGATGAGCGGTACGCGCGCCATGGGCGCGGCCGTAGCGAGCGGCGACCGCGACGCGGCGCACCGACGGAGACGCCGGCCGAGCAGCAGCCGGAGACCGCCGCTCAGGCGGACACCCACGCCGCAGCCGCCGAGCAGCCGCACCGCGAGCAGGCGCGGACCGAACAGCCGCGCAAAGACCATCCGCGTACCAGGGAGCCGCGCCAGGCCGAGCCGCGCGACCGTCATGAGGAGCAGCGCAGGCCGCGCCGCGACGATCGCCGCCGCGGCCGCCAACGCGAGGACGAGCACGACGAGGCGCCGGTCATCGGCCTCGGCGACCACGTCCCGGCCTTCCTGCTGCGCCCGGTCAAGGTGCCGGGCGGCTAGCCCTCACTTGTGCCGTGCAGGTGAACCCCCGGCCGTCGCCTTCGCGGCGGCCTTTGCTTTTTTCGGCTTGGCCTTGGCCTTCTGGCTGCGCAGCGCCACGGCGAAGGCGGCCCGCGCCCACTCGGCGAAATCCTCAGGCTCGTCGAACAGCCGCTCCGGCGCGCGCCAATAGGGCATCGGCATCGTCCGCCCCTGCATCTCGGGCGTCCACTGCTCGCAGCCTTCCGCGACGAAGGCCGGCACCGTCTCGTCGTCCGCCTTGAGATAGAAGACGTCGCGTGAGGAGAGCAGCGCGAACATCAGGCCGTCCTTGAAGATGCCGCGCCCGCCGAACATGCGGCGGATGGTGACGCTGCCAACCGGCGCCATCAGTTCTGCGATGAGGTCTTCGAGCCCGGCCATGAAGCCAGCTTACAGCAGGAACGGGATCAGCGTCTTCACCCTGCGGCTGTAGTCGTCATAGGCGGCGCCGAAGGTCTGGCGCATCACCTTCTCCTCGAGGCTCAGCTTGTACCAGAGGCTGCCAACGACCAGCACGATCGCGATCAGTGCCCGCGCCTCGCCCACTGCCAGCGCCGTTCCCAGAAGCGCCAGCAGCATGCCGGTGTAGATCGGGTGGCGGGTGAGCGCATAGGGGCCGCTGCGGATCAGTTCGTGATCCTGCTTCACCGACACATTGGCGCTCCAGTTGGCGCCCAGCACACGCCGTGCCCAGATCGAATAGGCGACGCCGGCGATGGTGAGGATCGTCCCGGCGATCACCAGCCACAGGCGGATCGGATAGAGATGGGCGTCGAAGAACGGCCCCAGGTGGCGGTCGAAGAGCAGCACCGCAGCAATCCACAGCGGGATGCTGTAGGTGAGCCGCGACTGCCAGCTTTCAGACTGCGCCGCGGTCTTGACCCCGGCAGAGGCCGCCGCCCAGTAGACGAGCCAGGCGATCCAGAGCAGGCCGATGACGATGTAGAAGAAGCCGAACATGCGCGGTGCGTCGGGCCGCCTAGGCGTCAGGCGTCTTCCAACTCCAGCGTCGCCGGCTTCAGCTCCACCGACTCGCCGCAGCCGCAGGCCGAGACCTCGTTCGGATTGTTGAAGACGAAGCCCGAGCGCAGCTTGGTCGTTTCGAAGTCCATGGTGGTGCCGAGCAGGAAGAGCACTGCTTTGGGATCGACGAAAACGGTGACGCCATGCTGGTTGACGACGTCGTCGGCCGGGTTCGGCGTCTCGACCATGTCCATCGTATAGGCCATGCCGGCACAGCCGGCGTTCTTGACGCCGACGCGCAGGCCGGCGAGCGGCCTGTCGCTGCCTTCGACCAGTTCGCGCACGCGCGCCGCCGCCGCTTCGGTCAGCGAGATCACGGAAGGACGCGGGCGCGGCATGGGCTGGTCTCTCTTCTTCGGGCGGCGCCGGTTCAAGGCCGGCGCAGAGTGGTTCTAAAATGGGCTGCTTCGGGCACCACGGCAAGCCCCAATCAACGCACTGATATCGCTTCAGAAATCCCGGTTGCGCAAAAGGTGGGTGGGGATCGCCAGGCCGGCACCAATGGCGCCGAGGGTGAAGATCACGCGCAGCATATATTCCATCGCGAGCACGATTGTTGCGACCTCGTTTTCCGGATGCGGCGCGGTGACCGCCAGGAGCCCCAGGATTGCCTGGCTCATGAAGGCGCCGGGCACCATCGGGATGCAGCCGGCGAGCGCCACCGCGTTGCTGGCGGTGCCGAGAAAACGGCGGAAGGCCCAGGCGGCGCAGGAGGCGGCCAGCGCTGCCACGAAGGAGGCCGCCTCCAGGCTCCAGCCGGCGTCCTGGCCGAGGGTGCGGGCAAGCAAAGCGAGCCCGCCGGCGCCCATGCACCAGTAAAGCGTGCGCGGGCCGACATTGAAGAGGACGGCAAAACCGGCCGCGGCAATCGCGCCGAAGGCGACCTGATGGATGAGATGCAAGAGCGCGGCGTCCATCAGCCTACCCCCAGCAGCACTTCGGCGATCCACACGCCGACCGTGGCGAAGATCATCACCATCAGCACGGTGACCGCCCGTGCGCTGCCCATCGAGGGGTAGCCGTCCATGATGTCGGTCTGGGCGTTGGTGGCCGGCACGCCCGGCACCAGCAGCAGGATCGCGGCGATCATGGCAAGCGGCACGGTGCCGCTGCCGGCAAGCATCGCCCCTGCCCCGCTCAATGCGGCGGCGAGAAAGGCGATGACCGCGGCGATGACATAGGGGTTGATGCCGCGCGTGCGCAGCAGGTGGCGGACATACTGGCCAATGGTGCCGGCGAGAAAGACCGGCAGGAAGGCCGCCCAGTCGATGCCGAGCAGCCGGCCGAAGGCGGCGCAGGCGAGGCCAACGGCGAGCGCCACGACAATGGGCGGATAGCGGGGCGTATTGTGGATGAGCGCGTCGATCGCCGCATCGACCGCCGCCACGCTCATGCCGCCCTCGGCCACCCTCAGGCAGAGAACGCGCAGCGCCTGGTCGAGCCGGTGGTTGACCCCGTGCGGGCCGACCGAGGTCATGCGCGTGATGGTGTTGGCGCCGTTGGAGACGGTGATCTCGTGCGAGGCGTAGCCGGCGCGCATGCCGATGATGTCGGCGCCGAGCCCCTTCACGATCAGCGCGGCGCCTTCATGCACCACCTTCACCCGCGCGCCGCTCTCGAGCAGGATGCGCGCCGCCTTGAGCGCGACGAGCGCGATGCGCTCCAGCTCGCGGTGCTTCATGGGGACAGGATCAATTTCCGGCGGCATGGCCGCTTCCGGCTACACGACAAGCCCGGTGAGCGGCTTGATCCGGCTCAATAGTTGCGCCACAGGCCAGGGGTCGCAAGCTCCACCAGCAGGCCGTCGGGATCGCGGAAATAGAGGCTCCTGCCGCCCTGCGGCCAGGTCACTTCGCTGTCCACGGCAACGCCCTCGGCCGCCAGATGCGCCTTCCATGGCTCGAAGTCCGCAGCGGCGATGGCAAAGGCGAAATGCTGCTGTCCGCTGCCGTCGTGGGGCGGGATGAAGCCGCCGCCAACGGGGACCGGCGCCGGCGTGCCGCCGCGCCTGAAGAGGATGAGCACGCTCTTGGGCCCGGCCTCGAAAGCGCAGATGCGCGCGTCGGCGACCATCGCCTGAAAGCCGAAGACACGCTCGTAGAAGGCGCGGCTCGCCGCAACGTCCGCCACATAGAGGCAGGTTTCGAGAACGCCGTTAACCGTGGGTTGGTCGGTCATCGTTGCGCCTGTCAGGATGCCGCTTGCAGCCCGTCTTGAAACTCACCTCATCCTGAGGAGGCCCGCCCCCGTCCTTCGAGACGCGTGCTTACGCCCGCTCCTCAGGATGAGGGGGCGGGACGTCTCGAAGGGCGCGGTGAGTTTCAAGACGGGTCGCTCAGTACCAGTCGAGCGCGACGCGGGCGAGGTCCGACATGCGCTCGGGCGTCCACGGCGGGTCGAAGACCATGTTGACCGACACGTCGTTGACGCCGGGCACCAGGCTCACCGCGTTCTCGACCCAGCCCGGCATCTCGCCGGCGACCGGACAGCCGGGCGCGGTCAGCGTCATGTCGATGGCGATGTTGCGGTCGTCGTCGACCTCGACCCGGTAGATCAGCCCGAGCTCATAGATGTCGGCCGGGATCTCCGGGTCATAGACGGTCTTCAGCGCCGCCATGATGTCGAGGGTCAGCCGGTCGAGCTCATGCGGCGGGATCGCCGAGCCGGTGGCATGCAGCGCCGTCGGCACACCGTGGTGCCTCTCGCGCTCGGGCGTCGTCTCGGGTGTCTGCGGCGCGGGGTTGCTGCGGTCGTCCATCATGGTCACGCGAAAAACCCTTCAGCTTTCTGCAGTGCCTCGGCGAGGCGGTCCACTTCCTCCATCGTGTTATAGAGCGCGAAGGAGGCACGACAGGTGGCGGTTACGCCGAAACGGGCAAGCAGTGGCTGGGCACAATGGGTCCCGGCCCTGACCGCGACGCCGGAACGGTCGATGATCGTCGAGACGTCATGCGGGTGGGCGCCGGCCATGTTGAAGGCGACGATGGCACCCTTGCCCCTCGCCTGGCCATAGATGGTGAGGCTGTTGAGGCGCGACAGGCGCTCCTGGGCATAGGCGGCGAGTGCCGTCTCGTGGGCGTGGATGCGCTCGCGGCCGAGCGTCTCCATGTAGGTCAGCGCGACGCCAAGGCCGATCGCCTGCACGATCGGCGGCGTGCCCGCCTCGAAACGGTGCGGCGGCTCGGCGTAGGTGACGCGCTCCTCGCTGACGTCGGCGATCATTTCGCCGCCGCCCATATAGGGCGGCATGGCGGCGAGCCGCGCACGCTTGCCGTAGAGCACGCCGATGCCGGTCGGCCCGTAGAGCTTGTGGCCGGTCAGCGCATAGAAATCGCAGTCGATGTCCTGAACGTCGACGGGCAGATGCACGGCGCCCTGGCTGCCGTCGACGAGCACCGGAATGCCACGCTCATGGGCGATGCGGCAGACCTCTTTCACCGGAACGACGGTGCCAAGCACGTTCGACATGTGGGTGATCGCCACCATCTTCGTGCGCGGCGACAGCAACTTCTCGAATTCGTCGATGAGGAAGGTGCCGTCGTCGGCGACCGGCGCCCATCTGATCACGGCGCCCCGATGCTCGCGCAGAAAATTCCACGGCACGATATTGGAGTGGTGCTCCATGATGGAGAGCACGATCTCGTCGCCTTCGCCGATGGTCGACCCGCCGAAGGAGGCGGCGACGAGGTTCATCGCCTCGGTGGCGTTGCGCGTGAAGATGATCTCGTCGGTCGACGCCGCATTGATGAAGCGGCGGACGATCTCGCGTGCCTCCTCGTATTTCTCGGTGGCGAGATTGGAGAGGTAGTGCAGCCCGCGATGGACGTTGGCGTATTCCGCGCCATAGGCCTCGGCGATCGCGTCGATTACGGCCCGCGGCTTCTGCGCCGAGGCGGCATTGTCGAGATAGACCAGCGGCTTGTCGTAGACGGTGCGCGCCAGGATCGGGAAATCCCGGCGTACCGCCTGGACGTCGAGGGGCGCGCTGATCGTCTCGGGCCGGTTCACGACGCCGCCCCTCCCCGCTTCTTCAGCCAGGCGCTGACCACGCCCTTGAGCGCGCCCGCGACGGCCTCGTCCTTGAGCATGTCGATGGCGTCGTCGAGGAAGGCCTCGATGAGCAGCTGTTCGGCTTCGGCGCGCGGCACGCCGCGCGCCATCAGGTAGAAGAGCTGGGTATCGTCGATGCGGCCCGAGGTGGAGCCGTGGCCGCACTGGACGTCGTCGGCAAAGATCTCCAGCTCCGGCTTGGAGGAGAACTGCGCCGTCTCGCTCAGGAGCAGCGCCTGGGCCATCATCTTGGCGTCGGTCTTCTGGGCATCCTGATCGACGACGATGCGCCCCTGGAAGACCCCCTCGGCCGTCCCGTCGACCACATTCTTGAAGAGCTCGCGGCTTTGCGAATATCCCTCTGCATGGCGCACGATCAGCGTCTGGTCGCCGTGCTGGCTGCCCGACAGCATGGTGGCGCCGTTGAAAGCGAGCGCCACGCCGCGCCCCCGCACGGTGGCGAAGCCCTGCCAGCGCCACAGCTGAGCGCCGGCATTGACGACGAGATGGGCGAGCGTGGCGTCGGCGGCCAGATCCACTTCGAGCGAACCAATGTGCTGGGCGGCGTCGCCCTCCGCCTGCAGCCGCGCCCATTCGACATGGGCACCGGCGGCAAGCGTCAGCTCGGTGACGGCATTGACCTGATAGGCAGGCCCGTCAGGGCCGCGATAGCTGTCGATGATGCGCAATTCGGCATTGGCGCCGACGCTCACCATGTCGCGCATATAGACCGCCACCGGGGCGCCGGCAGCCGTCAGGTGGACGATCTCAAGCGGCCGCGTGGGCCTGGCGTCCCTGGCGACATCGACCACGATGCCGCCCTGCATGAAGGCGGAGTTCAGCGCCAGCGCGGTGTCGTCGGAATCGGCGAAGAGCCGGCCGACGCGCTCGGGCGTCTTGGCCAGCACGTCGCTGAGCGCGGTCACGCTGACGCCGTCCAGCCCGGCAAGGTCGGAAAGGTCGGGCCGCCAGGCGCCATTGACCACGACCAGGCGGGCGCGGTCGAGCCCGGCGAGCGGGTCTTCGCCGGCAAGCGCGGCGAGCGTCGCATCGTCGGCGCCGTCGGCCAACGGCGCGGCAACCTTCATCAGCGCGCGCAGGTCGGTGTACTTCCACTCTTCGACGCGGCGGTGCGGCAGGCCGCTCTTCTCGAACAGCGCGATTGCCGCCTCGCGCCGGCGGGCGACCGGCGTGCCGCCCGGCAGCTTCGCGGCCGCGGCATGATACTCCGCGATCAGCGCCTCTTCCGCCTTGGTGCGGGTGGTTTTCGGTGCAGCCGTCATCTCACCCACTCAGACCGCCGCGCCGGCAAACTCGGCGTAGCCCTTCTCTTCCAGCTCGAGCGCCAGCTCCTTGCCGCCGGAGCGCACGATGCGACCGGCGGAGAGCACATGCACCACGTCGGGTACGATGTAGTTGAGCAGGCGCTGATAGTGGGTGATGACGATGGCCGAGCGCTCCGGCGATTTCATCGCGACCACACCGTCGGAGACGATGCGCAGCGCATCGATGTCGAGGCCGGAATCGGTCTCGTCCATGACCGCAAGCGACGGCTCCAGCAATGCCATCTGCATGATCTCGTTGCGCTTCTTCTCGCCGCCCGAGAAGCCGACATTGAGCGGCCGGCGCAGCATCTCCTGGGTGACGTTGAGCCGCTCGGAGACCTCGCGCACCTTGCGCACGAAATCGGGCGTCGACAGCTCCTCCTCGCCGCGCGCCTTGCGCTGGGCGTTGAGGGCCGACTTGAGGAAGGTCATGGTGGCGACGCCGGGGATCTCGACCGGGTACTGGAAGGCGAGGAAGATGCCGGCGGCGGCGCGCGCATCCGGCTCCATCTCGAGCAGGTCCTTGCCGTTGAAGGTGACCGAGCCCTCGGTCACCACGTAGCCGGGATGGCCAGCGAGCACATAGGCGAGCGTCGACTTGCCGCCGCCGTTGGGGCCCATGATGGCGTGGGTCTCGCCCTTGCCGACGGTAAGGTCGATGCCGCGCAGGATCTCGCGCTCGGCCACGGTCGCATGCAGGTTCTTGATCTCAAGCATTCCGCTCACTCGGACTTTCTCTTTGCTTCGGCGGCGACATCCGCCAGCCGCCTGGTCAGTTCCTCAAACGTCAGGTCGGGCGCGACCCAGACATTCATCCAGTTGACGGCACCATCGCTGACGATGCCGGGATAGAAATGAAAGGCGTCGGCGCCGACACACTCGATCGCCCAATAGTCTCCGTTGACCAACTCCATCTCGATCGTGGTGTCGTAACGGAAGACCTCGGCGATGCCGATCTCGGCGCGGTCCGCGTCCAGAACCGCAAACAAGCGCTCCGCGATCCCGGCGCCGCCCTCAGCCACCGCATGCGATCCCCCTCGCCATCATTCGCCGTCCCAATAGTCGAGCGAATTCTCGGCGCGGCCGATATAGCGCACGCCCTTGCCGGTCGCCCGGTCGAAGTGTGCGGAGACGCCGAACTTGCCCGAATCCGGATATTCGACCACATCGCCAATGCCGGTCGGATTGGCCGAGATGCCGAGATACTTCAGCGTCGTCTTGCCGGTGTTGACGATCTGGTGGGCGACCTCCGCCCCGCCGGTCGGTGCAGCGCAGACGTCGCCGGCCTTGACCGGGTAGCTCTCAGCCCCGAAGCGATAGGTGCCCTCGCCCTCGAGGATCACGAACAACTCCTGCGTCATGTGGTGGGCGTGGAAGGGAAACGCCTTCTTGCCCGGTTCGACCACATGCAGCATGACGCCGATGTTCGAGCCGATTGCCTTGCCGAACGAGCCGATCTTCGCAGCAAACGTGTCGCCGTGCGCGTTCTCGCTGAGCGGCACGTCGGCGACGTTCATCACGGGCTTCACGGTCTCTGTCATGGATGTCACCCCATTCGAGCGCGATCGAAAGACGGCCGCTAGCCGACGCTCCCCTCCAGGCTGATGCCGATGAGCTTCTGCGCCTCGACGGCAAACTCCATCGGCAGGTGCTGGATGACGTCCTTGACGAAGCCGTTGACCACCAGCGCCACCGCCTCCTCGTCGGAGAGGCCGCGGCTGCGGCAATAGAACAGCATGTCGTCGGAGATCTTCGAGGTTGTCGCCTCGTGCTCGAAGTTCACTGACGCGTTCTTCGCCTCGATATAGGGAACGGTGTGGGCGCCGCACTTGTCGCCGATCAGAAGCGAGTCGCAGTTGGTGTAGTTGCGCGCGCCGGTCGCCTTGCGGTGCGAGGTGACCAGACCGCGATAGGTGTTCTGCGAATAACCGGCGGCGATGCCCTTGGAGATGATCCGGCTCTTCGTGTTCTTGCCGAGGTGGGTCATCTTGGTGCCGCTGTCGATCTGCTGATAGCCGTTCGACACGGCGATCGAATAAAACTCGCCGGAGGAATCGTCGCCGCGCAGGATGCAGCTCGGATACTTCCAGGTGATGGCCGAGCCGGTCTCGACCTGGGTCCACGAGATCTTCGAGCGGTCGCCGCGGCAGTCGCCGCGCTTGGTGACGAAGTTGTAGATGCCGCCCTTGCCCTCGGCGTCGCCGGGATACCAGTTCTGCACCGTCGAATACTTGATCTCGGCGTCTTCCTGGGCGACCAGCTCGACGACAGCGGCGTGGAGCTGGTTCTCGTCGCGCATCGGCGCCGTGCAGCCTTCCAGATAGGAGACGTAGGCGCCCTTCTCGGCGATGATCAGCGTGCGCTCGAACTGGCCGGTGTTCTTCTCGTTGATGCGGAAATAGGTCGAGAGCTCCATCGGGCAGCGCACGCCCTCGGGCACATAGACGAAGGAGCCGTCGGAGAACACCGCCGAGTTCAGCGTCGCATAGAAGTTGTCAGAGGTCGGCACCACGGAGCCGAGGTACTTCTTGACGATCTCCGGGTGCTCGCGGATCGCCTCCGAGATCGAGCAGAAGATGACGCCGGCCTTGGCCAGCTCCTTGCGGAAGGTGGTCACCACGGAGACGGAATCGAACACCGCATCGACCGCCACGCGGGCGCCCTCGACGCCGGCCAGCACCGCGCGCTCGCTCAGCGGAATACCGAGCTTCTCATAGGTCGCCAGAAGCTGCGGATCGACCTCGTCGAGGCTCTTCGGCCCGGCCGTCTTCTTGGGCGCGGAGTAGTAGTAGAGATCCTGAAAATCGATCTTGGGGTAGCTCACTCGCGCCCAGGTCGGCTCGATCATGGTCAGCCAGCGCCGGAAGGCTGCCAGCCGCCACTCGAGCATCCATTCGGGCTCGCCCTTCTTGGCCGAGATGTAGCGGACCGTATCCTCGGAAAGGCCCTTCGGCGCCTTCTCCAACTCGATGTCGGTGACGAACCCATACTTGTATTGGTCGACGTCGATCCGGCGAACCTGATCGACCGTCTCGCGAACGGCAGGCATCGGCTACTCCATCCACAGCGGCTTCAAGGGCCGCGGGTCGAGCGACGCAGGCAGCGTCACGCCACCTGAATCTCTCCTGGCGCGACGTGCTTTAGCACGGCTTTCCAGGCGTTTGCGAATGAATCTAAGTCGTTTTCGGCCGAATCCCACCCCAAACTCAGTCGAATTGCGCATTTCGCCAACCCCGCTTCCACACCCATCGCTGCCAGAACGTGGCTTGGCGCCACCTTGCCGGAGGAGCATGCCGACCCCGAAGACACCGCGACCCCGGCCAGATCCAGGGCAATCACAAGGGTTTCCGCCGGCACGTCGGGTACGGCGAGGCACAGGGTCTGGGGCAGGCGCGGCACGCCCGCGCTGAACACGGTGGCCTCCGGCCCGACGATTTCCGCCAGCCGGTCGCGCCATTCGGCCCAGGTCTGCGCCTTGTCGAGGTCGCTCCGCGCTGCCTCGGCTGCCGCGCCGAAGCCGGCGATGGCCGCGACGTTCTCGGTTCCGCCGCGTGCCCGCCGCTCCTGTCCGCCGCCGGTGAGGAGCGGTGCGAAGGTCACCGCCTCGCTCGCCCGAACGATCGCCCCTGCCCCCTGCGGCCCGCCGATCTTATGGGCCGATATCGTGAGAACATCTACGCCGAGTGCTTTGATATCAATGGCAATTCTCCCGGCGGCCTGAACCGCGTCGCAATGCACCAGCGCACCCGCCTCATGGGCGATTGCGGCGACCTCGGCAACCGGCTGGATGGCGCCGGTCTCGTTGTTGGCAAGCATCACCGAGACCAGCGCCCGACCGCCGGCCTTGGCAAGCAGCGCGCGCAGCACCTCGCGATCGACGATGCCCTCGCGGTCGACCGGGATGGTCAGCGTCTCGTCCACCGCAAAGCCGCCGCCGGCCATCACCGACGGGTGCTCGGTGGCGCCGACGAGGAGCGTGCCGAGATCGACGATCTCGCTACCGATGCGCCAGTCGGGGGTGAGCACCGTGTTGTTGGCCTCGGTGCCGCCGCTGACGAAGGTGACGAGCTTGGCCTCGCCGCCGACAAGCGCGGCCACGGCGCCGCGCGCATGCTCGATGCGGGCGCGGGCCGCCCGCCCCTCGGCATGGACCGAGGAGGCGTTGCCGACCTCGCGGAGCGCCGCGACCATGGCGTCGCGGGCCTCCCTGCGCAGCGGCGCAGTGGCGTTGTAGTCGAGATAGGTGCGCTCTGCGGTCATGGACCTTTCAACACCACGCTTCCGGCGTGCTGACAAGAACCGGGCGGCAGTCAGCCTTCGCCCGGCGGAAAATCGGGTTGCGCTTCGGGTCGTGCCCGCCGGAAGGCATCGAGCGGCAGGCAGTTCGCTTCGACCGCCAGCAGCTTCATATAGGGCGACACATCCACGCCGAGGCGGCGCGACGCGGCAAGCTGCGGCACAAGGTGCAGGTCGGCCCAGCCGGGCGCTTCGCCGAAGCAGAAGGGCCAGTCCTCGTCGCGGCGGGCGAGCGCCGCCTCCAGTGCGCTCAAAGCGAGACCGTGCCAGTGGGCTGCCCAACGCGTGACGCCGTCCTCACCGAGGCCGAGGTCGTCTTTCAGGAATGCGCGCACCCGCTTGACCGTGATGGCGTGCATCTCTGCCGCAACATGGGCGCCAAAGGCGCGCGCCTCGGCGCGCAGCAGCGGATCGGCCGGCAGCAGGGATGGCGCGGGGAAGGTCTCTTCGAGAAAAGCGAGGATCGCGGCCGACTGGGCGAATACCCGTCCGTCGACCTCCAGCGCCGGCATCAGCCCCTGCGGGTTGATCGCCAGATAGGCGTCGCGCGAGAGCGAACCGACGGAGACGTAGTCGTAGGCGATGCCCTTCAGATTGAGCGCGATGCGCACGCGCTCGCCCGCCGAATTCTGCCAGCGCGTGAAAAGCTGCATGCTCCGCTCTCCCCCAGCGTCGAAGCGGCGCGCTATCGCCGGTCCGTGCGCCCGCCCGCCTGCACCAGCGCGGCCATGGCCGCCGCAGCAGCACTTCCCTGCTCGCGCAGGCCGGTCACGACGCCGGCGCGGTCGGCCTCCGGCCGGTTCTGGCTCACCTTCCACTTGCCCTCGATGCGGGCAATCTCAATCTCGATGCCGACGATGCCGCGCAGCATGGCGGCGACGAAGGCGTCCGGCGCGTCCGCGACCTGCCAGGGCTCGGCCCGCGCGCCCTCCTGGGTCCGTGTCAAGGCATCGACCTGGCGGCGCAGCCAATCGGCGTCGTCCATGACGCGAAGTGGCCCATGGGCCTGCACCATCGTGTAGTTCCAGGTCGGCACCACTTTGCCGGTCTCCGCCTTGGTCGCGTACCACGATGGGGTGATGTAGGCCTCGGCCCCCTGAAAGACGACCAGCGCCTCGATCGACGGGTCGAAATCGCGCCACTGGCGGTTAGCGCGGGCGAGATGTCCCCTGAGCACACCCTTCCGCCCGGCCGCGGCATCGAGCACGAAGGGGATCGGGTTCGCCTCCAGCCCGCCCCCGCCGGCGGTAACCAGCAGGCCCAGCGGATGGGCGCGGATCAGCGCGTGCTGAACGCCAAGATCGTCCTCGCGGTGGTGCTCGGGCTGGTACATGGTGCGCCGCATTAGCACGCCCCGCCAGTCGCTGGAACCGGGGCGCTGCAGCCGCGCTCGGCCTTCGCCCGGCGGAAAATCTGACAGCCGCCTTGCCCGCCCCTTCCCGGCATTCGTGTTGATGTCAAGCGCCTGGCGGGCCAACATATCGCGCGGGAAGCCGGCCGTCCGATGCTTCCCTCGACAGCCGGCTAAAAATGGGGGGCGCCATGCCGGGCCACATCGAAGTCACATTCTCCGATCCAGGGCTGCTGTTCGGTGTCGAAGGCATTGACGTGCTGATCGACGGGAAGATGGTCGGATCGCAGGCCTTCGGCGGGCGGCAGAGCTTCGCCTGTGCGCCCGGGAGCCATACCGTGCAGGCGGTCCTCCGGGCGGTTCACACGCGCCATTCCAACGCGCTGACGGTGGAGGTCGCCGAGGGCGCCAGCGTGGGCGTCACCGGCAGATACGACCGCATGTATGGGACAATCGCGCTCCAGCAGGCCTAGCTGCTGGCCGCGTGTGGCGCGGCTGCCACATTCCGCGGCCAAGTGAGGTGGAAGGCCCCGCTTTTGGCGGAAGAACTTGAGCAAAATCAATATTCAAATATCCTGTTTTCATAATTCTTATGCCTGTGCCGCAGTGGACACGATTCGGGGCAGCGGCGAGACGGGAGTGAAACGAGATGAAAAGACTGGGGGCGCGGCTTCTTCCTGCTGCCATCGGCTTGGCGGCCAGCATCTGGCTGCCGGCTGCGGCGTGGTCGACCGAGGGCTATTTCCAGCTCGGCTATAGCCCGGTGCAGAACGCACTCGGCGGCGCCGGCGTAGCCAATTCCGAGGACGCCATGTCGATGGCGCTCAACCCGGCCGGTATTGCCGACGTCGCCAGGCAGTTCCAGATGGGCGTCGGCCTGTTCATGCCCTATCGCGGTTATTCGTCCACGGGGGCCGGTTTCGTCGCGCCGGGCTTTGGCTCCGGCTCGGTGGAAAGCTCCGACAATCTCTTCCTCATGCCCAACATGGCCTACAGCCAGCCGCTTGACGCCACCTCCGCGGTCGGCATCGCCCTCTACGGCAATGGCGGCATGAACACGACCTACAAGGACACGGCAAACGCCGGCTGTCCGGGAACAGGCGGCGTCTTCTGCGGCGGCAACACCGGCGTCGATCTGATGCAGATGTTCATCTCGCCCGATTATGCCAAGCGGATGGGCAAGTTTTCGTTCGGCATCGCGCCGACCCTTGCCTTGCAGACGTTCAAGGCCAAGGGCCTGGCGGCGTTCGCGCCGAGCTCGGCCGACGCGGCCAACCTGACCAACAAGGGCTACGACTGGTCGATCGGCGGCGGCCTGCGCGGCGGCGTCCAGTTCGAACGTCACCGACCAGATCCGTCTCGCCTTTTCCGGCCAGACCAAGATGTGGATGACGAAGTTCAACAAGTATGCCGGCCTGTTCGCCGATCAGGGCGGCTTCGACATCCCCGCCTCGATCACCGCCGGCATCGCCTACGACATTCACCCCAACCTGACCGTCATGGCCGACTTCCAGCGCATCTTCTACAGCGGCGTTGGCGCTGTCGGGAACTCGTCGAACATCGCGCTGCCGTTCGGTTCGAGCGGCGGGCCGGGCTTCGGCTGGAAGGACATCAACGTCTACAAGATCGGCATCGAATATCGTCCCAACGCCATGTGGACGCTGCGCGCCGGCTACGCCTACAACGACAATCCGGTCCAGTCGGCCGACGTCATGCTCAACATCATCGCTCCGGGCGTCACCCAGCATCACATCACGGCGGGCGCGACCTACAAGATGTCCGCCAACAACTCCCTCGATTTCGCCGTCGTCTATGCGCCGGACGTCAAGGTCACTGGAACGACGCCGGCACCTTATGGCGGCCAGTCGGTGACGCTGCACATGCACCAGTTCCTCGGGCAGTTTGGCTGGACCCACAACTTCTAGCCCGACAGGCGCCGAAACTTTCGCGCGGGCGCGGTCTTTTCGGGACCGCGCCCGTTTCGCGTTTCAGGCTCCTTGCGTGACCATCAGAAAGATGGCGCAGAAGTGAATGGCTGCGGCAACGATGACGAAGCCGTGCCAGATCGCCCGGTAATAGGGCAGGTTCGGCAGGGCGTAGACGATGATGCCGAGCGAATAGACGATGCCGCCGGCAAGCACCAGCCACACGACCTGCGGGCTCAGCACCGCCAGGAAGGGCTGCGCCACGAGCACGCCGAGCCAGCCGAAGGCGGCATAGAGCAGTGTGGTGAGGCCGCGCAGCCCGTGCGGGGCGACCACCGTCTTCAGCACTACGCCGATGGCCGCGATCGCCCAGACCAGCGTGGTCAGCACGACCGCCCGGCCGCCGGTCAGGATACCCGCGGTGAACGGCGTATAGGTGCCGGCGATCATGATCAGGATGCCGGCGTGGTCGAACCGGCGCAGCAGCTCCTGCAGATGCGGGCGAAGCCTCAGGCTGTAGGCCGCCGAAGCGGCGAGCATGGCGATCAGCGCGAACGCATAGACGGCGACGGGGGCGACCGCGGCGCCGTCGAGGGCGGCGGCGGCGATGAGCGCGGCCGAGCCGACCATGGCGCCCGCCAGCCCAACCGCGTGGACGACACCGTCAGCCAGGATCTCGCCGTGGCTCAACGAACGCTGCGCAACACTCACAAGACCGGCGCTCCTTTCCGGCGCCCCGCCCCGGCGCTTCGCGATGCGGCCTCCAAGCTAAAAATGGTGCCGCCGGAGCGGCTCGGCCAGCCCCGCGACAAAGCGCGTCGCGCCGCCGCCCGCCGGCCCGACGGACCCCGCCCGGTCGGTTATCCTTGAAATCGCCCCCGGCGATTGTGGTATGTAGGCGCCCACCTGCCCGCCGATCGGCGGAATTGGCCCGTTTCGCCACCCAGTCGTCCGTCCGCCGGCCTTGCCCCGATGGGTGGCGCGTTACCCCCGAGGTCCGCAAAACAGAATGCCCGAAGTCATCTTCACCGGCCCTGCCGGACGCCTCGAAGGCCGCTTCCAGCCGGCCAAGCGCAAGAACGGGCCGATTGCCATCATCCTGCACCCGCATCCGCAGTTCGGGGGCACGATGAACAACCAGATCACCTACCAGCTGTTCTACATGTTCGCGAAGCGCGGCTTCGCGGTGCTGCGCTTCAATTTCCGCGGGGTCGGCCGCAGCCAGGGCGAGTTCGACCACGGCGCCGGCGAGCTGTCCGATGCAGCGGCGGCGCTCGACTGGGTGCAGTCGGTGCACACCGACGCGCGCTCGTGCTGGGTCGCCGGCTTCTCCTTCGGCGCCTGGATCGGCATGCAGCTGCTCATGCGCCGGCCGGAGATCGAAGGCTTCATCTCGGTGGCGCCGCAGCCCAACCTCTACGACTTCACCTTCCTCGCCCCCTGCCCGTCCTCCGGCCTCATCATCCACGGCGACCAGGACAAGGTCGCCCCGCCCAAGGACGTGCAGACGCTGGTCGACAAGCTGAAGACCCAGAAGGGCATCAAGATCGAGCAGACCATCGTCAAGGGCGCCAACCACTTCTTCGAGAACAACACCGAAGAGCTGCTCGACCTCTGCGCGGACTATGTCGACCGCCGCCTGGCGGGCAAGGCCGGCGCACCCTAGCCTGCCGGCCTGGCAGCACGCCTAGAGGAACAGCCCGCCGCCGTTCACCGCGATCGTCTGGCCGGTCACGAAGCCGTTGCCGACGACCATCATGACAACTTGCGCGATCTCCTCGGTGGTGCCGATACGCCCGACCGGAATGCGGGCCACGTAGCCCGCCTCGATCAGCGGCTGCGCCATCTCGGTTTCGGTCAGGCCGGGCGCCACCGCATTGACCGTCACGCCCTCTGCTGCAAGCCGGGCGGCGTAGCCGCGCGTCAAGCCCTCGAGGCCGGCCTTGGAGGCGTTGTAGACGACGCTCACGCCGCCGGCACTGCGCGCCGCGATCGACGAGATGTTGACGATGCGTCCCCAGCGCCCGGCGCGCATATGCGGCAGGACCGCCTGCGTGCACAGGAAGACGGATTTCAGGTTGACCGCGATCATGCTGTCGAAGTCCGCCTCCGTGATGTCGTCGATGCCATGCCGCTCGCCCGTGCCGGCATTGTTGATCAGGATGTCGACCGGACCGAGCTGGGCTTCGACATCCTCGACCATGGCGGTTACGGCGCTGCCCACCGAGACGTCGGCGGCGAAGGCCGCAGCCTTGCCGCCGTTCCTGCGGATCGCTTCGGCGACCGCCGCGGCCTCGGTGCCGCGCGCGCGATAGTTGACGGCGACCGCCGCTCCGGCTTCAGCCAGCGCCACGGCAATCGCCTTGCCGATGCCGCGCGAGCCGCCGGTGACCAGCGCCACATGATTTTCCAGTTTGGACATGCCTGTCATCCTCTCGATGGAGCCCGTTTCGCCAATCCTCATGCCGTCGCCAGCGCCTTCAGCCAGCGCGCCGGGGTGAGCCCGTAGGCGCACTTGAACTGGCGCGTCATGTGGCTCTGGTCGGCGAAGCCGGAAGCGGCGGCGGCCTCCGCCAGTCCGACGCCGGCCGCCATCAGCCGGCGGGCCCGTTCCAGCCGCCGCATCAGGCGGAAACGGTGCGGGCTGGTGCCGTAGGCCAGGCGGAACTGGCGCGCCAGCGCCCAGCGGTCGAGCCCGGCGACCGCCTCCAACCCCGCCATCGGCGTCGCCGCGCCGTCCTCCTCGATCAGCGCCGCGCGCACCCGCGCCATGGCCGTGCTGTCGATTGTCGGCCGTCGTACCGTCCCCTCGCCCGTCATCGCGGCGAGCGCATCGGCGAGCGTGGTCAGGAGGTCGCCGACGGCAAGTGCGTCGTGCGGCTCGTCGATACAGGCGATCGCCGCCTTGAGCCGTTGGACCGGTTCGCTCGCCGCGCTCACCACCGGATCGGCGACGAAGGGCAGCGGCGTATGCCCGAGCGCCTCCGCGATCAGCGCCGGATCGACATAGACGATGCGGTAGGCGAAGCCGTCTTCGCTCCCCGGCGCGCCGTCATGGATCTCGTCGGGATGGAGCACGTGCAGCTCGCCCGGCAGGCACTGCCGGCGTGCGCCGCGATAGGCGAAGTGTTGCACGCCCGAGAGCGTCATGCCGATGGCGTAGCTGTCGTGGCGATGGGGCGCGAAGGCGCGGTCGCGGAAGAAGGCTTCCGCCCATTCGATCCCGTCGCCGACCGCCCCGGCGCGGATGCGCGCAACGCCGTGCTTGCACGATCGTTCAAGACGCCCGGTGGCGATTGCGGAAGACTGTGCGGCCATCATGAGAACTCGAGGAAAGCACAAAAGTGAGCTGGGCGCCCGTCCTGTCGTTGATCCTCGCCGCCGCAGCGGTGATGGGCAGTCCCGGCCCGGCGACCATCTCCGTCGCCGCGGTCGGCAGCGCCTTCGGGGTCAGGCGCGCCCTGCCCTATATGGTCGGCCTCATCGCCGGCACCACCGGTGTGCTTGTCATCGTCGCCCTCGGCCTCAGCGCCGCGCTGCTGTCGTTGCCGGCGATCGGCCCGGCGCTCACCCTGGCCGCGATCGCCTATGTGGTCTGGCTCGCCTGGACAATCGCCACGGCGCCACGGCTCGCCGCCCTCGACCCGGCAGCCGCGCCGCCGCCGTTATGGGGCGGCGTCGTGCTCGGCATCGCCAATCCGAAAGCCTATGTCGCCATTGCCGCGGTCTTCGCTGCCAACCGCATCGCCGTCGATCAGCTTGCCGACGCGTTTGCCAAGACGCTCGTCCTCGCTGCGATGATCGCGGTCATCCATGTGGTCTGGCTTTTCGCCGGCACCCTGCTGGCGCGGCTCCTCACACGTCCCGTCGCTGCCCGTATCGCCAATGTCGCGATGGCCGCCGCCATGCTCGCCGCGTCACTGCTGGCGCTCTTGGCGCACCGGGGGTGAGCCTTGCGGTCAGGCGAGCTTCCTGGCCGCCAGCACCGCGTTGAGCCCGCCGAAGGCGAAGGAGTTCGACATGGCCACGTCGACCTTCATCTCGCGCGCCGCATTGGGCACGTAGTCGAGATCGCAGGCGGGATCCGGCTCGACGTAGTTCATGGTTGGCGGGGCGATGTTGTCGCGGATGGCCAGCAGCGTGGCGACGAACTCCAGCGCCCCCGCCGCACCCAGCGCATGGCCGACCATGGACTTGGTCGATGAGACCGGGATCGCCTTCGCCCGCTCGCCGAAGGCCGCCTTCAGCGCCTCGGTCTCGGTGGCGTCGTTGGCCAGCGTCCCGGTGCCGTGGGCGTTGATGTAGTCGACGTCCGCTTTGGCGAGGCCGGCATCGGCAAGGCAGGCGTTGATCGCCCGTGCCATGCCGCCGACATCCGGGTTGGTCAGGTCGCGGGCGTCCGCGCTCATGCCGAAGCCGACGATCTCGCCGATGATCTCGGCGCCGCGCGCCCGGGCGCTGTCCAGCGTCTCCAGCACCAGCATGGCGGCGCCCTCGCCGATGACCAGCCCCTTGCGGCCCTTGGAGAACGGCCGGCAGGTGTCGGTCGCCATGACACGCAGGCCTTCCCAGCTCTTCAGCGCGCCCAGGTTGATGCAGGCTTCGGTGCCGCCGGCCACGGCTGCGTCGGCGATGCCTGTGCGCACCATCTGATAGGCCAGCCCGATGGCGTGGGTGGCCGAGGAGCAGGCGCTGACGGTGCCGAAGGACGGACCGCGCAGTCCGAGGAACATGGATACCTGGCTCGTCGGCGCATTGGGCATCAGCTTGGGCACGGTCAGCGGATAGACGCGCGTCGCCTTGTCGCCGTAGAGGCGCTTGTAGGACTCGTCGATCGTGGTCGACCCGCCAATGCCGGTGCCGACGATGGCCGCCGTCCGTTCCGACAGCGCCGCGTCGATCTCCAGCCCTGAGCTCGCCAGTGCCTCACGCGCGGCGATGACGGCGAATTGCGACACGCGATCGAGCGGCCCCAGCTGGCGCTCCTCGAAATAGTCAGTGGGGACGTAGTCCTTGACCTCGGCGACGACCTCGCGGAGCAGCAGCTCTGGCGCAACCAGCGTCGGCTGGGCGATGCCGCTTTGGCCCTCGGTGAGCGCAGCCCAATAGCTCGCCGTGTCCTTGCCGACCGGCGAGATGACACCGCACCCGGTGACGACGACGCGATGCGGCCAGTTCACGTCTGTTTCTGCTCAACCAGGCCCTGAATGGCCTTGACCACGTCACCAACCGTCGCGAAGTCGGTCGCGGCACTATTGGCGTTGTAGGGAATCTGTATGCCGAACTTCTCCTCCAGATCGAACACCATCTCGAGGGCGTCAATCAATTCCAGGCCAAGCTCCTGAAGATTGTCCGACTCGGTGATTGTCTTATCGCCGGGAACCTTCTTGGCGATAATTGCGATTACGTCAGCAGCCACATCGGCCATATTGTCTGCGCCTCCAGCCCCCAAGGCCATTTTCTACACTCTTGCTACCGGCCTTTTGCTTCATTTTCCAGAGTTTCCACCCGTTTTCTCAGATCGTCCACCCTCGGGTACAGCTGGCGTAAACGGCCGATATCCGCCAGCCTTCCGATCGCCCTGTCGTGAGGCGTCGCTGGCGAACCACTGAAGACTGCCCCGGCGGGCACATGGCCCGCAAGCTTGGCCCCGGCGGTTATCGTGGCGCCGGCGCCGATCGTCAGGTGCGGCGCGATGCCGACACCTGAGGCGATCACCACCCGTTCGCCGATGACCACGCTGCCGGCAATGCCGGTCATGCCGCAGATCACGCAGTTCTCGCCAATCACCACGTTGTGACCGATCTGCACCTGATTATCGACCTTGCTGCCCCGCCCGATGCGGGTCTCGCGCAGCGTCGCCCGGTCGATGGTCGTGCCGGCGCCGATCTCGACGTCGTCGCCGATGACCACGGTGCCTAGCGAATGGGTGCGCAACGGCCGTTCGATGCCGTTGCTGCTGCCGTCGGGATTGGAGACGGGGATGAAGGAGAAGCCGTCGGAGCCGACCACCGTATTGCAGTGGATGATGACCCGGTCGCCGAGGCGGACGCCGTCACGCAGGCTGACGCCCGGATGGATAACGCAGTCGCGGCCGACCGTGACGCCGGCGCCGACATGCGCCTGCGCCAGCAGGACAGTGCCGGCGCCGATCGTGCTCCCCGGCCCAACCACCGCCACCGGGCCGATGCTGACGCCCTCGCCGATGACCGCGTCGGGCGCGACCACGGCCGTCGGGTGGATGCCGGAAGCGTGGACCGGTCCGGGATCGAACAGCGCCGTCAAGATCGCCAGGGCGACGCGTTCGTTGCCGCCATAAAGGATCGCGGCAATGCCCGCCGGCGGCGTGCCGTCGGCGGAAATGAGCACCGCCCCGGCGCGGGTTTCGGCAAGGTGCTCCAGCGCCTCCCGTGACAGCGCGACCGCCAGCTCGTCCTTCGCCTTGGCATCGGCAGGATGGACGATGCGGTCGATCTCGAGGCTGCCGTCGCCGGAAACCTTCGCCGAAAGGGCGCGGGCGATGTCGCTGAGCTGCATGGGACCTGGGGGCGAAGCCTTGGCTTTTTATAAGTTACCTTTGGTTCCTAGCGCACAATCCGGCTGTCGGCCACCCGGCCTGGTCAAGGTGCGGCAAGCCGTCCCCCGGTCGTCGGCGCCGGAACGCCGGTGGTGCCGGGGAAGGTCAGCGGCAGGTTGTGGACGCTGCGGGCGGCGAGATAGGCAAAGGCCTCCGCCTCGATGAAATCCGGCGCCCAGCCGAGCCTGTCGGCGCTTTCGACAGGCACGCCGGCCGCTTCTGCCAGCATCGCCATCAGCACCGGGTTCTTCGACCCGCCGCCGGAGACCACGATGCGTTCGGCGCCGCCGGCCGTCACGATGCCTTTCAGGATCGTGCCAGAAGTGAATGCTGCGAGCGTCGTCGCACCGTCGGCATCGGAGAGGCCGGCCACCGGCTCGGCGGAGAAGGCATCGCGGTCGAGCGACTTGGGGCACGGACGGTCGAACCAGGGATTGTCCATGAGACGGGCGAGCGTGGCGGCATCGACCGTGCCGCTTGCCGCAAGTGCCCCGCCCTCATCCATGGCGGCGCCGGTGCGCATACGCACGAAATCGTCGAGAAGCGCGTTGCCGGGGCCGGTGTCGCCGGCGACCAGCGTTCCGTCGGCGCCGACCCGAGTGATGTTGGCGACGCCGCCGATGTTGACCACCGCAACCGTGCCGGCAAGCCCGGCGTGGCGCACCAGCGCGCGGTGATAGGCCGGCGCCAGCGGCGCCCCCTCGCCGCCCGCGGCGACATCGGCGGCGCGCATGTCGAAGACCACCGGCAAAGCGAGCCGCCGGGCGAGCGCTGCGCCGTCGCCGATCTGCACCGTCAGGTGGCGCTCGGGCGCGTGGAACACGGTCTGGCCGTGGAAGCCGACGAGGTCGACGGCAAGGCCCGGGCTCTGCCTGCGAAGCTGCTCGACCGCCTCGACATGGGCGTCGGTGACGATCGCCTCGGCCTCGGCAACGACGCCCGGCCGCGCGTCGCGGTCGGTGAGGTCGCGCGCGGCGGCGAGCGCCCGGCGCAGGACCGCCCGCTCCGCCTCGTCATAAGGCCGCGCCAGGCGCGGCCCGAAACCTTCGATCGATTCACCGTCGGTGAAAAGCACCGCGGCATCGACCCCGTCCATGGAGGTGCCGCTCATCAAGCCGAGAACATTCATTCTTTATCTTCCCGGTCGCGCCTCCGGCGCTCCTCGCCTCTAGGGCGCCCCTGCCCCGAATCCCGGGGTGAAAACCCCGAATGATCCTGCTAAACAGCCCCGCGCGCCGCCGCAAGGCGCGACCCATGGATTGCCAGAGAATGACCGAGTTCAAGTCCGACTTCCTGCGCGTCATGACAGAGCGTGGCTTTGTCCACCAGTGCTCCGACCCCGAGGGGCTCGATGCGGCGCTGGCCGCCGGCATGGTCACCGCCTATGTCGGCTACGACTGCACAGCGGCCAGCTACCATGTCGGCAACCTGCTCTCGATCATGATGCTGCGCTGGTTCCAGAAGACCGGCCATCGGCCGATCACGCTGATGGGCGGCGGCACTACCCGCGTCGGCGACCCGTCGGGCAAGGACGAGTCGCGCAAGCTCCTCACCTATGACGAGATCGAGGCCAACAAGCAGAGCCTCAAGGCGACCTTCGCCAAATTCGTCGATTTCGATCATGGGCCCAACGCCGCGATCACGATCGACAATGCGGAGTGGCTGGCGCCGCTCAACTACATCGATTTCCTGCGCGAGGTCGGCAAGCACTTCTCGGTCAACCGCATGCTGGCCATGGACTCGGTCAAGCTCCGCCTCGACCGCGAGCACGAACTCTCCTTCCTCGAGTTCAACTACATGGTGCTGCAGGCCTACGACTTCACCGAGCTCAACCGGCGCTACGACTGCACGCTGCAGATCGGCGGCTCCGACCAGTGGGGCAACATCGTCAACGGCATCGATCTCGGCCGCCGCATGGGCCTCAACCAGCTCTATGCGCTGACCTGCCCGCTGCTCACCACGTCGTCCGGCGCCAAGATGGGCAAGACCGCGCAGGGCGCCGTGTGGCTCAACGCCGATTTCCTGTCGCCCTACGAGTATTGGCAGTTCTGGCGCAACGTCGAGGACGCCGACGTCGAGCGCTTCCTCAAGCTCTACACCGAGCTGCCGCTCGACGAGATCGCGCGGCTGGCGGCGCTCGACGGCAGCGAGATCAACGAGGCCAAGAAGGTACTGGCGAGCGAGGCGACCGCCCTCCTCCACGGCCGTCCTGCGGCCGAGGAAGCGGCCGAGGCCGCACGGCGCACCTTCGAGGAAGGCGGGCTGGCCGAAGCATTGCCGACCATCACCGTGCCGGCACAGGAGGTCTCCGCCGGCATCAGCGTGCTGGCGCTGTTCGTGCGCGCCGGGCTGGTCAAGTCGAACGGCGAGGCACGGCGCCAGATCCGCGGCGGGGGCCTGCGTCTCAACGACGTCGCGATCGACAACGAGACCGCGGTGGTGTCGGCCGGCGACGTTATCGGTGGCGTCGTCAAGCTGTCGCTCGGCCGCAAGAAGCACGTTCTGGTCAAGCCTGAATAGGCGGGCGCATTTCCCGGACGCGCTGCAGCGTGCAACGCTGCGCTCGCCTAAGGCTGGAACTCGAATATCTTGCGGAAGATGCCCGGCGCCACCGCCGACAGCGGGTTGAAGAAGACGCGCGGGCCGGAGATCGGCCCCTCGACCTTGAAGGTGACGCCGATCAGGCCCTCCGACAGGCCGCCGCCGGCGATCACGCCGATGATGGGAATGCGGCTGAACAGATTGTTGAAGGCATAGGCCGGCAGATAGGTGCCGGAAATCGAGACGTTCGCACTCGGCAGGTCGTAGCGGCCGGAGAAGGTGGCGCCGAGCGCGGTGCCGCGCAGAAGCGCATCCTCGATGACGATCGCCCGCTGGGTCTTGGAGAAGCGCGCGATCATGCGGTCGAAATGGACACGCGTCGGATCGAAGCCATCGGCGGTGCCGCGGGCGGTGTTGCGCCCGACGCCGACGCGCGCCATGGCCGGCTCGTTGAGCACGTAGAAATCGGAGACCTGCAGCATGCCGACCATCGGCCCGTTTGCCGGGCCCTGTCCGCTGAGCGTGATGGTGCCGCCGCCGATGTGGGTATAGAGGTCGACGAAGCGCAGCAGCCGGCCGGCGTCGCCGGCGCTGGCGTTGAGCCGCTTGCCATTGCTGCCGACCGCGTAGTCGATGGACACGTCCGACGTGCCGATCTTGCCGGCGAAGCTGACCTTCTGGGTCTCGCCGCCGACCGAGACCAGGGTCAGGGCGGCGCCGGTGACCACCTCCTGATTGAAGCCGATCAGCTTGTCGATATGGGCGTCGACGGCGATGTCCGGGAAGCCGCCGGCCTGTTCGTTGCGGTCGCGGATATTGGCCAGCAGCCCGCGCATGTCGAAGGAGGCGCCGCGCGCCGATATGGCGTAGCCGGCGTCGCTGCGGGTCAGCTTGAGCGAGATCGAATCGCCGGCGTGCAGCGACAGGTTGTTGATGTCGGCGGAGATGAGGTTGAGCGACGAGTTGAGCTTGGCGGAGCCGCTCAGGCCAAAACCGTCGCCTTCGAGCACGAGGTTGTCGACCGACTGGCCGGCGTCGGTCTTGACCAGGTCGAAGGACAGGGTCGCCGGAACGCCGATCCCCTTCGACCAGCCGATGCCGTCGAGCACCACCCGGGCGCGGCGCAAGTCGAGTTCGTAGTGCTGGGTTCCGGTGTCGCCGCCGGTCACCGTTGCCGTCACCGTGCCGGAGAGGACGTCCTCCATGCCGACGCCGAGCTTCTTGCGTGCGGCGTCGTCGAGCACAAGGCGCACCTGGCGCTCGCCCGGTTGCGGCGCGACGCTGCCGTTGTCGGTGGGCAGCGACATGCTGACATCGGCAGGAACGCCGTCGATCTTCGCCTTGCCGTAGACGGTGACATCGTCGGGGGCGACGGTCACGGTGACGTCGGCATCGCTCAGCATGCGCCCGTCAATCGGCTTCTTGCTGGCGGCGTGATTGATGTTGGCCGTAACCTTCCAGTCGACATCGGCCGGGTCGAGCTCATCACGCATGGGAAAGCGCACCGACAGCGAGGCGTCGGCCATGCCGGAAAGGTCGTCCGGCGACATGTCGCGTTGCGCGAAGGCCTTGATCGGGTCGGCATTGGCGATCTGGGCAATGGCGGCGACCGGACCGGCGAGCTGGAACTCGACGATGCCGTCGGCCGGGCGCTTGGCGACATTGGGAATGGCAAAGGCACCGGCCTCGATCTTGACCGTGCCGGCCGGCACGTCGATTTCGCCGCCGGTCACGTCGACGCCGAAGGTCGAACCGGAGAGCACGACGTTGCCCGACGCCTTGGTCACCGCCGGCACCTCGCCGACCGTGGTGAAGGTGACGTTCTTGAGCTTCATGTCGAGGCGCATGGCCTTGTCGGGCAGCTGAACCGGCTTGCCCCACAGCACGCCGGCGGGCACCGAGGCCTCGTAGCTGCCTTCGGTGAGCTCACCGGAGATGATGTGCTCCATCACCCAGTTGCGCGCCGACGGGGCGATGAACGGAATCCATATGGTCTTCAGCGTCGACACCGGCATTGGCGAGAACGAGGCGGCAAGTGCCAGCGACGGCGTCGTGCCGGGCTCGAAGCCGAGCCTGCCGGCGGCCGCCACCGAACCGTCCGAGGTGACGACGACGGCGTTGTTGATCGACAGCGTGCGGGCGCGCAGATCGGCGGTGCCGGAGAGCGAGATGCGCTGCGCAACCATCGGCGGCGCGTTCGAATCGGACGGCGCCATGACGGTGCCCGGCGATTCGAAATCGAAAGAGTAGCGGCCGGCGGAGGGATCGCCGTCGGGCTTGATGGTGCCGGTCACCAGACCGCGGGTATTGCCGAAGAAGAAGGTCGACGGGTCGATGACGATGGACTTGTTGGGAATGTCCCAGTGCACGCGCACGGTGGCATCGTCGAGCAGCACGTTCTCCTGCTTGGCGTACAGATCCTCGCGGAAGCGCAGCATGCCGGCGCCGACGTCGATACGGGCACTGGCATCCTCGATCTCGCCGGCGGCGTTGATGTGCATGCTGGCGCGGCCGTAGAGCGGTACGTCGGCGACGAACAGGCCCTTGTCGTCGCCAAATTCGGGGATGAGGTCGGCGAGCGTGAGTTGCGAGAAGGTCACCGATACGGCGTGGCCGCCCGAATTGGCGTCGAGGTCGCGCTCGACCGTCGCCTGCCAGCGCCCGCTATAGCCGGAGGTGGAAAAATTCACGGTCAGCGCCGAGGTCTGCGGGTCGAGACCGACGCTGAGGTCGGTGCTGGCGAAGCGCCGCTGGCTGCCCGCGACCTCGTCCCACACGGAGATGGTGCCGTTGACCGCGGACAGGTGCTGGAAGCCGGCGGCGGTGGCGGCGTCGATTGGCGGCTCGATGCCGCTGTCGAGGATCTTGAGCGCGCTCACCAGGTCCGGATAGATCGGCGGCGGCCCCGCGGCCGCCGGCGTGGCGGGCACGGCCGGCGTGGCTGCCGGTGCAGCGGGCGGAGCAGCCGGGTCACCGCCCGGCGACGGCGCGGGCTTCGGCACCGGCGGCACGGTCCCCGCCGCATCGGCGACCGTCTGCGGCGCGCTGCCGTCCGCCTCAGCGGCGACCGGCGTTGCCGCTCCGGCCGGGGCGAGCGCCGCATCGGCCGGCATGGCCCCCAGCGTCACGCGGCCGTCGCGGGTGCGCACGAAGGAAAGCTGCGGCGCGTTGAACTCGACGGTGCGGATGTCGACACGGAACCGCAGGAGCGAATAGGGGTCGATGACGAAGCGCGTTTCGGGAACGTCGACGACCACGTCGTTCTGGCTGTCGCGCACGACCATGTCGTCGGCGCGCACGACCAGCCCGAGCACCGGGTCGGTGTCAATCACCGCCCGCCTGATGGCGACCGAATAGCCGGGTCCGAGATTGGCGGTGATGGCGGAGGCGATCTGGTCGCGGACGAAGCCGAAATCGGTGCGGCCGACCAGCACCACCACGATGCCGCCGACGATCACGACGAAGAGGACGACCACCAGGATCGCCGCGGCGCGCAAGGCAAGGTGGATCCGTGCGGCGGCCGAGCTGCGCTGCCGCAATGGCCGCGTGGCCGCTGTCGGGGAGAATAACTTCAGGCGCATTGCTCGGAGCGTCGATGCCTCCCGACCCGGCGCCCGCGCCGGCCGTGATTCCACGATTTCCACGCCCCTTTGTACCAAGAAGCTCAACGATGGCGACACTCCCCGCATGGCGGTCGCTTGTCGGAGCCCTGCCAGCGGCAATAAACTCGAGCCTTGAGCGCCGCCGGCTCGCCAGCCTCGTGGTGCATCCTTGAAGCCAGCTAAGTGCGTCGAAAGGAAGGCGAATGGCGGAATTGACGACAGGAGACATGGCTCCCGACTTCACCCTGGAGGCCGATGACGGCAGCCAGTTCAGCCTCGCCGGGCACAAGGGCGGCAAGCTGGTGGTTTACTTCTATCCGAAGGACGACACCCAGGGTTGCACGATCGAGGCGATCGACTTCACCAGCGCGGCGGCCGCCTTCGCCAAGGCGGGCACCAAGGTGGTTGGCATCTCGCCGGACAGCGTCGCCTCGCACTGCAAGTTCCGCGACAAGCACGACCTCGCCGTCACGCTGGTTGCCGATCCCGAACGCCAGGCGATCGAGGCCTATGGCGTGTGGGCGGAGAAGTCGATGTATGGGCGCCAGTATATGGGCGTCGAGCGCTCGACGTTCCTGATCGGAACAGATGGGCGCATCGCGCGGGCGTGGCACAAGGTCAAGGTGCCCGGTCACGTGGCCGAGGTGCTGGCGGCTGCCGAGGCTCTTTGAGGGCCTTGGCAGCCGCCAAAACGGATGTTTTGGGCCAAAAAGTCTCTGGCGTTCGCCGCCTCTTTGCCTCATTCTCGCGCTCAAACCTAATCCCGGTGATGGGCAGGTCGTTGCGGCGACCGTGTCCACCATTGTCGTGGATGGAGCCAGATGTGTTGAAATCATTGATGAGAACAAACCGGGCGATTTCGTTCTTGGGAATCGCCGTCGGCATGGTTGTGACCTCGCTTGCCACGGGCGCGCTGGCCGAGACGGCGCCGGTCGCTCCGCAGAACACGCAGAAAGCTCCCGATCTTGCACCGACCCAGTGGATCAAGGTGTGCGATCCGAACAACGCCAAGCTGTGCCAGATCACCGAGGACTATGCCCTGGCCGGCGCTTCCCAGCCGATCGGCAGCATCGCGGTGCAGACCTCGCCCGATCCCAACAAATTTGCCGTCGGCATTCAGGTGCCCCTCGGCTTCGTGCTCCAGGCGGGCATCCCGCTCAGCGTCGACGGCACCAAGAAGGCCGACGCGCCGTTCATCACCTGCCTGCCCTCGCCGCAGAGCCAGACCTATTTCTGCCTCGCCCAGACGCTGATCGACGGCAAATTCATCGCCACGCTGAAGAAGGGCAAGACGCTGCAGCTCCAACTGACCACCATGGACAAGACCAGCACGACCCTGTCCTTCCCGCTGGCGACTTTCGCCGCGGCTTTCGACGGGCCGGACCAGGCGGCACTGGCGCGGCAGCGCGAGGACGCCGCCAAGGTGCTGGCCGAGAAGGCCAAGGAGCGGGCGAAGCAGCTCGAAGGCCAGCAGCCGGCGACGACGAAACCGTAGAATCCTCGCCGGCCGTTCGGCCGGACAGAGCGCGAGAGGTTCCCAAAGGCCCGGCTCCAGCCGGGCCTTTCGTTTGGGCACGCCCGACGACCCCTCTTCCTTCCATCCCCCTGATCGGTCCCGGGCAGCACGGCAATGGCCTGTTTCCGGTCTTTCCGCCGACTTTCGCGGCTGCCGGCCAAGGTTTTGTTAACCTTAATGCTTTCTAATCGCGCACTACGGAAACCTTGCGTGTTCTTGCAACAATCGGTCAGTTGGTATGTCCGCCGTCGCTTCTCCCCGTTCGATCTCTTTCGCCAAGCCCAAGCCACCGCATCGCGTCATCATCACCCGGGGTGGCAAGGTCAGGAGCTTCATCGTCAGACCCTGGCTCGCCGGCACGGTCATTGTCGGCGCAACCCTCTTCGCTGCCCTCTACCTTGCCGCGACCGGCTATCTCTTCTTCCGTGACGACATCCTCAAGGGCTCGATCGCGCAGCAGGCGCAGTTGAAGCAGGCCTATGAGGACCGCATCGCAACGCTCAGGTCGGACATCGACCGGCTGACCAGCCGTCAGCTCCTCGACCAGCAGAAGATCGAAGCGGACGTCCAGCGTCTGTCCGGGCGCCAGGCGGCACTCGACGCCCGTCAGGACGTCATCGCCGGTCTCAGCCAAGCGGCGCGGCGCTACGGCATCGTGCCGGCTCAGGGCCTGCCGCCGATCCCGACGCCCGCCCCTGCCCCGGACAGGGCGGCCGTCGCCACGCCTGCCCCCGCCCCCGACAATGCGGCCGCCGCCGCTCCCGCCAAGTCGCCGCTTGCCGACGCCGCCATCCGCTCCGGCGAGCCCGGTGCCGCCGGCAGCCCGGTCAAACGCATCAGCGCCATCGAGGGTGCGCTCGATTCACTGGCGCGCGAGCAGGTCGCCTATGTCGACGATGTCGCCATGCGTGTGAAGCAGCGCTCGCAGAAGGTTGCCGCCATCCTGCGCCGTCTCGGCCAGCCGGTACCGCCCGGCGCGAACACAACCAGTGACGACGCGGTCGGCGGACCGCTCATGGCGCTTGCGCCCGATTCGGACCCCGCCACCTTTCGCTCGGGCGTATCGCTGATCAACGGCGAAGTCGAACGCTTCGGCGCGCTGCGCCGCATAGCGCTGCGCCTGCCCCTCTCCGGCCCCATCCACGGTGCGCCGATCACCAGCCGCTTCGGCATGCGCATAGACCCGTTCCTGGGCACGCCGGCGATGCATACCGGCATCGATTTCCGCGTGCCGACCGGCTACCCGGCGCGCGTCACCGCCGACGGCACCGTGACCATCGCCGGCTATAACGGCGGCTATGGCAACATGGTCGAGGTCGACCACGGCAACGGCATCACCACCCGCTACGGCCACCTCAGCAAGATCCTGGTGAAGGTCGGACAGGTGGTGTCCAAGGGGACCATCCTCGGCCGCACCGGCTCGACCGGCCGCTCGACCGGCCCCCATCTCCACTACGAGGTGCGGGTCGACGGCGACGCCATCGACCCGATGAAATACATCAAGGCAGGCAGCGAGATCGCCTCGCTGCTGTAGAGCGGCCGCTGGTTCAGGCCGCCGCCGCCTGCTTCTCGGCACGTACGCCCTGCATCGCCCGGCTCCAGGCGACGAGCTGGTCGAGCATGACGCCGAGCTGCTGCTCGTGCCGCGGATCGGGCTTCAAGACGCTCCAGTTCTCGAAATCCGTGTACATCGACATGGATACGTGGGCACGCACGTCGGCGACCTGCACCTCCGCCATGATGCCGCGCAGATGCTCCACGGCGCGGGCGCCGCCGGTCGAGCCGTAGCTGACGAAGCCGGCCGCCTTGTTGTTCCATTCGCCATAGACGAAATCGATGGCGTTCTTCAACGCCCCGGTAATGCTGTGGTTGTATTCGGGCGTGACGAAGACGAAGCCGTCATAGGAGGCGATCGTCTTTGCCCAGCGCTTGGTGTGCTCCTGGGTGTACTTGCCCATCGACGGCGACATCGGTTCGTCGAACACCGGTAGGTCGAAGTCGGCGATGTCGACGATCTCATAGGTCGCGTCGCCGCGCTTGCGGGCACGATCAAGCACCCACTCGGCCACCTGCGGGGCGTTGCGGTTGGGCCGGGTGCTGCCGACGATGACTGCAATTCTAAGCATATGATTTCCCCTGGCTACTGGTATAGATTGGTAACTGACGCTAGATAAGTGACCAGCTGGTGCCCAAAGACAAGGAGGCACTTTTTTGAAACAGAGTACCCTTCACCAGACCGAGCCGTGCCGCCGGATCAGCGACATCCTCTCGCGCATCGGCGACAAATGGAGCCTCCTGGTCATCCGCCAGCTCGGCGATGGCCCGCTGCGCTTCAGCGAGATCAAGCGCAGTCTCGGCAGCATCTCGCAGAAGATGCTGACCGCGACCCTGCGCGGGCTCGAGCGCGACGGCTTCGTCAGCCGCACGGTGTTCCCGACCGTGCCGCCGCGCGTCGACTACGAGCTCACGGCGCTCGGCCGCGACCTGCTCGAACCCGTGCGCGCGCTCGGCGACTGGGCGATGAAGAACGCCGAGCGCATCGAGCGCGCCCGCAAGCGCTTCGACGAGGCGGCGACGCAGCGGAACGACGCGGCCTGAAGCCGCGGGACCTGCCTGCGCAGAGGTTCAGCAGACGAGTCGGGGAGGATCGCCTTGAGCCGTGCACCGCAGCCGCGGACCTTGGAGGTGCATGGGCACCTGTGGGGCGCGCAAGCCCGCGACTGGGCCGATTTTCAGGAAGTGACCTGCCGTCCGGTGTTCGCCGCCGCGCTCGCGCGCAGCGGAGTGGGACCGGGCACGCGCTATCTCGATGCCGGTTGCGGCAGCGGCATGGCGGCGGAGATGGCCGCCGCGCGTGGAGCAGACGTCTTCGGTGTGGATGCCGCCGAGGGCATGCTGGCGATCGCGCGCGAGCGCGTGGCGGCGGGCGACTTCCGCCGGGGCGATCTGGAGGACCTGCCGTACGCCGATGGTACGTTCAACGTGGTCACCGGCATCAACGCGTTTCAATATGCCGGCAACCCGGTGGCGGCGCTCAGCGAGGCCGGCCGCGTCACCCGGCGCGACGGCCGCATCGTCATCGCCGCCTTCGGCAAGCCCGAGGGCATGGGCGTCGCCACCCTGATCGGCGCGCTGGCGCCACTGCTGCCGCCGCGGCCGCCGGGAACGCCGGGGCCGTTCGCGCTCTCCGACGAAAACGCCCTGCGCAACTTCGCCAAGGATGCCGGGCTCGAGCCGATCGAGATCTTCGACGTCGACAGTCCGTGGATCTATGCCGACGAGACGGCGGCCATGCGCGGCCTGATGTCGACCGGCAATGCCGTCAGGGCGATGGAGAACACCAGTGCCGAGGCCCTCGCCGAGGTCTACACCAAGGCGCTGGTGCCGTTTCGCCAGTCGGACGGCAGCTATTGCGCCAGCGCCTGGTTCCGCTGCCTGCTGGCGCGGCCAGGCTGAGTCAGGCCGGCGGTCAGCGTTCCTTGCGGCTGAGCAACAGGCCCATCGCCTGTCGCGCCTCCAGCACGCCATCGCCGCGCGCGAACGCGCCGGCAATCGCTTCGCGGAAGGCGGAGAAGCTCCGTCTCGCTGGCGCGATCGCCCGGAGGATAGGATGTCAGCGCCAGGAACACGTCCTCGCGATCGGTGATCCGCATGCGCGCCGGGTGGACCGCCAGCGTCACGTTGCCGAACTGTGCTTGCATCAGCCGCTGGGCAGTGTCGAAGCCGAACGCGACTGACGCTGGATCGACCGGCTGGCTGCCCAGCGCCGCGGTGAGCGCATAAAGCTCGTGCAGATTGCCGGCGCCGTTGGTGGTCACCGCGAGCCAGCCGCCCGGCTTCAGCACGCGCGCCATCTCGGCGATCGCCCCCGCCTGATCAGCGACGTGATACATCATGTGCATCGCCACGACGGTGTCGAAGCTGCCCTCGGCGAATGGCAGGTGGGCCGCGTCGGCCTGCCGTCCTTCCACCGACCAGGCGCGGAGCGCAGAGCGGCGCTCCACCGCCTCGTCCACCATGCCGGCCGACTGGTCGGCCATCGTCAGCGTCATGTGCTGCGGCAGATCATCGGCCACATGCGCCCAGAACCAGCCCGGACCGCAGCCGATATCCAGCACGTCGCCGCCGGAGCAGATGGGCAGTTGCCGCGCCACCCAAGGGAAACCAACCGACCTCGGAGATCGAATATTCGCGGTGGAGGCGCGCCCGCGCGGCCAGCTTGTGGCTGTCGGCGTATTGCTCGGCATTTCCCTCGGTGATGGCGGACATGGCCCCCTTCCCGGCCTAAGCGTCCGCTGCCGTCTCGGCGCCGACGCGGTGGGCGAGCGCCGCCTCCATGAAGGGCAAGAGCTTGCCGTCGAGCACATCCTGCGGGCTGGTGCTTTCCACGCCGGTCCTCAGGTCCTTCACGAGCTGGTAGGGCTGCAGGACGTAGGAGCGGATCTGGTGGCCCCAGCCGATGTCGGTCTTGGAGGCCGCCTCGGCGGCGGCCGCCTGCTCGCGCTTCTCCAGCTCCGCTTCGTACATGCGGGCGCGCAGCATCTTCCAGGCAGTGGCGCGGTTCTTGTGCTGCGAGCGTTCGTTCTGGCACTGCACGACGATGCCGGTCGGCACATGGGTGAGGCGCACCGCCGAGTCGGTGGTGTTGATGTGCTGGCCGCCGGCGCCCGACGCACGATAGGTGTCGGTGCGCACATCGGCATCGTTGATCTCGATCTCGATCGAATCGTCGACCACGGGATAGACCCAGACGCTGGCAAACGAGGTGTGCCGGCGGGCGGCGCTGTCGAAGGGCGAGATGCGGACCAGCCGGTGGACGCCGGATTCGGTCTTCAGCCAGCCATAGGCGCTGGGGCCGGTCACCTGCAGCGTCGCCGACTTGATGCCGGCCTCTTCGCCGTCGTGGATCTCGAGGATTTCGGCCTTGTAGCCGCTCGCCTCGGCCCAGCGCGAATACATGCGCATGAGCATCTGCGCCCAGTCCTGGCTCTCGGTGCCGCCTGCTCCGGCATGGACCTCGAGGAAGGCGTCGAGATGGTCGGCCTCGCCGGAGAGCATCGATTCGACCTGGCGGTGTTCGGCCTCGGCGCCGAGCGCGCGCAGCGCCGCCTCGGCGTCGGCGATTACCGCCTGATCGTCCTCCGCCTCGCCGAGTTCGATCAGCTCGCTCTGGTCGGCAAGCTCGCGCTCGATGCGCTCGACCGCGCCGATCTGGGTCTCCAGATGCTGGCGCTCGCGCATCATCTTCTGCGCGCGCTCGCTATCGTTCCACAGGTTGGGGTCTTCGGCCGCCGCGTTCAGTTCCGACAGGCGGGCCTTGGCGCGATCCCAGTCAAAGATGCCTCCTCAGCAGGCTGAGCGCCTGCTTGATCTCTTCGGCAATGGCTTCGATCTCGGGACGCATGCTTTCACCGGCGGCTGGCTTCAATGCCGCCTAGTTAGTGGTCGCGAGGGCGGCTGTAAACCCGCCCTCTCCCGGCCACGCGCCCGCCTGAAACGGTGCTGACGCGGCGCGCGATGCTCAGCGGTTCTTCTGGCCCGGCTTGATCAGCGTGCGGAACGCGTCCTCGCTGACCTCGGGCAACGGCATGGGCGTGGCGGAGCGCATGCGCTGCGGCGTCCAGTATTCCGGGTCGCCGCCGGGAGACGAATGGGCCTCGATCCCCATCATGTTGTCGGCGACCAGAACGACGGCCGCGGTGTGGCCCTCGGGGCCGTCGCCGGAGCGAAAACCCCCGGCAGATGCAGCCCGCACCGCCGCCGGATCGACGTCGGGCGCCGGTCTCGGCTGCGCCCTGGCCAGACGCTCGGCCGTCCACGGATCGGCCGCGCGGTTTCCGCTCGCGGTGTCGACGGAAACGGGAACGGCCAGGGGATCGTCTTTGGTGCTCATGGTCTCGGCGCTGGCGGTTGCGCACAGCATGACAAGGAACGTCGCTGCGGTGGCAAGGCGGGTTGCGTTCATCTTGACCTCGGTTGGTGTCATTGTCCGGTGGAAACCGACATAGTCAAGCATTGCCGCGCAAACGTGGCGCGTTTCAGGTGCCGCCGCGGTGTTTTCGCGGGTTTTTGAGAGCGCCCACAAGCAAAAGGCCACGGGCGCGGTGCCCGTGGCCCCTCTTTTTCCAGGTCCGTGCCGGCTACTTGCAGCCGTTCTGCGTATAGTCGTACAGCGTCTTGACCTTGTTGTCGAAATACGGGCCGTAGGAAGCGCCCGGCTGATCCTTGAAGGTGAACGACTGCAGGCCGAAGCCGGTCCCCAGCAGGCCCTTGTCCTCCTTGACCGCGGTCATCCAGGCGGCACCGCCAGGCGGACCCTTGCTGCCGTCGGTGCGCTTCATCTGCACGATGCCCTTGGCCATCGCGATCGAGCCCGCCGACGCAACGATCTTGCCGGTGTCATTCACATAGCCGAACGGACCGATCGTCTTCCAGTTCCACATCAGGCCCATCCAGCCATTGGGAGACTGGCCGTTCAGAAGAACCATACCAATGTCGTAGGTCCAGTGTTCGTCGCCGGGCTGGCTCCAGCCGTTGAAGGTCGCGGCGCACTGGGTGTCGAAGGTCTGCTTCTTGCCGCCGGGCAGCTCCTGCACGAAGCGCATGTTCTCGTAGTAATTGCCCGTCTTGTCGTCCTGCAGGCACTGGGCCGCCGTCAGGATGACGTTCTTGGAGATGAACTGGGCGGTGCAGACGTAGTCGCCATCGGGCGTGGAGAAGAAGAGCTTGCCGCCCCACTGCGGCAGGCCGGCGACACTACCGCCGCCACCACCGCCGCCACCGCCGCCGCCGCCGCCGCCGCCGCCACCGACAACGGTGCCGCCGCCGATCTCGCCGGTGCCGCCATCAGTGCCACTGCCGCCACCACCACCGGTGCCGCCACCGCCGGTGCCACCATCGCCACCGCCAATGCCGGTACCGCCGTCGCCGCCGCCACCACCACCACCACCAACACCGGTGCCACCATCGCCACCGCCAATGCCGGTACCGCCGTCGCCGCCGCCACCACCACCAACACCAACACCGGTGCCGTCGAGCGAACCATGCGTCACCCTGAGGGGCATGTCGGCGCGCTCCTGCACGCCGCTCGCACCGCGCACGGCGGCCGGGTCGATCTCAGGCAGTCCAAGCAGTTTTGCCGCCCCCGTGGCCTCCGGCGTCCAATGATCGCCGGCGCGCTGGCCAGCCGTGGGATGCGTGGCGCTGAGACTGTTCGGGTCGGCGGCGACGGCATGGCCGATGCCGAAGCAGACAATAGTCGCCGCGGCTGTCGCGGTAATACGGATCACGTTCACGGTTACCCCCTTTGGTGCGTTCAATCCTCGTGGAAAAGATGTCAGGCCGTGTGCGGGCCTGGGCATGCGCCGTCCGGTCATCCTGCCGCCGTCGAGCGGCGGGATGGCGGGAGGGCGACTGGCTTGAGCGCCAGCGGCCCTCCCCTTTCGTTCTGCAAGGTCACGCGGCACCCGCCACCGGCGGGCGCCGGCAGCCTCACTTGCAGCCGTTGCTCACGTAGTCGAAGAGCTTCTTCACGCGGTCGTCGAAATACGGGCCGTAATCGACGCCGGGCTTTCCTTCGAAGCCAAACGATTCAATGCTGATGATGTGGTTGTGGTTGGGATCGCCCTTGCTGTCGTAGTCGCCGATCCAGGCGCCGCCGCTCGATCCGCCCTGCTCGTTGGGATCGCCGTGGCGCAGTTCGACCAGACCGCTGTCGATGGTGATCGGTCCCGGCAGCACCTGGATCACCTCGCCCTTCGATATGCCGACGGGGTAGCCGATCTTGGTGGCGCTCTTGTAGTCGCCCTGCCAGTCCCACTGGGTGCCGAACCAGCCGGTCTTGGAGTCGGTGTCGACCTGATACATGGCGAAGTCGGAGAGGTACTTGTCGTTGCCCTCCTGCACCCAGGTGTTGAAGGTGGCGACGCAGGTCGAGGTGTACTTGGCGCTGGCGCGGCCCTGGTCGTACTGGAGGAAGAAGGTGATGTTCTTCCAGAAGTCGCCGGACTTGTCGTCGCGCACGCAATGGGCGGCGGTCAGCACCACGTTCTTGGAGATGAACTGTGCCGAGCACATGAAGTCGCCGTCCCGCTTGGAGAAGAACATCTTGCCGGCGAAGACGAGCGGCACGGTGTTGACGTCGCCGGCGGCGCGCTCATGCATCTGGGACGCGGACTGGCTGACGGCGGACGGCAGCGATCCGGGGTTCTCGCCGGCGCGGGCACCGCCGGCCGGTGGCGTGATCGTCGACGGGTCGATATTGAGCTTGGGGACCATCACGGCTGCCGCCATGGCCTCCGGCGTCCAATGATCGACGGCGCGTTCGCCGGGCGTCGCGTGGGCTGAGCCGATGGCGTCCTCAGCCTGCGCCGCGACGACGCTACACAACAAGATAGAAGCCGCGGCAGCGGCAGCAATACGAACGAAATGCAAGAGATCCTCCTTTTCGAGTCGCCTCTCAAAGTCGACCGCGACGGCGATCGACTGGTTTCAAAAAAAGAGCAAATGCAGGCGTATTGAGCTTGGCCTGTTTTTGCCCGTCACACAACAATCGGGGGGCAATTTCCGTCAGCGCCGCGCCTGAAGCACCGCCGCGGTCTGCCGCCAGTTTTCCCGGAAAGGCTTGCCGGCTTTGTGCGTGTCAGGTGGCGTGCTGAGCGGGTCCGTCGCCGGGAAGCAGGAGCACGGACAGATCGGTGGCGCCGGCCATCCGCGCCGGCGTCCAGTAGTCGACCGCGCCGTCGCCTGAGCCGACGACGGTCGAACCGATATCCTGAGGTGCCGTGCTGGTGGCGGCAGCGCTCGCCAGGACCGGAACGGTCAACATGGCGGCGGCCAGGCATGGGGGGACAAGCAGTCGGAGCATCACCTGTTCCTTCGTGCCCCTGTCGCGGCGCTGCCAAGCGTCGCGAGTCTGCGAATTCCCTCTCCGCAAGAACTGTCGCCAGTGATCATGGCGAATTGAAGGTGGGTGCCGACGAAAAGGCCCGTCTCGCCTGCCGGCGGACGGGCCTCGCATGGATCGATGGCTGTGTCGGCCGGCTAATAGAGTCCGCCGGTCCCCGAGATCACCGCTCGGTCGCTTTCCGGCGCCACCGTCAGTGGCCGGCCCGAGGTATCGGTGTAGCCGATGATCGAATAGGTGTCGGGCGGCCCGGTCCCCGGCTTGAAGGCTTCCAGGATGGTGCCGGGATCGCCCGGATTGGCGCGCAGGCCGGTCTGCTGGTTGATCGGGATGAAGGTGATCCCCGGCGGCACGCGGAACGGCACTGGCGGCTTGTCGGCGAGCGCATTCTTCATGAACTCGGTGAAGATGGGCGCGGCGAGCGCGCCGCCGGTCTCGCCGCGGCCCAGCGATTGCGGCTTGTCGTAGCCGACATAGACGACGGCGACCAGATCGGGCGAGAAGCCGGCGAACCAGGCGTCCTTGTAGTCGCTGGTGGTGCCGGTCTTGCCGGCGATCGGCTTGCCCACCGCCTTGGCGGCGGTGCCGGTGCCGCGCCTGACGACGTCCTCCATCATCGAGGTGATCTGATAGGCCGTCATCGGATCGAGCACCTGCTCGGCATTGTCGATGATTTTCGGCTCCGGCTGATTGTGCCAACTGTCGGCGGCGCAGCCCTCGCAGGTGCGGTTCTCGTGACGGAAGATGGTCTGGCCGAAACGGTTCTGGATGCGGTCGATGAGGGTCGGCCGCACTTCCTTGCCGCCATTGTCGAAGACCGAATAGCCGGCGGCCATGCGCAGCACCGTCGTCTCGCCGGCGCCGAGCGCCATGGAGAGCACCGGCAGCATGTTGTCGTAGATGCCAAAGCGGCGGGCATATTCGGCGATCAGCGGCATGCCCATGTCCTGGGCGAGCCGCACCGTCATGACGTTGCGCGAATGGACGATGCCGGTCCTCAGCGTCGACGGACCGAGGAAGTCGCCCTCGTAGTTCTCCGGCTGCCACACGCCCTGGCCGTTGCCGAGATCGATGGAGATGGGCGCGTCCATGACCACCGATGACGGCGTGTAGCCGTTGTCGAGGGCGGCCGAATAGACGAAGGGCTTGAAGGAGGATCCGGGCTGGCGCTCGGCCTGGGTGGCGCGGTTGAACTCGCTCATGGCGTAGGAGAAGCCGCCGACCATGGCGAGCACGCGGCCGGTGTGCGGGTCCATCACCACGATGGCGCCCTCGACCGCCGGCACCTGATGCAGCGTATATTCGCCGGGCCCGCCGTCGGCCTTCTCCACATAGACGACGTCGCCGACCGACAGCACGTCGTCGGAGCCGTTGATCTTCTTGCCCTTCTTCGGCCCGGTCGCCCACTTGGCCCACTTCATCTGCTCGAAGGGGATGGTTCCGGTCTCGCGGTCGGGTGCGACCTTGCCGGTGCCAGGCTCAAGTGCCGGCTGCAGGCCGATCTTGGCCCCCGTCTTGTCGACGGAGAGGACGACGGCCAGCCGCCATTCGATGACGTCGCTGAGCGCCTGGATCTTGGCCAGCGGCGGCCCCCAGTCGGGCGACAGCTGATCGATATGGTCGACGGGGCCACGCCAGCCGCGGCCCTCATCATATTTGACCAGGCCGTCGATCAGCGACTGGCGGGCGAGGACCTGAAGCTGCGGGTTGAGCGAGGTGCGCACCGACAGGCCGCCTTCGTAGAGCGTCTTCTCGCCGTACATGTCGACCATCTCGCGGCGCACTTCCTCGACGAAATAGTCGGCGCCGAACATCGCCGGCGTGGTGTCGTGCACGACGACGCCGAGCGGCTCCTTCTTGGCCGCCTCACCCTCCTGCTTGGTGGCGTAGCCGTTCTCGACCATGCGGTCGATGACCCAGTTGCGCCGCTCGACCGCCCGGTCGGGATGGCGGAACGGGTTGTAGTTGTTGGGGCCTTTGGGCAGCGCCGCCAGATAGGCGGTCTCGGCCAGCGTCAGCTCGTGCACCGACTTGTCGAAATAGGTCAGCGCGGCGGAGGCGACGCCGTAGGCGCCCAGACCGAAGTAGATCTCGTTGAGGTAGAGCTCGAGGATCTTGTCCTTGGAGTAGGTCTGCTCGATCCTCAGCGACAGCACCGCTTCCTTGATCTTGCGGTTGATCGTCTGGTCGCTCGACAGCAGGAAGTTCTTGGCGACCTGCTGGGTGATGGTCGAGGCGCCGACCAGGGGACCGCCGTGACCGTCGACCCGGTTGACGACGTTGGTCAGGGCGGCGCGGATGATGCCGTAATAGTCGAGGCCGGAATGCTCGTAGAAGTTCTTGTCCTCGGCCGAGATGAAGGCCGCCTTGACCCGGTCGGGGACCGCCTGGATGGGCAGATAGAGGCGCCGCTCATGGGCGTATTCGGCGACGAGCTGGCCGTCGGCGGCGTGCACGCGGGTCATGACCGGCGGCTCGTACTTGGACAGCACGTCGTAATTGGGCAGGTCGGCCGTGAGCCCTGAGATGTACCAGGCTGCGACCGCAGCAACGGCGAGAAAGAGCACGGCGCCAATCCCGAAAATGTAGCCGAAGAATCGGAATATCATAGCCTGTCCACTGCCCGGCCGCTCACGCGCGAGTTGCCGGCCACCAGCCCGGCACAAGCCTCGATTTGGTGGCCGCGGTCAAGGCTCTCCTGCGCGGTCGGTTTTCCCTGGCCATGATGCTCCGTCCGTTGCCCCTGCAAGCCTGTCTCAACGCCGTTTGTGGAGATTATGGGGCGCCGGCGCCTCCCCAGGGTGCTGACGCCCGGTCCGTGGCCGATCGGCAACAGGCCGGTCAATTGCTGCCCCGGCCGGCCACGCGGGTGCGGAAATAGTCGTCAACCGCCTTGACGATCGATTCTGCGGTCTTGTCCTGCCACGCCTGGGTGACCATCAGCTTGGCGTCGTTGGGATTGCTCAGATAGCCGAGTTCGACCAGCGCCGAGGGCACGTCCGGCGCCTCCAGCACCTTGAACGCCGCCTCTTGGTGGGGAACCTTGAACAGGCGGGTCGTCTTGCCGAGTTCCTTGACCAGGTTACGGGCGAAGACCACGCCGAAGTTGCGTGTCTCGCGCAGGGTCAGGTCGTTGAGAATGCTCATCACGTCGCTGGAATCGGCCGCATTGACGTCGACGCCGGCGAGCGCATCGGATTCGTTCTCGGTGTTGGCGAGCGACGCCGCCATCGTGTCTGACGCCTTGTCCGACGCCGTGTAGACGATGGCGCCGCGCACCGAGCCACCGGGAAACGAGTTGGCGTGGATGGAGACGAACAGGTCGGCGTTGTTGCGCCGCGCCACCGTCACCCGATCGCCGAGCGATATGTAGGAATCGTCGTCGCGGGTATAGACGACACGATAACGGCCGGTGGCCTCGAGCAGCTTGCCCAGCGTCTTGCCGAAGGCCAGCGTCACGTCCTTCTCCAGCACACCGCCGCTGCCATGGGCGCCGTTGTCGATGCCGCCGTGGCCGGGATCGACGACGATGACGGGCTTGTCGCCGTGATCGCCGGGGGCGAGGGCCGGGGCCCTGGCGGCTTCATCGGCAGCGACGGCGAGCTGCTGCTCCTTGTAGCTGTGGACCGCGGCGAGGAACTTCTCCCGCGTGGTCGGCACGGCATCGATCACCAGGCGCGCCGGCTGGCCGTCGGCGGGATCGATGACGAAGGTCTTGTCGATCAGGGCCGGAGCGGACAGATCCATGACGATGCGCGATTTGCCCGGCGAAATGAGGCCGTAGCGGAAGGCCGAGATCACCCCACGACCAGAGGTCCCGGCAAGCTCGGGCAGGGCGAAGCGCACTTCCGGCAGATCGACCACGATGCGGTCGGGATCGGCAAGGGTGAACACCGTCGCCTTCACCTGTCGCGACAGGTCGGCAACGAATCGCACGCGGTTGGCGTCGCCCACGATGCGCGCGCCCAGCATCACCGGGCCGCCGGCGGCCGCCGGCATGTCCATGCTGTCGGCGGCATGGACCAGCGCTGTGGCAAGGGCCACCAGAATGGCCGTCAGCCCGGCGGTCACGCCATGCCGGGCGGCGGTTGCAAGTCTCATCGGGCTCGTCTCCGGGTGCCGGCCGGCGCGCCGGGCATCCATGGCTCTCGTCCCTCATAAAGCATGGCGGGGCAATGGTTAACCGCAACTTGTAAATATCGGGCCGCCTCCCCAGCTTAGCGCGCATCGGACAGCAACGGCTCGTCGCTGTGCTTGCCAAGACTCGATTGCATGCATACAACACTCACACGGAATTCATTCTCCGTCCGCGGTGCCGTGATAGGCGATGGCGGGTTGATTCGGCGGATTCCCATAACATCCGGGCGGGTCGATTCCGTCGGTGGGTCTCTTTCAACGGACAGCGACGGGGAATGTACCGGACGAGGGCTCGCCTGATGCGCTGCTTCGTTATTAAGCGCAATCACCTGCCTGATATCCGTGATCCGGACAGCCCGGCGCCTGCGGCGTAATGGCCGCAGGGAGCGTTGGGTGTTTCTAGTGATTCCGTTTGTAGAATTGTAAAAAGGTAACGGCGCACGTCATGCCCCAGGCAAAACCGCTTCACCAGCCGACACCCGCTCCGGCATTTGCCGGCGGAGTTCCGTCGCGGGCGGTTCTGGGAAGGCGGGCGCCCATCTCAACCAGACAAGCCGGTCCCTCCCCGGCCGCAGCGACAGGGGCGCCAAGCGCCCGTCGCCGGCCCGGCGGACGTGACCGTGGAGAATTCAGCCCATGGCAAACAAGATGCTCATCGACGCCGCCCATCCGGAGGAGACCCGGGTCGTGGTGGTGCGCGGCAATCGGGTCGAGGAGTTCGACTTCGAGTCGGCCAGCCGCCGGCAGTTGCGCGGCAACATCTATCTAGCGAAGGTCACGCGCGTCGAGCCGTCGCTGCAGGCAGCTTTCGTCGATTACGGCGGCAACCGCCACGGCTTCCTGGCCTTTTCGGAAATCCACCCGGACTACTATCAGATCCCGGTCGCCGACCGGCAGGCGCTGATCGAGGCCGAGCAGCGCGAGATCGACGACGACCGCGGCGCCGAGGCGCAGGCGGAGGACGCGGCGGCCAACCGCGATTCGGAGGTTCCCGAGGAGCCGGCTGCGGCGGAAGACGAAGAGGACGGCGGCGACGAGCCGACCGCTACGATCGCCGCGGAGGCGGCGTCAGGGCCGGCGGTGAGCGAGGCAGCCAGCACCGAGGATGCTGCCGAGCCGGTAGCGGCAGCCGAGGCCGGCGACGAGCCGGCGGAGAGCGCCGATGACGAGCAGCCCGCCGGTGACGACGATGGCGAGGCGCCGGCCAGAACGGCGGCCGAAGCCGACGGGGTCGAAGTCGAAAGCGACGACCGGGTCGAATCGGTCGGCGCCGAGGACGCGATGGAAGAGGTGCCGGAGCGGCGACGCCCGCGCGTGCGCCAGTACAAGATCCAGGAGGTCATCAAGCGCCGTCAGGTGCTGCTCGTCCAGGTCGTCAAGGAGGAGCGCGGCAACAAGGGCGCGGCGCTGACCACCTATCTGTCGCTCGCCGGTCGCTATTCGGTGCTGATGCCCAATACCGCCCGCGGCGGCGGCATCAGCCGCAAGATCACCTCGATGTCCGACCGCAAGCGGCTGAAGCAGGTCGTCTCCGACCTCGAGGTGCCGGAAGGCATGGGCGTGATTCTGAGAACCGCCGGTGCAGCCCGCACGCGCGCCGAGGTCAAGCGCGACTTCGAATATCTGCTCAGGTTGTGGGAGAACGTGCGCGAGCTGACGCTGCGCTCCACCGCCCCGGCGCTGGTCTACGAGGAAGGCTCGCTGATCAAGCGCTCCATCCGCGACCTCTACAACAAGGACATCGACGAGATCATCGTCGCCGGCGACGACGCCTATCGCGAGGCCAAGGACTTCATGCGCATGCTCATGCCGAGCCATGCCAAGAACGTCCAGCCCTACAAGGAAGGCCAGCCGCTGTTTGCCCGCTACAGCGTCGAGGCGCAGCTCGACGCCATGTTCTCACCGCAGGTGACGTTGCGGTCCGGCGGCTACATGGTCATCAACCCGACCGAGGCGCTGGTCTCCATCGACGTCAACTCGGGCCGCTCGACGCGCGAGCACAATATCGAGGACACGGCGCTGCAGACCAATCTCGAAGCGGCGGAGGAAGTCGCCCGCCAGCTTCGCCTGCGCGACCTTGCCGGCCTCATCGTCATCGACTTCATCGACATGGAGGAGAAGCGCAACAACCGGGCGGTCGAGCGCAAGCTCAACGACGCGCTGAAGAACGACCGGGCGCGCATCCAGGTCGGCCGCATCTCGCATTTCGGCCTGCTCGAGATGTCGCGCCAGCGCATCCGCACCGGCGTGCTCGAATCGACCACTACCATCTGCCCGACCTGCCAGGGCTCGGGCCATGTGCGGGCGCCCGCCTCGGTGGCGCTGCATGTGCTGCGCTCGCTCGAGGACATGCTCCTCAAGGGCGTCACCCATCACCTGACCATCCGCACGCGCACGCCCGTGGCGCTCTACATCCTCAACCAGAAGCGCTCGCATCTCTCCGAGATCGAGCAGCGCTTCGGCCTGACCATCACGGTCGCCGCCGACGAGTTGATCAACAACGGCGCCCATTTCGTCGTCGAGCGCGGCGAGCCGGTCGGCCGGCGCGATGTTCAGGTGCGCTCCACGATCCAGCCGGATTCGGTGCAGCCGGATTCGGAGCCGCTCGAGACGAGCAGCGAGGCGGACAGTCCGGCCGAGCTTGCCGGGGCAAGCCAGGACGAACCGCTGGCCGAGCCCCGCGAGGAGCTTGCCGGCGAGGACGGCGGCCGCCGTCGCCGCCGGCGCCGGCGCCGGCGTAACGGCGAACGCAGCGAGACGTCGGCGGCCGAGGCCGAAGGCGAAGGCGAAGAGCCTGAGGGCGCCGAGAGCGCCGGTCAGGAAGCGCCGGTCGAGGCGGCGTCGGACGGCGAAACCGACGAGGATGGCGCCCCGCGCAAGCGGCGGCGCGGACGCCGCGGCGGTCGGCGCGGACGGCGCGGTCGCGGCGGCGAGGACAGGCAGACCGCCGAAGCCAGCGAGCCTGGTGAAACGGCCGAGACTGGCGAAGCCGCCGAGGCAGCCGTCGACGAGAGCGTGAGCAGCGAGGCTCCGCCCGTGATTGCGGAGGCATCGGCGGCAACCGACCAGCCCGGCGAGGAGAGCCCGGTGACCGCCAGCGACGACTGGTCGCCGGCCGAGCCCCTGGCCGAGCCGGTGGCGGCGCCGCCGCTCAGCCCCGGCGACGACAGCGCCCTCCCCGATCAGCCGCAGCAGCAGGACATGGCGGCGGAACCGCACAGCGAGGCGCGGCCGAACCCCGTTGCCGAGCAGCCGGCCGCCCCGGAGACGCCCGAGGCGCCCAAGGCTCCCGACGAGACGGCGCCCAAGCGCAGCGGCTGGTGGCAGCGGCGCACGTCATTCTTCTGACCCGGCCGGGGTCTTGCAGACGGAGCCGAATGCAGGCAATGGTGCGGCCATGAAAGACTTCCTGCTGCAGTTCTTCACTTGGTGGCACGGCCAGACGCTCGGCACGCGCTTCTACACTTGGCGCAAGGGCGAGTTCGTCGGCAGCGACGAGAGCGGCAACCGCTACTTTCGCGAGCGGGGCGGCAATCGGCGCTGGGTAATCTACAACGGCCCGGTCGAGGCCTCGCGCATCCCGCCCGGCTGGCATGCCTGGATGCACGGCCGCAGCGACGATCCACCGGCCACGTATCAGCCGCGCGAATGGGAGAAGCCGCATCAGCAAAACCTGACCGGCACGGCGCAGGCCTACCGGCCGCCGGGCTCCATCCTCGGGCCCGCCCCGCGCACGCCGGGCACCCCCGACTATGAGGCCTGGCAGCCGTGAGACCCGCTGCCGGTTGAACGAAAACGGGCGGCCAATGGCCGCCCGTTTTCGTTGTCCGCCGGCCCGCGTCCGAGGGAGCAGATGCGACCCCGGCTGTTCAGCCCCGAACGCCGATCGTCGCCGTCGGTGTCGTGATCCGGTAGACGTCCTTGGGGCTCTTGCCGCTGATGAAGCGGAAGGCGCCCTTGATCGCGCTGATCGATACCTGGCGGGCGGTGTCGTTCTTGTCGAAGACGAAGGCGTCGATCACCAGCGTCGAGTTGGGGCCGACCACCAGCTTGGTATCGTCGCGGAACTTGATCTGGGTGTTGCCGACATTGTCGGTCGTGATGCGGTCGCCGGAATAGACCGGGCTGGACTGCAACAGGATGCGGCGGCCGGTCTTGGCGTCGATGATCGTCCTCTGGACGACTGCGACGACGAAGCCGTCGGGCTGAGCCTGCGCGACCGGCGCAAACGCCGCCGCCGCGACGACGGCCCCAAGTGCGATGCAGATCTTGCCGAACCAGGTCATTGCCACCCCCTGTTTCCCTATGTGGCCCGCCTGAAGTCTGGAGAGCAACATTAACACGTAAAGTGGTTGTTACCCCTGATTATCCAAGAGCAGCCTGTGATTGTGGTCACATTGTGCCGCGTGCGCGCTTCGGTTGCCCGGAATCGGAACGGGTGCGGCTGCGGAGGCGACCGGGAGCAGGTCCAGGAGCGGCGAAGTCCCCGCAATTCCCAGCCGGCGCACAGCCAACCTCAATTGTGATCAGCGCCTCGTTGACGCTCCAGCGCGACTCGCAATAGCGTCACGCAAGCGTCATGAGTTGGCGCTCCGGCGGCGCGTACGGCCCTGGATTTTCCTTTGATAACGGTCAGCGTTCGAGCCCTTGGCGGCGGGTAGCCGGCGTTCGGGGAGCGGGTTGGTTTTGTGCGTGGAATCGGATTTGAAATGCCGGTTTTGGGGTCAGAAAACACCTGACAAAGAGCGCGAGTAACACTATATTTAGGGGTTCCGGGCATTGTTAGCCACAAGCACTGGGGGTCAACCCCGGGCCGGGCAAGGGGCTGAGAGAAACAGAAGTTACCCGGTTCAATCGGGTCACCGGCTTGCGCGGGATGACGGCGCAGGCCTGAAATTTGGGGCAGAAGCATGCGGATCGAGCGGCGGTACACCAAGGCAGATGCATCGGCCTATGACGGCATCGAATTCAGGACGACGCGCAGCGAAATCCGCAACCCGGATGGTTCGATCGTCTTCAAGCTCGACGACATCCAGGTCCCGGCGGCGTGGAGCCAGGTGGCCAGCGACATCCTTGCCCAGAAGTATTTCCGCAAGGCCGGTGTGCCGGCCCGGCTGAAGCGATTCGAGGAGAACGACGTCCCCTCCTGGTTGTGGCGCTCGGTGCCGGACCAAGCGGTGCTTGCAGAGCTTCCCGAGGGCCAGCGCACGGTCTCCGAGGACGATGCGCGCCAGGTCTTCGACCGGCTCGCCGGCACCTGGACCTATTGGGGCTGGAAGGGCGGCTATTTCGACGCGGAAGAGGACGCCCGCGCCTTCTTCGACGAGCTGCGCTTCATGCTCGCCACCCAGAAGGCGGCGCCTAACAGCCCGCAATGGTTCAACACCGGCCTGCACTGGGCCTACGGCATCGACGGGCCGAGCCAGGGCCACCACTATGTCGACTACCGCACCGGCGAGCTCACCGCCTCGGCCAGCGCCTATGAGCATCCCCAGCCGCATGCCTGCTTCATCCAGGGCATCGAGGACGACCTCGTCAACGAGGGCGGCATCATGGACCTGTGGGTGCGCGAGGCGCGCCTGTTCAAATACGGCTCGGGCACCGGCTCCAACTTCTCCAGGCTGCGCGGCGAAGGCGAGCGCCTGTCGGGCGGCGGCAAGTCGTCCGGGCTGATGAGCTTCCTCAAGATCGGCGACCGCGCCGCCGGCGCCATCAAGTCGGGCGGCACCACCCGCCGCGCGGCGAAGATGGTGGTGGTCGACGTCGATCATCCGGACATCGAGAACTACGTCAACTGGAAGGTGCGCGAGGAGCAGAAGGTGGCCGCGCTGGTCACCGGCTCGAAGATCCTCGCTGCCCACCTCAAGGCGATCATGCGCGCCTGCGTCAATTGCGACGGGCCGGACGGCTCGTGCTTCGACCCGGCCAAGAACCCGGCGCTGAAGCGCGAGATCAAGGCCGCCAAGAAGGCGCAGATCCCGCAGAACTACATCCTGCGCGTCATCCAGTTCGCCAAGCAGGGCTACACCGACATCGACGTGCCGATCTACGACACCGACTGGGATTCGGAGGCCTATCTCACGGTTTCCGGCCAGAACTCGAACAACACGGTGCGCGTCACCGACGACTTCCTGCGCGCGGTGGAAGACGACGGCGACTGGCAGCTCACCGGCCGCATCTCCGACAAGGCCAACAAGACGCTGAAGGCGCGCGATCTGTGGGAGACGATCGGCAACGCCGCCTGGCAGTCGGCCGATCCCGGCATCCAGTTCCACACCACCATCAACGACTGGCATACCTGCCCGGCCTCGGGGCCGATCCGCGCCTCGAACCCGTGCTCGGAATACATGTTCCTCGACGACACGGCGTGCAATCTGGCCTCGCTGAACCTGATGCAGTTCGCCGACAAGGATCATCGCTTCGACGTGCAGTCGTTCGAGCACGCGGTGCGCCTGTGGACGATCGTGCTCGAAATCTCGGTGATGATGGCGCAGTTCCCCTCGCGCCGCATCGCCGAACTCTCCTACGAGTACCGCACGCTCGGCCTCGGCTACGCCAATATCGGCGGCCTCCTGATGTCCTCGGCCATCCCCTATGACTCGGAAGAGGGCCGCGCCATCGCCGCCGCCATCACCGCGGTGATGACCGGCGTCTCCTATGCCACCTCGGCGGAGATGGCCGGCGAGCTCGGCGCCTTCCCCGGCTACGGCAAGAATCGCGAGGCGATGCTGCGCGTCATCCGCAACCATCGCCGCGCCGCCTATGGCCACGCCCGGGGCTACGAGGCGCTGCACGTCGACCCGGTGCCGCTCGACGCCGCCACCTGCCCCGACGAGGCGCTGGTGGCGCATGCCCGCGTCGCCTGGGACCAGGCGCTCCAGCTCGGCGAGGCGCACGGCTTCCGCAATGCGCAGGTCTCGGTGATCGCGCCGACCGGCACCATTGGCCTGGTGATGGACTGCGACACCACCGGCATCGAGCCCGACTTCGCGCTGGTGAAGTTCAAGAAGCTCGCCGGCGGCGGCTACTTCAAGATCATCAACCGCGCCGTGCCGGAAGCGCTGCGCATGCTCGGTTACGACGACGCCGCCATCAAGGGCATGATCGACTACGCCGTCGGCCGCGGCTCGCTCGAAGGCGCGCCGGCGATCGACCCGGAGGCGCTGAAGGCCAAGGGCTTCTCCGACACGGTGATCGCCAAGCTCGGCGAGGCGGTGAAGACCGCCTTCGACATCAAGTTCGTCTTCAACCGCTGGACCATCGGCGACGAGCAGATGGCGGCATTCGACGTGCCGGAGGAGAAGCTCTCCGACCCCGCCTTCGACCTCTTGACCCATCTCGGCTACTCCAAGAAGGAGATCGAGGCGGCCAACACCTGGGTCTGCGGAACCATGACGCTGGAAGGCGCGCCGGGGCTGAAGCCGGAGCATCTGCCGGTGTTCGATTGCGCTTCTCCCTGCGGGCGCATCGGCAAGCGCTTCCTCTCCGTCGACAGTCACATCCGCATGCTGGCGGCGGCGCAGCCCTTCATCACCGGCGCCATCTCCAAAACCATCAACATGCCTAACGACGCCACGGTGGAGGACTGCAAGAACGCCTACATGATGTCCTGGAAACTGGCGCTGAAGGCGAACGCGCTCTATCGCGACGGCTCCAAGCTGTCGCAGCCGCTGAACGCGCAGCTTCTCGCCGATGACGACGACGACGAGGAGGACGCGGTCGAGGCGCTCATGGCCAAGCCCGCGGCGGCGCGCGCCGAGGCGGTGGCCGAGCGCATCGTCGAGCGCATCGTCGAGCATGTGGTGCGCGAGCGCGAGAAGCTGCCCAACCGGCGCAAGGGCTACGCCCAGAAGGCGATCGTCGGCGGCCACAAGGTGTATCTCCACACCGGCGAATACGAGGACGGCCGGCTTGGCGAGATCTTCATCGACATGCACAAGGAAGGCGCCGCCTTCCGCAGCCTGATGAACAACTTCGCCATCGCCATCTCGCTCGGCCTGCAATACGGCGTGCCGCTCGAGGAGTATGTCGACGCCTTCACCTTCACCCGCTTCGATCCCGCCGGCCCCGTCCAGGGCAACGACGTCATCAAGAGCGCGACCTCGATCCTCGACTATGTCTTCCGCGAGCTGGCGATCTCCTATCTCGGCCGCAACGACCTCGCCCATGTGACGCCCGGCGACACCGGCACCACGGCGGTCGGTGGCGAGCCGCAGTCGGCGAAGGCGACGCCGGCCTCGGCGGTCTCCCACGGCCTCTTCCGCGGCAAGCGGCCGCTGGCGCTGGTCGACCGCGCCGACGCCCGCGGCAGCGAGGCCGGCGGTTCGCGCGGTCCTGCCTCCGGCTCGGTGACGGCCATCGGCGGCACCGGCGCCGGGGCGGCCCGGGCGGCGCTCGCCACGGCCGTGCGCCGCGAAGTGGCGGAGAGCGCGCCGCAGATGAAGCTCGGCCTAGCCGAGGCCGCGCCCGCGGCCAAGCCGAAGGCGGTCGAGGCGGCCCCCGCTGTCAAGGCGGAACCGCCGAAGGCGGAAGGCACCTTCAAGCCGGCCGGCAGCCACGCCAGGAGCGAGCCCGCGGCGCCGTCAAAGGAGCAGCGCTCCGCCGCCGCGCGCCTCGCCGGCTACCAGGGCGACGCCTGCCCCGAATGCGGCAACTTCACGCTGGTCCGCAACGGCACCTGCCTCAAGTGCGACACCTGCGGCGGCACGACGGGGTGCTCGTAGGAGGCAACTTCACCTAACGGTGGCTCAAGGGGAGGTTCGCGCCGCGCCGGAAACAGATCGGCCGCGCCCTCGCGAGCGCGGCCGATCTTCAAGGCGCGTTGGGAGGATTATCGCGCCTGCTGCTCAACCTGTTCGGACCAGGTCAACTGACCGCTCGCCCCATCGAAGAAGCGTATCGCGCTCTGGGCCATCGCCGGCACGCCGAACATTTCATAGTGCGTCACGTCGGGCAGGATGGCGAGGCGGTTCTCAGCCATGTGCTCGCGCTGCCAGCCGGCATCGGCAAGCCCACCGCCCAGCAGGTGGTAGAACTTCACCGCATGGTCGAGCGTGATCATGTCGCTGTCGCCGTAGATCAGCTCGACCGGCATCTTCAGGGTCTTCACGTCATCGCTCCAGTCGTAGGACTGGCGCATGTAGGCGCCCATTGCGTCCAGCAGCTTCGGAAAATCCTCCGGGTGCGGCGCCACCGCGACGTAGGCCTGGTACATCGGCGTATCCTTCATCATCGGCATCATTGCGGCGCCGACCATTGCCTGCTGCGGCAGCATCTCGGGATAGAACCCGCTCTGGGCAAACGGCGTCGAGACAAGCACCAGCCGCTTGACCGTGTCGGGATGCTGCACGGCGAGGCGCAGGGCAACGCCGCCGCCCAGCGAATAGCCAAGCACGTCGACCTTGTCGTAGCCGAGTTGCTTGGCAACGACGGCCATGTCGTCGCCCATGTCGAGCAGGCTGATCGGTCGATCGCCAAGCGTGGAGCGCCCGTGCCCTTGCAAGTCCACCGTGATCACCTCGTGGCCGCGCGCGAATATCGGCATCAGGGGCTGGAACATGTCCATCGTGCCGAGGCCGCCGTGGAGCAGGAGCAGCGGCGCGCCCTCGCCGCGAATCTCGTAGTAGTAATTGACACCGTTGGCTTCGATATGGCCGGTCTTCTTCGGCGACGGCGCCGCCTCGGTCGTTGTGTCCACGCTCTTGGTCTCCTGTGCGTTGACGATGGTGGGGACGGCGGCAAGCGCCACGGCGGCCGCCAGCAAGGCGACGCGACAAATCCTGGTCATGGGTTCCTCCGTCGTTCGGGTCAGGCAGCGCCTGCGATACCCTCACAACGAACCGCAACGGCGCGAATCGACAGATCGCGCCGAAAAAGATCCGGCGATCAAGTGTGGAAGGCAGAAGTGCGGAGCGTATTCCGCCAGATGTAGCAGCCATTTGCGCGGTAGGTCACGTCTGCGGGCACCCACCCTACGAACTGAGCCTCGCCCCCCTCCCCCGTCCGTTCCCGCGACGGCGCGGCCCCACGTCTGACTCGCCGCACGGCACCTCTCTCCTGGATGCACGGTCGGGGCCGGGCATGATCGGCGTGCACTGCGAGGCTTTGCCCCATTGCCGCCGTGGCACAGCCTTCCTGTGTCGCCGGCCACAGCGCCGCGCCCGTTCTTGCGGCATGATCCGGGGGTCAGGTGGAGGAAAGCCGCCATGGCGGACGACACGCTGCCCATCGTCTTCCGGTCGAGACGGCTCACCGGCATGGCCATGACGGCCGTCGGTGCCTTCATCGTTGCGGTCGGCATCGCCAAGGCGGCCGACGACAGCTTCTCCCATGGCGACGATCATTTCGGGCCGTTCACGTTCAGCTCGCAGACCACCGGCTGGCTGATGATCGCCATCGGCCTGCCCTTCGCTCTCTACGCGCTGGTCACGGTGGTGCGCGGCTGTCCGACCTTGCGGCTCGACGATGCCGGCCTCCTGCTCAGCCGCTGCCTGCAAAGTCCGGTCAGCCTGCCGTGGAGCCGGCTTGCCAATGTGGTGATCAAGCGCATCCCCGCTCCCACGCGTGGACGGGTCACCATGGTCGACGTGCTCTTCCTTGTGACCGACGAAGGCAAGGAAATCGGCGTCGGCGATGTCGGTGAACCCCGCACGATCGCCGAGACGATCAAGCGCGTCGCCATGCGGATGAAGATTGCCGCGAAGGCGGAAGCGGGCACCGCAAGCCGGTAGCGTCCGCCCCTCCGTTCCCGATTGCTATCCGTCCGGCTGGTGCTACGGTCCGCCTCCCCGCCTCGTCCCCTGAAGCTCAGAGAGCCCCCATGCCGCCTTCCATGTATTCGATCTCGGTGCCCGTCTACGCGCACATCCTCAGCCAGCTTGCCGCCATGCTCGACAAGGCCGCCGCCCATTGCGAGGCGATGAAGATCGAGCCGAAGGCGCTGATCGGCGCGCGCCTGTTTCCCAACATGTGGTCGCTGGCCGAGCAGGTGCGGGCCGTATGCAATCACGCCACGCGCGGTCCGGCCCGCATCGGCGGCCTTCCCATTCCTCAGTTCGAGGGCAAGGACGAGAGCTTCGCCGACCTCAAGGCGCGCGTCGCCTGGGCGCTCGCCTTCGTCAACGGGCTCGGTCCCGACCAGTTTGCCGATGCTGCCGAGCGCACCGTCACATTCCCCTCGGGGGGCGCTGAGGTGTCCATGACCAGCGAGCGCTATCTGCTCTTCTTCTCCATGCCGAACTTCTATTTCCACGCCACCGCCGCCTACGCCATCCTGCGCCACAACGGCGTGCCGCTGCACAAGGAAGACTTCATGGGCAGCCTGTGAGCCGCAGGGCGGACCTGCGCAGCATATTCCACCGCTTGCGAGAGGGGGCATTACGCGGCGCGTACCGCCTGCGGTGAACGCGCGCTACGGACGGGGCCTCGCCCCCTCTCCCGTTCGTTCCCGCGAAAGCGGGAACCCAGGTCCGACTCGCCACGTGGCACCTCTCGCCTGGATGCCCGGCCGGCGCCGGGCATGAACGGCGCGTGGTTGGTCCTGTGCCCCACGCTCCTTCGACATTCCGGCGAAGGCCGGAATCCAGTCCGCATCTCCGCGAGCGCAGCGCGCGGCTTCTGGACTCCGGTTCAATATCGAACCGTATCAGGCCCTCACGCTCGCGTGGACTTGGCAGCGGGCGCGGACGCCAATTTCCCTGCGCCCGGCCGCTTTCCTCTTTCGGCGATGCTCGCCAGCCCGAGGCCCGCGATGGTCATGGCGATGGCGAACACGCCGTAGGTCGCGAAGCCGGCCCGGATTCCCCAGTTTTGAGCGATCGCCGACATGACGAACGGGAACAGGAACGCGCCGATGCCGCCGCCGGTTGCCGCGAAACCGATCGCCTGGCTCTGCGCATGAGGAAAGCACTTGCCGAGCAGCGTGATGACGATCGGGTAATAGACCGAGCATCCCAATCCGGCGAGGAAAACGGAGCCTTGGGCGATGCCGATCGTGAGCGGGATGGCGGCGACATGGCCGAGGAGCGCGAGCAAGGCGATCGACACTGTCGCCAGTATCGAGGACCCAACCAGCACCGCGTCCTGGCGCGAACCCTTGTAGAGAAGCGGAACGCCGAAACGCCCGGCGAGCAAGCCCGCCCAGAACAGAGAAACCAGCAGCGCGCCGGCCGCGGCCGACTGGGCAAAAGCGACAACGAAATACTCCGCCACCCAGTTCGAGACGCCCATTTCGACGCCGACGTAGAGAAACAGCGCGATAAACGAAAGCCAATAGGCGGGATTTGCGCTCAAGCGTTCCGGCGCCGCGGCGCCGGTCGGCGCCACGTGCGTGATTTTCGGCAATGCGGTGAACGCCATCAACACCATCAGCAGCGCGAAAATCAGCGCCATTCCACGGTAAACGAAAATCCAGCTCAGGCCGCTGTGCATCAGGGTGCCGACGGCGAGCGGCCCGAGGATCGCACCGACGGCAAATGCGCCGTGCATCAGGTTCATCGGTCGACCGGTGTTGTGCGGATCGATGCGCAGCGTCGACGTATTGACGCCGACTTCGATGCAACCATGACCGAGACCGATCAGCGTGGTGAGCAGCGCGTTGGTAAAAGGATCGGGAGTGGACGCAAAGAAAACGAGCCCGACGATTGCGAGCAACAGCCCGAGCATGATCGTCGGCTTGGGGCCCCAGTATTTTATCAGATAACCCGCGGCAAACGACGACACGAAATAGGCCACGGCGCTGGCGCCAATAACCACGCCGGCCACGATGTATTTCCAATGGAAGTCGGCGAGGATCTTGGGCAGCGTCGCGCCGATAATGGTGGCCGACGTGCCGAACAGGATGAAAACAACGAAAAGCGCCAGAAACAGCGAGCGGAAGCGACGTTCGATGATAGGCATGACGCTGTTAGTCGACTTCCGCGAGATAGACGCCAGTTTCGGGCGTCAGGTTAGCGATTTGCGCTCACCGCAGCAATCTGCATGACGATAGCAGCCGGCCGATGCTGCCTCGATGCGGCATACCCTCTCGCCGTGGCTGAAGCGAGGAGCGCCGCGGGCGCGATCGGGAAGGGAGGGAATTTACCCCCACCCGAAATCGCTACGCGATTTCGACCTCCCCGCAAAGGGGGAGGTTGGGCTCCGTGCCAACCGCTTGCTCCCTCCCTCCCCCGCGAAGCGCGGGGAGGGTGGCCGGCGACAGCCGGCCGGGTGGGGGCTCGAAAAGAAATCTATCCCCGCTGTCCGAACCGCCCCCATATTGGTTGGCATCCTCGCTCGGATAGAGGGGCGTCTACCGGTGGCGACCTTTAGGCGGAGCGGGGTGCGGTGTCCCTGTCGGCCGCGTCGCAAGCGGAAGGCAGTTGGAGCTCGGAAGCCCGTCAACGGAGAGGCCGCAAGGTCTGTCCGTGCGCCAACGCCCTGAAATGGTGCAGCGCTAAAGGCGGGCAGAGGTCAGCCGCCGGTGAGACCGGCCCGGGAAACCGAGGCCCCGGCACCGCGGTGGTCGAAGGCGGCCGATGTGCCAGCCTGCCTCTGCCAACCCAGGCGGGGCCTCGCATAAATCCCGCGGCGGGCGTCCGGTCGACGCCCATTTCGGACTACCCGACGAGCGTTGACCAGACGCCCGCCACCCCCTCGTGGTTCAGGCCATGAGGATGCTGTTTGAAATGCTCATGGCTCGGTCCTTCCGGCGCGCGAGAACGAAGCGCCATGCCTCTTGCTTCTTCGTCGTCCCGGCGAAGGCCGGGACCCAGCCATCGCCGATGCTTGCGGGTCAATCGCTAGCGCTGCTGGTGCCCGGTCGGGGCCGGGCACAACACCGCAGCGCGCCCTGATGCCTCGTCGAACGCTGGGCGTGAGCGGGATTCCCCACCCCTGCCCGCTCCACCTCAGCAGTTCCCGTGGCCGCAGCCGACGACATCGCCGATCGACGTGCCGGTGCCGGGGCCGCCGCCGCCGACCGTCTGCGGGCCGGGCGAGATCGACGGCGTCACGCCGTGGCCGTTACTCGGCGCATAGGGGCTTTCGCCGGCGTTCGAGGTGTTGCCGTAGAAGCCGGCGGAGACCGCCTGGCCGAGATTGTTGACGACGCCGCCCGGCGTCGGCGAGCCGGTCTCTTCCGGTCCGCCGGCGCCGTAATAGCTGGTGATGCCGTCCTTGTTGGTGCCCGGTGCGTTGCCGCTGGCGCCGCCGCCGGCCCACGCCACGGTGGACAGCAGAGCGAGCGCACAGCCAAGCGCGAATGTCGTCTTCATGTCGGTCTCCACTTCTTGGTTAGCCGACTACACAACGCCCCTCCCCCGGCGGTCGAGTTACGATCGCACTTGCGCTTAGCGAGCCACCGACATCCGCGATCGAATTTTCGACGTATTGCGCGGAGCGCTTGCCGGCAGCCCTGCGGCACGCGGGACGGCTTGGCGCAGCGCCCATCCTTGCGGCATGATCCGGCGCGTGATCGGAGGGGAAGCTTCCATGGCCGACGACACGCTGCCGATTGTCTTCAGGACGAAACCGTCCACCTCGTTCGTCGCGCTGGCCTTCGGCGTCATGATCGCCGGCGTCGGCATCTGGAAGATTGCTACCAACGACTACTCGGAGGGCGGCGGCTGGCTGGGGCCGGTCTATCTCGATGCGCGCACGACGATGTGGCTGCTGGTCGTGGTTGGCGTGCCGCTGGTCACCTATGCCCTGCTGACGATCGTGCGCGGCTGCCCGACGCTGACGCTGGACGACACCGGCGTCCTCCTGGTCCGCTGCCTGCAGGGCCCCGTCAAGGTCCCATGGCCACGGGTAACCGATGTCCGGGTCAGGCGCTCGTCCATACCGGCGCGCGGGCGGGTGACCCCGGTCGCGCTGGTCTATGTCGTGAGCGACGACGGCAAGGAAGTCTGCGTCGGCAATTTCGGTGCGGCCGACGCACTGGCCGACGCGATCTGGCGCGTCGCGGCGCGGATGAACACCGGCGGCGCTGCGAAGCCGGGTCCGCCGGCCTCCCCTAGTCCCGCCTGACGATCGCTTCGCCGTCCCTCGACCCGCCGCCGAGAAGGGCTGCCGCCAGCTCCTGCGGGCTCTTGCCGGCCGGGCCGGCGAGCGACTGCAGTGTGGCGGCCGGGTCGCTGACGGTGACGCCCATCTCGGAAAGCTTCGCCATGAGGCCGTTGGCGTCGGTCTTGGCCAGCGGCGCCAGATCGGTCAGCGAGGCGTTGGCCACCGCCTGGCCGATGGTGATCGCCGAGCGCAGATTGGGCCGGCCGCCCTCGCTCCCCTGCGTCGCCATCAGCGACGGATAGGAGAACCACGCACCGACGAGGACGGTCGCCAGCAGAGCCGTGTAGAAGGCCGGGCGGCGGAAATAGATGAGGAACTGGCGCCAGTTACGGGCGACGTGGAAAAGCGCGGCGGCGATCATCAGGAAGCCGATCCAGATGTGCAGCGCTTCGGTGGGCGGGGTGTGGATTCGGAAATAGAGCAGCACACCCGTCACCGCGGTGATGACGAACGAGGCGAAGATGAAGGTCGAGCCCCATTTGTTGACGAGGTAGCGCATCGCATGGTGTCCGTGAACGGCGTCCTGATCGCTGCCCGCGCGATTGGGCGGACACTGGATATACGGACCGGACACGCTCGTCCGACGGCGGTGAGACGCCCCGCCGCACCCCCTCACCCGCTCCACACCTTCTGCGCCTGGCCGATCTCCTCGATCACACGGTCGATGTCGGCGAGCACCTCGCTCTCGGCGAAGCGCAGGACGAGATAGCCGGCGGCCTCGAAGGCGACCGTGCGCGCATGGGCGTCGCTTGCCGCGCGCGCGGCGCCGTCGATCTCGATGACGATCCTGGCGTCATAGGAGCCGAAATCGGCGGTGAGCCGCCGTACCGGCATCTGGCTTTGGAACGTCGTACCGGCGGGCACGGCGCCGAGGCGCGCCCACAGCGCCTCCTCGGCCGGGCTCATCCTGTGGCGCGGGCGGCGGGAAAACCCCGTCCGCCGCAATCCGGCGCGCCGCTTCATGCCCCCGAGCCTCCACCCATCCCTGTCTGGCCCAAGGTAGCGCCGGGCCGCCCCATTTGGCGCACTTCCTGGGCAGGGTCGGGCCCGGCGTCCACGGGTTTCTTTCGGGGGTCGGCCGCCCGGGCGCCCGGCGTGCTGACGCGAGTGTGCGTCACCTGCCCAATCCGTGGTTGACCTGGCACGCCGGTGCTCCACATTCGTACGGAGGGCCTTGTGGAGAACCGCCATGGGACAGTGCGCGGTTTATTCGGTCGCACTCATCGCTGAGGACGATCCGATGCAGCGCCAGGAGTTGGTCGATCAGTTCCATGCGGCCGGCTGGCTCACCTTGGAGGCGGCATCGGGCGAAAGCAGCTTGGCGCTGCTCAATCGGGGGCACGAGATCGGCGTCGCCGTGATCGACGTGCGCCTCTCGGGCAACATGGACGGGTTGGAACTGGCAAGGGTGCTGCGCGCAATCGGCTGCTCAGCGCCGGTCATCTACATCTCGGGTATTCCGGTAGAGACCGGCCAGATGGTGTCCGACAGCATCTATCGCGCCAAGCCGGTCGCGGCACGGGACATGGTGACAATTTCGGCGGCTCTTCTAGCGGGAGACCCGCTCGAGGAGGACGCAGACCGCGGCGCCTGACCCAGCCAAATCGCTGATTCTCGGCCGGGCGCGCACGGTACCCATGAATGCTGCGCGGGCAGGGTCAGCCGCGGGCGCGCGCGGCTCCGGGGCGCGGCTTCGGCTTGGGCGCCGGCAGAAGCCCCTCGCGCTGGGCGAGCTTGCGGGCCTGCTTGCGGCCACGGCGGATCGCCTCGCCCTTCTCGCGCGCCCGGCGCTCGGAGGGCTTTTCATAGTACCGCTGGCGCTTCAGCTCGCGGAACACACCTTCGCGCTGCAGCTTCTTCTTGAGCACCTTGAGGGCTTGATCGACATTGTTGTCGCGAACGAGGATTTGCAGGGTATTTCCTTTCATCATGTTGCGCCGGCGCGGCGGTTTTCGCCCCAGGAGGCGGAAGCCGATCGGGACACCCGAGAAGCGTGCCGGAGAATTTCGCCGAATTCGCACCGGGATCGCCCGCGAATTAGGCTCCAGGCCACGATATGGCGGCCCAGGGCGGCGATCTCGAATCGCTGCCTGCCCCTATCTAGGGGTCAAGACGCCTCGCTGCAAGTTTGCCCCGGCGCCAATCCCGGCTAACCCGCCATTAACCACGCTCGGGTTTCAATGGCGGCGCGTCGGGCAAGAAGTGCCCGCCGCCGGAGGGTCCGCCATGCTGTACCGTTGCCTCATCGCCGCCGCGTTCGCCGCGGTCCTGTCGGTCCCGGCCGACGGCGCCCTTGCTGCCGATCTTGCCGCGGCCCCGCCCGGCTATGCGCCCGCCGGCTGCGTCGCTATCAACCATGCCCCAGCGACGATCAAGCACAAGCACAAGTCGGCCACCGACTACGTGCGCATCTTCGACGTGGCGCCCTACGATCCGCGCTGCCCGCAGGGCCAGCCGGTCGGCATGTACGTGCCGCCGCAGACCGCCTATCTGGTGTCCTCGCCGACCCGCTACACCAAGTGCATCTGGCCATGTGCCGATTCGGCCCACCACGACTGGTATGACGGTCGCCTGTGGTACCATGATGCCGGCACGCCCAATCGGCCGGATGTCTTCATGATCCTGCAGAAGGACTGAGCGGCCGCCCTCTTCCGCCTTGTCCTTGCCGCGAAGTACGGCGAATATCGCGCCGCGTCGGCTGGCGAATTTGTCAGCTTTGCTACCTTGGAGGGTGACCATGCTTCGCACGGCCTCGCGCCTGGCCGCATTCGGCTCTTTCGTGATTGCCATCCTGGTGGCCGCCGGCGCCTCCGCAGCGCCCGACGCGCACGCCTTTGCCGATGCTCTCATCGCCGCCTTCAACGCCAACGGCAAGGCGGTCGCCACCTACACCGATGCCACCGCCGACGGTGATGCGATCACCATCACCGGGTTCAAGGCGGTGCAGCCCAAGCGCCAGGGCCGCGACGTCACCGTCGACAGCATCGTGGTTGCCGGCGCCGCCGAGCGCCAGCCGGGCGGCTACACCGCCTCCTCCATGACCTTCAACAAGGGCAGCGCCGCCTACCGCAAGGGCAGTTTGACGTGGGAGACGGCGGTGGTCTCCGACGCGGTCATCCCGACGCCCGACGAAATCCGCTCGCTGGACAACAAGATCCGGCCGTTCAGCACCGCCTCGGTGAGCAACATCGCCATCACCGACCCCCAGCTCGCCCAGCCCATCGATGTCGCCAAGGTCGATCTCGCCATGACGGGTGACCCCAATGTCGGGTCCAGCGACGTCACCTTCACCACGACGGGCGTTCACCTGCCGGCCTCGGCCTTCGCCGCGCCGGAAGTGGGCGGCATGATGCAGGGCCTCGGCTATACCGACCTCGTCCTCTCGGTCAGCCTCGATGCTGGCTTCGACGCCACCGCCGATACGCTCGCCCTGCGCTCTTTCGCGCTCGACGTGACCGACGTCGGCAAGCTGACGATCTCCGGCGCCTTCAGCCACGTGAAGGTCCACAACATCGTCGGCACCGGCGCCGACGGCAAGCCGGTGCCGAAGGTGTCGCCCGACCTTGATGCCATGACCGTGCGCTTCGACAATGCCGGTATCATTCAGCGGGCGCTCGACATGCAGGCGCAGATTCTCGGCAGCTCGCGCGAGGACGTCGCCGCGCAGTGGCCGATGCTCTTGATGTTCCTCATTGGCGATGCCGGCGGCATGGATTTCCAGCAGAAGGTGCAGACGGCGCTTGTCGACTTCCTCAAGGACCCGAAGTCGCTCACCGTCAAACTGGCACCGGCGGCGCCCGTTCCCTTCGACGAGATGCTGAAGACCTTGGACGCTGACCAGTCCAAGCTGCCGGAGCTGCTCGGCGTCGACATCGTCGTCAACAAATGAGCGCGGTCCGGCCGCGGCCGAAACCATGAGGGCCATCATGCTGTTCCGGTTTGCCGCAGCCGGCCTCGCCGTCGGTGCCGGCCTTGCCCTGTTCGTGCAGACGGCCGCCGCCGAGGCACCAGTGGAAACCGCGATCAGGGGATGGGTCGCCTCCATCGACGCCTCGCCCGATTGGACGGCCGCCTACACGTCCCTCACCTACGACGCGGCGAGCGACCGCGCAGTGGTCTCGGGCCTCACCATCCGCAACCAGGATTCCACGGTCGGCATCAACTTCGGCACGGTCGCCCTCACCGGCTTCATCGCGACGCCGGAGGGCGGCTTCACCGCCACCCGTATCACCGCAGACGAGGGTGCGATCGAAGCCGGGCCGTTCAAGGTCGGCCTGTCGGATGCCGAGGTCAACGGCCTCGCCGTGCCGGCGCTGCCCGCCGTTTCATGGGACAAGCAGCACCCCTTCACCTCCTTCATCAGGGCCTATGGGCCGCTCAGCCAGATGTCGATGACCAATGGCCGCGTCGGTTCTCTCGGCCTGATCGAGACCAATGCCGGCGTCTCCAGCCGCATCGTCTACAACCAGTTCCGCATCGACCGCTGGGCTGACGGCAAGATCGCCGCCATCACCGCCGGGCCGCTCACCGTGCAATCGCCAAACCCGGACGGCCTGATGACGATGAAGGTCGCCAGCCTCGAGTCGCACGACATCGACTTCGACGCGGCGCTCAGGGTGTTCGATCCCGACCGCTATGCCGGCGGCGTCGGCGACGGTATCTGGCACAAGGTGACGGGGCTCACCGCCTATCACGATTTCGCAGTCGCCGGACCGGGCGTGAAGATGACCATGCGGCTGGTCTCGGCGGAGGACTTCAAGCTGCGCCAGCCGGCGCACAGCTTCGCCGACCTGCTCGACCGGATCATCGTCGATCCCAATACGCCTACCAACGACCCGCAGTCGGCGCGGTCGATGGTCGACATGCTGTCGGCCTACGGCCTCGGCCGCCTCGGCATCAGCGGGCTCGACATCGCCGCCACCGGCATGAACGGCCTCCACCTCGGCGGCTTCAACATCTCCGACCTGTCGATCGACCGGTTGGGCGAGTTCACCCTCGACGATTTTGCCACCGACGTGCCGGGCGTGGTTGCGCTCAAGCTTGGCCATTTCTCAATCGGCAATGTGGCGCTGCCCGGCGCCGACGCGCTGACCAAAGCGATCGTGGCGAGCCAGGGCGGCGGCAATGCCGACATGACCGGCCTGGCGCCGCAGCCGGGCTTCGTCGAAATGTCGGGCCTCGATGTCGCCGCCGCGGGCACGCCGCGGGTGACGCTGGGCACGCTGCGCGTCGATCTTGCCGACTATGTCGGACCTACGCCGGCCAAGATCTCGGCCGATCTCGACGATCTCGTCGTGCCCGTCGCGGCGCTCGACGCCAGTGCGCGGGCGGTCTTCGCCAAGCTCGGCTATGACACGCTCGACATCAGCTACCACCTCAAGTCCGCCTGGAACGCGAAGAACGAGACGCTCAGCCTCGATAACCTCGAATTCAACCTGAAGAATGCCGGCGGGCTCAGCGCGAAGATGCTGCTCGGCGGCCTGCCGCGCACGGCGCTGGAGAACCCGCAATCGCTGCCCGATGTGCTCTCCGGCCTGTTGCTCGAGCGCGCGGCACTGACGCTCAAGGACGATTCGATCGTCGGCAAGGGGCTCGACCTCTTGGCCGAGAAGATGCACGCCAAACCGGACACCTTCCGCGAGCAGTTCGCCGGCGCCATGCCGTTGCTCCTGTCGCTCTTCGTGCTGCACGACCCGAAGGTGGCGACGCTGGTGCGCAAGTCCGGCATCCTGGCGACGCTGGCGCCGGCGGTGAAGGCGTTCGTCGGGGCCCCCGGCTCGTCGATCACCCTTGCGCTGGCGCCACCGACACCGGTCGACTTCTCAGCGATCACGGCGGCAGCACAGGACAAGCCGGAGACCCTGTTCGATCTGCTCGGCCTGACGGTCACCAGTTCGGCTGCGTCGCCGGGGAGCAATGGCGGCAAGCCTCAGCCCCCGCCAGCCCCGGACAAGGCCGCGCCGCCGGTCGGCGGCCAGATCCGCCCGACCACACCGGCGCAGTAGGCACGCTATTCCGGCAGGTTCAGGCGGATGTGAAGCTCGCGCAGCTGCTGGGCGGTGACCTCCGACGGCGCGCCCATCATGAGATCCTCGGCGCGCTGGTTCATCGGGAACAGCGTTACCTCGCGCAGATTATCCTCGCCGCAGAGCAGCATGACGATGCGGTCGATGCCGGGTGCGATGCCGCCGTGCGGCGGGGCGCCCATCTGCAGGGCATGCAGCATGCCGCCGAACTTGGTCTCGAGCACATCCTCGCCGTAGCCGGCGATGGCGAAAGCCTTCTTCATGATCTCCGGCTTGTGGTTCCGGATGGCGCCGGAGGACAGCTCCACGCCATTGCAGACGATGTCGTACTGGAAGGCGTGGATGGAAAGGATCGAGTCCTCGTCGGCCTGGTCGAGGGCCAGGAAGGCGTCGTGGTCGTAGTTCGGCATCGAGAACGGGTTGTGCGAGAAGTCGATCTTCTTCAGCTCCTCGTTCCACTCGAACATAGGGAAATCGACGATCCAGCAGAAGGCGAAGCGGTCCTCGTCGATAAGGTTGAGGTCGCGGCCGACCTTCTGGCGGGCGCTGCCTGCAAAGGCGAGGAACTTGTCCGGCCGCCCGGCGATGAAGAAGACGGCGTCGCCGTCGTTCAGGCCGAGCTGGCTGCGGATCGCCTCGGTGCGGTCGGTGCCGATGTTCTTGGCGATCGGGCCGGCGCCCTCGCCGTCATTGCGGAAGAAGATGTAGCCGAGGCCCGGCTGCCCCTCGCCCTGCGCCCAGGAATTCATGCGGTCGCAGAAGGCGCGGTTGCCCCCCGTCGGCGCAGGGATCGCCCACACCACCACCTTGGGGTCGGCCTCGATCTGGCCGGCGAAGACCTTGAAGCCGGAACCGGCGAAATGCGCGGTCACGTCGGCCATCTCGATCGGGTTCCTGAGGTCGGGCTTGTCGGAGCCGTATTTCTTCAGCGCCTCGACATAGGGGATGCGCGGGAATTCCTGGGTGACCGGCTTGCCCTCGGCGAACTCCTCGAAGAGACCGCGCAGCACCGGCTCGACCGCCGCGAAGACGTCCTCCTGCTCGACGAAGCTCATCTCGATGTCGAGCTGGTAGAACTCGCCGGGCGAGCGGTCGGCGCGGGCGTCCTCGTCGCGGAAGCAGGGCGCAATTTGAAAATAGCGGTCGAAGCCCGCGATCATGATGAGCTGCTTGAACTGCTGCGGCGCCTGCGGCAGTGCGTAGAACTTGCCGGGATGGAGGCGCGAGGGCACCAGGAAGTCGCGCGCGCCTTCCGGCGAGGATGCGGTCAGGATCGGCGTCTGGAACTCGAAGAAGCCCCCGGCGATCATGCGCCGCCGGAGCGAGGAAATGATCTCCGCCCGCTTCATGATGTTGCGGTGGAGCTTGTCGCGCCTGAGATCGAGGAAGCGGTATTTGAGTTGCGTCTCCTCCGGATAGTCGAGATCGCCGAAGACCGGCAGCGGCAGCTCGCCGCCCACCTCCGACAGCACCTCCAGCTCGTCGATGAAGACCTCGACGGCGCCGGTCGGCAGGTTGGGGTTGACGGTCTCCTCGGTGCGCGCCTTCACCTTGCCGTCGATGCGCACCACCCATTCGGCGCGTACCCGCTCGGCAGCGCTGAAGGCCGACGAATCGGGATCGGCGACGCACTGGGTCAGGCCGTAGTGGTCGCGCAGGTCGATGAACAGCAGGCCGCCGTGGTCGCGCACCCGGTGGACCCAGCCGGAAATGCGCGCGGACTGGCCGACATCGGCGGGACGGAGGGCGCCACAGGTATGGCTGCGATAGCGGTGCATGGGAGGTCTCTGATCGTGCCTAAGGTCGCCTGGCGGGGCGCAAATCCCCGGTTTCCGGCGGCCGGAAAAGCGCACGGGCTGGCGTGGCTGTCAAGGCCTGCGCCGGGGCGCCGGGTGTCCGGCGCCGGCACGAGTCGCCCGCGTCCCCGGCAAGAGACGGCAAGGCGCGCGCCGGTCGGGGCCCGCCCCCTGTCACAATTGCGGAGCAGACGTTTGCGGTCAGGCGAGAAAAGCCTTGCATAATGGGAACTTGACGATAATTCGTTACATTCAGCAAAAGCGTCGCGGGCGACAGTTCCACAAGGGACAAATGACCCTTCGGTCGGCTATATGAACACTCATGAGTATCGTCACCACGACTGCCGACCTTAGCGCCCTCTGCAAACGTCTCGCGCGTTTCCCGGCGGTTACGGTCGACACTGAATTCATGCGGGAAACGACTTTCTGGCCAAAGCTTTGCGTGATCCAGATGGCGAGCCCCGACGAGGCTGCGATCATCGACGCGACGGTCGCGGAACTCGATCTCGAACCATTCTTCAGGCTGATGAAGAATGAGAAAGTCATCAAGGTCTTTCATGCGGCGCGCCAGGATATCGAGATCGTCTACCATCTCGGCGGCCTGATCCCCCACCCGGTGTTCGACACCCAGGTGGCGGCCATGGTCTGCGGTTTCGGCGAGTCGGTCAGCTACGACCAACTGGTGCAGAAGCTCACCGGTACGCGGGTCGACAAGTCGTCGCGCTTCACCGACTGGAGCCGGCGGCCGCTGTCGGACCGGCAGATCGAATATGCGCTAGCCGACGTGACCCATCTCCGCGACGTCTACCAGGCGCTCGCCGCGCGGCTGGAGGAGCAGAAGCGCAGCGAATGGGTGCGTGAGGAGATGGAAGTGCTGACTTCGCCCGACACATACCGGCTGGAGCCGGAAGAGGCGTGGAAGCGGCTCAAGCTCAGGGTGCGCAAGCCGATCGAGCTGGCGGTCATGCGCGAGCTGGCGGCATGGCGCGAGCGCGAGGCGCAGGCGCGCGACGTACCACGCAGCCGCGTCATCAAGGACGACGCCATCTATGAGATCGCGGCGCAGCAGCCGGTGACTCAGGCGGCGCTTGGCCAGTTGCGCACCATCCCGCGCGGCTTCGAGCGCTCGCGTGCGGCCGAGGACATCCTCGCCGCCGTGCGCACCGCCATGGCGATCCCGCGCGAAGATCTGCCGCGCATCCCCAAGCACCGGCCGACGACCAACGGCAACGGTGCAGCGGTCGACCTGCTCAAGGTGCTGCTCAAGATGACCAGCGAGAGCCACGGCGTGGCCTCCAAGATCATCGCCACGGTCGACGACCTCGAAGCCATCGCCAGCGACGACCAGGCCGACGTGCCGGCGCTCTCCGGCTGGCGGCGGGAACTCTTCGGCGAGGCGGCGCTCAAGCTGAAGTCCGGCAAGATCGCGCTCGCCGTGAAGCAGAACCACGTGGTGACCATCAACAAGGGCTGAGGGCCCTATCCGACCAGATGGAACCATTCCGACGGAGCGATCCTGCGACAGGATCGAGCCGGCATTTCCGCTTGATCGCCGAGAAATGCCCCTCGCCTACGCCCGCCGGCGTTCCCGTCCTGGTGCGAAGCGACGGTCGAACTCGTCGATCAGAACGGGTCTGCCCAACAGGAAACCCTGTCCCACCCGGCAGCCAAGAATCTTCAGCACCTGCTTCTGTTCTTCGGTTTCGATCCCCTCGGCCACGCACTCGATGTCCAGTGTCGTCGCCATGGCAACGATGATGGCCGCCAGGCTGCCGTGAACAGACGTGACATCGAGGGGCGCGACGAAACTCTTGTCGATCTTGAGCGTGTCGATCGGCAATCGCGAGATGTAGCCGAGCGACGAATAGCCGGTCCCGAAGTCGTCGAGGGCGATGCGGAATCCGGCCGACCTGAGCGCCTGCACCTGCTGGATGGCCCAGGGCCTGTCCTTCATCGCGATCCCTTCGGTCACCTCGAACGTGATGCTCGCCGGCGTGAGCTGCTCGGCGGCGAGCCAGTTCAGCAACCGCCCGGCGAAGTCCGGATTGTTCAGGTCGGTCATCGACAGGTTGATGGCCACGGGAAGGCGCATCTGATCGGGGCGACTTGTTGCCCAGCGGCCAACCGTGCGGACGACGAAAGCCGTCAAACTCGCCGTCAGGCCGATAGCCTCCGCGATCGGGATGAACTCTGCCGGCGACACGGGCTCGCTCCGATAGGTCCAGCGCAGGAGCGCTTCCGCGCCGACGACGGTGTCGTCCCTGAGGTCAAACTTGGGCTGCAGATGAACCGCCAGGCCGGCGTCCGTTTCGAGCGCCCGCTTCAACCCGACCTGGAGATCGATCCGCCGTTCGACTGCGGCCCGCATGACGGCGTCGTAAACGACGCAGCTGCCGGCCTGCGTCTGGCTGACATGCAGCAGTGCGGCGCTCGCTGTGCGAATGATCGAAAGCGGCTCCGCATTGCGGTCGTTGAGGTCGATGAGGGTGGCGGTTGCCGTGGCCGCGATCTCGATGCCGTCGACGACGTAGGGCCGCCGGAAGGCCGCACCGACGCGCTCAACGTCGAGGACGCGGGGGCGCCCGAGCAGGGCAAGACAGCCATCCGCGACGCGCGCAACGGTGAGGCTCTCGTCACCATTCCCCTGGCCGCCCTTGAGCAGCCGATAGACCTGCTCGAGCAGCCCGTGCGCCACGCGCGGGCCATAGATCGCGACGATCGCGGGATAAGAATCGATGTTGACGAGCGCCATCCGCGCCTCGCCGCCGTCGCCGTGGCGCCAGTCGTCGAGGGCCGCTTCGAAGGCGTTGAGGTTGGGCACGTCGAGGATCGGGTCGAGAAACGCAAGACGGTCCAGGCGTTCCACTAAGGACAGGTTGTCGAACCCGATCGCGATGTTGGTGGAGAACAGCTTCAGCAGCGCCAGATCGTCGGGGAGAATCTCCTGCACCGCATCGAAGAGCACGCACAGCTCGCGATCGCCCTCACCATGGAAGCAGAGCGCCATATAATTGTCTTTCTGGATCGGCACATCGCTCTCGCGGGCTGCTTCAAGCGCCTGGAAGAGGTCTTGGTCACCGATGTCGCCCAGACTCATGCCGATGTACCGGCTGAACCGGCCGGTGCCGGTGATGACGCGCGCCTCGCTGAAGGGCCTGTTGCCGGTGGTCCCCACGCCGACGATGCCATTGGAATCGATACCGAGCAGATTGGCGATCTGCATGAGGACGCCGCGCGAAAACAGCTCGAGATTGGTCCTCCTGAAAAGCTCCTTGGCGCTCTCGACGATCAGCTCCAGCCCATTGCGGTTGCGCCCGATCATGCGGATCTGGGCATAGGTGCGAATGGCGGCGGTGAGCACGGTCAGCAGGCGGATCCGGGTCAGCTCCGATTTGGTGCGATAGTCGTCGATCTCGTATTCTGAAATGACCGATAGCTCGGGCGCGTAGCCCGGCTGACCGGTGCGCAGGACCACCCGCAGATCGCGCAGCCCGTCGCCGCGAATCTGGCGCACGAGGCTGAGGCCGGCATCCGGCGTCTCCATCACCACGTCGACGAGGATGACGGCGATTTCGTCCTCCTCCCTCAGGATGCGCTTCGCTTCTGCCGCCGAGTAGGCATGGAGCAGCTCGATGGGGCGACCGAGGATGACGGCCTTGCCGAGGGCAAAGCGGGTCGTCTGATGCACGTCGTCGTCGTCGTCGACGACGAGCACGCGCCAGTGTTTCGTCGGCGGTGCGACCCGCGACGACCCGGCATCGATATCGACCAGTTCGATGTGGTCGGCGTCGACCAGATCGATCATGTCGTCTTCATGCGGCTTGTCGATGCTGGCCATTGTCCGGGCTCTCTCCAGATTGTTCGCCCGCGGCCGCAGGTGCGGACTTTGGGATGCGGACGATCATTGCGGTCCCCTTGCCGAGGCGACTTTCCACGCGGATCGTGCCGCCAAGGACGTTGGTGACGATGTTGAAGACGATGCTGAGGCCGAGGCCGCTGCCGCCCTCGCCCAGCGGCGTCGTGAAGAACGGCTCGAATATGCGCTGTTGCAGATCTTCGGGAATGCCGCGTCCGTTGTCGCGCACGATCAGCTCGGCGGTGACGGGGTCAACGTCGCGGGCCGTGACCGTGATCTGCTCATGGTCGATGGTTACGTCGCAGAAGGCGTGGTTGCGGGCATTGACGATCAGGTTCATCAGCACCTGGCTCAGAGGGCCAGGATAGCTGTCCATCAAGCCCCGCGCTTTGACATCTTCGACCAGGACGACGGCATCGCGCTTGAACTGCGGCTCCAGGGTCGCCACCACGTCGTGCACGAGTTCGCCAAGCCGGAAGGCGCGCCGCTGCTCGCTGGTCTGATCGACAGCCACTTGCTTGAAATGGCCAATGAGCGTCGATGCCCGCTCCAGGCCGTGCAGCATGAGGCGGGTTCCCTCGCGCATGTCGGCGATGAAGCCCTCCATGACCGAGCGCCTGATCTGTCCGGAGGCGAGCACGGTTTCCAGCCCGGTGACGTCGTCGGACAGTGTGCTGGCAATCGTCACGGCGTTGCCGATGGGCGTGTTGAGCTCATGCGCGATGCCGGCCACCAGGCTTCCCAGGCTGGCCAGCCGTTCGATGCGAAGCAGCTCCGTTTCCGCCTCCCCACGCCGGGCCTCGGCCTCGCGCCGGGCCGTCACCGCGCGGCTCCACCCCCATGAAATGGCGGCGATGACCAGCAGGCCGATCAGGGCCGCCGGAACATCCTCCCGCTGCCACAGCGCGCCGAGGCCGATGCCGGGAACGATCGCCAGGACCGTCCAGCTGACCTCGGAGGGAGACGCGCCGGAGCTTGCCCGGCTGACATCTCGTGTCGGATAGATCGTCTGAAAAAGGTAGTCGCTGCCGGCCATCGCGAAGGTGCCGTCACCGGCTTTCGCAATGCTCTGCCATACGGCGGGCTGCGACGCAGCCATCGTGGTGTCGCGCTTGAACATGAAGCCCCACAGGCGGTCCCGCGGAACGCCAGCCAGCCAGCAGCCGTCCTGATTCAGCAGTTCGACCGCGACGCCGCCGAGAGGACTCTGTTCCCCGATCGTGCCGATGAAGCTGGCGGCGGAAATATTGATGATGACCACCCCGGCGGTCGCCCCGTCAGCGCCGGTGATCGGCGTCGCCAGGCGCAGCATCGGATGCCATGGCATCTCGATGCTTCCGTGCTCGACGTTGAGATCGATCGGCGACACATAGAGCGTGCCGGGAGGCAGATCGATCGACTGCTGGAAGTAGTAGCGCGTGTGCTTGTCCTGCAGGTCGGCGCCGTCGATGACGATGGTCCTGTCCCCGCGCCGGTCGATGCGAACAATTTCGTGGCCGCTGCGGTCGAGGTAGCGAAGCTGAGCGACGATGGGTTTCTCGGCAACGACGGCTTCGAAATCGGTGGTCACTTCGGCGCGGGCTGCGGCGTCGCCGGAACCCAGCCGCCGCAGCGCCGGGTTCCTGGCAATGACGCGCAGATCGGACGAATAGGTCTCGAGAATCCGCACCAGCGACCGGTGCGCCTGAGCGACCATGTCCTCAGTCGCGGCGATGCGATTGCGACGGTCGAGGACCAGATCGGAGTAGAGCAGCCCCTGCCACAGGACAAAACAGGCGGCAGACAAGGCGACGAATACCAGCAGGAACCGTGAGATCTGCTGCCGGCCGGCCATTTTCGAAGGCAAATCGAAGATGCGAAACCGCACAGCACCACCCCTCCTTAGAATGGTTGTAACTCGGCCACTATTGATGCGGATGGTTTAGCTGTCGGTTAAGCGGCGGGTTGCCATCGGCCGCGCCGCGCGCCGGCGGCCGGCAACGCCCGCTCCGGGAGCGCCATGGAAATCGCCCGCGAACCCACCATTCGTGTGGTTAACCGAATGCTGGTGGTGCGCGGCTCTTTCGCGAAAAGCGAAACCAACCGTTTACCGCAACTGTCGTTGCCGACGACAGCGGGCAGGCACCCGCCCTACTCTGCCACGATCGCCGGCTCCAGGCCGGCGAACTTCGCCACCTGGGCCAGACGGCGCAGGACGCGCGCACCGCCGAGCATGGCGAGGTTATCGGGCAGAACCAGGGTGAGCATCTTGCCGCGCACCTCAAGGCGCGTGCGGTTGACCACCCCCGGGGTCGCCGCCGAGATGAGATGGACCACGCGCAGCGTCGCGCCAAGCGCGCGGGCGCGCTCCATCAGGCGGGTCGGCACCAGCTCGCGGATACGCGGCGAAAGCTGCTCGTCGATCAGCCCTTCATGGCGATAGAAATTGGCCAGCGCCAGATAGGCGCGGCCGGGATGGTCGATGCCGATGAAGGAGGCATGGGCGATCAGGTTGAGGCTCTGCTCGCCGCGATATTCGGGGTGCGCCCGCCAGCCGAGATCGGTGAGCAGGCAGGCGGCGTGGCGCAGGCGCGTCTCGGCCTCGGTTTCGTCGAGCCCGATGACGCGGAAGGCCATGGCCGACCAGTCGGCGAGCTCGTGGGCGTGGCGCGGCGAGCGCGAGCGCAGGAAGGACAGCTCTTCGCAGGCGCACAGCAGCGGATCGCGGGCCTTCACCTCCGGCTCGAGCAACTCGTAAAGCAGCCCCTCGCGCACGCCGAGCGCGGAGAGCACGACCTCGGAGGGCTGCATCACCCGGATGACCTGCTCCAGCACGACGGCACCATAGGGCAGCAGCGGCCGGCGATTGCGCGACACCACCTCGATCGAATCGAGTGAATCGATCTCGCGCCGGGCGACCATGCGGCAGAAGTCGGCCGCTTCGTCGGCGCCGATCGTGTAGTGATGCATCACATGCAGCGGGTAGCCGGTCTGGCGCATGTGCAGGCGGGCAAGCGAGCGCCAGGTGCCGCCGACCGCGTAGAAGGTCCGCCCCTTGCCGCGGGGCAGCACCTTGGATTTCTCCAGCGCCTCGGTGGCGAGCTTCTCGGCCCGCTTCATCGAGCCTTCGGCGGCTTCCTCGAGCCTGAGGCCACCCAGAGGGAAGGTCTCGCCCTTGCCGGTCTTGTTCTTGCGGATATCGACGACCTCGATGCTGCCGCCGCCGAGGTCGCCGGCGATACCATCGGGCTGGTGGAAGCCGGAGACCACGCCCTGTGCCGAGAGCCGCGCCTCCTCGCTGCCGGAGAGCACCGTCACCGCGACGCCGGTGATCGCCTCGACCGAGACGATGAAGTCCGGACCGTTGGAGGCGTCGCGCACCGCCGCCGTAGCGAGCACGTGGAGCGCGTTCACGCCGATCTGCCTGGAGAGCGCGGCGAAGCGGCGGATGGCGTTCAACGCTGAGGCGATCGCCTCCGGCTCCAGCCGGCCGCGCGTCGCCAGGCCACGCCCGAGGCCGCACAGTTCCTTCTCGTTGAACAGCGGGGTGGCGGAGCGGGAGAGGCGCTCATAGACGACAAGGCGGACCGAGTTCGAGCCGATATCGACGACCGCAATCGGCCCGCCACCGTTGAGGCGCCCCGGTGCCTCGGCGATGATGGAAAGCTCGGCCGCCAGGTCAGGCTCCCCGACCGCGCCGGCGGCTCGACTTGGGCGTGCCGATCTTGAGTGCTTTGCCACGACCGGAAAGGCTCGGATTGGTCATGAAGTACTGATGCGCGTTGACGGGCGATTCGCCCTTCTCCGGTACGATGCGTTGTGCGGTGCCATCCGGCAAGACCCGCCAGCTCTGCTGGTTGTCGGCGAGATTGGTGACCATGATCTGGCCGAGAATCTGCTCGTGCACGGTCGGGTTGAGGATGGGCACGATCGCCTCGACGCGGCGGTCGAGATTGCGCGGCATCATGTCGGCCGAGCCGATATAGACCTTGGCCTCCGGTGAGGGCAGGCCGTGGCCATCGCCGAAGCAGTAGATGCGGGCGTGTTCGAGGAAGCGGCCAACGATCGACTTGACGCGGATGCGCTCCGACAGGCCGGGAATGCCCGGCCTCAGGCAGCAGATGCCGCGCACCACCAGGTCGATCTCGACGCCGGCCTGGCTGGCATCGTAGAGCGCGTCGATGATCTGGGAATCGACCAGCGCATTCATCTTCATCCAGATCTGCGCCGGCCGGCCGGCTCTGGCGTGCGCCACCTCCGCCGCGATGAGACCGAGGATGGCGCCTCTGAGCATATGCGGCGAGATTGCCAGACGCTCCAGCGTCTCCGGCTCCGAATAGCCGGTGATGTAGTTGAAGATGCGGGCGACGTCGCGGGCGATCGCCTGATCGGCCGAGAAGAACGACAGGTCGGTGTAGATCTTCGCCGTGACCTGATGATAGTTGCCGGTGCCGATATGGACGTAGCTGGCGAGCTGGCCGCCCTCGCGGCGAACCACCAGCGACAGCTTGGCGTGGGTCTTCAGCTCGATGAAGCCGTAGACCACCTGCACACCGGAGCGCTCGAGGTCGCGCGACCAGCGGATATTGGCTTCCTCGTCGAAGCGCGCCTTGAGCTCGACCAGCGCGGTCACCGACTTGCCGGCCTCGGCGGCTTCGCCCAGCGCCTTGGCGATGGGGGAATCGTTCGAGGTGCGGTAGAGCGTCTGCTTGATGGCGACGACATCCGGGTCCGATGCCGCCTGGCGCAGGAACTGCACCACCACGTCGAAGGACTCGTACGGGTGATGGACCAGGATGTCCTTCTCGCGGATGGCAGCCAAGCAGTCGCCGCTGTGGTCGCGGATACGCTCCGGAAAGCGCGGCGTGTAGGGCGGGAACTTGAGGTTCGGCCGATCGATGGCGACAAGCTGAGAGAGATCGTTGAGAGCCAGCAGGCCATGGACGAGGAAGACCTCGTCGGGCGTCACGGCCAGCGCCTCGGCGACCAGCTGGCGCAGGCCTTCCGGCATGGCCGCCTCGATCTCCAGGCGGATCACCGAACCGCGACGGCGGCGCTTGAGCGCGCTCTCGAAGAAGCGGACCAGGTCCTCGGCCTCTTCCTCTACCTCGATGTCCGAGTCGCGGATGACGCGGAAGGCGCCCTGTCCGTCGACCTGGTAGCCGGGGAAGAGGCTGTGGACGAAGAGGGTCACGGCCTGTTCGAGGCTGATGAAACGGTCCTTGCAGGTGTCGTCCGACGGCAGACGAATGAAGCGCTCGATGCTGCCGGGAACGCGCAGCAGCGCGGTCATGTGCTGGCCGTTGGACTTGCGCGTCATCTGCAGCGCCACCGTCAGGCCGAGATTGGGAATGAACGGGAACGGATGCGCCGGGTCGATGGCGAGCGGGGTGAGCACCGGAAAGATCGAGTCCAGGAAATAGTGCTCAAGCCAGTCGCGGTCGGCATCGCCGATCCGACTGGCATCGATGAGGTGGATGTCGGCTTTGTCGAGTTCGCCGCGCAGCGTCGCCCAGCGTGTCTGCTGGTCGCTGGCCAGGCTGGAACAGGCATCGCCGATGGCGCTCAGCTGCCCGCTCAGCGAACGTCCGTCGTCGGACACCATGGCGATGCCCTGGCGCTGCTGGCCCTTGAGGCCGGCGAAGCGCACCATGAAGAACTCGTCGAGGTTGTTGGCCGAGATTGACAGGAAGCGCAGCTTTTCGAGCAGCGGATGGTTGTTGTTCTCGGCTTCCTCCAGCACCCGCCGATTGAACTGCAGCCACGACAACTCGCGGTTGATGAAGCGCGACTTCGACTGGCGCAGTTCCATGCCGGCAGCGACCTCGGGATCGAGGGCTGCGGCGTCAAGGGTGGCGGCTTGCGGGTTCTTCTGGTCCATCAGGCCAAAACCGGGGTTTCTGTGAGAGCTTACTCCTAGCTAGCAATTATGACGATTCCGACAAGATCGGGCTGTTTTGCGCCAACAGCCGGCTAACTCCCCACCCCGCGCGCCTTCAGCGCCTCGGTGATCTCGTCGAGCGCCATCGGGTCATCGATGGTCGCCGGCATCCGGTACTGCTCGCCGTCGGCGATCTGGCGCATGGTGCCGCGCAGGATCTTGCCGGAGCGCGTCTTGGGCAGGCGCGGCACGACCAGCACCGTATTCAGCGCCGCCACCGGGCCGATCTGCTCGCGCACCAGATCGATGATCTCCTTCTCCACCGAGGCGGGGCTTGCCGAGACGCCCATCTTGAGAACGACGAAGCCGACCGGCAGCTGTCCCTTGAGGCCGTCATGGATGCCGATCACGGCGCATTCGGCGACCGCGGCGTGGCTGGCCAGCACCTCCTCCATGCCGCCGGTCGACAGGCGGTGGCCGGCAACGTTGATGATGTCGTCGGTGCGCCCCATGATGAACAGATAGCCGTCGCCGTCGATATAGCCGGCGTCGGCGGTCTGGTAGTAGCCGGGGAAGGTGGCGAGGTAGTTCGAGCGGAAGCGCTCGTCATTGCCCCACAGCGTCGGCAGGGCACCGGGCGGCAGCGGCAGGCGGATGGCGATGTTGCCGAGCGCGCCGGCCTTCACTGGATGGCCCATGTCGTCGAGCACCTTGACGTCGTAGCCGGGCATGGCGGCGGTCGGCGAGCCGCGCTTCACCGGCAGCAGTTCGAGGCCGAGCGGATCGGCGGCGATCGCCCAGCCGGTCTCGGTCTGCCACCAGTGGTCGATCACCGGCACGCCGAGCATCTCCTCGGCCCAGCGCACCGAATCCGGGTCGGCGCGCTCGCCGGCAAGGAACAGGCTGCGCAGGCTCGACAGATCATGGCGGGCGATCAGCCTGCCGTCCGGGTCTTCCTTCTTGATGGCGCGGAGTGCCGTCGGCGCGGTGAACAGCGCGGCCACCTTGTGCTCCTCGATCACCCGCCAGAAGGCACCGGCATCCGGCGTGCCCACCGGCTTGCCCTCGTAGAGCACCGTCGCGCAGCCGTGAACGAGCGGCGCATAGACGATGTAGGAATGGCCGACCACCCAGCCGATGTCCGACGCCGCCCAGTAAACCTCCCCCGGTTTCACGCCGTAGACGTTCGTCATCGACCATTCGAGCGCGACCATGTGGCCGCCATTGTCGCGGATGATGCCCTTGGGTTGGCCGGTCGTGCCCGAGGTGTAGAGGATGTAGAGCGGGTCGGTCGCGGCCACCGCGACCCACGGCTCGCTGCGCCCGGCGCTGCGTGCCTTCGCCATCTCCTCCGCATAGTCGCGGTCGCGGGCGGGATCGAGTTCGGCGACGTGCTCCGCGCGCTGGACGACGATCATCGCCGTCGGCTTGTGGCTCGCCTGCTGGATCGCGGAAGCCGCCAGCGGCACATAGGGAACCACGCGCGTCGGCTCGATGCCGCAGGAGGCGGTGACGATCAGCTTGGGTGTGGCGTCGTTGATGCGGCTTGCCAGCTCGTGCGCCGCGAAGCCGCCGAAGACCACCGAATGGATGGCGCCGAGCCGGGCGCAGGCGAGCATGGCGACGATCGCCTCGGGGATCATCGGCATGTAGATGATGACGCGGTCGCCCTTGGCGACGCCGTGGTCCTTCAGCACCGCGGCGAAGGTCGCCACGTCGTCGAGCAGTTCGCCATAGCTGATCCTGCGCTTGGTGCCGGTGACCGGGCTGTCGTAGATGATCGCGGTCTCACCGCCGCGGCCGCGTTCCACATGACGGTCGAGTGCGTTGTAGCAGGTGTTGCAGGTGGCGCCGGTGAACCAGCGGCCATAGACGCCCGCCTCGGGATTGAAGGCGGCGTGCCACGGTTCGGCCCAGTCGATCGCCTTGGCGGCCTCGGCCCAGAAGCCGATCGGATCGTCCTGCCAGCGCGCATAGGTGTCGGCGTATTTGCCCATCGACGTCCCCTCCCGCTCGCGCGTTGGCCCGCGCGGCAACCTTGGTATTTTTCAAAGGAAAGTAGCACGAACCCGGCAACCGGGAAGCCGTCGCCTACTCGGCAAACAGATCGGGCTGCTGGTCGATCACCTGCGCCAGGGTGGCGGCGGCCAGGCGCCGGCTGATCGCGCGGCCGCCGGCAAGCGCCTCGCGGTCAAGCTCGGCGACGATGCGGTTGGCCGCCTCCAACGAGCGCTCCATGCGGGTGACGATGGTTTCGATGACGCCGGGATCGACGGTGAGCTGGCGGTCGGCGAAGAGCTTGACCAGAACCAGCCGCAGGAGCGCGTCGTCGGGGGCACCGAGCGCGATCGGCCGGGCGGCGCGCAGGCGTGATGCAAGGTCGGGCAGCCGCACGTGCAGGGCTGCGACCGGCAGACGGCTGGTCATGAGCAGCGGCACGCGCCGCTCGCCGCCGAGATTGATGAGGTGGAAGAGCCCGGCCTCGTCGAGCGGCTTCAGGTGCAGATCCTCGACCGCAATCGCCGGTGCGGCGGCCAGTGCCTCGACGTCGCCGAGGGCATTGGCCGAAACGACCGCAGCACCGCTGACATGCCGCCAGATCTCAATGAGATGGGTCTTGCCCGACCCCGCCGGGCCGGAGAGCAGCACGGCACGGTCCGGCCACGCCGGCCAGCCGTCGATGAGCGCGATCGCCGCCCGGTTGGCGTCGCCGGTGAGAAAATCGGCGCGCGTCATGGCCGCCCGGTGCGGCAGGCTCAGCGGCAACTGCCGGCTGGCGTGACGCTCATTCATTGCCGGTCTTGCCGGCGCTGCCGCCGCCAAAGAGCGGGCTTGCCTGATAGCGCTCGATGGCGAACTGCAGCAGCACGCCGACGGCCGCGGCCGCAGGGATGGCGACCAGCAGGCCGAGGAAGCCGAAGAGCAGACCGAAGGCGAACAGCGCGAAGAGCAGCCAGACCGGGTGGAGGCCGACGCGGGTGCCGATCAGATAGGGTTGCAGCACATACCCCTCGAGCACCTGGCCGGCCATGAAGACGGCGACGGTGGCGACCAGCCAGATCCAGTCCGGCCAGAACTGGACGAGCGCGATGATGATCGAAGCGACGAAGCCGCTGGAGAAACCGAGATAGGGGATGAAGCTCAATATCCCCGCAGCGAGGCCAACCAGCAGGCCGTAATTGAGCCCGATGGCCATCAGGCCGGCGGCGTAGAACATGCCGAGCACCGTGCCGGACAGCATCTGGCCTCGCACGAAGGCGGCAACCTTCTCGTCCATGGCGTGGGCGAGCCGGCGGATCTCGTCGGCGTAGTCGCGCGGCAAGAGCCCGTCGATCCAGGCGATCATGCGGTGCCAGTCGCGCAACAGGTAGAACACGACGAAGGGGGTGACGAAAAGCAGAGAGGCGATGTCGATCACCGTTCGCCCGCCGGTCAACAGCGAGGAGAGCAGCGTCTGCATGATGCTGGCGCCGTTGGCGAAGAAGCCGGTGAGCGAGGCGCGCAGGCTGCCGGCATCGATGCCCAGATAGCGCGCCCAGTCGCTTTCCAGCCATGGACCGAACATCGTCTGCAGACGCGAAATGAAGCTCGGCAACTGCTGCAGGAAATCGGCGAGCTGGTTGATCAGCACCGGTACGACCAGGACGAAAACAGCGACGAAGAGAATGAGGATGACCACCACGATGGCGAGCGCGGCGACCGTGCGGTTGATCTTGCGCCGTTCCATCCAGTTGGCCACCGGGTCGAGCCCATAGGCCAGCGCCGCGCCGGCGACGAAGGGCAGAAGGATGGCGCGGAAGATGAACAGCACTGCGACGAACGCGGCGAGCGTCCCCAGCCAGAACAGCGCGATGCGGGTCTGGCGCTTCATCGCGGCCAGTGCTCGTCACGGGGGCCGTCGGCCGAACCAGCGGCGGTCTCGCCCATGCCCATATGGCGGACCCAGTCGACCAGATAGACGGCGGCGGAAGCGATGGTGAGCACGCCGACCAGATAGACCAGCACCATGCGCAGCGTCTGCAGCCCTGCGCCAAGCGCCAGGTCGCCGAGGACGACGGCGGCAAGGACGATCTGCACCACCGTGTTGAGCTTGGAGATGATCAACGGGCGCATCTCCATCGGCTGGTCGAGCATCCACGACAGCACCACCGCACCGACGATGAAGAGATCGCGGCTGACCACAAGGATCACCACCCACAGCGGCACCTCTTGGAGCACGGCGAGCGAGATGTAGATGGAGACAAGCAGCGCCTTGTCGGCGAGCGGATCGAGGTAGGAGCCGAGCGGCGAGCGCAGGTTGAAGCTGCGCGCCAGGAACCCGTCGATGGCGTCGCTCACCCCGGCAACGATGAACAGCACGAAGGCCGCCGCCGACTGGCCGGTGATCATCAGCCAAACGATGAGCGGCACCAGCACCAATCTGCCGATGGTGATCAAATTGGGAATCGTCACCGAGAGCCTTCCCTGCCCCTGCTCGAGAGCCCGGCCGCCGACCGGGCATCCGCCTAGACATGACATTATCGGCCGATGAGGCCAAGGGACCCGGTTCGCCGCCGAACTTCAAGCACCTTGCATTCCGATACCTTTTCATGGATTGGGATGCCAGCGGTCGGAGGCTTTCGAATCCATGACCACCCCAGCCCGGAGGCCGGGCGCGGCCTATGCCGAGGCCGGTGTCGATATCGACGCCGGAAACGCCCTTGTTGACGCAATCAAGCCCTTCGTGCGGGCGACAAGACGGCCGGGCGCCGACGCCGAGATCGGCGGTTTCGGCGGCCTGTTCGACCTGAAAGCCGCAGGTTACCGCGACCCGGTGCTGGTTGCCGCCACCGACGGCGTCGGCACCAAGCTGAAGATCGCCATCGACACAGGCATTCTCGACACGGTCGGCATCGACCTCGTCGCCATGTGCGTCAACGACCTTGTCGTCCAGGGGGCGGAGCCCCTGTTCTTCCTCGACTATTTCGCGACCGGCAAGCTCGACCCGGAGGCCGGGACACGCATCGTCGCCGGTATCGCCGAGGGTTGCCGCCAGGCCGGCGCTGCGCTGATCGGCGGCGAGACCGCAGAAATGCCCGGCATGTATGCGGGCAAGGATTTCGACCTCGCCGGCTTCGCCGTCGGCGCCGTCGAGCGCGACGGCATTTTGCCGCGGGGCGACATCGCCGCCAGCGACGTGGTCCTGGCGCTCGCCTCCTCGGGCATCCATTCCAACGGTTTCTCGCTGGTGCGCAAGATCGTCGCCGATGCCGGGCTCTCCTGGGACGACCCGGTGCCCTTTGCCAACGAAACCTCTCTCGGCCAGGCGCTGCTGACGCCGACCCGCATCTATGTGAAGCCGCTGCTGGCGGCGGTGAAAGAGACCGGCGCGATCAAGGCCATGGCGCACATCACTGGCGGCGGCATCACCGAAAACCTGCCGCGCGTGCTGCCTGACGACCTTGCCGCGCAGATCCTGCTCGACCGCCTGCCGCTGCCGCCGGTCTTTCGCTGGCTGGCGAAGATCGGCGCGATCACCCAGGAGGAGTTGCTGCGCACCTTCAACTGCGGCGTCGGCATGATGCTGGTGGTGCCGTTCAGCGAAACCCATGCGGTGATGCGCGCCCTGAGGGAGGCCGGCGAGACGGTGACCGTCGTCGGCAAGATCGGCGAGCGCTCGGGCCCGGCGGTCGAATATCAAGACGCGCTCGATCTCGATCTGCCATGACCGACCGCAAGCGCGTCGCCATCCTGATTTCCGGCCGCGGCTCCAACATGAGCGCGCTCATCCGCGCGGCTCAGCAGCCCGACTATCCGGCCGAGATCGTGCTCGTGCTGTCCAGTCGCTCCGATGCCGCGGGGCTCGGCAAGGCGGCAGGGGCCGGCATCGCCACGGCCATCGTCAGCTCCAGGGAGATCAAGGACCGCGCCGCATTCGAGGCGAAGATCGAGGAACACCTCGCGGCGGCTGAGACCGACCTCGTCTGCCTCGCCGGCTTCATGCGCCTCCTGTCTGAGGATTTCGTCGAACGCTGGCGCGACAAGTTGATCAACATCCACCCGTCGCTGCTGCCGAGCTTCCAGGGGCTCAACACCCACGAGCGGGCGCTCGCCGCCGGCGTCAAGCTGCACGGCTGCACGGTGCATTTCGTGAGGCCCGCGATGGACGCCGGGCCGATCATCATGCAGGCGGCGGTGCCGGTGCTGACCACCGATACGCCCGACGACCTCGCCGCCCGCGTGCTCGGCGCCGAGCACCGCATCTATCCGCAGGCGCTGGCGCTGGTGGCTGCGGAGCGCACGCGCGTGGTCGGCGAGCGTGTGGTGATCGCCGACCTGCCGCCCGAGGCTGCCCTCGGCGTGCTTACCGCGCCGGCAACGATCTAGGCCCATGAACTACCGCCATGCCTTTCATGCCGGGGGTTTCGCCGATGTGGTCAAGCACGCGGTGCTGGCGCTGCTGATCGAGCGGCTGAAGCAGAAGGACAGCGCCTTCCGCATCATCGATACCCATGCCGGCACCGGCCTCTACGATCTGACGGTTGACGAGGCCGTGCGCTCGGGCGAATGGCGCGACGGCATCGGCCGGCTGTGGCAGCGCGACCTCGATGCCGGCCTCGCCGCCCTGGTGGCGCCGCTCATGGACGCGGTGGCGGCCGCCAATGGGCCGGGTGACACCCTCGGCCTCTATCCCGGCTCGCCGTGGATCGCGCGCCATCTGCTGCGCCGGCAGGACCGGCTGACCGCCGTCGAATTGCACCCGCAAGACGCGGAAGCCCTCTCCACCCTGTTTGCCGGCGACGTTCAGGTGAGGACCATCGCCCTCGACGGCTGGCTGGCGCTCGGGGCCTTCGTGCCGCCCAAGGAACGACGCGGGCTGGTGCTGGTCGATCCGCCCTACGAGGAAGCCGGCGAGTTCTCCCACCTCCTGGACGGCTTCGCCCATGCCCATCACCGTTGGCCGACCGGCATCTATTGTCTGTGGTATCCGGTGAAAGACCTCATCGCCGTCGACCGGCTGCGCGTGCGCCTGGCCAAATCCGGCATCCGCCGCCTGCTGCGCGCCGAGCTCTTCGTGCGCGAGCGCGGCGCCGACGGCGCCTTCAACGGCTCCGGCCTCATCATCTGCAACCCGCCCTGGCGGTTTTCCGAGGCGCTGTCCGACCTGCTGGCCGGCCTCGTGCCGATCCTCGCGCAAGGCGACGGTGCCGGCTCCGTCATCGACGAAATCGCCGGGGAATGACCGCGAAAAGCCTTGGCTCGCCTTGACCGGACACGGGGTCCGTCGCATTGTCTGGCAACGGATTACGGGGGAGACGACAGCCATGCTGCGCATCCTGACGGGGCTCGCGATCCTCGCCTTGCTGGCCATCCCGGCGCGGGCCGCCGACTATGACACCGGCGTGAGCTATGCCGGCATGCCTTACGGCAACCATTTCCATCGCCTGCCGGTCTGCGACGAGGCGAAGGTGCTGGCCAAGGTGACCAACCAATTCGCCTTCTATGACGCCAACATCATCGGCAGCGGGCTTGCCATCGCCGGCATCGCCAACATCCGCGAGACCAAGCTGAGCGTCAACGGGCCGAGCCTGATTGCGCGGCGCTACTGCCATGCCACCGCCACGCTCACCAATGGCAGGCGGTCGGAGCTGGTCTATCTGATCGAGTTCAAGGCCGGCTTCGCCTCGATCCACTGGGGCGTGCAGTCCTGCCTGCCGCGCTACGACCCCTATCGGGTTTACGGCGCCTGGTGCAATTCGATTCGTCCGTGAATCTTGTCAGGCTCTTAGCGGCGTTTCTTCTCGCGACCGCGTTGGCCTTCCTCGCGGCTGCGCCGGCCGCGGCCGGTGGACGGCCCGGCGATTTCGACTTCTACGTCCTGTCGCTGTCCTGGGCGCCGACCTATTGCTCGACCAGCAGCCGGCCCGACCCGGCCGAATGCGGCACGCCGCATGGCTTCATCGTCCACGGCCTGTGGCCGCAATATGAGCGCGGCTATCCCTCCGACTGCCCGTCCAACATGCCCCGCCGGGTCAACCAGACGACGATCGACGGGCTCGCCGACATCATGCCGGGCGCCGGCCTCATCAATCACGAGTGGCAGAAGCACGGGGTCTGCTCCGGTCTCAACCAGGCCAACTACTTCGCCCAACTCCGCAAGGCCTTCGCGGCAGTGACGCTGCCGACGACCCTTGCCGGCCGGACGCTGGCGCCGCGCGAAATCGAGCAGGCGTTCATCGCCGCCAATCCGCGCATGGTCGAAACCGGCATCGCCGTCAGCTGCTACCGCGGCCTCATGCAGGAAGTGCGCATCTGCCTGACCAAGGATCTCACTTTCCGCCGCTGCCTGGAGGTAGACCGGCAAGGCTGCCATGTGCCCGAGATCAAGGTGCCAGCGCGCTGAAGCCCGTCGGGCCGTCGCCCGGATACTCCGTTCGTTCCCCGCGAAGGCGGGAAGCCAGGGCGGACTCACCCAAATGGCACGTCTGGCCTGGATGCCCGCTCGGGGGCGGGCATGAACGGAACAAGTGGCAAGGCGCGTGCACTCGTCGCCCTGCCCCCAAACGAAAACGCCCCACCGCGTTGCCGCGGCGGGGCGTAAGGCGCCTGTCGGACAGACGGATCAGAACTTCATGGCAACGCCGAGCATCAGGTCGTTGGACGTCTGGCTGACGGTCGAGCCGCCGACCGACGCCGAGCCGAGATCGGTGTAGCGATATTCGAGGCGGCCGGTGACATTGCTGGTCAGCGCCGCTTCGATGCCGGCGCCCAGTGTCCAGCCGGTCTTGGTCTTCGAGGCCCCGGCATTCTTGATGTCGCCGAAGGCGACGCCGCCGGTGCCGTAGAACAGATAACGGTCATAGGCGTAGCCGAAACGGCCGCGGATCGTCGAATCCCAGCTGTTCGAACTCTTGCCAGTGGCGACGATATCGCCTTCCAGGCCGACGACGACGTTGGGATTGACCTGGAAATTGTAGCCAGCGAAGCCACCGCCGAGCAGGCCGCTGGAGGTGCCCCAGCCATAGCCGCCGGTCAGGCCGACATAAGGTCCGGTCCAGTCGAAAGCCGGCGCCGGGTTATACACCTGCGAGGCCGGCGGTGACTGATAGCCGCCGCTTGGCAGGTCGGCCGCGAGCGCGAGACCGGCGCTGCCTACGAGTGCCAGTGCACTCACGCCGATGGTTCGGATGGACAACATGATCAAACTCCTCGTTTTGCCCGGCGACTTCACGACACGCCGCCCACGACGCCAGGCCCCCGCTTTGCTGGCCGCCATATGCGAGCAGGAATACGGCGTAAACGTTAATGAAATGCGGCCGCAGAGGGGCGAATCGATGATCGATTGTGGCGTTGCAGCAAGGTAACAATCCGGACATAACGCCTTGATTTGAAATGCATTTGGACATATCGCCGGGGCGTCCTATCTAGGCTTGTCCGGCGTTCACACAGCCTTTCACTCTTAAACAGGGTTAACCAAACGTTATGGCCACCGCCTCCTCCGTCGCGCTGATCACCGGCGGCGCGCGCCGCATCGGCCGCGCCATCGTCGAGGATCTGGCGGCTCACGGCTGGGCGGTCGCCATCCACTGCAACTATTCGCGCGAGGAAGCCGACGGTCTCGCCGCTGTCATCACCGACAAAGGCGGGCGCGCTGCCATCGTCACCGGCGATTTCGCCGATCCGCAAACGCCGGCGCGCGTCGTGGGTTCAGCGCGAGAGGCGCTCGGCCCCCTCACCCTGCTGGTCAACAACGCCTCGATCTTCGAACATGACGCCGTCGGCTCGCTCGACCGCGCCCTGTGGGACCGGCAGATGGCGATCAACCTGACCGCGCCGGTCTTCCTGGCAGAAGCCTTCGCGAAGCAGGTGCCCGAGGGCGTCGAGGGCAATGTCGTCAACCTGCTCGACCAGAGCGTCTTTCGGCCGACGGTGGAGAACTATTCCTATCAGGTCAGCAAGGCGGCGCTGGCCACTGTCACGACGTCGCTGGCGCTGGCGTTGGCACCGCGCATCCGTGTCAACGGCATCGCGCCCGGCCCGGTTTTGCCGAGTGCACGCCAGACACCGGAGGGCTTTCGCCGCCTGGTAGAGGCGACACCGCTCGGGCTCGTACCCAACCTGACGGAATTCGGCCGCACCATCCGCTATATTGTCGAGACGCGCTCGATCACCGGCCAGGTGATCGCCATCGACGGCGGCCAGCACCTGCGCTGACCCGCCGCCCATTGTCCCAGGCCATGACCGACACAGCCACGACCAATGCGGAGCAGAGCAAACCCAAGCCGACGCTGAGCGGGCGGGACGTGATCGCCGATGCGGTCAAGCGGCTGCCCAACGGCCCTGGCGTCTACCGCATGATCGATGCCAAGGGCACGGTGCTTTACGTCGGCAAGGCGCGCAGCCTGAAGAAGCGGGTGCAGAGCTACACGCGCGTCGGCGGCCTGTCGGGCCGCATCCAGCGCGTCATCATGCAGACCGCGGCGATGGAGTTCGTCTCGACGCGTACCGAGACCGAGGCGCTGCTGCTCGAAGCCAATCTCATCAAGCGCCTGCGCCCGCGCTACAACGTGCTGCTCAGGGACGACAAGTCGTTCCCCTACATCCTCATCACCGGCGACCACAAGGCACCGCAGATCACCAAGCATCGTGGCGCGCGTACGCGCAAGGGCGACTATTTCGGCCCCTTCGCCTCGGCCGGCGCAGTTGGCCGCACGATTAACGCGCTGGAGCGCGCCTTCCTCCTGCGCTCATGTTCGGATGCGGTCTTCGACAGCCGTACCCGGCCCTGCCTGCTCTACCAGATCAAGCGCTGCTCGGCGCCCTGCACCGGCGAGATCAGTCTCGACGACTATGGCCTGCTTGTGAAGGAAGCGAGAGACTTCCTTTCCGGCCGCAGCCAGGCGGTACGCGCCACCCTGCAGACGGCGATGAGCGAGGCCGCCGACCGGCTCGACTTCGAGCAGGCGGCGCGCACCCGCGACCGGCTCGCTGCCCTTTCCCACGTCCAGGGCCATCAGGGCATCAACCCGCAGACCTTCGAGGAGGCCGACCTCTTCGCCGTCCATCAGGCGGGCGGCGCGACCTGCATCCAGGTTTTCTTCTTCCGCACCGGCCAGAACTGGGGCAACCGCGCCTATTTCCCGCGTGCCGACAAGGGGCTGGAGCCCAGTGCCGTCCTCGGCGCCTTCCTCGCCCAGTTCTACGACGACAAGCCGGCGCCGAAGCTGATCCTGCTCTCGCACGATTTCGAGGAGCGGGCGCTGCTCGAAGAGGCGCTGTCGGAGCGTGCCGGCATCCGGGTGAGCGTCACCGTGCCCCAGCGCGGCGAGAAGAAGGACCTCATCGAGCATGGGCTCGCCAATGCGCGCGAAGCGCTCGGCCGCGAGCTTGCCGAAGCTTCGTCGCAGCGCACGCTGCTGGAAGGTTTTGCCGAGCGCTTCGGCCTGGCGGAAGCGCCGCGCCGCATCGAGGTCTACGACAACAGCCACATCATGGGCACCAACGCGGTCGGCGGCATGATCGTCTCCGGGCCCGACGGCTTCGTCAAAGGCCAGTACCGCAAGTTCAACATGCGTGCGCAAGACCTCACGCCCGGCGACGATTATGCCATGATGCGCGAAATGCTCGGCCGGCGGTTTTTGCGCCTCATCAGGGAGGCCGGCCCGCGCGAGGCGCCCGGGAACCCTGACGATGAGCGCGACGAGACGCGCGAGACCATCGGCCCCTGGCCCGACGTGCTCCTCATCGACGGCGGTCGCGGCCAGCTTGCGGCCGTCACCGAGACGCTGGCCGAACTGGGCGTCACCGACCTGCCACTGATCGGCGTCGCCAAGGGGCCGGACCGCGATGCCGGGCGCGAGACCTTCTACATGAACGGCCGCGCCTCTTTCATGCTGCCGCCGCGCGATCCGGTGCTCTATTTCGTCCAGCGCCTGCGCGACGAGGCGCACCGCTTCGCCATCGGCTCGCACCGGGCGCGGCGCAAGTCCGATATCGCCCGCAACCCGCTCGACGAGATCGGCGGCATCGGCCCGGCGCGCAAACGCGCTCTGCTGCGCCATTTCGGCACGGCCAAGGCGGTGGCGCGGGCAGGCGTCGACGACCTCCGCGCCGTACCCGGCATTTCCGGCGATCTTGCCCGCACCATCCACGGCTTCTTCAACGAAAGCGCCGATTGACCGGGCCCGAGCACCGCGCCAGATAGGCCGGGGACCGACACCTGCCGGATCCGGCCGGCAAAGGGTGCCCTTTGCGCCATCAAGGCGCTAGGATCGGTGGCCGGCAGTCAGATCCCGGCCGACAGACGGACTTCGATGAACGACACCACACCAATCCAGCAGACCTCGGGCGGTCAGGCGCATACCTTTGCGCTGCCCAACCTGCTGACTTATTTCCGCATCCTCGCGGTGCCCCTGCTGGTGGTGCTCTTCTATTTCGAAAACACCGCCGGCCGCTGGGTCAGCTTCGCCGTCTTCATCGCGGCCACCATCTCCGATTTCTTCGACGGCTATCTCGCCCGCGCCTGGCAACAGCAATCGGCGCTCGGCCGCATCCTCGATCCCATCGCCGACAAGCTGCTGGTCGCGACCGCGCTCATGCTGCTGGTCTCCGACGGCACCATCGGCGGCTGGTCGGTGCTCGCGGCGATCGTCATTCTGACCCGCGAAATCTCGGTTTCAGGGCTGCGCGAGTTCCTCGCCGAACTGCGCGTCAGCGTGCCGGTGACGACGCTGGCCAAGTGGAAGACGACCATGCAGATGGTTGCCATCGGCTTCCTGCTCGCCGGTCCCGCCGGCGACAAGCTGATGCGCTACTACATCCACGACTTCGGCCTGTTCACCTATGTCGGCCTGCTGCTCCTGTGGATATCGGCACTGATCACCCTCTACACCGGCTACGACTATTTCCGCGCTGGCCTGCGCCACCTGATGGGGACCGAGCCGTGAAGCTTGTCTATTTCGCCTGGGTGCGCGAACGCATCGGCCTCGAATCGGAGGAGGTGACGCCGCCGGCCTCCGTGGGCACGACGCACCAGCTCATCGACTGGCTGAAGACCCGCGGCCCCGGCTACGAAGCGGCGCTCGCCGAACCGCGCGCCGTGCGCGTGGCGGTCGACAAGGTCCATGCCGGCGGCGACGTGCCCATCGCCGACGCCCGGGAAGTGGCGATCTTTCCACCCATGACCGGCGGCTAGCCGCCATGGGCGTGCCTATCACCGTCCGCGTCGAAGCGCGGGATTTCGACATCGCCGCCGAGATCGAGCGGGTCAAGCAGGCGAGCGGCGACGTCGGCGCCGTGGTCAGCTTCACCGGCGTCTGCCGCACCGAGGGCGGCCGTCTGTCGGCTCTGGAGCTGGAACACTATCCCGGCATGGCCGAGGAAGAGATCGCCCGCATCGCCGGGCAAGCGACCACGCGCTGGCCGCTGGCTGCCGTCACCATCATCCACCGCCACGGCAGGATCGCCGCCGGTGACAACATCGTGCTGGTGGTGGTCGCCTCCGAGCACCGTCACGCCGCCTTCGAGGCGGCCGGCTTCCTGATGGACTACATGAAGAGCCGCGCGCCCTTCTGGAAGAAGGAGCATCTCTCCGCCGGCGCCGAGGGCGGCTGGGTGGAGGCGCGCGAAGCCGACGAGGCGCGCATCAAGCAGCGGCGTTGAACGGACGTTCGTTCCTCTGACGCTGCTAGCGGTGTATGTCGACACCAGCGACTTGGAAGCCGACCCTTGGCCCCACAAGAAAGGGCGTCATGCCGGCAGGAGTGGCCGCGCTGGGATCGCTGGAATCGCAACGGCTGTTCCGAAAGCCAGCTATGAAACCAGACTTGTAGTCGTTGTGCGGTACATCAGCTTTGGCAACCATCTTCAGTCGTTCCGCCGCATGCCGGCCGACGGCCCAACGCCGTGGGCCAAGCAAAAGCTCGTTTCTTCAGTCGCCAAACAGACCGTCATCTGGATCAACGCTAACTGCTTCAAGTAGGGCAATTATCTGCAATATCTTCGATATCGCTAACGACCACGGTCCACTCTCGTTCAATATTGAATAAACCTTCTCAGAATTCTTGCGATATTGCATGCGGCTATAGACAGGCCCGCCATTCCCAAAATTCAATTGGTAGACTGCGACGTATTCATCGTTGTCAAATAATAGCCGCACACATAGCAGGCCTGGCTCGGGCTGAAATCGTTGGTACTCTAGAAGCATCCGTCTATCCCCGCGTGAGCGCGAGTATAGACCGTGAGTAGATAATCTCAAACCAAGGAACCGATTGGCGAGTTGGCACAACAGCCCATGCCGCGTCTCACTTGTAGAGGTTGTAGCTCGCCCACTGCTCCTGCGGGATCGGCTTGCCGATCTTGTAGTCGAACTTCGTCACCGCGAGATGGTCCGGCGTAGTCACGCAGGTGAACGAGAACTGGTACCACTTGTCACCGCTGCGCAGCGCACCGGTGTTCCCCGTCATCACATTGTCCTTGATCGCAGGCCCGCCCAGCGCGTCAACCGCGGCGTGGGTGGGCCTCAGGCCGTTCCTGGCCTTGGAGACCTCGATGAGGGCCTGCAGATTGCACGCCTGGACGAAGCGGGTGGTGCCGGACAGCTCCTTGAGCTGCCGCGTCAGCGAGGCGCTGAATGCTGCCGCCGGCAGGCTGCCGGCAAAAAGCAGGGAGGCGGCGAGGAGAAATCTGAGCATGGTCGGTGCGGGCTTCGTCGATCGAGGGGCGAGCGCGGCCGATAGCCGCGCTCGTTTGCCTAGGTCCGAATTTGGCCGGTTCGATGGCGGCCCCTAGCCGACGATCTCGATGGCCGAGAACCAGTAGGCGATCTCCTCCCGCGCGGTCTCCGGTGCGTCCGAACCGTGCACCGAGTTTTCGCCGATCGAATTGGCAAAATCCTTACGGATGGTACCGGCATCGGCCTTGGCCGGGTCGGTGGCGCCCATCACCTCGCGGTTCCTGGTAATGGCGTTCTCGCCCTCCAGAACCTGGACGATGGTCGGCCCCGACGACATGAAATCGCAGAGTTCGTCGAAGAACGGCCGGCCGCGGTGGACGGCGTAGAAGCCCTCCGCCTGCTTGCGGCTCATCCAAACGCGCTTCTGGGCGACGATCCTGAGCCCCGCATCCTCCAGCCGTGCGTTGATCTTGCCGGTGAGATTGCGCGCGGTCGCATCCGGTTTGATCATCGAAAAAGTACGCTCAACTGCCATCGGGGTCGTTCCTCGCTGTTTTGACGGGTTGCGGCTGTATAGCCAGCCGGCCGCCGGCCGACAAGGCGGCCAAACTGCCGCCCGCCGCCCGTTCAGAACGCGACGAGGACTGCTCCGCCGCCGATCAGCGCGATTCCCAGCCAGTTCATCAGGCTGAGCTTCTCGCCGAGGAAGAGGACGCCGAAGACCGCCACCAGCACGACGCTCATCTTGTCGATGGGCGCAACCTGGGCGGCATTACCGATCTTGAGCGCGCGGAAATAGCACAGCCATGAGGCGCCGGTGGCGAGCCCGGAGAGCACCAGGAACAGATAGGTGCGCGGCGAGATCGACGCCGGCGACTGCATCTCTCCGAGGCCCAACACGATGCCAGCAATGACGACCAGAATGACGATGGTGCGGATGAACGTGGCGTAGTCGGAATTGACGTTCTCGACGCCGACCTTGGCGAAGATTGCGGTGAGCGCCGCGAAGACGGCGGCCGCCAGTGCCCAGAATTGCCAGCTTGCCGTCACTGCCCTTGTCTCCTCGTCTTCAGGCGCCGTGGCGCCAATGTCGGGTCTCCGGCGGCCGGCCGCAGCAGGTCGACCAGCGCCAGGAAATGCGCCCGCCGCGGCGAGGCCCGGCGCCAGGCAAGGCCGATGGTGCGGTATGGCTCCGGCGCGGCGAAGCGCACCAGCGCCAGGCGCGGGTCGGCCGATATGCCGACGTTGACCGCCATCTCCGGCACCAGAGTGATCCCCTGCCCCGCCGCCACCAACTGGAGCACGGTGGCGATCGAGGTGGCGCCGAAGCTCCGCAACCGCCGCGGGTCGATGCGGTGGCAGACGGACAACGCCTGATCGCGCAGGCAATGGCCATCCTCGAGCAGCAGCAGCTCCTCCGCAGCGATCGCATCGGCCAGAGCCGGCGAGCGTCTGGCGTGCGGCGAGCCGGCGGGCGCGGCGAGCAGGAAGGCGTCGTCGAAGGCCGCCACCTCCTCGAAGTCGCCGGTATCGAGCGGCAGGCTGGCCACGATGGCGTCGAGGCCGCCATCGGCCAGTTCCTCGACAAGGTGGGCAGTGATCGTCTCGCGCACCACGAGCTGCAAAGCGGGATGGGCCGTGGCCACGCGCGTCAGCAGCCGTGGCAGCAGGAAGGGCGCCACCGAGGGGATGACGCCAAGGCGGAGTGGCCCGGCAAGCTGTGTGCTCTTCGCGTGTGCCACCTCTTCCAGGTCGTGCACGGCGGCCAAGATATGGGTTACGCGGCTTTCCACGTCGCGGCCGAGTTCGGTGAGACCAGCGCCGTCCGGCCGACGTTCGACCAGTGCGCCGCCGAGCGCGGCCTCAAGCGCACGCAACTGCATGGAGAGGGCCGGTTGCGAAATGCCCGCGACCTCCGCTGCCCGTCCGAAATGGCCGGAGGCGGCGAGCGCGTGGAAATAGCGAAGCTGGCGCAGAGTGATCACGATAAGAGCAGCTTATCACCAGTGCATGGCAATATGATTGGATTTTATCAAGCCACGCTGCCATGTTTGTCGACAAACGCGAGCCGCCCCGGCCTGCCGCCGGGCGCCTGGATTGCGTTATCCCGATACCCCGGAGGAGGCAGACGATGGACGCCAAAGTCGATTCGAACACCGGCAAATGCCCGGTCATGCACGGAACCACGCGCGTCGGCATGCGCTCGAACAGCGACTGGTGGCCGAATCAGCTCAACCTGAAGATCCTCCACCAGAATTCGTCTCTCGCCGATCCCATGGACGCGGCGTTCGACTACGCGGCGGAATTCGGCAAACTCAACCTCAAGGCGGTGAAGAAGGACCTCACCGCGCTGATGACCGAGTCGCAGGACTGGTGGCCGGCGGACTACGGCCATTACGGCGGGCTGTTCATCCGCATGGCCTGGCACTCGGCCGGCACCTATCGCACCGGCGACGGGCGCGGCGGCGCCGGCGCCGGCCAGCAACGTTTCGCGCCGCTCAATTCGTGGCCGGACAACGGCAATCTCGACAAGGCGCGGCGCCTGCTGTGGCCGATCAAGCAGAAATACGGAAACCGGATCTCGTGGGCCGACCTGATGATCCTGGCCGGCAACGTCGCGCTGGAATCGATGGGCTTCAAGACCTTTGGCTTCGGCGGCGGCCGCGCCGACACCTGGGAGCCGGAGCAAGACGTCTACTGGGGCGCCGAAACCGAGTGGCTGGCGACCAGCGACAAGGCCAACAGCCGCTACTCTGGCGAGCGCGACCTGGAGAACCCGCTTGCCGCCGTGCAGATGGGCCTCATCTACGTCAACCCGGAGGGACCGGACGGCAATCCCGACCCGGTCGCGGCCGGCCGCGACATCCGCGAGACGTTTGCGCGCATGGCGATGAACGACGAGGAGACCGTGGCGCTGACCGCCGGCGGCCACACCTTCGGCAAGACCCATGGCGCCGGCCCTGCCAGCCATGTCGGACCCGAGCCGGAAGCCGCGCCGATCGAGGCGATGGGACTTGGCTGGCTGTCGACGTGGAAGAGCGGCAAAGGCGTCGACACGATCACCTCCGGCCTCGAAGGCGCATGGACCTCGAATCCGACCAAATGGGACATGGGCTATTTCGACGTCCTGTTCAAATACGACTGGGAAAAGATCAAGAGCCCCGCAGGCGCATGGATCTGGGTTCCCATCGGCCTCAAGGAAGAGGACATGGCGCCGGAAGTCGACGGATCGGGCAAGAAGGTCTCGATCATGATGTCGACCGCCGACATGGCCATGAAGATGGACCCGATCTACGGGCCGATCTCCAAGCGCTTCCACAAGGATCCGGCTGCTTTCGCCGATGCCTTTGCCCGCGCCTGGTTCAAGCTGACCCATCGCGATATGGGGCCGAAGGCGCGCTATCTGGGCCCGGGGGTGCCGGAAGAAGACCTGATCTGGCAGGATCCGGTGCCGCCAGTCGACCACAGGCTGATCGGCGCCCGTGACATCAAGGCGCTGAAGGCGCTGATCCTGAAATCGGGCCTGTCGATCTCGCAGCTCGTCTCGACCGCCTGGGCCTCGGCCGCGACCTTCCGCGGCTCCGACAAGCGCGGCGGCGCCAACGGCGCGCGCATCCGCCTGGCACCGCAGAAGAAATGGGCGGTCAACCAGCCGGCCCAGCTTGCCAAGGTGCTGAAGACGCTCGAAGCCATCCAGGCGAAGTTCAACCGCGCCAACAAGTCCAGCGGCAAGCAGGTGTCGCTTGCCGACCTGATCGTGCTCGGCGGCGCGGCGGCGATCGAGCAGGCAGCGGAAAACGCGGGACACAAGGTGACGGTTCCCTTCACGCCGGGCCGCACCGATGCCACCGCCGAGCAGACGGACAGCGAGTCCTTCGCCGTGCTCGAGCCGGTGGCGGACGGATTCCGCAACTACCAGAAGACCAGATACACGATCTCGCCCGAGGAGCTTCTGATCGACAAGGCGCAGCTTCTGACGCTGACCGCGCCGGAGATGACGGTGCTGGTCGGGGGCCTGCGCGTGCTCGGCGCCAATCACGGCCGCTCCAAGCACGGCGTCTTCACCAAGCGGCGCGAGACGCTGACCAACGACTTCTTCGTCAACCTCACCGACATGAGCACGGCCTGGGTGCCGACCTCGGCTGACGCGGAGGTTTTCGAGGGCCACGACCGCAAGACCGGCAAGGTCAAGTGGACCGCGACCCGCGTCGATCTGGTCTTCGGCTCCGACGCGCAGCTGCGGGCGCTGGCCGAGGTCTACGGCCAGGACGACGCCGAGAAGAAGTTCGTCAAGGACTTCGTGGCGGCCTGGGCCAAGGTGATGGAGCTCGACCGCTTCGACCTGCACCACTGACCCGCGATCGCAGCGAGCGGACGTGGCGGAATGACGAAACGCCGGGCTTCGCGCCCGGCGTTTCCTTGTTCGCAAGCACGGAAGACTGCGCGCTCGGCAAGCGCGGCGCGCAGCACTCCGCAGCCTATCGGGTCAATCAGGCCTTCGTCTTCGGCGCGCACTCCGTCGCCGCCTTCATGGCCGCAGAGGCCTTGGCGCGCGTCGCGTAGCTGCTGGTGCCGATTTCCTTCATCGTCTTGCCGTTCGGCTTGTGCGTGGTGATGTAGCAGCGGTTGGTCTTCACGCTCTGCTCGACATAGTAGGCCTTGGTGGCGGCGAAAGCGGGAATGGCGAAGGTTGCAATGATGGCGGTCGCGACAAGCGCTTTGCGGAACATGGGAGGGCACTCCTTGGGTGGGTTTGGACGGTTTGTCAGGTGCCGTGGCGCCGGCCACGACATGCACCTCTCCGCCCGATCAATTCGGCGGCGAACTGCATGCGCGGCAATGAAGCAGCCCGCCGTAACCCGGTTATTTCGGGAGTTGACCGATTTGTAACAGCCGGTTGCGCAGCGGTTACCTGTCGTCGGTCAAAGGGGCGGTGGCGACGCCGCCTGCCGCGTTAACCTCTCCTGAACCATGCGCCCCGATGATGTGCATGGGCGACGCACGACAGACTGCGGGCCATTTCATGTCACTCACCGTTTCAGGTGCGGGCGGCCAGGATGCCGTCCTGCTGCAATTGTTGCAGCAGGCGCTGGCTGCCCGGCAGGCAGATGCCGGGACCACCTCCGGCTCTTCCACCGGCAACAACAAGACATCGACGAACACGATCGCAGCCATCGACCTCAGCGGCTCGACGACCGTTCCCAATCAGCTGCTTGCGGTCATAACGCAGATCGCCGGTATCGCGTCGTCTTCGGGCGACGGCGGCGAGGGAGCCAAGACGATTGGCGTGGGCGCCCCGAACGGCGCGGCCGGCGCCGGTGGCGCGCACCATGTGCATGCAGCAGGCGGCGACGGCGATGGCGATGCCGACGACGGGGTCACCAACTCGCTGCAGTCGATCATCGACGCATTGACCGGCACCGACAACGACACGTCCAGCGCCGGCGCGAGCAGCACCGCGTCAAACGCCGCGGATTCGTCAACGGCTTCCGGTAGCGCCGCCGGCAATGGCCTTCAGGCGCTCGTCGCGGCATTGCAGGCCTATGCCGAAAACAGTGGCTGGAGTCCTGACAGCACCACCACCGCCTGACGCACGTCGGCCGGGCTTAAGTTGACGGCGGCGGCTCAGGCCGCCGCCGGCACGGCACGCGCCATGCCGTCATGGAGGTCGAGCAGGCGGCCGAACCAGGCATTCACCGGGTCGCCCTCTTCCAGCAGCCTGAATGGGCTCATCACCCGCGTCCATTGCAGCGCGGCGAAGGGGCAATAGTCGGCATAGAGCGGCATCTCCCCGCCGATGAAGGGCTGGTGAGCGAACATCGCGCGCAGCGGCTCCCAGGCCGCGCGCCAGGCGGCGACGCGCTCCTGCCGATCCGCCTGCGGCGCCTCCAGCGTCTTGCCGAAACGCTTCTCGCGGCTCTGACGGAAATAGACCTGGTCGTCCGGCGCCAGGCGGTCGTGGACGTCTTTGATGATCATGGGCAGTGCCGTGCGCGCGATCATGGACGCCGACCAGCCGTCGATGAAGCGCGCCATCGCCTTGCCCCCCTCGCCGCCGAAGAGCGACGGCCGATCGGGATAGGCATCTTCGAGATGGAGCGCGATGTCGAAGGATTCGCGCATCAGCCTGCCGCCGTCCTCGATCACCGGAACGGTCGGCGAAAAGCCGTCGCCGATCGCCTTGATCGCTGCATAGGGCGTCGGCCGGGCATCGAAATCGAGCCCCTTGTGGGCGAGCGCCATGCGCACCTTCCAGCAGGCCGGGCTGAAGCGGCGCTCGGTGTCGCCGGCGCACAGCTCGTAGAACACGATGGTCATGACCTTCCCTCCCGCCCTTCGCGTCAGTGCCTTTGACCTATTCCTGTGGATGTCAGGGTCAAGCCATGCACGCGGGGCCGGCGCGGATTATGCAGCCGCAGAAACCGCAGGGGTTCCTATTCCGTCCTGCCTCTGTCACCCTCGACTGGTCGTTGACGTCGCTGCTTGCGGCGATCGGAACGAGAGGGATTCCTCATGGGCGATGTTCACGTTGTCTTCGGAACGGGTGCGGTCGGGCGCGCCCTGATCGATGCCCTCCTCGAGCGCAAGCTGCCGGTGCGTGCCGTCGGCCGCAGGCCTCACGACCTGCCAGAGGGCGTCGAGATGGCCGCCGGCGACGCCGCAGACCCCGCCTTCGCGGCAAGCGCGGCCAAGGACGCGGCCGCGCTCTATCAATGCCTGAGCCCGCCCTATCACCGCTGGGGCGAGCTTTTCCCGCCGCTGCAGCGCTCGCTGACGAACGCCGCGCACGGCACCGGCGCCCGCTACGTCTCCTTCGAGAACCTCTACATGTACGGCGACACGCACGGCGCGCCGATTGCCGAAGACATGGCCGTGGCGCCGACGACGCGCAAGGGCAAGGTGCGTGCGGCCATGGCGGCGGAACTGAAGACGATGGCGGATGCCGGCGACCTCGCCGTGGCGACCGTGCGGGCCTCCGACTATTTCGGTCCCAACGCCCGCGAGCAGTCGCCGCTCGGCACGCGGGTCATCGGCCGGGCCCTCGAAGGCAAGCCGGCGCAAGTGGTCGGCGATCCCGATCAGCCGCACAGCTACAGCTTTCTGCCGGATATCGGCCGGGCGCTGGCAGTTGTCGGCACTGACGAGCGCGCCGTCGGCCAGGTCTGGCACGTGCCCAACGCGCCGGCCCGAACCACACGCCAGCTGATCGCCATGATTGCGGACAAGATCGGTCATGAGATCAAGGTCGCGCCGACGCCGAAGTTCATCCTTCAGGTGCTCGGCCTCATCAACCCGTCCGTCGGCGAGCTGATCGAGATGCTCTACGAGTTCGAGCAGCCCTTCGTGGTCGACGGCGGCAAGTTCGAGACGACCTTCGGCATGGGCGCCACACCCTTCGCGCAGTCGATCCCGGCAACCGTGGCCTGGTGGCGGTCTCAGACCGATCGCTGACGTCGGGCGCGGGGCTTTCCCGGCGGCATTCCGGTCAGTATTCTTGACCTAATTCAGCTCGCCGAGAGGCCAACTATGCAGACGCACTTCGCCATGTTCGCCGCCTATAACCGCTGGGCCAACGAACGGCTCTACGAAGCGGCGGCCAGGCTTCCGGACGCCGACTATCGTGCCGACCGCGGTGCCTTCTTCGGCTCGCTCAACGGCACGCTCAACCATATTCTCGTCGCCGACCGCATATGGATGCACCGCTTCACCGGCGAGGGACCGCAGCCGACGCAGCTCGATGCGATCCTGTTCGAGGACCTCGCGCCGCTCGGCCAAGCGCGCCGGGCCGAGGACGACCGCATCGTCGCCTATGTCGACGGCCTGACCGATGCCGACCTCGCCGGGACGTTCTCCTATCGCACGATCACCAGTCCGGCCGATATCACCCAGAGGCTGGCGCCGGCGTTGGCGCACTTCTTCAATCACCAGACCCACCATCGCGGCCAGGCGCATACCCTGCTCACCATCGCCGGCGGCAAGGACGCCGCCCCGCCGCTCGACCTCATCTATTTCCAGCGCCAGACGGGCATCGGGCTCACCTGAGCGGCTCGCGGCCGGTTCCCGGTTGATCGCAACTCCGGTCAGATAAGCGTCGCCGCCAACATCGAGGCCAACCATGCCTCGAACTGCCCGGGCGGCCAGGATCGTTCGACGACAAGTCGCCGATAGTTCTCGACGCTGATCAACGTCCAGACTTCGTCGGTCCTGCGCTTCGCGTCCTTGCCAGTGATACCAATGATCTCCCTCACGAACCAGGCTGCGCGCGCGCGTCTGCCTTCGGCGCCCTGCCAGACGACTTCGGCGACCGTAGGGTCATCCTGGGCGGCGGCGGCGGCGATGGCGAGGAGGCGCCAGCTGCGATCGTGGAAGCGACGGACGACGCGGGCAAACTGCTTGAAGGCTGCCGTCTTGTCCTTGTCTGCGGCCAACGCCAACCACTTTTCCCGGTTGCGTGAAGGTGCCTCCGGGTCACTCCCTACCCGGTCGTAGACGATCTCGACAAGCAGTTGTGCCTTGGAGCCGAAGCCAGCAAACACCGACGCCTCGGAAGTCCTGGCGGCCTTGGCGATGGCGGCGGTGCTAACCCGGCCATAGCCGTTTTCGAGGAACAGCTTGGCGGCAGCCTCGACGATCCGCCCCCGCGTTGCCTCGGCCTTCGCCTGGCGCGCCGGCGAGACGTATTTTCGCTTCTTGACAGGCTCCGTCATGCTCCCACTATATTGATTGAGTGTCACTCATCTAATAGATGCGTGACGCACCCGGTGCCTGCAAGTCCCCGATCGAGGAGTGCTCCACCATGAATCAGCAAGATGCCGCAACAGAGCGCTTTCGGCGACTACAAGATGCCGTCCTCGCCGAAAGTAGCGTTGCCGCGACATCCAGGTTCGTCAATCTGAGCATACCCCCGCTTGCCGTTCACATATTGGAGGCGGGCGCCGGAGAACCTGTGTTCATGGTCCATGGCGGCAACAGCGTTGCAGTCTCCTGGGGTTCGCTGATGGGAAAGCTGGCGCCGCACCTTCGCCTGATCATGCCGGACCGACCTGGATGCGGACTGACCACTCCGTTCGACTGTCGCGGGGTCAATCTGCGTGCGCATGGGACCGCGTTCCTCCACGGGGTACTCGAGGCGCTGGGACATCGACGCGTCACACTGGTCGGCAATTCCATGGGCGGGTTCTTCGCGATGGCGTTTGCCATTGCACACCCGGAGATGGTTTCGAAGCTGGTGCTTCTCGGCGAACCAGCCGGAGCCAACGGCAATCCCGGTCGTTTTCATCGACTGGTCGGCACCCGCGGCATCAACGCCTTGCTCTACGCGACGGCCCTCAGACCGGCAACGAATGCCGCCGGCGCGCGACGGGGGCTCGCCAAGAGCCGGCTGGTGGCCGACCCAAATCGCGTTCCCGACACCCTGCTCGAATGCTTTGCCGCCGCCGCGCACCTGCCAGGCGCCGTGAACAGCTGGACAAGCATGGTCGAGCAGGTGTTCGTGCCCGCCGGTCTCGGGCTCTTCGCCAGGGAAACGACCGTCACGCACGCGCTGATCCCGGAACTCGACAGGCTTGTGGCCCCGACCCTGTTCCTGTGGGGCGACAAGGACCCCTTGGGCTCCCCTGACGATGGCCGCAAGCTCGCCGCCCACATGCCGTATGCCGAACTCCGTGTCGTCGAAGATGCAGGCCACCTCCCCTGGCTCGATCAGCCGGAAGTCTGCGCCGAGGCCATTCTCGCTTTCCTCGGTGCGAGCGCGGCGCCTGACGATCGCCGCGCTCTCGCCTGCCCCCCGCCCTAATAGCCGCGCTGTCCGTTCTTCGCCTTGACGATGTCCTTCACCATGCGGCCGAACTCGCGTTCGCGGGCATGGCGCTCGTGCAAGGCCTCGGAATTGCGGGCATCCTCGCGGACGAGCTTGCGGTAGCGGGCGTAACGCGCTTGATCGAGCGTGCCGTCATCGAGTGCCGCGCGCACGGCACAGCCGGGCTCGCTGTCATGGCTGCAATCGGCGAAACGGCACTCAGCGGCAAGCGCGACGATGTCGGCAAAGACGTCCTCGATACCCTCGCCTGCATCGGCAAGCTGCAACTCGCGCATGCCGGGCGTGTCGATCATCAGCCCACCATCCCGGAGCCGCTGGATCGAGCGGCCGGTGGTGGTGTGGCGGCCGTGGGCGTCGTCCTCGCGGATCGGCCGTGTGGCGAGATCGCCGCCGGAGAGCGTGTTGATCAGCGTCGACTTGCCGACGCCGGAGGAGCCGACCAGCGCCACCGTCTCGCCGGTGCCGCACCAGGGCTTGAGATGCGCCGCCTCGTCGGCCGCGCGCGCATCGAGGCATTCGACCAGCAGGCCGGGCATCAGCTTGGCGGCGCGGGTGACATAGGAGCGTGCGTCGTCAGCGAGGTCGGCCTTGGTGAGCACGATCACCGGCGTCACCTCCGCCTCGCGGGCGAGCGCCAGATAACGCTCGAGGCGAGCGACGTTGAAGTCCTGATTGCACGAGGTGACGATGAAGAGCGTGTCGACATTGGCGGCGATGAGCTGCACGCGCCGGGCGGTGCCGGCCGCCCGCCGCTTGAACAGGCTCTTGCGCCGAAGCACGCGCTCCGGCGCAGCACTCACCCGGTCGATGAGCAGCCAGTCGCCCACCGTCGCGGCGGCCTCGGCGTCATCGCCGGCGAAGGGCCGCACGCGCCCGTCGAAGTCGGGGCCGGCCACATCGAGGCCGTTGCGGTGAACCGCAAACACGCGCACGGGGAAAGAACGCGCCAGATCGGCAACGCTCAACTGCGACTGAAAGAAATTGGACCAGCCATAGTCGGCCAGCGGGGAAGAAGATCTGTTGGACATCGATCTCGACCATTTCGGCCTCGCGACACCGTGCGCGAGCCAAGCGACATCACGCCGCCCAAAGAGGGCAGCGAACGAAGGTCAGGCTGGTCGAGATGAGCGCCGTGCCGTGCGGCCGGCGGACGTTCGCAACGAGCCGCTTAGGCGGCGATCCCCTCGCCAGCGGAGAGGCGGGCAACGACCGTGGACATGAACGCTCCTTCTGGCTCGAGCCGAAAGCGGCTCCGTTGGGTTACGCGCAGTCAGATACGCCGGGATGCGATCGCACACAAGTGCAGCAAAGCCACACGGTGCGGCCTCATGGTGCGATGCGAGCCGAGCGAGCCTACGGCGAGCACCGCAGGATGAGGGCGGCACCGGCTCTCCTACTCCGTCACCGTGCAGCTGACGATCTTGCAGCTTTCCGGATGCTGGCTGCGCGCCTGGCACTCGGCCATGACGAGCGACTCGGCGAAGTTCCTTGCCTGCCAGTCGAACACGCTTGGCTGCTTGCTCACATAGGTTCTGGTGTCGGAATCCTGGGCGATGCACACCGCAATCACGGCGAAGGCCGGTCGTGCAGCCAGCAGAAACATGGCCGCGGCGAGCGCCACGAAGCCGAGATGACCGTATTTCATGGTGTGCTCAACGTTCCTCGTCAGACCAGGTTCCGGCCGCGTTCCCTATTTCGTCACCTTGCAGTTCACCACCCTGCAGGTCGCCGGGTGCTTGCTCTTGTCCTGGCAGTCGGCCTTGGCCAGCGCCTCGGCGATGATCTTCACCGAAAAATCGAGCAGGCCGGTCTGCGTCTCGGTCCAATGCTTGCCGGCGGAGTCCTTCGCCGTGCACACTGCGGTCGCCGCCAGGGCCGGCGATGCGGCGAGCAGGCAGGCAGCGGCGAATGCCATCAGGCCGAATCTCATGGGTGTTCTCCGCTTCGTTCAGGTGTGCTTGTGGATCGGATCGACCCACAACACCGCTTCCGGCTTCTCTACCGGCTCGATATCGAGGTTGACGACCACCGCTTCGTTGTCGGAGCGCACCAGAACGCATTCGAGCGGCTCGTCGGCGGAGGCGTTGATCTCCTGATGGGGCACGTAGGGCGGAACGAAGATGAAATCGCCAGGGCCCGCTTCGGCGACATATTCCAGCCGCTCGCCCCAGCGCATGCGCGCCCTGCCCCTGACCACGTAGATGACGCTTTCCAGCGCCCCATGATGGTGGGCGCCGGTCTTGGCGTCGGGCTGGATCTTCACGGTGCCCGCCCAGATCTTCTGGGCACCGACGCGGGCGAGGTTGATCGCCGCGGCGCGATCCATGCCCGGCGTCTGCGCCGTATTGGGATCGAGCTGGTCGCCGGGGATGACCTTCACCCCGTGCGTCTTCCAGTCGATCGGCTCCTTCCCGGTCATCGGTCCCCCACGCTTCGCCGGCTCACCAGGCCAAGGCGCGGCCGTCCAGCGCGTTGATCAGCTTGGCGTCCTGTTCGTAGATGTCGTTGCGGAAATTGGGCGTGCCGTTATCCACCCAGGCGGTCAGATAGGTGATGTGGATGGGCAGCGGCTGAGGCAGGTTGACGATGGTGCGGTCGCCGCCGTCGACGACCGAATTGATGCGCGAGCGGCCCCAGCCCGACGTGCCGGAAAGCACCTCGGTCGCCAGATCCAGTGGCCGCGACAGGCGCACACAGCCATGGCTGAAGGCGCGGCTGGTCTGCGCAAAGGCGCCGCGCGACGGCGTGTCGTGCAGATAGACGTTGAACTGGTTGGGGAACATGAACTTCACCCGGCCGAGCGCATTGGTCGGTCCCGGCCGCTGGCGCAGCAGGAAGGGGAAGTTGCCTGGCCCGTACTGGCTCCAGTCGATGTCGGTGAGCTGGTAGACCTTGTTGTCGCGCACCGCCTCGAAGCCGGCGGCGGCAAGCGAAGCCGGATTGCTCTTCAGCTTGGGCAGCTCCTCCCTGATGGCAATGTCGGAGGGCACGTTCCAATAGGGGTTGAATTCGAGATAGCGCACGCGGTCGCTGAACACCGGCGTGCGGCTGTAGGGCTTGCCGACGACCACCGCCATCTGGTCGACTACCTTGCCCTGATCGACATGCTTAAGCTCGAAGCCGGCGATATTGACGATGAGGTGATCGCGGCCGAGGTCCTCAGGCATCCAGCGCCAGCGTTCCATGGCAACGACGATCTCGGCGACGCGGTCCTCGGCCGGCACGTTGAGCGCCGCAACGGTGTTCCTGCCGACGATGCCGTCGTCGAGGAGGCCGTGGCGCTTCTGGAACCACTTGACCGCATTGACCAGGCCCTCATCGTAGACCTCGGGCGGGCCGGAGGATTGCTTCGGAGCGCCGTCGGTCAGGAACAGCCGGGCGCGCAGCAGCGGCACGCGCTGGTCGCTCATGCCGGGCTTCAGCGAATCGCCGAGCGGCACCGACGGCCAGCCGCCGGTGGCGGCGATGGCACGATATTCGGAGAGGATCTGCTTGAGCGCCGCATAGTCCGGCGTCTGCGGCTGCCAGGCGTCGAAGAAGGCATCGAGGCTCTGCGCCTTGCCAAGCCGGTCGAGCGCATCGAGCGGGTCGATCGCGCGGTTCTTCAGGAAGAAATTGGGATCGACCTTGTGGGGCAGCAACCGGCCGACACGAATGTCGGAGGCATATTCGAGGAAGGCGGCGGAGAAATAGAGCTCGATGATGGCGCGGCTGCGAGCGTCGGTGTGGCCGGAAGCATCGATCAGCTTGTCGAGCTGGTCGCTGGGATAGGAGCCAGGATCGAGCCCGTCGACGGCGGCGTTTCGTAGCCGGTCGACGAGGTCCGCCATGCGCTGGTGACCGACCCAAAGCAGCGGGCCGCCATTCTCCTGATAGTAGGTGACGAGCGCGTCGCCGCGCTGGCGTACCGGCAGCGGCAGATTCGGCTCGTTGGCGAGGAGATCGGTGACGTTGATGGTGACGGCCGCGCGCTCGGCGACGGCGAGTTCCGGCACGCGCACCGCCGCGGCAGCAGGTGCGGCGACGAGCGGTGCTGCCAGCAGCGCCGCTGCGACGGCCAGGATCGGGCTCCGCGTTATCATGGCCGGCCGCTCACATCGGCGGGGCATAGAGGATGCCGCCCTCGGTCCACAGCGCGTTCATGCCGCGGCGGATGCCGAGCGGGCTGCCCTCGCCGAGATTGCGGTCGAAGACCTCGCCGTAATTGCCGAGCTTGGCGACGACGGCGGCGAGCCAATCGTCGGGGAGGCCGAGCGCCTCGGCGGCCGGCTTGCCCATGTCCATGGCGCGCTGGCGCAGAGCGGGGCCGCCGAACTTCTGCTGATCGACGCTTTGCGAGGTCAGGCCGGCCTCTTCCGCGTCGATCAGGCCGAACAGCACCCAGCGCACCAGGTCGGTCCAGGCGCGGTCGTCGTCGCGGGTCACCGGTCCCAGCGGCTCCTTGGAGATGACCTCCGGCAGGATGATGTGGTCGGCCGGGTTGGGCAGCAGCGAGCGCTCGGCGGCCAGCGCCGAGCGGTCGGCGGTGAACACGTCGCATTCGCGCGCGGCATAGGCGGCGCGTGCCTCGTGGCGCGTGGCATAGGTCATGAAGGAGACCTTCATGTTGCGCGCGGCGAACCAGGCTTCGGCATTCGTCTGGGTGGTGGTGCCGTCGATGACGCAGATACGCGCCCCTTCGAGCTGCAGGGCGCTGGTGAAGCCGTCAAGCACCAGGGCTAGAAAGCCCTGGCCGTCGTAGTAGGAGACGCCGGCGAAATCGACGCCGAGCTTGAGGTCGCGTGACATGGTCCAGGTGCTGTTGCGCGACAGCACGTCGATCTTGTGGTCCTTGAGCGCGTCGAAGCGCGCCGCCGCGGAGAGCGGCACGAAATCGACCTTATCCGGGTCGCCGAGGACGGCGGTGGCGACCGCCCGGCAGAAATCGACGTCGAAGCCGTGCCAGACGCCGGCGGCATCCTTGTCGGAAAAGCCGGGCAGCCCCTCGCTGACGCCGCAACTGAGCCGGCCGGCGGCGCGCACGTCGTCGATCGTGCTGGCCGCTGCGCTCTGCGGTACGCCCGCCAGCAGCGCCAGACAGGCGACGGAAAGGCAGAAGGTGAGATGTCTCATCGAGTCTGCTCCACAAGATGTCCGGCCGGACGGCGTTTTGGCGATACTAACCGATGTGGCGGGCACGCCAAGGTATCCGGTCACAGCACCTGTCCGCCGAAATTCCGGAGATTCTTCGGCAGGACTTCGGCAAACCTGCGGGCGCTGCTATCCTCGCCCGCTGCGCAGCGATGGGGCGGCTCGCGCGAGGAGGTGAGACATGGGTTTCGCGCCGGAGGGCCGCCGGCTGCTTGCCGCGGCGATGATCGCGTTCACGGCCGCCGCGTCACCGGCGGCTGCCGCCAGTTTCGACTGCGCCAAGGCGAAGACGGCCGACGAGAAGGCGATCTGCGCCAACCGGACGCTGTCCGAACTCGACGTGGCGATGGCGACGCTCTACGGCGTGCGCATGCAGATCCCCATGCTGATGGGCGCGCGCGGGGCAGCGCAGGACGAGCAGCGGGCGTGGCTGACCCAGCGGAACGCCTGTGGCAGTGACGTCACCTGCCTGACGGCCCGCTACCAGCAGCGGATCGTGGAACTCAACCAGACGATCTCCGAGGCAATGCAGGACTACTGCAAGCTCATGGGCATCTGCGGCTAGTCCCGCCCCCCTTGCCCCTGCGGCCGCTTCGCGGCACAAACCCGCCGCCATGCTGCACATCAACGACCTCACCTACCGGATCGGCCATCGCCTGCTGATCGATCACGCCACGGTGGCGCTGCCAGACGGCGCCAAGACCGGCCTGGTGGGGGCGAACGGTGCCGGCAAGACCACCCTCTTCCGCCTGATCGCCGGCGAAATCGGGCCGGAGAGCGGGTCGATCGGCCTGCCCAGGCAGGCGCGCATCGGCCAGGTGGCGCAGGAGGCGCCGGGCGGGCCGGAAAGCCTGATCGCGGTGGTGCTGGCCGCCGACCATGAGCGCGAGGCGCTGCTCGCCGAGGCCGAGACGGCGCACGACCCGCACCGCATTGCCGAGATCCACACCCGTCTGGCTGACATCGATTCCCATTCGGCGGAGGCGCGCGCCGCCACCATCCTCGCCGGCCTCGGCTTCGACGAGGCGGCGCAGAAGCTGCCCTGTTCGTCCTTCTCCGGCGGCTGGCGCATGCGCGTGGCGCTGGCCGCGACACTGTTCGCGCGGCCGGACCTGCTGCTCCTCGACGAGCCGACCAACTTCCTCGACCTGGAAGGCACGCTGTGGCTGGAGACCTACATCGCCAAATACCCCTACAGCGTCGTCATCATCAGCCACGACCGCGATCTGCTCAATCGCGCCGTCGATTCGATCGTCCATCTCGACCAGGGCAGGCTCACGCTCTATCGCGGCGGGTACGATTCGTTCGACCGTCAGCGGCGCGAGCGCCAGGCGCTGCAACTGAAGCTCAAGGCCAAGCAGGACGACCAGCGCCGGCACCTGCAATCTTTCGTCGACCGCTTCCGCTACAAGGCGTCGAAGGCGCGCCAGGCGCAATCGCGGCTGAAGATGCTGGAGCGGATGGAGCCGATCGCGGCGCTCGCCGACAATACGGTGGTGCCCTTCCACTTTCCTCCGCCGGCCAAGGCGGCCGCGCCGCCGATCATTCAGATGGAGGGGGTGTCGGTTGGCTATGAGGCGGACAGGCCGGTTCTGCGTGGCCTCGACCTCCGCCTCGACGACGACGATCGCATCGGACTCCTCGGCGCCAATGGCAACGGCAAGTCGACGCTGGCCAAGCTGATCGCCGGCCGCCTGCCCGCCATGGGCGGCCGCTTCCGCCGCCTGCACTGGCTGGAGGTCGCCTATTTTGCCCAGCACCAGCTCGACGAGCTGAAACCTGATTGGTCGCCCTACGACCATGTCCGCGACCTGCTACCGGAGGCCACCGAAGCCCAGGTGCGCGCCCGCACCGGGGCGCTCGGCTTCGTGCGCGCCAAGATGGACACCAAGGCCGCCGACCTCTCCGGCGGCGAGAAGGCGCGCCTGCTGCTCGGGCTTGCCACCTTCACCGGCGCCAATCTGATGATCCTCGACGAGCCGACCAACCATCTCGACATCGACAGCCGCGAGGCGCTGGTCCGGGCGCTCGCCGAATTTCCCGGCGCCGTCATCCTGATCAGCCACGACCGCCATCTGGTCGAGGCGTCGGTCGACCGGCTGTGGCTGGTCGCCGGCGGCACGGCGGCGCCCTATGACGGCGACCTCGACGATTATCGCCGGCTGGTGCTCGACAGCCGCAACGGCGGCAATGGCAATGGCGGCTCGGCACGCAAGGCGCCGGCGAACGGCACTGCGCAGGACCGCCGCCGCGATGCCGCCGGGCGCCGCCAGCAGACGGCGCCGCTCAGGAAAAAGATCAAGGATGCCGAATCCTTGATCGCATCTCTTCAGAAAGAGATTCATCGCCTCGACCGCAAGCTCGGCGACGCCAAGCTCTATGAGCGCAACCCGGCCGAGGCCGCCTTCCTCGCCAAGGAAAGGGCCGAGGCGGCGCGCAAGCTGGCCAAGGCCGAGGAGACCTGGCTTACGGCCAGCGCCGATCTGGAAGAGGCGATGGCAGAGGCCGACTAGCGGCTATTGCATGATGCGGCGGACGAGCGCGCGCAACAGCGGTGCAGCGCGCACCTGGCGGATCGCCCTCTCCTGCATGGCCGAATAGATGTGGCGGACGAGCGCCGCCCGCGTCAACAACGAGTTCTCGAAGCGGACGGCGAAGCTCTCCTTGGTGCTGCGCACGATCCTGGCCATGATGGAGTCCTTGCCGAGGCGCACCAGGACGGTGGTTCCGGGGCGCACGCCGGCGTCGCCTTCGAAGCGGGCGCCGCTCACCGAGATGTCGCGCAGACGGAAGATGGCGCGCCGCCCGGCGACAAAGACGCTCGCCATCTCGTCGGAAGAGAAGCGTCCCGCCTGCCGCAACCGCGGCTGCTCGACACAGATCAGGCAGAGCAAGAACAGCACGACGATGTTGTACCAGCTCCACGCCAGCGCCAGCGCCCCCTGGCTCATCAGCACGTAGCGATCGGTCAGCGCGAAGGCGTACTCGACGGCAAAGGTCGACATGATGAGGAGCAGCAGGAAGATCCTGAGCAGCGGCCATTCGACGAAGCGCACCGATCGGTCGCCGCCCTTGGCGGTGACCGTAAACTTGTGCCCGCGCCGCCGGAAGAAGCCGATGAAGACCGCCTTCAGCGCCGCCGGCGCCGTCAGCATCTGGGCAACATCGCTCAGGAATGGCACGACGCGGCCATGCGATACCCAGGCCATCATCTGCGACTGGACCACGTAGAACGGCAGGAACACCGCCAGCATCTCGAACAGATGGACCTCGACGGCCTTGATGCCGAACAGCAGGTAGATGGCCGGCACGAAGATGCCAACGACCTTGTAGAGATAGACGAAGGACCAGTTGAGGAACGCCTCGATCAGGCTGATGCGGTCGATCAAGCCGAGCCGGTTCAGCGCCAGCGGGCCGCTCGGCCCGCGCAGGATCTGCATGAAGCCGAGGCACCAGCGGCCGCGCTGGGTGACGTATTCCTTCAGCCCTTCCGGCGCGAGACCGAAGGTCAGCGGCTCGTTGAGATAGGCCGTGGTGTAGCCGATTTCCTTGAGGCGCAGCGTGGTGAGATAGTCCTCGGTCACCGATTCGGTGGGGATGCCGCCGATCTGCTTCAACGCCTGGCAACGGATGATCGACGAGGTGCCGCAGCAGAAGGCGACGCCCCAGGCGTCCTTGGCCGGCATGACGATGTCGAAGAAATAGCGCTGTTCGTCGGGCCAGGTGCCGGCGATGGCCAGGTTGGTCTGAATCGGATCCGGATTGATGAAATGCTGGGGTGTCTGGACGATGCCGACCTTGGGATCGTGGAACAGGCTCATCCCCCGCGACAGGAAACGGGCGGTGGGGACGAAATCCGCATCGAGGATCGAGATGAACTGCGGCGGCCTGGGCAGCCTGCCCAATATGGCGAGCGCGTGGTTGATATTGCCGGCCTTGGCGCCGGCATTGTCGGGCCGCGTCAGGTAGCCGACACCAAGGCTTTCGCACAGCGCCTTCAGCCACGGGCGCTTGCCGTCATCGAGCACCCAGGTGCGGAAGTTCGGATAGTCCATGCCTATCGCACCGAGGATCGTGTGCTCGAGGATGCGTTGCTCCTCGTTGACGGTGCAGATCAGCACGTCGATCAACGGCGCTTCTCCGGTGCGGCGTTCCCAGCCTTCGTGGCGGTCCGCTTCGGCGCTGCGATCGCGCACGCGGCTGAGGAACAGCAGCGACAGCAGCGCCGAGGTCAGTCCCAGGACCTCAATGATGTAGAAGGCCCAGCCGACCAGCCAGTCCACCGGTTCGCTCATCGGCGGCAGCGTGGCCTGATAGCGCCACACCAGATAGCGCAGAAGCAACGTGCCGCTGAGCAAGGCCAGAATGACGCGCGCCGGACGCCAGTTCGTCGGCATCCAGGGCAGCACGGCGAAGAGGAAGGCGCCGATGAGGATCGCCGGCGCCATGGCCTGCATCAGCGGTGTGCTCAACAGGGCCGTCAGACTGTCGACGATGCGCGGCAGGTCGATCATGATGCCGCTCAACGCGCCTGCTGGCCGAAGACGACGGTGCCGCGCCGGCCGACGGCGCAGTCCTCGACGGCACCGAGATCGGGCAGCGACACGGCGACACGATAGGCCCGGGCGTCGGACTGCAACACCGTGATGGCATAGCCGCCGGTCGTGGCGGAATGGCCGAGCAGGTTGCCGACCGTGCCGTAGTGGAAATGATTGCTGCCATAGAAGCTGAAACGCGCCGGCATGCCCGGGCTCAGCTTGTCGTAGGTCCCCTCCGGTACGGTCGCGACGACGCTGCTCGCCGAGCAGCCGACGATGCGCGCGATGACGTCACCCTTGGCGACCTGGTCGCCGGGCTGGAACTTCACGTCCCAGACCTTGCCGCTCGTGGAGGCGACCACGGCGGTATCGTGGATGGAGCCGGACGGGCTCTCGATCAGGGCGAGCGGCACGCCCGGCGCGACCAGCGAACCGACGGTCAGCTGTGCGCGCTTGAACACGCCGTCTGCCGGAGACTTGAGAAGATAGACCGGCGCATCGACGTAGGCCTCGTTGCTGACCAGCGTGGTTACGCGCTGCAGCGGAACCAGGCCCACCGCGACGATGATGGCGGTGCCGGCGAAGGTCTTGAAGATGCGGCCGGCCCATGACGATCGGTATCTGAGTTCTGAGCCCGGGGGCGCGCCGAGCGCACGCAACCCCTGCGGCATCGCCACGGCAGGTTCATGCGGCGCGGCACCGCTCTCGCGGTCGGCGGCCTCGTCGAGCAAGGCGAATGCCTGCTCGATCATGTTCTGAAGTTCGCGGACGTCCTTGCGATCGCCGAGGTTGGACACGGGGCCGCGCGGCTGCGGCGGCGCCGGCATCCGAAAATGCTGTTCGGTGTCTTGAGCAGATTGCGGGATGTCGCGCGGAAGCGCCGCGTCGACCTCCCGCTCGGAGGCTTTGAGAGCCGTCATGGCTTCCGCAAATCCCAGCAGGGCGATTCATTCGCCTGTTGGCGAACATGAGCTGCGGGAATTACCGATGGCGTTAATGGCCAGGCGAGCCGAGGGCGAATTCTCGGATGAGGCTTAACGACGCGAGAATATTGGAATCGATTTTCGTCGAATGCCACGGACCGTCCGGGCCAATGGCTATTTCCCGATGATGTCCGCCGCCGCCGCGATCAGCCGCCGGATGTCATCGCCGCCGCCGACGGTGATGCGTAGCCAGGGCGCGGTGCGCGGCTTGTTGAAATGCCGCACCAGCACCGCGCGTTGGCGAAGCGCCATCGCGAAATCCGCGCCATCAAATGCAGGATGCCGGGCGAAGACGAAATTGGCGCTCGACGGCAGCACTACGAAGCCGAGGCTGGCGAGCTCCTGCGTCATCGCCTCCCGTGCCGCGATGACCTTGGCGCAGGTCGCGCGAAAATAGGCGTCGTCACGAACCGAGGCCGCCGCCCCCGCCTGGGCGATGCGGCCGAGCGGATAGGAATTGAAGCTGTCCTTCACCCGGCGGAGCGCCTCGATCAGGCCAACGTCGCCGAGCGCATAGCCTACCCGCAGGCCGGCGAGCGCCCGCGACTTCGACATCGTCTGCACGACCAGCAGGTTCGGATGATCGGCAATCAGCGGCGCCGCGCTCTCGCCGCCGAAATCGACATAGGCCTCGTCGACCAGCACCGGGATCTCGGGATGATCGTCGAGCAACCGGGCGATCGCTGCGCGCGACAAGGCAACGCCGGTCGGCGCGTTGGGATTGGCGATGACGATCGCCCCCGCGGCGCGGCGATAATCCTCGACGCGGATGCGCATGTCGCCGTCCAGCGGCACGGTCTCACAGGCGATGCCGAACAGCTCGGCCCACACCGGATAGAAGCTGTAGGTGACGTCGGGAAACAGCAGGGGTTTCGGCTGCTTGAGGAGCGCAACGAAGGCATGCGCCAGCACCTCATCCGACCCGTTGCCAACGAAGACCTGTTCGGCGTTGACGCCGTGATGGGCAGCAAGCACCTCGCGAAGTTCCATCGCCTCGGGATCGGGATAAAGCCGCAAGCTGTCGGTGACGGCGGCCTGCATGGCCTCCAGCGCGCGCGGCGAAGGGCCGAAGGGGCTCTCATTGGTGTTGAGCTTCACCAGATTGGCGATGCGCGGCTGCTCGCCGGGCACATAGGGCGAAAGCTCGCGCGCAATCTGGCTCCAGAACGGGTTCATCGAAACGTCCGGTCGAGGCGGAGCGACGGCTTATGCCATCGCAGGGCCGGTTGCGCCAGCCGGGCACCCCTCCTGCACGGCATCAGGACCGTGGCTCGCCCGCCGGCCGGAAACCCGACGGGACGGGCTCTTTTGCGCCATTGTCGTCGCCGTCGGAATGGTTCTATCCGACCAAGAAGCGCCCTACCCCTTCTTCTCCCAGCGACCGCTTTCCGACTGCTGCCAGTAGGTGGCCTCGTGGCCCGCACCCTTGGCCGCCTTCCAGGCGGCCCGCGCCAGATCGACGGCGTCGGGATCGTTGCCGTCGAAGAGCCGTACGACGCGGGCGTAGGCGCCGTAGTCGGCGATGTCGGCGCCATCGGCGAGGAAACGCACCTCGGCTCCGTTGGGATTGTCGTCGTCAGTCGTCAGCCACACCGGCTGGGTGCCGGCATGGCCGTCCTTGATTGTGCCGTGCGGCAGGAAGCCGTCGTCGCGGAACGTCCACAGATGGGCGTCGAGCGCATCGCGCCGCTCCTCCGAGCCGACCTGCACCACCGCCCGCCACTTCCGCTCGAGGCACTTCTCCAGGAGGTCGGGCAGCACCCGCTCCAGCGGCTGGCTGGTCAGGTGGTAGAAAAGGACGTCGGTCATGTCGGCCGCCGGCAGTGAACCGTCGTTTCGCCCGGGCACAGGAACAGCGCTTCCATGTCCGCCTCGCAGGCGCATTCGGCCGCCTCGGCCTCGCGCAGCCCCTGCTCGATGGCGACCCATTCCTCGTCCGTCAGGCAACAGACCGCGCCGTCCTCGCCCTCCATGGCCAGCAGCATCTCGGCCGCGGCCTCCTGGCGGTCCGGCGGCCACTTCAGCACACGGTCGAGCACCTTCCTGACATTGTGCCTGGTCATGATCCCAATCTAGCGCCGCGGCCGGCCGCTCGTCACCGCTCGTATTTGTCGGCGACCAGCCGGTCGAGCAGGCGGACGCCCCAGCCCGACGCCCAGGAGCGGTTCACCTCGGTCTGCGGCGAACCGAAGCCAGTGCCGGCGATATCGAGATGGACCCAGGGCGTGTCCTTGACGAAGCGCTTGATGAAATGGGCGGCGGTGATCGAGCCGGCGTCGCGGCCGCCGGTGTTCTTGACGTTGGCGAACTTGGAATTGATCTGCTTGTCGTATTCCTTGGCGAGCGGCATGCGCCAGACGCGCTCGCCGGTCACCTCGCCGGCGGCCGACAGTGCTGCGGCGAGCCCATCCTCGGTGGCATACATGCCGGCATAATGGTGGCCGAGCGCGATGATGACGGCGCCGGTCAGCGTCGCCAGATCGATCATGAACTTCGGCTGGAAGCGTTCCTCGGTATAGGCGACGGCGTCGGCGAGAACGAGCCGCCCTTCGGCGTCGGTGTTGATGACCTCGATGGTGCGTCCGGTCATGGCGGTGACGATGTCGCCGGGCCGCTGGGCGGCGCCGTCGGGCATGTTCTCGACCACGCCGATGACGCCGATCGCGTTGACCTTGGCCTTGCGCCCGGCGAGCGCGCGCATGAGCCCGGTAACAGCGGCTGCGCCGGCCATGTCGCCCTTCATGTCCTCCATGCCGCCGGCTGGCTTGATCGAGATGCCGCCGGTATCGAAGACGACGCCCTTGCCGACGAAGGCAACCGGCTGGTCTTTGGCGCGGCCGCCGTTCCAGCGCATCACCACCAGACGCGGCGGGCGGGCCGAGCCCTGGGCGACGCCGAGGAGCGCGCGCATGCCGCGCTTCTTCATCTCCGTCTCGGTGAGCACATCGACCTCGACGCCAAGTTCCTTCAGGCCCTTCGCGCGTTCGGCGAATTCGACCGGCCCGAGCACGTTCGCCGGCTCGTTGACGAGGTCGCGCGCCATCAGCACGCCCCCGGCAATGGCGCTCTTTGCGGTCCACGCCGAGCGAACGCCGGCGAGGTCGGCGACCTCAAGCGTCATCTCGACCGGCTGCTTGCGGGCGCCGCCGTCATTGTCCTCCCCGTCGGTCTTGTAGTTGTCGAAAGCATAGGCGCGCAGCTTCGCGCCGAGCGCAAAATCAGCCGCCGCGGCCTTGGGCGTGCGCCGGCCGTCGGGCCGCTCGAAAAGAACGGTCACCGCCTTGGACTTGCCGAGGGCGCCGGCCGCGACACCGCCGAGATCGACCCAGTCCTTCTCGCCGATCTCAGCCGGCGCGCCGGTGCCAACCAGAATCAGCCGGTCGAAATCGGCCCCGGCAGGCGCCAGCAGGTCGAGGACGGACTTCGTCCTGCCGGAAAAACCCGCCGCTGCAGCGGCGCGCGCGATCGGGGCTTCAAGCCCGAGGCCGCGCGCGCGGGGACCGAGCGCAAGGTCCGGGCCGGCCAGGGCGACGACGGTGCCGGCCAGCTTGCGGCCCGGCTTGGCGAATTGAATGCTGATGAGATCGGTCATGGCGGGGCTGAGCTCACAAAAAAGGCGGATTTCCGCCGCCAAGATAACAGACCTCGCGCCGCCGGGCAGATTTTCTCGGTTGCGCGCCATTGGGCGGTTGCGCAATGCAGCAATCCCACCATAATCGCCGCCGGCGACACCGGGCCCGAAGGCGCGCATGAGACTTCTAGAGCGCTATATGTTCGTGAGGATGGTCCGGGCCACGACGATGATCTTCGTGGCGCTGGGGACCATGGTGTGGCTGTCGCAGGCGCTGCGCCAGTTCGATCTGGTCACTGCGAACGGCCAGACCGTGTGGACCTTCTTCTACGTCTCGGCGCTGCTGGTGCCGGCGCTGGTGACGGTGGTGCTGCCGGTCGCTCTGCTGATCGCCGTGATCTACACCTTCACCCAGCTCAACGGCGATTCGGAGCTGGTGGTCATCAATGCCAGCGGCGCGGGACAGCTCACCGTGCTGCGCCCGGTGCTGCTGGTCGGGTTCATCGTCACCCTCCTGGTCGCTGCCATGTCGCTCTATTTCGCGCCGCTGTCGCTGCGCGCGTGGCAGGTATTGCTCACCAATGTGCGCGGCGACATGCTGACCTCGGTGCTGCAGCCTGGGCAGTTCATGCAGCCGGCCCCCAAGCTCACCATACACATCCGCAGCCGCGACCCGGACGGCACGCTGCATGGCGTCTTCGTCGCCGATGATCGCGAACCGGGGCAAACCTCGACCTATCTGGCCGAACGTGGCGCCGTTATCGACAATGCGCTCGGCGTGTTCATGATCATGAACAACGGCACGATCCAGCAGCGCACCACGGCCGATCAGTCGATCTCGATGATCGAGTTTTCGTCCTACGCCTTCGACCTGTCCTCGTTCACCAGCCGCAGCGGGACGCCGCAGCTTCATCCCGCCGAGCGCGACACCGGGTACCTGTTCAATCCCGATCCCGAGGACAGCTATTACCGAAAATATCCCGGGAAATACCGGTCAGAACTGCACAATCGCCTGTCCTCGCCGCTCTACGGCCTGCTCTTCGCCGTGCTGCCGCTGGTCTTCCTCGGCCAGGCCGCATCACCGCGACGTAGCCGCGCGGCGAACGTGACCATGGCGGTGATCATCACCACCACCCTGCGCGCGCTCGGCGTCTTCCTGCCCAACCTTGCCGAATCAAGCACGCTTGCCGTGTGGCTGCTCTACGCCATTCCGCTGGGCGGCGTGCTTCTGGGCTGCTTCCTGATTCTGACCGGTCGCCAGTTGCAGCCGCCGGAAGCGATCGTCGCCTTTGCCGAGGCGGTGTTCGCGCGCACCAGTGGCATGCTGAGCAACCAAAAAGCGGCGCCGGCCGGAGGGGCCCAGTAGACCAGCCATGCTTGGCCGTACCCTCTCGCTCTATTTCGCCCGCCATTTCGCCAAGATGGTCCTGTCCATCTTCGCGCTGGGCTTCCTGCTGATCACCGCCATCACCTATATCGAGTTCTTCAATCGCGCCTTCAAAGGCGACTATGTCGGCGGCTTCACGCTGGCGCTGGTTGCCCTCTTCCGTGTGCCGAGCGTGACCGAGGATGCGCTGCCGTTTGCCGTCCTCTACGGCTCGATCGCCGCGTTCGTCATCGCCAACCGCCGGCTGGAAGTGGTGGTGGCGCGGGCCGCGGGCGTGTCCGCCATGCAGTTTCTGCTGCCCGCCTGCGTGGTCGGTCTGCTCATCGGCATCGTCGGCACCACTCTCTACAACCCAATGGCGGCCAACCTGCTCAATCTGTCGAACGAGCTCACCACTCAGGTGCTGCCCTCGGGCCATCGGCCGACCGCGACTCACACCGGCCCGGTCTGGGTGCGCCAGGCCACCGGCGACCACGAATCGATCGTCGGTGCGCCGCAGTCCTTCGATGACGGGCTCGGCTTGATCGGTGTGACCGCCTACGTTTTCGACCCGAACGGGAAGTTCAGGGAGCGAATCGACGCAGACCGGGGTCATTACGAGCCGGGCGCCTGGCGGCTGGAGAAGGCTGTGGTGACCACCCCCAACGCCACCCCGCGCAAGGTGGCGGTCTACGAGCTGCCGACAAATCTGACCGAAGGTGAGGTTAAGAGAACCTTCCTACAGCTTGATTCTGTGTCGTTTTGGGCTCTTCCCGGCCTGGTCGCTTCGGCGCAGCGGGCCGGTGTGCCGGGCGACCGGTTTCTGCTACAATACAATGTGCTGTTGTCACGACCGATCCTGCTCCTTGCCATGGTGCTGATCGCAGCCAATGTTTCGTTGCGATTCTCCCGTTCTCGGGACGTCGGATGGATGATTATCACTGGCGTAGGCGTGGGCTTCATGCTTTATGTTCTCATGAAGATTGCGTGGGATTTGGGCAGTGGTGGAATCGTGCCTCCGCCACTGGCCGCGTGGTTGCCGGCGGGTGTGGCAACCTTGTTCGGTATAACTGTGCTGTTGCATCTGGAGGATGGATGATCGGGGCGGCGGCGGGCGTCGCTGTAGGGGGACGAACCGGCCGGATTACCGGCCGGGGCCTGATGCGCATCGCACTGGCTGCGGTGTTGCTGGGCCTCGTCGCGCCTACGGTCGGTCACGCGGCTGTCGGGGACGGGATGATGGTCTCGCAACCCTCGGTCTCCGCCGGGCAGCGCATGCTCGTCGAGTCCGACCAGCTGGTCTATGACTACGATCACAACGCTGTCTCTGCCGTTGGCAATGTGAAGATCTACTACGGCGGCTACACGCTCGAGGCCGAGAAGGTCACCTACAACAAGACCAGCGGCCGCCTGTATGCCTATGGCCATGTGAAGCTGGTCGATCCGACGGGAACGGCCTTCTACAGCGACTATCTCGACATCACAGACGACTTCCGCGATGGCTTCGTCGAGTCGCTGAGGGTGGACAGCGCGCAGCACACGCATTTTGGCGCGCAAAGCGCTCAGCACACTGCCGACGAGACGACGTTCACCGACGGCAGCTACACCGCCTGCGAACCGTGCAGGGACCACCCCGAAAAGCCGCCGCTGTGGAACGTGCGGGCCGCCAAGATCGTGATCGACCAGAAGGAGCACATGGTCTACTTCACGAATGCGCGGTTCGAGTTCATGGGCCTGCCGATCGCCTGGACGCCTTATTTCGCGACGCCGGACCCGACCGTGAAGCGCAAATCTGGCTTCCTGGCGCCCAATTTCGGCTACGCCGAAAAGCTCGGCTTCTTCGCGTCCGCGCCCTATTACTGGACGATCGCGCCCAATATGGACGTCACGTTCACGCCGAGCTACCTCACCCGCCAGGGGTTCCTTGGGCAGCTCGAATTTCGACACCGCCTGTCGAACGGCCAATACTCGATCGAGTTGGCCGGTATCCGCCAGAGCGACCCGAGCGCCTTTACCGGCACGTCCGGCACACAGACCTTCCGCGGCGGTGCCCGAACCAGTGGCCAGTTCAGCCTGACCAAGGACTGGACCTTCGGCTGGGACGGGACGCTGCTCTCCGACCGGACCTTCACGCGCGACTACGGCGTCATCAACCAGGATGTTTCGGGAACGACCTCCACCGTCTATTTGACTGGGTTGAAGGATCGCAACTTCTTCGAGGCCCGTGCATCGTCCTATCAGGTTCTCACGGCATCGACCGACGCCACCTTTACTCAGGGCCGCCAGGCGATGGCGGTGCCGGAGATAGACAGCAAGAGATACGTCGATCACCCGCTGTTCGGCGGCGAGCTGTCGTTTACCTCCAATCTGACGACTCTCACCCGCAGCGAAGATGACTGGCTCGCCAAATACCTCAGTGGCGGCGTCGCCAACACATTCGACAGCGGCACGGCGGGCACGTTCGTCCGCGCCACCGAACAGGTCGACTGGCAGCGGCGGTTCATCGGGCCCATGGGGCAGGTCATCACGCCCTTCGCCTATCTGCGCGGTGACGCCTTCTATCTCGATGGCCAGACGTCGGCGGCAATGGCTGCCGGCCTGACCTCCGATTCCCACGTCTACCGCTTCATGCCGGCCGTCGGCATCGACTGGAGCCTGCCGATCCTGGCGCAGGCGCCCCATGTCACCAGCATCATCGAGCCGCGGGCGCAGTTGATTGTGCGGCCGAACGAAATGAAGGCCGGTATGCTGCCCAATAACGACGCCCAGAGCCTCGTGTTCGACGCGTCGAACCTGTTCGACCATGACAAGTTCTCGGGCTTCGACCGTGTCGAGGGCGGCACGCGTCTGAACCTCGGCCTGCACTACAACGGTACGTTCGACAGCGGCGCTTCTCTGGATGCGACCGTCGGTCAGTCGTACCAGCTGGCCGGCACCAACCCCTATGCGACCCCCGACATTGCTGGCGTCGGCGGAAGCACGTCAGGCCTGTCGAGCGGTCTCGACACGAACATTTCGGACTATGTTGCCGGCGCTACACTTGATACCGGTCTCGGGCCGACGATCAGTGCCAATGGTCGCTTCGACAACGCCAATTTTGCTGTCAACCGTGCCGAGGTCGAGGCAACCGCACCGCTTGGACCGGTCAGCGCTTCGGCCGCCTATCTCTATATGAAGCACAATCGTTACAGCAGCACGCTGGCTTCGGCTTCAGTCGTCCGTGGCGCTGCCTCGGTCAATCTGACGGAGAACTGGCGTGCGTTCGGCTCGGTGATCTACGACATCGACAAGACCACGATCGCCGGCGACAGCCTTGGCCTGGCCTTCGACAACGATTGCCTGACCTTCTCGCTTGCTTACTCCGAGCAGCGCAAGGGCTACACCGACCTGCCAAGCCGCTGGCTCACCTTCCGCTTGCAGCTTCGCACCCTGGGCGACACCTCGTATCAGACCAACCTGCCCAGCCCGACGAATTGACGGTTTGCCCGGTGTCAGGACCCTCTTTTTGCCCGATTTGGCGCAATGATGCGGCCATGCTGCATGTGGCGGACCTGATTTGATGATTTGCCGCCTCACTGCCAATCGTTGCCGCAGGCTGGCGCCGATTTTCGAGGAATGCCTTTGAACCTTCCGACCGGGCCTCAATTGCGTCTTCTGGCGATCGCCGGTCTCGTGCTGGGGCTCGCCTCGTGCAGCAGCTTCAGCGACATGTTCAATTCTGGCGGCTCCAAGGTCACCGGGCCCCCCGTCACCGGCAACACCCAGATGCCGGATATCCCGACGCTCAACAAAAGCGCCAGCTCGATCGCCGTCCTGGTGAACGAGGTTCCGATCACCCACTACGACATCAGCCAGCGTCAAAAGCTTATGGCGCTGGGCGGCGCCAAGACCAGCACCAAGATCGCCACCGACGAGCTGATCGACGAGACGCTGGAGATGTACGAGGCGAAGAAGCGCGGCGTGCGGGCGCCGGATGCCCAGGTCGACGGCGCCTTTGCCTCGATCGGGCAGAGCCTCAAGATGACTCCGGACCAGTTGACCAAAGCGCTGGCGGCGCGTGGCATCGATGCGGCGACGCTCAAACAGCGCCTGCGGGCCCAGTTGACCTGGCAATATCTGGTGCAGAGGCGCACTCAGGCGAAGGCGCTGGTGAAGTCCCAGGACGTGGCCAGTGCGATCATCGCCAAGGGCAACCCGACCGAGATGATGCTCAACGAATACATGTTGCAGCAGATCGTCTTCATCGTGCCGAAGGGCTCGTCGCCCTCGCTCTATGCCCAGCGGCGGCGCGAGGCCGAGCAGTTCCGCCAGCGCTTCCAGGGCTGCGACAACAGCCTGGCGCAGGCGCAGAAGCTGCGCGGCGTCGTGGTCAAGGACATCGGCCGGCGCGACGCCACCCAGCTGCACGGGGCCGAGGGCGACGATATCCAGAAGACGGCCGCAGGCAAGACGGCGCCGCCCTATCAGATGGATGAGGGCGTCGAGCTTATTGCGGTGTGTTCGATCAAGCAGGTGAAGAGCCAGGCGGCGGCACGGGCCGAGGTCACCAACCAGCTCTACGGCCAGCAGGCCAAGACCCTCGGCAAGGACTATCTGGACGAATTGCACAAGGCTGCCATCATCGAATATCGCTAGGGCAGCCTGGGCGAAGGGGCACCGGGGATGCTACCGCCACTTGCCCTCACCATGGGGGAGCCGTCCGGCATCGGACCGGACATCACCATTGCCGCATGGCTCAGACGAAACGAGCTGGCGTTGCCGGCGTTCTATTGCCTGGCCGACGAGACTGTGCTCGTCGAGCGTGCGGCGATGCTCGGCGTCGCCTGTCCTGTCGAGGTCGTCACGGCGACCGCTGCCGCCGACTGTTTTGACCGTGCCCTGCCTGTCGTGCAGCTGGAGGCGCCGGTCCGGGCCGTGGTCGGCTCGCCGGATCCGGCCAACGCCCAGGCGGTCATCGAGGCGATTGCGCGGGCCGCCGGCGACGTGCGTGCCGGCTTCGCCGCGGCGATGGTCACCAATCCGATCAACAAGAAGGTTCTCTACGACGCCGGCTTCAGCCATCCCGGCCATACCGAATTTCTCGGCACCATGTCGGCGGCATGGACCGGAGAGCCGGGCCGGCCGGTGATGATGCTGGCCAGCCCCGAGCTGAAGGCGGTGCCGGTGACCATCCACATCCCGCTGCGCGACGTCGCCACGACGCTCAGTGAACGCCTGATCGTCGATACGGGCCGCATCGTCGCCGATGCGCTGAGACGCCGCTTCGCGGTGACCAACCCGCGCCTGGCGGTCGCCGGCATCAACCCGCATGCCGGCGAAAGCGGCTCGATCGGCGACGAGGACGAGCGCATCGTGCGCCCGGCGGTGGCGGTGCTGCGGGCCGAGGGCATCGAGGCGCGCGGGCCCCTGCCCGCCGACACGCTGTTCCACCCGGCGGCGCGGAAGAACTACGACGCGGTGCTGTGCATGTATCACGATCAGGCGCTGATCCCGGCCAAGACGCTCGCCTTCGACCATGGCGTCAACATCACGCTCGGGCTCGCCTTCGTGCGCACCTCCCCGGACCACGGCACGGCCCTCGACATCGCGGGCAGCGGCCGGGCAGACCCGGCGAGCCTCGCCGCGGCGCTGCGCATGGCAGCGCAGTTGAGGCAGAACGAACTTCTCGCCGGATGACGGCGATCGACGACCTGCCGCCGCTGCGCGAGGTCATCGCCCGCCACGAGATCAGTGCCCGCAAGGGCCTCGGCCAGAACTTCCTGCTCGATCTCAACCTGACGGCGCGCATCGCCCGCGCCTCGGGGCCGCTTGCCGGGGCGACCGTGGTCGAGGTCGGCCCCGGCCCCGGCGGCCTCACCCGTGCGCTGCTTGCCGAGGGCGCATCCCATGTCGTTGCCATCGAGCGCGACCGGCGCTGCATCGCCGCGCTGGAGGAGATCGCGGCGGCGGCGCCGGGGCGCCTCACCATCGTCAATGCCGACGCGCTCGCGGTCGATATGGCGGCGCTCGCCGCGGCGCCGGCCCGCATCGTTGCCAACCTGCCCTACAACGTCGCCACGCCGCTGCTCGTCGGCTGGCTGAAAGCCGAACCCTGGCCGCCGTGGTACGAATCGATGACGTTGATGTTCCAGCGCGAGGTGGCAGAGCGCATCGTCGCCGGGCCAGGCTCCAAGACCTACGGCCGTCTCGGCGTGCTTGCCGGCTGGCGCAGCCAGACTGAGATTCTGTTCGACGTCTCGCCGCGCGCCTTCACGCCGCCGCCCAAGGTCACCTCGTCGGTGGTGCGGCTGACACCGCGCGCCGCGCCGCTTGCCTGTGCCCCCCAAATGCTCGAACGGGTGACCGCGGCGGCCTTCGGCCAGCGGCGGAAAATGCTGCGCCAGAGCCTGAAGACGCTCGGGCTCGACGTCCAGTACCTGCTCGCGCAAGCCGGCATCGACGAAACGCTGCGCGCCGAGCAGATCGATATCGCCGGCTTCGTCGCCCTGGCAAACGCTGCCGCGGCTGCGGGCTAGTCCATTTTCTTGAGGTCGGCCAAGAGCTTGGCCACGAACTTTTCGAGGTCGGGGCGATAGACTCGCTTCAGCCGCTCGGCCGTCAGAATGGAGCGCAGGCGGGCAAAGCTCTTGTCGAGGTCGCGGTTGACCAGGACATAGTCGTACTCGGTCCAGTGCGGCACTTCCGCCGCCGCATTGTGCAGCCGCCTGGCGATCACCGTGTCGCTGTCCTCGGCCCGCCGCTCGAGGCGCGTCTTCAGTTCCTTGGCGGACGGCGGCAGCACGAAGACGCTGACCACGTCGGAACGCATGCTCTCATAGAGCTGCAGCGTCCCCTGCCAATCGATGTCGAAGAGCACGTCGCGGCCGACCGCGAGCGCCGCCTCCACGGGCGCGCGCGGCGTGCCATAGAGATTGCCGTGGACCTCGGCCCATTCGAGCAGGTCGCCAGCGTCGCGCATCACCTCGAACTGCCGCCGGGTGACGAAAAGATAGTGGACACCATCGATCTCGCTGGCACGGCGTGTCCGCGTGGTCACCGATATCGACAGGCTCACCCCCTCCTCCTGCTCCAGCAGGTTGCGCGTCAGCGTCGTCTTGCCCGCGCCCGAGGGCGAGGAGACCACCAGCATGATGCCGCGCCGGGCAATATCGCGTTGCCTGGTCATTCGACGTTCTGCACCTGCTCGCGCAACTGGTCGACCACCGCCTTCATCTCCAGGCCGATCGCCGTCAGCGCCCGGTCGTTCGACTTGGAGCAGAGCGTGTTGACCTCGCGGTTGAATTCCTGCGCCAGAAAGTCGAGGCGGCGGCCGACCGCGGCATCGCTGGCAAGCAGTTCTCGCGCGGCGGCGATATGGGCATAGAGGCGGTCGAGCTCCTCACGGATGTCGGCGCGCGTGGCCAGCAGCACAGCTTCCTGATGCAGCCGGTCGGGATCGAGCCCCGGTGCGGCGTCGAGGAGCGCCGTCACTTGCTCGACAAGACGGGCGCGGATGGCCTTCGGTGTGCGCGCGGGAGACGCCTCGGCGGCGCGGGCGAGGCGCTCCAGCTCATCGAGGCGCGTGGTGAGCACCGCGGCAATGGCCGCCCCCTCGCGCGTACGCATGGCAATCAGATCGGCGACGGCCCGGTCGAGATCGGCGATGAGGTGCCCGGAAAGCGCGGTCCGGGTGGCCTCGTCGGGGTCGCTCTCGACCGTCTCGAGGACGCCACGAATGGCCAGGATCCCGTCGAGCGTCGGCGGCGCGGCCGCCACCTTGGCCCCCACCCGCTCCATGGCGGCGATCACCTCGGCAAGCACCTCCTCGTTGATGTGGACGCGGCCCGTGCCGGCCTCGTGCTGGGCGGCAAGTCCGGCCTGCACATTGCCGCGGGCAAGGCCGGCAGCGATGCGCTCGCGGGCGGCCGGCTCGACATGGTCGAAGCCCGGCGGCAGCCGCAGGCGGATGTCGAGGCCCTTGCCGTTGACGCTGCGCACTTCCCAGGTCCAGCGGTAGCCTTCCCCTGCCCCGTCAACGCGGGCGAAGCCGGTCATGCTGCAAAGAGGCATCGTCGGTCCCTGGTCCGTCCCAGCCAGAATCGCTTCGGCACCGGTCACAGCGCCAGACGCATATGAGCCGCCCGGTGGCGCCGGTTCAAGGGCAAGTCTTGCGAGATTGCCGGGGAGCCCGGCGATTATTGGCCGTTCGCCTTCGACGTCGGCGAAAGGGCGAGCGGCGCGGCGGCGCTGCCGTCGCCGCCTGTGTCCGCTCCGGCTTCGCCGTCCGCCGCCTTGGCGGCGGCCTTGCTGGCGTTGAAGTCGCGCCAGCGGGCAACGTTGCGCAGGTGGTCCTCGTAGGTCTGGGCGAAGGCGTGGCCGCCGGAGCCATCGGCGACGAAGTAGAGGTCGCGCGTGCGCGACGGATTTGCGACCGCCTCGAGCGAGGCGCGGCCGGGATTGGCGATTGGCCCCGGCGGCAGCGCCGGTATGACGTAGGTGTTGTACGGCGTCGGCGTCTCGAGGTCCTTGCGGGTGAGCGTGAAATCAGCCGGACGGCCGGCGCCGCCGAACATGCCGTAGAGCACTGTCGGGTCAGACTGCAGGCGCATGTTCAGCTTCAGCCGGTTGATGAAGACCGCGGCCACGCGGCTGCGCTCGTCGGCAAGCGCTGTCTCCTTTTCGACGATCGAGGCCAAGGTGACCAGTTGGGCCGGCGTCTTGATCGGCAGGTCCGGCGCCCGCCGGCTCCACACGTCGGCAAGTATCCGGTCGCGCTCACGCTGCATGCGATCGATGATGTCCTGACGCGTGTCGCCGCGCGTGAACTTGTAGGTCTCCGGCAGCAGGCTGCCTTCCGCCGGAACCGCCTTGATGTCGCCGGTGAGCACGTCGTCGGCCTTCAGGCGATCGACGATCTGCTGGCTGGTGAGCCCTTCCGGTATCGTCACCGAATAAAGGATGCCCTTGCCGGTCACCATGGTGTCCATGATGTCGCGCATGCTGGCATGGGCGGGGATCAGGTATTCGCCGGCCTTGAGGCTGGAGGTCTGGTTGCTCAGCCACACGCCGAAGACGAACAGCCACTTGGTATCGATGATGCCGTCCTTGACCAGTTCGTCGGCGATGGTGCTGAGGCCGCTGCCGTGGGTGACGGTGAAGGAGCGCGCCGAGTCGAGGCTGGCGGCGCTGTCGAAGCGCGCCTTGGCGAAGAAGACCCCGCCGCCGATGCCAAGGACGCCGATGACGATGACGGTGATGACGAGATTGAGGAACACCACCACGGGGTGGCGAACGGCCCGCGAGCGCGGCGGCGGCGGCGGCACCGGCTCCGGCTGCAGCGCCTCCATGGGGCTGCGCGGCGCGGTGCGGCTGAGCGAGGAATGAAGCCGCGCCGACAACACCTCGGTGTCGTCGTTGTACGGCTCTCTCCTCAAGTCGACCATAGACTGCGGCTCTTTTCTGGCGCCCCGCGCCGTTGCGGGCAGGTCAGGCGACTGTAGCATCTATTGTGGCAAAAGCGGGATAGTCGAGGCGGCCGCTCAGGCATGGCGGCGCAACACCAGCGAGGCGTTGGTCCCGCCGAAACCGAATGAATTCGACAGCACGGTGTCGACCGTGCGCTTGCGCGCGGTGTGCGGCACCAGATCGAAGGCGGTCACCACCGAGGGGTTGTCGAGGTTGAGGGTCGGCGGCACCACATTGTCGCGGATCGCCAGCAGCGAGAAGATCGCCTCGATGGCGCCGGCGGCGCCGAGCAGATGTCCGGTGGCCGACTTGGTCGAGGACATGCTGATCCGGTTGGCGGCGTTGCCGGCCAGGCTTTCCACCGCCTTCAGCTCGATCTCGTCGCCGGTCTGGGTCGAAGTGCCGTGGGCGTTGATATAGTCGAGATCGCCGGCGGTGATGCCTGCCCGCTTGAGCGCCATCTCCATGCAGCGGCGGGCGCCGTCGCCATCAGGGGCCGGCGAGGTGATGTGGTAGGCATCGCCCGACAGCCCGTAGCCGATGACCTCGCCATAGATGCGGGCGCCACGCGCCAGAGCGTGCTCGCGCTCCTCGACCACGACGACGCCCGCCCCCTCGCCCATGACGAAGCCGTCGCGGTCGCGGTCATAGGGGCGCGAGGCGGCGGTCGGGCGGTCGTTGAAATGGGTGGAGAGCGCCTTGGCGGCGGCGAAGCCGGCAATGGCGATTCGGCAGACCGGCAATTCCGCGCCGCCGGCAATCATCACGTCGGCATCACCGAGTGCGACCAGCCGGGCGGCATCGCCGATGGCGTGCGCTCCCGTCGAGCAGGCCGTCACCACCGCATGATTCGGCCCCTTGAGGCCGTGGCGGATCGACACCTGGCCCGAGGCAAGATTGATCAGACGGCCGGGAATGAAGAACGGGCTGACGCGCCGCGGGCCGCGGTCGCGCAGCGTATGGGCGGTTTCCTCGATGCCCTGCAGGCCACCGATGCCCGAACCGATGAGCACGCCGGTCGCCACCTGGTCGTCCTGGCTCGTCGGGTGCCAGCCGGAATCCTCGATCGCCTGGTCGGCAGCCGCCATGGCATAGACGATGAACGGATCGACCTTGCGGCTCTCCTTCGGCTCCATCCATTCGTCGGGATTGTACTTGCCGTCCGCCTTGGAGCCGGGCGGCAACTGGCCGGCGATCTGGCAGGCCAGATCGTCAACCTCGAAATTTTCGATGCGGGCTATACCGCTCTGGCCAGCGAGGATGGCCGACCACGATGCATCGATGCCGCAGCCAAGCGGCGACACCATGCCTAGTCCGGTGACGACGACCCGTCTCATGGGATGTTGCGACCCGCGCCCAAGGCAGTCGGGTCGATCGGGTCGCTCAGGCGGTGTTTTTTTCGAGGAAGGAGATGGCGTCGCCGACCGTCAGAATGGTTTCGGCCGCATCATCCGGAATCTCGACGCCGAATTCCTCCTCGAAGGCCATGACCAGTTCGACCGTATCGAGGCTGTCGGCGCCCAGATCGTCGATAAAGCTGGCGTTCTCGGTCACCTTCTCCGCGTCGACGCCGAGATGCTCGACGACAATCTTCTTCACCCGTTCAGCGACATCGCTCATTTCTTCAGAACCTCGATTGCCCCAGAATTGCCTATCCGATGGACCCCTCGCCCGGCAAGGGATTGATGATCGCCTTGGTTCTCGGGACGGGGAAAACCGCAAGAAAACCGCCGCGCTTCCGGCACCGGCCGGTGGCCCGTAACACACTTTGCGGACCTTTGCCAGCCAACCAAATGGCCCCGTTTCCTCCCCGCTCACGGCCGGCGCATGTACCGCCCGCACCACTCATATCATGGCCATGCCGCCGTTGACGTGCAATGTCTGTCCGGTGACATAGGCTGCCTCGTCGGAGGCCAGGTAAACCACGGCCGAAGCGATCTCGTCGGGGGTGCCGAGACGGCGGGCGGGAACCCTCTCCATGATCATGGCCTTCTGCTTCTCGTTGAGCGCATCGGTCATCGCCGAGGCGGTGAAGCCGGGCGCGACGCAATTGACCGTGACGTTGCGGCTGGCGATTTCGGCAGCCAGCGACTTGGTCATGCCGATGAGGCCCGCCTTGGAGGCGGCATAGTTGCCCTGGCCGGCATTGCCGGTGACGCCAACCACCGAGGTTATCGAGATGATGCGGCCGGCGCGCCGGCGCATCATGGCGCGCAGCACCGCGCGCGACAGGCGCATCGCCGACGTCAGGTTGACCATCAGCACCGCGTCCCAGTCCTCGTCGTTCATGCGCGCGAACAGCATGTCGCGGGTGATGCCGGCATTGTTGACCAGAATGTCGATCTCGCCGCCGAGTGCCTCTTCCGCCTGCGGCACCAGCTGCTCAACTTGTTCGGCATTGCCGAGATCGCATGGCAGCACGGCTGAGCGATCGCCAAGTTCCGTGGCTAGCGCATCGAGCGCGTCGCGGCGCGTGCCCGACAGGCCGACGATGGCGCCCTGCCGGTGCAGGCCACGGGCGATGGCGCCGCCAATGGCGCCGCTGGCGCCCGTTACCAAGGCACGTTTGTCGGTCAGTTCGAACATCTTTCCGTCCTTCCTCAGCCGAGCTTGGCCACGGCCGCATCGATATCGGCCGGCGCGCCAACGGCAATCGTCTCGGCGCCATCGACAATGCGTCTGGCGAGGCCGGAGAGCACCTTGCCGGCGCCGACCTCGACGAAAAGACTGACCCCGGCGCCGCCGAGCCAGGTGACCGATTCGCGCCAGCGCACCATGCCGGTAACCTGCTCGACCAGCCGGCGGCGGATCTCCTGTGGGTCGCTGATCGGCCCGGCGAGCACGTTGGCGACCAGCGGCACCACCGGCGCCCTGATCTCGACGCTGGCCAGCGCCTCCTGCATCGCCTCAGCCGCCGGCGCCATCAGGGCGCAATGGAAGGGGGCGCTCACCGGCAGCAGGATGGCGCGCTTGGCGCCCCTCTGCTGGGCGATGACGATGGCCCGTTCGACGGCTGCCTTGTTGCCGGAAATCACCACCTGTCCGCCGCCATTGTCGTTGGCGGCCGCGCAGACCTCAGCCTCGGCCGCTTGCGCCGCGATCTCCCTGGCCGCCTCCAGCTCCAGGCCGAGCAGCGCCGCCATGGCGCCGGTGCCGACCGGAACGGCCGCCTGCATGGCGCGCCCGCGGGTGCGCAGCAGCTTGGCGGCATCCGAAACGCTGAGAGCGCCGGCGGCAGCCAGCGCCGAATATTCGCCGAGCGAATGGCCGGCGACATAGGCTGCCTTGCCCTTGACGCTGATGCCGCGCGCCTCCAGCACCCGCACCGCCGCCAGGCTCACCGCCATCAGCGCCGGTTGGGCGTTCTCAGTCAGCGTCAGGGTCTCGATCGGCCCTTCCCAGATGATCCGGGAGAGCTTCTCGCCGAGCGCCTCGTCCACCGCCTCGAAGACGGCACGGGCCTCGAATTCGGCATCGGCGAGCGCCTTGCCCATGCCGACCACCTGACTGCCCTGCCCTGGAAACGTGAATGCGACCGTCATCTGCCCTTCAGGCGCCTCTCTCCGCCGGCGAGTCTCCACCGTTGGCCGCGGGTTTGAGCGCGCCCAGCCGAGGCTGTCAAGCCGGGCGGGGGCCGCTTCACCGCCGCCTGCCCGACCACGGTGTTGCGCTAAAGCTTCTTCGTGGCCGGTGCCGGTGCCTTGGCGCTACGCACCAGCTTCGCATCATAGCGCGCCGTATCGCCCGGACGGGTGATGTAGCAGGCGCTGGCGGCGACCGGCCGGCCGGCCTTGATCAGGTCGGCGACGGTGAGGAAGCGGTAGCCCTCGCCTTTCAGTTTGGGGATGATCGTGCGCAAGGCTTCCGCCGTATGGGTGCCGCGGCCATTGGCGTGCATGACCACGATCGAGCCCGGCTTCACCGTCGAGAACACGTTGCGGATGATGGCCTTGGCGCTGGTCCCGTCGGGGTCGCCGGAGACCGTGTCCCACTGGATGACGACCGAGCCGATGGCGTTGACCGCGGCGACGCCGGCGGGCGCGCAAGAGCCGTAGGGAAAGCGGAAGAGCCGCATGGGCGCGGCGTGTTCGGCTGCCGGACAGGCCGTCGCTGCCGCCGCGCGGGTGGCGGCTAGTGCTGCCTCGGTCAGCAGGATCTCGTCTCCGATGCGCCCGGCCGAAGCGGCATGCAGGTCGGGATGGTCGAAGCTGTGATTGGCGAGAAGGAATCGCCGGTCGGCGGCGAGCTGCTCGGCGCGTTGCCTGTGGGTGAGCAGCCAGCGTCCGGCGGCGAAGAATGTCGCAGCCACGTTCTCGGCGCGCAACGTATCGACGACGGTGCCGTCATAGCCGGCGATCGGGCGCACCGTCTGGCAGAGATCGAAGGTGAGCGCGATCGCCTTCTCGCCCGGCGGCAGGTCGACCCGGCGGACGATGCCGGCCAGTGCCCCGGTGACGGGCGCCAGTGCCGCCGCGGGGGCGGGCTTGACGATGGCATCGGTCGCCGTCGGGCGGCGGCGCAGCGCCTCTCCGGGGACGGCAGCAAGCTCGCCGGGCGTCCAGCAGGCGGCCAGCGCCGGACCGGCGGCAAGCGTCCCGGCACCCGCCAGCAGGCCGGCGAGAACGGCCCGCCGGTTAACATGTTCGCATTCGGTGCACATGAAGCGGTGGCTCCACGGAGGTCGCCGTGGCGATTCCTTAGTCCAATTCGCTTGCAAATACCTAGCTTTTCCGTATAACCGCGCCGTCCAGACGGACCCCGGCCGGGGGCTGAACGGAAGGCGGCGGTGCCGTAGGATCTTCAAGCGATCCGTCTTCCCGTGCTCCTGCTCTCGAAGTGTCATCGAGCCTTTCCCACAAGAAGGCTTCGACGAGGCTTAGCGCCGGATAACACGAGGAAAGGCAACCATGCCCTTATACGAGCATGTCTTTTTGGCTCGCCAAGACGTTTCCGGCCCGCAGGTTGACGCCCTTGTCGAGCAGTTCAAGGGCGTCATCGAGCAGGGTGGCGGCAGCGTCACCAAGGTCGAGCCCTGGGGGCTGAAGTCCCTCACCTACCGCATCCGCAAGAACCGCAAGGCGCATTTCGTCCTGATGAACATCGACTCGCCGCCCGCGGCGATCGCCGAGGTGGAGCGTCAGGAGCGGCTCAACGAAGACGTCATCCGCGCCATGACCATCAAGGTCGAGACGCTCGAGGAAGGCCCCTCGGCGATGATGCAGAAGCGTGACCGCGACGATCGCGGCGACCGCGGTGGCCGCTTCGGCGATCGCGGGCCGCGCCGCGATTTCGGCGATCGCGACCGTGGCGACCGGCCGCCCCGGCCGCGCCGTGACGAGAGCGAAAGCTCCGACAGCGACGGAGGACAAGCCTGATGGTCGACATCAATCAATTGCCGACGCGCCGGCCGTTCTTCCGCCGCCGCAAGACCTGCCCGTTCTCCGGCGCCAATGCGCCCAAGATCGACTACAAGGACGTGCGCCTGTTGCAGCGCTACATCTCGGAGCGCGGCAAGATCGTGCCGTCGCGCATCACCGCGGTGTCGGCGCCCAAGCAGCGCGAGCTGGCGCGCGCCATCAAGCGGGCCCGTTTCCTCGGCCTGCTGCCGTATGTGATCAAGTAGACAGTCGAAATTAGGCAATCGGCAGTCGAACTGCCGATTGCTCATCTCGAAGTTGGGGTATGGCCCGAGCACGGGCTCGGTGACCTGCCCCTAACCGCTCGAAAGGCGGGACAGCGATGATGCAGACGATCCTCATCGGAATAGCGGCCGGCATTGCCGCGGCGCTCATGTTCGTGGCGCCGATCGGCGGCACTGTGCTCGCCTTCCCGCTGTTCGTCCTCGCCGGCCTGCCGATCGGGCTGGCCGGCCTGGGCTGGGGGGTCGCCGCCGGCGCCACCGCCGTCGTCGCCGGAACGCTGGCGATCTTCATCGCCCTGTCAACCACCGGCGCGGCGTCCTTCCTGCTGCTCTTCGCCCTGCCGGTCTTCTGGGCCGCCCGGCTTGCGTTGCTGTCGCGCCCTGTCGATGGCGCCGGGCCGGAGGCCCCGCGTGAATGGTACCCGCTCGGCCGCATGCTGATGCATCTCGCCGGCGCCGCCGCCATCGGCGTCGTTGCCGTCGGCATCCTCATCGGCTTCAACCGCGAAACGATGACGACCGAGGTAACCCAGGCGCTGGTCCAGCTGTTCTCCAGCGTGGACACCGCGGGGGCGCCGCCGACGGCCACCGAACTGACGCCGTTCGTGCATTTCTACCTCGCCATCATGCCATTCAGCGTCACCGCCATCATGGTCTTCATACTCACCTTCGACCTGTGGCTGGCGGCGGTGGTGGCGCGCGCCTCCGGACGGCTGCGCCGGCCGCGCCAGAAGCTGTGGGGCGTCGACCTGCCCAATCGCGCACTGGTGGCACTCGCCGCCGTCACGTTGCTCGCCTTCCTGCCGGGGGCCGCGGGCGAGATCGCCCGGGTCTTCACTGGTGCGCTCGCCGCGGCGGCGGCGCTCACCGGACTGGCGGTGATGCACGCCCTCACCGCGGGCCTCGGCGGCCGCACGGTGCTGCTTGTCATCATCTATGCGTTCATCGCCTTCTCCGGCCTGCCGCTCATCCTCTTCGCCTTGCTGGCGGTGGCCGAGGCCGTGTTCCATCTGCGCGCCCGGCGCTTCAAGGGCGTGCCCCCCGACTGAGACCAATCCTGTCAACGGAGTGAACTGCCATGGAAGTCATCCTGCTTGAACGCATTGCCAAACTCGGCCAGATGGGCGACGTCGTGCGCGTGCGCGACGGCTATGCCCGCAATTTCCTGCTGCCGCAGGGCAAGGCGCTGCGCGCCAACGAGGATAACAGCAAGCGATTCGAGTCCGAGAAGGTCCACCTCGAGGCACGCAACCTCGAGCGCCGCCAGGAGGCGGAAGGGGTCGCCGCCAAGCTCGAAGGCCAGTCCTTCGTGCTGGTCCGCCAGGCGGGCGAGACCGGCCAGCTATACGGCTCGGTCACCGCACGCGACCTCGCCGATGCGATGGACGCCGGCGGCTTCTCGGTAAGCCGCAGCCAGATCGCCCTCAACCACCCCATCAAGACGATCGGCATGCACTCGGTCCTGATCGCTCTCCACCCCGAAGTCGAAGCCCATGTCGTCGCCAATGTGGCGCGCAGCGAGGACGAGGCCGAGCGCCAGGCACGCGGCGAGGACGTCAGGGTTGCCGGCGCCGGCGAGGCGGAAGAGGAAGCAGCGGCAGCGGCTGAGGGCGAGGAAACCGCTGTGGATGAGGGCGAGGAAGCCCCGGAAACCGAGGAACCCGCAGAATCCTGACGCGGTGACAATGGGTTGAGACCAAACCCAAATAAGGCTTATCATCCGCCGGCGTCGCGGGTCGCCGGCGGAGGCGGCTCTCGCATGGGGAAGGATTGCGACGGCCTGGGCTGACAGCCGATGAATTCCACACTGAAGTCATATCTGACGAAAGCCATCCGTGCGGGGTCGCTGGAGATCGTCGACGCCGATGGCAAGACGCATGCCTTCGGCGATGGCGGGCCGGAGACCGTGCGCGTGCGCTTCACCAGCGCCGAGGCCGAGGCGGCGGTCATCCGCGATCCCGACCTCAAACTCGGCGAGGAGTTCGCCAACGGCCGTATGATCGTCGAGCAGGGGTCGATCTTCGACTTCCTGATGATCATCTTCCGCAACGCGCGCAACGCGCTGCCGCCGTTTCAGATGATCGCCATCAGCAGCTGGCGGCTGGCCACCCGCCGCTTCCGCCAGATCAACTCGCTGCGCCGGGCGAAGCAGAACATCCATTCGCACTACGATCTCGACGGCCGGCTCTATTCGCTCTTCCTCGACGCCGACCTGCAATATTCGTGCGCCTATTGGGAAGACGGCGTCACCAGCCTCGACGAGGCGCAGCACGCCAAGAAGCGTCACCTCGCCGCCAAGCTCGCCCTCAAGCCGGGCCAGCGGGTTCTCGATATCGGCTCGGGCTGGGGCGGCCTCGGCCTCTATCTCGCCCAGCACTGCGATGTCGAGGTGGTCGGCGTGACGCTCTCGGACGAGCAGTACGCGGTCTCCAACCGGCGCGCCGAGGAGCTCGGCCTCGCCGACAAGGCCAAGTTCCTGCTGCAGGACTACCGCAAGGTCGAGGGGCCGTTCGACCGCATCGTCTCGGTCGGCATGTTCGAGCATGTCGGCGTCGGCTACTTCCGCGACTTCTTCAGGGCCTGCCGCAACCTGCTCGCCGAAGACGGCTCCATGGTGCTGCATTCCATCGGTCGCACCGACGGGCCCGGCGACACCAGCATGTGGATCCAGCGCTACATCTTCCCCGGCGGCTATATCCCGGCCGTCTCCGAGGTGGTCCCGGCGGTGGAAAAGGACAATCTCCACATCACTGACATGGAGATCCTGCGCCTGCACTATGCCAAGACGCTGCGCGCCTGGCGCGAGCGTTTCCTCGCCCGCCGAGAAGAGGTGGCGGCGCTTTATGACGAGCGCTTCTGCCGCATTTGGGAGTTCTACCTGGCCGCCTCGGAAGCCTCTTTCGAGGTCGGGCTGATGATGAATTTCCAGATCCAGCTCACCAGGAACCAGCTGGCCCTGCCACTGACGCGCAACTACATGTTCCGCACCGAGGAGGCGCTGCGCAACACGGACGGCGCCTCCAGGACGCCGCTGAAGCTAGCGGGGGAATAGGCCCCCTCGCCTTCCCTCAGGCCAGGTGCAGGGCGCGGATCAGCAGAATGCTGATCGTGCCGAGGACCAAGAGTGACAGCACCACCGCGGTGGTCACCCGCCCGCCAGCATTGGCGACTGTGCGCACGTCGACGCCGAGACCAAGGGCGGCCATGGAGACGATGGTGAGCCAGGTGGCGACGGTGGCGGTCGGTCCGAGTACGACCGCAGGAATCGCGCCCACCGAGCGCAGCAGCATCAGCGCCAGGAAGCCGACGACGAAGAGCGGTACCATCTGGCCGAGGCTCGGCCGACGCCCGTTATCGTCCTTGCGGGCGAGCGAGAGCGCGATGACCACCGGCCCCAGCATGAGCACGCGCACCAGCTTGACCAGCGTGCCGACATGGACGCTCAGCGTCGCAACCGGCGCCGTGGCCGCGATCACCTGCGGCACCGCATAGACGGTGAGCCCCGCCAGCACGCCATACTGGGTCGCGGAGAAGTGCAGCAGCGGCATCAGCAGCGGCAGCAGCAGCACGACGACGACGCCGAGGACCGCCGTGAAGGCGATGGAGGCGGCGACATCGCCGGCGGTGGCGCCGATCACCGGAGCGGCGGCGACGATCGCCGAATTGCCGCAGATCGAGTTGCCGCAGGCGACCAGCGTGGCGAGCTTGTGCTCCAGCCCCAGCGCCCGGCCGATGCCGTAGCTGGCGGCGATGGCGATGACGACCACGCCGACGATGCCGAAGAGCAGCATCGGCCCGGCGGCCATCACCGCGCGGGCACTGACCGAGGCACCGAGCAGCACCACGGCGATCTCCAGCAGCGTCTTGGCGGAGAAGCGGATGCCGAGGCTGAAGCGGTCGTCGGGCCTTAGCGTCGAACGGACGAGCGTGCCGACCAGGATGGCGAGGACCAGGCTCTCCAGCCAGGCGCGGCCGAACAGACGCTCCTCGGCGGCCTGCAGGCCGACGGCGACGATGGTGACGGCGATGCTGAGCGCCGTTCCGGGCAACAGGGGGAGGATACGCGCGGCGAATCGCGTGGCGGGCATGCGATGCTCCTTCCGAGAGAAGACGGAGCATGCCTTGCTCTAATTCATTCAATCCATCGAAATTCATGCTATGTTTCGTTCGGTCTAATCGAACGAAACCATGACCCTCGATCAGCTTCGCATCTTCATTGCCGTCGCCGAGCGCGAGCACCTGACCCGCGCGGCGGAGGCGCTCCACCTGACCCCGTCGGCGGTCAGCTCGGCCATCCGCGTGCTCGAGGACCGCTACGGCGCCGCCCTCTTCCACCGGGTCGGCCGGCGCATCGAGATCACTGAGGCGGGCCGCATCTTTCTCGACGAGGCGCGGGCGACGCTGGCCCGCGCCGAAGCGGCCGAACTGGTCCTGTCGGAGCTTGGCGGTCTCAGCCGTGGCTCGCTCGCCGTGCAGGCGAGCCAGACCATCGCCAGCTACTGGCTGCCGGCGCATGTGGTGCGCTTCCACACGGCCCATCCCGGCATCGACCTGAAGCTGTCGATCGGCAATACCGAGACGGTGACCCGGGCGGTGATCGACGGCAGCGCCGAACTCGGGCTGGTGGAAGGCGCCATCGACGCGCCGGCGCTCTCGGCGCTGACCGTTGCCCGCGACCGGGTGATCGTCGTGGTGGCACCGGAACACCCTTGGGCCGGGCGCCGGGACCTGCCGGCGGACGAGATTCTCGCCCGGCCGTGGGTGCTGCGCGAGCCGGGCTCAGGCACACGCTCGGCCTTCGAGACGGCGCTCCAACACCTCGGCATCGAGCCGGGGCGGCTTACGGTCGCCCTCGAACTGCCCTCCAACGAAGCGGTGCGTTCGGTGGTCGAACTTGGCGGCGGCGCCACGGTGGTGTCGGAGCTGGTGGTCGCCGCCTACCTCGCCGCCGGGCGGCTGGTGCATGTCCCCTTCGCCATCCCTGAGCGCGCCTTCCTGCTGCTCCGCCACAAGGAACGCTACCGCACCAAGGCAAGCCGGGCCTTCGAGGCCATGCTCGGCGGTCGCCCCCAAAACCGGCGGTAACCGCCGGCCGCCTCGACATCACGGGCGGGCACTGTCAGAATATAGGCCTGCACGCGGGCCGGCAGTCGTTGGTCTGCCTGTGACAGGTTGGGCCGTGGGTCTGTCCCAGCATTCCCGAAGCTGAGGACTTTGCGCGTGATTGTGTTTCGCAAATTCGCCCTGGCAGCTCTCGTGGTTCTGGCGTTCACCGCGACATCGCTGGCGGCGGAGCAATCTTTCTGCTCCGACGACCCGCGCTATCCTGCGCCGCAGGACGATAATCTGGTCTTCTACCTGCAGCTCTCGGACAAGACCGACACGGTCGTCTATGCGGTCAATCGGCAGGCGGACGGGACGGTGAATACCCGCAATCCGGTCCAGGTCTACTGGCGCGTTTATGACCAGGGCGGCGTCAAGCGCGATCTGACGTTCTTGCAGCGCAACCTCGCCTTCGGCGTACAGATCGCCCCTCTTAAGGACCATCCGGGCGACTACGTCGCCCGGCTCAATGCCTATCCGAACATTCCGGTCCTGGTGAACGAGACCACGGACGGCTCGGTCCGTGCCCTGATGACGATCGCGGGCAAGCCGGCGCAACTGGTCTGCGTCTATGTCGAGCGGCGCATCCAGCTCGGCATCGTCCCGCAGGTTCTCTACATCGACTTCTTCGGCCGCACCCTGGACACCGGCGAAAAGATCGTCGGACGGCTGAAGCCCTGACGATATCCTGCCGTCGCGCGCCTATTCCTCCGGCTCGGTGGTGAACTGCAGCGGGTAGCCGGCGCTCTTGCCGTATTCCGTCGCCTCCGTCGCCTTGGTCTCGGCGATGTCCTTGGTATAGACGGCGACCACGCATACGCCCCTGCGGTGGGCGGTGATCATGACGCGATAGGCCTGATCCTCGCTGACGCGGAACACGGCCTTCAGCACCATGACGACGAATTCGCGCGGCGTGTAGTCGTCATTGACCAGAATGACCTTGTGCAGGCGCGGCCGCTCGACCTTGGTCTTCGGCTTCACCTTGGGCTTGGTCAGGGTGTCTCTGTCACTCATCGGCGCTCCCCTCCCGCTGGCCGGGCGGGTCAGACGCTCATTCTACCCATGTCCGCTTTTTCCTGAATGGGCCGCTCCCATTGAGGTGATAGCGCGCCGGCGGCGGGTTTCCAGTCCCGGAGCGATCTTGTGAGACGGTCAGGCGGCGCTGCGCGCGTCGCTCACTCGCGCGGCGCCATGCCTCGCCAGCAGCGGGCCGACCTTCTCGGCCGGCAGCGGCGGCGACAACAGGAAGCCCTGCAGGCTCGAACAACCCACATCGATGAGGAACCGGCGCTGGACGTCGGTCTCGACGCCTTCGGCAACCACCTTGAGGTCGAGGATGCGGGCAAGGTGCACGATCGCCTGGATGATCGGAGCCGAGTCCGACGATTGACCGATATGGCTCACGAAGGACTGGTCGATCTTGACGATGTCGACCTGCAGGTTCTGCAGGTGGCTCAGGCTCGAATAGCCGGTGCCGAAATCGTCGAGCGCAATGCGGAACCCGGCATCGCGCAGCGCCGTCAGGTTGGCCTCGGCAATGCCGTCAGGGTTGAGCAGCGCGGTCTCGGTGACTTCCAGTTCGATGCGCGCCGGCGGGATGCGATGCCCGGCCAGCCGGCGCATGATCCGCATGGCAAGGTCCGGATCGCGCAGTTGCACCGCCGAAATGTTGACCGCCACGGTGACGTCCGGCCAGGAGGCGAGCGCAACACATACCTGCTCGAGCACCAGGTCGCCGAGGGGCACGATGAGCCCGGTCTCCTCGGCGATCGGCACGAAAGCCGCCGGCGAGACGAGGCCGCGCCGCGGATGTCGCCAGCGGACGAGTGCCTCGAGCCCGATGATCGTGTCGCCGCTATAGAGGGGCTGATAGTAGACCACCAGATCCTTCCCCGCCGCGATCGCGGCACGCAGGTCGCCCTCGAGCGTGACGCGGGTCACCCGCCCCTGGTCGATTGCGACATCGTACATGCGGTAGCAGTTGCGCCCCGCAATCTTGGCGGTGTAGAGCGCGACGTCGGCCCGGCGCACCAACTCGCAGCGGTTGGCTTCGCCGACACGGAGCGAGGCGACGCCGATCGAGGCGCCGATATGCACGGTGGCCCCGGCGACGTTGAACGGCTGGCGTGCCGCTTCCAGGATGCGGCGGCAAAGGTCGTCGAGGGCCTCCGGCCCGCGATCGTCGAACACGACGACCGCGAATTCGTCGCCACCGATCCGGGCAACCAAATCGCTGCTGGAGGCCAGTGCCGTGAGCCGCTTGGCAAACTGACGGATCAGCTCGTCGCCGGCGGTGTGGCCGAAGGCGTCGTTGACCTGCTTGAAGCGGTCGAGGTCCATGACAAGGGCGCTGCAAAGCTTCCCGTGCACCGCCGGATCGGCAAAGACGCTGTCGCAGCGCTCGCCCATGAGGACGCGATTGGCGAGGCCGCTCAGCATGTCGTGATGGGCAAGATAGCGGTTGTGCTTCTCCGCCTCGCGGAACGCGGTGATATCGGTGATGACCGCGACCAGCAGCCGAATCCCGCCGGCGCGGATCAGCCTCTTGCGGGTGACGATCGTCCGCGTCTCTCCGCTGCCGTCGGTCAGCACCTCCTCGTTTTCGTTTTCCTCGCCCGAGGTGAAGACGAGGTTGTCCTTTTCCCAGAAAACGTCGGCCTGTTCGCGCGGCACGAAGTCGTAGTCCGACTTGCCGACGAGGTCCTCGCGCGCATGCCCTACGAAGTCGCAAAACGCTTCGTTCACAAGCACCCAGCGATGCTCGCGGTCCTTGATGAAGACCGGCGTCGCCAGAACATCGATGATCGATTGCAGCGCTTCGATGCTGTCGACCGCTTCGCTGGCGGTCTTGGGACGATGGAGCACCATCCAAACCCTCCTTGGTCCCACCGGATACCCTGCCAAACCCTTTCGGCGCTTTAATTCCTCGTTAAAAATGCGAGGAATTGAGGTGCATCAGACGCGCGACGGGCGGGCGCGAATCGGCCGGTCGGAGGCCCCTCTCCCCGTCACGACCGCGTCACCGAAATCTGTCAATGAAGCACGCGCGCTCGCTGAATCGGCTTTGAGCCGGCTAAAGATAGGTGCACAGTCATGTCAGACGTGCCGCACGGGGCCCGAGCGCATTCAGGTAGCGCCGGCCGTGGCGGCCGTTTCAAATTAAGCGAGGAGGCTCCTGATGTCCGCAACTGAGCGATTGCAGATCGACCGTCGCCGTTTCCTACTCGGCTCCAGCGCCTTCGGTGCGCTGGCGATCATGCACCCCTATTCGGTGCTCGCCGCCGCCGGCCAGGCGCATTTGCGCATCATGGAGACCACCGACATCCATGTGAACCTGCTGCCCTACGATTATTACGCCGACAAGCCCAACGACACGATGGGGCTGGCGCGCACCGCCACCATCATCCAGTCGATCCGCAACGAGGCCACCAACTCCATGCTGATCGACAACGGCGACCTCCTGCAGGGCAGCCCCATGGGCGACTACATCGCCTATGAGAAGGGCATGAAGGACGGCGACGTCCACCCGATCATGAAGGGCATGAACCTGCTTGGCTACGAGTGCTCGACCTTCGGCAACCACGAGTTCAACTACGGCCTGTCCTTCTTCGACAAGGTGATCGCCGGCGCCAACTTCCCGTTCGTGTGCGCCAACCTCGTGCGCGGCACGACGCTCGCCGCCAACCCGCGCGACGACAAGCTCTATACCAAGCCGTACATCATCCTCGACAAGACGGTTAAGGACGGCGACGGCAAGGAATACCCGATCAAGATCGGCATCATCGGCTTCGTGCCGCCGCAGATCATGATCTGGGATTCGAAGAACCTGGTCGGCAACGTCATGACCCGCGACATCGTCGAGGCGGCCAAGGCGTGGGTGCCGCAGATCAAGGAGGACGGCGCCGATATCGTCATCGCCCTCTCGCACTCCGGCATCGACGCCAACAAGACCGATCTGATGGAGAACGCCTCGCTCTACCTCGGCGACATCGACGGCCTCGACGCCATCATGACCGGCCACCAGCATCTGGTCTTCCCCGGCGGGGCGTCCTTCGACAATCTCGACGGTGTCGACAACAAGGCCGGTACGCTGATGGGCAAGCCGGCGGTGATGGGCGGCTTCTGGGGTTCGCATATGGGCCTTATTGACCTGCTGCTCGAGCGCGACGGCAGCCAATGGAAGGTCGTCTCGGCCATGTCCGAAGCGCGGCCGATCTACGAGCGCAAGAGCGGCAAGATCGTCGCGACCGTCGGCGACTACGAGCAGATCGACGATGCGCTGAAGGCCGACCATGAGGCGACGCTGGCCTATGTCCGCCGTCCGGTCGGCAAGACCGCGGCGCCGCTCTACAGCTATTTCGCTCTGGTCGCCGACGACCCGTCGGTGCAGATCGTGAGCAACGCGCAAACCTGGTACATCGCCCAGATGATGAAGGGCACCAAGTGGGAGGGCCTGCCGATCCTCTCCGCTGCGGCGCCGTTCAAGGCAGGCGGGCGCGGCGGTCCGGACTACTATACCGACGTGCCGGTCGGCGCGGTCGCCATCAAGAACGTGTCGGACCTCTATCTCTATCCGAACACGGTGCGTGCGGTGGAGATCAACGGTGCCCAGGTCAAGGAATGGCTGGAGATGTCGGCCGGCATCTTCAACCAGATCCAGCCGGGCAAGGCCGACCAGCCGCTGATCAATCTCGATTTCCCGAGCTACAATTTCGACGTGATCGACGGCGTCACCTATAAGATCGACGTCTCGCAACCGCCGAAATACGACCCCAAAGGCGCCGTTCTCAATTCGCAGGCGAGCCGCATCGTCGACCTGTCCTTCAACGGCAAGCCGATCGACCCGGCACAGAAGTTCATCGTCGCCACCAACAACTACCGCGCCGGTGGCGGCGGCAACTTCCCCGACATCAACGATCATGTGATCGTCTTCGTCGCGCCCGACACCAACCGCGACGTGATCGTGCGCTACATCGTCGAGAAGGGCACCATCGACCCCAAGGCGGACGGCAACTGGTCGCTGGCTCCGGTTGCCGGCGCCTCCGTGATCTTCCCTTCGGGTCCGAAGGCCAAGGACCACCTCGCCGACGTCAAGGGCATCGAGCTGGCCGGTCCCGGCGCCGACGGCTTCGACAATTACCGCATCAAGCTCTGAACTCTCTCCGGTTCAGTCTCAGGGGCGGGCTCTGGCCCGCCCCTTTTTGCGGCAAAATGCAGCTATTTCATTCAATTGGCTTTTCGTGGCGGCGCCAAAGGCCCACATTGGGCGAGACGTCTCTCCGGCGTCAGCCTCCACGAACGAAAAATCCCAAAACCAAAAGAGCCTTATCCATGTCCACACCAAACGCAGCGCATGCCGGCACCTTCAAGGTGGGGGGCACGCTCGAGGTCAACCGCCTCGGCTTCGGCGCCATGCGCATCGTCGGCCGCGGAATCTGGGGGGAGCCGGCCGACCGGCCGGAAGCCATCCGCACCCTCAAGCGGCTGCCGGAGCTCAATATCAACTTCATCGATACAGCCGATGCCTATGGTCCCGAAGTCTCCGAATCTCTGATCCACGAGGCACTCCACCCCTACCCGGCCAGCATGGTCATCGCCACCAAGGGCGGGCTGACGCGCAGCGGTCCCGACCGATGGGAGCCGGTCGGCCGACCGGAATATCTCGTGCAGCAGGCCCATCTCAGCTGCCGCCGCCTCGGCGTCGAGGTCATCGACCTGTGGCAACTTCATCGTATCGATTCCAAGGTCCCGCGCGACGAACAGTTCGCGGCCATCGGGACGCTGATCGACGGCGGCGTCGTGCGCTATGCCGGCCTCAGCGAGGTCTCGGTCGAAGAGATCAAGGCCGCCTCGAAATTCTTCAAGGTCGCCACCGTTCAGAACCGCTACAACCTCGTCGACCGGCAGAGCGAGGACGTGCTCGACTTCTGCGAGGCAGAAGGAATCGGCTTCATCCCCTGGGCGCCGCTAAGTTCCGGCCATGTCGCCGGATTCTGAGATCGAGGCGATTGCCAAGCGCCACAAGGTCACCCCCTCGGAAGTCGCGCTGGCGTGGCTGCTCAAGCGCAGCCCGGTCATGCTGCCCATCCCCGGCACCTCCAAGGTCGCCCATCTGGAGGAGAACGTGGCAGCGGCCGACATCCAGCTCAGCGATGCCGAGTTCGCCGCACTCGACGCGGAAGGCAAGGCCGGCGCGTAGAGCCTCCCCGGTCACCGGACGATTCGCCGAGTGCGGGCCTTTGGCCCGCCCTCTTTCCGACTCCGAATCAGCCCAGTGATTCGCTGCGCCGGTGCGGGGCTGATCGCAAGCGCCAAAAGAATTATGTGGCGCTTCTGTGAACTGTGGTGAACCGGTTCGCAGATGGCGATCGTCCGACATCAGGCATTCCGCGGCGCGCGGGATGCGGTTAAGAAATCCTTAACAGCGCGGCGAATCGGGGCACAATCCGCGTTTACGAGTACCTCCGATTTTCGGGCAGAGGATCCAGGGCCACGGACGTGCCGTTGCCCGAGGATCGTTTCGATTCGGCAATGGCGGTTTGGAGGAAGAAGGCAAGATGGCATTCGCGGTTCGCGCGGTCGCAGACAACACGACCAACGATACCTATCGCACCGCACCGCAGAACGTTGAGGCCGAGCAGGCGCTGCTCGGCGCCATTCTGGTGAACAACGAGGCCTTCTACCGGGTCTCCGATTTCCTCGAGCCGCAGCACTTCTTCGAGCCGGTGCACAAGACGATCTTCGAGGTCGCCGCTCAGGTCATCCGCGCCGGCAAGGTCGCCACGCCGGTCACCATCAAGACCTTCCTGCCCGCCGACCTCGCCATCGGCGACATCAATCTGGCCACCTATCTCGCGCGCCTGGCGGCGGAAGCGACGACGATCATCAATGCCGAGGATTACGGCCGTACGGTCTACGACCTGGCGCTGCGCCGCTCGCTCATCGGCATTGGCGAGGACATGGTCAACGTCGCTTATGACGCCACCGTCGAGCAGACGCCGGGCGCGCAGATCGAGGAGGCCGAGAAGCGGCTCTTCGACCTCGCCGAGAAGGGTCAGTACGGCGCCGGCTTCCAGGATTTTGCGACTGCGCTGACCAGCGCGGTCGACCTTGCCAGCGCCGCCTACAAGCGCGACGGGCACCTGTCGGGGCTGGCCACCGGGCTCGACGACATGGATCGGCTGATGGGCGGTCTGCAGCCCTCGGACCTCATCATCGTCGCCGGCCGTCCGGGCATGGGCAAATCGTCGCTGGCCACCAATGTCGGCTTCAACATCGCCAAGGCGTGGCGCGGCGAGCTGCAGCCCGACGGCTCGATGAAGACGGTCGATGGCGGCATCGTCGGGCTGTTCTCGCTGGAAATGTCGGCCGAGCAGCTCGCCACCCGCATCATCGCCGAGCAGTCGGGCGTGTCCTCGGCCAATATCCGCCGCGGGCGCATCGACGAGAGCGACTTCGCGCGCATCGTCGAGGCCTCGCGCGAAATGCAGCGCATCCCCTTCTATATCGACCAGACCGGCGGCCTCTCGATCGCGCAGCTTGCCGCCCGCGCCCGCCGGCTGAAGCGCCAGCGCGGCCTCGACCTGTTGATCGTCGACTATATCCAGCTCCTCGTCGGCACCTCGCGGCGCTCCTCGGAAAACCGCGTGCAGGAGATCACCGAGATCACCACGACGTTGAAGGCGCTGGCCAAGGAGCTCAACGTCCCCATCGTCGCTCTGTCGCAACTCTCGCGTCAGGTGGAGCAGCGCGAGGACAAGCGCCCGCAGCTTTCGGACCTCCGCGAATCCGGCTCCATCGAGCAGGACGCCGACGTGGTGCTGTTCATCTTCCGCGAGGAGTACTACCTCAAGAATGCCGAGCCCAAGCCTGGCACCGAGGAATACTTCAAGTGGCAGGACGAGATGAGCAAGATCCACGGCATTGCCGAGGTCATCGTCGGCAAGCAGCGCCACGGGCCGACGGGCACCGTGCGCCTGCATTTCGAGGACGCGCTCACCCGCTTCTCCAACCTCGCCGAGGACGGCGCCTATCCGGCCCAGGAGAGCGCCTATCCGGTCCCCTTCGACGGGTAGCCAGGTCAAACTACCCCCCTCGGTCATCCTTCGGTCTCAGCTCGCGCCTCGCCGGAGGATGAGATTGATACCGCAGCCTGAGCACCCTTTTCGGCCTCTGCCGGCGCGCCGCGTCCCCTCATCCGGCAAATTCCTGTAAGCTGTCGGGCAGGAAAGGGAGTGAAGCATGTTCAAGTGGTTGTTCGGCAAGAAGGATGAGGAAGCGGGCGGCGGCGGGGACACCAGCACCGTCAAGGAGCTGGTCGTGGTCAGCCGCACGGTGGACGCGGCGCCGGACCGTGCCTTCGCCGTGTTCGTCGACGAGTTCGGCAAATGGTACCCCGCGCAATATACGCTTTCCGGCGACAATCTCGCCGAGATCGTCATCGAGCCGAAGATGAACGGCCGCGCCTTCGAGCGCACCAAGAGCGGCGGCGAGACGGTATGGGGCACGGTGCTCTCCTTCTTCCGGCCGAGCCATATGGTGATTGCCTGGCAGATCTCGCCGGAGCGCACCGTCATCGACAACGAGGCCGGCGCCAGCCGCGTCGACGTGCGCTTCGTCGCACAGGACGACGGCAAGACCGAGGTGGTGCTCGTCCATCGCGATTTCCCCCGCCACGGCGGCGGCTGGGAGAAATACCGCCAGAAGATGGGCGCCAGGGAGGGCGGCTGGCCGCTGCTCATGGACCGCTACGTCAAGGTGCTCTCCGGCGAACCGCTGTAGCGGGGAATCTCCCGTCTTCCGTTCGTCCCCGCGGAAGCGGGGACCCAGGACGGATTCTCCGAATGGAAGGCCCCGCCTGGATGCCCGCTCGGGAGCGGGCATGAACGGCATGTGTTGCGGTTCCGTGCCAGGCCAGCATCGCCCCTGCCCTCACATCACCATGTCGGGCTTGACGAAGCAGTAGATGTAGCGGTTCGGGCTGGCACAGACGTAGGCGTCGCCGTCGATCGAGCGCTTGCTGAGCTCCTTGTTGGGCGGGATCGGCGTCCATTTTCCATTGACCGTCGCCCACCACTGACCACCGCGCCAGTCGGCGTCGGCCCGGCGACAGTCGGAGACGTCGCAGCACGAGATGCTGGTACCCGGCATGGTCAGGCTCTTGAACCAGGCGTGCCGGTCCGCGGCCTTCGCAACGGAGAGGAAAGTGGCGACCGCCAGGCCGGCGAGCAGCACGGTTGCGAGGCGGCGGGTGCGGTGATGATCCATGGCCTTGCTCCTGAGACCGAATCATCCTCCCTCGCGCACTATGCTGCGTTGCAGCATAGCGCCTGTCACGCCGCAAGTTTTTGCGCGTCCCACCCACACCTTGTGCAGAAAGGGGATGAGCGCCCGCGCCGGGGCGCGTATGCTGCCGCGATGGCCCCCCCGCCCCAATCGCTTGCCGCCGGCGGCCGCATGACGGTCGACCTGGTGGCGCTTGCCGCCAACTGGAAGGCGCTGGCCGACCACGTTGCCGGCGGCGGCCACGCCACGGCTGCGGTGATCAAGGGCGACGGCTACGGCACCGGCTTGGAAGAGGCCGGGCGGACGCTTGCTGCCGCCGGCTGCACCACCTTCTTCGTGGCGGTCCCCGACGAAGGGCGGCGGCTGCGCGCCGTGCTGCCCGACGCGGTCATCTATGTCCTCAACGGGCTGATCGGCGGCGCCGACGCCTATGCTCGCTTCGACATCAGGCCGGTCATCGGCTCATGGGCCGAGATCGAGGAATGGACCGCCTTCCGCAAGGCGGGCGGCAAGACCGGTGCGGCGGTTCACGTCGATACCGGCATGAACCGTCTCGGCCTGACGCTGCACGAGGCGCTCGATCTCAGCCGCGATGCCCGGCTGCGCGCCACGCTCGCCCCCGACCTCGTCATTTCTCACCTTGCCTGTGCCGATACGCCCGACAACCCCATGAACCGCCGCCAGCTCGCCCTCTTCGGCGAGGTGCGCGCCCAGTTCCCCGATCTGCCGGCGTCGCTCGCCAATTCCGCCGGCGTCTTCCTCGGGACCGACTATCACTTCGACCTGGTGCGTCCCGGCATCGCGCTCTATGGCGGCGTCGCCGTGCAGGGGGTGACCAATCCCATGCGTGCGGTGGTGACGCTAGAGGCGCGCGTGCTGTCCGTGCGCGAGGCCGAGCCCGGCGAGACGGTGGGCTATGGGGCGACGCTGAGCCTGAAGCAGCCCGCCCGGCTTGCCGTCCTGTCAGTCGGCTATGCCGACGGTTATCATCGTCTGGCCGGCGGCAGCGACGCGCACGCCGGCGCCCAGGCCTGGGTGCGCGGCCAGCGGGCACCGCTCGCCGGGCGGGTGTCGATGGACCTCATCACCATCGACGTCACCAATATCCCCGGCGTCGTCCGCGGCGACTGGGTGGAGTTGTTCGGCCGCCACATTCCGGTGGACGAGGTCGCCCGCCATGCCGGCACCATCGGCTACGAGCTGCTCACCAATCTCGGCCACCGCTACCAGCGGGTCTATGCCGGCGGACCCGCGATCTGAAACCGCCGACTCATTAGCCGGGAAAGGCGTGCGCCCGGCGCCAAGCTACTGGTTCAATACGCTGCCATAGATCTGCCAGAGCACCTTCTGGCCTTCGCTTCCGGGCTTGATGTCGAGGAACGTGGCCGCGCTCTGCAGGATCTTGTTGCCCTTGCGGATGGCGACGACGCCTATCGTGCCGTCGGCAACGCTCATCAGGCCGGCGTCGCCCAGATCGGTGATCTTGACCAGCTTCACGTTCGAAGGCAGGTCGGTTGCGAAATAGGTCCGCAGCTTGCGCTGGCTGTCGAAGATGCCCACGTCGAGATAGGCCATGCCACCCGACTTTTCACTCCACATGCAGCCGTTGTCCGATCCCTTGGCGTAAAGCGGCTTCCTGTCGAGCTTGGCCAGCTCGGCCTTGCTGACGAGTGCGCAGTAGTCGACGGTCTTCTGGATATTCGTGGCGTCGGCTTGCTTGTTGTTGGCTTTCGACGTGCATCCCGCCATCGCAAAGGCCAGGAGCACGATCAACACCGGACCGGTGCTCCTGCGCATCGCCGGCCGGCACGTCGCCGTGAGCCGTCGGAACCGCGCGCGCCGCGCCTTGCCTATCCGGCAATCCGGCTGATGGATTCCATGGTGAAGTCTTGCGGCCGCCGGGCCTTCGCCTGGAAAGATCATCTCGACAATCCCTTCCCGAATCTTGCGAGCACGTCTCGATGCGCCGACGGGCATCGCCCACGGCGCGCATCAGGCAGACGGATGTCAGGCTTGGCGGATGCCTTTCGGCTCCACCAAGCCCCGGTTGGTCAGTTCTGGAAGGCGGCTGTGCAGGGGTGCAAGGCCGAGGTGTTGAAATGCAGGTCGAACCCAACCGCCTTGTGAACAGGCAGCATGCTCGAGAAAGTATAGTTGCCCGCGTGATTGCCCATCACCCAGTGGACCTTGCTTCCGGCGGGAACGGGTCGTACGCCGTCGTTGAGCAGCGTCCCATGGTTGACAAAATCGGGCGATCCGGCTGCGGTGCATTTGACGTGCAGCGGCGCCAGCCGAAGGTTCGGGTTGGGGTGTGCGATCATGTTGTTGGGATGTAACACCCTGTATGTGGCGGCGTTCGCAGCAGGCAGGAATGCAAGGGCGCCCGCGATTGCCAATGTCGTCGCTGCAAATGTTCTCGCATTCATCGGTCATCCTCCTCGGCAGTGAGAGATTTGCGTAGGACCGCCATTGGTTCACGCCAATGCCGGCTACGCGCACGAACTCGACCGGGGCGTGGCGCACGTTTACGTCCACCCCGATACTTCAGTCTCTCAGCCCGATGAATTGGCGCACCAACAGGCCGACACATGAATATGGCGACAATCGGGCCCGCACCTTGCCGGCCTCTTGGTCAGCCGCGGACCCCGCGTCCGCGCCGGTGTCCCTAGCCCGGATACCAGACCACCCGCGGATCGTCGGGCGCACGCCGGTAGTCGTAGGCGGCGTCGATCAGCTGCGCGAGGTCGTAGTGCGGCTGCCAGTCGAGCAGGTGCCGGGCCTTGGTGTTGTCCATCCAGGTCGAGTGATAGTCGCTCAGGATATCGACCGAGGCGAGTCCGCGCGTGCGCTTCAGGTGCGCAGCGACCTCGCCGTAGTCCACCGGTCGGTCCATCGCGATGTTGAAGAGCTGCTGCCGCGCGCGCGGATTGTCGATCGCCGCCAGGATCGAACTGACGAGATCGTCCCCATGGACGAAGTTGCGCCTGAGCGGCCGTCCATCGGCGTCTCGCAACAGCGGCACGGTTCCATCCGCGGCGTAGCGCTTTGCGTCCGCCTTCGGCACCAGCGTCTTCCAGTCCGGCCCGCCGAAATTGTCGTCGCTGAAGGAGAGCGTGTAGCGGAAGTCGTCCTTCTCCATGATCCACGGCGCCCGCAGGCAGCACCAGTCGATGCCGTACTGGATGCCGACCTGTTCGAGCATCACCTCCTCCAGCACTTTGGAGAGCGCGTAGCAGCCGGGATAGGCGGCGTGCGGCGTCGCTTCGGTCACCGGCGCCGCGCGGCGATAGACGAAATGGCCGATGCCGGCATCGCCGCCGATGAGGATGAACTGCTTCGCCGTCTGGCTCGCGCGAAAGGCTTCGAGCAGCCAGAAGAGCCCCTTCACGGTGACGTCGATGACATCGTCCGGGGTCTCCTTGCAGGTGGCCAGATGCACCACATGGGTGACGCCGGCGATGGCGGCTTCGGCAACGGCGCGCTCGGCAATCGATCCGCGTACGACCTCGATCCGCTTCCCTTCCGCCATCACCCGGTTGTGGCAGAGCGCGCGGACGCGCGCGCCGTCAAAGCGGCTGTCAGCGAGGAAGCGCGCAATGAAGTTGCCGCCGACCTTTCCGGTCGCCCCAGTCACCAGAACAAGCATGCTTCTTCCTTTCGCGGCATCTTCTTCGCCGCCGCCACGGCGCGCGGCAAAACCCGCCCCATTATCCCACCGTTTCAGCGTCCGGGGATATTCCGCCGGCAAATTCCCGCTCTCTCAATCCATGAGATGATGCGTGCATCCTCGCTCGAATGAGGGGCGTCTCCGGAGGCGTCTTGAGATGGGAGCGGGGTGCGGTGCCCCCGCGCGGCGGATTCGCTTATCCGTTTCTCGGGGCGTTCCCGGCGGGACCGTCGGCACTACGACCGGCCGCCCTCAGGGCCTAAGCCTCGCGCCAAGAGACCGTGGAGCGCCGTAGGCGCGACAGGGATCGAAGAAGGCGGGGTGCAGAGCTCGCCGGGAGACGCAAGAAAATCGCCGCGGCGGGCGTTCGGTGAGCGCCCCCATTTTCGCGGAGTAGCCGCACGGCATTCGCCGGGCGCCCGCCACCCCCTCGTCTCCAACAAGAGGCGAGGAGCGCCGCAAGAGACCGGAAGGCCGAAGGCCCGGCCGGGATCGGAAGAGCGGCGCGACAGGGAAGCAGGAAAGGTCAAAACCCGGAGCCAACGGCCCGCGGGAACGGGAAGGTGTGCTCTTCTTGTCGTCCCTGCGCATGCAGGGACCCAGTGAACGCCGACACCTGCGATGCAATCACATGCGCCGGTGATTACTGGGTGCCCGCTCGGGGGCGGGCACGACAAAGTCTGTTGCGATGGTCGTGCCCCCGCCCTCTCCTGGCTCCTGCTGCCCATTGCGCTCCTCCCGGACTTGTGAGAACATAACAAGAACGACAAGCATGGAGAATGCGCGTGGCAAGGTCGTCCGTCGTCCGCCTGAAGACCAGTTTCTGCTGCCAGAACTGCGGCGCCGTCTCGTCGCGCTGGCAGGGCCGATGCGACGATTGCGGCGAATGGAACACGCTGGTCGAGGAGGCCGCGGCCAGCGGCGGCGTGGCGGCGAGCCCGGCGGCGCGCAGGCTCGGCAAGGGCCGGCCGGTGGCGCTCACCTCGCTCGCCGGCGCCACCGACGACGCCCCGCGCATCCGCTCCGGCATCGCCGAGTTCGACCGGGTGACCGGCGGCGGTTTCGTGCGCGGCTCGACGTTGCTGGTCGGCGGCGATCCCGGCATCGGCAAGTCGACACTGCTGCTGCAGGTCGCCGGCGCGCTCGCCAATGCCGGCCAGCCGGTTGTCTATGTCTCAGGCGAGGAAGCGGTCGCCCAGATCAGGCTCCGCGCCGAGCGCCTGGCACTGACCGAGGCGCCGGTGCAGCTCGCCGCTGAGACCAGCGTGGAGGACATCCTGGCGACGCTCGCCGCCGACAAGCCGCCCGCCCTGCTCATCATCGATTCGATCCAGACCCTGTGGACCGACCTCGCCGATTCGGCCCCGGGCACCGTCACCCAGGTGCGCGCCGCCGCGCAGGCCCTCATCCGCTACGCCAAGCAGACCGGCACGGCGGTGGTCTTCGTCGGCCACGTCACCAAGGATGGCCAGATCGCCGGCCCGCGCGTGGTCGAGCACATGGTCGACGGCGTGCTCTATTTCGAGGGCGAAGGCGGCCACCACTTCCGCATCCTGCGTGCGGTGAAGAACCGCTTCGGCCCGACCGACGAGATCGGCGTGTTCGAGATGACCGGCTGCGGGCTTGGCGAGGTCGCCAACCCGTCCGAGCTGTTCCTCGGCGAGCGCAACGCCACCACCCCGGGAGCCGCGGTCTTTGCCGGCATGGAGGGCACGCGGCCGCTTCTGGTGGAGATCCAGGCGCTGGTCGCCCCGACGACGCTCGGCACGCCGCGCCGGGCGGTCATCGGCTGGGATTCGGGGCGGCTGGCCATGGTGCTGGCGGTGCTCGAGGCCCATTGCGGCGTGCGCCTCGGCGACTGCGACGTCTATCTCAACGTCGCCGGGGGTCTCAGGATCGCCGAGCCGGCCGCCGACCTTGCCGTTGCCGCCGCGCTGGTCTCCTCGCGGCTCTCGGCGCCATTGCCGGCTGATACCGTCTATTTCGGCGAGGTCAGCCTCTCCGGCGCCGTGCGCCCCGTGCCCCACGCCAGCGCACGCCTGAAGGAGGCGCAAAAGCTAGGCTTTTCGCGCGCCTGCCTGCCCGAATCCAGGGATGCCGGCGTGGCCGACACGGCCACCGTCAGGGCGCTTGCCGACCTGGTCGCCGGCGTTGCCGCGACGGCCCGAACGCGCGACTGAGCACAGGCCCTCCCCCTTCTCCCGTGCATTCACCGCTGAAGGCCATTGATCCCAATGGCTTGGACCGATATGTGAAGCGCCAGATTCAAGGCGCGCGGCGCCGCGCCAAAGTGCCTGAAGGGAACGGCCGTACCACCCCGCCGCCAGAATCGTGCTAGAGCCTTTCTCGGCCGCAGCTAGTCCGTGAGACCATGCCATCGCTTCTCGACGTCATTGTCCTTGTGGTCGTGCTCATTTCCGCGCTGCTCGCCATGATGCGCGGTTTTGTGCGCGAGGTACTGACCCTGGTGTCGTGGGCGGCGGCGGCCGCCGCGGCGTACCTTCTGTACAAGCTGCCCCTCCCGCTGGTGAAATCCTTCCTCAGCAACAACACGGCCGCGACCATTGTCTCGGCGGCCGCCGTCTTCCTGCTCGCCCTCATCATCGTCAGCTTCCTGTCGATGAAGATCGCCGACTTCGTTCTCGACAGCCGGGTCGGAGCGGTCGATCGCGGGCTCGGCTTCCTCTACGGCGCGGGGCGCGGCGTGCTGCTGATGGTCGTGGCCCAGGCGTTCTTCCTGTGGCTCGCCCAGACGACGCCTGCCTGGATGGCAAACGCCAAGAGCAAACCTATATTGGAGGCCTTGGGCAACCAGTTGATGGATGCGCTGCCGCAGGATCTGGAAGCCCAGATGAAGAAGGTCTTCAGGGGGCGCGGCGGCACCGGTGGCGATACGGGCCAGGCGCCGGTGCCCTCCGATTCCGGAGCGGCCACCGACAGCGCCACCCCCGGCCCGAGCGACGCTTCGCGCCAGCAGCTCAACCGGTTGATCCAGAACGGCGGTAACTGACGCCCATAGGAAACGGGACCATGGAGCGACTGACGACGCAGCCTTTCGACGACGACAAGCTGCGCGAGGAATGCGGCGTTTTTGGCGTCTTCGGCCATCCCGATGCCGCTGCTCTGACCGTGCTCGGGCTGCACGCGCTCCAGCATCGCGGCCAGGAGGCGTCGGGCATCGTCTCCTACGACGGCACGAGCTTTCACGCCGAACGTCACGTCGGCCTGGTCGGCGATACCTTCACCGACCCCAACGTGGTCGCCACCCTGTCGGGCGACCGCGCCATCGGCCACAACCGCTATCCGACCCATGGCGGCTCGATCGCGCACAACATCCAGCCGCTCTTCGCCCAGTTCTCCGGCGGCGGCTTCGCCGTTGCCCATAACGGCAACCTGACCAACGCCATCGCGCTGCAGGACGCGCTCCAGCGCCGCGGCTCGATCTTCCAGTCGACCTCCGACACCGAGGTGATCCTGCATCTCATCGCCACGTCGGGGCGGACGCTGCTGGTCGACCGCGTCGTCGATGCCCTCGAGACGATCGAGGGCGCCTGGTCGCTGGTCTGCCTGTCGACCAAGAAGATGATCGGCTGCCGCGACGCGCTGGGCGTGCGCCCGCTGGTCATCGGCGAGATCGACGGGGCGACCATTCTCGCCTCCGAGACCTGCGCGCTCGACATCATTGGCGCCCGCTTCGTCCGCGACGTGGAGCCCGGCGAGATGGTGATCGTGACGGAGGACGGGATCGAGAGCCTGTTTCCCTTCGCACGCGCCAAGAGCCGCTTCTGCATCTTCGAATATGTCTACTTCGCCCGGCCGGATTCCTCGGTCGAGGGACGCGGCGTCTACGAGATCCGCAAGCGCATCGGCGCCGAACTCGCCCGCGAGAAGCCGGCGGTTGCCGATCTGGTCGTGCCGGTGCCCGATTCCGGCACGCCGGCGGCGATCGGCTATGCCGAGGCGGCGGGCCTCTCCTTCGATCTCGGCATCATCCGCAACCACTATATCGGCCGCACCTTCATCGAGCCGTCGGACGCCATCCGCCACATGGGGGTGCGCCTCAAGCACAATGCCAACCGCGACGTGCTCGCCGGCAAACGGGTGGTGCTGGTCGACGATTCGATCGTGCGCGGAACGACCTCGCAGAAGATCGTAAAGATGATCCGCGATGCCGGCGCGGCGGAAGTCCACATGCGCATCGCCAGCCCACCGACGGTGCATTCCTGCTTCTACGGCGTCGACACGCCGGAGGAGGCTCAGCTCATCGCGTCGCGCATGTCGGTGGAGGAGATCGCCGAATTCATCAAGGTGGACAGCCTCGCCTTCCTGTCGATCGACGGGCTCTATCGTGCCGTCGGCGAGGCACAGCGCGATAGCGACGCACCGCAGTTCTGCGACGCCTGCTTCACCGGCGCCTATCCGACGCGGCTGACCGACCGCGAGGCCGCCGACAACGTCCACCCCTTCCCGCGTGCCGCGGGCGCCGGCTAGCACTGTGGCTGATCTCGCAGGACGCATCGCCGTCGTCACCGGCGCATCGCGCGGCATCGGCTATGCGGCGGCCTTGGCGCTGGCCGAAGCCGGCGCCCATGTGGTGGCGGTGGCGCGCACCACCGGCGGGCTGGAGGAGCTCGACGACGCCATCCGCGCCAAGGGCGGTGGCGCCACGCTGGTGCCGCTCGACCTCAAGGACTTTGCCGCCATCGATCGGCTGGGCGGGGTGATCTTCGAGCGCTGGGGCAAGCTCGATATGCTGTTCGGCAATGCCGGTGTGCTCGGCGTGGTGACGCCGCTCGGCCATCTCGAGCCCAAGGTCTGGGACAATGCGGTGGCCATCAACCTGACGGCCAACTGGCGCCTCATCCGCTCGCTCGACCCGCTGCTGCGCCGCTCCGACGCGGGTCGCGCACTGTTCATGACCACCGGCGCCGCCAAATCGCTGCGCCCCTATTGGGGGTCCTATTCGATCACCAAGGCGGCGCTGGAGGCGCTGGTCAGGACCTATGCCGCCGAGGTCGCCAATACCAGCGTGCGCGCCAACCTGCTCAGCCCCGGCCCATTGAGGACGCACATGCGCGCCCAGGCGATGCCGGGCGAGGACCCCGACACGCTGGCGACGCCGGACGTGGTGGCGCCGGACATCGTGCGCATGCTGTCGCCGGGCTATGCGGAGAACGGCGTGCTGTTCGAATTCAAGACGGGCGAGACGCTGCGCTATTCCTGAGAAGGCTCAGCTCTTCCTGCGCTTGCGTCCCTCATAGGGATTGTCGCCCTTGCGCAGCGTCAGCCGGATCGGCACGCCGGACAGCCCGAAATCAGCGCGCAAGGCATTGACGAGATAGCGCCGCCAGGCGTCGGGCAGCGCTTCAGGCCTCGAGCAGAACGCGACGAAGGTCGGCGGGCGCGCCTTCACCTGGGTCAGGTAGCGCAGCTTGATGCGTCGCCCGGCGACTGCCGGCGGCGGATGGCGCTCGAGGATTTTGGGCAGCCAGCGGTTCAGCCTGGCAGTGGCCGTGCGGCGATTCCACAGGGCGTGGGTATCGATCACCGCCTGCATCAGCCGGTCGAGGCCCTCGCCGGTGACGCCCGAGACCGGCACCAGCGTGACTCCTGCGATCTGCGGCAGCAGGCGCTCGGCCTCGGCCTTGAGGTCCGCCAGGGTGCGCTGGCGTTCGCTGACCAGGTCCCACTTGTCGAGCGCAATGACGATGGCACGGCCCTCCTGCTCGACAAGGTCGGCAATCTGCAGATCTTGCTTCTCGAACGGCTTGCCGACGTCGAGCACAAGGATCACCACTTCGGCAAACTGGATTGCGCGCAGCGCATCGCCGACGGCGAGCTTTTCGAGCTTGCCCTCGACGCGCGCCTTGCGCCTCATGCCGGCGGTGTCGAACAGGCGGAAGTCGCGCTCGCCCCAGCGCCAATCGACGGAGATCGAATCGCGGGTGATGCCGGCCTCCGGCCCGGTGAGCAGCCGGTCCTCGCCGATCATGCGGTTGATCAGCGTCGATTTTCCGGCGTTGGGCCGGCCGACGACGGCAACGCGGATGGGCCGCGCGCCATCTTCTGCCGTCTCGTCCGTATCGCCGTCCTCCACCCCGGCGTGGGCGAGAATCGCATCGTGGAGTTCGCTGAGACCCTGGCCATGCTCGGCCGAAATCGCCACCGGGTCACCGAGGCCGAGTGCGTAGGTTTCGAGAATGCCGGCCTCGCTGGCGCGGCCTTCCGCCTTGTTGGCGACGAGCACGATGGGCTTGCCGAGGGTGCGCAGGAACTCGGCGAAATGGCGGTCGAGCGGGGTCAGGCCGGCGCGGGCATCGACGATGAACAGGCTGACATCGGCCGAGCGCACCGCGGCCTCGGTCTGCGCGCGCATGCGCCCGGCGAGCGTCTCCGGCCCGGCCTCGTCGAGGCCAGCGGTGTCGATGGCGGTGAATTCCAGGGCGCCGATACGGGCATCGCCTTCGCGCCGGTCACGGGTCACGCCCGGCAGGTCGTCGACCAGCGCCAGCCGCTTGCCAACCAGCCGGTTGAACAGCGTCGACTTGCCGACATTGGGCCGGCCAATGATGGCGACGCGCAACGCCCGTCTGCTGGTGGACATGGCCATCCCTGCATGGGGCCGCGGGTGAAGCGCCCCTGCCCCGGTTTTCTAGGACTTGGCGGGGGCCGGCGGCGTCCCGATGCGCGCCTTGATCAGGGAAAGCATCATCTGGGCACGCTGGCGCAGATCGGCCGGCGCCTCCTGGTCCTTATCGATCTCATTGAAATACTTGCGGGCCAATTCGAAGTCGCCGTTGCGCCAAGCCGCCAAGCCGAGCAGTTCGCGGGCGTTGTGGCGCCACACATTGCCGGTGCCGGCGAGGTCGCTCAGGCGCTTCTCGAGATCGGCAAGGCTGGAGGTATCGACCAGCAGCGCGGCGGCGCGCAGCCGGGCGAGCGCCTTGATGTCGTCGGGAACGCCGCTCTTGGCGGCAATCGTATCGTATTCGGCAAGGGCGCCCTTGCTGTCGCCGGTCACCGCCATTTCGGCGGCGATGCGTAGTTCGGCGAGAACCGGATAAGAGCCGCTGCCGTTGGCCACGATGGCCTTGAGGGCGGTGATGGCCTGGTCGTGCTTGCCCTGGTCGGCCAGGTTGAGGGCGGCAAGGTAGCGGTCGCCGGTCGCCTGCGCCTGCTTCTCCTGCCAGTAGATCCAGCCGCGGTAGCCGGCGGTCGCAACCACGATGAGAATCGCCAGGCCGATGACAAACGGGCCGAAGCGGTCCCAGAGCCTTTTCAGCTGTTCGCGGCGGAGGTCCTCATCAACCTCTTTGAAAATATCGGACATTTCACCTCGTCGGCGCCGCCGGTTGACCTAACCCTGGACGGCAGCGCGGCGGCACCATATCGCCGGCTCCGTTCGGTTGCAAACGCTGGAATTCCAGCATTCTCGCGGCCAAGATGCGTCCGCCGGGGCAGCACGGCACCCTGTGCATTCACGCAAGGTTGTTCAAAATAGCGGCAGATTTCCGCCAGTTACGCGTTGTTCACGGTCACTGTGATAGTCTAGGCTTGTTATAGAGCGAGGAGGCGTTGCGGTCGCACGAGGCCGCGCCAATTCAAAAGGGGCTGGGATCAATGAAGAAATCTGTCTTGGCGCTGGCGGTTACAGCGATACTTTGTGCTGCACCTGCCATGGCGTCGTCCATTGTTGCGCGGGTCGATCTTTCCGAGCAAAGAATGCACGTCTACGTCAACGGCGCTCAGCGGTACGTCTGGCCCGTTTCCACTGCTCGAAGCGGCTATGTCACGCCGGTCGGCACCTACCGGCCGCAGCGCCTGGCGCCGATGTGGTACTCGAAGAAGTACCACAACTCACCCATGCCGCATTCGATCTTCTTCCTCGGCGGCTACGCGATTCACGGCACCTACTCCACGCGATATCTGGGCAGGCCCGCTTCGCATGGTTGCGTCCGGCTGCATCCAAGCAATGCCGCGACCCTCTATTCCCTGGTCAGCGCGTCGCGCGGCAGCACCAGGATCGAGGTCACCCGCTGAGGTCCAGGAGGACGCACGTGGCGGCTGACAAGCAAGCGGCGGCGTGCGCACGACCTTGTGCGCCCCGCCTGCTGACGCTCGCGGCAGCGGCCGCGATCGCCGGTATGACGAGTGGCGGCGGCGCGCTCGCCAATGAGATCAAGATCGCCAACACGCCGATGATCGAGGTCACCGGCGTGGACGTGGACGTCACCCCTGAGGCCTCTGCGCCGCAGACGGAGGCCGCCGTGCCAGCCGCGGAGGCCACCGTACCGGCCGCGGATGAACCGTCGGTGCCGACGGTGGTGGCACGCGTCGACCTCTCCGAGCAGACCATGACGGTCTACGTCGACGAGAAGCTGGCGCACGTATTCAAGGTATCGACCGGACGCCGAGGCTATGGCACGCCGACCGGGCAGTGGAACGCAAAGTGGCTGTCGCCGCACCACCGCTCGAAGAAATATCACAACGCCCCGATGCCCTGGTCGGTGTTCTTCCATGGCGGCTATGCCATCCACGGAACCACCGAGGTGCGCCGTCTCGGCCGGCCGGCATCGCACGGCTGCGTCCGTCTACTGCCCGCCAACGCCAAGATCTTCTACAAGTTGGTTCAGGAAAACGGCAGGGAAAACACGCTGGTTAGCATCGTTCGTTAAGGTCCGGAACGGGCCGCGCGGTGGCGCCTGTGACGCCCTTCACAGACAGGCCCCGGCAGAGTGCCTACCTAGGGTGTGCAAGGAGTCAGGGCTGTGGTTTCCCGAGTCCCCGCTCGATAGGACGCCCCAACCCGCCCCCCTCTGGGACGTTCTGGGCCCTGATCAAGATTGCCGCCGTCCGGTCCCCGCCGGGCGGCGGTTTGCTTTTGGCGATGCGCGCGGCGCCCTCTGCGGCCATCGTCGCCCGCTCGGTCAGTCGGCGGTGCGTGCCAAGCGACGATTGAGGATCAGCAGCGGTATAAGCAGCAGCCAGGTGTCGCGCGCATGGCTTGGCACGAACCACGCCACCACGATCGACAGCGCGAAGACGCCGGGAACGGTCAGCGAGCGCAGGGCCTCGACGCGCCGGTCGCTTTTTGGCAGGACGACGTGCTCGCGGCGGACCGCATAGCGCCAGATCACGGTGAGCAGCAGGGACGCGACGATCATGGTGGCGGCATAGAGGATGGTCGCCACGCGGCCGTCGTTCTCGCTGAGCACGGAAGTGACGAAGGGCATGAAGCCGACAGTAAGCAGGAACAGGATGTTGAGCCAAAGCAGCTCGGTATCGACGGACTTCAGTGTCCGCAAGCGGCGGACATGGCCCAACCAGAAATTGCCGATGACCAGAAAGCTCAACACGTAGCCGAAATATTTCGGCCAGATGGCGAGCAAGTCAGCCAGGAGTGTCGCATCGTCAAGCGCGCCGGCCGGGCGCGGCAGGCGGATGTCGAGCACGAGAAGCGTGACGGCGATGGCCATCACCCCGTCGGTGAAGGCGGTCAGGCGCTCGACGTCGCGGTTCTCGCCCGCCATTGGCCCATCCGATTGCGGCCGGGATTTCCCAAGAAACCCCGGCCGCAGAGGTGATCGATTCCGACTAGGCGTCAGGCAAGTCCGTGGCGCTGGCGGCTGCGGACCTCCTGCGACTTGAACTGGCCGAAGCGCGGCATGTACTTGTCCCACTCGATGGTGTGGGCATCGAACTCCGGCCCGTCGATGCAGGCGTGGAGGCGCTTGGTCTTGCCCTCCTCCAGCACCGGCACCATGCAGGCGCCGCACATGCCGGTGGCATCCACCATGATCGAGTTGAGGCTCGCCACGGTCGGCACGCCATAGGGCTTGGTGAGATCGCTGACCGCCCGCATCATCATCGGCGGGCCGACGGCGATGACCTCGGCGATCTTGCGACCCTTGTAGACTTTGCCCGCCTTAAGCATCTCTTCCAGCGGCGTGGTGACAAACCCCTTCATGCCGAAGGTGCCGTCGTTGGAGGTGTAGATGACGTCGAGCTGGTCGCCGAACTCGGCCTGAAGCTTGCCGAGGCGTTCGTCCTTTCCGGTCCAGAACAGGAGGTTGGCGGAGCGGAAGCCGACGATCAGCGTGACGTGGTTGCCGATCTTCAGATGCGCCCGAGCGATCGGGTAGATCGCAGGCAGGCCGACGCCGCCGGCGGTGAACACCACCGTCTCGTCCGCCTTGCACGGCTTGACGTCGCTCGGCCGTCCGAGCGGGCCGGCGATGCCGGCGAAGGCGTCGCCCACTGCCATCCGGTTCATCAGCTGGGTCGAGGTGCCCATGCCCTGGATGACGAGATCGATGGTGCCGGCTTCGGCATCCCAATCCGCCAGGGTGAGCGGGATGAGCTCGCCGTCGTCGGTCGCCAGAACGCGGACGAACTGGCCGGCGTGGGCGGAGCGGGCGACCATCGGCGCCCGCACGGTCATCTCGACGATGCCGGTGGACAGCTCGCTGCGCGTGACGATGGTCTGGCGGGCCTGGCCGAGCTCGGTGTAGCGCGCCGCCTTCTCGACCATCCCACGCACTTCTTCCAGACTGAACGGGATGTCCCCGACGATCTGGCGCGCCGCCGCCTGACCGTCGCCTGCGGCGAGAATCGCGGTGGAGCCGCCACGGGCCGCATCGCCGCCGGTGAAGACCCCGGCAATCGACGTTTCCTGCGAGTCCTCTCCGACCTCGATCGTACCCCACTTGCTGACCTTCAGGCCGGGCTCGGAATCCTTGATGATCGGATTGGCGGCATTGCCGAGCGCCATGATGACGAGGTCGGCCGCCATTTGCTTGGTCTCGCCGGTCGGCTTGGGCCGCCGGCGGCCGGAAGCGTCGGGCTCGCCGAGCTCGTTGATGTCGACGATGGCATGGGTGACGAAGTTGGTGTGTTCGTCGCCGACGAACTCGCGCGGCGAAACCAGCACGGCGAGATCGATGCCCTCTTCAAGAGCGTGGTGTAGTTCCTCGACGCGCGCCGGCATCTCCTTCTTGGTGCGGCGATAGACGATGGTGACGTTGCCGCCCAGCCGCTTGGCGGTGCGGGCCGCGTCCATGGCCGTGTTGCCGCCGCCGATCACCAGGATCTGCTTGTCCTTCACGTCCGGCAGAGGCGTCTCGAATTTCGGATCGAGTGCGCGCATCAGGTTGACGCGGGTGAGGAACTCGTTGGCCGACATGACGCCGAGGAGATGCTCGCCCGGCACGTTCATGAAGGTCGGCAGGCCGGCGCCGGTTCCGACGAAGATCTTCCAGAAGCCGGCCGCCTTGAGGTCCTCGAGTGTCGCGGTCTTGCCGACGACGAAGTTCTTGACGAAGCGGCCGCCGAGCGCGTCGATCTTGGTGACGACGTCGTCGATCAGTGTGTTGGGCAGACGGAACTCAGGAATGCCGTAGCGCAGCACGCCGCCGAGGTCGTGGAACGCCTCGAACACGGTGACCGGGAAGCCTTCCACGGCCAGCAGATAAGCGTTGATCAGGCCTGACGGGCCCGAGCCGACGACTGCAATCGGCGGCTTGTTGGCCCGCGCCCATGGGCTGACATGGCCAGCGAAGCGCTTCATCAAGTCGGGATCGGCGAGCTTCTCGTGCTCGGGCAGGTACCATTCGAGCTGACCGATCTCGATCGGCCGCTTGGTGTGGGTGCACACGCCCTGGCACTGGTTTTCCTGCGGGCAGACGCGCCCGGTGACGTCGGGCAGCGGGTTGGCGGATTCGATCAGCTCCAGCGCCTCACGGATCTTGCCCTTGCCGATCAGGTCGATCATCTCGGGGATGTGGATCTTGACCGGGCAGCCGCCGAGCGGCTTCTTGTGGCCATCGAGCAGGTTGCCGACTTCGCACGGCCGCTCGTCGCACTGCTTGTCGCGCAGCACTTCCAGCCACACGATGAGCTCGACCTCGCGCAGCGAATAGCCGAGGTTCATGTAGCCAAGATAGCCCTGGTTGACGAGTTCGAAGTCGTGCGAGCGCTCCTCCGGCGGGCGGATGTAGGGCGGGATGAAGCTCTCGGCCGGCCAGTTCTCGGAAAGGCCCTTGAACATCGGATAGCGGGCCGAGAGGTGAACGTCGATCGCCTTGATGAAGCGGCGCTTGTACTTCAGCGGCAGGTCCCAGATGAAACGCTGCAGGAGCAAGCTCATGTCGTCGCCACGCAGCAGCAGGTTCCAGAGAACGCCGATGAAGCGTTCTCCGATCTCGCCCTGCTGGAATTCCCAGGCGATCGCCTGGGTACCGTCGGCCACGAACAGGTCGCGCAGCGACCGCGGGTCGGCGGTAAGGTGCTTCTTCAGGACGTCGAGCTGGGCGTGAAACAGCTCGTCCTGCGGTTCGTCCCGGGGTTCCGCGACAACGACGTTCATCGCACGATCTCCGAATCGCAGTTGGCAGCGACCTTGGCGAGCCGTGCCTTGAGTTGCGGCGTCGCCTCGATCTTGTCCAGCGCGCCGGGGATGGTCCGGGCCACTTCCTTCACCGCCCCGTCGACCACGATACGGGTCAGCTCGAAGAGCTCGGGCACCTCCTGGTAGCAGGTCTTGCAGTTCGAGCAGAGGGCCACGTCCTCATCACGGATGTGCGGGATGTCGGCACCGTCGGCCGCGGGCTGCGGCGCTGCTGCAGCCGGCGCTCCGGCAGCGGCGACGGGAGCCAGACCACCGGCGACACCGACGGCCGCGGGTGCGGCCGATGCGGCTGCCAGTTCGCTCATGCCGCGCGCGATGCTGTCGAGCGAGCTTTCCTTCGCCTTGACCGCCTCGTCGTAGCGCTGCTGCAGGGCCGCCAGTTCGGCGTGATGCTCAGAGTCGAGCAGGGCAACGCTCTGCCCGGAGAGATGCTGCAGCGTCCGCCAATACTTGCGGCGTTCCTCGACCAGATGGACGACCGTGGTGCCGACCTCGAACTTCACCAGCCGCTTCTCGGCATCGGTCCCCAGGATGTAGGGGATCTTGCCGGCCCGCTGGCCAAGCGGAATGTCGATGAAGTCGTGGATGGGCACGCCGGCAGCCTCGTCCTTCAGCGGGCGGAACTGCTTCTTGAAGCGCGTCTCGCCGCGGGCGAAGTCGGCCGGGGTGAGCGGCACGTCCATGAGCTGAAGCTTGCCGTCCTCGACATATTCGAGCGTCGTCGTCGACCAGTCCTTGTTGGGCGCCGGGTTGCCTTCGATCGAGAAACGCTCCTCCAGCGACGCACCGGGCTTCGGGTTGTGGACGAAGACCGGGCTGACGCGGCTTTCGACCGCGAGCTTGGCTCGGCCGCTGGCCGCGGCATCGGCGATGCCGTGCTCGGCCTGACAAGGCGTGTAGACGTCGAGCACCGCCGGGGAGCCGGTATGCTCGAGATAGGCCAGCATGCTCTTGAGGAAGTGGCCGGGCATTGCCGTGGCGCTCTGCACCACGAAAACGTCCGGGTGGAAGGCGGCGATCAGGCCGAGTTCCTTGCGGTCTTCCTGCTTGCCGGCCAGCGCCGAACCGAAGCGGCTGAGGTCGCTGTCCTGTCCGGAGAGGCTGGCGGTCGAGGTCTGGCCGCCGGTGTTGGAGTAGACGCCGCTGTTGAGCACCACCACCTTGACCGGCGTGTTGCTGGCGAGCAGCCGCGACAGGCTGCCGAAGCCGATGTCATAGGCGGCACCATCGCCGCTGATGCTGATCACCGTCGGCAGGAGGGCTCGTTCCTCGGGCGTGAAGTCCGGCCAGGCGAAGTTCTTGAGGAAAGCGCCGTCAGTCGCCGGGTCGTAGGCATCGGCCAGTTCCAGCCGGGCGATGCGCATGGCCTTGAAGTCGACCGTGGCGGCGGCCGTCAGCCCCTCGTAGATGCCCTTCGACAATGCCGGGCTGTCCTGGAACAAGCTGTTGACCCAGGGATCGTTGTAGGGGTTGAACGGGAAGGTCGAGGCATAGACGCTCGAGCAGCCGGTGGCATTGGCTACCACCGTCGAGGCAGGTCCGTTGCCGGTCGGCCCGCTTTCCATCATGAACAGGCGCTTTTCCACAACCTTGAGGGCATCGGCAATGCGCGCCTCGCGCCCCGTGTCGCCGGCAACCTCGGGCAGCTTGGCTTCGAGGTCGGCGACGAGCCCTTCCAGCTCGTGGATATGCGCCTTGCGACGACGGTCATGCAGGGCATGGCTGGTGGCGACCACCTGGCGGATGGCCGTGACCTCGCCGCAGCCGCGGCAGGCGCCGTGACCACCGGTGGTGGCGTAGTAGGTGTGGCGATCGAGCATGATGCGCTTGATGTCGCCTTCCGGCTCGAACGCCTGATCGATGTAACGCGCCGGCGTGTTCGAGGTCCGCGACAGGAACTCGAACTCGGTCTGCAGCTTCTCGAGCAACGGCGCGTCCTGCTCCGCCTCGGTGAGGGCCGCGGGACCGCAGACCTCGATGCACTCCAGACAGCCAGAGCACTTCCACGGATCGATGGCCACCGAGAACAGGCCACCGGAACCGGGCTGCGCCTTCTCCATGGAGTCGAAGAACGGCCGCGTCTGTGCCACCGGCAGGACCGCCGAGGCTTCGGCCATGCGGCCGAGGTTGCGCTTGAGCACGCCGCTGTCGAGGTCGAGGCCGTTGACGGCTTCCGCCACCACTGCCCCGAACGCCTTAGCACCGCCTCCGGCACGATAGGCGGCACGCACCGCCTCGCCGATCGGACGGACATAATCGCGCGCCTTCTCGCGCTGTGCGGCTGGCATGTCGGCCTGCTTGAGAGCGGTGAGCAGCAGATCGTCGATCTCGTGGACGGTCGCCGGAATCGCCGCATCGGGGCAGACCATGGTGCATTCCAGGCAGCCGGTGCACAGATCGGGATTGAAGATCGGCACGTTGCGCCGGAAGAGGCCCTTGTCCTTGGCGGCCGCCGTGCCGGAGGGCATGAACATGCCGCTGCCGGGGAGCACCGGCGCCTCGGCGATGGTGCCCTCGCGGAAGGGCGCGGCCACCGTCTCCTCATAATAATCGTGATCGAACAGGCCGGCCGGCGAGGCGTCGCGCTGAACGCGGCACATCGCTTCAGAAACCGCGGCGGTCAGCATCGGCTTGGGCGCAGCCTTGGCGGCGACATTGGCGAATTCGGACGCCGAATAGTCGACCGCGACCGTCGCGTCGGCACCGTCGCGGATCACCGCCATGTTGCCTTCGACGATGGCACCGCCCTTGGCACCAAACTTCTTGGCAATCTGGCTGCGGATCTTTTCCATCACCGCCGCCTGGTCGGCACCTTCGCGCACGCGCTCGACACGGCCGCAGACGGCGCCGACGAAGGCGATGCCCATCATGCGGGTTTCGAGTTCCGGCGTCGGCGCGTGGCGCTTGGCGATGACGAAGCCGTCGAGGACGAAGAAGCGGATGTTCTTGGTGGTGATGGTCTTGCGCGCGAACTCCGGCAGCTCCCTCCAGACCTCCAGCGGAGACAGGTTGGACTGCAGGATGAACGTGCCGCCCTCGATCAGACCGCGCAGCGGGTTAGAGTGGGCGAACACCTTGTGGTCCGGCGACACCACCACCTCGACCTCCTCGAGGTCGGCATTGGTGAGCTTCACCGGCTCGGGGCTCAGCGTAATGTAGTAGTTGGTCGGCGCACCGCTCTTTTCCGAGCCGTATTTTGGTGCCGACTTCGAATTGAGGTTGAGCACGCCGGCAAGGATGTCGGTCAACAGCTTGCCGGTGGCGATGGTCCCGTAGCCGCCCACCGAGTGGAAGCGGATGCGCAGCGCCCCTTCCGGCAGCAGCCGCGGATTGGGCTTGGTCTCAAGCGCCATCAGCTCGGTCTCAGGATAGGCAGCCTTGAGCTTGGCCTGCAGCTCGGCCATGTGCGGGCTGGGGTTCTTGGAGAAGAACTGGCTGCCGAGATAGACGAACGGCGCGGCGCGGCCGTCCATATTGTCGTAGGCTGCGATCAGGTGGCGCGGCTGCAAGTCGTGGGCGCCGAGGCCGAAGATCGCAGTGGTGAGCTTGGGCAGCCGGTCAAGCGCCGGGATGCCGGGATAACGTTCTTCGCCGACGTTCTCGACCGCCTTCACCAACGCGCGGTTGACCAGCCCGGTGAGCGCCGTCTCGTCGGAGCGCTCGAGCACCGTCACGGCGCGCTTGCCCTTGAGGGCGGCGACGAGTTCGGCCTCCGGGAAGGGCTGCAGCAGCTTGATCGAGATGACGCCGACCTTACGGCCCTCGCGACGCAGATAGGCGGCGACCGCCTCGGCGTCGTCAGTGACCGAGCCGAGGCCGATCAGGACGGTCTCGGCGTCTTCGCATTCATAGGTCTTGATCGGAGCATAGAAGCGGCCGGTGAGAGCCGAATACTCAGCCATGGCCTCGCGGGCGAAACGGGGCACATCGCGCACGAAATGGGTGCGATGGTCGACTGAACCGGCCTGGAAGTCGGGCTGATTCTGCACGCCACCGGTGAGGCCGGGATTGTCGACGTCGACCTGCGCCGGCACGCGCTGGCGGGTGCCCTTCTGATAGGCGTTGACCCACTGCCGCCGCCACTGCTGATGCAGCTCCTCGGGGAGCTGGGAAAGCGTTTCCTTGACCCGATCACCGGCATTGTCGGCTTCGACGGCGTCGGCATTGGAGTCGAGATATGCGATCAGTTTCTTGGCGTCATCGGGCTCGATATCGGCCGAATGGCGTTCGAGATAGCGCTTGAGCTGGAACACGCGGCCCTTGGCGCCGAAGAGCATTTCCTGGGCAACGGTCGGGCAAGCAATGCGATCGGTCGGATTGCCGACGAACGTGCGCAGGAGATCGTCCTCCGGCATCATCACTTCGCTCATCACGTGGCTGGTGACGAAGCCGTCCATGACGTTGGTGACCGGGATGAGCGACGTCGCGCTGATCTTGTAGGCGATCGCAGCGAGGTCGGCGGCTTCCTGCGGGTTGGAGCCGAAGAGGATGGTGTAGCCCGCCGGCAGAAGGGCGTAGACGTCGTCATGGCCGGCCATGACGTTCAGCGAGTGCTTCGATACCGAGCGCGCGGCGACCTGCATGACGAAGCCGCCGACCTTCTTGCCGACGGTGACGTAATGCGACTCGATGCCGTAGAGGATGCCCTGGCTGGAGGAAGCGTTGGAGACGTACTGGCCGCCGGTGAGCGCGGCGCCGAGCGCGCCGGACTGGGCGGAGTGCTCGCCTTCGGGCTCGAAGAAGAAGGGGTGCCGACCCCAGATGTTGACGCCGCCGCCGGCGCGGAAGGCCTCATAGATTTCGGAAATCTCGGTGGATGGCGTGATGGGATAGCCGATCACACCGCCGCACACCTGGCCCATCACCTGGGCAATGGCGCCGTTGCCATGAATGACGCTGGGGATGCCGGGGAAGGCCGGCGCTTGTACGAGTTTCTCGGTCTTGGTGTGCTTGTTCATCGTCTCCGCCCGTGCAGATGGCTTGCCGACGTGAAACGACAGCATTGCGAACACGACGGCGTCGGGCGGCACTCTCCCTCAAAAGCAGATGGGGAAATATCGAATAGATCAAAAACGGGCGTTTTCGAGCGCGCAAAAAAGAAGCAGCCGGCCGGCGCAAACACCAGTCTATCGCAATACAGGCGACCTGCTCGGACAGCGATTTGCGGTGGCGCGCGTCTAGCTCGGTGAGCACGCGATAAACGACCAGCTTTACTGGCAAAAATATCAAGAAATAAAATCTATGATACTGTTATGCAGAGAATGAAATACGTCGCACGCTGCATTGGGCCACGGGCTGGTGGATGCTCTTGACTTCTTGTCCACGCGAAACACAACGTTGATACGAATACATCAAATTCTACGCTCGGATGCGCCTTTCACTCCCACTCGATGGTCCCGGGAGGCTTCGAGGTGACGTCATAGACGACCCGGTTGACGCCCTTGACCTCGTTGATGATGCGAGTCGCGGCGCGGCCGAGGAACTCCATGTCGAAATGGTAGAAATCCGCGGTCATGCCGTCCGTGCTGGTTACCGCCCTGAGGGCCAGGACATGATCGTATGTACGGCCGTCGCCCATGACGCCAACCGTCTGTACCGGCAGGAGAACCGCGAAAGCCTGCCAGATGGCGTCGTAGAGGCCGGCGCGGCGGATCTCGTCGAGATAGACGGCATCGGCCTTGCGCAGGGTCTCCAGCTTCTCGCGCGAAACTGCACCGGGAATGCGGATGGCGAGACCGGGACCGGGGAACGGATGGCGCCCGACAAAAGCCTCCGGCAGGCCGAGCTCGCGACCGAGCGCCCTCACCTCGTCCTTGAACAACTCGCGCAAGGGCTCGACCAGATTCATGTTCATGCGCGCCGGCAGGCCACCGACATTATGATGTGACTTGATCGTCACCGACGGACCGCCGGTGAAGGAGACGCTCTCGATGACGTCGGGATAGAGCGTGCCTTGAGCGAGGAAATCGGCGCCGCCGACCTTCCTTGCCTCCTCCTCGAAGACGTCGATGAACAGGCGGCCGATGGTCTTGCGCTTCAGTTCCGGGTCGCTGACGCCCTCGAGCTCGCCGATGAAGCGGTCGCTGGCATCCACATGGACGAGCGGGATGTTGTAGTGGCCGCGGAAGAGGCCGACGACCTCGAAGGCTTCGTTGAGTCGCATGAGGCCGTGATCGACCAGGATGCAGGTGAGCTGGTCGCCGATCGCTTCATGCAGCAGCACGGCGACAACGCTGGAATCGACGCCGCCTGAGAGGCCGCAGATCACCCTGCCCTTGCCGACCTGCTCGCGGATGCGTTCGATCGCCTGGTCGCGGAAGGCGGCCATGGTCCAGTCGCCGGCACATCCGGCGATGCGGTGGACGAAATTCGACAGGAGCCGGGCGCCGTCCGGCGTATGAACGACCTCGAGGTGGAACTGGGTGGCGTAGAAGTGGCGCTTCTCGTCGGCGATCATGGCGAAGGGGGCGCCCTCCGAGGTGCCGGCGACGGAAAAGCCGGGCGGCAGCCTGGTGACGCGGTCGCCATGGCTCATCCACACCTGATGGCGCTCGCCCGGCTGCCAGATGCCGTCGGTGAGCGCGGTCTTGTGCTTGACCTCGACCAAGGCGCGGCCGAACTCGCGATGATGCTCGCCCTCGACGGTGCCGCCGAGCTGGAGTGCCATGGCCTGTTCGCCATAGCAGATGCCGAGCACCGGAACGCCGGCCTCGTAGACCGACATGGGCGGCAGCGGGGCGCCCTTGTCGAGCACCGAGGCCGGGCCGCCGGACAGGATGATCGCCTTCGGCTGCAGCTGGGCCATCCCCTCCTCGGCCTTCGAGAAGGGCACGATCTCGCTATAGACGCCCGCCTCGCGCACACGCCGCGCGATGAGCTGGGTCACCTGGCTACCAAAATCGATGATGAGAACGGTGTCGGTCATGGCCCCGATTAGCCGGTTGAGGGGGCGGCGACAATCGTCATTCCGCTGCGCCCAATTGGAAACGGCCAGAGGTGACGTGGCCGGCGAAATCCTCCAGCGCCAGCGCCAGCTTCGCGTCGATGACGTGGAGATATTCGGTCCAGTCGTGGATGCCGGTCAGATCGCTGCGGCCGTCGCTGATGCCGCGCAAGCCCACCATCGGCACACCAAAGCGGCGGGCGGCGCGCAGCACCGCGAAGCTCTCCATGTCGACCATGTCGGCATCGATGGCGTCGTAGCCGGCGCCGGTGATGATATTGGCGCCGGTCGACAGCGTGGCGGCGGCGATATCCGGGATACGGTCGGGGATGGGGACCACCGCCGGCTCGTCCAGAAACGGCGTCACGCCTTTCGGAACGCCGAAGGGCGAAGCATCCATATCGCGATAGGAGACGCTCTCGATCTGGTAGATGGCAGCGTGATCCAGCCTTCGCGAGCCGGCCGAGCCGAGGGAGAAGACGAGGTCCACGCGCGTCCCGCCGGCGGCAAGCCCGGCAAGCGCGGCGGCGGTCGCTGCCGCCCCCTCGACGGGGCCGACGCCGGTGATCAGCGGCGTAATCAGGCGCCTCAGATCGTGGCCGTATTCCTGTTCGGTCGCCATGACGAAGAGCACGGCAAGATTGCCCATGTGCGAAAGGTGGGGGACGTCACTCATGCGCGCCTCATGACCGAAATGAAGAAGCCGTCGGTGCCGGTCAGCCGCGGCGACAGAACCAGACCATTGCCGGTGTCAAGCGCGGCAGCATGGAGCCCCGGAATTGCACCGGCGGCCTCGGCCGGCGGGACCGCCGTGAAATCGCTGTTGGCGGAGAGGAACGCTGCCACCTGATCGGCGTTCTCGTCGGGGAGCAGCGTGCAGGTGACATAGACCAGCCGCCCGCCGGGCTTCACGTAGCGCGTGGCATCGGCGAGCAACGCCGCCTGTTCCCCCACACGCAGGGCCAACGCCTGCTCCGTCAGCTTCCACTTGGCGTCCGGCCGCCGCCGCCAGACGCCGGTGCCGGTGCAGGGCGCGTCGATCAGCACCGCGTCCATGCGCCCGGCGAGATCGTCGAGGGCGGCACCGGCCGGGCGTACCTGGACATTGCGCGCGCCGGCCCGCTTCAGCCGCTCGAAGATCGGGGCGAGCCGGGTGCGGTCGCTGTCGGTGGCAAAGACCTGGCCCTTGTTTTCCATGGTCGAGGCCAGCGCCAGCGTCTTGCCGCCGGCCCCGGCGCAGAGGTCGAGCACCTGCGTGCCGGGCGCCGCGGCGACCATGAGGGCGGCGATCTGGCTGCCCTCGTCCTGCACCTCGAACCAGCCCTTCTGGAAGGCGGGCTCGCTCTGAACGTTGGGATGGCGCCCCTCGCCTTCCGTCGCCGCAATGCGCAGGCCATCGGGCGAGAACGGCGTCTCGGCAGAGCCAAAGCGGGCAAGCGCCTTGGCCACCTTGCCGCGATCGGCCTTCAGGCGGTTGACCCGCATGTCGAGTGCGGGGCGGCGTGCCAGCGCCTCGCCTTCGGCAATCCAGGCTTCGCCGAACAGGCGCTCGAAGCGGGCGGACAGCCATTCGGGCAGGTCGGCGCGGACATGGCCCGGCGCGCCGGCAAGATCGGGCGCGGCAAGGCGCACCTTCTCCTCGTCGGAGAGCGGCTCGGGCGCATGGGCGTCGTCGGCGATCAGTGCGGCGAGCCCTTCGGCGCCAAGGCCCCGGCGCCAGCCAAGGACAGCCAGCGCCAGCGCCCGCGGCGTGTCGGCGCCCATCACCCAGGCAGAGGAGGAACGCCAGCGCAGGGCGTCATAGACGATGTTGCCGATGGCCGCGCGGTCGCCGGAGCCGGCGAAGCGATGGGCGACGCCCCAATCCTTCAGCGCTTCGGCAACCGGGCGGTGACGTTCGTCAATGACGCCCAGAACCTCGATCGCCGCCGCCAGCCGCCCGCCCGGTTTCACGCGCCCACGCCCCCTCTCATCACAAGCCGAGAAGGATGGTGGCCGCAAAGATCAGCCACATGAGCGTGAGGATGGCGACGCCGGTTATGAAGACGAAGAAGCGGCGAGGGACGTTGTTGGTGGTGACGTGGATGAGCGCGTGAAACAGGCGGGACAGAACAAACAGCCACGACAGAACCACCATGAAGGGCGTGCCCGGCGCGACCAGGAGCACCAGGGCGATCAGCAGATAGAAGAGAACCGGAAGCTGGAGCTGGTTGTGATAGGCGTTGATGACCTTGGTCGCCTGCTCCGGCCAGCCGGGCTGGCCAAGCGCGATGTCGCGGACCTGCGTGGCACCGCTGCGGATCGCCTGCACACGCAGCGCCCCTCCCCAGAAGACGAGGCCGAGCGTCAGCACCACCTGGACGAACAGCGGAAGAAGAAGGGCATTGAAACTCATGGCACGCTTGTCTCCTCGAGACGCCCTCTTCCCCGATGCCTAGGCGCCGCGCCCGGAATAGTTCGGGCTTTCGCGGGTGATGGTGACGTCGTGGACGTGGCTTTCGCGCAGCGCGGCACCCGAGATGCGCAGGAAGCGCGCCTTGGCCTTGAGTTCGGCGAGATCGGCGGCGCCGACATAGCCCATGGCGGCGCGCAGGCCGCCGGCAAGCTGATGCAGCACGCCGGAGACCGGGCCCTTGTAGGGCACCTGGCCCTCGATGCCTTCCGGCACCAGCTTGAGCGTGTCGCGCACCTCAGCCTGGAAATAGCGGTCGGCGGAGCCGCGCGCCATGGCGCCGATCGAGCCCATGCCGCGGTAGGCCTTGTAGGAGCGGCCCTGGTGCAAATAGACCTCGCCGGGGCTCTCGTCGGTGCCGGCCAGCAGGCCGCCGATCATGGCCGAAGCGGCACCGGCGGCCAGCGCCTTGGCAAGGTCGCCCGAGGTCTTGATGCCGCCGTCGGCGATCACCGGCACGTCCGAAGCCGCGGCGGCCTCGACCACATCCATGATGGCGGTGAGCTGGGGCACGCCGACGCCGGCGACGATGCGTGTGGTGCAGATCGAGCCTGGCCCGATGCCGACCTTGACGGCGTCGGCGCCGGCATCGATGAGTGCCTTGGCGCCGTCGCCCGTGGCAACATTACCAGCGATGACCTGGACGCGGTTGGACAGCGTCTTCACCCGGCTGACGGCATCCAGCACATGCTGGGAGTGGCCGTGGGCGGTGTCGATGACCACCAGGTCGACATCGGCGTCGACCAGCCGCTGGCTGCGCTCGAAGCCCTTGTCGCCGACGCTGGACGCCGCGGCGACGCGCAGGCGGCCCTGCTCGTCCTTGGTGGCGTTCGGGTTGAGCTGGCTCTTCTCGATGTCCTTGACGGTGATGAGGCCGACGCAGCGATAGTCCTCGTCGACGACGAGCAGCTTCTCGATGCGGTGCTGGTGAAGCAGGCGCTTGGCCTCATCCGGATCGACGTTCTCGGTGACGGTGACCAGATTCTTGGCCGTCATCAACTCGGCGACCTTCTGCGACGGGTCGGAGGCGAACCGAACGTCGCGATTGGTGAGGATGCCCATCAGCCGGGAGGGCGTGCCGCCATTGGCGACCACCGGGATGCCCGAGATGCCGTGGCGGGCCATCAGTGCCAGAGCGTCGGCCAGCGTCGCCTCGGGGTTGATGGTGACCGGATTGACGACCATGCCCGACTCGAACTTCTTGACCTGGCGGACCGCCTCGGCCTGCTCCTCAGGCGTCAGGTTGCGATGGATGACGCCGATGCCGCCGGCCTGGGCCATGGCGATGGCCAGGTGCGCCTCGGTGACCGTGTCCATGGCGGCGGAGAGAATCGGCAGGTTGAGGGCGATCGAGCGGGTCAGCCGCGTGCGGATATCCGCCTCGCCGGGGAGGACCGTGGAATAGCCCGGTTCGAGCAGAACGTCGTCAAAGGCCAGGGCCTCGCCGCCGTAAGGGGATTCAATGATCGCGGCCATGGCGCACACTCCCGGATAAGCGAAAACGCCGCCGGTGGCGCGCTGAGGCGCCCGACACGGGCAGCGATTGGAAAGTGGCGAGGGTCAATATCACGGCATTTCGATTCGCGAAACAGGGCGCTGGCGTCGCACCCCGTTCGCCGTAGAATGGAACTGTGACGGCTAAAAGACGGGGGTCCTCCCCCCGCCCCGGCCGCTCACCGGCTCCCGCGCGTCGAGCGCCCGGAATCCCGCCTTTCCCAACCTGCCCGTCTGAAATGATCGCCCATGCAAGACCGAATGCTGGTGCCCCTCATCGTCGCCTCGGCTCTGTTCATGCAGAATCTCGATTCGACCGTGGTGGCGACGGCGCTGCCGGCAATCGCTAAGGATTTCGGGGCGAATCCCATCCACCTCAAGCTGGCGCTCACCACTTATCTGCTGACCATCGCGGTTTTCCTGCCGGCCTCGGGCTGGATGGCCGACCGATTCGGCGCCCGGCAGGTATTCCGCGCGGCGATCGCCGTCTTCATCGTCGGCTCGGTGCTGTGCGGGCTGTCGCGCTCCATCGAGATGCTGGTCTTCGCCCGCATCGTCCAGGGCATCGGCGGCTCGATGATGGTGCCAGTCGGCCGGCTGGTGGTGCTGAGAACCGTGGCCAAATCCGAGTTGGTGACGGCGCTCTCCTGGCTCACCGTGCCGGCGCTCACCGGCCCGATCCTCGGTCCCCCGGTCGGCGGGTTCCTGACCACCTATGCGAGCTGGCCGTGGATCTTCTGGATCAACGTGCCGGTCGGCGTGCTCGGCATCGCGCTGGCGACGCGCTATGTGCCGGACCTGCACGGCGAGGGCAAGGTGCGCTTCGATGCGACCGGCTTCGCCATGGTCGGGCTCGGCCTGGCGGCCTTCATGACCGGCTCGACGACGCTCGGGCTGAACCTGTTGCCGTTCGTCGCCGACGCGGCCTTCATCGCCGTCGGGGCGGCGCTGCTTTTCGCCTATTGGCGGCATGCCCGGGCGAGCGACCATCCGATCCTCGACCTGTCGCTGTTCCGCATCCCGACCTTCTGGCACAGCGTCATCGGCGGCTCGGTCTTTCGCCTCGGCATCGGGGCGACGCCCTTCCTGCTGCCGCTGCTGCTGCAGCTCGGCTTCGGCATGACACCCTTCCAGTCGGGCTCGATCACCTTCGCCTCCGCGGTCGGCGCCCTGGTGATGAAATTCACCGCACCGCAGATCATCCGGCGCTACGGCTTCCGCAACGTGCTGATCGTCAACACCGTGCTCGGCGCCGTCTTCCTGGCACTGCCCGCGATCTTCACGCAGACGACGCCGGTGACGCTGATGGTCAGCCTGCTGCTCATCGGCGGCTTCTTCCGCTCGCTGCAGTTCACCGCCGTCAATGCGCTGGCCTTCGCCGACGTATCGCGCGCCGCCATGAGCCAGGCGACGACCATGACCAGCGTGGCGCAGCAGATCGCGGTGTCGCTGGGAATCACCATCGGGGCGATCACACTGCAGCTGTCGACCAACACAAACGGCGGGGCGATCACCGCAGGCGTGTTCTGGCCGGCCTTCCTGACGGTCGCCGTCATCTCCCTCGCCTCGGTCGTCTCGTTCTTCATGCTGACGCCGGACGCCGGCTCGGAAATGTCTGGACGAGCGCCGGCGCCGGGAGCCAAACCGGCGGAGTGATTCAGGTACCGCGGAAGCCGAGCGCAACGAGATAGAGTTCGACCGACTCGGACCGGCTCGCCGGCGGCTTGACGTGGTGCAGACTGGCAAATTCCCGCTTCAGGCGGGCGAGCAGTTCACTTTCGGTGCCGCCGCGAAAGACCTTGGCGACGAAATGGCCGCCGGGCTTGAGCACGCTCGCCGCGAAATCGGCGGCGGCCTCGCAGAGATGCATGGTGCGCAGGTGGTCGGTCTGGCGGTGGCCGGTGGTCGGCGCCGCCATGTCGGAGAGCACGACGTCGGCCGCATTGCCGCCGAGCGCGGCGCTGAGCACGGCCGGCGCGTCGTCGTCGAGAAAGTCCTTCTTGAGGACGGTCACGCCGGCAATCGGATCCATGTCGAGATAGTCGATGGCGACGACCAGCGGATCGGCGTCGGCGGAGCGCGTGCACGCCGCCGCCACTTGCGACCAGCCACCGGGCGCGGCACCGAGATCGACCACGTGCTTGCCGGGGCCGAGCAGGTGGTAGCGCTCGTCGATCTCGATGAGCTTGTAGGCGGAGCGGGCGCGGTAGCCTTCGTCCTGGGCGCGGGCGACATAGGGATCGTTGAGCTGGCGTTCGAGCCAGCGGGTGGACGAAGCCTTGCGCCGCTTGGCGGTCTTGACGCGCACCTTGAGTGCGCGACGTCCTGAGCCGCCGGATTTCTGCGCCATGGCGCTCAACGTGCCCGTCGACGATGACGCGGGTGCCAACGGCCGTCCTCGGCCATCAGCTCGACCAGCATCCCTTCGCGCAGGCCGCGGTCGGCGACGCGCAGCCGTTCGCACGGCCAGCGCCGGCGAATGGCCTCGAGGATGGCGCAACCGGCGAGCACGAGGTCGGCGCGCTCGCGGCCGATGCAGGGATTGGCCATGCGGGCGTCGTAATCCATGCCGACCAGCTCCTCGATCAGATCGGCGACGACGCCACCGGCCAGCCACGTGCCGTCGACCCGTCTCCGGTCGTAGCGCGGCAGACCGAGGTGGACGCCGGCGAGCGTGGTGACGGTGCCCGACGTGCCGAGCAGATGGATGCCGCCCTCGGCAACGGCGCGATCGAGCGCCTCGACCTCGGGAAATCCGGCCAGCATGGCGGCAACCTCGGCGACCATATCGGCGAACGCGGCGGGGCTGACATGGCGACCGCCATGGCGCTCCGAGATACTGACGACGCCGACCGGCAGCGACATCCAGGTGCGGATACGGTCGGCCATGCGGCGGCGGCGGCCGTCCGGTGCCGGGGTCAGGTCGATCCAGACGAGTTCCGACGAGCCCCCGCCGATATCGAACAGGAGGACGCCGGCAGCGGTGGGATCGACCAGCGAAGCGCATCCGGCGACGGCCAGCCGCGCCTCGGTCTCGCGCGAGACGATCTCGAGCTTGAGGCCGGTCTCGGCTTCAACGCGCTCAATGAACTCCACGCCATTCTCGGCGGTACGGCAGGCTTCGGTGGCAATCAGCCGGGCACGGCGGACGTCGCGTTCGGCGAGCTTGTCGCTACATATGGCAAGCGCCTCGATGGCGCGCCGCATGGCTACTTCGCTGAGACGGTTGTGGGCGCCGATCCCCTCGCCAAGACGCACGATGCGCGAAAAGGCATCGACCACGCGGAAGCCGTAGTCGCGCGGGGTGGCGACCAGGAGACGGCAATTGTTGGTGCCGAGATCGAGGGCGGCATAGAGCGGCCCCTCCGGATGCGCCCGCTGCGGAACCGCGATGGCGGGAAGCGCCGCGACCGGCTGCGCGACGGCGGCGCCATTTATCCTGGTGCCGTTGACCTCTGCCGGTGGGGGGGCGTTGGGGGAACGCGTGTCGCGCGCAAACACCGGCCCACGACGGCGGCGCCGGTTCTTCCTGCGCTTGGCTGACTTGCCGCCAGACGGCGGGCGGACGGACGCTGTGGGGCCGGTGTCGGCCCACGCAACATCCGTCGCGACAGATTGATCCGCGCGACCGGCGGGCTCATCCGCAGCCTGCGGATCTTCGCCCGTCGACAACAGTCCAAATCCTTCAGGAGGAGGTGCTGCGCAATCAGCGACTTAGCCGGCGCCGGCGCACCCCCTCGGTTACTTTGTCGGCAATCAGTCTAGCAGGCGGGGGGCGGCAGGCAAGCGGGCGGCGGGACGGCGGAGATCCAGCGTTTTCGGGAGGTTGGGCAGGCTTTTTGTCTGCGAGAACGCGAGATCGCAGGTCGCCTCATCAGGTTAGGGAAAACGCCGGTATGACAAAGTCGGGCGTCGCGGCGCTGGCCGCATAGACATCGGCGAGGTCGGCTTCGGACAGGTCCGCCAGGATGCCGGTCCCGGTCACCAATGCCGATTTGAGGCCGGTGTCACGCGCCCCGGCGATGTCGTGCTCGACACTGTCCCCGATGCACAGGATGGGGTCGGCGGGCGTGGCGCCGATCCCTTCCATCGCCACTCGATAGATGTCGGGAAACGGCTTGCCGATCCAGGTGACGTGCCCACCGAGCTCTTCGTAGAGTTCGCCGATGCGACCCGCTCCGAAGCACGGGCCGCTGGTGGTCAACATGACCTTGTCGGGATTGGTGCATAGCGCCGGGACATGGCGCTCGGCCGCCGGACGGAGGCGCTGCCGATATTCGGCCAGCGTCAGGCGATCGCCTTCGCTGCCGCCGATAAGGACAAGGTCCGCATCGCCGCCGTCATCGACGAGATCATAGCCAAGGCCGGAGACCGACGAGCGGTCATCGCCGCGCATGAAGAGCAGGCACCGCAAGGGCCGTTCCGACGGTTGCGGGATGCTCAAGCTGCGGCTTGCCAGCATGTGCCATGCGACTTCTCCCGAGGTGAGCAGACGGTCGTAACTGTCCTCCGGGAAGCCGAGGCCATGCAGACGTTTGGCGTTCGGCGCGGTGCGCTTGCCGGAATTGGAGAGCAGGACGATGCGTTTGCCGCCGGTGCGGATGGCACGGAGGGCGGCGACGGCACCGTCAACAGGCCGCTGGCCGTCGTGGAGCACGCCGAACTGGTCGACGAAGAAGACGTCGAATGCGTCGATCAGGTCGGCCAGGCGCGTGTCAAGCGGCGCCCTCATGCGACGACCCCTGCCCGCTCAGCACCCTGAAGCGCCAGAAGGGCGGCCCCCATGGCCGCTTCGTCCGACAGGGCCGGCAGAAAGGGCACGGGCATGCGGCGCTGGCGTATGGCGCTCCATGCCGTATTGGCGGCGCCCCCGCCGACGGTGCGGACGGAGCCGAGGGCCGGCGCGCCGAGTTCCGTCAGACGGCGATAGCCGAGGCTCTCGATATCGGCGATGCCTTCAAGCAGGCCCTTGAGGAAGGTCGCGTCGTCGCTCGGTCGGGGTGTCATGCGCGGCGCCCAATGCGGATCGTTGATCGGAAAACGCTCGCCCACCTTGGGCAGCGGATAGTAGTCGAGCCCGCTGTCGACCGACGGGTCGATGCGCTGCGACAAGCCGGCGATCGCGGCCGCGTCGAAGAGCTGTGCCAGCACGCCACCGCCCGTGTTCGATGCCCCACCCGCCAGCCACGCATCCCCGATCCTGTGGCTGTAGATGCCGTATTCGGGCGCGAAGATCGGAGCATCGGCCAACATCTTGATCGTCAGCGTCGTGCCGAGCGCCGTCACGCCGTCGCCGGGGAGAGCGGCGCCGGTTGCCAGGAACGATGCGCAGCCATCCGTCGTGCCGGCAACCACCAGCACGTCGTCGGGCAGGCCGAAGGCTGCCGACGCTGCGAGACAGATGCGGCCCTGAACGCTGCCGGGAACGGCCACGGCCGGAAGCAGCGCGACGCGCATGCCGACCGCCTCGATCCATTCCGGCCAGGTTTCGGCGAGAGGATCGTAGCCGGTCTTGAGCGCGTTGTTGGCGTCGCTGAGGTCGAAGCGGCCAAGGAAGCGGCCGGCGAGCCAATCGGCCTGGTGGAGAATGCGGTACACGCCGGCAATGGAGCGGAAGCGAAGCGCCTTGGCGAGTCCGGAGGTTGCGCCGTGGGCAGCACTCGTCGGCGGTGCGATCCGGTCTATCCGCGCGATGGTGTCGGCATCATCGACCGGATCGTTGTACATCATCGGGGTCGCCAGCGGCGTACCATCGGCCGCAACCGGCAGAACTGTTCCGGAGGTTCCGTCGATGGCGAGCGCGCGGACGCGTGCGACGTCGATGCCCGCCAGCGTCGCCGTCAGCGCCTGTGTCAACGCCTGCCACCAGAGGTCGGGCGCGCGATGGTCGGCGCCGAGATTGCGGAACAGCGCCTTGCCGCCGGCAACAACCGTCTTCTCCGGCGTCACGGCGAGCACACGCACGCCGGAGGTGCCGACGTCGATTCCGATAACGACGGCGGATCGCCGGCTCGTCACGGAGTTGCCCTGCGCGCCTGCCTGTCGAGCACCTGCCGGTATTTCTCGGCTTCCCAATCGAGCAGTTCGGCATTCTCGGGCCCGGTCAGATAGTGAACCGGCGCGTCCTGCGGAAGGCGTGCGGTGACGTCCGACAGGCAGCCCAACAGCGCCAGCGCGCCGTCCGACATGTCCTCGCGCACCAGCGTGCCGTGGCCGGGAAAGAGGATGGCGGCCGGCGCCGGCATGCCGTCGGCCTGCTGCCGCGCGACGACGCTGCGGGCATCCTCCTCAGGCCCGGCGACGACCGAACCCGGCCCGAGATAGATGACGTGGTCGGGGTAGAGCGAGCCAGCGCCGGCGATCCGGCAGGCGACCGGGTCCGTTGCCACGGCGTGGCAGCGCGGATCGGCCGGCAGGCGGTAATCGCTGCCCTCCCCAAGCCGCGCCAACGCCTGCTCATCTGCTGGCATTTGCGGGCGGCCCGGCATCGCCAGCCGCTGGCGCACCCCGTCTAGGAGAGTGGCCGCCCCGGCGACGGTTTCGGCGGCCACGACGAGCCCGTGATTGCCGAGAACAAGAATGCACGTCTCGGGCCCGAGGCGCGGCAGGATCGCCTGTGCCAGCGGCAATCCCGGCCGGGCGTAGGGCACGAAGGCGTGGGCAAGGGCGCCGAGGCGCTCGGCAACGATTGCCGGACCATCGTCACGCACGGCGGCAGCAATCGTATCGACGCAGTGGATGTGCACAACGACGCGCTGCGGCATGATCGCATGCACCACCGTCTCGATCGAGGGCCTGAGAGCGGATTGCGGGCGGGTCGGATCAACGAAATCGACGGCACGTTCGGCCGCGGGCTGCCCTTCCACGATCGCCGCACGGAGCGCCGCATGGCGTACCGGAACCATGATGTCGCACGTCAGCGCATCGCGGAGCCAGGTTCCCGATGCCTTGATCCACATCGTCGCGCCGTCTTTGATCGAGGTATTGCCGCCGGCGGCCTGAACCTGAAGGGGATCGGCGCCGACGCGCGCCGAGAGAGCGCGCAAGGCCTGGTATTCGCTGTCAATGGACATTCACTTCGCATCCGGGAGAATCCGGCGCGGATGTTAGCACACGGCCGAGACACAGCGGCGCCGGGTCCGGCAGGCCGAGCCGGACAATGGCATGCGGGCCGGCACGACGGTTCATTTCCCGGTGCCTTAAAGGGCGTCGACGGCCTTTTTCAACGCCGCTTCGTTGCACGCGCCGTGGGTCGCGCGCTCGATCATTTCCGGGGTCAGCAGGGTGCGCCGCGGGCGGGCATCCGGTGCGGCCACATGAAGCCGCCAATGCAGCATCTGAATTGCGGCCTCGCCGATCTCGGTAACCGACTGCCGTATCGTCGTAAGCTTGAGCCCAAGCAATGTCGCCGTCTGGGAATCGTTGGCGCCGACCACCGATATCAGGTTCGGCACCTGGAGGCCGAGTTCGAGCAGTCCCCAGGCAAGAGTGATGGCGACGAAATCGGTCGCGCAGGCGAAGGCCGTGGGCCGAAGCGGGTCCTTGAGCGCATCGCGTGCCATGGTCCGCGCTTCGAGCGCTTCCGAGAAGTTGAAGGATTTGACGGCACCACCGCAGAGCCGCAAGCTTTCGATCAGGCCGGCATGGCGGAGATTGCGCCCTTCGTCTTCCGGGGCATCGGTGAAAAAGGCGACGCGCCGGTGACCGTTGTCCGCCAATAGCTTCCCGGCGGCGAATCCGCCGTCGAAATTTGCGGACTGGACGCTGTCGATCATCTCCATCGGACGGGGATGGCCGATCAGGACCTTGGGAACCGGCAAGCGGATATACGGCTCGAGCATGCCACGCGACCGGCGGCCGGCGAGAATCAGCGGCTGGTCAGCGCTGGCGGCTTCCTGCTCTCCCTCCCCGCCGATCACCAGCGTGGAAAGGCGATATCCCAGCCGCCGCGCCTCGTTTTCGGCCCCCTCGATCACTTCGATCCAGAAGCTCGACTTGATGGCGTCGGCGCTCGGGATGATGAGGCGGACGTCACGCGGCCCGGACGGCGCCGCCTCGTGGATCGCAGCATGGTTGTAGCCCATGTCCCGTGCTGTCTGCACGATCCGCTCGCGCGTGCGCGCGCTGACGCCCGGTTTGCCCGACAGCGCGCGGGATATCGAGAATTTCGACAGGCCGAGCGCACTCGCCAGATCGTCGAGCGTGATCCTTCCATTCATGCCTGTGCCGCCCGCTTGCTTCGCATTCTGTCCTCATACCGCCATCCACAGATGAGCGCAATTAGATTGCGCCACCTAACGCAATTAGGTTGCGAGATATTGCGCTTTCAAGTTGCGCCACCTGCCTGACGGCGCATAATCGCCGCGAGGAAGACGCCAAAAATGGCAACAGACCAGGGGATGGCCCCGAGCATGGACACGATGACACAGACACTCACCGTACTGTTGACCGGGGAGATCGACGACGCGCGCCTGGCCGAACTCAGGGCCATTGCGCCGCGTGCGCGTCTGACCTTCTTCAACAGCGTTGCCGACATGAGCGCGGCCATTGCCGAGGCCGATGTCGTCGCCGGCCATGTAACCCCCGAAGCGCTGGCCCGGGCCGGCAAGCTGAAATGGGTACACACCTGGGCGGCCGGGCCGAACGCGCAGGTCTATCCCGAATTCGTCAGAAGCGACGTGATGCTGACCAGTTCAAAGGGCAACGGCGCCATACCGCTTGCCGAGCATGCGATCATGCTCATGCTGATGCTCAACCGCAATGCGATGCGCTGGATCGAGGGTCACCGGAACAAGAAGTGGGACCCCTTCTTCCACGGCGAGCTCAACGGCCTGACGGTGGGCATCATCGGGGCCGGCTATTCCGGCGTCGACCTGGCCCACAAGTGCAAGGCCTTCCACATGAATGTGCTGGGGATGCGGCGCAACAACCAGCCGACCGTGCCGTTCGACGCCATGTACAGCCACGACCAGATGCACGCCTTCCTGGGCGAGAGCGACTTCGTCGTGGTCACCGCCCCCAAGACCTCCGAGACCGAGAACGTGCTCGGCGAGGCGGAATTCCGCGCCATGAAGAAGAGCGCCTACTACATCTGCTTCTCGCGCGGCGGCATCGCCAATGACGAGGCCCTCTACAAGGCGGTCGACGAGGAATGGATCGCCGGCGCGGGGCTCGATGCGCACGGCACCGAGCCGCTGCCGCCCGACAGCCCCTTCTGGACACTCAAGAACACGATCATCACGCCCCACAACGGCGCAACCACGCACAAGACCAAGACACGTGGTTACGAGATCTTCCGCGAGAACCTGGGTCGCTATGTTGCGGGGCAGCCGTTGATCAACGTGGTCAACAAGGAGCTTGGCTACTGATGCCGCCGCATGTCATCGACACCGCCGATTTCGTCGAATGCCAGAGGCTTGCGATCGCTTCGTACAGCCTGATGGATCAAGGGCGGTACGAGGAGACGGTCGCTCTTTTTTCTGAGGATGCCGTCTGGGTGCGGGGTGGCAAGCCGTTCCAGGGCCGCGGCAGCATCCTGGCGGCGCTCAACCAGCGGCCCGCGACGATGGTGTCGCGCCATCTTGTGACCAATGTGCTGGTCGAATTGACGGGGGCCGACGAAGCGAAGGCGACAGCCTGCTTCGTCCCCCTGCGCGGCACGCTTCGGGAGGATGGCTCGGTGCAGATGCCCGCGATCGAGAGCGTGGGCGATCTGGCATTCACGTTCCGCAGGGAGAGGGAAGGCTGGAAGATCACCCACCTGCAGCCGCAGACGGTGTTCAAACCATAGCAAAAGAGCCGGCGGCACAAGCCGCAAATGGCGTGAAAGGAGGAAAGCATGAAGACAAGAGGGACGATCACGCGGCGCGAGGCAACCGCGCTGCTGGGAACGGCGCTGGCGTTTGTCGCGACCGGCGCTTCTGCATCCACCCAGGCGCCAAGCCTCGACGGCACCGGCCTGCCGCCGGTCGATAAGCGTCTGCCTACCGAGCCGGTCGTCCTCAAAGGTGCCGACGGCGTCGGCACCTACGGCGGCGAGATGCGTTTCGTGATCCTCGGCGGCACCGATCGTGGCTACGGCTGGATCGGCCGGCAGATCGGTTACGAACCCATGGTGCGGTGGGCACCGGAAGGCGGGCGCGTCGTCCCCAATATCGCCAAGTCCTGGGACATCAACGAGGACAGTTCCTCCTTCGTCTTCCATCTGCGCCAAGGCATGCGCTGGTCGGACGGCGAGCCCGTGACCGCGGATGACGTCCTGTTCTGGTACAACGACATGGCCACGAACCAGGAGCTCTTCCCTGGTGGTCCGGGCGCTCACATGAAGAACGCCGGCAAGGTGGCGAAAGTCGAGAAGGTCGACGACTTCTCGGTCAGGTTCACCTTCGAGAAGCCGTATGGCCTGTTTATCCAGCAGATGGCGAACTCCTTCAACGTTGCGACCATCGCGCCGGCGCATTACGCCAAGCAGTTCCATCCGGCGTACAACAAGGACCTGGACCAGCTTACAAAGAAGCTGGGCTATGCCTCGTGGGTGGACATGTTTCAGCAGAAGGTCGGCGGTCCCTCGAACGCCGACTTCGCGGCGTGGGTAAACCCCGATTTGCCGACCTTGAACCCATGGACGGTAAAGACACCCTACGACGGATCGAGCCCGCAGGTCGTGGCAGTGCGCAATCCGTACTACTGGAAGGTCGACACCGCCGGGAACCAGTTGCCCTATGCCGATCGGGTGGTGTTCTCGATCGTCGGCGATACCGAAGTGCTCAAGCTGATGGTCATGAACGGTCAGCTCGATTTTGTCTATTATCCGCAGAACCTGACGGTAGCCGACCGGCCGTTGTTCTTCGACAACAGGGCGAAGGGCAAGTACCACTTCGTCGAGTTGAGCCCGGACGTATCGGCGACCCAGGCCATCCACCTCAACCTCACGACGCTCGACAAGCAGCGGCATGAATTGTTCAACAACAAGGATTTCCGCATCGCGCTCAGCCGTGCCATCGACCGGCAGGAGATGATCGATATCATCTATCTGAGCCAGGGCGTGCCTTATGAGGTGGCACCGCGCCCCGAGTCGCAGTTCTACGACGAGGAATTCGCCAAGCAGTACACGGAGTTCGATCCCGATCAGGCCAACAAGCTGCTCGACGGTCTCGGCCTGACCAAGAAGAACGACGCGGGCATTCGCCTGTTTGCCGACGGCACGCCGATCTCCATCCAGGTCGACGTGCGCACCGAATCGAAACCGCAGATCGACGGCCTCCAGCTGATCACCGGCTACTGGGCCAAGATCGGCATCGAATTACGCATCAACGTGATCGACAGCGCCTTCTATCGCAAGCGCCAGGAAGCCAATCTCTTCGAGGCGATCTCGAACGTGGGAGCCGGCGGACTCAACGAGATGCTCAATCCGCGTCTCTATGTGCCGATCAACGACAATGCCCTGTATGCCGTGCCTTGGGCTTACTGGTATCTCGGCGATCCGCGCGGCATCGAGCCGCCGGAGATCGTGAAGAAGCAGCTCAAGCTCTACGACCAGTTCCTGGCGACCGCCAACGAACAGAAGCAGCTTGATCTTTTCCGCCAGGTCCTCGACATCGCGAAGCAGGAATTCCGCACCATAGGCATTTCGTTGATCTCGGGGGCTTATGCCATCGCCTCCAATCGGGTTGGCAATATGCCGGGCAAGATGATCGACTCCGCTATCTATCCGACACCGGCGCCGACCAACACGGCGACCTGGTACATCAAGTCCGAGTAGCATTCCGGCGCCCCGCTATCCGGCGGGGCGCCGCTTCCACTCGGGAACGCCCATGCTGACCTATATCCTCCGCCGCTCGATCTACATGGTCATCACCCTGGTGCTGGTCTCGATCCTATCGTTCGCGATCATTCAGCTGCCGCCGGGCGATTATCTGACCTCCATGGTCGCGAACATGAGCGACGGCGGCCAAGTCAGCCAGCAATTCATCGACGCCATGCGCGAGCGTTACGGGCTCGGGCAACCATTTGTGATCCAGTACTGGAAATGGATCTCGAACATCCTGTTGCACGGCGATTTCGGGCAGTCGTTCGAATGGAACAGGCCGGTCTCTACGCTGATCTACGAACGGATGGGCCTGACGTTCCTTCTGTCGTTGGCGACGCTGATCTTCATGTGGGCCCTGGCGTTCCCCATCGGCATCTATTCGGCCATCCGCAAGAATTCGATCGGCGCGCATCTGGCGACCTTCGTCGGCTTCATCGGCCTGGCCATCCCAAACTTCCTGATCGCTCTGGTCTTCATGTATCTGTCCTTCCGCTATTTCGGACAGTCGGCCGGCGGTCTCTTCTCGCCGCAATACGAGAACGCGCCCTGGAACTTCGCCAAGGTGCTCGATCTCCTGGCCCATCTGTGGATCCCCATCATCGTGCTCGGCACCGCCGGCACCGCAACGTTGATCCGCATCATGCGCGCCAACCTGCTCGATGAACTCAACAAGCCTTACGTTGTCACCCAGCGGGCGATGGGTCATCCCGAGCACGTGCTGCTGGTCAAATATCCGGTGCGTGTGGCACTCAATCCCTTCGTCAGCACCGTGGGCTGGGTTCTGCCGACACTCGTCTCCGGCGCCAACATCACCGCCATCGTGCTCAATCTGCCGATGTCCGGCCCCATGCTTCTGCGCGCGCTGCTGACGCAAGACATGTATCTCGCCGGCAGCTTCCTCCTGCTGTTGTCGACACTCACCATCGTCGGCACGCTGATCTCGGACATCCTTCTTGCGTTGCTCGATCCGCGCATCAGGTATCAGTGAGGCCGGCGATGAGCGAACAGGTCCTTCCCGCGCGCAAATCCAGGGCCGCGTCGCGCGCCGAGAGGCGGGCCGAGGCCGAGAAACGCCTCTATTTCGCCAGCCAGTGGAAACTCATCTGGTGGCGCTTCCGCCGCAACAAGGTCGCCCTGTTCAGCGGTTTGGTCGTAGGGCTGATCTACGCCGTTGCCGTGTTCGCCGAGTTCCTGGCGCCCTACCCCTCTGATTTCTACAATGGGCGCTATACCTTTGCGCCGCCGCAGCCACTGCACTTCTTCGTTCAGACCGACGGCGGCACGCGCTTCGCACCGCATGTCTACGGCTTCGACCTCAAGGTTGATCCCAAGTCGTTCAAGCGCATCCTGGTGCCGAACCCCGGCAAGATCGTGCCGGTTCACTTCTTTGCCAAGGGCGCTCCCTACCGGCTGCTCGGCCTCTTCCCCACCGACATCCACCTGCTGGTGCCCGAAAAGCCGCGCGATCCGATGTATCTGTTCGGTGCCGACCGATTGGGGCGCGACGTGCTCAGCCGGACCATCCACGGCACGCGCGTCTCGATGTCAATTGGCCTCATCGGCGTGACGCTCAGCCTCGTCCTCGGCGTGATCCTCGGCGGCATTTCCGGCTTCTTCGGCGGCGGCGTCGACACCTTCATTCAGCGCGTCATCGAGTTCCTGCAATCGATCCCGACAATTCCCCTGTGGATGGGCCTGGCCGCCGCCATCCCGCAAAGCTGGACGCCGCTGCAGGTCTATTTCGCCATCACCGTTATCCTGTCGCTGATTGGTTGGACGGCGCTCGCCCGTCAGGTGCGCGGCAAGTTCATGGCGATCAAGCATGAGGACTTCGTCACCGCCGCGCGGCTCGACGGCCTCGGTGAATTCACCATCATTCGCAAGCACCTCATCCCCTCCTTCTTCAGCCACATCATTGCCTCGGTGACGCTTGCCATTCCGACCATGATCCTGGCCGAAACGTCCCTGAGCTTCATCGGCATCGGCCTCAAGCCACCTGTCGTCAGTTGGGGCGTGCTGCTTCAGGAGGCCCAGAACATCCAGTCCGTCGCCGACGCCCCATGGCTGTTCCTGCCTGGCGTCGCCATCGTCGTCGCGGTGCTTTCCATGAACTTCCTCGGCGACGGGCTGATTGATGCGGCAGATCCCTATGGCAGCTGAGAATGCCGGCACGCCGTGGCTCCTCGCGATCGAGGGGTTGAAGACCTGGTTCGGCGAGGGCGATGCGGCGGTGCGCGCCGTTGACGGTGTCGATCTCACCGTTGCACCCGGCGAAACCGTGTGCGTCGTCGGCGAGTCCGGCTGCGGTAAGTCGATGATGGCCCGCTCGATCCTCCAGATCGTGCCGCCGCCCGGTCACGTCGAGGCCGGCACCATGCGGTTCATGCGCGAAAGCGGCCAAGAGGTCGACATCGCCAAGCTCGACCCGAAGCGACCGGAGATCCGGTCGATCCGCGGCAAAGAGATTGCGATGATCTTCCAGGAGCCGATGACGTCGCTCGGACCGGTGCAGACCATCGGGTCGCAGATATCGGATGCGATCCGCCTGCACTTCAAGGCGTCGAAGAAAGAGGCCCGCGAGCGCACCATCGAAATTCTCCAGCGTGTCGGCATGCCGCGCGCCGAAGAGCGGATTAGCGCCTACCCCTTCCAGCTCAGCGGCGGCATGCGTCAGCGCGCCATGATCGCCCTGGCGCTGTCCTGCCGGCCGCGATTGTTGATCGCCGACGAGCCGACTACTGCGCTCGACGTCACCACCCAGGCGGTCATCCTCGACTTGATCCGGGAGCTGCAGGACGAGATGGGCATGGCTGTCATGTTCATCACGCACGATCTCGGCGTGGTGGCGGAAATCGCCGATAGCGTCGCGGTCATGTATCTGGGCAGGGTGATCGAGCGGGGCAGTGTCGACGATATCTTCCATGCCCCCAAGCACCCCTATACGCGCGGGCTGCTGCGCTCGGTGCCGCGCCTCGGCGTCCTGGTCGGCGAGGAACTCGAAACCATCGAAGGTACGGTGCCGGGGCCTTATAGCCGCCCGGAGGGCTGCAGCTTTCATCCGCGTTGCCCCGAGATGATGGCGGGCGTCTGCGATCGCTTCGAACCGCGCCGTATCGATCTTGCCGGCGGTGCCAGCGTCCGGTGCCATCTGCACGACCCCAGGCCGACCGAGAGCGGACACGGGGAGCGGGCGTGATGGGACAGCCGTCGATGATGCCCGATACGCCCGACACCACCAGCGAGACTGGCCGCCCCATCTTCGAGGTCGACGGGCTGAAGGTGCATTTCCCGCTGACCCGAGGCGTGCTGCAACGCGTCGTCGGCCACGTGAGGGCCGTCGACGATGTGTCCTTCAAGGTCCACCTGTCGGAGACCCTCGGCCTGGTCGGCGAGTCCGGTTGCGGCAAGACGACGACCGGCCGCGCCTTGCTGCGCATCGTCGATCCCACCGGCGGGAGCGTGCGCTATCGCCGCCCGAACGGCGATGTCATCGACGTGCGCGAAGCCAATGCCGAACAGCTCAAGCAGGTGCGCAAGGAAGTCCGCATGGTCTTCCAGGATCCCAATTCCTCGCTCAATCCACGCATGCCGGTTGGCGAAATCATCGGCGAAAGCCTGCACTATCACAAAGTGCTTTCGAAGGGCGAGGCACGGGATCGCATTGCCGAGCTTCTGACCAAGGTGGGGCTGCGTGCGGAGTACATGCAGCGCTATCCGCACGCCTTTTCGGGTGGCGAACGCCAACGCATCGGCATAGCGCGGGCGCTGGCGTTGAACCCAAGTTTCGTCATCTGCGACGAGGCGGTCTCGGCGCTCGATGTGTCGGTGCAGGCCCAGATCCTCAGGCTCCTGCGTCAGCTCAAGAAGGAATTTCAGCTTACCTACATGTTCATCGGCCACGATCTGGCGGTCATCCAACATATCTGCGACCGCGTGGCCGTGATGTATGCGGGGAAGCTGGTCGAGATTGGCACCACCCGTCAGATCTTTTCGACGCCGAAGCACCCCTATACGGAAGCGCTCCTTTCGGCGGTGCCGCGGCCCGATCCGCGCCTGCGCCGTGCCGGCAACCGCATCCGCCTAAAAGGCGAAGTGGCGGACGTCACCAACCTGCCCAGCGGCTGCGCCTTTCATCCGCGCTGCCGCTTCGCCACCGATCTTTGCACGAAGGAGCGCCCGTCGCTGGTGACCGACGGCAAGGGCCAGGCCGTTGCCTGCCATCACGCAACTACGCTCGATCTCAAAGGAATCGATGTCGATGCCGACCGCACGCTCTGAACGGGATCCCTGGTGGCAGCGCCCCTACCGCATGGTGCAGACCAATCTGCGGCAGCCCGACGCGCTCTACGACCAGAAGGCGCTGGCCCGCGAGATCAGTACATTCGGCGCCGATGTCCTGCTCTACAACATCGGCGGCATCTACGCCTTCTACCCAACCAAGCTGTCGTTGCACGCGATCAACCCCTACATGAAGGGCGACGCCCTCGGGGCAGCCGTCGAAGCAGCGCACGAAGAAGGATTGTCCCTGGTCGGCCGCTTCGACATGTCCAAGGCCACCCGCATCGCCTACGAGGCGCATCCGGACTGGTTCGTACACAATGCCAAGGGCGATCCGCTCGAATACAACGGCACCTACCAGGCCTGCGTGAACGGCGGCTGGTATCAGGACTACGCCCTCAGGATCATTTCAGAATCCCTGTCCCGCTACGATGTCGATGGCGTCTTCTTCAACATGTTCGGCTATCGCAGCACCGACTATTCGGGCCGCTATTTCGGCATCTGCACCTGCCGGAACTGCCAGCGACGCTTTCGCGAGATGTATGGCAAGCCGCTACCGGCGAAGGAGGATTTCTCCGATCCGTCCTATGCCGACTACCTTGAGTTTCAGGACCGCACGTCGCTCGAGCTGAACCGCAAAGTCTACGATCACATCAAGACGGTGAATCCGAAGGTGGCGATGACGGGGCATCGCGGCAAGTCCGATCTCATCCGTATGGAGGTGCAGCGCGCCGTCGACAGGCCACAGCCGGAATGGCCCTATCAGGCGGGGGAGCAGGCGCGCTGGGCGCGGGCCTATGCGCCGGACAAGGTTGCGTCCTCGACCTCGACCAATTTCATCGATTATGCTTGGCGTTTCGCCTCGGAGACCCGCGCCTATCACATGCTGCGCTATGCCCAGCAGCTCGGCAACGGCCAGACGCTCGACTATTACCTGCTCGGCGTGCTCGACCAGGACGACAAGAAGGCGTTCCCGCAGGTCTCGGGACTCTTCCGTTGGCATGCCGAGAACGAGGCCGCTTACCGCAATCTCAAATCCGCGGCGACGATCGGGCTCTACCATTCGCGCGCCACCAATACCTATCGGGAACGCACGGCGACCGCCGGATATGGCGCGAGCGCCTTCCGCGGCGCCTATCGCATGCTGGTCGAGGCGCGACTTCCCTTCGACTTCATCCTCGACGAACGCGTTGCCGGCGACGGCGCGGCGGAGGTTCTCGCCCAGTTCCAGGCCATCGTCATGCCCAACGTCGCCTGCCTGTCCGATGCGGAAGCCAAAGCGCTAGACGTCTGGGTTGCAAAGGGCGGCATCCTGATCGCCACCGGTGAAACCGGCTTCTATGACGAAAGAGGCGTGCAGCGCGACCGGCCGGCGCTCGCCAGCCTGCCGCTTGCCGACATGCCGATGATGCGCCGGGGAATGAAAGGATCCTATTTCAGGATCGCCGAGGGGGAACTGCCCGTCGGCGACACAAAGGTCCTCATGCTCGACGGCAACTACTTTGTCGCCGCGCCGAAGGCGGGAACCGCGACACTGCTGACATTGCTGCCACCTCAGCGTTTCGGTCCGCCCGAGCTGTGCTTTCCGGACTTCGACAGCGACCTGCCGGGTGTGCTGATCGGCGGGTCCGGCAGCGGCAAGGGGATCTACCTGCCCTGGCATCCGGATGTCTTCTACTATCGCGACAGCCTGCCGGATATCCGCACTCTGCTGGCTGACTTGATCACGCGCAACATCGCACCAGTGCCGGCCCGGATCGACGGCCGCGGATCGTTCGAGATCACCGTCCAGGACCAGACGGCAAGCGGCACACGGCTCGTCCACGTCATCAATTTCGGCGGCCAGCGCAACAACCTCTACGAGGACGCACCGGACGTGCACGGGTTGCGGCTCGGAGTCCGGGGTGCTTCCGGCGATGCCAGGGCCTTGCGCTCCGGCGTCGACCTGACACCCGCGTCAGGTCCGGATGGCGACGGCTATGTCTGGTACGACCTGCCGCCTGTCGGAAGTTTCGAGGTGCTGTCGATTTCGGCGGCCTGAGCGGACCAAATCCGCAACGCTGCTAAGCGAACGGTGATGTCGCCTAATGAAGTCGATCGTGCTGCTCGAAGCATCGCGCCATGGACGACCAGAACTACAAAACGTCGCGATGAGGACCGTGGACGTGCCCGGCTGCATACTCATCGGCAGTGATCGGCTGATGTCTGGTCTTGATTCGGACGTTCGCCTACCGGTTGCTTACGTTGCAGATGCGCCGAGAACTGAACCGGGATCGGACAGAAACGCGACCCGCGCGGAGCGCAGTCGCCGTTCATGCATAGCGGCTGTCCTGCACGCTTCGCCTATGAAGCCTGCAGGCGGCGCCTGCGGTTCCCTCTTTGCCCATCGTCCTTCGTCGCCGGCACCAACAGACGGCTGCAGATATCGAAGAGCTCCATCACATAGACATTGCGGGTGAGGAACTGGGCCTGGCCGAAGAGAATATCCACCCGCGGAAGCATGTCGAGCGGCACCGAGACGAGATCGCGGTCGGATGCCGTGATGCACCAGGAGGGAATGATCCCGAAGCCGAGGCCGGCCTCCACGCAGCGCTTCACGCTGGAACTGCCCGACGTGGAGATCGCGGGAACGATGGAGCGGCCGCCGGAACGCAGGAAGTCGAGGGCAAGGCTGCGCAACGTCTGGCCCGGTTCGAAGGTAACGAAAGGCCGGCCGGCGGCCCAATCCGGCACGTCCCTGGGCGTGGGCGGCGCGCCCCAGCTGCGCGGATAGACAAGGCTGAGGCCATAGCTGCCGACCAGGCGCTGCGGCACGGTGGCATCGCCGAAGAAGCGCTCGCCGATGCAGACGTCGAGCCCGCCGTTCTTGACCATCTCGGCGAGCACCGTATCCCGTTCATAGGCCACAACCTCGACGGCCGGATATTTGAGCCGGAACTCGGCCAGCACCGCCGGGAACAGGTAGAAGAAGATCGCTTGCGGCATGCCCACGCGCAGCATCGCGCGCTGGCTCTCGACGATCTGGGACAGGCGCTCCAGCATCGTGTCCAGCTCGGGGTGCAGCAGGTTATAGAGCGTGCGTCCGCGCGGCGTCAGCGTGACCTTCTTGGCGCCCTGGCCAGATTGAACCAGCTGATCCTTCAGGATCTGCTCCAGCCGCCGCACGTGGTTGGCGGCCGACTGGTAGCTGAGGTTGAGTTCGCGCGCCGCCGCCGAGAACGAACCGTGTCTGGCGACCAGGTAGAACGTTTGGATCAGGGTGAGATTGACTTCCGGCAAAGTCCAGCCCCGCTCGGCCCACAAGCCTGAAACATAGCACCTGTCCCGTGGTGGGCACCAACGGCCAAGGTGACCGCCAATCCAAAAAATACAGCTTTTCGGAGCCGGTCATTTGTATGGACCCTGCCCGCCGTGCTGACCATCGTGACCGTCGCCGCAGCACCGATCGGAACCGCCGATGGCATCCGCCGCGAGACCACGATCGATCGTCATCATCGGCGCCGGCATTGTCGGCGTATCCGCCGGCTATTTCCTTGCCGGCACCGGCCATGCCGTCACGATCCTCGATGCAATCGGGCCCGCCGGCGGGCCGACCGGAGCATCGGACGGCGCCGTGTCGGTGGCCAGCAAATCGCCCGGTCCGATGATGCAGCTCGCCATCGCCGGCGTCGGCATATATCGCCAGCTCAGCCAGTCGGGCGTACTCGCCGATGAGTTTGTCACGCGCCCGACCTTCATCGTGGCGGTCAACGAGGCCGAAGAGACAATTCTCGCCCGCCATGCGGCCACGCTGGAAGCCGCTGGCATTGGCGTGACGCGGTTGACGCGAGCCAACATCGCCAGCCGCGTTCCAGCCCTCGCTGCGGATGCGGTCGCTGTCCTCGAGGTTCACGACGAAGGTCATGCCATAGGCTACCGCGTCGTGCATCGTCTGGCCGCCGTGGGCCGCCTCACCATAGTCCGCGGTGCCCGCGTCACCGGGCTGCACCGCGACGGCTCCAGCGGTGCGGTGACAGGCGTCCTTGTCGGTGAGCGCGCCTACGATGCGGACGCGGTGATCATTGCCGCGGGCGTCGCGTCGGCGGAACTGGCGGAGCTCGGCGATGTGCTGCGCCCGCGCAAGGGGCAGCTGATCGTCACCGACCGCCGCCCTCGGGGCTCCCCCGCCATGCCGGGATCGCTGATGTCGAGCCGTTACCTCGTCAGCAAGGGCGTGCAGCCATCCGCCCAGCCGGTTTCCGGGCGGACTTTCGGGCTGGTCGTCGACCCGCTGCAGACCGGCCAACTGCTGATTGGCGGCACACGCGAGGACAGCGGCGACGCCTGCGAGACCGACGTCGAGGCCGTGCAGCGCCTGCTGAGCGAGGCGGTCCAGCTTTGTCCCTCGGTAGCAGGCCTGCGCGTCCTCCGGGTCTTTGCCGGCGTTCGCGCAGCGAGCGCTGATGGCCTGCCGTTGGTCGGCGCCCTGCCCGGCGTTGAGAATTGCTGGATCGCGGCCGGCTTCGAAGGCGACGGCATTTGCCTTGGCCCACTGATCGGCCGCACCTTGGCGCAGCTGGTCGCCGGCGAAACGCCATCGGTCGACGTCTCGATGCTCGACCCGCGCCGCTTGGCCGCCCCAGCGCCGGTGCGCCGATGAGCAGCAGCACCTTCCTGTGGTGTGGCCAGCCAGTCCCGTTTCGCGAAGGGCAAAGCATCGGCACAGCGCTTCTGGCGGCAGGCATTTCCGATCTTGGCTCCACCAGCACGGGAAGAGCGCGCTACTTCTGTGGCGTCGGCGCCTGCCAGGCATGTGCCGTCAGGGTCGACGGCGTCGTACGCGAGGCCTGCATTGCACCGGCCATAGCCGGCACAACGGTCGAAAGCATCGAACCATGGGACGTCGAGTCGTGAAGGCGGTCGACGTTCTCGTGATCGGTGGAGGGCCGGCCGGCATCGCGGCCGCCGTGGCGACGGCAGGCGCCGCGCTGTCGACGGTGCTGATCGAACAACGTCCGACCATCGGCGGCGCTCTCTTCATGCAGCCGGCCGCGGGAAGCGCGCCGGTGCCGATGCCCCCCTCCCCCAGCGCGCACTGGAAGGCGCTTGCGGCGACGTTGGCGACGCTGCCGGTCGATCTGCGCCTTCAGCATGGCTTCGGTGGTGTCGACGCAACGGGCACCGCGATCATCGAGGATCGCAAGACAGGCCGCATGACGCCCCTGCGTCCGCGCGGGATCGTGCTTGCCGTCGGTGCCCTTGAGGCGGTGACCCCAAGACCCGGCTGGGACCTTCCGCAGGTAGTGACGATCGGCGGGCTGCAGATGATGATGAAGCAATCGGGGTGTCTGCCGCCCGGCCGGGTCGTGCTGGCGGGCAGCGGGCCGCTGCTCATCGCCGCTGCGGCCCAGATGGCGGCGCTGGGCCACCGTCCGCTGGCGGTTCTGGAGGCGGGCCGTCCCATGCGCGCGGTCAGCGCGGGCGCGGCGCTCGCTTTCCATCCCGACTACGTCGCGCAGGCAGGTTTCTTCGGCCTCCGGCTCGCGCTTCACCGCGTGGCCTGGCGGACGCGACGCCGGGTCGTCGCCATCGAGCGGGATGGCGGCGCTCTCGCCCTGACCGTGGATGGTCCGGACGGACTGTCGACGCTGTCCACAGACTGGGTGGCGCTCCATGACGGCCTCAGGCCGAACGACTTCGGTCTCCCCGAAGACGGCGACCGGTCCGGACCAATCGTGATGCGGGCAGGCGACTGTCGCGAGGTGCTGGGCGGCATGGCCGCTATCTCCGACGGGACCCGGACCGGTGCGCGGATGGTCGCGGCTCTGGCGGGGCGCCCGGCGCCCGGCGACGGTACATCGTCGATCGACCGCCACAGACGGGCGCAGTCCATTCTCGGCCGCATCTTCGCGCCGCCGCCAGTCGATCTTGCTGCCCTGCCCGATGCGACGGTTCTCTGTCGCTGCGAGAACCGGACGGTGGGGGACCTGAGGGCGTTGCTCGGCGAACACCACGGCGTGCTCTCGCCGCGCGAGGTGAAGCTCAATGGCAGGTTCGCAATGGGGTCGTGCCAGGGGCGTTTCTGCGCCGAGTGGACGGCGCGGCTGCTCGCGGCGAACGGTGGCCCGGTACCGGACAGGCGAGAGATAACCGGTCATCGCTGGCCCACGCGCCCATTGCCGGTCAGTTCATTCGTCGCCGGTGAGACCCGCCAGGCTGTGCCGGTTGAGATCGACGAATGAACACGGCAGCGCAGCACCGGCCGGCCCCGCATGTCCCGGATCAGGGGCATGCGTCGATCCGCGTCGTGAGTCCATACGACGACAGGCTGATCGGCACCGTGTACGCGGCATCATCGGCGGAGATCGAGGAAGCCGTGCGCCGCGCCGCGGCAGCTGCGGCGGAGTTCCGTCATTCTACACCGTTCGAGCGGCGCAGCCTGCTCGAAGCGTTGGCCGCGGCCATTGCCGTCGAGGCAGAGACGCTCGCCCAGACGATATCGGCCGAGGTCGGCAAGACGATCAGGGAAGCGCGCGCGGAAGTGCGTCGCGCGCAGAACACGCTTCGGCTTTCCGGCGACGCGGCCACCTATCTCGACGGCGAGGTGCTGCATGTCGCGGTCGTGTCCGGAGCCAGGGATCGCAGCGCCGTCGTGACCCATGTCCCGGTCGGGGTCGTTGGGGCGATCACGCCGTTCAACTATCCGCTCAATCTTCTGTGCCACAAGCTCGGCCCGGCCATTGGGGCCGGCAATGCCGTTGTGGCCAAGCCTTCGCCTAAGGCGCCGCTTGCGGCCGCCCGCCTGGCCGAGCTGGCGGCGTCTGCCGGCTTCCCTAAAGGTCTGTTTCAGGTGGTCCACGGCGGCGCCGAGCAGGCGCTTCTGCTGGCGCGCGCTCCGATAAACCTGCTGAGCTTCACCGGTGGGCCGGTCGCCGGGCTGGCACTGAAGCGCGCCAGCGGTCTCATCCGCTGCCTCATGGAACTCGGTGGCAACGATCCGCTGGTCGTGATGCCGGATGCGGACATCGACCGGGCTGTGGAGACCGCGGTCAGCCAGCGTCTAGAGATCGCCGGCCAGAGTTGCGCGGCGGTCAAGCGCCTCTATCTCCACGCCGAGGTGAAGAACGCCTTCGTCGAGCGGCTGTTGCCTCGTGTTGCGGCGATCTCTGTCGGACATCCCGCCGATCCGGCAACCGACATGGGCCCGCTGATCGACCTGGCGGCGGCAGAGGAAGTCGATCGCCGCGTTGCCGCGGAGATGACCGGCGGCGCAAGGCTGCTTGCGGGCGGCACGCGCGAGCGCACGCTGATGGCACCCACGGTGATCGACGCGGTCATGCCCGACGGCCCGCTGATCGGCCAGGAGACTTTCGGCCCGGTCATTGCCATGCGCAGCTTCACCGATGCCGGCGCTGTGATCCGCGAGGTCAATGCCGGCCAATATGCGCTCCAGGCCGGGCTGTTCACCAACGACCACGCACTCGTGAAACGCTTCGCCCGCGAACTCGAGGTCGGCGGCATCATGGTCAACGAGGGGCCGGACTATCGGGCGGAGCACATCCCATTTGGCGGCATGAAGATGAGCGGTCTCGGCCGGGAAGGCGTGCGCATCGCCATCCGCGAAATGTCCGAAACCCGGGTCGTGATCGACTGAAATCGAGGAGATCGCCATGCGCGTCATCATCTACGGTGCGTCGGGCCGTGTCGGCACGCTGCTCGTCGAGTCGGTGATCGCCGATCCCGGCCTTGAACTGGCCGGCGCGGTGGTTTCGCCGAAGTCGAGCCGGCTCGGCCAGCCGGTGGGCGACGGCGTGCTCGAATATCGCGTCATCGATCCGGGCATGAATGCCCATTGCGACGTCATCGTCGATTTCTCTACGCCCGAGGCCAGCATGGACCTTCAGCAGGCCCTGGCGCGGAAGCCGATGCCCGTCGTGGTCGGAACGACCGGGTTCTCGCCGGAGCAGCGGGCGGCGCTCGGTGCCGCCGCGCGCCATCGGCCGATCCTTTGCAGCGCCAACTTCGCGATCGGCTTCGAGCCGTTCGTGCACGCGGTCACCACCTTCGCCAGGCTTCAATCGGGCGCAGCGGCAAGCGTCGAAGAGATCTACCACGCGCGCAAGAAAGCGGCGCCCTCGGGCACGTCGCTGCGTCTGGCCGAGGACCTGCGAGACGCGGCTTTGCCGGAGGCGCCCGGCAAGGGCACATTGCCGCCCATCCGTGTGATGCGCGAGGGACAGACGGTGGGCATCAACATCGTCCGCTTCGACCTGGGCAGCGTCGATGTCGAGGCGCGCCTGACGGTGCATTCGCTCGCGGCATACGCGCATGGCGCACTCGCCGCTGCACGGCGGCTCGTGGAGCATGCGCCCGGAAACGGGCTCTACGCCCTCGCCGACCTGCTGAACATGCGCGAAAAGCGCCAATGACCGCGGATTGGCACGCCCGTCTTTCCGGCGTCTTCACTGCGCTGGTCACACCTTTCCGCGGCGGCGAGATCGACTGGCCGGCCTTCGACCGGCTGGTCGAGCGCCAGATCGACGCCGGCGTTGCAGGCCTGGTGCCGGTCGGTACGACTGGCGAAGCTGCGACCCTCACGGCCGATGAGTCCGAGTGCGTCATCCGACGCACCGTGGAGATCGCCGCCGGGCGGGCTGTCGTTCTGGCCGGCGCCGGCAAGATCGGCACCGCGCGTACCATCGGCGCCGTCAAGCGCGCCGAGGCGCTCGGCGCCGACGGCTGTTTGTTGGTCACGCCCTACTACAACATGCCCGATCAGAACGGTCTCTTCAGCCATTACGCGGCAATCGCAGGCGCCACGTCCCTGCCCCTGATGCTCTACAGCGTGCCGGGACGGACCGGGGTGGATCTGGCGCCGGATACGGTTGGCCGCCTGGCCCGGAGCTTCGCCAACATCACTGCGATCAAGGAGGCGGGTGGACGCTGCGAACGGGTCACGGCGTTGCGCGCCGCATGCCCGGAGGGCTTCGGGATCCATTGCGGCGACGACCTGTTGACCCTGCCCTTCATTGCGCTTGGCGCGGTGGGCGTCACCAGCGTCGTGGCCAATCTCGCGCCCGAGGCGACCTGCGCCCTGGTCGCGGCCGCGCGGCGGGGAGACCACGCCCACGCGCTTGCCCTGCACGAGGCCCTGGCCCCGTTGCTCCAGGCGCTTTTTGCGGAGACCAACCCGGTACCGGTGAAGGCCGCTCTCGCGCTGGAGGGCGCGATGCTGCCCGATGTGCGGCTGCCGCTGACGCCGATGAGCGCGGCAGGCCTGGCACGGCTCGCCGCGGCGCTCGACCGCTTTGCTGGCCGCGCCAATCCCGCTCTGGGCTTACAAAAAACCCCTCATGTGCCGGCCGACCGTTAGCATTGAACGCACATGCGGGCTGGGCGAGCGTCGTATATGGCGCGGGGAAGCGCCTCTTTCGCCCCCCGGGGGATTTGGGGGGACCTTAACCACACGTCTGAAACCGTGCACGGAGGCGAATTCGGCATGAAGAAGATTGGCAAACTACTGCTTGGCGCCCTGCTCGGGGTGGTCGCAGCCACCCAGATCGGCCACGCCGCGGACAAGAGCACGATCGACCAGATCCGCGAGCGCGGAGTGCTGCGCGTGCCCGGCATCGTCAACGAGGACCCGTACTTCAACAAGGATCCGCGCACGGGTGAATGGCGCGGCTTCGCCATCGACATGGCGCGCGACGTGGCCGACACGCTGGGCGTCAAGCTCGAGGTCGAGGAGAGCTCGTGGGCCAACTCGATCCTTGACGTCCAGTCGGGCAAGGCGGACATCGCTTTCGCACTGACGGCCCTGCCGAAGCGGGCGCTGTCGATCTATTTCTCGTCGCCGACCTACTACAACAGCTTCGTCATCGTCTCCCCGGACGCGGACCTGGCCGGCAAGAGCTGGGCGGCCCTCAACGATCCGAAATACACATTTGCGGTGGACCTTGGCTCATCGCAGGACATCATCACGCAGCAGTACCTGCCCAAGGCGAACGTGCTGCGCTTCAAGACCCGTGACGAAGCGATCGTCGCGGTGTCGACCGGCAAGGCGCAGGCTCTGGTCAGCACCGTCCTCAACGGAATGGTGATCGCCAAGAAGACCACCGCGATGGGTAAGGTCTACGTGCCGCTCCCGCTGCTCTCTTCGCCTTCGGTGATCGGCATCAACTATTCGGCCGACGAACAATTCAAGTCGTTCATTTCCGCCTGGGCGGACTACAATCGCCGGGTTGGAAACAATCAGACCTGGATCGTGAAGGGTCTCGCACCCTTCGGCATCGGCATCGGTGACCTTCCTGAGGGCTTCGACTTCGGCGGCTGATCCAGCGGCTTGACGGGGCGGTGCCCAAGGCGCCGCCCCGGATGCCAGCACGGAGGGCCGGCCTTTGCCATATCATTGGGACTTCACGGTCGTCACCCAGTCCTGGGACCTCTTCCTCTGGGGCGCCTGGATCACGATCGCCTATACCGTCGCCTCGATCGCCATCGGCCTCGTCGTCGGGCTGCTCGTCGGTTTTGCCCGGCTGTCGCGCTTCGTCGTCTTGCGCACGCTGGCGCGCGCCTTCCAGGAGGTGTTCCGCTGCACGCCGCTGCTCGTGCAGCTCCTGTGGTTCTACTATGCCTTCCCCTTGATCGTCGGCATCACGATGGACAACAGCACCGCGGCCATCGCGGCGCTGTCGCTCTATGTGGGAGCCTTCTACGCAGAAATCTTCCGCGGCGGCATCCTGTCGATCGAGCGCGGCCAGCACGAGGCAGCCGCAGCCATCGGCATGTCACCGGCCCAGGCCATGCGCCGCATCATCCTGCCGCAGGCGCTCAAGCGCATGCTGCCGTCCTTCATCAACCAGTCGGTGATCCAGTTCAAGAACACGTCCCTGATCTCGGTGATCTCGGTCGGTGAACTCGCCTATATGGCGGCGGTCGTGAACGGCGAGACCTATCGGCCGCTTGAATCCTACACAGTCGCAGCCGTGCTCTATTTCGTCATCCTCTTCCCGTTGACGCAGGTCGCCGATCTGTTCGAGCGCCGGCTCCGGGTGTCGGACTAGGGGGCGCTGCGGTGACTGATTCGAATCTGAGGATGGACGGCGGCGACGAAAGCGCGATCGTGGAAGCACGCGGACTGGTCAAGCGTTTCGGCGCTCACGAGGTGCTCCGCGGCATCGACCTCAGCCTCCGGCGGGGGGAGATCGTCGCCGTCATCGGTCCGTCGGGCTCCGGCAAGTCGACCTTGATCCGCTGCCTGAACATGCTCGAGATCATGAACGAGGGCACGCTTCTCTACCATGGCCGCCCGATTGCCCGGAGCTTCAAGGGCCGCAACGGCGCAATCGGCTACGGTGAGCTGCGCCGCCACGTCGGCATGGTGTTCCAGCACTTCAACCTGTTCCCGCATAAATCGGTCATAGAGAACATCATCGAAGGTCCACTCATCGTACTGAAGACGCCCCGGGCCGAGGCGGAGAAGGAGGCGATGAGGCTGTTGACGCTGGTTGGGCTGGCCGAGAAGCGGGATGCCTATCCGAACCACCTGTCGGGCGGACAGAAGCAGCGGGTGGCGATCGCCCGCGCGCTCGCCATGAACCCCGATCTGCTGCTTCTCGACGAGGTCACCAGTGCCCTCGATCCGGAGCTTGTCGGCGAAGTGCTCACCACCATCCGCCAGCTTGCCGACGAAGGCATGACCATGGCCATCGTCACCCATGAGATGGCGTTTGCAGCCGAGGTCGCCCACCGCGTCCTGTTCATCGACGGCGGCGTGGTGGCGGCGGCCGGCACGCCCGACGAGATCATCTTCAATCCGCAGAACGAGCGCCTGAAATCGTTCCTGGCGCGCTTCCATGCATGAGGATCGTGCGCGATGAGAATTCTGGTTCTCGGCGCCGGACGTTGCGGCACCCTGATCGCCGAAACATTGGCCGCGAGCGGCAGCTTTGAGGTAACGCTTGCCGACGCCGACGAGAATGCAGCGGGACGCGATACTGCCGGTATTCCCTTCGTGCGATGCGACGGCAGCCGGCGGCAGGAAGTCGACCGCCTGCTGCCCGGTTTCGATGCGGTGGTGGCGGCCACCCCATCAAGTGTATGCAGGTTCGTAGCGGCCGCGGCCAGCGCCGCCGGCGTCGCCTACCTGGATCTCGTTGATCTGCCGGAGATCGGCACCGCGGGAGCGGCAAACACAATGATCCCGGCCTGCGGCTTCTCGCCTGGCCTGGTAAACAATCTTGCGGTGAGGCTGGCTGCCGGCGTTGCCGGACCCTTTGACATGACCGTCCGCGTCGGCGCGCTGCCGTTACGCCCGACCAACCGGCTGGGCTACGGCCTCACGTGGAACATCGACGATCTGATCGAGGAGTACACCAATCACGGCGCGGGCATCCGTCACGGTAAGCCGGCCAGCATCGCGCCGCTGCAGGAGCATGAGGCGCTCGTGCTCGATGGCGTGAACTGCGAGGCGTTCACGACCGGAGCGGCGACAGCGAACCTGGCGGCCTTCCTCCACGGACGCGCGGAGAATTTCACGCTCAAGACGATCCGCTACGCGGGCCACCTCGACCTGATCCGCTTTCTGCTGGACGATCTCGGCCTGGCTCGGCGGAAGGACCTGCTGAAGACCGTCCTCCAAAACGGCCTGCCCGAGGTAACCCAGGACGAGGTGGTGCTGTTCATCACGGTGCGCAGCGGAGAGATGGGATGGCGCAAGGAAGTCTCCGACTTCCGGCGCATTACGCATGGCCTTTCGAGTGCCGGGCGCAATGTCGGTGCCCTGCAGCGCACATCGGCCGGTCACGTCTGCGCCATGCTGGACTTGCTCAGGACCGGCGATATCCAGTCGGGGGGGCTCGTCCGCCACGACGACGTTCCGACGGACGTCTTGCTCGGGAATCGCTTCGTGGCCGAACTCGGGCTTTGACCGGATTGCGAATATGCGTCGAAGCACGGCCCCACTTCAGGTCGGCACAATCCCATGATTATCGCATCGTTTTGAAAGCGGCAGCAGCGCCGGCGGCACGAGCGCGGAGGCGAACCGGTTCGAGGCCCAGCCCGACACGGTCCACCACAAACCCGCCAATGATCGTGCCAATCAGAGGGCCGAAGGTCGAGACGCCGACATAAAGGATCGAATCCTGGGGGTTTATGCCCTTCTGCACCGGGACCGCGCCCGACAATGTGCTGACACCCACCGTAGCCCATGGCACCAGGAGATAGGCGACGATCAGGAATACAAGGCTTCGGACAAAGGCCGATTGCGACATCGACGCGCCAGCCGATGCTTCTTTTTCCACCGGCCTGGCCGGGATTGCCCGACCGACTGTTGGCGAGGCGGCAAATCGCGCCAACGCCTTGCGATCCCGGGTCAGAAGCCAACGCGGCGATTCCGGCACGAAGCGGAAGAGAATGGCGCAGGTGGCGGCGCCTGTGCCGGCAAGCAGGAACGCCCAGCGCCAACCCTCGAGGCCGAGCGGCATTGCATTGCCAAATCCGCGCACGAAGAAGATAAGGCCCGGCCACAGCGATCAGCGCCAGCGGACCGCGTCGGGAGGCGGGGAAGACGTCGGTCATGAAGGAGATCATCAGAGGCGGATAAGCGCCCAGCGCAAAACCCGAAAACCCTCGGAACACGATCAGCGCTTCCGTGCTGGGGCTAAGGCCGGCTCCAAGCGAGTTGGCGGTGAGGATGACCAGTGACCAGAACAGCACGCGCTGTCGACCATGCCGGTCGGCCAGCCATCCCAGCACAGGCGCGCCACCCCTGATCCAGCCCTCCTCCGCGCCTTGGCCCGCGCCCATGATTTCCGTGAGCGCCTGACGCAGGATCCAGACCTCTCCGCACATGGCATCGCTCGCGGCAAAAACGTCACCGCCGCCTACATTTACGCGCCCCTGCGACTTGCCTGGCTCGCGCCCGACATCACCGACGCCATCGTCAACGGCCGCCAGCCGCCGCAGTCTGACGGCCAAAGAGCTGTTCCGTCTGGCCGGACACCTTCCGCTCGACTGGCCTGGACCGCGCAAGCTGATCGGCTTCGCGCAGGAAACGGTCGCTGCTGCCTGAGCGGTGATTGCCGAGCCGAGGTCGCTCTCCGCTCTGTCACTCCGGCCCCGGTCTTTGCTCATCAGCTCGACTGTCGCAGAGACGAGTCAACCCCTGAACGCCGCCCGATCTCTGGCCGTCGCGGCCCCGCGCCGGCCCAAATGAGTCTCTCGAAAAATTGGTTCGCTAATCCATCGCCGAAATGGCGCGGAACACGGCCGCAAATGTGGTCGCCGGCAAATACAAATATCTATTTGATATCAATGACTTTATGTGGTGGCTGGGGGACTAGGATTCGAACCTAGACTGGCGGAGTCAGAGTCCGCTGTCCTACCGTTAGACGATCCCCCAACAGGACCGCGTGCGGCGGTGGCCGCGCGGCCGAAACCTATAGGCACGGGCCCGGATCGCGTCAACCGTCGTGCTGCGTTCCGCCACGGACCACGCGCCGCACGCCCCAGCCGGTTTCTCCGCCGATCGGCGGCAAGTGGTGGGCCGTTGCCGTTTTTTTGGGCTGTCCACAGCCTTCGAAATCTCAGTGTTTCCGCCACTTTCCCGGCGGATCGCATCGCAGTTTGATCTTAGTCAAAGAAAAGACTGGTCGAATCCGGGAGTGCTAGCCCTTCAGTGCGTCAGGCGCATCTGGTCGACAAGGGGGGCATCGGGGTGGCGCAACCTATTTCCGTCAGGAAATCGTTCACTGTTGGCGAGGCCGGACTCGCCATCTTCTTCACTGTACTGGCATTTGCCTCGCTGGTGGTCGCGGGGAAGGCATGGACGACGGCCTATTCCTTCCACGCCATGCTGTTTGCCATCGGCAGCGCCGCGGCGGTGTTCAAAATCGTCGAGCGCTATATGGAGCGGCCGGCGACGCTGCCGCCGCAGGAGATCGACGGCAAGCCGAACTACAATTACGGGCCGATCAAGTTCGCCACGCTGGCCGGCGTCTTCTGGGGCATCGCCGGCTTTGCCATCGGCCTGTGGATCGCACTTGAACTCGCCTTCCCCGCCTTCAACCTCGACCTGCAATGGATCAACTTCGGCCGCATGCGGCCGCTGCACACCTCCGCCGTGATTTTCGCCTTCGGCGGCAACGTGCTCATCGCCACCTCGTTCTATGTCGTGCAGCGCACGAGCCGCGCCCGCATGGTCGGCGACCTCGCGCCCTGGTTCGTCGTTCTCGGATATAACTTCTTCATCCTCATTGCCGGCACCGGCTATCTGCTCGGCATCACCCAGTCGAAGGAATATGCCGAGCCCGAATGGTACGCCGACCTGTGGCTGACCATCGTCTGGGTGGTCTATCTGCTCATCTATCTGGGCACGCTGCTTCGCCGCAAGGAGCCGCACATCTATGTGGCCAACTGGTTCTTCCTCGCCTTCATCCTGACGATCGCCGTCCTCCACCTCGGCAACAACGCCGCGATACCGCTCTCGGTGTTCTCGTCGAAGTCCTACATCGTCTGGTCGGGCGTGCAGGACGCCATGGTGCAATGGTGGTACGGCCACAACGCCGTCGGCTTCTTCCTCACCGCCGGCTTCCTCGGCATCATGTACTACTTCATCCCCAAGCGGGCCGAGCGACCGGTCTATTCCTACCGGCTGTCGATCATCCATTTCTGGGCGCTGATCTTCCTCTATATCTGGGCGGGACCGCACCACCTGCATTACACGGCGCTGCCCGACTGGGCGCAGACGCTCGGAATGACCTTCTCGATCATGCTGTGGATGCCGTCATGGGGCGGCATGATCAACGGTCTGATGACGCTGTCCGGCGCCTGGGACAAGCTCAGGACCGATCCGGTGCTGCGCATGATGGTGGTCTCGGTCGCCTTCTACGGCATGTCGACCTTCGAAGGGCCGATGATGTCGGTGAAGATCGTCAACTCGCTGTCGCACTACACCAACTGGACCATCGGCCATGTCCATTCCGGCGCGCTCGGCTGGGTCGCCTACATTTCCTTCGGCGCGGTCTACTGCCTGGTGCCGTGGCTGTGGAACCGCAAGGGGCTCTACTCGCTTCGCCTCGTCAACTGGCACTTCTGGATCTCCAGCCTCGGCATCGTGCTCTACATCACCTCGATGTGGGTGGCGGGCATCCTGCAGGGACTGATGTGGCGCGCCTACACCGCGCTCGGCTTCCTCGAATACTCCTTCGTTGAGACCGTCGAGGCGATGCACCTCTTCTACGTCATTCGCGCTTTCGGCGGTTTCCTGTTCATCGTCGGTGCCCTGCTGATGGCCTACAACGTGTGGAAGACCATCACCGTGCCCGGTTCGGACGCGGTGCCGGCGGCACGTCCCTCCATGATCCCGGCCGAGTGAGGAGGGCGCACCGATGACGACGTCGATCTGGGCCAAGCACAAGATCCTCGAGACCAACGCCATCTATCTGCTCATCGCGGCGCTGATCGTCATCTCGATCGGCGGGCTGGTGGAGATCGTGCCGCTCTTCTACCTGAAGAACACGATCGAGACGGTCGATGGCGTGCGCCCCTATACGCCGCTGGAACTCGCCGGCCGCGACATCTACGTACGCGAGGGCTGCTATCTCTGCCATTCGCAGATGATCCGGCCGTTGCGCGACGAGGTCGAGCGCTACGGACACTATTCGCTCGCCGCCGAGAGCATGTACGACCATCCCTTCCAGTGGGGTTCGGAGCGCACCGGGCCGGACCTCGCCCGCGTCGGCGGCAAGTATTCCGACGCCTGGCATCAGGACCACCTGCGCAACCCGCGCTCGGTGGTGCCGGGCTCGATCATGCCCAACTACGATTTCCTCGAAAGGACTGACCTCGACTACGCCCACGTCGCCGACAAGCTGAAGGTTCAGGCCGATCTCGGCGTGCCCTATACGCCGGATGACATCGCCGCGGCGGAGGCCGACATCCGCGTCCAGGTCGACCCGGGGGCCGACTCAAATAGCATCACATCGCTGCAGACGCGCTACCCAAAGGCCAACGTCCGCGACTTCGACGGCAATCCGGCGCGTATCAGCGAGGCCGATGCCCTCATCGCCTACCTGCAGGTGCTCGGCACCGAGGTCGACTTCAAGCTCTACGACGACAAAGCCAACATCCGCTGAGGCGAGGAGGAAACCCATGGAAACCTATGCCGCCCTCGCCCATTTCGCCCAGTCCTGGGGGCTGATCTATTTCTTCATCGTGTTCTGCGCCGTGGTCGTCTTCGTCATGTGGCCGTCGCGCAAGAAGCAATACGAAGACGCGGCGCGTCTGCCGCTGCGTGAGGACTGAGCCATGGCCGATCACGAGCAGCCGAAAGTCGACTCCGTCACCGGCATGGCCACCACCGGCCACGAATGGGACGGCATCAACGAACTCAACACGCCGCTGCCGCGCTGGTGGCTGTGGATATTCTACGCCTGCATTGCCTTCGCCGTCGGCTACTGGGTGCTCTATCCCTCGTGGCCGCTGCTCACCAACGCCGCCGGCGGCGTCTTTGGCTGGCACTCGCGCGAGGCCGTGGTGGAGGACCTCAACGCACTCAAGGCTCGGCGGGCGCCGATGGTCGCCAAGCTCGCCGGCGTGCCCATCGACCAGGTCAAGGCGGATGCCGGGCTGTTCGACTTCACGCTGGCCTATGGCCACGCCGCCTTCGGCGACAACTGCGCGCCCTGCCACGGTCCGGGCGGCGGCGGCGCCAAGGGCTACCCCAACCTGATCGACGACGACTGGCTGTGGGGCGGCTCGATCGACGCCATCCAGCAGACCATCTCGCACGGCGTGCGCAACGCGAATCCTGACAGCCGCCAGACCGACATGCCGGCCTTCGGCAAAGATGGTCTGCTCACCTCCGCGCAGATCTATCAGGTTGCCTATTACGTCCGCTCGCTGTCCGGCCTCGACGTTCCCAAGGACGCCGATCTCGCCGCCGGCAAGCAGATCTTCGCCGACAATTGCGCCGTCTGTCATGGTCCCGAGGCCAAGGGCAACCGCCAGTTCGGCGCGCCCAACCTGACCGACGCGGTGTGGCTCTACGGCTCCGCCATCAACGACATCATCTTCACGGTGACCAATGCCCGCAACTCGTCGATGCCGGACTGGGGCGCCCGCCTCGATCCGACCACTATCAAGGCGCTGGCGGTCTATGTACACTCGCTCGGCGGAGGCGAATGACTGAGATGAACGTCGTCACGCCGGTCAAGCGTGCGGACCCGGGCGACGACCAGCCGTTCTACGAGCCGCACCACAAGGTCTATCCGCAGAAGGTGCGCGGCACCTTCCGCCGGACCAAGTGGCTGGTGCTGATCGTCACGCTCGGCATCTACTACCTGACGCCGTTCATTCGCTGGGACCGGGGACCGGGCGCTCCCGGCCAGGCGGTGCTGCTCGACCTGCCAGCCCGCAAATTCTATTTCTTCTTCATCGAGATCTGGCCGCAGGAGGTCTACTACATCACCGGCCTGCTGGTGCTTGCCACTCTCTTCCTGTTCCTGTCGAACGCCGTTGCCGGCCGAGTCTGGTGCGGCTATCTCTGCCCGCAGACGGTGTGGACCGACCTGTTCCTGGCCATCGAGCGGTGGACCGAGGGCGACCGCCGCGAGCGCATGAAGGCCGACGCCGGCCGGCTGACGCCTCAACTGGCGGCGCGCAAGGCGCTCAAGCACTTCCTGTGGCTGATGACGGCGTGGTGGACCGGCGGCGCCTGGGTGCTCTATTTCAGCGACGCACCGACGATGGTGAAGGATCTGGCGACCCTGCAGGCGCCGCTCGTCGCCTATATCTGGATCGGCATTCTCACCTTCACCACCTATTCGCTCGCCGGCTACATGCGCGAACAGGTGTGCGTCTACATGTGCCCATGGCCGCGCATCCAGGCGGCGCTGACGGACGAGGACGCCTTCAACGTCAGCTACCGCTTCGACCGCGGCGAGCCGCGCATGTCGGTCAAGAAGGCCCTGGCCGCGCGCGAGCACGGCAGCCCGGCCGGCGACTGCATCGACTGCTACCAGTGCGTCGCCGTCTGCCCGACCGGCGTCGACATCCGCGGCGGCGCCAATCTCGGCTGCATCCAGTGCGGCCTGTGCATCGATGCCTGCGACACCGTGATGGAGAAGCTCGGCCGCCCGACGCGGCTGATCGCCTACGACACCGACAACAACATCCGCGCCCGTCAGCAGGACGAGCCGGAGACGGCGCGCCTCGTGCGCCCGCGCACGCTGCTTTATGCGGCGATCATCCTTATCGTCGGCGGCCTGATGCTGTGGGGCCTCACCCACCGCGTCACCACCGGCGTCAGCGTGATCCACGACCGCAACCCGGAATATGTGGTGCTTTCCGACCGCGGCGTGCGCAACGCCTATATGCTGCGCATCATCAACAAGGAGAACGCTGCGCGCAAATTCGCGGTCTCGGTCGATCTTCCCGGCGCAGTGCTCGACATCGTCGGTGCCGACACGATCGACGGCCAGCAGGTGGCCGCGGTCGGCCCCGACCAGACGCGCGAACTGCGCGCCATCGTCAGCCTCGACCACACCGCCGGCAACACACAACCGATCCGCTTCACCATCACCGACCGCGCCGACGGCAAGACCGCCAGCACCGTCGACAATTTCCGCGGCCCGGGAGGGACGAGATGAGGCTGCCGACCATCCGCTTTGCTCCGGCCCGGGAGCTGACCGGCCGCAAGGTGCTGGTCTTGCTGGTCGCCTTCTTCGGCGTCGTCATGGTCGTCAACTTCTTCATGATGACAGCCGCGATCTCGACCTTCGGCGGCGTCGACACCAAGAGTTCCTATGAAGCCGGCCGCATGTTCGAGGGTGAGGTGGCCAAGGCCGCCGCGCAGGCGGCCCGCGACTGGCAGGTGAGCGAGCACCTGGCGCCGGACGGTAGCGAGCAGATGCTTTCCGTCGATCTCAGCGACGCCAAGGGCGTGCCGGTGACCGGCGTCGACGTCGAGGCGACGCTCGCCCACCCGGTCGACGAGCGCAACGACGTGAAATTCGCCCTGGCGGAGACGGATGCCGGCGTCTACCGCGGCCACGCTGTCGTGCCGGCCGGGGTGTGGGAGCTCAACCTGCTGGTGGTCAACGGCGGCCAGCAGCTCTTCCGTTCGAAGAACCGCGTCATCGTGCCATGACGGCGCCGTGCTGCCCGCCCGTCGACCTGGCGCCGAAGGAGGGCAAGGCGTCGCCGGCGGTCGATGTCGAAGGCTACGTGCAGGCGACCGGGGACGGCGCCTGCCACCTCGACCTTGCGGTCGACGGTATCCACTGCGCCGCGTGCATCCGCGCAATTGAGACGGGGCTTGCCGACACGCCGGGCCTCGATGGCGTGCGCGTGAACTTCACGCTGCGGCGGGTCGGACTCGACTGGCACGAGGGCGCGCTCGACCCGTCCACCGTGCTCGGCAAGCTCGACCAGCTCGGCTACCCTGCCCGCCCCTACCAGATGCGCCTGGCCGAGGCCGACGCCGCCCGCGAGATGAAGCGCCACATCCGCTCGCTTGCGGTCGCCGGCTTCGCCGCCATGAACATCATGCTGCTGTCGGTATCGGTGTGGGCCGGCAATGCCTCCGACATCACGCCGGCCACCCGCGACTTCTTTCACTGGTTCTCGGCGCTGATCGCGCTGCCGGCCGCCGCCTATGCCGGCCAGCCCTTCTTCGAGAGCGCCTGGCGCGCGTTGAAGGGCCGCCGCGTCAACATGGACTTGCCGATCTCGCTTGGCGTGCTCATGGCGCTCGGCGTCTCGCTCTATGAGACCATCATCTCGGCGCGCGACGTCTATTTCGACAGCGCCGTCATGCTGCTCTTCTTCCTGCTCGCCGGCCGCACGCTGGATCTCGCCATGCGCCGCAAGACGCGGGCACTTGCCGGCAACATCGCGGCACTGAAGGCCGAGACGGCCGAGCGCATCGCCGCCGATGGGACGGTGCGCACGGTGCCGGCCGGCGCCGTCGACGTCGGCGACACCATCCTGGTCAGGCCCGGCGCACGCATCGCAGCCGACGGCAGGGTCGTCGCCGGATCGTCGGCGGTCGACCAGAGCCTGGTCACCGGCGAGACAGCGCCGAAGGCGGTGGTCGAGGGCGACGCGGTCTATGCCGGCTCGATCAATCAGGGCGGCACGCTCACCATCGCGGTGACTGCGCCAGACGGCGGCTCGCTCATCGACGAGGTGCAGAAGCTGCTCGACAAGGCGACAGAGGCCCGCTCGAAGCGGCTCAGGATCGCCGACAAAGCGGCCGAGATCTACGCGCCGGCCGTGCATCTCACCGCGCTCTTCGCGGCCATCGGCTGGTTCGCCGCCGGAGCCGGCATCCATCAGGCGATCATCGTGGCGACCACGGTGCTGATCATCACCTGCCCCTGCGCGCTGGCGCTGGCGATCCCCGCGGTTCAGGTCGCGGCCTCGGGGGCGCTGTTCCGCAAGGGCGTCTTCCTCAATGCCGGCGACGCCATCGAGCGACTGGCCGAGGTCGACACGGTGGTCTTCGACAAGACCGGCACGCTCACCTTGCCCGAGCCCGGCATCGCCAATGTGGACGCGATCCCGCCTGCCCTGCTGACGATCGCGGCACGATTGGCGCTCTCCAGCCACCATCCGCTGGCCGCAGCGCTGGCTACGCGCGCCCGCGGCGAGGCGCCTCTTGCCGACGTCGTCGAGGAATCCGGGCGGGGCATCTCCGCCATGGTCGACGGCGTCGAGGCGCGGCTCGGCAGCCCTGCCTTCTGTGGTGTCGATGCGCCTGCCGACGACGGCGCCACGACCTCGGTGCTGGCCTTCCGCCTCGGCGAGGAGACCGCGATCATCCGCCTGCACCAGCGCCTGCGGCCTGGCGCGGCGGAGACGATCGCGGCGCTGAAAGAACGAGGCATTTCCTGCCTGATCCTGTCCGGCGATCGGGAGGACGCGGTCGTGCCGGTGGCCGCTGCCGTGGGCATTGCCGATTTCGCCGCCGGGCAGACGCCCGCCGACAAGATTGCCCGGCTGGAAGCGCTATCTGCCGCAGGCCACAAGGTCGCCTTCGTCGGCGACGGGCTCAACGATGCGCCGTCGCTGGCCGCCGCACATGTCTCGCTGTCGCCGGTGAGCGCCGTCGATCTGGCCCAGGCCGAGGCGGATGCGGTGTTCCTCGGCGAGCGCTTGACGCCCATCGTCGAAGCGGTGGCGATCGCCACGCGGGCGCGGCGGCTGATGACCCAGAACCTGTGGTTTGCCGGTCTCTACAATCTCTTCGCCGTGCCGCTGGCGGTCTTCGGCCTGGTAACGCCGCTGATCGCTGCGGTCGCCATGTCGGCCTCCTCGCTGACGGTGACGGGCAATGCACTGAGGGCGCTGCCGCGTGGCAAGGCGGCGCGCTCGACAGCAGCCGTGAGCGGTCATACGGTGCCGGCATGACGGTGCTCATCTACCTGATCCCGGCGGCGCTGCTGCTTGGCCTGTTGTGGCTGGTGATGTTCCTGTGGTCGCTCAATACCGGCCAGTACGAGGACCTCGACGGGGCGGCGCTGCGCGTGCTCGACGATAGCGACATCGAGACATCGGCCAAGCGCGGAGCGGCGGAAAAGCTGGTTCGCTAGCTGTGGAGCCTCAATAGGTTGTTCTCGGACAGACCGAGCCTGCTGATTGGCGGTCTGGAGTTTAGGCTGCCGTGGGGACGGTGCCAATTGTAGCGATGCAGCCAGCGCGGCAGCTCTTCGCCGCGACGGTCGGAAGTCGGATAGGCCTGAGCATAGGCCCATTCTCTCAGAGCGGTCTGGATGAAGCGCTCGGCTTTGCCGTTGGTCTTGGGCGTGTAGGGCCTGGTGCGGATATGCCGAAGGCCGAGATCGCGGCAGGCATCACGGAAGGCGTGGGCTTTGTAGCAGGCACCATTGTCGGTCATGACACGGGCGACTGTGACGCCGAGGCTTTCGTAGTAGGCGACGACGGCACGCAAGAAGGCGACAGCGCTCTCCTTCTTCTCGTTGGGCAGGATCTGCGAGAAGGCCAGGCGCGAGGCGTCGTCGATCGCCACATGGACGAACTCCCAGCCGGCGCCCCAGGTCTTGCCCCGCCGGACGCCGCGTCGTGAACTCTGGCGCCGACGATCGCCGGTGATGCGATGGCCGATCTCATCGAAGCGGCCAAGCTTCTTTATGTCGATGTGGATGAGCTCGCCGGGATGGGCTCGCTCGTAGCGGCGCACCGGCTCGGCCGGCTCCAGCGCCTGGATGCGGTTCAGGCCGAGGCGCCTGAGGATGCGGCTGACGGTGGCCGGCGAGATGTCGAGTTCTGCCGCGATCTGCTTGCCGGTCCAGCGTTGCCGGCGCAGCCGCTCCACATCGGCCACAACTGTCTCCGGGGTCGGCCGGTAGAGACGATGCGGGCGTGATGAGCGATCCCGCAAGCCTTCGATACCTTCCGCTTTGAACCGGGCAACCCACTTGCGGACAGTGCGGATCGATACGCCAAACGCCGCGGCCACGGTTGCTATTGGCTGCCCCGCCTCTACCCGTCGCACCAGATCGGCTCGACTATGCCGTGTCAGACGGGCATTCTTGTGGATGTTCATCCGGTCCTCCTCCGAGGGCTTGCTGAAGCGTCGCAACTCCAGCTTCCTCGCTCAGGACCGGATGGACAACCTATTGAAAGCTCACAGCTAGAGCCTTTCACGGTCAGATGGTATCGATTCCGTTTCTCGACCGGCGGAGCGATCCGGCGTCGAGACCGGCGAAGGGCGATGTGGGGCATCGGTCGAGCCGGGATCGGCGTCGGGCGCCCGCCGGTCGGAAACCCGGAGGGACGGGCGCTTTTGCACCACTATCGGCGCCGTCGGTCTCGGCCATACCCCGGGTACGTCCTTCACCCGCCGGCTTGATCCTGTCGCAAAATCGCTCCGTCGGAATGGTTCCATCTGGCCGTGAAAGGCTCTAACTATCGGCAAACTCGCCGGCCGCGCCGGCGGCGGCGATGAGGGTGCGGGCATAGTCCGATTGCGGCCGCTCGAAAAGCTCGGCGGTTGGCCCCTCCTCGACAATCTGCCCGTCCTTCATCACCAGGATGTAGTCGGACATGGCGCGCACCATGGCGAGGTCGTGGCTGATGAAGATGTAGGAGAGCGCGTGCTCGGCCTGCAGCCGGCGCAGCAGCTCGACGATCTGGCGCTGGATGGTGCGGTCGAGGGCCGACGTCGGCTCGTCGAGGATGACGACCTTGGGCCTCAGGATGATGGCACGGGCAATGGCGATGCGCTGGCGCTGGCCGCCGGAGAACTCATGCGGATAGCGGTTGTGGCTGGCCGGGTCGACGCCGACCTCGGCGAGGACGGCGGCGGCGCGCTCGTTGCGGTCGGCAGCGGTGAATGACGGCTCGTGGACCAGCAGCCCCTCGGTGACGATCTCGCCCACGGTCATGCGCGGCGACAGCGAGCCATAGGGATCCTGGAAGACGACCTGAAGCTGGCGGCGCAGCGGCTGCAGCTCGTGGCGGCCGAGCGTCGTGATGTCTTGGCCGAGGAAGCGCACGCGCCCCTCGGCCGGCAGGAGCCGCACCAGAGCCCGCCCAAGCGTCGACTTGCCCGAGCCGCTTTCGCCGACGATGCCCATCGTCTGCGCCTGGCGCAGGCCGAGCGAAACCCCATCGACGGCGGTGAGCGATACGGGCGGCCCGGAGAAGAGACCGCCGTGGGTGATGGTGAAGGTCACGCGGACGTCTTCCCCCTCGAGCAGAAGGGGCGACCCGGCCGGCGGTGGCGCCTTGCTGCCACGCGGCTCGGCGGCAACCAGCATCTGCGTATAGGGATGGTTGGGCGCCGCAATCACCTGCTGCGTGGCGCCGCTTTCGACGATCTCGCCGGCACGCACCACATAGACGCGGTCGGCGAAGCGGTCGACGATGCCGAGATCGTGGGTGATGAAGACCACCGCCATGCCGATGCGCCGCCTGAGATCGGCGATGAGCTCGAGGATCTGGGCCTGAATGGTGACGTCGAGCGCCGTGGTCGGCTCATCGGCAATAAGGATGTCGGGGTCGTTGGCCAGCGCCATGGCGATCATGACGCGCTGTCTTTGGCCACCCGAAAGCTGGTGCGGATAGGAATCGTGACGGCGCTCGGGCTCGTGGATGCCGACCAGGCCGAGCAGCTCGATGGCGCGGGCACGCGCCGCCGCGCGCTTCATCCGTCCGTGATGGATGAGCGGCTCCTCGATCTGGTAGCCGATGGGAAAGAGCGGATCGAGCGAGGTCATCGGCTCCTGGAAGATGATGGTGATCTTGCTGCCGCGGATCTCGTTCAGGTGGCGCTGGTCGAGGCCGATCATTTCGCGGCCGCGATAGCGCGCCGAGCCACTGACGCGGCCGTTGCTGGCGGTGAGCCCGAGGACGGCAAGCATCGCCTGGCTCTTGCCGGAGCCGGATTCGCCGACGATGGCGATCGTTTCGCCACGGGCAACATCAAGGCTGGCGCCGCGCACGGCATGGACCTCGCCGTCCGGCGTATCGAAGCGAACGTCAAGATCGCGGACCTGGAGAACCGGCTCGGCCATGGCGCTCACCGGTCGCGCGGATCAAAGGCGTCGCGCAGCCCGTCGCCGAGGAAATTCAGCGACATCAGCGTGGCGACGAAGAAGATCGACGGGAAGATCAGCAGCCAGGGCGCGGCCTGCATGTTGTTGGCACCCTCGGCGATCAGCGCCCCCCAGCTGGTCAGCGGTTCCTGCACGCCGAGGCCGAGGAAGGAGAGGAAACTTTCGAGCAGCACCACCTTGGGCACCACGACGGTGATGAAGACGATCACCGGGCCGACGGTGTTAGGAACGATGTGGCGGCGGACGATCTGCCAGTTGCCGACGCCCAGCGCCTCGGCCGCGGTGACGAATTCGCGCTGTTTCAACGACAGCGCCTGGCCGCGGACGATACGCGCCATGTCGAGCCATTCGATGGCGCCGATGGCGATGAAGATGAGGATGAAGTTGCGGCCGAAGAAGACCACCAGGACGATGACCAGGAAGACGAAGGGCAGCGAATAGAGCACCTCGACCAGACGCATCATGATGTTGTCGACGCGGCCGCCGGCGAAGCCGGATATGGCGCCGTAGGAGACGCCGACGAGCAGGCTGACCAGTGTCGCCAGCACGCCCACGGTGAGCGAGATGCGGCCACCGATCATGATGCGGGCGAAGAGGTCGCGGCCGTTGGAATCGGTGCCCATGAGGAAATATTCGCGCTTGACCTTGCCGGCGATGTCGAGCGTGCGGCCGTCGTCCCTGGTGGCGACGACCTTGGTGTCGTGGAATTCGTTGGCCCGGTCGACATAGCGCGTCACGCGCGGGTCGATTGGCTTGTCATTGGTGAAGGTGGCCGTGAAGTCGTTGCCCTCGACGGCAAAATCGGCGAGCGTCACGCGCGCATGGTCGGCGGCGCTCTGCATCACCGTGTGCAGCGTGTCGGTGAGCGGATAGGCCTGCAGGCTCGGCGGCGTGCGCACGTAGGAATCGAAGATCTGGCCGTAGGTGTGCGGCGTCACGAAGGGGCCGATGAAGCACATCAGCGTGACCGCGGCGAGCACCACCAGGCTGACCACCGCGGCGCGATTGTGCATAAGCCGGCGCATGGCAAGCGCCGTCAGGCTGCGCCCGCGCGGCGAGGTGGCGACGGCGACCGCCTCAGTCATAGCGCACCCGCGGATCGAGCACCGCGTAGAGCATGTCGACGATCAGGTTGAAGACGATGATGAACACCGCGACCAGGACGACGGTGCCCATGACCAGCGTGTAGTCGCGATTGATGGCACCGAGGACGAAATAGCGCCCGACGCCGGGGATGGCGAAGATCGTCTCGATCACCACCGAGCCGGTGAGTACGGCGGCCGCGCACGGGCCGAGATAGGTGACCACGGGCAGCAGCGCGCCGCGCAGCGCATGGACGACGACGACGGCGCGCGGCGGCAGGCCGTAGGCGCGCACCGTGCGGATGTGGTCGGCGCGCAGCGTCTCGATCATCGAGCCGCGGGTGAGCCGGGCGAAGACGCCGAGCTGCGGCAGGCCGAGGGCGATGACCGGCAAAGCGAGATCGCGCAGCGAGCCGGAGCCCCAGCCGCCGGCCGAAACCCAGGAAAGCATGACGGCGAAGACCAGCGAGAGCGTCGGACCGACGACGAAGTTGGGCACCGTCAGGCCGATCGTCGCCAGCGCCATGACGAGGTGGTCGACGATGCCGTTCTGGCGCAGCGCGGCGACGACGCCGGCGATGACCCCGCCGATGACGGCGATGAGCATCGCCCACGAGCCGAGCTCCAGCGAATAAGGCAGGCTCTGGCCGATCAACTCGGCGACCGAGAAATCGCGATAGACGTAGCTCGGGCCGAAATCGCCGTGCACGACGTTCCACAGATAGTGGAAATACTGGATGTAGAGCGGCTGATCGAGCTGATAGGCCTTCAGCATGTTCGCCATGATCTGCGGCGGCAGGGCGCGCTCGAGGTTGAACGGGCCGCCCGGGGCGAAGCGCATCAGGAAGAAGGAAATGGTGACGACGATGAAGAGCGTCGGAACGGCGCTGAGGAGCCGGCGGAAAATGAAATTGAGCATGCGACTGCGACAAGGTCGGCGGCGGGCGCCGGGGAACCGACGCCCGCCGCGCGGGGCTCTATTCGAGTGACATGTAACGGGTCAGGTGGAAATTGACCGCGTTGTCGACAAAGCCATGGACCTTCGGCGAAACCAGCCAGAGCGAGGCCGAGAACATCAGAGGCGCGATCGGCTGGTCCTGCATAAGCAGGACCTCGGCGTCGTGCAGGATCTGGGCACGCTTGGCGTGGTCGCGCTCGGCATAGGACTGCTGCATGAGCGCGTCGAACTTCGGGTTGTTGTAGTGCCCGTAGTTGAACGTGTTGTTGGTGCTGAGGTCGAGGAACAGGAAGTTTTCCGGATCGGCATAGTCGGCCGCCCAGCCGGCGCGGGCGACATCGAACGAACCACCTTCCTGCAGATAGGCGTAGTGCGATTTGACGTCGAGATTCATCAGCGTCACGTCGGCGCCGAGTGCCTTCCAGTTGTCGGCAACGGCGGTCGCAACCTTCTCGTGGTTGGCGTTGGTGTTGTAGCGAATCTCGATCTTCAGCTTCTTGCCGCCCGGGCCGTAGCCGGCTTCGGTCAAGAGCTTCGTGGCCTCGTCTTCGCGGTCGAGCTGGGACATGTCGGCGAAAGCGGCCTGGGCCGGCGTATAGCCGCTGATGCCCGGCGGAACGAAGCTGTAGGCCGGCAACTGGGCGCCGCCAAAGATCTTGTTGGCGAGGAAGTCGCGGTCAACCGCCATGGAAAGCGCCTGGCGCACCCTGGCATCGTCAAACGGCGCATGGCGGGTGTCGAAGACGTAGTAGTAGGTGGCCAGCGCCGGCGGCGAGTGGACGACGCCCTCGCCCAGGGTCTTCTTGAGGAAGGCCATCTGGTCCGCGGGGAACTGATACTGCAGGTCGAGCTCGCCGGCCTGGAAGCGGCGGATGGCGGCCGCCTGGTCCTCGGTCGGATAGTAGATGACCTTGTCGATCTTGACGTTGGCAGCGTCGTAGTAGTCGGGGTTCTTGACCAGCGTGATGTGGTCGTTGGCGACGTTCTCGGTCAGCATGTAGGCGCCGTCGGAGACCATGTTGCCGGGCTTGACGAAATCCTCGCCATATTTGTCGAGGCTCGCGGGGTTGACGGGCAGCGCCGTCTGGTGGGCGAGCAGCTCGAGGAAATAGGGCGTCGGCCGCTCGACCGTGATCTCCAGCGTCTTGTCGTCGATCGCCTTCATGCCGAGCTGGTCGACCGGCATCGCCTTGTCGCCCTTGCCGGTGTTGATCGCCTCCGCGTTCTTGATCGGATAGAGGATGTTGGCGTAGCCGGCCGCCGTCTTCGGGTCCTCGATCCGCCGGAACGAATAGACGAAGTCGCCCGCCGTGACCGGGTCGCCATTCGACCATTTGGCGTCGGCCCTGAGCTTGAAGGTGTAGGTCAGGCCGTCGTCGGAGACCGTCCAGCTCTCGGCGATGCCGGGAATAATGTTGCCGGAGGCGTCATAGACCGTCAGGCCCTCATAGAGGTCCTTGAGGATGTTGGCCTCGACGTCGATGGAAGTGTGGGCCTGGTCGAGCGTCTGCGGCTCGCCGCCATTGCCGCGATGCAGAACGACCTCGGCGGAGGCCGAGGTCGCCGCAAATGCCGCGCCGGCAAATGCCAGTACCATCAGTGATTTTGCAAGGAACTTAACCACTTTCATGATCCGTCTCCCCGGATAGCAATCCGTTCTGGGAACGAGCCTACGTCGCCGGCAAGGGCCCTGCAACCGGCACGATGAGGGGATTCAAAGCGGTGTGGATAGGATTGCCGGTGGGCGCCGGCTCAGCCGGCGGGCTCGGCCTCGAGCACCAGCACGTCATCGGGCATGAAGGAGACGGTGACCGTCTCGCCGCGGGCCGGCGGCGGGGCATTGGGGTTGTTGAACGTGTCGAGCGAGATGGCCGTTTCGGTGAAGCGCACGCGGATGCGCACGATGGCACCGAGGAAATTCACGTCGTCGATCTCGCCCTGCATGGTGTTGGCGCCCTCACCGGCGCTTGTGAGGTAGATCGCTTCCGGCCTCAGCGCGATCGAGCGCTTGTCGCCGGGGCGCGCATCGGCGACGCCCCGGGTGGTGGCGAGTTCCTGACCGTCGATGGAAATGCGGCCCTGCCCGGGGTCGACGACGGTGGCATCGACGATGTTGAGCGTGCCGACGAAGGAGGCGACAAAGCGTGTGCTCGGATGGTTGTAGATCTCGAACGGCGTGCCGACCTGATCGGCGATCCCCTGATGCATGACCACGACCCGGTCTGAGATCGACAGTGCCTCCTCCTGGTCGTGGGTGACGAAGACAGTCGTGATGCCGAGCTTCTGCTGGATGGCCTTGATTTCCTCGCGCAAGGAGACGCGGATCTTGGCGTCGAGCGCCGAAAGCGGCTCGTCGAGAAGCAGGACGCGCGGGTGCGGCGCCAGGGCGCGCGCCAGCGCCACGCGCTGCTGCTGGCCGCCGGAGAGCTGGAACGGGTAGCGCCCCGCAAGCTCAGGCAGACCAATAAGCTGCAGCATCTCCTTGACCCGCGCATGGATTTCCGAGGCAGGCTTCTTCTGCACCTTCAGCCCGAAGCCGACGTTCTGTGCCACGGTCATATTGGGGAAGAGCGCGTAGGCCTGGAACACCATGCCGATGTTGCGCTGGTTGGGGCGGAGCGCGGTGACCTCCCGCCCGTCGATCAGGATGCTGCCGGAGGTCGGCTGCTCGAAGCCCGCGACCATCCTCAGTATCGTCGTCTTGCCGCAGCCGGAAGGCCCGAGCAGGGAAACGAACTCGCCCTGCTCGATGGACAGGTCAAAATCCTTCACCACCCGGGTCGTGCCGAAGGACTTCTCGAGGTGGGAGAGGTTGAGAAAGCCCATGCGCTACTGCTTAACCTGCGTGTGTCTGGAGAAGCGAGTGAAAATCTGGATAAGCCCCATGCAGCCCCAAGTGATGAGGAAGGCGATCACCGCCAGCGCCGAGGGCTCGTAGGCGTGGTTGCGGCCCATATCGACCATGTACGGCCCGAAGGTGTCGAGGTTCAGGAGCGCCGCATAGACGTATTCGCCGATGACGATGGCGAAGGTCAGGAAGGCGCCGGAGAGGACGGAGACAAGAACATTGGGCAGGATCACGGTGGTGAGAATGCGGGTCCAGCCGGCGCCGAGGCTCTGGGCGGCCTCGGTGAGCGTGGCAACGTCGATGGTTCTGAGCCCGGTGTCCACGGCGCGGTACATGTAGGGCAGCGACAGCGCCGCATAGCCGAACAAAATCAGTATGTTGGTGCCGATCCAGCTTCCGGTCAGCGGCAGAATCGAGGACGTGTTGTAGAGCCGGATGTAACCGAAGACGATGACGATCGGCGGAATGACCAGCGGCAGCAGCGTGATGAATTCGACATAGGGCCGCACGGCGGGCAGCCTCAGGCGGACCCAGTAGGCGGTGGGCACCACGATCAGCACGCCGATGGCGATGGTAAGCAGCGCGAGGATGATCGAATAGCCGAAGGTCTGCTGGAACGTCGTATCCTGGAGCACGACGCGATAGGCTTCGAAGCTCAACACGCCGCGCTTCATCTTCAGCGAGAACTGGAACGTGCCGAAGAGCGGCAGGAGAAAGTAGGTCGCGCCGAGGACGAGGACGATCCAGGAGATGAGGCGCCGGCCGATCATGACATCCACTTCTCCGCCCGCGTGCGCAGCACGATGTAGACGACATTGGCGATGCCGGTGATCACGATCATCCCGAAGGCCAGCGCGAAGCCGAGCTGGGGATTGCCGAGGACGTCACCGCGGATCTGCGAGAAGAGCGTAATCGGCACTAGCGTGAAGGCGGGGCCGGCCAGGGCATAGGCGGTCGCCACCGCGCCGAAGGCGTTGGCGAAGAGGAGCGCGAAGGTGCCGAGGAGCGAGGGAAACAGGATCGGCAGGGCGACATATTGCCAGTATTGCCGCGTGTTCGCGCCCAGAATCGCAGCGGCCTCGCGCCATTCCTTCTTCATCCCGTCGAGTGCCGGCGTGATGATGAGGATCATCAGCGGAATCTCGAAGAACAGGTAGACGATGACCAGGCCATAATAGGACAGAAGATTGAAGCCGAGTGCCCTGAGGTTGATGCCGTAGTCGCGCAGGAGGACGGTGATGATGCCGACGGGCCCCAGCGTGGCGATGAAGGCGAAGGCCAGCGGCACGCCGGCGAAATTCGAGGCGACGCCGGAAAAGGTCATGATCGGGCTGCGCACCCATTTCGGCAGACCGCCGAAGACCACGGCGGCGGAGATGGCAAAGCCGACCGCGCAGCCGATCAGCGCCGAGGCGAGGCTGATCCTGATCGAGATGAAATAGGCCGAACGGATCAGGCTGGTGTTCAGGTCGCGGATATTGACCAGCGTGAACTGGCCGGTTTCGGTCTGGAAGGCGCCGACGACGATGTAGAGCGTCGGCAGCAGCAGGAACATCAGCGCGAAGAGTGCGAAAGGCGTGATGCCGACCCACTTCAGCCATGGCTGGTGGCGCGGCGGTCGTGCGCTGGCGCTGGTCGAAACGGATGTCATGCCGGGTTCCGGCCGTGGAGAGTGGGGCCGTCCCCCCGGAGGCGGGACGGCCCCTGTGGAGCACAGCGCCTTACTTCACGTTGGCGCCGACGACCGAATCCCAGCCGCCGACCACGGCGTCCTTGCTGGCCGCCTGTTCGTCGAGCGTCGGGAAGACGGCCTTGGCATAGCCTTCCGGCGGCGGCAGCGCGTCGAGCAGCTTCTGCGGGATCGCCTTGCGTGCGGCGAGGTCGTTGAAGCGGATCGGGTGGCAATAGCCGGCGAGCCAGCCGAGCTGGCCTTCATCCGAATAGAGGTACTCCATCCACAGCTTGGCGGCGTTCGGATGCGGGGCGAACTTCGAGATTGCCTGCACGTAGACGCCGGCAACCACGCCGGACTTCGGCACGACGACGTCCATCGGCGGATTGCCCTTGAGGCTGTCCTTCCAGGCCAGCAGATTGTAGTCCCAAGCAATGGTCACCGGGGTCGTGCCCTGGGCGATGGTGCCCGAAAGGGCGACGACGGGAACGAAGTTCCCGGCCTTGTTCAGATCGGCGAAGAATTTCAGGCCGGCGTCGCCGGCGGCCTTGCCGGGAGCAGCGCCGGTCGACATGCCGGCGGCCATCACGCCGAGGATCGCCTGGTTGGCCGAGCGCGGGTCACCGGCAAGCGCGACGGCGTTGGCATATTCCGGCTTCATCAGGTCGGACCAGTCGGTCGGCGTGTCGGAGATGATGTCCCTGTTCACACCCAAGGCCATGACGCCATAGTAGTCGCCGTACCAATAGCCCTCGGCATCCTTGGCGCTGTCGGGGATCGTGTCCCAGGTGGAGACCTTGTAGGGCTGGATGAGCCCGTCCTTCTTCGCCGACGGGCCGAAGGAGAGGCCGACATCGATCACGTCGGGCGCCTGCGGGCCCATGTTGTTCTCATTGGCCTTGATCGCCTGAATCTCGTCGCCCGAGCCGGCAGTCGGGTTCAACTCGTTGACGGTGATGCCGGGGTATTTCTGCTTGAAGGCGGCGATCACGTCGCCGTAGCCGCACCAGTCGTGCGGCAGGGCGATGGTGGTGAGCTGGCCCTCCTTGTTGGCGGCCGCCACCAGATCGTCCATCGAGGCGGCAAACGACGAGCCGGCCATGGCGAAGAGCGCCAGCGCCGATACCGAAGCCATAAGTGTCTTGGTCATCCTGTTTCCCCATCCAGATTGGATTTCTCGCGCGAAATCTCGCGCCGGAAGTCGCAAGGCGCTGCTAGCACCCTCGTCTGACGGTTCGATGTCAGAATAGGTATGCCCCCGTGGCCGCTCCTTCGCCTTGAACGTTAGGTCCAAACCAGCCTTTCCGCCACACGAATCAGCGATTCGGCGACATTTCGCCGGCTATTCATCCCCGCAAAAAGAGACGCCGACCCCGCGGCGGAGGGATCGGCGTCAACTTGGCCGGATGGCGCCCGGCCGGGCTACGCGGTCACACAGTCACGAAACCGGGCCGTGCCGGCGGCAGGGGCCATTACCAGGGGCCCGGGTGCGTCAGGAAACCGCAAATACACACGGCGGCGCTTCGATCAGGCAAACTCGTCCAGGGCCTGTCGCGGTCTGATTCTGCCTCCCTGACGAGGCCTGATTAGCCGGAACAGATGACAGATCGATTTCAGATCGGCGACAGCCCGACATTCGGCGGCGGCCCGGGCGAGTTATCCACAGGCTGGACCCCCGCCCGGGCTCAGGGCCCTGCCGCCTTGATAAGGACGAGGCCGATGACCACCAGCACGGCCGCCAGCCAGCGCAGGGGCCCGAAACGCTCGCCCAGCGCCACCGCACCGATGGCGGTGGCAAAGAGGACCGAGCTTTCGCGCACCGCCGCAACGGCGCCGATCGGCGCCACAGTCATCGCCCAGAGCGCAATTCCATAGGCGGCGTAGGTCATCGCCCCGCTGGCGAGCGCCATCGGAATGCGGCTCCTGAGGCTGAAGAGCTCAGCTCGCCCTCGGCGCAGAATGCGGTCGGAGAGCGTGATCGCCCCGCCGGCGACCAGCACCCAGCTGACATAGGTCGCGGGGGCGCCACTGACGCGGGCGCCGAGGCCATCAACCAGTGTATAGCCGGCAATGACGAAGGCGTTGGCGAGCGCACTGCCGATGGCGTGCTGGCGCCTGAGGCCGTCGGCCCCCAGTGCCACGATGCCGCCGGCGATGACCACGACGCCGAACAACACCGGCGCGCTGGACGGCTCGACAAAGACGACCGCCACCAGAGTGGCGATCAGCGGCGCCAGACCGCGCATGATGGGATAGGCGACCGACAGTTCGCCGTGGCGATAGGCGCGGGCAATGAGCGTGAAGTAGGCCAGGTGGATGACGCCGGAGGCGACGACATAGGGCGCGGCGGCGATGGTCAGCCGCGGCAGGAAGGGCAGAAGCACGAGGGCGATTGTCGCCCCGCCGACCGCCACGGCAAGCGCTGCGGCGCTGCGATCAGGATCGCGCCGGACGAGCGCATTCCAGCCCGCGTGCAGAGCCGCGGCGAAGAGCAGGACGGCGAAGATCGCGAGGCTCATGCCCTCTCCCGCGCCGCAGGCCCGGCGCCGGCTGCCTGCCGGATGAAGAACCGGGCGGTCGCCATGGCAAATCGGCAAAGCACGCCATTTACCGGACAGCAACCTGAATGTCTCACATTCGACCTTTCTCCTGGGGCATGACGCACCAGAGGCACGGACATGATGACCGTCGTCGAAACAGCGCATGATAGCGCTGAGCGCCGCAGCGAACGGCGCATGCGAACGCTGAAGGAGGCCAAGATTGTGTTCAATCTCGGCCACTCGGTGTTCGATTGCAGGCTCCGCAACCTGTCGCCGAGCGGCGCTCTCATCGAAGTTGCGAGCATGGTCGGCATCCCAATGCACTTCGATGTCATCTTCGACCGCGGGGCGCTGCGCCGCGCGTGCAGCGTTCGCTGGCACACCGACCGCCTGATGGGCGTGCAGTTCAACGACGCCGCGCAGAAAGCCGCTTGATTCAGACCGATCTCTGCTACACTTGCCGAATAGACCCACCGCCTGTCCGGATATCCCGCTATGCTCACTCCTCTTGCCGGCCTGTGGCCGCCGGCCTCAACCCCGTTCAGCGCCGACGGCGCCCTCGACGAGAAACGCCTCATCCGCCACTGCCGCGGCATGCTGGAAGACGGCGCCGCCGGCCTGGCGGTGCTCGGCACGACCAGCGAAGCCAATTCGCTGACGCTGGCCGAACGCAGGCGGGTGATCGATTCGCTGGTCGAGGATGGCGTTTCGCCGAAGCAGCTCCTGCCCGGCACCGGCGCGTGCGCCATCGACGACGCAGTGGCGCTCTGCCGCCATGCCGGCGAGATCGGCTGCGCCGGCGTGCTGCTGTTGCCGCCGTTCTATTACAAGGATGTCTCCGACGACGGCCTGTTCGCCTTCGTCGCTGCGGTCATCGAGCGCTCGGGGCCAAAGGCGCCACGCATCATGCTGTATCATTTTCCGCGCATGGCGGCCGCCGGATGGTCGATCGCGCTCACCGGCCGGCTGATCGAGGCTTTTCCGGGCATTGTCGTCGGGATGAAGGATTCCTCCGGCGATGCGAAGCACACCAAGGCGATGATCGACGCCTTTCCGGGATTTTCCGTGTTTCCCGGGGCAGAGCTCTATCTGCTCGACGCGCTCGGCTGGGGCGCGCCCGGCTGCATCTCGGCGACGGCAAACGTCAATGCGCGCGCCATCGCGGCGCTGATCGCCAACAAGGATGCGGCTGACGCGCCTGCCCAGCAGGAGCGGCTCGCCGCCCTCCGCCGCTCCTTCGACGGCCTGCCGACGGTTGCCGCGGTGAAGACGGTGAAGGCGGCATTGGCCCGCGACGAGAGCTGGCTCACCGTGCGCCCGCCGCTGATGCAACTCAGCGCCGAGGAGCGACAGACCCTGCTCGCCAAGCCGGCGGTGGCTGAACTGCTGGAGAGCGTGACCGCGTAAGGAAGCCATATCAGACGTTTACCAAGTGCCCGGCCCCGACCAGGCACCTGGTAAACGCAAGAAGCTTGAGGTGGAGTCGCGGACGCCTGCAACTCCTGGGGCCCCGCCCTCGCGGGAACCCCAATCTGGAGGCTCAGTTTCTGTCTCGCCTCACCCCGGCTTGTGGTGGGCGTGCCAGTGCCAGGCGATGTCGATGCGGCGGGGCAGCCAGACCTTGTCCTTCGACGCGACATAGTCGATGAAGCGGGCGAGTGCGGCGGCGCGGTTGGGCCGGCCGACCAGGCGGCAGTGCAGGCCGACCGACATCATTTTCGGTGCGCCCTTCTCGCCCTCTGCCCACAGATAGTCGAAGCCGTCCTTGAGATAGGTGAAGTACTGGTCGCCGGAGTTGAACCCCTGCGGGCTGGCGAAGCGCATGTCGTTGGCGTCGAGGGTATAGGGAATGAGCAGGAAGGGACCGTGCGGGCCGTCGATCCAGTAGGGCAGATCATCGGAATAGACGTCGGAGCAATAGACGAAACCGCCCTCCTCCGCCGATAGCTTGATGGTGTGAACCGAAGAGCGGCCGGTATAGATGCCGAGCGGGCGCGCCCCGGTGACCTGCTCGTGGATACGGATCGCCTCCTTCAGGTGCTCGCGCTCGGCTTCTTCCGTGTAATCCTTGTAGTCGATCCATTTGAGGCCGTGGCTGGCGATCTCCCAGTCGGCCTCCTGCATGGCGGCGACGGCCTCGGGGTTGCGGGCAAGCGCCATCGCCACGCCATAGACGGTGGGTCGGATGCCGCGCTCGGTGAACATGCGCCACAGGCGCCAGAAGCCGGCGCGCGAGCCGTACTCGTAGATCAATTCCATGTTCATGTGGCGCATGCCGGGCCACGGCTGGGCGCCGACGATCTCCGAGAGAAAGGCTTCCGACGCCGCATCGCCGTGCAGGATGTTGTTCTCGCCGCCCTCCTCGTAGTTGACGACAAACTGAACGGCGACATTGGCTCCGTCCGGCCACTGAGGATCGGGCGGGTTGCGGCCATAGCCAACCATGTCGCGCGGATAGGAATCAGTCATCGTGGCACCTCTGGCGGGAAATCCGGTGAAGCCGTCGAACGTTGTCGCCGGACATTGAGACAATGATTCCGCCCGGGCCGGCAATGGCGCAACTGCGTTTCTTAATCCATCGTTAACACTCCTGCTCAACCATCGTCACAGTCTTCTCGTGATCTCTCATGTTGAGCGAGGACCCATGACCCGTTTCGGGAACGACACAGGGATCGAGTCGGCGGACCTGACGGCCCACGAGGCCGAACTCGACGAGCAGATCGCGCGCATGCGCAAGATGCTCAAGCTGATGGCGCCGGGCAGCGGTGCGACGGCCCTCGACGCCATGCGCAAGGCCTTCCCCGACGTGCCCCTCAGCCAACGGGTCCAGGCGCTCAAGACCTATCGCTAGACCGGCTCGGCTCCGCCTTCACCACTCTTCGCGGCCGCCTTGGCCTCGTCTTCGGCGCGCTGGTAGCGCTGATAGGAGCGCCAGGACAGTGGCAGGCAGGCGATATAGCAGAGCGTCAACACGGTCATCGTCTCCCACGGAAAGCTGGCGAGGAAGGCGACGATCAGAACGCCGGAGACGAACAGTGGCGTGACGAGCTCGCGCGAGATGCGCCGGCCGACGAGCTTGCCCGACCATGTGGGCAGCTTCGAAACCATCAACAGTCCCACGGCAATCGTGTAGACGAAGGCCACCGGCGCGGTGAGGATGCCGTGCGGGATGGCGACGAATTCCACATAGATCGGCAGGAGCACGATCATGGCGCCGGCGGGCGCCGGCACGCCAACGAAGAAACGGGCGTGCCAGTCGGGCTTGTCGGGCGCGTCGAGCGCGACGTTGAAGCGGGCGAGCCTGAGCGCGGCACAGAGCGTGAAGATGAGCGCCGCCATCCAGCCGACCGAGCGCAACTCACCCAGCGCCCAGACATAGAGCAGAATGACCGGCGCCACGCCGAAATTGAGGAAATCGGTGATCGAATTCGAGCTCGGCGCCGAAACGCGAGGTCGACTTGAGGAAGCGCGCCATGCGCCCGTCGATGCCGTCAAGCGCCGCGGCGACGGCGATCAGCGCCACCGCCAGGTCGAACTTGTGCTCGATCGACATACGGATGGAGGTAAGCCCGGTGCACAGCGCCAGAAGCGTCACCAGATTGGGCAGGACCAGGCGCAGCGGCACCTGCGGCATCGGCGGCAGCCGGCGTTTTCTGCGTTCCGGATCGTCAGGGTCGAAGGGCTGGAACAGCGACATGCGCACGCGCTCCCGGCCGGCTCAGTCGACGCGGACCCGGCGCTCGGCCGTCGGCTCGCCGAAGCGGGCAATCACGGTCTCGCCGGCAATGGCGCGCTGGCCCTCGGCGACCAGAACGTTGACGGCCAGCGGCAAATAGACATCGAGGCGCGAGCCGAAACGAATGAGGCCGATGCGTTGGCCGGCGGAGAGCGCCTCCCCATCGGCGACGAATGAGGAGATCCGGCGTGCGACGAGGCCGGCGATCTGGACGACGCCGACCGGCCCGTGCGCCGTCTCCAGCACGATGCCGTTGCGCTCGTTGCCTTCGCTGGCCTTGTCAAGCTCGGCATTGAGGAACTTGCCGGGCGTATAGACAATGCGCTTGACGGTGCCGGGCAGCGGCGCCCGGTTCACGTGGCAGTCGAACACGCTCATGAAGATCGAGACGCGCCGGCGGCTCTGCTCGCCGAGGCCGAGCTCCTTGGGCGCCACGCCGATGGCGACTGCCGAAACGCGGCCGTCGGCGGGGCTCACCACGATATCTGGATCGAGCGGCGTGACACGGGCGGGATCGCGGAAGAAATAGATACACCAAGCGGTGAGGATCAGCCCGATCCACAAGACCGGCTGCCAGAACCAGCCGAAGAACAGGGCGATGAAGGCGAAGATGGCGATGAACGGCAGGCCCTCGCGCCTGATCGGCACCAGCATGTTCCTGACCGAATCGAGGATGGATTCCATCGTCTTCCCTAACGCCAACGAGGCCTAGAAAGCACGGAACAGCCGGGAAGGAAAGCGCGGCCGTAGGCCACCCTCGTCCTTCGAGGGCGGCTTCGCCGCCGCCTCAGGATGAGGCTGGAAAATAGTCCTCGTCCTGAGGTGCGAGCGCCAGCGAGCCTCGAAGGATGAGGACGCAAGTGCACGCGACGCTCAAGAGGCTGGCCCCTACTCCGCCGGCTCGACCTCGGCGGCGGTGGCGCGCGGCTTGGCGTGGTCGATCGCCTCGATTTGCTTGGCGGCGCGCAGCGCCTCCTCGGCCTCGGTCGCCTGGCGCTGGCGATTCCACATGGAGGCGTAGAGGCCGTCGGCGGCGAGCAGCGCGCGATGGGTGCCGCGCTCGACGATGACGCCGTCATCAAGGACGATGATCTCGTCGGCATTGACGATGGTCGACAGGCGGTGGGCAATGACCAGTGTCGTGCGGTCGCGCGAGACGCGGTCGAGCGCCGCCTGGATCTCGCGCTCGGTGTGGATGTCGAGCGCCGAGGTAGCCTCGTCGAGAACGAGGATCGGCGGGCTTTTGAGCACCGTGCGGGCGATGGCAACGCGCTGCTTCTCACCGCCGGAAAGCTTCAGCCCGCGCTCGCCGACCTCGGTGTCGTAGCCGTCGGGAAGCCCGGCGATGAAATCGCCGATCTGGGCGACCTCGGCCGCTGCGCGGATGTCCTCCTCGGTGGCGTCTGGGCGACCGTAGCGGATGTTGTAGGCGATGGTGTCGTTGAACAGCACCGTGTCCTGCGGGACCATGCCGATGGCGCCGCGGAGCGACTCCTGCGTCACGTCGCGGACATCCTGACCGTCGACGGTGATGCGCCCGCCGGTCACCCCGTAGAAGCGGAAGAGCAATCGCGAGATGGTCGACTTGCCGGCACCGGACGGCCCGACGATGGCGACGGTCTGGCCCGGCGGCACGGCGAAGCTGACGCCTTTCAGGATCGGCCGCGACGGGTCGTAGTGGAAGACGACGTCCTCGAAGCGCACGGCGCCGTGTTCTACGGCAAGCGGCCTGGCGCCGGGCCGGTCGACGATCTCGGGGGGAACCCTGAGCAGGTCGAACATGGCCTCGATGTCGATCAGGCCCTGCCTGATCTCGCGATAGACGGTGCCGATGAAGTTGAGCGGGATGGCGAGTTGGACGAGCAGCGCGTTGATCAGCACGAAATCGCCGATGGTCTGCTCGCCGTGCATCACGGCGACGCCCGACATGACCATGCAGACCGTCATGCCCGTGGTGAAGATGACGATCTGGCCGATGTTGAGCCAGGCGAGCGAGGTCCAGATGCGCACCGCCGAGCTCTCGTAGCGCGCCATGGCCTGATCGTAGCGGCCGGCCTCCATCCGCTCGTTGCCGAAATATTTGACGGTCTCGAAATTGAGCAGGGAGTCGATCGCCTTGGAATGGGCGTCCTGGTCGGACTCGTTCATGGCGCGGCGGATCTTGATGCGCCAGTTGGTCGCCCGCACCGTGTACCCGACATAGAGCGCAATGGTCGCCGCGATGACCGCCAGATAGGTCCAGTTGAACTGATAGGTGATGACGGCCGCGGCGAAGCCGAACTCGAGGAAGGTCGGCAGCGTGTTGAGGATGGTGAAGCGGACGACGATTTCGATGCCGTTGATGGCGCGCTCGATGATGCGCGACAGACCGCCGGTGCGCCGCTGCAGGTGGTAGCGCAGCGACAGGTTGTGCATGTGCACAAAGGTCTTGTAGGCGAGGTTGCGCACCGCGTGCTGGCCGACGCGGGCAAACAGCGCGTCGCGCAGGTTGTTGAACACGTTCATCAGGATGCGGCCGACGCCGTTGGCGACGATCAGCATGACGGGGACGGTGATCAGCACAGCCAGGCCGATGGTGAGCGTGCCGTTGCCGCCGGCAACGGGGGGCGTGGTGAGCGCGTCGGTCGCCCATTTGTAGGTGTAGGGCACCAGCACGGTGACCAGCTTGGCAGCGACCAGCACGGCAATCGCCAGAACCACCCTGCCCTTAAGGTCCGGCCGGTCGCTCGGCCACATGTATGGCCACAGCTCGCCCAGTGTCGCGAACATGGATTTCTGCATAACGGTTCCCGCCGAGGGCGCCGACTTGCCGCTGGGCCGCCTCATCGTGCCGGCTCCTCGGCGCCGAGATGGGCCATGGCGTCGACCACGGCCGCCAGCGCGGCGCGGTCGAGGCAGTAGCAGGAGCGCGGGCCGGCGATTTCGCCATGGATGAGGCCCGCCTGGCGCAGCACCTTCAGGTGCTGGGAGACCGTCGACTGGGCGAGCGGAAGATGGCTGACGATATCCGTGCAGCAGCAACCGTCACCGCCGACCTGCATGAGGGCGCGGACGATCGTCAGACGCGCGGGATGGGCCAGCGCCTTGATACGGCGGGCAAGGATGCGATCCTCATCGTCAAAGGCCATTATCGCTCCATCGTAAAATTACGATGGAACCCATTAACCCCCATGGGCTGGAATGCAAGACATTTTCCAACAAACTTCACAGAGCGGGCGCGCTTTCGCCCCGATCATCGGGCCCTTCTCGCCCTTCTCACCCTCCCACACGAAAGGACGTCAATGACTCGGCCAAAACCCGCCAGGATCCTCGCGCTCGCCACCCTTCTTTTCGCCGCCGGCTTTGCCGCCCCGTCCGCGTCGGCAGCGGGCCTCGACCAATTCGCGGGGCAATGGCGCTGCCAGTACAGCGTCGAACCTTTCAACGGCAGCGCGGTGGCGAAGCACTACTGGGAATTCGCCATCATGCTGCAGCCGAACGCGACCTATCAGATGCAGGGCATCTATTACAATCCGGTGGTCGGCCAGGTGCCGGTCCAGGGAGACGGCGGCTGGGAGGTGACACAGACCCAGACGGTCCACGTCAAGGGACGCATTCTGCGCCAAGATACCGGCTGGGGTCCGTTCGAGTTTCTGGCGCAGCCCGTCGATGCCCGGAGCCTGGTTCTGAACTTTCGCGGCAACACATCCACCACCCGCATCGTCTGCGAGCGCTAGGCGGGCGCCGGCCCGGCCCGGTCCTCGGACCGGGCTGGGCAATCGATGCGGCTATTCCTTCGCGATTTTGGGCGACACCGGCATGATGAAGACCTGGCCGGGATAGATCCAATGCGGATTGCGGATCTGGTCCTTGTTGGCCTGGTAGAGCGTCGACCAGGTGATGCCTCGGCCCCAGCTGTCGCGGGCGATGCGCCACAGATTGTCGCCCCGCTTGATGATGACCGTCTGCACCTGCGGCAACTGGCCGGAGACGCCGGCACCGGCGGCCGCGCCGGTGTCGCCCGACGCCCTGAGGGTGGCGACGTCGACGGTCCGATCGAAGGGCACTTCGGCGCGGGCGATCACCGTTCCGTCGGCGCCGGAGACCTGATCGGCGCGCACCTCGTAGCTCCCCGGCGCGACCTCGTGATGGGTCTCCACCAGCCAGGTCCCTGCCGGCGACGGCTTGGCCTCACCCAGCGGCTTGTTGTCGAGATAGACGCGCACGGTGTCGTCGGTGGTGGCGGTGCCGGCGATATAGAGCGTGCCGGCGGTATCGGCCTCCACCGCCGAGACGGTGACCACTGGCGCCGGCGGCGCTGGCTCGGGAGGAGGCGCGGGCTTGGGCGGCGGCGGTTGCTGTGCAACGGCCGGTGCAGCGGGCTTTTCGGGCGGCGTCGGCTGCGCAACGACGGGCGCGGGAGGTTTTTCGGCCGGCGCGGGCGTCGGCGGCTGGGGCGTGGCGGAAGCAGTCGGCGCCGTTCCCCCTGCGTTGGGCTTGGGCGCCGGAGCGACGAGATCCGGAGACACGGGCGCCGGCGACTTCGGTTCAAGCGCCGCCACTTCATTACTCGTCTTGGGCGTCTCGGGTTGGGCAGCTTCTCCGCCAGTTGCCGACGGCTCGGCGGACGCCACCTGCTTCTCTCCGGACGCGGCCGGCGCTTCGCCCTTGGGCAATTCAAGCACGCGGCTCGGCTGATCGGGCGAATTGAGCACCACCAGAACGTCCTTCGAGCCCGGCTCGGGCACCTGCACCGCGACCCGCTGATCGGACAGCGTCGACACGGTGCCTTCCTTCGAGGTCGTGCGAATCGCGAGGTCATGGGTGCCGGGCTTCAGCGCGTTGTCGAGCGCCAGCGCCCACTCACCGCGGTCATTGGCGGAGGCGGTAGCGACCGCTGCCGGGCCGTCGAGCACTTCAACCTTGGCACCGGGCGCGGCCTGGCCAGCAACCACTGTTTCGCCGGTCGGCTCGACGCGCACCACGTCGAATGAGGGTACGACCGGCGGTGCTACCACAGTTGGAGCGGCAGGCTTCTCGGGCGCCGCAGTGGCTGGCGGCGGCTCGGCGGTGGCCATCTGCCGTTCGTTGGTGGGCGCCGGCGACGCGCCCTGCGGCGGCTGAGCGCTCGCCTCACCGGCGGGTGGCGCGCCGGCTGCCGGGGCCAGCGTGGCGGGCGTCTCCACCGTGGGCGCGACAGCCATCTGGTTATCGGGGGGGCGGCGCCGGATGCCGGCGTTTCGGCCATCGACGGCGCGCTGGTTTGGCCGGCTGGCGGCGTAGCGTTCGCCTGATCTGTGGGCGGTGTGCCCGCTGCCGGGGCTGGTGTGGCAGGCGTCTCCACGGTGGGCGCGACGGCCATCTGGTTGTCGGGTGCGACCGCGCCGGATGCCGGCGCTTCGGCCATCGACGGTGCATTGGTTCCGCCGGCTGGCGGCGTAGCGTTCGCCTGATCTGTGGGCGGTGTGCCCGCTGCCGGGGCTGGTGTGGCAGGCGTCTCCACGGTGGGCGCGACGGCCATCTGGTTGTCGGGTGCGGCGGCGCCGGAAGCCGGCGCCTCGACCGTCGGCGCCGCGGCCTTCGCCTGGTCTGTGGCGGCCGGCGCCGTGGGACTTGCCGCGGTCCCGGCCGGTGCATTGTCGGCGACCGACGGTGATTCAGTAGCCGGCGGGTTGGCCGGGGCAGCAGCCACGCTGGTGTCGCCAGCGGCGGGCGCTGACGGCGCCTCAGCCGATGTCCCGCCGGCAGGTGCTTGCGGCTGCTCGGCGGTCAGCGAGGAAGGCGGCACGATCGGCTTGTCGCCGGGCGGCCCCAGATCTTCCGAATCGGGCGGGTTGCCGAGCATGGTCTGCTGCGGCGGATTCTGGGTGAATTCGTAATAGACCAGCCCGCCAACCAGCAGGATGGCGACGATCAATGCGATGAGACCGCTCAGTCGGCTATTTTTCATATGACACCCGATTACCGCGGCAGCCCAGCCAGGCAACTGTAGGACCGGGCTGCAGGAGCCACAAGGTTCGTCACCGGCGATTCAGCCAAGCTTGACGGGCGACATATCGCGATGCAACACAGCCTTATGGCCGAATTGAGAAGCATCTGCGTGTATTGCGGGTCGAACACCGGCGCGCGGGAGGACTATGCACGCATGGCCGAGGCGCTCGGCCGCGCGATTGCCGAATTGGGCACGCGCCTGGTCTATGGCGGCGGCGCCGTCGGCCTGATGGGCATCCTGGCGCGCGCGGTGATGGCTGCCGGGGGGCCGGTCACCGGCATTATTCCGCAGTTCCTCAAGGACCGCGAGCTGATGCTGCGCGAGGTCAACCACCTCATCGTCACGGCCGACATGCACGAGCGCAAGAAGCTGATGTTCGACCGTGCCGACGCCTTCGTGGCGCTGCCCGGCGGCATCGGGACGCTGGAGGAAGTGGTCGAGGTGATGACCTGGGCGCAGCTCGACCAGCACGTCAAGCCGGTGCTCATCCTCAACCTCAACGGCTACTACGACCCGCTGGTGGAGCTGTTCCGGCGCATGGGCGCGGAAGGTTTCCTCAACAAGGCCTTCGCCGGCAGCCACAGCGAGCTGCCGGTGACCTTCGTCGATTCGGTCGAGGCGGTGATCCCGACCATCCGGGCGGAGCTTGCCCGCACGCCGCAGGCGGCGCTGGAAGCCGGCGACGGGGCACGTTTGATGTAGGACCGTCAGGCCGGCTCGACGCCGGCCTTGAGCAGCTTGTAGACCACCGAATCGAAGAGCGCCTCGAAGGAGGCATCGACGACGTTTTCCGACACACCGACGGTGAACCACGATTCGCCCGAGGAATCGCTCGATTCGATGAGCACGCGGGTCACCGCCTCGGTGCCGCCGTTGAGGATACGCACCTTGTAGTCGGTGAGCTCGAGGTCGGAGATGACGGTGCGGTAGGCACCGAGATCCTTGCGCAGCGCGCGATCGAGTGCGTTCACCGGGCCGTTACCTTCCGCCACGGTCAGCACGCGCTCGCCGCCGATCAGGGTCTTGACCACCGCCTGCGAAACCGAGACCAGTTTGCCCAGCGCATTGTGACGGCGCTCGACGCTGACGCTGAAACCTTCCACCTCGAAATAGTCGGGAACGTTGCCTAGCACCCGGCGGGCGAGCAATTCGAATGAGGCGCTGGCGCCTTCATAAGAATAGCCGATCGCTTCGCGCTGCTTGACCTCGCGCAGGAGCGTATCGAGGCGCGGATCGTCCTTCCTGACCTCGATGCCCATACGGCCAAGCTCGGCCAGCAGGTTGGACTTGCCGCCCTGGTCGGAGACCAGGATGTGGCGGCGGTTGCCGACCGATTCCGGCAGGACGTGCTCGTAGGTCTTCGGGTCCTTGGCGATGGCCGAGGCGTGGATGCCGGCTTTGGTGGTGAAGGCGCTGGCGCCGACATAGGGCGCCTGGCGATCGGGGGCGCGGTTGAGCAACTCGTCGAAACGGTGGGCGAGCGCGGTAAGGCCGCCGAGCCCCTCCAAGGTGACGCCGGTCGCGAAGCGCTCGGCATAAGCGGGCTTCAGCAGCAGCGTCGGGATCAGCGACATCAGGCTGGCATTGCCGCAGCGCTCGCCGATGCCGTTGAGCGTGCCCTGGACCTGGCGGGCGCCGGCGCGCACGGCGGCCAGCGAATTGGCGACCGCCTGATCGGTATCGTTGTGGGCATGGATGCCGAGATGATCGCCGGGCACGACCTTCGTCACCGCGGCGACGATCGCCTCCACCTCCTCGGGCAGCGTGCCGCCATTGGTGTCGCAGAGCACCACCCAGCGGGCGCCGGCATCGTAGGCGGCCTTGGCACAGGCAAGGGCATAGTCCGGATTGGCCTTGTAACCGTCGAAGAAGTGCTCGGCGTCGAGCAGCACCTCCCTGCCCGCCTCCTTGGCCGCCGTCACCGACTGGCGAATACCGTCGAGGTTCTCCTCCTCGGTCGCGCCGAGGGCGACGCGCACGTGATAGTCCCAGGTTTTCGCGACGAAGCAGATCGCGTCGGCATGGGCCTCGATGAGGGCGCGCAGGCCCGGATCGTTCGATACGCTGACGCCGGCGCGCTTGGTCATGCCGAAGGCGGTGAAGGCGGCGCGGCTGGTGCGCTTGGCTTCGAAGAAGGCCGTGTCGGTCGGGTTGGCACCGGGATAGCCACCCTCGACATAATCGATGCCGAGCTCGTCGAGCAGGCCGGCGATCTGCACCTTGTCCTCCAGCGTGAAGTCGATGCCGTTGGTCTGGGCACCGTCTCTCAGCGTTGTGTCGAAGAGATAGAGACGCTCTTTACTCATGGTGTTTGCTCAGGCCGCCGGCGGCCAGGCCTCCGTATCGTGATCCGGGTGTTGGTGATTGGTGCGGGCGATGGCCCCGGTGCGTTCGGGGTTGTCATCTTCGGTGGTGACATCGCCGGGGAGCGCGGCGAGCGCGGCGAAATAAGGCAGCCGCCCCTCGATGCCGTATTGTCTGGCGGGCACGACCTTCGCCGGCTCGTCGAGCGAACCGATGGCGATGTAGACCGGCCCGCCATCGAGATCGCGGATGGTGAGCGGCGTGCCGCAGTTGCGGCAGAAACCACGCTCGCTCGGGTCCGAACTCCTGAAAACGGTGATTTCCCCGCGCGTGATCTCGAACTTGTCGGGCGGCACGCAGCAGAACGGCGCGAAGAAGGAGCCGAAGGCCTTCTGGCACATGCGGCAGTGGCAGATATGCGGATTCGTCGGCGGCTCGTGCAGGGCATAACGCACCGCACCACATTGGCAGCCGCCGGTGAGACGAAAATCAGCCATGGGGGCGCTCCTCGGGCGGCCACACGGCCGTATCGTGGTCGGGATGCTGATGGTTGGTGCTGCCGATGCGGTGCCGCATCTCGGGATTGTCGGCATAGGTCGCCCGGTCGCCCGGAAGCGCGGTCAGACCGGAAAACCACGCGACGCGACTCTCATTGCCGTACTGGATCACCGGCGGCACCCTGTCCGGCTCGTCGAGGCTGCCGACGAGAACGCCGATATCGTCGCCATCCGGATAGTCGAAGGTCAGCGGCGTGCCGCAGGCGCCGCAGAAGCCACGGCGGCCGACATCGGAGCTCATGAAATGGCTGATCGTGCCGCGTGTGACTCGAAACTCCAGCTTCAGCACCGGACAGACAACGGCGAAGGGACCGCCCACTGCCTTCTGGCACATGCGGCAGTGACAGACGTGGACGTTTTCGGGCCGCTGATCGAGGGCATAGCGCACGGCGCCGCACTGGCAGCCGCCGGTGAGACGGAATTCAGCCATGGTCTTGCCCCTGTGGCGGCCACACGGCCGTGTCGTGATTGGGATGCTGGAAATTGACAATCCGCGCTTGGAAGGCCGCAACGGCCTTTGGGTCGGGCTCCGGCAGAAGGGTCAGCGTTTCGAGGAATGGCAGGCCGGCGTGCTTGTCGAACTGCCGCGTCGGCGGCGCCACCCCCGGATCGTCGAAGGCACCGGCGGCCATTTCGTAATCGTCGTCATCGCCCAGATAGAACAGAGGCGTTCCGCAGTCTCCGCAGAAGCCGCGTTGCGCCAGGTTGGACGAGCGGAAGAGCGACGGCGTGCCGCGGGTCCATTCGACCGCCTCGACCGTGATCAGGGGCGCGAAATAGTTCCCGAACGCCTTCTGGCACATGCGGCAATGGCAGACGGCGGAATCCTTGATCCCTGCGACGCGGAAACGCACCGCGCCGCACTGGCAGCCGCCGGTGAGACGGGTCGTGGTCATTGCGGGACACCTCCGGCCGGTGGCCACGTCTCGGTGTCGTGGTCGGGGTGCTGGTTGGAGTGGATGCCGGCCACGAAGTCGAGCCATTCGTCGCTCGGATCGTCCTTGATCGGCAGACTGGTCAGCGTGTCGAAGAACGGTTGCTTGTCGGTCATATTGACCTGAATGACCGGCGCCACCTTTGCCGGATCGTCGAAGGCGCCAATTGCCAGTTCCAGCCCGTATTTGGTCTCATAGGCCAGAGGCGTGCCGCACTCGCCGCAAAAGGCACGGCGAGCGCGGTTCGAACTCTGGAACCATTTCGGTTCGCCACGCGTCCAGCGCCCGTCATGAGAGCTGACCAGCGGGCCGAAGAAGCTACCGAAGGCCTTCTGGCACATGCGGCAATGGCAGATCGACGCCCGCCCGACTTTCTCGGTGGCGAAGCGCACCGCACCGCACTGGCAGCCGCCGGTCAGAGGCACTTCGGTCATCTCTTGGTCTTTCGTCCGCGACCGACCGGCTTGCGCACGGCCTTCTTCTTCGCCGCCGTCTTCCTCGCGGGCTTCCTGGCGGCAGCTTTCTTGGCCGCGGCCTTCTTCTTCACAACCTTCTTCTTGGCAGCCTTCTTGGCGGCCTTCTTTGCGGACTTTCTTGCGGGCTTCTTCGCCACAGCCGCGCGCGCCGCCGCGTTCAGCTCGGTCAGCGAATAGTGGCAGACCGCCTCGATGTTGTGGCCGTCGGGATCGAGCACGAAGGCGCCGTAGTAATTGGCGTGGTAATGCAGACGCAGGCCGGGCGGGCCGTTGTCGGTGCCGCCGGCTTGCATCGCCGCGGCATAGAACTCATCCACCGCGTCGCGCGTCTCGACGCGGAAGGCGACGTGAAGATGCGGCGCAGTCTTCTCGCCCGACGTGATCCAGAAATACGGCTTGCCGTCGCTGCCGAGGCCGGCGGTCGCGAACGGGCCGACGGTGCCGTAGGGAAACTCCATGATGACGCCGATGCCGAGCGGCTTCAGCGCCGCCGTGTAGAACGCCTTGGAACGCTCGTAGTCCGATACGCTCAGTCCCATATGGTCGAGTTCAGTGCTCATCGCCTCACCTCCTCGTCTCGCCGCGTTTCGCACAACGCGGCCCCGATGTCGGCGCCAACGCCCTCCGCGTTGGCAAGGACATCGGAATTCCAATAGCGCCTGACGCTGAAGCCCTGCGTGGCAAGCCGGCGATCACGCAGCCGGTCCGCGGCGCTCGCCGCTTGCTGGCTACCGTCGACTTCCACGACAAGGCGCGCCGGATATGAGGCGAAGTCGACGATGAAGCGGCCGATCGGCACCTGCCGACGGAACTTGGCAGCGCGAAACGGCGGCTGTCTCAGCAGCGCCCAGAGCTTTTCTTCGGCGTCGGTGGGGCGCTTGCGCAATGCGCGGGCGCGCTTGGTTTCGGTGGAGACCCGAAGCGGCTGCTTCTTACGTTTGGCAGGCTTCGCCCCCTCACCCGGTGCGCTCAGCGCACCACCCTCTCCCGCGAGGGGAGAGGGTTTCGTGCCCCGATCCCATGCAGTGCCGGTCGGCTTATGCAGAAGCGGTGCGGCGCCCGGACCCTCTCCCTTGACGGGAGAGGGTGGCGAGGCCGCAGGCCGAGCCGGGTGAGGGTGAGCATTCATCGCTTCACCTCCCAGGTGGTCTTGAGTTCGCCGGTCGCGGGGTCCTTCGAATCCTTGAGGGCGATGCCCATGGCATCGAGTTCGGCGCGAATGCGATCAGCCTCGGCAAAGTTCTTCGCCTTGCGGGCGGCGGCGCGGGCGGCGATGAAGGTCTCGACGTCGATGTCGGCGGTGACGGAGTGCGCGTGCGCGGCCTGCCAAGCAGAGAATCCCGACGCGGAGATGCCTAGAAGATCCAGCGAAGCGCGAAGTGGCGCCGCGAGTCCCTGATTGGCGAGCGAGTGAAGCTCCGATACGGCCCGAGGCGTGTTGAGATCGTCTTCAAGCGCAAACTGCACTTCCTGCGGAGGTTCGAAGTCCTTCTGTGCGTCCTTGGCGATGCCTGCCCAAGCAGCCAGGGATTTCTCGCTCTCCTCGAGACCCTTCACGGTCCAATCGATCGGCTGGCGATAGTGCGTCTTGAGCATATTGAGGCGCAGAACTTCGCCCGGCCAGTCCTTGAGCAGCTCGTTGATCGTCACGAAGTTGCCGAGCGACTTCGACATCTTCTCGCCCTCGACCTGCAGGAAGCCGTTGTGCATCCAGGTGCGCGCCATCAGCGGCGTGCCGTGGGCGCAGCGCGACTGGGCGATCTCGTTCTCATGGTGCGGGAAGATCAGGTCGAGGCCGCCGCCATGGATGTCGAATTCGGGGCCGAGCAGCGCGCCGGACATCGCCGAGCACTCGATGTGCCAGCCCGGCCGCCCGTTGCTCCACGGCGAGGGCCATGACGGCTCGCCCGGCTTCGACGGTTTCCACATGACGAAGTCGGTCGGGTTCTTCTTGTAGGGCGCCACCTCCACCCGCGCTCCGGCGATCATGTCGTCGAGCGACCGGTTGGAGAGCTTGCCGTAGTCCGGCATGGTCGAGACGTCGAAGAGAACGTGCCCCTCGGCGACATAGGCATTGCCGCGCGCGATAAGCTCGGCGATCAGCCGGACCATGTCCTCCGGCGCGTCCGGCCTGTCGATATACTCGGTGGCGCGCGGCTCCACCGTCGGCGGCAGGCAGCCGAGCGCCTTCACGTCCGCGTGGAACTGCGTTTCGGTCTTCTCGGTGACCTTGCGGATCGCCTCGTTGAGGGGCAGGTCGGAATATTCCTCCGCCGCGCGCGCGATGATCTTGTCGTCCACATCGGTGATGTTGCGGACATAGGTGACGTGCTCCGGCCCATAGAGATGCCGGAGCAGGCGGAAGAGCACGTCGAAGACGATCAGCGGCCGCGCATTGCCGATATGGGCGAAGTCGTAGACGGTCGGCCCGCAGACGTACATGCGCACGTTCGAGGGATCGATCGGGACGAAGTCCTCCTTCGTCCGCGTCAGCGTATTGTGCAGCTTGAGGCCCATGTCAGACGTTTTCCTCCGACCGCCGGCCGGGGGATCGTCTCGTCTTCAGGTGGGCAAAGAGAGGACGGCCTCAGCCAGCGCGATGCTAGCCGGTAATGATCCCGCAAATGCAAATGGCGCGTGAATGCGCGGTCATCCTCATGGCGCCTGCATTGGCGCATTTGGGCGCAAAGGTCAAGCGGCGAGCGCAAACCGCCCCGCGTTCAACTCGGCGCGACTGGCGGCCGCGCAAACCTTGCGGCGCCTGGCTTTCGGGCGTGTCAAGAAGCGCGTCGGAAGATCGCAGGCGCCGTCCCCTCCCCATCGGCCGCCGCGCCTCTAGTTTCCGAACGGCTGGTGGGGCGACGCCCAACGGAGCCTGACATGAAATCCCGTCTCACCGCCCTTATCGCGCTCGCCGCCATCCTCGCCGTGCCGGCCATCGCCTCTGCCGCCACCATGAGCGGCACCGACAGGGTCGCCCCGGCCTTCACCTACCCGAACGTCGTCATCCCGCGCGACCAGAACAGCGACTCCTCGATGTATCTGTTCAACGCCGAGCACAACTACCTCGCCAATGCCTGCCCGACGGTGACGCAGCACCCGGGCAGCTATTCGACCACGCTCGACCGCTTCTGCCGCTCGTATCGCGGCTGACGGCGGTCTCACCCGGGAGGACGAGGGGAGAGCGCTCTCTCACCCGCATCCGCAACGATGCGCCGGGCGCTCTCCCTGCCCCCGATATCAGAAGGAGTCCCGACCATGAAACACAGTCTCACCGCTCTTGCTGCGCTGGCCGCTGTGGTGGCCCTGCCCGCTTTGGCCTTTGCCTCGCCCAATCTCGATTTCACCGTGGCGCCGCCCGGCGCCAGTCCCTCGCAGACACTCGCCAGTGCCCAGCCCCTGATCTATCCCGACATACCGGCAAAGGTGACGAGGGACGACCACCTGGCCGTCGTCACACCACTCGCGACGGCCGTGCCCACGCCGCGCGATACAGCGCTTATCGTGCCGCGCAACGGAGACCCATCCGAGGCGCTCGCCAGTGCCGAGGGCACCTATCTCGCCAGCGAATGTCCCTCGGTGATGGCCCATCCCGGCGATCACACCGCCCTGCTCGACCGGTTCTGCCAGGACAAACGGAGCTGACCCCAGCGGCCAGCGGGGCAAGAGACAGGTGGACGCCCCCCGCCTCGCCCTTGCCCCGAACGGTGGCTATGGCCTAGCTGAGAGCCATGGCCACCGTTGCCCGCACCATCGCCGTATTGCTGCTGCTTCTCGCCGGCGTTGCCACGACCGCCGCGGCCGCGCCGGACCGCGCGCGCATCGAGGCTGACTTCCAGGCGTGGCTCAATTCCGACATCTGGCCGCAGGCCAAGGCGGCCGGCGTGTCGCGCGCCACCTTCGATCGTGCGCTTGGCGGCGTGACGCTCGACTGGACGCTGCCGGAGCTGACACCGCCGGGAGAGCCGGTGAAGCCGCCGAGCGTCAAGTGGCAGACGGAGTTCGGCAGCCCCGGCGCCTATTTCAACGAGAAGCGCCTGAGCACGCTGGCCCGCCTCGGCCGGGGGCGCATCGACCAATGGCGCAAGACGCTGGGCGCGATCTATGACCGCTACGGCGTGCCACCGGCCATCCTGGTGGCGATCTGGGCCAAGGAATCGGGCTTCGGCCAGGCGAGGTTGCCGGATGCGGCAATCACCGTGCTCGCCACCCAGGCCTTCATGGGCTACCGCAAGGACCTTTTCCGGCCGGAGCTGATCGCAGCCCTGCAGATCATCCAAGGCGGCGACATCGCGCCTTCGGCCATGCGCTCCTCATGGGCCGGCGCCCTCGGCCAGCCGCAGTTCCTGCCCTCGCTCTTCCTCAAATACGCCGTCGATTTCGACCGCGACGGCAAGCGCGACATCTGGGGCTCGGCACCGGACAGCCTCGCCTCCATGGCCAACTATCTGAAGGGCGAAGGCTGGAACCCCAAGCGCGGCTGGGGCGTCGAGGCAAAGGTGCCGGCAAGCGTGTCATGCACGCTGGAAGGCCCCGAGCAGGGCAAGCCCATGGCCGAATGGGCGCACCTCGGCGTGACGCTGGCAGACGGCCGGCCGCTGCCGGTCAACGGCAAGCGGCAGGGCTTCCTGCTGATGCCCGCCGGGCGCTTCGGCCCGGCCTTCATCGTCACCGAGAATTTCTACGTGCTGAAGCAGTACAATTACTCCGACCTCTATGCGCTCTATGTCGGCCACCTCGGCGACCGCATCGCCGACGATCGCCCGTTCAGGGCCAAATGGCAGCAGGTCGGCGGCTTCAGCCGCGGCGACGTCAAGGGGATGCAGGAGCAGCTGGTCAAGGAAGGCTACGACGTCGGTGCAGTCGACGGGCTGGTCGGCTTCAAGACGCGCATCGCGGTCGGCCTGTGGCAGGCAAAGCAGGGGCAAGCGCCGACCTGCTTCCCCGACGCGAAGCTGGTGAAAAGCATCCACTGACCTAAATGTCGGACGGCGTAATCGGCAGGCCTTGCCTGCCGGAAATGTAATGTTATAACGTTTCGCGTCGCCACCGGAGTTTTCCCGTGAAATCGCTGATTCTCGGCGCGTTTGTCGCCGCCTGCCTTGCTCTTTCCGCCCATGCCGCGCCAATCACGATCCTGGCCGCGGAGAATTTCTACGGCGAGGCGGCGCAGGCGATCGGTGGCGACCGCGTCGCGGTCAAAAGCGTCATCATCGCGCCGGACACCGATCCACACGACTTCGACCCGCCGCCTTCGGCGGCGCGCCAAGCCGCCGATGCCGCGATCGTCATCATGAACGGCGCCGACTACGACCCGTGGATGGCGCGCCTGGTGGAAGCCAACAGAGTCGACGGGCGCACGGTGATCGACGTTGCCGCCCTCTCCGGCCACAAGAGCGGCGACAATCCGCATGTCTGGTACGACCCCCAGGCGATGCCGGCGATGGCGAACGCGCTCACAACCGAACTCGTCAGGCGCGATCCCGCCGGCAAGGCGGGCTACGAGCAGCGGCGCGACGCCTTCCTCGCCACGCTCGTGCCGATCGCCAAGCGGGTGGCGGCGCTAAGGCAGAAGTTTGCCGGAACGCCGGTGGTGGCGACCGAACCGGTCTTCGGCTACATGGCCGAGGCGATCGGCCTCAAGATGCAGAATCAAGCCTTCCAGATCGCGATCATGAACGGCAGCGAGCCCGGGGCGAGCGACGTAGCGGCGATGGAGGATGCGATCCGCAAGGGCACGGTGAAGGTGCTCTTCTACAATGCGCAGGTCGAAGACGCCTTCACGCGGAACCTTGCGGCGCTGGCAAAGTCCGCCGGCGTGCCGCTGGTGCCGGTCACCGAGACGGAGCCCAAGGGCAAGACTTTCGCTGAATGGATGCTCGACACGCTCGACGCGACAGCCAAGGCACTGGACCACACCACATCTTGAACGATCCCGCAGTTATCCTTGACAAGGTTACGCTTTCGGCCGGCGGCCGGGCCGTGCTGGAAGACATCAGCCTGGCCGTCAACGAAGGCGAGTTCGTCGGCGTGCTGGGTGCCAACGGCGCTGGCAAGACGACCCTGTTCCGCGCCATCCTCGGCCTGCACGCCATCGGCGCCGGCACGATCAGGGTGTTCGGTGAGCCGGTCGACCGCGGCAATCCGGCGATCGGCTATCTGCCGCAGGTGCGCAGCCAGCCGCCGACGGCATCGCTCGCCGGACGCGATTTCCTCGCCGCCAGCATTTCCGGCAACCGGCTGGGCCTGCCGCTACTTTCCGCCGAGGCGGCACGCGACATCGACCGGGTGCTGGAACTCACCCACGGCGCGGCGCTCGCCCGGCGCCCGCTTTCGGAAATGTCGGGCGGCGAGCGCCAGCGCCTGCTCATCGCCCAGGCGCTGCTCGGCAGGCCGCGCATGATCCTCTTCGACGAGCCGCTGATCGGCCTCGACCCGCACCAGCAGCACCGCGTCGTGGCGCTGGTGCGCGACCTGTCGCACGACCTCGGGCTGACGGTCCTGTTCAGCGCTCACGAACTCAACCAGCTTCTCGGCGCCATCGACCGCGTGCTCTATCTCGGCAATTGCTGCGCGGCGCTGGGAACGGTCGACGAGGTCATCCGCCCGGATGTGCTGTCGCGCCTCTATGGCGCGCCGATCGAGGTGCTGCGGGCGGACGGCCATATCTTCGTGATGTCGGGCGGCGAGGACATCGAGCGTGGCCACGCCCACGAACACGAACACGACCATGCTTAGCTACGACTTCATGATCCGCGCCTTTGCGGCAAGCGGCATCGTCGCCGTGGTCGCCGGCGCGGTCGGCTATTTCCTGGTGCTGCGCGGCCAGACCTTCGCCGGCCACGGCCTCTCCCACATCGCCTTTGCCGGGGCGACCGGGGCGGCGCTGTTCGGGCTGTCGCCGCTGTGGGGCGTGCTCGGACTGACGCTCGCCGCCGGCATCGCCATGGGCGCGCTCGGCGAGAAGCTCAGCGGCCGCGACGTCACCATCGGCGTGGTGGTGTCGCTGTCGCTCGGCTTCGGCCTCCTCTTCCTCAGGCTGACGACGACCAATGCCAACCAGGCGACCTCGCTGCTCTTCGGCAGCGTGTTGGCGGTATCGCCGGCAACGCTTGGCGGACTGGCGGTGCTCGGGCCGCTGACGCTGCTGGCGCTTGCCGTCATCAGCCGCCCTCTCCTCTTCGCCACACTGCAGCCCGAACTCGCCGAGGCCAAGGGCGTCTCGCTCCGCCTCTTCGGCGTCATGTTCCTGGCCCTGGTGGCGCTGGCTGTGTCGCAGTCTATCCAGATCGTCGGCGTGCTGCTGGTCTTCACCCTGCTGGTCGGCCCGCCGGCGGCGGCCCAGCTTCTCACAAGCCGGCTCGCCCCCGGCATTGCGCTGTCATCGGCGCTGGCGCTGGCGCAGGCCTGGTTCGGCATCACGATCGCTTATTACACCGACTGGCCGACGAGCTTCTGGATCACGGCTCTGTCGGCGCTGGTCTATGGCGCCGCGTTGGTGCTGCGCCAGGTGCCGCAAGCCAGGCGTTGACCGGCGGCGGGCGGCTCCCGCATATTCCCGTAGGGTCAGTGATTTGGTCGCTGCGGCGGCCAAGAGGGGGGTCCGGCTGAGTGCGCGACCGGCGGTGCGGTGCGTTTCAAAGCGAAGGACCTGGGAATGCGGTTTCGGCGAATTGCAGCGACAGCAGCGGTGGTTCTGATCGCCACCGGCGGCGTTGCACGGGCGCAGGACGATATCTGCACCACGCTCGAGGCCGAACTCGTATCGCTGGAACAGGGCCCCGCCGCGGGCGCGGTGACCAACTATCGGCAATATGATGCAGCTGTCCGGCGCCAGCGCGTCGAGCTCGACCGGGCAACGACTGAAGCACAGCGTTCCGGCTGCACGGGCGGCTTCCTGGTCTTCCAGCCGAAACCCTCGCCCAAATGCCCGCCGCTGATGGCCAGCATCGCCCGCATGAAGGCCAATCTGAAGACCCTGACCGCCACGCGCGACCAGTACAGCACCAACCCGTTCCAGATCTCCCAGCGGCGGAGCCAGGTGCTGGGTGCACTGGCAGCGCACCGCTGCGGCGCCAACTACACGGCCGCGGGCGCGCCGCCGCCACCGGCAAACAACGGCAACCTCTTCGACATGCTGTTCGGCAATGCCCGCCTGCGCGGCCTGAACGACCGCACCTATGCGCCCGGCGGCCAATTCGGCACCTACCGGACGCTGTGCGTGCGCAAGTGCGACGGTTACTACTTCCCGATCAGCTTCTCGACGGTGCCGGCCCGCTTCCCCGTTGACGAGCAGACGTGCCAAGCAATGTGCCCGGGCTCCGACGTCGGCCTCTACATCTACCGCAACCCGGGCGAGGATGTGAGCCAGATGGTCTCGCTTGCCGGCGAGCCTTATTCGGCGCTGCCGACGGCGTTCCGCTATCGCAAGGAATACGACGCGGCGTGCACCTGCAAGGCGCCGGCTTCGGCAGCGCTCTCGCCGGTGACCGCACCGGCCAATCTGAGCCCGCTGCCGGCCGCGCCGATCGCCGTCCTGCCGAAGCCGCTGCAGCGCCCGGTCAAGGGCGAGGACCCCGAGACGCTCGCCAACCGGGCCGGCGATTTTGCGCCAAAGCCGGTGGCGGCCCAGCGCAGCGGCGAGACGGTCGCGGGCGCCACGACCGGCGAGCCACACGTCAGGATTGTCGGACCGAAATACTATTACGGTCAGTGACTTGCGCGTGCTCCGTGTGACCCCGGTCACACTCACGCGATTCTTTCGCGAAGGCCCCTTTTCCGCCGCCCCGGGCTCTGCCACATTTCGATTGCTGCGGCGGACCTCGGTGCGTGAGTCCATGACAGTCGCGCATCAAGACGCGACGGCCGGAGGCAGGAGGCAGGATTGGCCAAGCGTTCGGCGATTGGCGGACCCGGCCGCTATCGGGCGGCTGCGATCGCGATCCTGGCCATGGCGGCTGCCGGATGTACGGATCTGACCGTCGTCCAGATGACGCCCCCCCTGCCTTCGGCGGCCGAGATCTACGCCGCCGTCAGCGACGACGGCTTCAACGTGCCGGCCGTGCCACTCTACAAGATCGATCCGCGCTTCCGCCGGCAGGTGGTCGGCCTGCCGAGCCGCATTCCCGATGAGCGAGGCGCCATCGTCGTCGACCCGCAATACCGCAATCTCTATTTTGTGCAGGCCGGCGGCACCGCGATCCGCTACGGCATCGGCGTCGGCCGCGCCGGCTTCGCCTGGTCGGGCGAGGCGACGATCGAGCGCAAGGAGCACTGGCCAACCTGGACGCCGCCAAAGGAGATGGTGGCGCGCGACCCCAATGCCGCGCCCTATGCCAAGGGCATGAAGGGCGGCCTCGACAATCCACTCGGGGCGCGCGCCATGTACCTGTTCCAAGGCAAAAAGGACACGCTCTACCGCATCCACGGCACCAATGACCCGTCGAGCATCGGCAAGGCGGTATCAAGCGGCTGCATCCGCCTGATCGATCAGGACGTGATGGACCTCTATGAGCGGGCGCCGATCGGCACCAAGGTGATCGTGCTCAAGCCGGACGAGAACTTCCCGATCGCCCAGATGTTCGACCAGCTCTTTCCGCCCTCGCAGCCACCGCCACCGCCGGTGCCGGCAAAGCCGGTGGGCGGCGGAACCTGAAGCACCGAACGAAATGTCGTAGCCATCCCCGGATTGCGCTCCGCTCCATCCGGGCTACGGATCGCAACACACGCCTCAGCGCACCACGGTGAGCTTGGTCGCGGCGCGGGTGATGCCGGTATAGAGCCAGCGCGCCCGGTTCTCGCGGAAGGCGAAGCTCTCGTCGAAGAGCATCACCTCGTCCCATTGCGACCCTTGGGCCTTGTGGACGGTGAGCACATAGCCGTAGTCGAACTCGTCGGAGCGGCGGCGCTCGGCCATGGTGAGGGCCTCGGCGGTGCCGTCAAAGAAGGCGGGATTGATGGAGACCACGGTGCGCGCCTTGCCGGTGCCCCCCTCCTCCGGCGAAAGCGTGTAGCGCAGCAGGCCCTTGCGCGGCTTGCGGGCGCGCTCGACCTGCCAGAGGCCGCCGTTGAGGAGGCCGCGCTTGCGGTCGTTCCTGAGGCAGACCAGGGTTTCGCCGGCGACCGGCACCGGGCTTTCGCGGCCGAGCAGCTCGCGGATGCGCGCGTTGTAGTTCCGCCGGGTGACGTTGCGCCCGACCAGCACCTGGTCGGCGGCGAGCACCTCCTCCTGCTCGATGGCATCGCGGCCGACGACACGGCTGTCGCCATAGCGCCCCTCCGGTAGCCGGCCGCCCTCGCGAGCGATCATCGACAGATGCACGATCGGATCGTCGGCGGCCTGGCGATGCACCTCGGTCAACATGACGTCGGGCTCGCCCTCCGTGAAGAAGCCGGCACCGGCGATCGGCGGAAGCTGGGCGGGATCGCCGAGCACCAGGACCTTCGTCCCGAAGGAGAGGAGATCACGGCCAATCTCCTCGTCGACCATGGAGCACTCGTCGATGATGATGAGCGCCGCCTCGCCGGCGTCGCTGTCGTGATTCAAGACGAAGGTGGGGCCGTTCTCGTCCTCACCGCGGCTGCGGTAGATCAGGCTGTGGATGGTGCTGGCGTCGCGACAACCCCGGACGCGCATGACGTGAGCCGCCTTGCCGGTGAAGGCGGCGAAGACGACGTTGCCGGCGACATCGTCAGCGATGTGGCGGGCGAGCGTCGTCTTGCCGGTGCCGGCATAGCCGAACAGGCGGAAGACCTGGCTGTCACCGGCCTTCAGCCAGCGCGAAACGGCAGAAAGAGCGGCATCCTGCTGCGGCGACCAGAGCATGAACTGTATCTATCCGCTATGCCTGCGGTCGACAAATGTACATACGAATGTCCATCTAGGCCATCGACCGCATCGACGGCTTCGACCGGGACGACGGCAACCGGGAGAAATGCCAGCGGCACGGCGTCTCGATCGTGGAAATCGAGAGCATGTTCGAAGAAACTCCGGCCGTGGCCACCGATCCGGCCCATTCGCGCTCAGAGATCCGGATGCGGGCCGTGGGTCGTTGCACAAGTGGCCGGTTCGTCTTCGTCGTCTTCACGATTCGCATGCGTTTGGGCGAACATCTGATCCACCCCATCAGTGCACGCTATTTGCACCCGAAGGAGATGCGTCGCTATGAAGAAGCCGGATCGTAAGCTCAAGCCGTTTCCGAGCTTCAAGACCGACGAGGAAGTCGAAGACTTCGTCGCCAATGCGGACTTGAGCGAATTCGACTTCTCGGGATTCAAGCGCTTGCGCTTCGAATTCCAGCCGAAATCCGCACGGGTCAACATGCGCCTGCCGGAATCGCTGCTGAAGTCGGTGAAGGCGCGCGCCAGCAAGCGCGGCATCCCCTATCAGCGATTCATTCGCGAGGCACTCGAAGAGGCCGTCGCCAAGGGCAAGTGAGCCCCTACCCCTTGTCCCGGAACTTGTTGGTGATCGGGTAGCGGCGGTCGCGGCCGAAATTCTTGCGCGTGATCTTCACCCCGGGCGCCGCCTGGCGGCGTTTGTATTCGGCGATGTAGAGCAGCCGCTCGACCTTCTGCACCACCGCGAGGTCGTGGCCGCGGGCAACCACCTCGGCCAGGCGCATCTCGTCCTCGACCAGGCACCTGAGGATGTCGTCGAGCACATCATAGGGGGGAGCGAATCCTGGTCGGTCTGGTCGGGGCGCAGTTCGGCCGAGGGAGCGCGGGTGATGACGTTCTCCGGAATGACGCGGCCGGCCGGACCCCGCGCATCGTCCGGCTTGTGCGCGTTGCGCCAGCGGGCGAGATCGTAGACCTCGGTCTTGTAGAGATCCTTCACCGGATTGAAGCCGCCGTTCATGTCGCCGTAGAGGGTGGCGTAGCCGACCGACATTTCCGATTTGTTGCCGGTGGTGACCACCATGGCGCCGAACTTGTTGGAGACAGCCATGAGGATGGTGCCACGCGTCCGCGACTGGATGTTCTCCTCGGCGATGTCGGGTTCGCGGCCGGCGAACATCGGCTCCAGCGCCTGCGCGAAACCTTCGACCGGCTGCCCGATCGGCACGATGTCGTAGCGCACGCCAAGCCTCTCGGCGATCTCGGCTGCATCGGAAAGGCTGACGTTGGAGGTGTAGCGATAGGGCAACATGACGCAATGGACTCGGCTCGCACCGAGCGCATCGACGGCCATCGCCGCGGTGACCGCCGAATCGATGCCGCCGGAGAGGCCGAGCACGACGCCGGGGAAGCCGTTCTTGTTGACGTAGTCGCGCAACCCCATGACGCAGGCGCGCCAGTTGGCCTCGTCGACATCGGGCAGGGCCGCATGCGGCCCTTCCATGCAGCGCCAGACGCCGGCGCTCTTCTTCCAGGTGGTGAGCGCCACGCCTTCAGCGAACTGCGGCATCTGGAAGGCGAGCGAACGATCACCATTGAGGCCGAAAGAGCCGCCGTCGAAGACCAGCTCGTCCTGGCCACCGCACTGATTGACATAGATGAGCGGCAGGCCGGTCTCGACCACGCGGGCAAGCGCCACCTGCTGGCGGACATTGGCCTTGTCCTGCCAGTAGGGCGAGCCATTGGGCGAGATCAATATCTCGGCGCCGGTTTCGGCCAGGCATTCGCAGACCTGCTCGAACCAGATGTCCTCGCAGATCGGCAGGCCGAGGCGGACACCACGAAAACCGACCGGCCCCGGCAGCGGCCCGACGGCGAAGACGCGGAGCTCGTCGAAGACGCCGTAATTGGGCAGCTCGACCTTGTAGCGCAGGGCCTCCACCTTGCCGCCATCGAGAAGCGCGACGGCGTTGTAGCACTTGCCCTCCCCCGGCCAGGGCGTGCCGACGACGATGCCCGGACCGCCGTCGGCGGTGTCGACCGCCAGCGCTTCGACCGCCCGGCGGCAGGCATCCTGGAAGGCCGGCTTGAGGACCAGATCCTCCGGCGGATAGCCGGCGACGAACAGTTCCGACAGGACGAGGAGATCGGCCCCGGCGGCGGCGGCTTCGGCACGCGCGGCACGGGCTTTCGCGAGATTGCCGTCGATATCTCCGACGACGGAATCAAGCTGGGCGGCGGCAATACGGATCGTATCGGTCAGGTCTTCTGCCATAAATGCCGGTGTAGCCCGGCGGCCGGCGGCGGGCAATCGCCTGCTTGTCTAGCCGGCCTTCGCGTTCGACCGGGCTTCGGAAGCCGTGACGAGGTCGACCTTCGTCCCGCGGATCGGTGGCCACACCTAGTTGCGACCGTTGCGCTTGGCGGCGTAGAGCGCCGTGTCCGCCGCCTCCAAGAGCTCGGCATGGGTGATCTGCGGACCGGGAATGCCGGCGGCAACGCCGACGCTTGCGGTCACGATGCCGCGGCGCGACGCTTCGTGCGGGATGGCGACTGCTTCGACGGCGCGCCGGATTCGCTCGGCGATCCAGATGCCTTCGCCAAGATCCATATTGGCGAGCACCATCACCAGCTCTTCACCGCCGAAGCGGGCGGCCACGTCCTGCGGCCCGCGCAGCTCGGCCGCGACGACGGCGCTGACGCGCTTGAGGCAGGTATCGCCGGCGAGATGGCCATAGCAGTCGTTGAATGCCTTGAACTCGTCGAGGTCGAGCATCAACAGAGCAATGCTCTGGTCATGCGCCTGCGCTCCTGACCAGAGACCCGCGAGCGTATCGTCCAGGTGGCGACGGTTGCCGAGACCGGTCAGGGGGTCGCGGCGCGCGATCTGTTCCAGCTCGTCGCGACGCAGGCGATCGCGCAACCCAAGCAGGAAATCGCGGCGGGTATCACGTTCGAGCGCGTGGGCGGCTGTCAGCGTGAACACGATGACACTTGCCATGATAAGCACCGCCATGAGCCGGCCTTCTGGCGGGATTTCCGGCATCCCCGCCATGACCACCGCATAAAGGGCAAACGAGCCCAATGACGCGGCCACCGCATACCAGAAGCGGATACGCTGCACGACATTGGCAAACAGGATAACGAGGACGACCGAGAAATGGTGATAGATGCGCAGCGGGCTCTGGCTGACGAGCATCAGCCACAGAATGCTCGCGGTGACGATGACGGTGATCCCCGCTTCCATCGACTCGCGCAGGACCACCGGTGGGTTGAAGCGCAAGATCATGACAATGGCCAGAGCGAGCGACGTCACCACCCCCAGCCTCATCAGCAACGCGGTCTGGAACGTATCCGGAGTCAGGCGCGGGTCAACAAACAGATACAGGTCGTAAAGGATCAGGGCAACGAACCCGTAGATGATCAAATGCCGGCAGCGCGCCGGCCCGGTCTCGACGTCAAAAACCGCCTCCAGCGCGGCCGGAAACGTGAGCTTCCACCACGGACGCTGAAGAGCGATCTCGATCTGGTGCGCCGATACCTGCCTGGATTGGGTCACGCGGGACAGCCTTGCGTGGTTCCTGAGCGACGTATTCAATCAGAAGAATGTCAAAAAACCCTTGCTCGCCGCGGAGAATCTCGAGCGTTTGCGGTCTTTGCAATGCGAGCCGGCTAACCGGCCTTAGCCTGCGGCCAGGCCTGCGCAACGACGCGGACGCTGGGGTGCGTTCCGGCAAGCGGTGGCCACACCTGGTTGCGCCCGGCGCGCTTGGCGGCATAGAGCGCCGCGTCGGCCGCCGCCAGGAAATCATGCTGCGCCAGCTCGGGGCCGGGAATACCGGCGGTGACGCCGATGCTGGCCGTCACCACGCCGGTGCGTGATGCCTGATGCGGAATGCCGGCCGCCTCGATCGCGCGACGGATGCGCTCGGCAATGGCGATGCCTTCGGCAAGGTTCTTTTCGCCGAGGACCATGACCAGTTCCTCGCCGCCGAAGCGCGCGATGACATCCTGCGGGCTGCGCAATTCGGCGGAGACGACGGCACTTATGCGCTGCAGGCAGGTGTCGCCGGCAAGGTGCCCGTAGCAATCGTTGAATGCCTTGAATTCGTCGATGTCGAGCATCAGCAGCGCGATGCTCTCGCCGCGCGCCTCGGCTTCCGGCCAAAGCCGGTCGAGGGTGTGATTGAGCTGACGGCGATTGCCGAGACCGGTCAAGGGGTCGCGGTGCGCCATCTTCTCGAGCTCGTCGCGGCGCAGCCCATCCTGCAGGCGGAAGAGGAACTCGCGGCGGGTGTCGCGCTCGAGCGCGTGGTTCGTCATGAGGGTGAAGAGGACGACGTTCGCCAGCACCACGATCGCCGTCATGCGACCGACCTGCGGGATCTCGGACATGCCCATGACGGTCGCGGCGTAGATGGCCAGCGATGCCAGCGACGCGGCCGTGGCATAGCGAAAGCGGATACGCTGCACGACATTGGCAAACAGGACGACGAGGACAACGCCGACGGGCCGATAGACGTGGGTCGGGCTCTGGCTCGCGGCCGTCATCCAGAGGATGCTCGCGGTGACGACGACGATCAGGCCGGCCTGCAGCAACTCGCGCAGCGCCGGCGCCGGGTTGAAGCGCATGGCCAGGATGACCGCCAGATACAAGGGCGTCACGATACCCAGCCGCACCAGCAGCGTGCTTGCAAAGATGTCCGGCACAAGGCGCAGGTCGGACAGCAGATACGCGTCGTAGAGCAAGAGGCCGACGAGCCCGTAGATGATCAGGCGGCGGCAACGCGCCGCGCCGGTCTCGGCCTCGAAAGCAACTTCAAGCGCCGGCGGAAGCGCGAGCTTCCACCACGGTCGTTGCAGCGCGATCTCCACTTCATGTGGAGAAATCTGCCAGGGTCGTTCCAAGCGTGGCGCCTCTCATGGCTCCGAGGGGCGCTAATCAATCATCAGAACGTCAAGAAACCATTGCGCCGATCGCCGGATCGGGCAGATCGCGGGATTGTGATTCGGGTCGGCTAACCGACGTGCTGCCTCAGGAAATCGAGGCTGCGCTCGCGGGCGAGTTCTGCCGAAGGTGCGTGATGGGCGTGGTTGCCGGCGCGGTTGAAGGCGTGGCCGGCACCAGCATAGGTAAACGTCTGCACGACGTTCGGATCGACTGCGGCCCGGATGGCGGCGATGTCGTCCGCCGTGATCGAGCCGTCCTCCTCACCAAAATGCAGCATGACCGGACATTTCGGCGTCTCGCCGAGGCTCTTGGCGATCATGCCGCCGTAATAGCCGATCGCCGCCGACAGGCCGGCAATGCGGGTCGCCGACAGCCAGGCAAGCGAGCCGCCGAGGCAATAGCCGACGATGGCGACCTTGCCGGCCGGCTGCAACGCCGCGACGCAGGCCGCGATGTCGAGGAGCATGTCCTCCGTGGTAATCATCTGGCGCAGCCCCATGCCGCGCTGGACGTTGTCGCGGTCATAGGCCAACTCGACGTCGCGCTCGGCCCGGTCGAAGATCGCCGGGGCGATGACGCGATAGCCGTCGGCGGCATAGCCGTCGGCGACATCGCGGATATGGGCGTTGACCCCGAAAATCTCCTGGACGACAACGAGGCCGCCGCGCGGGCTTTCCGCGGGCGCCGCCTCGTAGGCGGAGAACTGATGGCCATCGGCGGCCGTGAGCGTGATCGTCGGCATGGGTTCCCTCCCCTTCTTCTCTCCGATCCTATAGCGACCGGCGCCTGCCCCCAAAAAGAAACCGACTGCCGCCGACGGAAAATCGGCGGCAGTCGGTGTGGCACGCTCCTCCGGGAGGATTGAAGCGTGCCCTTTTCGGCGGGCCGCCGCAGGTATACGGCCCGCCGCCTTGTTCTCAGGCCCTGATCTCCTGCCGCTGGAAGTGGACGTAGGCGGCGGTATAGACCACGACCATGGCGGCGACGATGCCGGCAAGCTGCGGCCAGATGAGAAGCGCGCTCTGGCCGAAGGGCAGCGGCGCACCCATCAGGGCACCCTGGAGCTGGCTCAGGAAGACAACGCCCAGCGTGCGCGTTGCTGGATTGAGCAGCGCTAGGGTCATCTCGCCATAGAGCGTGTTGGGCGATATGCGCGAGATGATGGTGGTGAGCTGCGCGTTGTTATACGCCGTGATCGGATTGAGTGGATCGATGGGCGCAATCGCGTTGGCGATCAGCGGGGTGAGCATCGACCAGAAGATGGCGAACAACAGCCACAGGGTGAGCGAGGCCAGCGCCGAAGTCGCGGGCGAGCGGAAGATGGTGGAGAAGAGCAACGCCACCGCCAGCCACACGCCGCCATAGGCGAGCGAGCACAACAGATAGCCAAGCCCGCGCAGCACCTCCTCACCGCTCGGCGGCAGGCCAAGCAGCAGGATGCCGAGGCCGGTCATCAGCAGCCACAGGGTGAGCAGCACGATGGCCAGCACCAGGAGGCCGCCGAGGAACTTGCCGGCAAGCAGCGCGTCCCGATAGATCGGCTGGGCCAGGATGCGGCTCATGGTCCGCCGGCCGTATTCGCCGTTGATGGCATCGAAGGCGAGCGCGATCGACACCAGCGGCAGCAGGAAGCCGAGGAACGAGACGAAGGACGGCAGGGGCTGACGCGCCGTGGTGAATAGGCGCAGGAAGAGGAACGGGTCCTGCCCGACGGTGTCCTTGATCTGGCCGATGGCGCCGTAGATGGCACCGATGGCGGTGAGCAGCACGAGCAGCATCACCAGATGCATGCGTGCGCTGGTCAGGTGGTCGGCCGCCTCCTTGAGGGCGACCGTGGCAACCCCGGTAAAGGGCGATCCTTCACGCCGCATTGGCCACCTCCGCTTGCTGGTTCACGTCCGCCTCCTCGAAGTAGCGGACGTAGACTTCATCGAGACTGGCGCGGCGAATGGCCATGTTCCTGAGCGCACCACCGGCGGCGACGACACGCCGGGCGATCTCCGGGCGCACGTCGCGATCGGCATCAACTCGGGTGGTCACCGCGCCGATCTTGGTGACGGCGCCGACGCCTTCCAGCCCGGACAGTGCCTCGGCGAGATCGACGCCCTCGGCCTCGACCTCGACGGCATAGGCACCGCCGAGCACGTCTCGGGCAAGTTCCTCGACGCGGCCGACCAGCCCGATGCGTCCCTTGCGGAAAAGGGCGACGCGGTCGCAGATCGACTGCACGAGGCTGAGCAGGTGCGAGGAGAGCAGGATGGTCATGCCCTCCATGCGCAGCTCACCGATCAGTTCGAGGAGCTCTTGCGTCGCCTGCGGATCGAGGCCGTTGGTGGGCTCGTCGAGGATGGCGATCTCGGCCTGCTTGACCAGGAGCTCGGCCAGGCCCAGACGCTGGCGCATGCCGTGCGAATAGGTGCCGACCCGGCGGTCGGCGACCGCGGTCAGGCCGACGCGGGCGAGCGCCGCATCGAAGCGCTTGCCGCTTTCGGTGGCGTCGATGCCGGCGAGCCGCGCCGTATAGGCGAGGTTCTCGCGCGCCGACAGGTTGTCGTAGAAGCCGACCTGGTCGGGCAGATAGCCGACATGACGCTTCACCTGGAGCGGCTGGCGGAACGGATCGTAGCCGAGCACCCTGACGCTGCCGCCGCTCGGCTCGGTCAGCCCGAGCAGCATCAGGATGGTGGTCGTCTTGCCCGACCCGTTCGGCCCGAGCAGGCCGAAGACCTCGCCTTTCTCGACCGAAAGGTCGAGGCCGTTGACCGCCGTCGCCTTGCCGTAGCGCTTGGTCAGTCCGGCGGTCTCGATGACGGCGGTGCTCATCGCCGGCCGTACCGGGTCACCGCGAAGGCAAGGACGACAACGGCGGCACCGATGATGCCGAGGCCGGCAATGCCCCACATGGTCGAGGTGAGGACCGTGACACGGAAGTCGGCGTGGTCGAACGTGCCGTCACCATTGGCGCTGACGGTGACCATGTAGTCGCCGGCGATCGCCTTGTCGGAGGGCGTCATGTTGACCGAGACCGGCAGCTTGTCGCCGGGGGCGATACTGGGAACCTTCTGGGGATCGAAGGTGATCTTCCAACCCTGCGGCGAGGAGGCGCTCAACATGACGTTCTTGGCCGGCGCGCTGCCGTTATTCTCGACGGTGAACTTGAAGGTGCGCTCCTGGCCGGCGGTGGCATTGCCCGACAGGCGGCCCTCGGGGCCAGTCAGCGAAACGGTCGGCTGGCCGGTGATGTCGAGCAGCAACTGCGACTGGCCGTTGGTGGTCGGGCTGGCGGCGGCGATATCGACCTTGTACTGGCCGGCCTCGACCGACTGTGGCGGCTTGACGCTGACCTTTAGCGTCTTGGTCTCACCGGCCTTGATCGGAACGCTGGTCAGCTCCTGGGTGCCGTACTGCTCCTTGAAGGTGGTGTCGAAGCCTGCGGGGCCCTTGGCCAGCAGGTTGAAGGTCTGCTCGGTCTGCGCCTCGTTCTTGACGTCGACGGTGAAATCGAAGGCCGACTTCGGCGAACCGCGTAGCGCCGGAAGCTTCGGCGTCACCGTGACCTTGGCCGGCGCGGCGGCGGTCAGCGACAGCGAGATGGGCAGGTCGAGCGGCTGGCCGTCGGTCTTGCCGGCGACGGAGAACTGGTAAGTGCCGCTCTTGGCATCCTTCGCCGGCGTCAGCTTGAGGGTCAGGTTCTGGCTCGAATCCGGCTCGACGATCGCCGCCGTGACGGTCTTGCCGCCGCCGTCGAACTCGTAGGTCCAGCCGTTGGGCAGGCCGTCGACGCTGAAGGCGACGCGCTTGGGCGGCAGGTTCTTGTTCTGGAGCGTCAGGTTGAGCTGGATGTCATCGCCGGCATGAACGGTCAGCTGCGGGTAGCCGGTGGTCAGCCAAAGGCCGGTTAGCGGCTGGCCGGCGGTCATGTCCTGGGCGGTCGCTGCGGCGGCGGTCGCGGCAGCACCGAAGAACAAGCCCGACGCGATCAAGCACGAAGCGAGTATAGCGTTTGTGGGACGCATGTCTTCCATCCCCTTTTTACTGTGAGGCGAGCCAATAACGCCGAGAACTGGACTGAAATGTATCCAGTTCCGGCTCAATAGAATGGGTCGCCTAACTTGGCCTGAAATGTGGCAGGAATTTGGCAAGACCCCCTTGCCGGGATTACAGTTTCGTAAGATTAGCGCGGATTTCCGCGGCGAATTGCCCTCGGGATTAAGGCATGGCGGGGATGAGAGCGCCGCACATTAATTCTTGGTAATACTAAGGGGCGCTGCTACGTTTCCGCGCGCTGCGGCGCAGCAGAACGATCCTCCGGTCTCGGCTCACGCCGCGCCGGCGGATATCGGAAAAAGGGGCGAGGGCTCAGGCCGAGGCTACGGCGCGATCGGCACGCTCCAGGCGATTGCGCTTGAGCAGTTCGGCGACCAGGAAAGCGAGTTCCAGCGACTGGTCCGCATTCAGCCGCGGATCGCAATGGGTGTGATAGCGCGAGTGCAGTTCGTCCTCGGTGATGGCGCGGGCGCCGCCGGTGCATTCGGTCACGTTCGAGCCGGTCATCTCGATGTGGATGCCGCCGGGATGGGTGCCCTCGGCGCGATGCACAGCGAAGAAATCCTCGACCTCCGACAGGACGAGATCGAAGGGCCGGGTCTTGAAGCCGGTGGCCGAAGTGATCGTGTTGCCATGCATGGGATCGCACGACCAGACGACGCTCCTGCCCTCGCGTTCGACGGCGCGCACCAGAGCAGGCAGCTTGTCGAAGACCTTGTTGGCGCCGAAGCGGCAGATCAGCGTCAGCCGGCCCGGCTCGTTCTTCGGGCTCAGCACGTCGATGAGGCGGATGAGCTCGTCGGGGGCGAGCGAGGGACCGCATTTGATGCCGATCGGGTTCTTCACGCCGCGGCAATATTCGACATGGGCGTGCCCCGGCTGGCGGGTGCGGTCGCCGATCCACAGCATGTGGCCGGAGGTGGCGTACCAATCGCCGGACGTCGAATCGATGCGGGTCATGGCCTGCTCGAAGCCGAGCAGCAGCGCCTCGTGGCTGGTGTAGAAATCGGTGGCGCGCATCTCCGGGTGAAGCTCGGGATCGATGCCGCAGGCGCGCATGAAATCGAGCGCCTCGGTGATGCGGGCGGCAAGCTCCTGATAGCGGTTGGACTGGGGGCTGTCCTGGACGAAGCCCAGCATCCACTGATGGGTGTGCTGGACATTGGCGAAGCCGCCGGTGGCGAAGGCGCGCAGCAGGTTGAGGGTCGCCGCCGACTGGCGATAGGCCATCTCCAGGCGGTTGGGATCGGGCACACGGGCGGCTTCGTCGAACTCGATGCCGTTGATGATGTCGCCGCGGTAGCTGGGCAGCTCGACGCCACCCTTCTTCTCGGTCGGCGCCGAGCGTGGCTTGGCGAACTGGCCGGCGATGCGGCCGACCTTCACCACCGGCACGGCACCGGCGAAGGTGAGCACGATCGCCATCTGCAGGAAGACGCGGAAGAAGTCGCGTATGTTGTCGGCGCGGTGCTCGGCGAAGCTCTCGGCGCAATCGCCACCCTGGAGCAGGAAGCTCGTGCCTTCCGCCACGCCGGCCAGCACCTTCTTCAGCTTGCGCGCCTCGCCGGCGAAGACCAGCGGCGGATAGGTGGACAGCCGCGCCTCGACGGCGGCAAGCGCCTCCTCATCCGGATAGACCGGGACCTGTTCGATCGGTTTTCCGCGCCAACTGGCCGGCGACCAAGCGCTCGTCATAACGCCTACACCCTCGCAAAAGCGCCAAAATCCGGCCTCGCGGCGGGGTTATACACGCCACGGCAGAGCAGTTCCACCCGAATGCTGCGATGGATCCGGCGCGGGCCCCTGCCCGCCTATTCCGCCGCCTCGCGGCGGATGCGTTCGGCCGGCCGCGCCATGGTGACGATCTCCTCGGCAAGGGTCGGGTGGAGCGCGGTGGTGGCGTCGAAATCAGCCTTGGTGGCGCCCATCTTCACGGCGATGGCGACGATCTGGACCATCTCGGCGGCGTTGGGCCCGACGAAATGGCAGCCGAGCACGCGGTCGGTGTCGCCGTCGACGACCAGCTTCATCAACATGCGCTCGTCGCGGCCGGCGACGCGATAGGGCAGCGGCTTGAAGTGGGAGCGGTAGATGTCGAGCGCGGCGTAGCGCTCGCGCGCTGCCTCCTCGCTGAGGCCGACCGAGCCGACCTCCGGGTTGGCAAACACGGCAACCGGCACATTGTCGTAATCGATCGCGGTCGGGCGGTCCTGAAACACGGTCTGGATGAAGGCAGCGCCCTCGCGGATGGCGACCGGCGTGAACTGGAGCCGGCCGGTGACGTCGCCGACGGCGTAGATATTGGGAACGTCGGTGCGCGAATAGGCATCGACCTTGACCATTCCGGCGGCGTCGACCGTGACGCCGGCCTTTTCGAGGCCGAGGCCGGCGGTGTTGGGATGGCGGCCGATGGCGAGCAGTACCTGGTCGGCGGCTATGGTGGCGTCCGATTTGAGCGTGGCGAGCAGCCCCGCTTCGGTCTCGGCGATGGCGGCCAGCTCCTGGCTGGTCATCACCGTGATGCCGCGGCGCTCGAGCGCGGAGCAGAGCTCGTGGCGGACCTCGGCGTCGAAGCCGCGCAGGACCTGGGGACCGCGGTGGATGATCGTCGTCTCGGTGCCGAAGCCGGCGAAGATCGAGGCGATCTCCATGGCGATGTAGCTGCCACCGACGATGAGCACGCGTTTGGGCAGGCGTTCCAGGTGGAAGAACTCGTCGGAGGTGATGACGTGCTCGATGCCGGGAACGGCGAGGTCGCGGCGCGGCCGGCCACCGGTGGCGATCAGGATGTAGTCCGCCGTCACCGTGCGGTGCTCGGCGAGCAGGTGCACGGTGTGTGCGTCCTCGAGCACGGCGCGGCTGTGGAAGATCTCGGCACCCGCCTTTTCGAGATTGCGGATGTAGATGCTGCTCAGCCAGGAAACGTCGCCGGCGACGTTGCCGACCAGCGTCGGCCAGTCGAAATGCAGGCCCTCGACCCGCCAGCCGAAACCGACGGCGTCCTCGAAGGCTTCGGCATAATGGGCGGCGTTGACGAACAGCTTCTTGGGCACGCAACCGCGCACCACGCAGGTGCCGCCGACACGGCTTTCTTCGGCGATCGCCACCCGCTTGCCGAGCTCGGCGGCCAGACGCGCGGCACGGACGCCGGCAGAGCCGGCGCCAATGACGAACAGGTCGTAGTCGAAACGGTCGGTCACGCGCGGCGGCCCGCGGCGCAGCCTGCTACATCGGGTGTCCCTGTTTCTTCAGCTCTTCCCGGGTCTTGTCGAGAAGCTCGCCACCGACCCGGTCGGACCATGCCTGCACGGCCTGCAGCGTTTCGTTGACCACCTTGGGTCCGTCGGTCTGATACTTCTGGCCGGCGGGGCTTTTGAGGAAGGTGGCAATCGCCTTGAGCTCGTCCTCGGAGAACGCCTTGGCGTAGACGCGCGCCACGTCCTGATCGAGTTCGCGGCGGCGCACGACAAGCTTGAGGGCAACCGCCTGCACCGTGTCGGCGATCTCCTGATGGAGGTCGGGACGGGCGCGGATCAGCCGGTTGGTGACCTCATTGGCGATCTGCGGCAATTGCGTGTCGAAGCTGGCGGCGGCAACGGTAGAGTTGACGACGTCGAGCGCGGCGGCGAGGTGCGACGGGCTGATCTCCTGGGCGAAGGTCGAGGAAGCCGGCAGCGCAACAAGGGCGGCCGCAACAGCCGCCGTGCGGACGAATTTACCGATCAGGGTCATCAGGTGCTCCATCTGGATCAACAGCAGTCCTATCTCATCAGGCGGGTGACGCCATCGCTGCCCGCCACGATCACGAGCGACGCCATGCCAAGAAAGAGGCCGTGCTCGACGACGCCGGGCAAGGCGTCAAGTTCGTGCGCCAGGCGCTCAGGCTCGTCAATACGGCCAAGAGATACGTCAAGAATGTGGTTGCCACCATCGGTGAGATAGGGACTGTCGCCGGCCTGGCGCCAGGCGAAGGACCCGCTCAGGCCGAGCCGGCCGGCAAGGCGCTCGATGCCGAGGCGCACCGGCGTGGCGCCGAAGGGCACGACCTCGACCGGCAGGGGAAAGGCGCCGAGCACCTCGACGACCTTGCCGGCGTCGACGACGATGATCATGCGTTTGGCGGCGGTCGCAACGATCTTCTCGCGCAGTAGCGCGCCACCGCCGCCCTTGATGAGCCGCAGATCCGGATCGACCTCGTCGGCCCCGTCAACGACCAGATCGAGGACCGGTTCCTCGTCAAGGGTGGCAAGGGGAATGTCGAGCGAACGGGCAAGTTCGGCGGTCGCGGCCGAGGTGGGTACGCCGACGACCGAGAGCCCGGCGCGGACACGCTCGCCGAGCGCACGGACGAAATGCGCCGCCGTGCGGCCGGAGCCAAGTCCGAGCTTCATGCCGGGGCGGACGTCCTCGAGCGCCGCTTCGGCGGCGCGGCGACGTTCCTCGTCACCGCCGGGTGCCTGGTCGAGCATCAGAGGGTGCGCCTTGGAAGATTGAAGAAATCGGGGTCGTGTTTCATCGGGGTTCCGGCCCTTTCGGGCGCTTGTTAGCATCTGACGGGCCTTGACGCCACGCCGGCGACATGGTGCAGAACGCGGCGCTCACCCCCAAGGAGGCGACAATGCTCACCGACGCTGTCCTGGCCATCGCCCATCATCTGCTGATCTTCGCCCTGGCCGCTGTCCTGGTCATGGAAATGATGCTGGTCCGGCCCGGGATGGGCGCGGCGGAAGCGCGCAAGGTGGCGCGCATCGACATCGCCTTCGGCGTGCTTGCCGGCCTGGTGCTCATTGTCGGCTTCGCGCGGGTCTATTTCGGCATCAAGGGGGCCGACTACTACTGGCACAATGCCTTCTTCCACGCCAAGCTCGGCGCCATTCTGCTGGTCGGCATCTTGTCCATCTGGCCGACCATGCGCTTCATCGGCTGGCGGCGGGCACTTGCCCGTGACGGGGGCTTTTTGCCACCACCGGGCGAGGTTGAAAAGGCCAGGCAATTCATTCATCTAGAGCTGGTCGTTTTCTTTTTGATTCCGGTTTTCGCGGCCCTCATGGCGCGCGGCTACGGCATCTTCTGACAGTCTTCCCCCCATGACCTCCCCGACGCTTGTCTTCGACCTCGACGGAACGCTCGTCGACACCGCCCCCGACATCGTGCGCGCGCTGAATGCCGTGCTCGCCGCAGAGGGCGTGCCGCCGCTGCCGACCGAAAAGGCGCTGACCATGGTCGGGCGCGGCGCGCGCATCCTGCTGCAGAGCGCCTTTGCCGCCTCGGGCCGGCAGGTCGAGGGAGCCGAGCTGGAACGGCTGTTCAAGGCCCTCATCGACCATTATGCCGACCATCTTGCCGACGAGAGCCGGCCCTATGAGGGGGTGGAGGCGGCGCTCGACCGCTTTGCCGCGGCCGGCTGGCTGTTGGCCGTGTGCACCAACAAGCCCGATCCGCTGGCCCGGCCGATCATGGAGGCGCTGGGGCTGGCCCGGCGCTTTGCGGCGATCACCGGCCAGGGCGCCTTCCCGTGGCTGAAGCCCGATGCGCGCGTCTTCACCGAGACGGTTCGGCTGGCCGGCGGGACGCCGGAGCGCGCTGTCATGGTGGGCGATTCGGAGACCGACATCGCCACCGCCCGGGCGGCGGGCGTGCCGGTGGTGGCGGTGACCTTCGGTTACACCCCGGAGCCGGTCGCCAGCTTCGGTCCCGACCGGCTGATCGACCATTTCGACCAGCTATGGGACGCGGTGGCGAGCCTGGAGCCATTTTCGGGTGCCGCATCGCCTTGACGGCGGTCCCGCCCGTCCCTTAAATCCCGGCACCGACGGCCAACCAAGCCGGGCGGGCGATTAGCTCAGCGGGAGAGCACTCCCTTCACACGGGAGGGGTCACTGGTTCAATCCCAGTATCGCCCACCATTCCCAATCTACTGAATTACCTTTAGTTCCAACGCCACATCGAACGCCTTCCCGGTCGTTCGAAGGCGAGCTAAACACGCTGTTCGGACGGCGAGGTTGCCGCGACCGCCGCGAGAAGACGGAAGTCCAGCCGGGCTGGGGAGCACGAAGACGGGCGCCGCGACACTGCCGGGGTTGATCACCCTCTATCTCCTGCTCGCCGGTCTGCTGACATTGATCGTCGCACCGGTGCTGGTCCTGCTTTATCGGCGTAGCGTTCGCCATCACATGGCGGCGCGCGAGCACCCGTCCGTCGCGTGGCGGGGCGACGCCCCCGAGATCTCCGCGCCTGCGGCGGCTGCCGGAAGCAGCAGCGCGGTCGGGAATCTTCCGGGCGTCTTGCACGCCGCCGACGCCGCCTATGGTCGCGCGGCCATCGTCTACGCTATTGCCGGGGTCGTCCACGCCGGTCTCAGCGTCTTCATCCAGCTTTCGATCTGGAACGTCGATTTCCTGCCTCTGCGCAGCCTGGTGGCGTTCTGGGCCCTGGTGTGGCCGACGCTCCTCACGCTCGTCCTGTTCTGGGGACCCGATCGCGCCCGGCAGGGCCTGACCGTACTCGCCTATTTCGCCGGTCTCGGCCTTCTGTGCCTGTGGGGTGGCTTCTTCTCGAACACGCCACCGCTGCACTTGTCGTCGCTCGACATCACGCTGCCCGCCTATGCGCAGCCCCTGTTCCTGTGGGCGCTGGATGTTCCGAGCTTCCCTCTTTCTGACGGTCTTTCTGAACCGGCGCGTTCGCAACGTTGGACCGCTCATCCTGCTGTTCATGACCGTCGCCGCATCCGGGGCCGCACTGATCAGCGCCACCTATCTGTCGGCACCGGCGTGGGCCTCGGGATTCGTCGGCCCGGTCGCGTCCTGGCTGAGCGGGAGGCTGCCATGGCTCGGCAACGGCCGCGATACCATGACCGTCATCTACGGCTCGCTGGTCATCGGCGCGCTTGTCTTCGCCGTCGTTGCATGGCGCGTCGTCGGGTGGCTGGTTTCGCTCTATTCGGCCAAGAAGATCAGCGATCAGAGCGTGATGTTCGATTCGCTATGGCTTCTGACCACCCTCTTCTTCTGCGCCCCCCTGGTCGCCAGTCACGGCCTCATCGGCTGTATCGGCGTCACGACATTCCTCGCCTACAAGGGCATCACCCATTTCGGCCTTGCCCCGCTTCGTAATGCCGCCGCACGACGCGAGGCGCCACAATTGCTTCTGCTCAGGGTGTTCGGTACACGGCGGCGCAGCGAGCCGCTGTTCGACCTTCTGGCGACGCGATGGCGCTATGCCGGCAATATCGCGCTCATCGCCGGTCCCGATCTGGCGACGAGCACGCTCGATCTTCACGATTTCCTCGATTTCGTCTCGGGCCGCCTGCGCAGGAATTTCATCCACTCCCAGCAGGACCTGGATCGCCGCATCGCGGCCATCGATCATGGTCCCGATCCTGACGGGCGCTTTCGTATCGACAGCCTGTTCTGCGCCGCCGAGGCCTGGCGTTTCGCTGTCGCCCGGCTGATGGGTGACGCTGATGCGGTCCTGATGGATCTGCGGGGCTTCTCGGCGAAGAACAGCGGATGCGTCTACGAACTGAGGGCGCTCGCCAAGATGAACCTTCTCGATCGGGTAATCCTGCTGTTCGATCGCACGACCGATGAGGTCTTCCTGCAGAAGCTCCTGGCCGAGTTCGCGCTGGAGGGAGGCGGCGCCGATGCGCCGGCGGGCGGGCGGTGGCGGCTGCTGCGCGCAGATCGCGGCATAGCATCGGCGGTGCGGGGCTTCACGGCCATGATCGGCAAGCGCGGTTCTTCGGAGGTCGCGTCCGGCGCATAGAGGGAATTGCCGCGAACCGCCTTCATCGCTCGGAGAAAGCAACGCCCTATTTGTGTCCGCGCTGGTGGCGCATCATCCGGATGAGGCGGAGGAACCGACCGATTCGGTCGAACCAGGGAGCAAGCCATGTCCGCGATGCCATTCTTCGATGGACCGGTCTTCGACATGGCCCGCCGCCAGTTCGACACCGTTGCCGATCATCTCGACATGCCGAGCGGCGACCGCGACCGGGTGTTCTACCCAAAGCGCGCGCTGGCAGTCTCCTGTCCGGTGCATCGCGATAACGGTTCGCTGGAGGTCTTCCAGGGCTACCGCGTCCAGCACCACCTGACGCTTGGCCCGACCAAGGGCGGCACACGCTTCGCGACCACGCTGACCATGAGCGAGGTGGCGGCATTGGCGGTGTGGATGAGCTGGAAATGCGCGCTGGTCGGTCTGCCTTATGGCGGCGCCAAGGGCGGTGTCGCGGTCGACCGCAATGCGCTGTCGGCGCGTGAACTGGAGGCCGTTTCGCGCCGCTACATGCAGGAGATGATCCCCTTCGTCGGACCGAAGACGGACATCATGGCGCCGGATCTCGGCACCGACGAACAGGTGATGGCGTGGTTCATGGACACCTATTCCATGTATCAGGGCCAGACGGTCACCGAGATCGTGACCGGCAAGCCGGTCGGCATGGGCGGCATCGAGGGCCGGCGCGAGGCGACCGGGCTCGGCGTCGGTCATCTCATCGGGCGGGCCATGGAACGGCTCGGCCTGCCGATTGCCGGCGCAACAGCGATCGTGCAGGGCTTCGGCAATGTCGGCAGCAACGCCGCCGAAACACTGGCCGAGCGCGGCGTCCGCCTGGTTGGGGTCAGCGATCACACCGCTGCCTATTATTCCGCGAGCGGGCTCGACGTCGTGGCGCTGCTCAAGCACATGCGCCGGCACGGGGTGCTTGCCGGCTTCTCCAGTGAACTCGGCATCGAGCCCAACCGTCTGCTCTGCCAGCCGTGCGACATCCTCGTGCCGGCCGCGGTCGAGCGCGTGATCGACGTGGAGAACGCAGGCCAATTGCGCTGCCGCGTCCTGGCCGAGGCGGCCAACGGGCCGACCACGCCGGAGGCCGAACAGGTGCTGGCGGAGCGCGGCGACGTCTTCGTCATCCCCGACATACTGTGCAATGCCGGCGGCGTCATCGTCAGCTATTTCGAATGGGTGCAGGACTTGCAGCAGTTCTTCTGGGGGCGCGCCGAGGTGCTCGACCGGCTCTACCGGCTGCTTGACGATGCCTTCCGGCGCGTGCTCGACAAGGCCGCCGCGGACGGCATTTCGCACCGCACCGCGGCAATGGCGATCGGCGTCGCCAGGGTATGGAACACCAAGCGCACGCGCGGCCTGTTCCCCTGAGGCGCGACCGGACCGGGCCTGTGCGGGGCTCAGGCGATCAGGATTTCAGGGTCGTCGAAGCGCCCGGATCGTTCTGCGTCATCACCAGCGGCGGCAGGCAGAGATAGGCGTCCATGGTTGCGTAGATCGAGTACATCATCGTGTCGACCGTGGTGACCATGACCGGGTGATCGAGCTCGCGCGGATAGATGAACCGGTCGTCGATCGGAAAGCAGCGATCGAGGAGCTTCCGGGCCCCGGTCGGCGACAGGACATAGCCGCATATCCCGAACGCATTGGACAGCCGATAGGGCACCACCGGGATGCGCGACTCGCGATGGGCACGCAGGTGTTCCGGCTTCGGATAGTCGACGAAGCGCAAGGGCGTCACCAGCCTTTCGCCAGTGGCCAGATTCGGTCGCGTGTTGGTGTTGAACCCCAGAAGGATGATGTCCCAGGCGCCGCGCGCCTGGACGAGGGAGAGTACCTGCGGCAGGGCCTCTGCAATGTCGCCGCGCAGGACGGCGTCATCCTCGAAGGCCACCAGCGGGCGTGCTGTCTCGACGACGCGCCGCCAGATACGCTTGTGCGACAGGGCGCTGCCGATCATTCCCTTGGTCAACCGGTCGCTAATCGAAACGCTCCGCCGCGTCATCTCGTCGAGCGTCGCACCGTCGACTGCGGAAAAACGCTCGATCTCAAGCCCGCACCCCTTGTTCCACTCCCAGAACTCGGCAAGGCGCTCGGGTTGTCGATCAAGGTTGATGACAACGCACTCGTAGGGGAACCTGGCTGGTTCTTGCGGCGGCGTCATGCGTGGATAGCGACCTGCTTCTCGAAAGCTGCCAGTCCGCGCCCGACGGCCTGGTCCATGTTGAAATAACTGTAGTCGGCGAGCCGGCCCGCGAAAACCACCGTTTTGAGTGCGCCCGCCAGCTCGGCATAGCGTTGGAACAGGGCGCGGTTCTCCGGACGTGGCACAGGATAATAGGGCTCGTTGACGCCGGCCTTGAAGGGCTCGGGAAATTCCACGGCGACGGTGCTGGCGGCAACACCTTCCTGCCCCGTCAGGTGGCGGAACTCGGTGACGCGGGTGAAGGGGTGGACGTCCGCCGGCGTCGGATAGTTGAGGACCGCGCAGGGCTGGACGAGGCCCTCGCCTTCCTGGCTGCGCAGTTCGAAACGCAGGCTGCGATAAGGCAGCGGCCCGTGGACATGGTCGAAGAATTCGTCGATCGACCCGGTATAGACCATCCGGTCGAACGGTTCGGTCGCGGCGATGTCGGCATAGCCGGTGTTGAGCCGCACCTCGATCTTCGGGTGGCTGAGCAGACGTCGGAACAGGGCCGTATAGCCTTCGGCCGGCATCGCCTGGAACGAATCCTGGAAATAGCGGTCGTCGCGCGACAACTGCACCGGCACCCGTGCCGAGACCGAGGCATCGAGCTCGGTCGGGTCCATGCCCCATTGCTTGATGGTGTAGTGCAGGAACACTTGCTCGTAGATGACGTCGGCGACGCGACGGATTTCCGGGTCGGTCGATTCCCTGAGCTTGAGGACGGGCACCCGGCTGCCAGCGCCGAAGGCATCCGCCAGGCGCCTGCACAGGCTCGCCGCAGGCCCGGGCCCGAAGACGGCCTCGATGGATGTGAAGTTGAAGGGGATGGGCACGAACTGCTCGCCGACCAGACCGCGCACGCGGTGCTGGTAAGGGGTCCATTGCGTGAATTGAGAGAGATAGTCGACGATGCGCGGCGCATTGGTGTGGAAGATGTGGGGGCCGTAGCGGTGGACGAGGACACCGTGGGCGTCGATCTCGTCATAGGCATTGCCGCCGACATGGGGACGCCGGTCGATCACCAGGACGCGCTTGTCGAGGACCGTGGCGATCCGCTCCGCAAGCACCGCTCCGGTGAACCCGGCGCCGACCACCAACCAATCGTACATCATGCGGCCATGAAACCGGTTCTCCGACCGACCCGACCGGCCGGCGCCGCATGCGCGCCGGAAGAGGCACCTGCGCCTATAGCAAGCCGGCTCGCAACATTCCACCGGCGACCGGGGCGGCATGCGGCGTCGCAGGCTTGATCCACGTCATGGAAAGCCGCGCCGGCGCGTCGACATGCTTGGATGGTCATGCGTGGCGCCAGGCCGCGCATCGAGGACGGGAGGGTCCCCCGGGGCATGCCGCCGGCAGGCGGCAAGGAGGAACGTGCATGTTCATGCGCAGGCTCGTCAGCACCCTCGTCCTTCTGTTGGCTGGTACGCTTAGCCAGGCACAATCGGCCACGCTGGTCGGCGGCTGGGTCGGTCAGGGCAACGACCCCAATACCGGCACGGTCAAGCGCGTCCAGTACAGCCTGATGCCCAACGGTACCTTCCAGAAATCCTTCGCCATGCAGCTCGGCATGTCGGGCGGCTATGACTGGATCGCGGGCGTCTGGTTCACGGAAGGCCAGTGGCTGCGGCTGGAGGTGCGGCAGCACTATTCGTCGTCGAGCGGCACCGGCGGCCCGCTGCCCCCGGGCGAATTGTGGCTCTACCGCATGCCGAGTGACAACACGCTGATGCTCACCCACGCGCTGTGCGTTCAGCAGCACCTGAACCGGCCGGACTGCGTGCTGCAGCTGACGCGCGGCCAGTAGGACCGCGCCGCCGCGGGTGAGAAACCCGGTCTAGAGATGAAGCGGCCCGCGCGGCGAGCGCGCCGGCCGCCTCGGTGTCGGCGTCGGCAATCGCCGCCAGCTTCGCGCGCGAATTGGCGGCGGCGTTCATGCCGTGGATCTTGCCGATCCGTCCGGCCCGAGAAGTGCCATCGTAAGCATGTGATCCTCTTTCCTTCCTTCAGGCGGCGATGAGGCCGGTTTCACGCGTGAAGCGGTGAAGATAGCGGTCTCCTCCCTGGGCCCAACGACACGCCCCAAACGTGCGCGGAGGCCGCATTGTCGTCCACCGCTCTTTTGGGCGATGCTGGTCCGACACTAGCTGGCGCGCGCGCTTCCTCCGACAGGTGCGGTGCGTCGCCGGTTCGCCGTCTCGGTGCTGGCACCGGCACCGGTTTGGCGCGAGACTGCGCGCAAGAAGGAATCGACACGCAATGACCAAGACCGCAATCGTCGGCGCCGGCCTGATCGGCCGTGCCTGGACACTCAGTTTCGCTCGCGCCGGATATGAGGTGGCACTGAGCGACGCCGCACCCGACCAGATCGAGACGGCGCTTGCCTTCATCGATGGGGCGCTTGAGGATCTGGCGCATTTCGGCCTGCTCGGTGGCGCCGCGCCGGCCGAGGTGCGCAGCCGCATTCACGCCGCGCCGAGCCTTGCCGAAGCGCTTGCCGGGGTGAATCACGTTCAGGAGAACACGCCGGAGGATCTTCAGACCAAGCGTGCGGTCTTCGCCGAACTCGACCGGCTGGCGCCGGCCGATGCGGTGATCGCGAGCTCGACCTCGGCGCTGCTCCCCTCCGCCTTCACCGAAGGGTTGGCGGGACGAGCGCGCTGCCTCGTCGCCCATCCCGTCAACCCACCCTATCTGGTGCCGGCAGTGGAGATCGTGCCGGCGCCGTGGACCGATGGCGAGGTGGTGGAACGCACGCGCAGGCTTATGGCCGATGCCGGCCAGGCACCGGTGGTGCTGAAGCAGGAAATCGACGGCTTCGTCGTCAACCGGTTGCAGGGAGCAATCCTGCAGGAAGCCTTCCGGCTGGTCGCCGACGGCAAGGCCACGGTCGAGGACATCGATGTGGCGATCCGCGACGGGCTGGCGCTGCGCTGGAGCTTCATGGGTCCGTTCGAGACCATCGACCTCAATGCGCCGGGCGGCGTGCGCGACTACGCGGCGCGCTATCACGGCATGTATGACCGTCAGTACGAACAGCAGACATGGCGCGCCGATTGGGAAGGCCCGGTGATCGACACAATTGAAGCGCAGCGGCAGGCGCGGCTCGACCGTAAGGACCTCGCCAAGCGGTCCGCCTGGCGCGACCGCCGCCTGATGGCGCTCGCCGCCCACAAGCGAGCGGCAGGCAAGGAGATCGGAGACTAGGCATGGCGACACGACGCAAGGTCATCATCAGTTGCGCGATCACCGGCGCGATCCACACGCCGACCATGTCGCCCTACCTGCCCTACAAGCCGGAGGACATCGCCGCCCAGGCGATCGGTGCGGCCGAGGCCGGCGCCGCCATCCTGCACGTGCATGCGCGCAACCCGGAGACGGGCCAGCCCGACCAGACGCCGGAGGCCTTTGCCCGCTTCCTGCCGACGATCAAGGCGGGCACCGAGGCGGTGGTGAACATCACCACCGGGGGCAGCCCCTATATGCGGGTGGAGGAGCGGGTGAGGCCGGCGGCGACCTTCGCGCCCGAGCTTGCCTCGCTCAACATGGGCTCGATCAATTTCGGGCTCTACCCGCTGCTCGGCAAATACAAGGAGTTCAAGTTCGACTGGGAGCGGACGCATCTCGAAAACACGCGCGACCTGGTTTTCCGCAACTCATTCAAGGACATCGAGTACATCCTCAAGACGTGTGCCGACAACGGCACGCGCTTCGAGTTCGAGTGCTACGACATTGCGCACCTCTACAACCTCGCCCACTTCCTCGATCGTGGGCTGGTCACGCCGCCGCTCTTCGTGCAGTCGGTGTTCGGCATCCTCGGCGGCATCGGCACCCATGCCGAGGACCTGATGCACATGAAGCGCACCGCCGACCGCCTGCTCGGCGACAGCTATCGTTGGTCGATCCTCGGCGCCGGACGGAACCAGATGCGGCTTGCCGCGATCGGCGCGGCGGAGGACGCCAATGTGCGCGTCGGGCTTGAGGATTCCATCTGGATCGCCCCCGGCGTGCTGGCGAAGTCCAATGCCGAGCAGGTCACCAAGATGCGTCAGATCCTGGAAGGCATGTCGCTGGAGATCGCCACGCCCGACGAGGCGCGCACCATGCTCGGGCTCAAGGGCCGCGACAAGGTCGGGTTCTAGCCGTCACCTCACGCGTGGTCTCCCCGCAGCACCACATAGATCGCCGGGATCACCAGAACGGTGAGCAGCGTCGACGAGGCGAGGCCGAAGAGCAGTGAGATCGCCAGGCCCTGGAAGATCGGGTCGGCGAGGATCACCGCTGCGCCGATCATGGCGGCAAGCGCGGTCAACAGGATCGGCTTGAAGCGGGTGGCGCCGGCCTCGAGCAGGACGTCGAGCAGCGGCCGGCCGGGTTTGCGCGCCGTGCGGATGAAGTCGACCAGCAGGATCGAGTTGCGCACGATGATGCCGGCGAGCGCAATGAAGCCAATCATCGAGGTCGCCGTGAACGGCGCATGGAACAGCCAGTGTCCGAGCATGATGCCGATGAAGGTGAGCGGGATCGGCGTCAGGATGACCAGCGGCACCTTGAACGAGCCGAACTGGGCGACGACCAGCACATAGATGCCGAAGATGGCGACCATGAAGGCAGCGCCCATGTCACGGAAGGTCACCCAGGTCACCTCCCATTCGCCGTCCCACAGAAGCGTCGGGTGGGATTCGTCGTCGGGCTGGCCGTGCAGCGCGATCGTCGGCTTGGGCACATTGCCCCAGTCGGCATCCTTGATGATCTTGTCGACGGCGAGCATTCCATAGAGCGGCGCCTCGTAGGCGCCGGCCAGCTCCGCGGTCACCATCTCGGCGGTGCGGCCATTGTGGCGGAAGATCGGATAGGACGACTGCTCGCGCACGACGTGGACGACGTCGCCGAGCTCGACCACGCCGGTGCCGCCGGGAATGCTGTTGGCCGGGACCGGCAGGGCGAGCGAGCGCTCGTTGACGACGTTGTTGGCCTTGGACGCCGCAAGCACGATGGGGATGGGTTGGCGCCCCTCCCCGCGATGGGAATAGCCGACGGTCTCGCCGCCGTAGAAGCCGGTGATGGTGTTGTAGACGTCGCTCTCGTCGACGCGGTGATATTCGAGGTTGTCCTGGTCGACCTTGAGGCGGACGCGCTCGGTGCGCGTGCCGTAGGAGTCGTCGACGTCGACGACGAAGGGCACCTGCTGGAAGGCCTGGCGCACCTTGGCGGCGATGGCGCGGCGAGTGTCGGCGCCGGGCCCGTAGATCTCGGCAAGCAGCGTCGACAGTACCGGCGGGCCCGGCGGCGGTTCGACAACCTTGATCGAGGTGCCGGCAGGCGCGTCGATGCCCTTGAGGCGATCGCGAATTTCCAGCGCGATGGCGTGGCTCTCGCGACTGCGTTCACCCTTCGCCGTCAGGTTGACCTGCGCGTCGCCCTGCCAGGGATCGCTGCGCAGATAGTAGTGGCGGACCAGGCCATTGAAATCGAACGGAGCCGCGGTGCCGGCAAAGGTCTGGAACGACTTGATCTCGGGGATTGTCGAGACACGGTCGACGGCCTCCTGCAGGACGCGGTTGGTGGCCTCGACCGAAGAGCCTTCCGGCAGGTCGGCGACGATTTGTAGGTGGTCCTTGTTGTCGAAGGGAAGCAGCTTGACCGTGACGTGCTCGGTATAGAGCAGGCCGAGCGAGCCGATGGTCAGCACGCCGACGATGGCCAGGAAAGTCCAGGCGCGCCCCTTGGTGGCGAGCACAGGACGGGCAACGGCCATATAGGCCCTGCCGAGCATGCCCATATGGCCGTGATGGGCCTCGTGCTCGGCCGTGCCGGTCTTCCTCATCCGCATCATCAGCCACGGCGTCAGGATGACGGCGACGAAGAAGGAAAAGAGCATCGCTGCCGAGGCGTTGGCCGGAATCGGGCTCATATAGGGGCCCATCAGACCGGAGACGAAGAGCATGGGGAGCAGCGCTGCGACCACGGTCAGCGTCGCCACGATGGTTGGGTTGCCGACCTCGGCGACGGCCTCCACCGCCGCCTGACGGTGGCTGCGCCCGTCATACATGCCCCAGTGGCGGGCGATGTTTTCGATGACGACGATGGCGTCGTCGACCAGGATACCGATGGAGAAGATGAGCGCGAACAGGCTGACGCGGTTCAGCGTGTAGCCCATCATGCGTGAAGCGAAGAGGGTGAGCAGGATGGTGGTCGGGATGACGATGGCGACCACCACCGCCTCGCGCCAGCCGATCGAGAAGGCGACCAGGAGGACGATCGAGAGGGTCGCCAGGCCAAGGTGGAAGAGCAGCTCGTTGGCCTTCTCGTTGGCGGTCTCGCCATAGTCGCGAGTGATCGACATCTCCACGTCTTCCGGGAAGATGCGGCCGCGGACGTCCTCGAGCTGCTTGATGACGCGCTCGGCGATGACCACCGCATTGGTGCCGGAGCGCTTGCCGATGGCCAGCGTCACCGCTGGCGCGCGCTCAAGCGTGCCGTCGGCCTTGCGCACCTCGGTGACGCGCGATTCCTTGGGCTGGGTGGCGAGCGAGATGGCGGCGACGTCGCGCACATAGACCGGGCGGCCGTCGCGACTGGTGATGAGGATATTGCCGATCTCGGGCAGCGTCTGCAGCGTCTGGCCGGCGACCAGCGCCACCTGCCCGCCGGCATCGCGGATCATGCCGGCCTGGAAGGAGCGGTTGGCGCCCTGGATCTTGCCGGCGAGCTGCTGCAGCGTGACACCGAACAGCGAAAGCTTCTCCGGGTCGGGCTCGACGCGAATCTCTTCCGGCTGATTGCCGACGATGTAGGTGAGGCCGATATCGGGCAGTTTGGAGACTTCGACCTGAAGCTCGCGGGCAAGCCGGGTCAGCCCGTTGGCCGTCCAGTGCACCGCGGCGCCGGGCTTCGGCGTCAGCGTGACGGTGACGATGGCGACGTCGTCGATGCCGCGACCGACGATCAGCGGCTCGGGGATGCCAACCGGGATGCGGTCCATGTTGGCACGCACCTTCTCGTGCACGCGCAGGATCGCCGCGTCGGCGCTGGTGCCGACGACGAAGCGGGCGGTGACCATGGCGCCGTCGTCGGTGGTCTGCGAATAGACGTGCTCGACGCCGTCGATGCTCTTGACGATGGTCTCCAGCGGTTCGGTGACCAGCTTGACCGCATCCTCGGCCTTGAGTCCGTCGGCGCGGACATGGATGTCGACCATGGGCACCGAAATCTGCGGCTCTTCCTCGCGCGGCAGCGTGACCAGCGCGACGATGCCCAGAATCAGCGCCGCCAGCAGGAAGAGCGGCGTCAGCGGCGAGGCGATGAAGGCGCTGGTCAGCCGCCCGGCAATGCCCAGCTTCATGGCACGAGCACCTTGTCGCCGGCGGCAAGGCCGGTGAGGATCTCGGTCATCTCGGTGCCGTCCTGCTGAAAGGTCTGGCCGAGGATGACGGCGACGTCGACGGGCTCCTCACTGGCGTCGGCGAGGCGCACATAGTCGATGCCGTGGCGGATGGTCACCGCCGTGCTCGGCACGGCCAGCACCTGCCGGTGGGCGACGGGGACCCAGACCAGCGTTCGCTCGCCGACGAAATAGGTGCCGAGGCCGTCGACTTCGACGTCGGCCAGAACACGGCCGTCGGTGATCTCGGGATAGATCTTGACCAGCTTGCCCTGGCGCGCCTTGGACGGATCGGGGCCGGCGCCGGTACCCATGTCGGGCGAGAGCACGCGCTCGCCGACCAACACCGTGCCGCCCTCGGCGATCTCGGTGGCGTGGCGCTCGGGCAGCGACAGGCGCAGGAAATAGCCGCCGCCGGCGACGGTGGCGATGGCGTCACCGGGCAGGACGACCGAACCCAGCGTCACCGGCACGGCGATGACGCGGCCGTCCTCGGGAGCGGCGGTGTCGCCCTCGGCGGCCTGCTGGGAGAGCACGTCGCGATTGGCCTTGGCGGCGGCGAGCTGGTTGGTGATGACGTCGACCTGGGTCTGCGCCTGGTCGAGCAGCGCCTTGGTGGTGGCGCCGGTATCGAACAGGTGCTTGGCGCGTTCCAGCGCGACCTGGGCGTTTTCGAGCTGCGAGGTGATCGCCTTGATGTTGGCATCGGCGGCGTCGATCTGGAGGGCGATCTTCTCGTCGACGATGCGGGCGATGACCTCGCCCTTCGTCACCTCGCTGCCCTCGGTGACAGTGATCGACGCAATGGTGCCGCCGATGCGCGTGCGCGCCGGCACGACATGGCGGCTCCTGACCTCGCCAAAGACGGCCTTGAGCTCGGCGATGCTCGACGGCGTGACGGTGAATTGGGCTGCGCCGGCGGCGTTTGCGGCAAGCACGGCAAGTGCGACAGCGGCCATCGCGACGATGGCGGGGCGGGCCCTCATGGGCAGACTCCGGATGTCGTGGGGCTGCCGGTTGCCGGCGGCCGGTGGATCAGGACGGCGATGTCTTGGGGTTCAGTGGCTGCTGGCGCTGTGCGATTTGAAGCCGCACCTGCCGAGGACGTGGGTTGCCGGGCAGACGCCGGTGAAGGCTGACTGGAACAGGCTTACGCCGACGAAGGCGGTGAGCAGGAACCAGTAGGGCGACAGGAAATAGCCGAGCGCGAGAGACACCAGAACCACCAGGCCAGCAACGGCGAAAACGGCGCGTTCGACGGTCATGTTCATACTCCTGCGGATTTCAGGCGGCGCCGACGGCCGCCCATGAATGCGAATTGGTGGAATCGCCGGCAGTCCGCTTGCGTCTAGCATTCGAAAATTATAAATTCAAGTTCATGAATGTGAAAGACATGATTCCGGCAAGCGACATGGCCGCCAGCCTGATGCGCAGCCTGTCGCATCCGCAGCGGCTGCTGGTCCTGTGCGCGCTGGGAAACGGCGAAATGTCGGTGAGCGAGCTGCGCAGCCTGCTCGGTGGCGTCGAGCAGGTGCCGATGTCGCAGCAGCTCATGCGGCTGAGAGCCGACGGGCTGGTGGAATCGCGACGCGAGGGGACGACGGTGTTCTACCACATCGCCCGGCCGGAGGTTCTGCAGGTCATCCGGGCGCTGGAGAGCGCCTATTGCACGCCGGCGAAACTGCCCCAGCGCAGGAAAGAGAACGAACCGGAGGATAGCAGGCCGGCGCGCCGGTGACGGTCGCTGCGCGAGAGCGCCGCGCCACCCAAGGCGCACGGCCTCCGGAAGTGGCCGCGTTCTGATCGAGAACAAAGCCGCCTGGCGGGGACCGCGCTATCCTCCATGATGCGAATTGTCACCTAAATGGAGGCAGGCCGCCATGAAGAGCGGTCCAGTGTTGTTTTTGGCGCTCATGGCCACGCTGGCGTTGAGCCAAATTGCGCAAGCGGGTGAGCGTCTCTTCTACCAGATCGAGGTCACCAATCCGGGCACCAAGAGCCAAGGGTGGACCGGCACGCTCTATGACCAGAACGGCAGCGCGATGGAGGTGCCCGCAGGGCAGACGGTGTCGACCGGTGCCGGCTCCTTCGAAAGCGTCAACTGCCAACTGCTCTTCATCCCCTGCGGCATGATCCATACCCGCATGGTCGCCTGGATGAAGACCCACAACGGCAATGTCCTCATGGATTCGAACTGGACCTATCGGCTCTACGTGATCGCGGAAGGCTCGCGCAGCGAGGGCTGGCGCGGAGAGTTGCTGAATGACGGCCAGTCCGTACAGCCCCCGCCGGAGACCGCCAGCACACCGATGGGCCCCTTCCAGTGGAGCGACAGCGCCCAGATGTGGGGCGATCACGGCTGGTTCCCGGTCTCGTGGAGCAAATGAGCCGGCTCAGCCAGGAGCCCCCCGGTACGGCTGACGGCCGAAGGGCCCTGCCGCCGCTCAGCGGAGCGAGAGCCCCCTCCCCGGCGCCAGCACGAAGGGCGGCAGCCAGCCGGCGAGATTGCTGAAAGGCAGGACCTCGGGCTTCAGGCGGATGCCGAGCACGTCGGCCATGAAGGCGCGGCGGGCCGTGATGCGCTGCCATGCCGCAGGGAAGCGCTCGGCGAATTCGGCGCGGCCGTGTTCATCGAGGAGCGCGATGCCATCCTCAATATTCGACGTGAACCACGGCGTGCCGGTCGCCGGGATGATGTCGAGCTGGAGCGCCTGGCCGGAGCGCAGCACCTCGCGGCTCCCCGGATAGATCGGCGTGTTCATCCATTCGTCGAGATGGATGAGGTGGCCGGGATTGAGCCCGACATTAAAGAAGGGGTCGCCGAGATGGTGCTTGACGAGCGCGTCCATTTCGCCGCCGGTGACGCCGATGCCGATCGTCTCGTACCATTCGGCGGCGCAGGCGAAATAGGGCGCCGCCAGACGCGCGACATAGTCGCGGATCGCCTCGGGAAGGTCGCCGGCATCCTCGGCGACGAAGCCGGCGCGGGATGTGAGCGCGCCCCAGACACCATAGGCGACGGTAAACGGGTCGCCCAGCGCGATCGGCCGGTCGGCCGGACTGCCGAGGCCAAGCGCAGCGCGCTCCCCGGCCGAGAGCATCAGATGGCAGGAGAGCGGCAGGCCATTCGGGCGCGTGAGCGTCGCTGCTTCCGATTCGCGCATGCCGGGTTTCAGACCGAAGAGGACGCGCTTGACCGCTTCCGAAACATGGCAGGCGGCAAACTCGAAGGCGGCGAGTTGGTCGATCTCGTTCTCGGCGCGGAGCCCGGTGCTGGCGTGCATGAAGAGCGCCGTGGCGTTGACCACCGCGCCGCCCTCGCCCACCAGCCGGCGTAGCGTATCGACGATGAAGGCCGGGCTCTCGATCCAGGTGTCGGGACGGGGCGTCTCGTGCGACCCGAAATACTTCCAGCCGGCAACGCCGACGCGCGACCCGCGCGCGATGCCGGCCTCGGCGAGCAGATCGGCGAGCGGCGGCGTCTTCGTCCGGTCCTGGCCGAGCAGGCCGAAGGGCGGATAGAGCCGCACATCGAGGGCAACCGGTGCAGTGCGGCCGGCGCCCTGGTTCTCCGGTCCGGCCAGCAACATCGGCGTGCCGCCCGGCACGAGGATGAGCAGCGCTTCCTCGAAGCGCGGGTCGAAGCCGGTCGCCCAGGCAAGATTGGCGAAATGCTCGCGATCGCCATAGACGATGAGCGCCATAAGCCCCGCTGCCTCGGCGGCACTGGCAAGCCGCGTCAGGCGGGCGGCATAGAGCGCCGGCGGCCCTTGCGGCCGCGTCTCGGGCATACCGAATTCGGGAAGCGTCGCCTCGATGAGGCGCACGTCAGCGGGGGAGCGGGTCATGGCGGCCGGCCGGTGGAGCGGTCAATTGCCGGGCGACGGTTCTGGCAGCCAGTATTCGGCATTGTCCTTGCCGCGTTCGATGCGCACGAAGTTGTTGGCGAACACGCGGAAGGAGCCGCTCCACTGCCCGTCGGGCCATTTCACACGGATATCGGCGCGCTCGGCGGTGCCCAGGCCGACATGGACGAAGCCGGCCTGACCGGAGGCGTGGCCACCGCCAACATGAACGGTGCGGTCCATGACATTGTTGCCGGCCTTGACGTTGATGCGCGCACCGACGGCATTGCGATTGGCGTTGGGCTCGGCCAGCTCGATCTCGAGCCAGTTGCCGAGCGGCTCGTCGGTGCCCCAGGTGGTCCTGGTGCCGAGGTTGCGGAAGAGGCTGACGGGCGCCTCGCGGTTGACCACCACCAGGTCGAGCATGCCGTCCATGTTGAGGTCTATCGCCGCACCGCCGCGGCCCTTGCGCGGCAGCGCAATGCCGGCCTGCTTGCCGACCTCGGTGAAGGTCTTGTCCCACTGGCCGAGCAGCAGATTGTCGGGATCGTCGGCGGCGAAATCGGGCATCGCGTCGACATTGCCCTTGGCGATGAACAGGTCGAGCAGGCCGTCATTGTTGAAATCAGCGAACTGGCTGTGCCAGCCGGTCGAAGGGCGCACGTCGCCACCGGCATAGGGCCGCGCCGCGGTGGCGCCCATCGGAAAGGCGATGTCCTTGTAGACCGGGCGGTCGGTGTCGGCCTCCTCGGAGAGTTGCTGCAGCTTGGTATCGCCCATCGAGGTGAGCGCATAGACCGGATAGTTGTTGCCGAAGAGGTTGGCCTGAGCGATGCCCATGCCGTAGATCGACAGGTGCTGCCAGCCTTCCGAAGCGGTGTACAGGCGCGGCGGCTTGCCGGGATCGACGTGCCACATCTGTTCTTCGCCGCCACGGTAATATTGGCGGTCATTGGTGACCCTGAGCGAGGGCACGCCCGACTGGTTCCAGTCGGTGAACAGCATCGACAGCGAGCAATAGCTCGGCGACAGCGCTACCGGATCGCTGTAGTCGGGCTTGTCGCGCGAGGCCGAGCGGTCGAGGTAGTTGTCGGCGCAGGTGCCCCACGGCGCGCCCGGTGCCATGCGGTCGACATAGTTGCCAATGGCCAGCGTCGGGAAGGTCTGGTCGTTCTCCCAGGTCGCCGAGAAGGAGGTCGTCCAGTCGCGCCCGCCATCGAAGGCGAACGCCTGGTTGGCCACCTGGAACTTGCAGTCTCCCTCACCCTTGAGAATCAGGTTGCGGCCCAGTCGCAGCACGACGAGGTCCATCAGCCCGTCATTGTCGATGTCGAGCGGATAGGCGCCAGTGACGTTGACGAGGTCCTCGGCCGGGATGCCCATGTCGACCTTGGTGAACTTGAGCGCACCACCGGTCGGGCTCTCATTGACGTACATGTCCGCCGGGCTGGTGCCGCCGGCGATGAACAGGTCCGGCCTGCGGTCGCCGTTGCAGTCGAAGGCGGCAACGCCGCCGCCGACGAAGAACTCCCAGCCGCCGGTATATTTGTGGTCGATGCCGGCGGCCAGCGCCTCCTCGTGCATGTCGGGGATGTCGTTGGGCACCGGCTTCGTCATGTCGTCGGCATAGGCGGTGGCGGCCGAGGCGAGGCCGGCGACGAGCAGTGCCGCGGCGAAGAGGCTCCGGGTCATTGCGGGATCACCAGGGTCTTCAGAAAGGCGATGAGCGCCGAACGGTCGGCATCGCTGGCGTCGATGTATTTCTGGCGCGCTTCACGCCCCTCCCCGCCATGGGCGCGGATGACGCCATCGAGCGTGGTGATGTCGTTGCGGTGGCCGTAAGGCGCGGTCGAGCCGACGCCCCACAGCTCGGCGGTGATGAAGACGTCGCGCTCGACGAAGCGCTGGGCGAGAAGCTCGTTGCCGAGCCGGCTGACTTCGGCATCGGAGATGTGGTGGCGCTTGAGGTCGCCGAAGAGCGGTACCAGGATCTGGCCCTTGTCGTTGCGCGGCAGCTTCTTCGCCCAGTCGAGAAGCCCGAGATTGTAGGAGATGGGCTTGGCGACCTCGCCCGAGCGCAAGGTGCCGGCCGTGTCGTAGGGCGCGGGGTCGGTGAAGGTGAGGCTGTCGAGCGGCAGATAGGGCTTGTGGCAGGTGTCGCAGCCCATGGCGGTGAACACCTTCTCGCCCTGTGCGGCGGCATCGCGCCAGGCCTGGCTGTCAGGCACCACGCGGGTCGGCGACGGCAGGGTCGCCTGGAAGGCGACAAGGGCCGAGACGTCGCCCGGCGACAGCTCGTCGGGAACCCCGTCCCCGTCGAAATCGTCGGTTCCGGTCCAGCGCTTGCCCCAGCGTTCGCTGGATTCGAGGCCAAGATGGATGTTGCCGGCATTGACGGTGAACTGGCGCAGCGAGGCGAAGACGCCCTTCTGGCTGAAGGGACGCACGGTCAGGTCCGAATCGATCCCCTGCAGGCCGGAGAAATCGACCAGGCCGTCGGGCATGACGGTCAGCGTGCCGAAGTCGACGCCCTTGGACGACAGGCTCACCGTCTCCGGCTTGCCGCTTTTGCGGGCGGCAGCAACCGCCTGGTTGCGCTCGGTCCTGAGCTCGGCGGTCATCTCGCGGGCGAGCAGCTCGATGAGGCCATCGCCGAACAGGCTGACCGAGCCGCGCTCGTTGGAGAACTGCGGATCGAGCGTGTCGAAATCGGCGCTCTCGAAGCCCTCGGAGATGAAGGCGTTGGCGGTGAAATCGCCGGCGCCGCCGAGGACGGGCACGCTGTGGCAGCTCTGGCAGTTGTTCGAATCGAGGCCCGCCGTGCGGCGGAAGGTGACATCGACCGGGTGCTTGCGCTGGGTCGGGATGATCGCCTGGGTGGCCATCGGACGGCCGAGGCCGTCGGCCCTGGTGAAGCGCGCGGTGAACAGCGCCTTGCCGTCGGCGACAAGCTGGTTGAGCTGGTCAGCGGTGAGCGCGCCCTCGAACTGGCTGAAATCGATGTGGCCGTGGATCGCCTTCTCGGCCCACGGCGTCATCTCGCCGGCCATGGCGGAAGAGCCGGCCAGCAGTGCCACCGAGATAATGACCGCCCCTAATCGAGCCTGGCGTCGCCTTCCCAGCCCGCGAGATCCATGCGTCATGCCCTCGCCTCTGAATAGGCGTTGGTGATCGTTACGCCCGGCGGAACCGTGCCGCCGATGATCATGCCCAACACCTGGTCCGTATCGACATCGTTCTTGTTGACGGTGCCGACCATTCTTGCCGTCTTCATGACGGTGATGTGGTCGGCCAGGTCGAAGACGTCGTGAATTTCGTGGCTGATGAGGAAGATGCCGATGCCTTCCTTCTTGAGCTGCTTGACGAGGTCGCGCACCTGGGCGGTCTCGGCCGGCCCGAGCGCGGCCGTCGGCTCGTCCATGATGAGGATGCGGGCGTTGAAGTAGATCGCCCTGGCAATGGCCACCGACTGGCGCTGGCCGCCGGAGAGCGCCACCACCGGCGTCTTGAAGCCCTTGAACAGCGGATTGAGGCGGCCCATCACCTTGCGGGTGGCGGCCTCCATGGCGACGTCGTCGAGCGTGTTGAAGCGCGTCAGGATCTCGCGCCCGAGGAAGACATTGGCCGGCGCATCGACGTTATCGGCGAGCGCCAGGTTCTGGTAAATCGTCTCGATGCCGAGCGCCTTGGCGTCGCGCGGATTGTTGATCGATACGTGCTTGCCGCCGACGAAGATCTCTCCGGAATCGGGGTGATAGGCGCCGGAGAGCACCTTCATCAGCGTCGACTTGCCGGCGCCGTTGCCGCCGACAAGTCCGACCACCTCGCCCGCCCTGAGCGTGATCGTCGCGTTCTCGACGGCGTGAACGCCGCCGAACGAGACGTAGATATTGCGCATTTCGACGAGCGGTTCGCGGTCGTCGTCCATTGTCGGCAACTCCTAATCTCCGATCCTCAGCGGGCCCGCCTGCGGTATGCAGTGTCGATGCCGACAGCGATCACGAGAACCAGACCCGAGACGATATTCTGCAACGGCGACTCGATGCCCATCAGTTGCATGCCCGACTGCAGCGACTGCATGACCACCGCGCCGAGCATGGCGCCCGGCACCGTGCCGATGCCGCCGGCGAACGACGTGCCGCCGATGATGGTGGCAGCGATGACGTAGAGCTCGTCGTTGGTACCGAGCGCGTTGGTCGCCGCGTTGAGGCGGGCCGAAGCGACGATGCCGGCAATGGCGCAGAGGACCCCCATGAGGATGAATATCTTCATGATGATCCAGCGGGTATTGATACCGCCGAGATCCGCCGCTTCCGGGTTGCCGCCGATGGCGAAGACGTAGCGCCCGAAGCGGGTTCGCGTAGCCAGGAACGTCACGATGACGCCGACGCCGATCGCGATCAGGACCGGGATCGCCAGACCGAGCGAGAAGTACAGCTCACCGCTCGCCGGCCACGCGATATCGTGGAGCTTGGCATACTGCTTGGCCAGCCCGATCGGCATCGGATAGGCGTTGATGACGGCGATCGCGCCGATGACGGCACCGCAGCCGATGATGCCGAGCGTGAACTCGGCCCAGACCGGGCGCAGCGGGAATTCGAACTTCACGCGTTGACGGCGGCCGTTGATGATCGCGACGATGATGGCAACGCAGGCGATCAACGCCACGATCCAGCTCAGCGTCTCACCGATCGAGCCAAAGCCGCCGCCGCCGAGCTTGGCGAAGGTGCTGTCCATCGGCGCCAGCGTGCGGCCGCTGGCCACCCACCACGCAGCGCCGCGCCAGATGAGCAGCGCGCCGAGGGTGACGATGAAAGCGGGAATGCCGAAGAAGGCGATGACGAAGCCCTGCAGGGCGCCGATCGCAGCGCCGATGGCGATGCCGAAGGCGACCGTGATGAGCCAGGTCAGCGGCCAGTCGTAGCCGACGAAATGGGGCAGGATCTCGATCTGCAACTTGCCCATGAGCATGGCCAGGAAGCCGTTCAACGAACCGACCGACAGGTCGATGTTGCGCGACACGATGACCAGCACCATCCCGGTCGCCATGATGGCCACCGTGGAGGTCTGCACAGAGAGATTCCACAGATTGCGCGGAGTGAGGAAGACGCCCTCGCCGATGGCGAATGGGTTGCCCGCCAGGCGCCAGGCCGTCATCACCTGGAAGCCGAACCAGATGAGCGCAAGCGCTGCGATCATCCCGAGCATGCGGGCGTCGATCTCGGTCGCATGCATGAAAGACTGCAGCAGATTGGTGGGGCGCCTGCCTACACCACCAACTGGCGCAGGTCCGGTCGTGCCGGTTGCCTCAGCCATTTTCGTTGCCCGATATTGCGCGCGCAGAAGGCCGCCTGCGCCGCGCACGAGGCGCGGCGCAGGCTATGGATTTGGCTAGTACCTAGCCGCACACCGCCACGGTGCCGGGCTTCACGCCCTTGCAGACCTCATCCTTGGTGATCCAGCCCGCATCGATAACCTCGTTGAGGTTGTCCTTGGTGATCGGGTTGGGCTTCAGGAAGATGGACGTCATGTTGACGCCCTTCGGGCCACCGTTGAACATCACGGCGCCTTCGATCTTGTCCATGGGCGTTCCGCCGGCCATCTCGAGAGCCGCCTTGGCAGCAGCCTTGCCGAGCGCACGGGCGTCCTTCCACACCGACACGGTCTGCGTGCCGAGCGCGACGCGGTTGAGAGCCGCATGGTCACCGTCCTGGCCAGAGACCGGAACCTGTCCGGCCATGCCCTGGGCGGCAAGCGCGGCGACGACGCCACCGGCCATGCCGTCGTTCTCGCAGACCACGGCGTCAACCTTGTTGTTGTTGACGGTCAGGAACTGCTCCATCTCCTTCTGGGCGTTCGCCGGATCCCAGTTGTCGGTGTAGGTCTCGCCGACGATCTTGATCTTGCCGTCCTTCACCGACGGGCCGATGACTTCTTCGATGCCCGAGCGCAGGAAGTCCGCATTCGGATCAGCCGAGTTGCCCTTGATGATGACGTAGTTGCCTGTCGGCTGCGCCGCGAAGACGTACTTCGCCTGGAGCCGACCGACTTCCTTGTTGTCGAAGGTGATGTAGAAGGCCTTCGGGTTCTCGATGAGACGGTCATAGCCGATCACCGGAATGCCCTCGTCAACCGCCTTCTGGATGGCCGGCTGAATGGCGTCGGTATCCTGAGCGAGAACGATCAGCACGTTGGCGCCCTGCGAGATCAGGTTCTCGACGTCCGTCAACTGCTTGGAAGCAGAAGACTGAGCGTCGGTCGAGATGTACTTGGCGCCAGCCGGATCAAGCACGCTCTTCATCGCAGCTTCGTCGGTTTTCCAACGCTCTTCCTGGAAGTTATTCCAGGAAACGCCGACGACGATTTGCGCCATCGCAACCGTGGCCGACGCGGCCAAGCCGATCGCGGCAATGGAAGTTACCAGTAGCTTCCGCATGAGTTCCTCCCGTTAGGCGGATGAATGCCCGGCAAAATCCGGCACGCACCCCAAATGAAACACAATCCAAGCGAACCGGCGCTCCCGGTACATCCGCCGGGACCATGCGCAGCCGCTCGTCGAACAGGCAGCGCCGGAGCGAGGGCACCATATCGAGGAAAGTGGTTGTTTTGCAAGTTGTATCGGTAGGCCTCGTCGAATTGCGGTCAGCATGTCGCAACCGCCGATTACCAGGCACCGTGGCGGGTCGCGCGCCTCTCCGGGCGGGCACGGCGGATCGCGTCGCCGCCGCTGTTCCGTATGATGATTGGGGTGTTGATGTGATGAATGCCGAGCTCGTATGGCAAGGCGAGGCCGCCACTGCCCACCGCAAAACGATACTCGGACAGCACACGATCAATACTACGGGGGACGTAATGCCGCACAGGCGCGTGCCGGTGCCACGCACGGTCGCCGGAAATGCGCAGCCGACCCGCGCTCCACCGCGGCGATGCCAGCCGGCGGCGTGCAGGCCCTTTAATCTTCGGAGAGGGACTTATTGGATGGTGAGATAGGGCAACGCCAGGACCGCGGTCGACGCCGCACTCAACAGCAGGAACACGAGAACGCGAAGCGACAAGGTCATGACAATCCCCTCAGCCCCCACTGAGATAGCCCGGCAGTCTTAATGCTTTGTTGCGCCCCGCCGATAGCGCCAAAAAAACCGCAGGTGAATCGCGGAGTTGGAGTGTTTAGAGCTTTTTCCCCGGCGAGGGAATGACCTCGGTCACACCTCTCGCGCGGTCCCGCGGCAGGGCTTGCGGGCAGCCGACAAAGCCCGTGCAAGCCGGACCGGTTTGTGTTTAGGCTCGGCCGATACAGGCCGGGGGAACCGCCGCAAACGTTGCGTTGCGCGGCGCCCGCCGCCCGATCGCGAAGCGGGTGGCGGCGTGTTCCGTCACATTTCGGAGAATGCAATGACGATTCGTACCATTGTCTGGGGAGAGAACGTCCACGACCGCGAGAATGCGGTGGTGCGTGAAATCTACCCGAACGGCATGCACGGCTGCATCGCCGATGCGCTCAATGCCGACGCAGAGATCACGGCGACCACCGCCACGCTCGACCAGCCCGAGCACGGGCTGACCGCCGAACGGCTGGCCGAGACCGACGTTCTGACCTGGTGGGGCCACAAGGCGCATGGCGCCGTCTCCGACTCTGTGGTCGAGCGGGTGGCGGAACGGGTGTGGGAGGGCATGGGGTTGATCGTGCTCCATTCCGGCCATTTCTCGAAGATCTTCAAGCGGCTGATGGGCGCGCCCTGCTCGCTCAAATGGCGCGAGGCGGGCGAGAAGGAACGCGTGTGGGTGATCAACCGCAATCACCCGATCGCGCAGGGTCTGGGCGACAGCTTCATCGTTCCCGAGACGGAGATGTACGGCGAGCCCTTCACCATCCCTGAGCCGATGGAGACCGTGTTCATCAGCTGGTACGACGGCGGCGAGGTCTTCCGCTCCGGCGTCACCTTCCAGCGCGGCGCCGGCCGCATCTTCTATTTCTCGCCGGGCCACGAGGTCTACCCGATCTATCACGACAAGAACGTGCAGACCGTGCTGCGCAATGCGGTGAAATGGGCCTACAACCCCGCGCCCGCCTGGGCGGGGATCACCATCGCGGCCAACGTGCCGGTCGACAAGGCACCCGAGCCGATCGAGGAGAAGGGCTCGCACCTGCACGCGCCGGGTGAAGCCGGCTTCCGCTAGGCTCTCCCCATGAGCGACACCGTCCGGCTGGCGATCGTGGGGACCGGCGGCATGGCGCGTACCCATGCCCGCTCCTTCCGCGTGCTGCCGGGCGTGGAACTGGTGGCGGCGGTGGAGCCGCATGAGGACCGGCTCAACGCCTTCTGCGACGACTTCGCCATTCCACACCGCTTCAGCGATCTCGACACGGCGATCGGATGGGGTGCATTCGACGCTGTCGCCAATGTCACGCCGGATGCCGCCCACCATCCGACCAGCATGAAGCTGATCGCCGCCGGCAAGCACATATTGTGCGAGAAGCCGCTGGCGACGACCTATCCGCTGGCGCTGGAGATGACCGAGGCGGCGGAGAAGCGCGGCCTCGTCAACATGGTCAACCTCACCTATCGCGGCTCGCCGGCGGTGGAGAAGGCGCGCGAGATCGTGGTCAATGGCGAGATCGGCGAGATCCGCCATTTCGAGGCGTCCTATCTGCAGAGCTGGCTGGTCGGCAACCATTGGGGCGAGTGGCAGAAAGACGACCGCTGGCTGTGGCGCCTGTCCTCGGCGCACGGCAGCCACGGCGTCATCGGCGACATCGGCATCCACATCGTCGACTTCGCCACCTATGCCTGCGCCAACGACATCGTGTGGATGGAGAGCCGCGCGAAGACCTTCCACAAGGTCGATGGCGGGCGCGTCGGCGACTACGTGCTCGACGCCAACGATTCCTTCTCCATGTCGGTGGAACTGAAGAACGGGGCGCTCGGCGTCATCCATGCCACGCGCTGGGGCACCGGCTATGCCAATACGCTGCGCCTCGACCTGTTCGGCTCGAAGGGCGGCCTGCAGATGATCACCACCGGCGACAAGTCGTGGCTCGGGCGCTGCGTCGGCAATGACGTGCACACCATGACCTGGCGCGAGGTGGCCTGCCCGCCGGTGCGCTCGGTCTACCGGCGCTTCATCGAATCGGTGCAGACCGGGGCCCATGCCAATCCCGACTTCCGTCAGGCCGCCAAGATCCAGCGCATCCTCGACCTGTGCCTGGAAGCCGGCGACCGCAGCCACGGCGGCGTGCGGCTGGACTAGGCGAAGATCCTTCCAAGCCACGGGTCCGGACGATTACGGGACGGCCCGCGGCCAAAAGAACACCGTTGATTGTCGTGAAACGCGTTCGTCGTTCGTCGTTCGGGTAGCCGAGCTTGACGGAGCAAGATCATCTCCGACCTCGGCGAGCCTGCCGTGATGGCCTGTCAGCCCCGCGGCCGTTGATTTGGCGAGAGGAGCCTCACGATGACCATCACGATCACCGCATTCGAGCGATCGCCCGACGGCGGCAAAGGATTGTCGCGCGACACGCGCGTGCGCTGGGCGCTCGAGGAAGTCGGCCAGCCCTACGCGGTTCGGCTCGTTTCGTTTCGTGCAATGAAGGAACCGGCGCACCTGGCGCTTCATCCCTTCGGCCAGATACCAACCTATGAGGAAGGCGATCTCGCCCTGTTCGAGACTGGCGCGATTGTCTTCCACATTGCCGAGCACCATGCCGGCCTGCTGCCGAAGGACGCCAATGCGCGGGCGCGCGCGATCATGTGGATGTTCGCCGCGCTGAATACGGTGGAACTGCCGATCCTCGAACTCGCGAACGCCAAGCTCCTGGAGAGTAACTGGCCCTGGAGCAAGGATCGCGTGCCCGTGGTCGAGGACCGTGTCCGCGATCGGCTGGACCAACTGTCGGCGCGCCTGAGCGATGCCGACTGGCTCGATGGCGGGTTCAGTGCGGGCGATCTGATGATGGTGTCGGTGCTGCTCAGGCTGAGATCGTCGGGCATTCTCAACGAATATCCGAACCTGGCCGCTTACGTTGCGCGCGGCGAGGCGCGGCCCGCCTACAAACGGGCATTTGCCGCGCAATTGGCGCTCTACGCTGGCAAGCCATCAGCCGCCGATTGATTTCGACCGGATTTCGGGCGTCCTCGCGCGAAGGGATCGTGGCCTCACTCGGTAACCAGCGCGAGCAGGAAGCCGTCGTAGCCCTTGACCCCGACCGTCTGGATGGCGGTGGCGGTGAGCCGCCGCTCGGCGCCGATCGCCTCGATCACCCGGCGGGCGCCGAGTACGCTGCCGTCGCGGCTTGCGGCATTGGCGACGGCGCCGCCGCGCGCGACATTGTCGACGATGATGGCACTGCCCGGACGCGACAGCTTCAGCGCCCAGTCGAGATAGGCGGCGTTGTTCGACTTGTCGGCGTCGATGAAGATGAGGTCGAACGGCCCGTCTTCGGTGAGTTTGGGCAGCGCCTCGAGCGCCGGGCCGAGGCGGATGTCGACCAGCGCCGAGAGCCCGGCCGCGGCGATGTTGGCCTCGGCAACGCGGGCATTGCGCGGCTCGATTTCCAGCGTGATCAGGCGGCCGTCCTGGGGCAGCGCGCGGGCCATCCAGATGGTCGAATAGCCGCCGAGCGTGCCGATCTCGAGGATGCGCCTGGCGTCCACCATCAGGGCCACCATCATCAGCAGCCGGCCGAGGCTGGGGCTGACGCTGATCGCCGGCAGACCGGCCGAATCACTGGCTGCCTGGACCGCCTTGAGCGCGGCATCTTCCTTGACCAGGTGGTCCTCGAAATAGCGGTCGACCGCCGCCCACTGTCGGTTGTCCATGTCCGTTCCGTCCTACCATCCGAGGCAATCCCCTGTTTCTTGCGGCCAATCGGCCACACAGGCGTTGCCCGCCAACAACACTCCGACAGAAATAGGGCTCGGAGCCCGGCCCGGTACCATCACCGTCTTGTCCGTTTGAAGCAAATTGGGCAAACACGAATACGCGGTGCTTGGCGGCGACCACACCGCAATTCTGTCGAGGCGACCCTAAAGGAAGACAGGATGCGAAAGCAGATTCTCTTTGCTATCGGGGCGGCGGCCGGCATTCTCATCGGGCTGCAGGCTGCCCAGGCCGAGATGCGCACCTATTACGACAACGGCCTGAAGAAGTTCGTGACTTACGACGTTCAGGCCGTGATGGCGCGCGGCGCCCAGGCCAAGGGCGCGAGCTACGATCCCATCCCGCGCCAGACCGTCTCCTATGACGGCCCCTACAGCGCCGGCACGATCGTGGTCAACACCAAGGAGCGCCGCCTCTATCTGGTGCAGGACAACGGCAAGGCGCTCAAATACGGCATCGGCGTCGGCCGCGAAGGCTTCACCTGGCAGGGCAGCGACCGCATCTCGCGCAAGGCGGAGTGGCCGGGCTGGTCGCCGCCGGCGGTGATGATTGCGCGCGAGAAGGCCAAGGGACGAATCCTGCCCGTCTATATGAAGGGCGGCCTCAACAATCCGCTCGGTGCCCGCGCCCTCTATATCGGCGCGCGCATCTATCGCATCCACGGCTCCAACGAACCGTGGACCATCGGCCAGGCGGTCTCCTCAGGCTGCATCAGGCTGACCAACAAGGACATCGTCGACCTCTACGACCGGGTGAAGGTCGGGACGAGGGTCGTCGTTCAGAATTAACCCGCAAGCGGGGACTGGGACGAAAAGGCCGGCGCTTGCGCCGGCTTTTTTGTTTGGTCGCAACGGCTTCAGCCGGAATGCCGCGACTTTGATTCAGCGATCGCGGCTCATGCCCTTGGCGGCCAGCTCGTTGAGGTATTCCTGCCAGCGCGATTCGCGCTCATCGCCGAGCCGGCGCAGATAGGTCCACGAGAACAGCCCGGTGTCGTGGCCGTCGTCGAAGGTGATCTTCACGGCGTAATTGCCGATCGGCTCGAGCGCTGCGATGGCGACGTCGCGCTTGCCGCCAACGGTCTGGCGCTGCTCCGGCGTATGGCCCTGCACCTCGGCGGAGGGGCTGAGCACACGCAGCATCTCCGCCGGCAGGTCGTATGCCGCGCCGTCATCAAACCGAACCGAAAGCGTGCGACGGTCCTTGTGCAACCGGATTTCCGTCGGCCAGGGTGTCTTTTCCGTCATCTCTTACCTCTGCAAATCGGTGCAAACCTCTCTCGGCGCGCCGATTTGATCATCGCACCGCTTGTGGGTCATAATGGCGGTGCATCAACCCACGTCTGGAGGTTTTCGCGCGGCCTGCCGACCGCGTCTCTTCACATTGCATTGGAGTGCCCATGTCCGCTTTGACCGACTTCGACCACGACGAAACCGGCAAGATCGACCTCACGGAGATCTACGATCGCCCCGATCCACGGGACTACTACCAGACCCTCACCAATCTCGACTACCGTATTCCGGCCGAAGCCGCGCCGGTGTTCCGCCAGGTGATCGCGGTCGAACGATCGATACGCAAGCGACGACATCTCACTCTGCTCGACGTCGGATGCTCCTATGGCGTCAACGCCGCCATTCTCAAGCACGAGCGCACGCTACCCGACCTCTACCGCGCCTACAGCGCATCGGCGACCGGCGCCCTGTCGCGCCGCCAGCTCGTCGTCCGCGACCGCGCCGCCTATCAATCGAGCGAGGACCTTACCGTCATCGGCCTCGATCCGGCCGAGCGCGCCGTCGGCTATGCCCGTGAGGCCGGCATCCTCGACGCCTATCTCACCCGCGATCTCGAAAACGAGGCGCCGACGCCCGCCGAGCACGCGCTGCTTGCCGAAGTCGAGCTGGTCATCTCGACCGGCGCCATCGGCTATGTCGGCGCGCCGACATTCGAGCGCATCCTCGCGGCGGCCGGCAAGCGGCCGTGGCTGGCGCTCTTCGCGCTGCGCATGTTCTCCTTCGACGCCATCGCCGAGGCGCTGAAGGCGCACGGCTATGCCGTGTTCAAGCTGGCAGGACAAACCTTCCGCCAACGCCATTTCGCCGACAGCAAGGAACGCGCCGAGGTTTTCGCCAATCTCGACGCCCTCGGCATCGATCCGGGCCCGCATGAGAGCGACGGCTGGTACCACGCCGAGTTCTTCTTCGCTCGTCCTGGCGACGAAGAGGCGCCGGCGCCGCTGCCCGGCCTCGTCCGGCTCTGACCCAGGCGCTCTGCCAAAACCCTTGACGGTCTCGCCTGCCCTGCCGTCCTAATGCGGCGGCAGCGGCGGCGGAGATGGCATGGCGGGCAGCACCACATATGACGTGATCGTCGTCGGGGTCGGCGGCATGGGCGCCGCCGCCTGCTGGCAGCTTGCCCGCCGGGGCCAGCGCGTGCTCGGGCTCGAACGCTTCGACATTCCGCACGCGCAGGGGTCTTCGCACGGCGTGACGCGCATTATTCGCCTCGCCTACTACGAGGACCCGGCCTATGTGCCGCTCCTCAAGCGCGCCTTCGAACTGTGGCGCGAGGCTTCCGAAGCCGCCGGCGAGGCGCTGCTCATCACCACCGGGTCGCTCGATGCCGGACCGGCAGACAGCGATGTCGTCAACGGTTCTCTTGAGTCGTGCATTGAGCATGGGCTCACCCACGAACTGCTGACCGGTGCCCAGGTGAACACCCGCCATCCCGGCTATCGCCTGCCGGGCGATTTCTCTGCCGTGTTCCAGCCGGACGGCGGCTTCGTGCTGTCGGAGCGGGCGATTGTCGCCCATGCCAACCTGGCGATGGCGGCTGGTGCGGAGATCCACGCGCGCGAACAAGTGCTCGACTGGTCGCCGATCGCCGGTGGCGGCGTGCGCGTCACCACGACGCGCGGCACCTACGAGGCCGGGCGGCTGGTGTTGTCGCCGGGGGCGTGGATCGGCGACCTGGTGCCGGCCCTGAAGACGATCGCGGTGCCCGAGCGGCAGGTGCTCGGCTGGTTCCAGCCGGCCCATCCGGAACGCTTCATGCCGGCGGCCTTCCCCGTGCTCAATTTGCTGGTCGAGGAAGGACGCTACTACCTGCTGCCGGTTCATGGCGTGCCGGGGCTGAAGATCGGCCTCTATCACCACCTGGAGGAGCGCGGCCACCCGGACACGCTGTCGCGCGCGGTCACGGGCGCGGACGAGGCGGTGCTGCGCCGCTGCATCGCGCGCTACTTCCCGGACGCCGATGGCCCGGTGATGTCGCTGCACACCTGCATGTTCACCAATACGCCGGACGAGAATTTCATCATCGACATGCTTGCCGACCAGCCCGAGGTCGTGGTCGTCTCGCCCTGCTCCGGCCACGGCTACAAGTTTGCCAGCGTCGTCGGCGAGATCGTCGCCGACCTTGCGGTGACCGGCACGAGCCGCTTCGACCTCGCCATGTTCAGCCTCGCCCGCTTTGCCGGCTGACGCGGCCTGCGGGACCCCCTCCCGCCGGCCGCGGCATTCCTGTAATGATCGCCGCGCGACGACAAATTCCACGCCACCGACACCGGCAGCGCCGGGCGCCAGTGGGCGCTCACCCGGTCACGCACCATGCCGAGCCCGACCCCGTTTCGCGAGAACCTGCGCGGCATTGCTGCAATCTCGGCGTGCAACCTGCTTTTCCTGATCAACGACACCATGATGAAGCTGGTCAGCACGGAGCTGCCGCTCGGTGAGATCCTGCTGCTGCGCGGCATCATGGCCAGCACATGGCTGGCGCTGACCGTGGCGATCACCGGCTCCGGCGCCCAAATGCGCGTGCTTGTCAGCCGGGCGGTTTTCTGGCGCACCTTCGCCGAGGTTGCCTCGGCCTATCTCTACCTGGTGGCGCTCTTCCACATCCCAATTGCCAACTCCAACACGATCCTCCAGGTGGTGCCGCTGATGGTGACGGCCGGCGCCGCCATCTTCCTGCGCGACGAGGTCGGCTGGCGGCGGTGGACGGCGATCGTGGTGGGCTTCGCTGGCGTGCTCATCGTCATCCGTCCGGGGCTCTCCGGCTTCAACGAGTTCAGCCTGCTGGCGCTGGCCGCGGCAGCGTTCATCGCGCTGCGCGACATGACCACGCGGATCATGCCGCGCGGCGTGCCGACGCTCCTGATCGCCCTGATCACGGCGATCGTGGTCGGCATCAGCGGGCCGATCTACGGCGTGATCGCCGGCGAGCAGTGGATCATGCCGTCGGGGCGCGCGGTGGCGCTGCTCGCGGGCGCCAGCATCTTCCTCATCGGCGGCTATCTGACGGCGGTCGATTTCATGCGCCACGGCGACATCGCCGTGGTGGCGCCGTTCCGCTACACGGTGATCATCTGGGCGGTGATCGCCGGCTTCCTGGTGTGGCGCGAAGTGCCCGACCTGCCGATGGTGATCGGCACGCTCGTCATCATCGTCACCGGCGTCTACACCTTCTACCGCGAGCGGCAGCTGGCGACGGCAGGCGCCGCCGCGCCGCCGGACGAAGAGCCCAACCGGCCGCTCGCCTGAACGGCTTCAGCCACCCGCCATGTCGGCCAGCACTTCGGCGATGGCGTGGCGGGCGATCGCCGAGAGGCCGGGATTGGTCTCGTGGTAGTAGGGCAAGGCGATCAGCGCCGGTGACAGAGCCCAGCCGCGGCCGCGCGCCCATGTCGCCTCGTCGACCGCGATCACCTGACGGAACGTCTCGCGCGGTCCGGCGGTGAAAAGGTTCCAGGCGACCATCAGGTCGCAGGCCGGATCGCCGATGGTCATCGCGCCAAAATCGATCACCGCCGTCAGCCGCCCGTCGATGGCCAGCAGGTTGCCGGACTGCAGGTCGCCATGCAGCCAGACCGGCGGCCCCTGCCAGGCCGGCGCGGCCAGCGCGACCTCCCATGCGGCAAGCGCGGCGTCCGTGTCGATCATGCCATCGCAGGCAGCGATCGCCTCGCGGGTCTTCTCATCGCGTGTTGCCAGCGGCGCGCCACGGCCGAGCGTATCCGGGTTGGGCCGGGGACCGCCGGTGGCATCGATCGCCTGTAGCGCGCGGACGAACTGCGCCAGATCGCGCGCCGCCTGATCGGGATCGGCGAGCCGGTCGAGGGTGGCGTTCTCGCCGTCGAGCCAGCGATAGACCGACCAGTCCCAGGGGAAGCCTTCGGCGGGCTCGCCAACCGCCAGCGGCTCCGGAATCGCCAGCGGCAGGTGCGGCGCCAGATGCGGCAGCCAGCGACGTTCCTTGTCGATCTGTCCGGTTGCCCATGAGATGCGCGGCATGCGCACGACAAGGTCGTCGCCGAGCCGGTAGAGCGCATTGTCGGTGCCGGCGGACGGCACCGAGCGGATCGGCAGGTCGGCCCTTTGCGGGAACTGGGCGGCGATGAGCCGGCGGACCAGCCCGGCGTCGGTCGCCACCTCGCCGGCATGCATCTTCTTCGTGTTCGCGGCGGCCATGGTCAGGCTCCCGCAATGCCGGTGGGTTGGACGGCGGCGACCGGCGCCGGTGGCGGCACGCGTCCGCTCTTGCCGTAGTAGCGCCGGAGCAGCAGGATGATTGCCAACGCCGCCGGCGCCCCCTGCAGGATGCCGACCGAAAGCGACAGGCCGGCGTGGTAGGCCGCTGCCGCAGTCAGGCAACCGAAGAAGCAGCCGACGTCCCATCCGCCCTCGCTGGCCATGTTGAAGCGCAGCGCGCAAGGCGAGGCCTTGGCCATGTTGTACATGGCGGCGCCGATGCTCGGAATATAGAGCGGCATGGCCAGCGCCCCCAGGGCATTGGCGGCAATCGCCAGCCAGGGCGAGCCGAGGCTAGCCGCACGCAGCACGACGATCGCCACGGCGATGCCGTAGCCGATGCTCACCGCCCGCCGGCCATGGCCGAGGTCGATGGTGCGGCCGAGCAGTAGGCTGCCACCGGCGCCGAACAGGCCGGCGAGCGCCATCGCCCCGCCGTAGGCGGGGATGTTGCCGCCCAGCGAGACGAAGAGCGCGATCTGCCAGACGAAGAACCAGCTGGCTGCGTACCAGCCGTCGATCGCCAGCAGCGCAACCGTCAGCCGTGCCGCCCGGAAGGTGCCGGGCGCCGCCTGCTTCACCGGGACGTTGGCAACGCCGATGAGCGGCACCACGGCCAGGGCCTGGACGAGCCCGGCCGTCCAGAAGACGGTGCCAGGCCCGACGGTGACGAAAGCCCAGGCGCCGACCAGCGGCGCCAGGATGCCGATGACCGCCGTCAGCGCCTCGCGCGCCCCGACCTGCTGGCCGCGATCCTCGCTGTCGCCGAGGGCGGCGAAATAGGCGTGGTAGCTCGGCCAGTAGAAGACATCGCCGACCGCCGAGATGGCGATGAGTGCGAAGAGCGCTGGGCTGATGCCGTCGACCTCGGCAAGTATCGGGTATTGCAGCGCGAGGAGCAGTGTGCCGGCGATCAGCAGCGGCTTGATGCCGAAGCGCTTGGCCAGCGGCAGGATCGCCGGACGCAGCAGGAAGCGGCCGGTCACGACTGCGGCCATCGCCACCAGCACGAGGGGAATGGAAATGCCGGCGCGCAGCAGGAAGACGAGGAAGAAGATGCCACCGGACCCTTGCGCGAGCGCCTGGATGCCGGTGTGGAGGTTGACGCGATTGATCGCGTCATTGCGCAGATATGCCATGGGGATACCAACGGAGAGAGAATGAGGGAACGACCGGCTCAAGGCCGGTCAGCGGCGCATTGCGCTAGCTGTGCGTGGTTCCACTCATCAGACTTACCTCCGTCGAAGGCGCGGACAATGACGCGCCATGCCTGCCTCCGCAAGCTCGGATCGTACGGGCAGTTCGCGATTTGCCCCGACGGTGGCGCCGGGGCAACACTGGCGCCGTGGCGGCGCTATTCGACGACGAACTTCGGCGCCTCGCGGTGGCTCTCGGCGACGCCGGCCCATACCTTGGTGGCAATGTCGCGGAAGGCGGTCGCATGCGGCCCGTTCGGCTCGGCGACCACGATCGGCGTGCCGGCATCGGAGGTCTCGCGGATCGCCATGTCGAGCGGCACTTCACCCAGGAAGGGCGTGGCAAGGCGCCCGGCCTCGGCCCGCGCGCCACCATGGCCGAAGATGTCGTAGCGCTTGCCGGTGTCGGGGGCGACGAAATAGCTCATGTTCTCGATGATGCCGAGGACGGGCACATCGACGCGGCGGAACATGTTGAGGCCCTTGCGCGCATCGATGAGGGCAAGGTCCTGCGGCGTCGAGACGATGACGGCGCCGGCCAGCGGCACCTGCTGGGCCATGGTGAGCTGGGCGTCGCCGGTGCCGGGCGGCATGTCGACCACCAGCACGTCGAGATCGCCCCAGGCGACCTCACGCAGCATCTGCTGGAGCGCCGAGACGACCATCGGCCCACGCCAGATCATCGGCGTATCTTCCTCGACCAGGAAGCCCATCGACATCGCCTTGACGCCGTAGGCTTCCATCGGCTTCAGCGTTCGGCCGCCGATCACCTCCGGCTGGCCGGTGAGGTGCAGCAGGCGCGGCAATGAGGGGCCGTAGATATCGGCGTCGAGGATGCCGACACGAAGACCATTGGCCTTGAGCGCCAGCGCCAGGTTGACGGCGCAGGTGGACTTGCCCACGCCGCCCTTGCCGCTGGCCACGGCGATGATGGCTTCGACGCCGGGGACGCCGGCCTTGGCCGCCGGCGGCGCGGTAGGGCGCTGGGCCGGCTGGGGCCGTGGCGGGGGCGAACCGCCCGTGCGCGGGGCAGCGGCGCCCGCCTTGCGCTCGGCGGTCAGCACCACCATGGCGTCGGTGACCCCGGGGATCGCCTTGACCGCGGTCTCGGCCGCCTGGCGCATGGGCTCGAAGGCGGAGGCACGCTCGGCCGGCACGGTGATCGAGAACATCACCCGGCCATTGGCGACGACGATGTCGGAAACCATGCCGCGGCGCACGATGTCGCGGTCGTCGTCCGGTCCGCGGATGCTGCCCAGCCGGGCGAGGACTGCTTGCTTGTCCATATCGGGCATGGAAGCTCGGAAGTTCTGGAGGAAGTCTGGTCGGCCGGGAACATAGCCGCATCGCCCGGCGGGTCAACTTGGCCGTTTTCTTGCAAGAATCCGGGCAAGGTCAAACCGACCGGTTGCCACCATACCGGCCTTGGTGGAAAGATGGCGGTAACCGTTCTCGGGGGGCGCGGTCGAGGTGGCCGCTCCAGTTGAGAGCAGTTCACAAGTGTAAAGGAAACTGTCATGCGCCGAACCGTTACTGCGTTAGTCGCAATCGCCGCGTTGGCCGCTGGAACCAGCCTGGCTGTGGCCAAGGACTGGAAAGAGATCCGGGTGGGAACCGACGCGACTTATCCGCCCTTCGAATCCGTCGACGCGAGCGGCGCCTTCGTCGGCTTCGACATCGACATCCTCAATGCCGTCTGCGCCGACATCGGTGCCAAGTGCACCTACGTCAACCAGGATTTCGACGGCATCATCCCGGCGCTGCTTGCCGGCAAGTTCGACATGATCGACTCTTCGCTGTCGATCACCGACGAGCGCAAGAAGTCCATCGACTTCACCAACAAGTACTACAACACGCCGCCAGCGATCGTGGCCCGCAAGGACGCCGGGATCAAGGGCGTGAGCGTGGACGATCTCGCCGGCAAGACGATCGGCGTGCAGTCCTCGACCACCCACGCCAACTACGCCCAGCAGACCTACACCAAGTCGACGATCAAGCTCTATCCGAGCGCCGACCAGTTCAAGCTCGACCTGATCAACGGCCGTCTTGACGCGGTCAACGACGACGTCGTCGTGCTCGACGACTGGCTGAAGGGCTCCAAGGAGGCGCAGGATTGCTGCGTGCGCGTCGGCACGGTCAAGATCGTTCCGTCGATCCATGGCGAAGGCGTCGGCTTCGGCGTGCGCAAGGAAGACAAGGATCTGACCGCGCTGCTCAACAAGGGCATCGCCGACATCCGCGCCAACGGCACCTACAAGAAGATCAACGACAAGTATTTCGACTTCGACGCCTACGGCGAATAGGCGCATAAGGGTGGCCGGACGTTTCGCCCGGCCGCCTTTCTCCTCCGGTCCCGCGCGGGGGCAATGCGGAACCGGACGCACATGAATCGCGACGGAAGGGATTGGGCGGTTGGGGGATCTGTTCAGCCTGCTTCAATTCGGCTCCAAGGGCTGGGGTGACGAACTTGCAGCGGGCGCCGGCGTAACCATCGCACTGTCGCTGGCAACGCTGCCGGTCGGCGTGGTCGTCGGTTTCTTCATGTCGCTGGCCAAGCAGTCGGAAGACCCGCTGGTGCGCCGCGGGGCGGAAATCTACACCACCATCTTTCGCGGCCTGCCCGAGCTGCTCACCCTCTTCGTCGTCTATTACGGCGCCCAATACGCCGTCTCCACGGTGACGCGCGCCTTCTTCGGCACGCCGATGGAGATTTCGCCGTTCCTCGCCGGCATGGTGGCGCTCGGCCTGGTGCTCTCGGCCTATGCCACCGAAGCCTTCGCTTCGGCCTTCCGCGGCATCCCGCACGGCCAGTACGAGGGCGCCTACGCCATCGGGCTGACGCGGCTGCAGACGATGACATTCATCATCGTGCCGCAACTGATCCGCCTGGCCTTGCCGGCGCTTTCCAATCTCTATCTGTCGATGATGAAGGACACCGCCCTGGTGTCGGCGATCACACTCAGCGACCTGCTGCGCCAGACGACCGTCGCCGTCGGCTCCACCAAGGAGCCCTTCTTCTTCTATCTGGTCGCCTGCCTGATCTACCTCGTGCTGTCGATCATCTCGTCGATCGGCATCTGGCGGATCGACGCCTGGGCGTCGCGCGGGGTGGAACGGTGACGGCAACCACCGCCGCAGAAGAGGCCCCGCCTCCCCAGCCGCGCAGCCAGGTGACATGGGCCGGCTATGCCTTCATCGGCTTCTGGATCGTGATTGCGGTCGGGTTGCTCTTCACGCTCTATCAGAGCCTCGACGCCGACCGGCTCAACCGCTTCGGGCCGGGCATCCTGCAAGGGGTGTGGACGACCATCAGGCTGTGCGTCCTTGGCCTGTCGATCGGCGCGCTGGTTTCGATTCCGGTGGCCACCGCCCGCCTGTCGAAGAATCGCGGGCTCAACGCGCTCGCCTACGGCTATTCCTATTTCTTCCGCGGCACGCCGATCATCGCCCAGCTCTTCCTGGTCTATTACGGCGCCGGCCAGTTCGTCGGCTTCTTCCGCGCCGCCGGGCTGTGGTGGTTCTTCCGCGACGCGTTCAACTGCGCGGTCTTCACCTTCGCGCTCAACACCGCCGCCTATCAGGCCGAAATCCTGTACGGCGCTTTCCGTGCGGTGCCGGTGGGAAGCTGGGAGGCGTCCCGGGCGCTCGCCCTGCCGGGCTTCATCACCTTGTGGAAGGTCATCCTGCCACAGGCGCTGATGACCGCGCTCAGGCCCTACGGCAACGAGATGATCTCCATCGTCAAGGCGTCGGCGGTCACCAGCCTCATCACCGTCCTCGACATCATGGGGCAGACCCGCTACGTCTTCTCGCAGACCTATGACATTTCATTCTATCTGTGGGCGGCGGTGTTCTATCTGATCATCGTCGAGACGCTTCGCCGCACGCTGAACGCGATCGAGGCGCGCTTGACCAAGCACCTCGCGGTGGCCCAGAGGGAAGAGTCCCCGGAAGAAGCCACCATGTCGGCGTAGTCCGGCGGTTCCACCACTCTTCTTGCTCAGACCTGGAGGATTTTGCGGAAATGGCAAACGTCGCCTTTATCGGCCTCGGCGTGATGGGCTATCCCATGGCCGGGCATCTGGCCAAACGCGGCGGTCATCATGTGACGGTCTACAACCGCTCCGCCGCAAAGGCGGCGCAGTGGGTGTCCGAATATTCGGGCGACAGCGCGCCGACACCGAGGGAAGCGGCGGCCGGCGCCGACTTCGTCTTCGCCTGCGTCGGCAATGACGACGACCTGCGCTCGGTGACGCTGGGCGAAGACGGCGCCTTCGCCGGCATGGCCGCAGGCTCGATCTTCATCGACAACACCACGGCTTCGGCGATCGTCGCCTACGAGCTCTATGCGGCGGCCCGAGAGATGAGCATCGGTTTCCTCGATGCGCCGATTTCCGGCGGCCAGGCGGGCGCCGAGAAAGGCCAGCTCACCGTCATGGTCGGCGGCGACCGGGATGTCTTCGACAAGGCCAGGCCGGTGATCGAATGCTACGCCAAGATGGTCGGACTGATGGGGCCGGCGGGCGCCGGGCAGCTCACCAAGATGGTCAACCAGATCTGCATCGCCGGCGTGGTGCAGGGTCTCGCCGAGGGCATCCATTTCGCCAAGAAGGCCGGCCTCGACGTCGAGCAGGTGATCGGCGTGATCTCCAAGGGGGCGGCACAATCCTGGCAGATGGACAACCGGTCCAAGACGATGAATGCCGGCGAATTCGACCATGGCTTCGCGGTCGACTGGATGCGCAAGGACCTCGCCATGACGCTCGAGGAAGCGCGACGCAACGGCGCCAGGCTGCCGGTGGCGGCGCTGGTCGACCAGTTTTATGCCGACGTGCAGGCGATGGGCGGCCGGCGCTGGGACACCTCCAGCCTGATCGCCCGGCTGGAACAGGATTAGGCCTCTTCACCGCTCGCCATAGGGGTGCTCTACCCTACCCCGCCGCCAGGCGTTCACTCAGCGCCCCCAGATGATGGTGGTAGATCGCCTCGTTCTCGATGTCGCCGTTGAAGACGTTGTCGCCTTCGAGGGTTAACTTGTCGGTGTTGCGGTGGTTGAAGAGCGCCCTGCCCTCACGGTCGCGCTGCACCATCACCGTGCCGCCGCCCCATTTGTGCTGGTCGTTGGGCCGGCCCATGTGGAAGGGCCCGTAGGGCATGAAGCCGAAGGGCACGGTGTCGGGATCGGCGAGGTTGTTGTAGCCGGCAAGCACGCCGCCGGCCTTGGCCGCCGCCAGGTTCTGCCAAGCGAGGCGGAAGGTGTCCTTGTCGCCCCAGACATGGCGGTAATAGACGTCCGAGCGGCGGTTGAAATGGAGAACGAGGCCGAGTTCCGACCAGCAGCGCTCCTTGTCGATGAGGAGCTGGCCGGAATCGAACTCCTCGGCGTCGTTGGGTGGAACGTTGAAGACCTGCCACACCTCGGCGGACGGGTGCCACACCGAGCAGCGGTCGACGCCGAACACGTCGCGCCAGAAGAGCGAACCTTTCGCCTGATATTCCGGGTCGTCGAACAGGAAGGCGGGGTCGCGCAGCGGGAAGCAGTCGCAATCGAGCCAGAGGACCTCGCGGAAGGCCGACCGCCAAATGGAGAAGGGTTTCAGGGCGAAGCGGGCGACGTCGTCTTCGATTTGCCTGAGCGTCAGTGGCAGGCCAAGTTCCTCGACCAGAGCGCGATTGCGCTCGGAGAGTTCGCCCGGACGGTGGAACGCCTCGATCGGCAGCGTGACATTTAGGCGCTTGAGTTCCGACAGGAGCACCCAGCACGATGCAAACTCGCGGTCGAAGACGGTGGTGACGATCCCCCTGCCGCTGTGGTCCTTCGGCTGCTTGGCGAACATCTTGACCGCCATCTGCTGGGCTTCGTGGAGGCGTCTCAGCTCGTGGTCGTCCAAGGGTCGTCCTTCCGGCGGGTTGGGAGAGATGGCATATGGCAAAGGTGTCGGCGAGTAGGCCATCCGGCCGGCGGAGCGTCAATGCGACCACCGATCCGGCGGCCACGGCCGCCGAGATCGTCGCCGCGCTGCAGGCCGCCGGCACGGTGGAGAACCGCGCCGGCATGGCGCATTACGGCATCACCGGCAACACCGCCGGCGTGTCGCTCGCCGCCATGCGGCCGATCGCGCGCCGCTATCGGCCCGACCACGCGCTCGCCGCAGCGCTGTGGGCGAGCGGCCTGCATGAGGCGCGCATCATGGCCTGCGATCTCGACGAGCCGGCCAAGGTGACGCCTGAGCAGATGGACGCCTGGGCGGCGGACTTCGACAACTGGGCGCTGTGCGACGGCGCCTGCCTGCATCTGTTCGTGAAGACGCCCTTCGTCGAGGACAAGATCCGGGAATGGGCGGAGGACGAGCGTGAATTCGTGCGGCGCGCCGCCTTCTCGCTGATCGCCGTCTACACCGTCCACGGAAAGACGATTCCGGACAGAACCTTCGCGGGCTTTCTTGACCTGGTGGAGCGGCACGCCGGCGACCCGCGCAACTATGTGCGCAAGTCCGTCAACTGGGCGCTCCGCCAGATCGGCAAGCATTCGCTGGCGCTGCACCAGCCGGCGCTGGCGCTCGCCCACAGGCTGGCAGCCTCGGACGACAGATCGGCACGCTGGATCGGCAAGGATGCGGTCAGAGAGCTGACCGACGCCAAGCAGCGCGCCCGGCTCGAGGCGCGCGGCTAGGCCTCACGAGGCCCGCGCGCGTTCCTTGTCCTTCTCGATCACGACATAGGAGAGCGGCAGTTCGGTCGTGTACTTGATCTGCTCCATGGCGAAGGTGGTCGACACGTCGGCGATGTCGATGCGCGCGATCAGCCGCTTGTAGAGCTTGTCGAAGGCATCAATGTCGGGGACGACGACGCGCAGCAGGTAATCCACCTGCCCGGCCATGCGGTAGAACTCGACCACCTCGGGGACGTCGCGGATCACCTCGGCGAAGCGGCGCAGCCATTCGTCATTGTGCTGGTTGGTGGTGATGGCGACGAAGGCGGTCACCTTGGTGTTGACCTTTGCCGGGTCGAGCAGCGCCACCCGGCCGGTGATCACCCCGTCCTCCTCGAGCTTCTGGATGCGCCGCCAGCACGGCGTCGTCGAGAGGCCCACCCGGCGGCCGATCTCGGCGACGGGAACCGTGGCATCCTCCTGCAGGATCTGCAGGATCTTGCGGTCGAGGCGGTCGATCATTTGCGTCACCCTCGCGATTCGATTTCATATCGCCCGTATTCTTGGGATATTTTCCCACTTAGGGCGTGAAAGAGCGGCGTCTATAGGAACGATATTCCATCTTGTCAATTCTCGCGGCAGCCCAGCCGATCGCCGATCGCCCGCCGCAGGGTCGGCAGAAGCTCGGCCTCAAACCACGGGTTCTTCCTGATCCAGGCATTGTTGCGCCACGACGGGTGCGGCAGCGGGATGATCGTCGGCCGGCCGGTGGCGGCCATGATCTCGCGCCAGGCGGCGACGGTTTCGGTCAGCGTCTTCCGCCGGAGCGGCCCGAGATGCCAGGCGTGGGCATAGGAGCCGACCGCGATGACGAGGTCGATCGCGGGCAGCCTGGCGAACAGTTCCTGGCGCCAGGCCGGCGCACATTCACGTCGCGGCGGCAGGTCGGCGCCGCGCCCGTCCTGCCCGGGGAAGCAGAAGCCCATGGGCACGATGGCGATGCGGGCGACGTCGTAGAAGGTGTCGGCGTCGAGGCCGAGCCAGGCGCGCAGGCGGTCGCCGGAAGGATCGGTGAAAGGCACGCCGGAGGCATGGACCCGCGTGCCCGGCGCCTGGCCGACGATGCATACGGTCGCGGTCGACGACACGCGCAGCACCGGGCGCGGTTCGTGCGGCAGCGGGGCGCCGTCCGGCTGCTCCCGGCAGATGCGGCAGGCGCGGATCGCCGCGACCACCGCCTGCAGATTGCTTCTTCGGCTAACCCTATGCGGCATCTCGATATTTACCCAAGATTAACCATGATGTTGAGCAGCAAATTAAACACCTCCTGTGATCATGCATCCTAGCTTCCGCGACCAATCTAGCCGGGAGCCCACGCTGGGGCCGCTCGCATATACCCATGAACACCGCCTCGTCCGCTTCCGAAAGCGACAAGACGGCCAAGAGCCGTGAGCGGGCCGAAAGGCGCCGCACGGTAACGCGCGCCGTGCGCGATCAGCGCGAGCGTCTGACCTCGACCTCCGGCACCCGGCCGGCCTTCGACAATGAGCTGTTGCTCACCTTCGCGCAGAACCGGATCAGCGCCGCCTATGCGGTGCCGCTGCTGATCGCCATCGTCTCCGCCGCGGCCCTGCTGTGGACCCGTCCGATGATCGTCCTCGGATGGGCAGCGCTGGTGTTGACCATGCATTTTGCGATGCTGGCGCTCTGCCATCGCTATATCGGCACGGCGCCGGCCGACGCGCCGGTCAAGACGTGGCTCAGCCGCTTCATCGTCGCCGAATTCTTCGGCGGTGTCGCCTGGGGCGTGGTGCTCGTCCTGACGTCGGTCAATGCCGGCAACACCAACGGCGTCGAAATCTTCCAGTTTGCCACCACGCTGGTCGTCGTCTCGGTGGTCACCTCGCTCGCCTCCACTGTGCCGACCGCCGCCATCGTCGGCACGATCCCGGTAACGCTGACGCTGGTGGCGCTGTTCCTCAGCCGCGGCGAGCTGCTGCTCATCGCGCTGTCGATCATGGCGCTCGGGGCCCAGGTGTTCTTCCTCATCCTCGGCTCGCGCCTCTATTCGGCGACGCTGTCGCTGCTTGGCTATCGCGCCGAGAAGGACCTCCTGATCGCCGAACTGGAGACCGCCAAGTCGATCTCCGACGAGGCGCGCCGCCGGGCGGAGGAGGCCAACCTCGCCAAGTCGCGCTTCCTGGCCACCATGAGCCACGAGCTGCGCACGCCGCTCAACGCCATCCTCGGCTTCTCCGAGATCATGAAGAACGAGGTGCTCGGCCCCGTCGGCCAGGCCAACTACAAGGAATATGTCGGCGACATCCACACCAGCGGCCAGCACCTGTTGAACCTGATCAACGAGATCCTCGACCTGTCGCGCATCGAGGCCGGCCGCTACGAGCTGCACGAGGAGCCGGTCAACCTCGCCCATGTCGCCGAGGACTGCGTCAACCTGCTGCAGCTCAAGGCGCGCTCCAAGGACATCACCATCACCCAGAGCTTTCAGCGCGGCCTGCCGCGCCTATGGGTGGACGACCGCGCGGTACGCCAGATCACGCTCAACCTCCTGTCCAACGCCATCAAATTCACGCCGACGGGCGGCGAGATCGCGGTCAGCGTCGGTGCCACGCCGGAGGACGGGCAATACCTGTCGGTGCGCGACAACGGTCCGGGCATCCCGCCGGAAGAGATCCCGATCGTGCTGTCGTCTTTCGGCCAGGGCTCGATCGCCCACAAGAACGCCGAGCGCGGCGCCGGGCTGGGCCTGCCGATCGTGCAGGCGTTGATGACCACCCATGACGGCACGTTCGAGCTGAAGTCGAAGCTGCGGCAGGGCACCGAAGCGATCTGCACCTTCCCGCAATCGCGGGTGATGGAAGCGCTGCCGCCGGTGAACGAGCCTGAGCGCGAACAGCACGGCCGCCGCAGCTGGCTGAGGACGGGCTAGCCTTCTAGCCGTCGCGGTTCGACACGCCGGCAGATTCGAAGGTTGCCATGCCGCGGTGAAGCTCGGCGGCTGCCTTGACGATAGCCATGGCGAGCGCCGCACCGGTCCCCTCGCCGAGTCGCATGTCGAGGTCCAGCAAAGGCCGCTTGCCCATGCGTTCCAGAGCCCGGCGGTGCGCCGGCTCGGCTGAAACATGGCCGAACAGGCAATGGTCGAGGGCGGTTTCGTCCAGTGCGAAGAGCACGGCTGCGGCCGCGCTCGCCACATAGCCGTCGACGATCACCGGAATACGGTTGAGCCGTGCCGCAAGGATCGCACCGGCCATGGCCGCGATCTCGCGTCCGCCGAGGCGGCGCAGCACCTCCAGCGGATCGCCGAGATGGCCGGCATGGCAGGCGATGGCGGCGGCGACCGCATCGCATTTGCGCGCGAGCCCGGCATCGTCGACGCCGGTGCCGGGACCGACCCAGTCGCCGGGTTCGCCACCGAAGAGCGCGCAATAGATGGCTGCCGCAACGGTGGTGTTGGCGATCCCCATCTCGCCCACGGCAATGAGATCGACCCCGTCGGCAATCGCCTCCATGCCATAGGCCATTGTCCCGGCGCACATCTTCTCGTCGAGCGCGGCTTCCACGGTGATGTCGCCGGTCGGCAGCTCGAGGGCGAGGTCGAAGACCTTGAGGCCGAACTCATGGACGCGGCAGATCTGGTTGATGGCGGCACCGCCGGCGGAAAAATTCTCCACCATCTGGCGCGTCACCGCCGCCGGATAGGCCGAGACGCCGCGCGCCGCTACGCCATGATTGCCGGCAAAGACCGCGACCAGCGGCCGGTTGACCGACGGCGGCGCCCTGCCCTGCCATGCCGCCAGCCATTCGGCGACCTCTTCCAGCCGGCCGAGCGAACCCGCCGGCTTGGTCAGCGTCGCCTCGCGCGCCCTGACCGCTGCCGCGGCCTCGGCATCGGGGCCGGGCATGGCTTTGACGAGGGCGCGAATGTCGTCGAAGGGAAGCCCGCTGGCGGAGGGGATCATTCGGGCGCCGAAGCTGGAGGTGGACGATTGCCGGGGTAGCGGGCCGCCGTTGGCCGGCTCGCGGCAAGGTTCTATAACCACGGCGCCACCGGCCGCAAGCGACGAGCCCGCTACTCATGAGCGACAGAAGCCCTTTTCCCGACCCCGGCACGATCATCGGCGATATGAAATCGTCGCTCGCCTTCCTCACCCGCCTGCCGGCCGACTGGCTCGGCATCGATCCCGGTGTGCGGCCGGACTTTTCGCGCGCCTCCGGCCTGTTCCCGGTCGCCGGCGTCCTCATCGGCATTGCCGGCGGGCTGGTCCTTGTCATTGCCGGTGCCATCGGCGTGCCGCCGCTTGTCGCCGCCACGCTTGCGGTCGCGGCGACCGTGGCGGTGACCGGGGCGCTGCACGAAGACGGGCTTGCCGACGTCGCCGACAGCTTCGGCGGATCATCGCCGGAGCGCCGGCTGGAGATCATGCACGACAGCCACATCGGCACCTACGGCGCCGTGGCACTGGTGCTGTCGCTGGTCATCCGCGTCGCCTGCCTGGCGGCGATCATGGCCCATGGCGCGGTTCAAGCGGCGATCGCCCTGGCCCTTGCCGAGGGCATTTCGCGGGCGGCGCTGGTGCGCCTGTGGAACACGTTGCCGCCGGCCGGGACCAGCGGTCTTGCCCACGACACCGGTCCGCCCGATCAGAACGCCATGGTCATGGCGCTCGCCATCGCCGCGGTCCTGGCGCTGGCAGCGATCCCGGTGGTCGGACTCAGGCCGGCGGTGCTTGCCGCTGTTCTTGCCGCGCTGGCCACCTATATCTTCACGCAACTGACCGGCGCGACGATCGGCGGGCGCAGCGGCGATACCCTCGGTGCCTGCCAGCAGGTGGCCCTGTTGGCGTGGCTGATCGGCGCCGCGACCCTCTAGGCGTCAGGACAATCGATAGACGCTGCTCCAATGATCTCGCCCTGCATCAAGCTCTGTGCCATCGATCCGGAGACGCGCCTGTGCGCGGGCTGCGGCCGGACGCTGGCCGAGATCGCGCAATGGGCGTCCTTTACCGACGCCGCGCGCCGGACGATCATGCGGGCCCTGCCCGAACGGCTGGCCGCTGCCGGGTCCGCCCCGGCACGAAGCAAGTCCTGACCCATGCGCCGGCCGCCACGGCTCTTCTTCTGGGTCCTGCTCCTGCTGGTTGCCGCCGGCGCGGCGGCGCTGGTGGTGATGCTGGCACCCGCCTTCGGCTTCGACATGTCCTCCGACGGCCCGGTTCGCCTGGTCTATTTCGTGGCTCTGCTGCTCTTCGTCGGCTCGGCGGTGGTCGGCCGCGGCATCCGCGCCCATGAGGTCGTGCGCGCTGTCCTCGGCTGGGGCGTGATCCTGATCGTTGTCGTCGGCGCCTATGCCTATCGCTTTGAGCTTGCCGGCGTCGGCGGACGCCTGCTCGGCGTGCTCGTGCCGGGTACCCCAATCAGCGGCGAGCTCGCCGGCGAAGCCGGCAACAGCGTCGTCATCATGCGCGACGGCGGCGGCCATTTCGCCGTGCGCGCCGGTGTCAACGGCGTCACGATGACATTGCTGCTCGATACCGGCGCGAGCCTGGTGACGCTGACGCCGGAGGATGCGGCCAAGACCGGCATCGATACGACGCGCCTCGACTTCATCATGCCGATCGAGACCGCCAACGGCCGGATCAACGCAGCGCCGATCACGCTGCATCGCATCAGCATCGGGTCGATCGTACGCGACAACATCAAGGCGCTGGTCGCCCCGCCCGGCGCGCTGCAGGAGAGCCTGCTCGGCATGAGCTTTCTCAACTCGCTCTCCGGCTATGCCATCTCCGGTGACCGATTGGTTCTGAAGCCCTAGAGCAATTCCAGGAAAAGTGGACACCACTTTTCCGTCCGGAATTGCGTGAAAACAAGGAGATAGAGCGGATCGTCGATTCCGTGAAACGATGATCCGCTCTAGAGATGGCGGGCCGCCAGAAACCCTAGCCCAGGCTCTCCACCAGGCTGGTATAGGCGGCGGCCTCGATCGACTGGGTGGGCGTGACGGCGGCGAGCGCCTCCTCGACGATTTCAACACCGGCGCCCGGCTTCACCGCACCGACGGTGAGGATGCGACGCCAGGCGCGCGCGCCGGGAGCCCCGTGGAAGAGGCCGAGCATGGGACGGATGATCTGCGGCAGCCGCGTGCCGCGCCCCAGCTCTGCCACGATATAGGGCAGCATGGCCCTTACCACCTCGTGCGGCAGCGGCCCCTCTCCTTCGCCATAGAAGCGCCGATCGACGTCGGCGAGGATCGCCGGCGTGTGACAGGCGGCGCGGCCCAGCATGGCGCCGTCGACATGGGTGAGATGGTCCGCGGCATCGTCGAGCGTGGTGATGCCGCCATTGATGCCGACGAACGTGTCGGGTAACCGCTGCTTCAGCCGGTAGACGCGATCATAGTCGAGCGGCGGCACCTCGCGGTTCTCCTTGGGCGACAGGCCCTCCAGCCACGCCTTGCGGGCATGGACCCAGATGGCGTCGACGCCGGCCGCCACCACCGCGTCGGCAAGCGCGTCGAGCGCGGCCTCGGGATCCTGTTCGTCGACACCGAGACGGCACTTGACGGTGACCGGCACGGAAACCGACGCCTTCATGGCGGCGATGAGATCGCCGACCAGGGCCGGGGAGCGCATCAGGCAGGCACCGAAGGTGCCGGACTGGACACGGTCGGACGGGCAGCCGACATTGAGGTTGATCTCGTCATAGCCGAAGTCGGTGGCGATCACCGCCGCTTCGGCGAGCTTGCGCGCATCGGCACCGCCAAGCTGCATGGCGACCGGGTGCTCAGCCGGCGAAAAGCCGATCAGCCGTTCGCGCTCGCCATGGATGACCGCATCGGCGGTGACCATCTCGGTATAGAGCAGCGCCCGGCGCGTGAGCTGCCGATGGAACCGGCGGCAGTGCCGGTCGGTCCAGTCCATCATCGGCGCCACCGCGACCACCTTGGCTGCGGGGGGCTCTGCTGGCGGCATTGCCATGGGCTGCTGCATGATGCTCACTTGGCGCGGCATTGCGTAAATGTCCAGATGCGGAATGGCTGGACAAGCAGCGTCGTCGCCGCGCTCACCCGCAGCGAACGGCCGCCCGCAAGCGAAGCGCTGGCCCGATTTTGCCCGGGGCGAGACAAACCCTATGTCCTGGCGGCCACCATGCGGTCGTTCAGCTGCCCGGCACCGGCATGCGGCCTGGCATGTCCCTCGGCCGCCGCGACGAGGCCGTCGATCTCGCTGGCCGCCACCGGTCGGCTGATCATGAAGCCCTGGACGAACTCGCACTGGATCAATCTGAGCAGCTTGAGCTGGTCCTCGTTCTCGATGCCTTCGGCAATCACCGACAGGCCGAGCGCATCGCCCAACGAGACGAGCGACTGGATGAGTGCATTGGCGGTGCTGTTCATGCCGATGTCGCGCACGAAGGAGCGGTCGACCTTGAGAATGTCGAAGGGGAACTGGCGCAGATAGCCGATCGAGGAGAAGCCGGTGCCGAAGTCGTCGAGCGCCAGCGTGAAGCCGTGCTCCTTCAGCATGGCGAGCTTGCGCTTGGCGATGGTCGGGTTGTTGACCAGGATGCCCTCGGTCAGCTCCAGCTCGAAGCGATCGGGGGTCAGGCCATGGCTCTGCACGATGGCGCCGAGATCGCCGGCAAAGCTCGGGTCGCGCAACTGCACCGGCGAGACGTTGAGCGCCATGCGGTAGCCCGGCCAGCGAACCAGGTCGCGGCATGCCTGATTGACGACCAGACGGCCGATGTCGTGAATAAGGCCGGTCTCCTCGGCGACGGGAATGAACAGCGATGGCGAGACCGAGCCGAACTCCGGCGACTCCCAGCGCGCCAGCGCTTCGAAGCCGACGATCGACAGGTCAGAGGTGCGCACCACCGGCTGGTAGAAGACCTTCAGTTCGTTGCCGTTGTCGATGGCGCGGCGGAGACCGCTTTCGAGCTGCTTCTTCTCCAGCGCGCCGGTTTCCATGGTCGGGTGATAGGCGACCGCCTCGCGCTCGGCGCCGTTCTTGGCGTGGTACATGGCGATATCGGCGCGGCGCACCAGCTCGCCCGGCTCGACGCCGCGGCCAGTGGCAATGGCGTAGCCGACCGACGCGGAGACGTGGAACTCGAAGCCCGAGATGGTGAAGGGCTGATCGAGGGAGCGCGCCGCAGCGGCTGCAGCGCTGGCGGTGGCGGTGACGATGTTATCGGCGATCAGCGCGATGGCGAACTCGTCGCCGCCAATGCGGGCGAGCGTCGCGGCGGGCGGTAGAACGCGGCCGAGGCGTGTCGCCAATGCGCGTACCAGCGCGTCGCCACCGTGATGGCCGATCGAGTCGTTGACTGTCTTGAAGCCATTGACGTCGAGATAGACCACGGCCAGCGTGCAGTTGCGGCAGGCCTCGGCGTAAGCTTCGGAAGAAAGCAGTTCGGTGAAGCCGTTGCGATTCATCAGACTGGTCATCGAATCGGTGCGTGCCGCGGTGACCGCCTCGCTCTCGCTCTCGGACAGCGCGATCGCCATCCTGCGAGCGCCGAAGGCGGTGGTCAGCGCCACGGCGCAGAACAGAGCAAGCGCGATGCCGATGGGCAACAGCGCGCTGCGCAACAGCGCGTTGCCGGGGGTCGGCGGCGTCCATGCCACGACGCCGATATCCTTGCCGGTGATGTCGTGGATCGGCACCCGGCTCATGTGGCCTACACCCTTGCGCGCAAATTCGAGATCGTCGATCAGGAAGGAACGGCCGAGATCGTGCAGGCGCGCCTTGCCGAGATACTGGCCGAAGACGATGATCGGCAGGTCGGTGTTCTTGACCTCGTCGGCCTTGGAGACCGGGGCCAGGTGCTGGATGGCGATCATCATCGGCACCGACGGCGTGTCGACATAGATGCTGCTGACGCCGGCGAGGTTGGCGACCGGCAGGCCGGCGGCGACCTTGCGGATCGCGGCCAGCGCGTCGGGGGTCAGAATCTGGCCGACTTTGTCGCTGGTATCCTCGGTGATCCACTGGTGATCGACTTCGCCCTTTGGCGAGATGATGACGAGAAGGTCGGCGATGTCGGTGTCGGTGATGCCGGTGCCGACATTGGCGTCGATCCACTCCTCGTCCTTGCGGACATAGGCGTCGTAGGCCTCCTCCCACCAGCCGTAGTCGTTGGCGAGTTGGGCGAGGCGCTTGCCCATCGCCTTGAGGCCGCCGTCGACCATGGTCTGGGTGCCCTGGGCGGCCTGCTGATTGTGCTTGGTCGCCATCCACGAGATGGTGATGACGACGGTGAGGACGGTAATGACGATGCCCGCCACGAGGTTGAGCGTGATGCGGCCGGTCAGTGCCTTGTTCATGGCCAGTCGTCCCGTGATGCCCCTGTTGGGCAGGCACCGTGACAAGCCGACATTGCGATAGGTTTAATGATTCTATTTACCTTCGCTTAAGCAAAGCCGCGCGTCGAGCGGCTGACATACGCCAAGTTGTGGTCGGGAAGAACGAACACCTACTGCAGACTACGTCATTTGTCTTTGATCTATTCTCTCTTTTGGCGGTTTCCCGGCTAAAATACCATTGCGGATCGAAACAGACCGCCCCGGCCCCCGCCGCCGCCTGCTGCCTGGCGTCTGAACGCAACTCTTCGTTGCCATGGTTAACGCTTAGTAAGAAAAAGAAAATTTCGCATTTGCCGGATGCCGAAGCGGGTGTCAGCCGGCGTCGTTTGGTTGACAATGGGTTAATCCCACCGCTTATTTCTCGGCGCGGCAGTTAAGTATTTGTTGAGTATGCGTACGAGGAGGCAGTCATGAGTTTGGTAGAGGCGCCCGAGGCGCCCGCCCTGCGCGCTCCCACAGTCGTCGGGGCCGGCCCCGCGGCGGCCGGCCGTTGTCCGTTCCACGGGGCCGAAGGGCCCGACGTCTTCGAGGACTGGCTGCACAACGGTCTGCAGTGCTCCGCCGGCCGGCGCGAGTTCAAGCTCGGGCGTTATGAAGTCGCCCGCTTCCGCAACGGCGCCGACTATGCCGCGGCCTTTGCCCGCTTCCGGCGCGCGGTCGCCGAGGAGCGCAAGACCGGCCTGCTCGCCCTCTTCGTCCACGACCAATCGCGCCTCGGCACCGCTGCCGAGGAGCTTGCAGCGCTCGGCGAAGCGGTGCGCGCCGCCGGCCAGACCGACGACCCGCAGGCGCTCATCGAAGGTCGCACGCTCGGCCACGCGATCAACGTCGTCTGCCCGGTCACCGGCCAGCGCACAGCCTACGAGTTCTTCTCGGTCGCCTTCTGCCGGCACGCGGGCGACCCCAGGGACCCTCTCTACGATCCGTCGCTGAGCGCCCCCTTCACCGCGATCAACACCACCTCGGACGCCTTCGCCTTCGCCCGGCTGGTGCACGACCAGGCGATCAAGGCGTGGGGACGCGCGCCGTTCGAAATGGTCCACGACCGCGACGCGGTCGAGTTGCTCTTCAGGAAATGCGTCATCGCCTGGCAGAACATGTCGGCGACGACGATCACCAATTACAGCCGCATCACCCGCGATCCGGCGCGCGGCGTGCAACTCTCCGACGACCGCCGGCACTGGATCGCCGCGCACAACGACCCGGTCTTCGCCGAGCTGGAGAAGTGCCCGCACGTCCACGAGATGCCGATCATCTACGCCCAGCGCCTGACCGAGAAATGGTCGGCTAACCTTTTTGACGGACAACCTTACGTGCCCGGTCGGGACGGGCAGTCGGGCGGGGTTCCCCTGCTCGAAGGGGCGTTCGACGCGGAAGGGTTCGCGGCATGAGCTACACCAATTTTGATTTCCTCGAGGTGCGTACCATCTCCGAGGATCACAAGGCGATCTATGCCACCCGGCCGATTCCCAGGGACAGCCTGATCGGCTTCTTCGACGGCAAGTCGGTGATGGTCGACCTCAACGACAAGGACCAGCTCGACGACTATTGGTGGCGCCAGTCGGTGCATCTCAGGCTCGAGGGCAGCAAGCTGCTCTGCCTGTTGCCGATGTGGGAGCCGGAAGGCGTCGACTACCTCAACCACAGCTGCCGGCCAAACGCCCGCGTCGAGGACCAGCTCTACGTTTATGCGACGCGCGACATCGCGCCCGGCGAGGAGATCACCGCGGACTATCGTACCTTCAACCTCGTGCCGGAAGGCAAGAGGTGCTGGTGCGCCGAGCCGCAATGCGTGATCTAGGCGGGCGTCTGCAGATGCATGACACAGACCTCATCCTGAGGAGCCCTGTCACCTCGTCCTTCGAGACGCGCTATCGCGCTCCTCAGGATGAGGTGACGGGGCGTCTCGAAGGGTGGGCCTGTGTCAGCCATCTCGAAACATCGGTTGGGCATTCGACGCGGGTCCTCCCATGAAGCTCTGGCGGGTTGCCGGCGTCCTGTCTCTGATCGGCGCCGAGGCGCTGCTCTACGGCTATTCCTACCCGTTCTTCTCGCTGGCGCTGGAGAAACACGGGCTGGCGACCTGGCTGATCGGCCTCAACGCATCGCTGGCCGGCGCCGGCATCCTGGTGGTCGGCCCCATCCTGCCGCGGCTCATCGCCCGCTTCGGCGTGCGCATGATCGTGGCGGCGATGTTCGCCATTTCGTTCGCTTCCTTTGGTGCGATCCTCCTCGCCGACAATCTGGTGGTCTGGTTCGCCGCGCGCTTCGTCATGGGCGCCTGTTTCGCGGCGCTGTGGACAACCACCGAGATCTGGCTGAACGGCGTCGTCGACGATCGCCATCGCGGGCGCATCATTGGCGCCTCGGGCACGCTCTACGCCAGCTGCCAGTTCATCGGCCCGCTGGTGTTGGGCGGCGTCGGCGTCAGCGGGCATCTGCCGCTCATCGTCGCCATGGCGCCGCTGGCGGTCGGCGTCATTATCGCGCTCACAATCCGCCCGGCGGCGGGCGAGAACGACGAGGCCGAGGACAACGGCGATGCCCAAACGCTCAAACTCGCTTTGTCCGCGGCCGGAGGGCTCATCGCCGCCGGCTTCCTCGGCGGCATCGGCGAGACGGCGATGCAGAGCCTGTTGCCGCTCTACGGCCTCGCCCACGGCTTCAACGACGCGGAAGCGGCGCGGCTGGTCGCAGTCTTCAGCCTCGGCGAGGCGGTGCTGGTGGCGGGCCTTGGCTGGATGGCCGACCGCTACGGGCGCACCATCACGCTGCTCCTCTGTTCGGTGGTGGCGGCGCTGACCAGCTTCGCACTGCCGCTGGCCATGGACCACACGCTGATGGCCGCGCCGGTGCTGTTCCTCGCCGGCGGCACCATCTCCGGCATCTATACGCTCGGCGTCGTACTCATCGGCCAGGATTTCCGCGGCCAGAAGCTTGCCGTCGTCTCGACCGGCTTCGCCATGGCCTATTCGGCGGGCTCCATCGTCGGCTCGACGCCGGTCGGCTATCTGGTCGACCTGTTCGGCCCGGAGGCGCTGCCGATCGCGATTGCCGTCGGTTTCACCGTGCTCACCGTCTATCTGCTGCAGCGCGGCCGCCAAGCATCGACCGAGGAGGGCGTCCCGGTGGTGGCCGAGGCTCAGGCCCTGGAGAGCGGCGCGCTGCCCGAGATCAATTTCGACATGTCATTCCTTCACCAGCTCGAACCGGTCGACGTCGAAGAGCCCGAAGTTGGTGATCTTCATATGGGGAATGACCGGGAGTGGCAGGAAAGCAACCTGGAGGAATGGTTCAGGCAGCGTGCAGCCGAGCTCGCGCGCCGCTCGGCGCAGCGGCATGAGGCCGACATGAACCGCCTCGAAGGGCTCGAGGCTCATCAGCCCAGCTAGCGGCAAAGCGAGTTCCGCCGCCACCTTGCCACCATCCGCCACGACAAAGCCACCGCCGATCTCGCGCAGCCGGTTGACGGCGGCCGCCATGTCGTCGTCGTCCATGCCTACAACGCAGATGTTGTGGCTGTCGTGGCCGACAGACGAGGCGATGGCACCGCGCCGCATGCCAAAGCCGGTAACGAAGCCGCGGCCGATGGTGCCATCCTTGCCGTGACGCTCCAGCACCGCCACCTTGGCGATATCGTTGGCCGGGTCGGCGAGGCGCTCGTTGCCCTTCGCCGGCACAAGCTTGCTGACATGGTCGGTGACGACCCGGCCGGGCGCCACGCCGATCATCGAGAGCTCGGCGGCCGCACCGGGAATGCGGAAATCGGCCGGCGCGATCTCGCGGATTTTCACGCTGTCGAGGCCGACCGGCGCGATCGCCTTGCGGGTCGCAAACAGGGCATCGTCGACCACGCGGCCGGCGGAAATGACGGTCTTCACCGAGCATTTCTCTAGATCGCCGACCAGTACGATATCGGCCCGGCGGCCGGGCGCGATCATGCCGCGGTCCTTGAGGCCGAAAGCGTTGGCCGCCGACCAGCTCGCGGCGCGATAGACGTGGTGCAGCGGGCGCCCGAGGGAAATCAGCGTGCGCACCAAGTAGTCGAGGTGGCCCTCTTCGGCGATGTCGAGCGGGTTGCGGTCGTCGGTGCACAGGCAGCACATGCTCGACGAATGCTCGTCGAGGATTTCGGCGAGCGCGTGCAGGTCCTTGGTCACCGAACCCTCGCGGATGAGCACGGCCAGCCCCTTCTTCAGCTTCTCGCGGCCGTCCGCGGCAATCGTCGTCTCGTGGTCGGTGCGGATGCGCGCAGCGAGATAGCCGTTGAGGTCATAGCCGCGCACCAGCGGCGCGTGGCCGTCGATGTGGCCCTCCTGGAAGGCGACCAGCTTGTCGAGCACGTCGTCGCGGCTCGCCAGCACGCCGGGGAAGTTCATGAACTCGGCAAGCCCGATGACTTTCGGGTGCGAAGCGAGCGGCAGCAGGTCCTCGGCAAGCAGGGTGGCGCCGGAGGTCTCGAAGGTGGTCGCCGGCACGCAGGAGGAGAGCTGCACGCGGAGATCCATGATGGTCGTTTCGGCCGAATCGAGAAAGAAGCGGACGCCTTCGAGGCCGAGCACATTGGCGATCTCGTGCGGGTCGCAGATCGCCGTGGTGACGCCATGCGGCAGCACGCAGCGGTCGAATTCCTGCGGGGTTACCAGCGAGGATTCGACATGGAGATGCGTATCAATGAAGCCGGGCACGGCGAAGAGGCCGCTGCCGTCGATCTCGCGCGCACCGTGATATGTCGCGTAGGTGCCGACGATACGGTCGCCGCAGATTGCAATGTCGGTGACGGTGACGCCGCCATAGACGATGTCGAGCAGGCCGACGTTCTTGATCACCAGGTCGGCGGGCGCAGCGCCCCTGCCCTGGTCGATGGCGCGCGAGAGGAAGGCTTTGTCGGTCATGCTCAGGCGGCCCTCGGCTCGATGGATTTCAGGTCGGATTCGATCTGCCGGCGCCGTTCCATGAGATCAAAATCGGTTTGCAGGCCGAGGAAGAAGCCTTCCGACACGCCGAAGAAACGGGCAAGGCGCAGGTCGGTATCGGCGGTCACGTCGCGTTTTCCCAATACAATCTCGTTGATCCGGCGCGGCGGAACGTGGACCGCGCGCGCCAGCGCGTTTTGGCTGATCCCCATGGGCCTGAGAAATTCCTCAAGGAGGATTTCACCCGGATGGGGATTGGGCAGAAGATCACGATCACCTGTGGTAGTCGACGATTTCGACATTTCTCGCTCCTCCTTCGCGCCACTCGAAGCAAATCCGCCATTGATCGTTGATGCGAATGCTGTGCTGCCCTGCCCGATCGGCGCTCAACCGCTCCAGCCGGTTATCTGGCGGAACGCGCAAGTCCGACAGGGCTCGCGAAAGCCGTGGATCATGTCCGTGTATAACGCATCTCGTCATATAACGCATTGCGTTATAATTCACTCGTCCGCCATGGCGATCAGCGAGGCGTTGCCGCCGGCCGCCGCAGTGTTGACCGAGACCACCTGCTCCAGGGCGAAGCGCCTGAGATAGTCCGGCCCGCCCGCCTTCGGCCCGGTGCCCGAAAGGCCGGAGCCGCCGAAGGGCTGCGTGCCGACCACGGCGCCGATCATGTTGCGGTTGATGTAGACATTGCCGACCGGCAGCGCGTCGACAATTCGCGCGACGGTCTCGTCGATGCGGCTGTGGATGCCGAGCGTCAGGCCGTAGCCGGTGGCGGCGATGGCCGCGACCAGCCTGTCCAGCTCGGCCGGTTTCCAGCGCACCACATGCAGGATCGGCCCGAACACTTCGCGCTCCAGGCGCTCCGGCGAATCCAGTTCGATGATCGTCGGCGCGACGAAGGTCCCCGCCGTCGGCGGCGTCCCGGCGTAGCGGATGGTGGCGAAGGGCGCGGCGCGCATGGCTGCGACATGGGCGTCGAGATTGGCCCTGGCCTCGGCGTCGATCACCGGGCCGAGATCGGTCGCCGGGTCGGCCGGGTCCCCGAGGCTGAGCTTCGCCGCCGCGCCGACGATCATGTCCAGCACGTGGTCGGCGACGTCGTCCTGCAGGCAGAGCAGGCGCAGGGCCGAGCAGCGCTGGCCGGCGGAGCGGAAGGCGGAGGTCACCACATCGTTGGCGACCTGCTCGGGCAGCGCCGTGGCATCGACGATCATGGCATTGATACCGCCGGTCTCGGCGACGAGCGGCACGATCGGCCCGGACTTGGCGGCGAGCGTGCGGTTGATCGCCCAGGCAACCTCGGTCGAACCGGTGAAGGCGACGCCAGCAACGTCCGGGTGGGCGACAAGCGCCGCACCGACCTTGCCGTCGCCGGGCGCGAGCTGCGCCGCGGCCAGGGGCACGCCGGCCTTGTGCAGAAGTTCGAAGGCGCGGAAAGCGACGAGCGGCGTCTGTTCGGCCGGCTTGGCGATCACCGCATTGCCGGCGGCCAGTGCCGCCACCGTCTGGCCGAGGAAGATCGCCAGCGGAAAGTTCCACGGCGAGATGCAGATGAAGACACCGCGTCCGCGACGCACCAGCCGGTCGCTTTCGCCGGTCGGCCCCGGCATCACCTCGGGCACGAAGAGGAGCCGAGCCTGGCTCGCGTAGTAGCGGCAAAAGTCGGCCGCTTCGCGCACCTCGGCGATGCCGTCGTTGAGCGTCTTGCCGCCCTCGCGAGCAAGCAGCGCCACCAGGGAATCGCGTTCGCCTTCGATTGAGTCAGCCAGCCGGTCGAGCATATCGGCGCGCTCGGTCGCCGGCACCCGCGACCACGCCGCGAAGTCGGCCTTAGCCGCCGTCATCACCTCATCGATCAATTCAACCGGCAGGTCCACCACGCTGCCGACAATGGTCTTTCCGTCGGCAGGGCTGACGACGGGCCGGGCGCCGCCGTTCGTCTTGCCGGTGGCCGTCAGCGGTCGCGCCGCAATCGGCTTATCGCCGGCCTTGGCCATGCCGGAGAGAAGCGCGCGAAGGTCGGCGGCGCTGCCGAACTCCAGTCCGGTCGAGTTCCGCCGGGCCGGCGCATAGAGGTCGTGCGGCAGCGGCACGCGGCTGTGGCGGACGCGGTCGCCGCCTTCGAGCAGGGCCGCCGGCCGCTTGAGCAGATCTGCCACCGGCACGTCGGTATCGCCGACGACGGAGACGAAGGAGGAGTTGGCGCCGTTCTCGAGAAGCCGGCGCACGAGATAGGCAAGCAGCTCGCGATGGCCGCCAACCGGCGCATAGATGCGCGCGGCGATGGCCGGATCGTCCTTGCGCATTGTCGTGAACAGCGCCTCGCCCATGCCGTGCAGCCGCTGGAACTCGTAACCGGATGGACCGCCGGCCATCTCCACGACGGCGGCGACGGTGAGTGCGTTGTGGCTGGCGAATTGCGGATAGATGCGCGGGCGCAGCGCCAGCAGCCGGTGAGCGCAGGCGAGATAGGACTGGTCGGTGGCGGGCTTGCGTGTGAACAGCGGATAGTCGGCAAGCCCGCGCTCCTGCGCGCGCTTGATCTCGGTGTCCCAGTAGGCGCCCTTGACCAGCCGCACCATCAGGCGCCGGTCGAGCGCCGGAGCGATCGTGCCCACCCAGTCGACCACGTCCGCCGCGCGCTTCTGATAGGCCTGGATCGCCAGGCCGAAGCCGTCCCAGCCGGCGAGCGATGGATCGGCCAGCACCGCGGCCACCACGTCGAGCGATATCTCCAACCGGTCGGCCTCCTCCGCATCGACCGTCAGGTTGAGGTCGTGCGCCTTGGCGGCGCGGGCGAGATCGAGCAGGCGCGGCGCCAGCTCCTTGAGCACACGCTCGCGTTTCACCGCCTCGTAACGTGGGTGGAGCGCCGATAATTTCACCGAGATGCCCGGCCGGTCCGGCAGAGCGCCCTTGCCGGCGGATTTGCCGATGGCGGCGATGGCGCCGGCATAGGCCTCGAAATAGCGCGCCGCATCGGCGGCGGTGCGGGCGCCTTCGCCCAGCATGTCATAGGAATGGCGGAAGCCCTGCTTTTCCATGGCGCGCGCCCGGCTCAGCGCCTCACCGATGGTCTGGCCGAGGACGAAGTGATGGCCGAGCACGCGCATGGCCTGGCGCGTGGCAGTGCGCACCGCCGGTTTGCCGAGGCGGCTGACCAGGCCGGCGACCAGCCGCTCGGGCGTGTCGCCGGGGTAGACGATGCGGGAGGTCAGGCCGAGCGCCCAGATCGAAGCGGTGACGAACGGCTTGCCGCCGCGGCCGCTGTGTTCGCTCCAGTCGCCGCTGCCGATCTTGTCCTCGATCAGCCGGTCCTGGGTGGCAGCGTCGGGCACGCGCAAGAGCGCCTCGGCCAGCACCATCAGCGCCAGCCCCTCGCGGGTCGACAGGGCAAATTCGCGCAGAAAATCCTCAAGTTCGCCGATGCCGCCGGCCGCATCGCGAATGGCGGTGATGAGGCGCGCCGCGCGCTGGTCGATCCGCCGCTCGGTTTCCTCGCCGAGGCGTGTCTCCGCGATGAAGGCGCGGATCAGCGCCGCGTCGTCGGCCGCATAGGGGGCTGCGAACGCTGGGATCGCCGCCGTGGCACCTGCCTTGACCATCAATGGCTCCTTCCTGCCCCTTGGCAGGATTGCAGGCTTTGTGCCGGAGCGACAAGCCTCTCCTTCGCCGTCGCCAATTGCCGAAATCGCGGCAATCGCCTATTGCGGAAGGCAGGGGGAGCCTTGCGGGCAAGGCAGACGGAGCGGCGAAATCATGCTCGGCAAAACGGTCAGGTCGCTGGCAATCGCGGGCGTGCTGCTGCTTGCCGCCTGCGGAGAGAAGGGCCCCTATCTCGACATTTCCGGCGGTGGCTTCATCTTCAACTACCGACTGTCGGAGGCATATGCCGGCTTCGTCGCGGCGCCGCTGCGCACGCTGCCGGAGAATGCGCGCATCGAGGCGACCTTCGAGAACCCCTCGGGCGGGCCGCCGATCGTGCTCTCCAAGCCGGTCGCGGCGAAGCGCCGGGAATATACCTTCACCACCGATCCCCTCACCGGCATCGTCGCGAACAAGGACTACGACGTCACCATCCGCCTGATCGGCGCCGATGGTACGGTGATCGAGACGCTCGACAAGAAGCTCCACTCCGACCTCGATCAGTCGGTGCTCGCCGACAAGCCGCTGACCGTCGGTCCCGGCTATACGCCCAACCCGGACCTCGCCCCGTCCGGCCAATGAGCGCGGCCATCGACCCCACCGTCTACCGGCTGCGGGCGAACGCCTTCGTCAAGCCGCGCATATACCGGCTGACCGAGGATGCGCTCACCTGGGAGGAGGAAGGCGGCAAGCTCGATGGTGTCTTCTATGACGGCATTGCCGAGGTGCAACTCGCCTTCGCGCCGACGCGCATCGCCACCAACCGCTATCGCGCCCGCATCATCCTCAAGGCCGGCGGCATGGCCGAGCTCTTCAACATGGACTATCGCGGCTTCGCCAGTTTCGCCGAGCACGATGCCGACTATGTCGCCTTCCTGACCGAGTTGCACCGGCGGCTGGCGGCCCACGGAAAGGGCGTCGTCTTCCGCCACGGCAACAGCCCCACCGGCTACATCCTCAACGTGGCGCTGACGATCTTCATCTTCGTCATGATCGCGCTGGCCTTCCTGCTGCTCTTCTCATGGGGCGGGCCGCTGGTCGCCATCGTCAAGCTGGCGATCCTGCTGTTCTTCGTGCCCGTGCTGGTGCGCTACCTTCGCAAGGCCCGGCCGGGGACCTACGATCCGCTGAACCTGCCGGCCGCCGTGCTGCCGACGACGGAGGAGGACAATCCAAATGGCTGAATCGTTTGAGGGTGGGTGCTCGTGCGGCGCGGTGCGTTTCCGGCTCAATTCGGCACCGATGTTCGTCCATTGCTGCCACTGTCTCGACTGCCAGCGGCAGACCGGCAGCGCCTTTGCCGTCAATGCGCTCTATGAGACCGACCGCATCGAGATCACCGCCGGCACGCCGGAGCCAGTTTCCATGCCGACCGACGGCGGCCGGCCGCACGACATCTATCGCTGCCCTGAGTGCAAGGTCGCCGTATGGAGCGACTACGGCCGCCGGCCGTATCTCCGCTTCGTGCGCGTCGGCACGCTCGACGATCCGACGGCGATCAGCCCGGACGTCCACATCTACACGCGCTCGAAACAGCCCTGGGTGGCGCTGCCGGCCGATGTGCCGGCCTTTGCGGAGTACTACGACATGAAGACCCTGTGGCCGGCCGAGGCGCAGGAGCGCCGGCGCATCGCGTCGGCCGCCGCCCGCGGCTGATTTTTCGCGCCACCTGTCGAAATCGGCCCATCTCGTTCGTCGTCATCTCAGGGGACCGACGAACGGCTCCTGGTCCCGGCGGAGAACAAGCGAAAATGCAGTATATCCTCATGCTTCACGTCGACGAGGCGGGCTTCCCAAAGCTTAGCGCCGAGGAACAGAAGCGCGGTCTTGCCGCCTATGCCGCTTATACCGAGGCACTGACCAAAGCCGGCATCATGGTCGGCTGGAGCCGGCTGCAGCCAAGCCAATCGGCCGCCACGGTCCGCGCGGTGGGCGGCGCGACCGAGGTGCGCGATGGACCGTTCGCCGAGACCAAGGAGCAGATCGGCGGCTTCTACATCATCGACGTGCCCGACCGCGACACGGCGCTTGCCTGGGCGGCGCGCTGTCCCGCGACCGGCCGTGGCGCCGTCGAGGTGCGGCCGCTGTGGGTCGAGCCGAATTAGGTGGAGGCCGGAATGCGCAGGCTCATCGTCTTCAACCACGTCTCGCTCGACGGCTATTTCCAGGATGCCCACGGCGACATGAGTTGGGCCCACACCATGGACCCCGATCCGGAGTGGAACGCCTTTGTCGAGGGCAATGCCAAAGGTGGCGGCGTGCTCGTCTTCGGCCGCATCACCTACGAACTGATGATGCGCTACTGGCCGACCGAGATGGCAAAGAAGAACGACCCGGTCGTCGCCGAGCACATGAACGCCCTGCCCAAGGTCGTCTTCTCGCGGACGCTCACGGCAGCGACGTGGAACAATACGCGGCTGATCAGCGAGGATCCGGTCGCCGCCATGCGCCGCATGAAGCAGGAGGATGGCCCCGACATGGCGATGTTCGGCAGCGGCACGATCATCGCCCAGCTGGCCCCCGCTGGCCTCATCGACGAGTACCAGATCGTGGTCAATCCACTGGTCCTCGGCGCCGGCCGGACGATGTTTGACGGCGTGCCCGAGCCGGTGCGGCTCAAGCAGATGCGGGTGCGCGCCTTCAGGAACGGAAACGTCGTCCTGTGGTACACGCCGCAGACGTGACGCCAGGCTAGCCCGCCCCCTCCTCCGCCGCGACGGCGCGTTTCGCCCCCTCCCTGAGCAGGCGGGCAAGCCGCTCGGTCACGGCGGACACGAAGCGCGGATCGGCGGCAAGGTCTGTGCCGAACACCTTCTCGACGCCGACGAACGAGCGGACCAGCCGTTCGGCGTCCGGCCCGGCGGCATCGGCCAGCGCGCGCAGGTCCGCGGCGAGCGGATCGCGCACGTCGATCGCCGCGCCGGTCTCGTCGACGCCGGTGACGTAGCGCATCCACCCGGCGACACCGAGCGCCAGCCGGCCAAAGGGCGCACCGCTCTTCAGGCAGTCGCGGATGGTGCCGAGCAGCCGCTGCGGCAGCTTCTGGCTGCCGTCCATGCAGATCTGCCAGGTCTTGTGCTTGAGCGCCGGGTTGCGGAAGCGATCGATGAGCGCCGCCTTGTAGCCGGCAAGATCGGTCGAAGGAGGAAGCGCCAGCGTCGGCGTCGCCTCCTCCATCAGCGCGGCGACGAAGCGGGCATAGGAGGCATCGCCCATCACGTCGGAGACGAAGGCGTAGCCGCCGAGATAGCCGAGATAAGAGAGGCTCGAATGGGCACCGTTCAACAGCCGCAGCTTCATCGTCTCGTAGGGCGCGACGTCGGTAACGATCTCCGCCCCGGCGGTCTCATAGGCCGGCCGGCCAGTGGGAAAGTGATCCTCGATGACCCATTGCGAGAACGGCTCGGTGACCACCGGCCAGGCGTCGGTGACGCCGAGCGCGGCGTCGACGCGGGCGCGGTCCTCGTCGGTGGTGGCCGGCGTGATGCGGTCGACCATGGTCGAGGGGAAGGCAACCTCGCCGGCCACCCAGGCGCCGAGGTCGGCGTCGCGCAATTCGGCGAAGCGGGTGAGGATGCGCCTAGCCACTGTGCCGTTCGCGGGAAGATTGTCGCAGGTGAGCACGGTGAACGGTGCGGCACCTGCGGCGCGTCGCCGCGCCAACGCTTCGACGATCAGCCCCGGCGCGGTGCCGGGCGCCTGCGGATTGGCGAGGTCGTGGCGGATGCCGGGATCGGCCTCGTTGAGTGCACCGGTCGCCGGATCGTGGCAATAGCCCTTCTCGGTCACCGTCAGCGAGACGATGCGCACGCGCGGGTCGGCCATGGCGGCGAGCAGCCGGGCGCGCTCGTCGGTGGCGACCAGCACGTCTACGACGCTGCCAATGATGCTGAGCCGCTCGCCCTCGCCCGAGCGCACTGACAGGGTGTAGAGGCCGTCCTGCGGCCGCAGCGCGTCGCGCGTCGCCGCGCTCCTCAGGCTCGCGCCGACGATCGCCCACGAGGGGTCGGCCGCGAGGATGCCGTCGACGGTGACGGCCTGATGGGCGCGGTGGAAGGCGCCAATGCCGAGGTGGACGATTCCGGGCGTCAGCGCCGAACGGTCATAGGCTGGCCGCGCGACCGACTTCGGCACGCTGAAAAGCGTCGCCAGGCTCAGCCTGAGACTGGTTTTATCTATTTGTTCTTGTTCCATTTTCTGCCCATGTGCCAGACATCAGGAGATTTCACAGACTGAGCCCGATGCCGGGGAAAAACGCAAGCAGGACCGACACCGGCGGTGATCGACGACCGCAATTGCCCGCTGCGAACCGCCTCCGTCGCATGCCAAGCCGCACGACCTCATCGGCAGGTTCGTCACGCGCGGCGCCGGATGGTCATCATCTGGATGCATCAGGATGCCGAAATGCACGAAGACCGGCGGCAGGTGAACGGACGAGCGTCAGGACGGGCAGTCACCCGTGAGCACCGCGCCGAGGTTCGGCGTATAGTCACGGCGTGGCCAACTCGCGGCAACGCCATGGCCGCCACGTCAGCGACTGGAGCCAATCCCTTGCGCGGAAACGTCCTGCGTCATGCCCTCCTGTTGCAAATTGCCGCCCGGTCTTGCGCAGGCCGCGGCCGAACGTCATAGTTGACTGGTATGCTAGTATGCAGCATATGAAGATGCAACGATGCTGTTCGATCAAACGAACACGTGCGGGGCGAACGTAGATGAAGAGGGTAACCGTCGGGACGATGAAGGACCCGACGAATGAGCGCTGGTCCGGCGTGGCGCGTGCCGCCACCGAGCCGGTCGCGCAGCGTGTGTTTCACGAGCTGAAGAGCGCCATCGTCGCCATGGCCCTGCTCCCCGGCCGCGCCCTGTCGGAGTCGGAAATCGCGGCCCAGATGGGCGTCAGCCGGCAGCCGGTGCGTGAAGCCTTCATAAAGCTGAGCGAGGCCGGGCTCGTCCAGATCCGCCCGCAGCGCGGCACCTTCGTCGTCAAGATCTCGACCAAGCAGGTCACCGAAGCGCGCTTCGTGCGCGAGGCAGTCGAGGTGGCGGTAGCGCAGAGGGCCTGCCAGGCGATGAGCGCGGAGACGATCGCGGCGCTGAGAGAGATCATCGCGCAGCAGCAGGCGGTGGCCTCGGAAGGATCGCCGGCGCGCTTCCTGGCGCTCGACGAGGCCTTCCACCGCGGCCTCGCGCTCGGTGTCGATTGCGACTACGCCTGGCGCGTGGTCGAGGAAATCAAGGCGCAGATGGACCGCGTCCGCTATCTCAGCATGCCGCAGACGACGCCGCTCACACGCCTGGTGGAACAGCACGCCGCCGTCCTCGACGCCGTGGAAGCGCACGACGCGGCCCGTGCCGAGGCGGCCATGCGCGCGCACCTCACCGAAATCCTGACGTCACTGCCGCTGATCGAACGGACCTATCCGCACCTCTTCGACAGCGAGGAACCGGACGAACCGACGCCGCCCTTCACCAGCGAGCCGGCGCACATCTAGAGACCAAGCCCCCCATGAAGATCACCGAAGCAAAAGTCATCGTCACCTGCCCGGACCGCAACTTCGTCACGCTCAAGATCGTTACCGACGAGGGCCTCTATGGGGTTGGTGACGGCACGCTCAACGGCCGCGAGCTGGCGGTCGCTTCCTACCTCAAGGATCATATCGCGCCGCTCCTCATCGGCCGCGATCCGCACCAGATCGAGGACATCTGGCAATTCCTGGCCAAGGGCGCCTACTGGCGGCGCGGCCCGGTGACGATGGCGGCGATCGGCGCCGTCGACACGGCGCTGTGGGACATCAAGGCGAAGGCCGCCGGCCTGCCGCTCTACCAGATCCTCGGCGGCAAGAGCCGCAGCGGCGTCATGGTCTACGGCCATGCCAATGGCCGCGACATCCCGGAGACGCTCGACGCCGTCGGACAGTATCTGGAACAGGGCTACAAGGCCGTCAGGGCGCAGTCGGGCATTCCCGGGCTCGATTCGGTCTATGGCGTCGCCCGCGGCAAGTATTATTACGAGCCGGCAGTGAAGGGGCTGGTCGAGGAGTCGATCTGGTCGACCGAGAAATACCTCGAATTTGCACCCAAGCTGTTCGATGCGGTGCGGTCGAAGTTCGGCTTCGACTTCCACCTGCTGCACGACGCCCATCACCGGCTGACGCCGATCGAAGCGGGACGCCTGGGCAAGAGCCTCGAGCCCTACCGGCTGTTCTGGCTGGAGGACCCGACGCCGGCGGAGAACCAGGAGTCGCTCAGGCTCATCCGCGAGCACACCGTCACGCCGATCGCCATCGGCGAGGTGTTCAACTCCATCCACGACTGCCGCGAGATCCTGCAGAACCAGTATTGCGACTATATCCGCACGGCGGTGGTGCATACCGGCGGCATCACGCAGTTGCGCAAGATCGCCATGCTCGCCGAGCTCTACCAGGTGCGGACCGGCTGCCACGGCGCCACCGACCTGTCGCCGGTCTGCCTCGGCGCGGCGCTGCACTTCGATCTCTGGGTGCCCAATTTCGGCATCCAGGAATACATGCATCACAGCGACAAGACCAACGAGGTCTTCCCGCACGCCTATTCGTTCAAGGACGGCTATCTCTATCCCGGCGACGTGCCCGGCCACGGCGTCGACATCGACGAAGAGCTGGCGGCGAAATACGAATACGAACCGGCCTACCTGCCGGTCGCCCGTCTGGAAGACGGCACCATGTGGAGCTGGTAGGCGGCCGCTATCGCCTGCCCGCCATGGAATCAAAAGAAGGCCGGACGCCGTGGCGCCCGGCCTTCTTCTTTTGGATCGGCCTGACGGCTAGACCTTCACCCAGCCGCCGTTTTTGGCATTCGACTTCAGCGCCGCCTCGATGAACTGCATCCCCGCAAGGCCGTCCTCGACCGTGGGGAAGAGCACGTCGGCGGGCGGATCCTCGTCGGTCCGTGCGGCGCGGATGGCGCGGGCGACCTCGGTGTAGATGTTGGCGAAGCCCTCCAGATAGCCTTCCGGGTGGCCGGAGGGCGTGCGCGAGACGCGTGCCGCATCGGCATTGGCGCCGACGCCCGACCGCGTGATCAGGCGGGTCGGCTGGCCGAAGGGAGTGAACCACAGATAGTTCGGGTCCTCCTGCCGCCATGCCAGTCCGCCCTTGGAGCCGTAGACCCTGAGCGACAGATTGTTCTCATTGCCCGGCGCCACCTGGGTCGCCCACAACATGCCCTTGGCGCCGCCCCTCCAGCGCAGCAGGATGTTGTCGTTGTCATCGAGCTTGCGGCCCTTGACGAAGGTGGTGAGGTCGGCGGCAAGCGAATCCAGCTGCAGGCCGGTGACGAAGCAGGCCAGATTGTAAGCGTGGGTGGCGATGTCGCCGAGTGCGCCGGCGCCGGCCCGCTTGGGGTCAGTGCGCCAGTCGGCCTGCTTCTGACCGGTGGCCTCCAGCCGCTCGGTCAGCCAGTCCTGCGCGTATTCGGCCTGGATCTGGCGGAGCTCGCCGAGCTCGCCGGCGGCGACGATGGCGCGCGCCTGGCGGATCATCGGATAGCCGGTGTAGTTGTGAGTGAGCGCGAAGATCTTGCCGCTGCGCTTCACCGCCCGCTGGATGTCCTTGGCCTCGGCCACCGACATGGCCAGCGGCTTGTCGCAGATGACGTGGATGCCGGCCTTGAGGAAGGCCTTGATCGGCGCGGCATGCATGAAGTTGGGGGTGACGATCGCCACCACCTCGATGCCGTCCTTGCGCTTGGCCTCGGCCTTGGCCATCTCCTCGAAATCGGCATAGGCGCGGTCGCGGGCAATGCCCAGTTCGAGCGCCGAATCGATGGCGCGCCGGCGCTCCGAGGAGAGTGCGCCGGCGACCAGCTCGTAGTTGTCGTCGATGCGCGAGGCGATGCGATGGACACCGCCGATGAAGGCACCCTGCCCGCCGCCGACCATGCCCAGCCGAATGCGACCGCCCGATTTTGCGTCGCTGCGTCCTTCGACCATCTGAGTGCTTGCCTCCCGTTGCCTAGATGCCGAGCATCTTGCGGTTGGCCTTCTGGTCGACGCCGCTGGCGGCGAAGTCGTCGAAGGCCTTCTCGGTCACACGGATGATGTGCGCCGCAATAAAGGGCGCGCCCTCGGCCGCCCCCTGCTCGGGATGCTTCAGGCAGCATTCCCATTCGAGCACCGCCCAGCGGTCGTAGTCGTATTCGGCGAGCTTGGAGAAGATGCCGGAGAAATCGACCTGACCGTCACCAAGCGAGCGGAAGCGCCCGGCGCGCTTCACCCAGGGCTGAAAGCCGCCATAGGCGCCCTGCTTGCCGGTCGGATTAAATTCCGCGTCCTTGACGTGATAGGCGTAGATGCGCTCGTGGTAGAAGTCGATGAACTTGAGATAATCGAGCTGCTGCAGCACGAAGTGCGAAGGATCGTAGTTGATGCCGCAGCGGGGGTGGTTGTTGACCCGCTCGAGCAGCATCTCGAAAGAGATGCCGTCGTGCAGGTCCTCGCCGGGATGCAGCTCGAAGGCGACGTCGATGCCGAGGCCGTCGGCATAATCGAAGATCGGCCCCCAGCGCTTGGCAAGCTCGTCGAAGCCGGTCTCGACCAGCCCGGCCGGCCGCTGCGGCCACGGATACATGAACGGCCAGACGAAGGCGCCCGAGAAGGTCGGCATCGAGGGCAGGCCGAGATTGGCGCAGGCCTTGATCGTCGCCTTGACCTGATCGACCGCCCATTTCTGGCGCTTCTTGGGGTCGCCGCGTACGTCCGGCGCCGCAAAGCCGTCGAAGGCGCTGTCGTAGACCGGGTTCACCGCCACCAGTTGGCCCTGCAGGTGCGAGGCCAGTTCCGTGATCTCGACGCCGGCATCGGCGCAAATGCCCTTGATCTCGTCGCAATAGGTCTTGCTCGAGGCAGCCTTCTTGACGTCGATCAGGCGGCCGTCCCAGCTCGGGATCTGGATGCCCTTGTAGCCGAGGCCGGCGGCCCATTTGGCCATGCCGGCCAGCGTGTTGAATGGCGCGTCATCGCCAGCGAACTGCGCCAGGAAGATCGCCGGCCCCTTCATTGTTTTCATGGTTGTTTCCTCCTCCTGAATGCCGCACCGGGCGCCGCTAGAGATAGCTGTTGATGAGGCTTTCCAGATATTCCTGCTTGCCGCTGACCGGCTGCGGCTCGAGGTCCTTCTTGTGGACATAGTCCGCCAGATCGTCGAGCGAGCGCTTGCCGGCGAGGATGGCCTTGCCTTCCTTGCTCTTCCAGCCGGCGTAGCGGTCGGCAACGAAGGCGTCGAACTTGCCGTCCTTGATGATCTGTTCGGCGATCAGCAGGCCCTTGGCGCAGGCATCCATCGAGCCGACATGGGCGATCAGCAGATCGTCGGGATCGAGCGACTGGCGGCGGATCTTCGAATCGAAGTTGAAGCCACCGGTGCCCAGGCCGCCTGCCTTGAGGATGTAGTAGCAGGTGAGCGCCAGCTCGGGCACGTTCATGCCGAACTGGTCGGTGTCCCAGCCGAGCTGATAGTCGCCGCGGTTGATGTCGATCGAGCCGAGGATGCCGAGCGCGCCGGCCAGCGCCAGTTCGTGCTCGAAGGTGTGTCCGGCGAGGATGGCGTGGTTCTGCTCGATGTTGATCTTGACCTCTTTCTCGAGGCCGAACTGCTGCAGCATCCCCCATATCGAGCCGACGTCGAAGTCGTACTGGTGCTTGGTCGGCTCCTTCGGCTTGGGTTCGATGAGGATGGTGCCCTTGAAACCGATCTTGTGCTTGTGCTCGACGACCATGGTCAGGAAGCGGCCAAGCTGGGCGAACTCCTGCTTCATGTCGGTATTGAGCAGGGTCTCGTACCCTTCGCGGCCGCCCCACAGAACGTAGTTGGCGCCGCCGAGCTGATGGGTCAGCTCGAGCACGTTCTTCACCTGCGCCGCGGCATAGGCAAAGACGTCCGGATCGGGATTGGTCGCCGCGCCCGCCATGTAGCGGCGGTTGGTGAACATGTTGGCCGTGCCCCACAGGAGCTTGACCTTGGTCTTCTCCATCTTCTCGGCGAGGATGTCGCCGATGATGCGGACGTTCTTGTTGGATTCGGCCAGCGTCTTGCCTTCCGGCGCGATGTCGCGGTCGTGGAAGGCGAAGAAGGGCACACCCAGCAGGCGGAACATCTCGAAGGCGACGTCGGCCTTCAGCTTCGCCGCTTCCATCTCGTCCGACATGTGCATCCACGGACGCATGAAGGTCTCGCCGCCGAACATGTCGCGGCCGTCCCAGGCGAAGGAATGCCAGTAGGCGACCGAAAAGCGCAGATGGTCCTCCATGCGCTTGCCGAGCACCTTCTTGTTGGGGTCGTACCAATGGTAAGCGAGGCCCTCGCCCGACTTTCCGCGGGCAAGCTTGATCGGCTTTTGTTGGCTGAAGAAACGGGCACTCATTGGGACATGGCCTCCTTGGTAGCAGGATAGAGCTTCCGGTACGTCGCATAGGCTGCAGCGTAGGCCGGAACCAGTTCGGGATCGGGTTCGATCGTCTCGCGAATGGCCGGCTGGGCACAGACGGCGAAAGGATCGGCGTTCTCGGCTGCGATCAGGCCGAGACGCGCAGCGCCGAGGCCGGCGCCGAAGTCGCCCTCCTCCGGCACGTCGACGGTGATATTGAGCGCGTTGGCGATGATGCGCAGCCACTTCTTCGAGCGCGAACCGCCGCCGACGGCAAGCGCCCGCTCGACGCTGGCACCGGCCTGGGTCAGCGCCAACAGACAATCGGCAAAGGCGAAGGCGACGCCCTCGAGCACGGCACGGGTGAGCGCCGTCTTGTCGGTGGCATAGCTCAGCCCCGCGAAGCTGCCGCGGATGGCGGCATCGTTGTGGGGCGTACGCTCGCCGCCGAGATAGGGCAGGAAGATCACCTCGCCGGGGCCGCTCTTGTCGTTCTCCAGCGGCTTGGTCAGATCGGCGGCGCTGGTCGAAAAGACGTCGGCCAGCCATTCGAGCGCGCCAGCGGCCGAAAGGATGACGCCCATCTGGTGCCAGGTGTCGGGGACGGCGTGGCAGAAGGCGTGGACGGCGGTCGCCGGGTCGGGCGAGAAGCGCGCATTGGAGACAAAGAGCACGCCGGAGGTGCCGAGCGAGACGAAGGCGGTGCCGGGCTTGACCACGCCGACGCCGCAGGCCGAGGCGGCATTGTCGCCGCCGCCGCCGGCAACCACCACCTTGGCGCCCATGCCCCAGCGGCTCGCCAGCTCGGGACGCAACGTACCGGTCGCCGCCGAGCCCTCGTAGAGCGACGGCATCTGGGCGCGCGTCAACTTCGTCGCCGAGAGGAGTTCGTCGCTCCAGTCGCGCTTGGCCACGTCGAGCCAGGAGGTGCCGGCCGAATCCGACATGTCGGAGGCATAGTCGCCGGTCAGCTTCAGGCGCACATAGTCCTTGGGCAGCAGGACCTTGGCGACCTTGGCAAAGGTCTCGGGTTCGTGGCGCGCAACCCAGGCGAGCTTGGGCGCGGTGAAGCCGGGGAAGACGATGTTGCCGGTAATCGCGCGGAAGCTCGGATTGGCGTCCAGCTCCGCGGCTTCCTTGGCCGAGCGCACATCGTTCCACAGGATGCAGGGACGCAGCGGCTTGTCGGCCGAGTCGATCAGCGTGGCGCCGTGCATGTGGCCGGAAAGGCCGATGCCCTTGACGCCGCCGAGCTCCTTCTTGTGTGTGGCCGCCAGCTTGTCGAGCACCACCTCGCAGGCCACCCACCAACTGTCAGGGTCCTGCTCCGACCAGCCCGAATGGGGTCGTGAAACTTCGAGATCCGCGGTTTCGCTCGCCACAACGCGTTGGCGCTCGTCGATAAGCACCGCCTTCACCGACGAGGTTCCGATGTCGAGTCCGAGATACATGAACAGGCGCCCTCCTCGCGCAGCGCGAGGCACTACCCCCCCGGAGGCGCTCGCTGCCTTTTTTCGTCGTATTATTTGTTGATTATCCTGACTATTCGGCGATTGCAATTCTGTCGGTTGTCGCCCCCGCAATTTTTTGCGGAATCCGGATTATCCCCCGCCGGAATCGCTTTCCGCGGCCCGCGTGCTATCTATCCGGCACGGCAGACCCGCCTCTATTGAAAGCTTGAAAGACCCCATGAAGACTGAGACGGCCCCCGTTCGCCTGGCGGACTATCGCGCTCCCGATTTCGTCATCGAGACCGTCGCGCTCGACTTCCGGCTCGATGCGCACGCCACCCGCGTCACGGCGCGCCTGGCCATGCGCCGGGTCACCGCAGGCGCGCCGCTTTCGCTCGACGGCGACGAGCTGAAGCTCAAGTCTCTGGCGATCGACGACACGCCGCTGCCGGCGGGGCGCTACACGGCGACGCCGGACGGGCTGACCATCCCGGACGTCCCCGAAACACCGTTCACGCTTGAAATCGTCACCGAAGTCGACCCCACCGCCAACACCAAGCTGATGGGGCTCTTCCGCAGTTCCGGCAACTGGTGCACCCAGTGCGAGGCCCAGGGCTTCCGCCGCATCACCTACTTCCTCGACCGGCCGGACGTGCTGGCCGTCTACACGACGCGCATCGAGGCGCCGAAGGACGCGGCACCGGTGTTGCTTGCCAACGGCAATCTGGTGGAGAGCGGCGACATCGCCGGCAGCGACCGGCATTTCGCCGTCTGGCACGACCCCTTCCCCAAGCCGTCCTACCTGTTCGCACTGGTCGCCGGCGATCTCGGCGTGATCAAGGACAGCTTCACCACCATGTCTGGCCGCAAAGTGGCGCTCGCCATCTACTGCGAGCACGGCAAGGAGGCGCGCTCGGCCTGGGCGATGGATTCACTGAAACGCTCCATGCGCTGGGACGAGACCGCCTTCGGCCGCGAATACGACCTCGACGTGTTCAACATCGTCGCCGTGTCCGACTTCAACATGGGGGCGATGGAGAACAAGGGCCTCAACGTCTTCAACGACAAGTACGTCCTGGCCGACCCCGACACCGCCACCGATTCCGACTACGGCTATATCGAGGGCGTCATCGCCCACGAATATTTCCACAATTGGACTGGCGACAGAATCACTTGCCGAGACTGGTTCCAGCTCTGCCTGAAGGAGGGGCTGACCGTCTTCCGCGACCAGGAGTTCTCCGCCGACATGCGCTCGCGGCCGGTCAAGCGCATCGCCGACGTGCGTACGCTGAAGGCGCGCCAGTTCCCGGAGGATGCGGGACCGCTCGCCCATCCGGTGAGGCCGGAGACCTATCACGAGATCAACAACTTCTACACGCCGACCGTCTACGAGAAGGGCGCCGAAGCCGTGCGCATGCTGAAGACGGTGCTCGGCGATGACGGCTTCCGCGCCGGCATGGACCTCTATTTCGAGCGCCATGATGGCGAAGCTGTCACCATCGAGGATTTCCTCGCCGCCTTCGCCGATGCCACCGGCGCCGACCTCGCCCAGTTCAAGCTGTGGTACTCCCAGGCCGGCACACCGGAGGTGACCGCCAAGGGCAGCTACGACCCGCGCCAGAAGACCTATGCGCTGACGCTGACCCAGTCCTCACCGCCCACCCCCGGCCAGGCCAAGAAGCTGCCGCAGCACATTCCCGTCCGTTTCGGCCTGGTCGGCGCCAATGGCGACGACCTCGCTTTCGACGAGGCTGTCGGGGGGCGCGTCGATGGCGACGTCATCCAGCTTACCGAGGAGAGCCAGACGATCGTCTTCCACGGCGTCTCGACCCGGCCGGTGCCCTCGCTGCTGCGCGGCTTCTCGGCGCCGGTCAGGCTCAACATCGACCTTTCCGAGGCCGACCTGCTGTTTCTGCTGAGAACCGACGCCGACCCGTTCAACCGCTGGCAGGCGGCGCAGACACTGGCCATGCGCGCGCTCACCCAGGGCGCCGGCGACGCCGCGCGCGGCGAGATCATCGCCTTCGACGTGGCGCTCATCGATGCGCTCGCCGATGTGGCCGAGAACGAGGCGCTGGAGCCCGCGTTTCGCGCCCAGGTGCTGCAGCTTCCGGGAGAAGCCGACATCGCCCGCGAGATCGGCCGCGATGTCGATCCCGACGCCATCGCAGCCGCCCGCAACCAGGTCAGGGCGCGCATCGCCGACCGGGTCGGTGGCCGCCTTGCCGCCCTCGCCGACCGGCTGGAAACGAAGGCCCCCTATTCGCCCGACGCCGCCGCGGCGGGCCGTCGGTCGCTCGCCAATGCCGCCCTCGACCTCGCGGTCGCCGATGGCAACCGGCAGGTCGTCGAGCGCGTCATCCGGCGCTTCCACCAGGCCGACAACATGACCGACCGCTCGGCGGCGCTCGGCATTCTGGCGGCCGCCGCCTTGCCGGAGCGCTTCGCTGCGCTGGAAGCCTTCCACGACCGCTATCGCAACGATCCGCTGGTCCTCGACAAGTGGCTGATGTTCGAGGCGATCGTGCCGGCAGCCGAGACGCTCGACCGGGTGCGCGCGCTTCTCGTCCACCCGTCCTTCTCGATCTCCAACCCCAACCGCATCCGGGCGCTCGTCGGCACGTTTGCCGGCGCCAACCAGACGCAGTTCAACCGCCGCGATGGCGCCGGCTACGACTTCCTCGCCGATTTCGTCATCGACCTCGACAAGCGCAATCCGCAGACCGCGGCGCGGCTCCTGGTCAGCTTCCGCTCATGGCGAGCGCTCGAGCCGCATCGCCGGGCGCTGGCCGAGCGGGCGCTCCGCCGCGTCGCGGCCAGCGAGACGCTCTCCTCCGACGTGCGCGACATCGTCACGCGGACGCTGGCGTAAGTGCGTCGCTAGCGAACGAAGGTGTTCCGCACCCTTGTCGAGTACAGGAAATACGGAATCCAGATGAAGCAGGCGGCGAGCAGCATGGCGATGGCAAAGCCGGCGTCGGCGTCGAACACGGGTGCGTCAAAAAGTATCGCCGCCGCCCAATAGGCCGCCACCACGAAGAGAAGCTGGCTGACCAGCAGCGCCCGGTAGAGCTTCGGCGCGCTCCTGCGGCGGGTGAAGAACTGCACGGCGGTGGTGGTCGCCAAAATGGCGAAGCCGATCCAGGCGAGGATCTCCACCATGGTCATGGTGTGGAGCAGCGTGCCGGGTTCGAGCAGCTCGAATTTCGGGAAGTAATCCAGGACATTCATGGCGAACTGGATGGGCGCCACGACGATGCCGATGGCGGGCAGGATCAGCCATCCGCCGATGCCCGACGGCTCGCTCGCGCTCATCGTCGCTTGCGTCATGACACCAAAGTCTCTCGTGTCGCCCTGCCGATAATACCCGGCCCGGGCGCTTTGGTCGAATGTCGTTATTTGCCGCTGGTTCCGGCCGCCCCGACGCTTGGTAAATATTTGGTTTACGGCACTGGACAAGCCGAATCGCCTCGATTCAAATGGACATGATTCGGGCGTGGCGTCTCCCGGAATTATGCGGCGGAAATCGAGGGAGCCTGCCATGGCGCGGGCAGAGGCGGCACTGTCGCCTGCGGGGAAGCATTATCAAAAATCAGCCGGCGGAGGGCCGCGGCGCCCGGGAATCTCGGGCCACGCGCGACTGCTCGCCGGACCTGCCTATCGCAAGTTGCTCGCCGCCGAGCCCTTCCTGCGCCGTCTCATTCCCGTCCTCATCGCCATCTTCCTGCTGATCGTGGGGCTCGCCCAATTCGTCGAGCTCTACGAGCTGCGCGTTGACCATGAGACCGACGCGCAGAAGTCGATCGGCATGATCGTGCGCATCCTGTCGGATGCCTTCGCCGACGCCAGCGGCGACATGACGCGCAGCGATGCGCTGAACACGCTTGCCGATGCACTTCCCGCCGGCGCCATTCGCGACGGCCGCCAGGTTTATGTCACCGACGCCGAGGGCACGGTCATCGCCACCGCGCCGCGCGACGTGGCACACGAGAACCGGCCTCTCTCCGAGGTGATCGGCGACGCCCAGTTGCTCACCACCTTCGGGGCGCGCGCCGGCGTGCTGCAAATCTCGCTGCCCAGTGGCGACAAGGCCTATGGCGCGTTGCACAATCTTTCCGCCCCGCTCGGGGCCGTCGCCGTGGTCGAGCCGTTTGCCGCCATTTACGGGCCGTGGCGCTCCGACGTTTCGCTCAACGTCGCCATCTTCGTCGGCACCAGCGCCATCCTGCTGGTCATCCTCTACGGCTATTTCTCGCAGACGGCACGCGCTGCCGAGGCCGACCGCATCTATGGCGAGACGCAGTCCCGCTTCGAGGCGGCGCTCGCCCGTGGCCGCTGCGGCCTGTGGGACTGGGACCTGGCCAGCGCGCGCATCTTCTGGTCGCGCTCGATGTTCGAGATCGTCGGGCTCGACACGCGCGACGGCCTGCTCGGCTTCGGTGAGGTCGCCCGCCTCATCCATCCCGACGACGGCGACCTGCTGACCCTGGTCGAATCCCTGTTCGAGGCCGGCGAAACGACGGTCGACCGCATGTTCCGCATGCACCACGTCGACGGCCGCTGGATCTGGCTGAGGGTGCGTGCCGAGCTGGTCGAGCGCGACAGCCCGCAGCCGCATCTCATCGGCATTGCCGTCGACGTCACCGAGCAGATGCGCCTGGTCGAGCGCTCGAAGACCGCCGACATCCGCCTGCGCGATGCCATCGAGACGATCTCCGAGGCCTTCGTGCTGTGGGACGCGGAAAACCGTCTGGTCATGTGCAATTCCAAGTACCAGCAGCTGCACGGCATTCCCGACGGGGTGCTGGCGACGGGAACGCCCTATGCCGACGTGATCGCCGCGGGGCGCAAGCCGCTGGTGCGCTCGCAGGTGGTCACCGACGACATTCCCGAGGCCGGCGCCCGGTCGTTCGAACTGCAGCTGGAGGACGGCCGCTGGCTACAGATCAACGAGCGCCGCACCAAGGATGGCGGCTTCGTGTCGGTGGGCACCGATATCACCCAGCTCAAGCGCCACGAGGGCAGGCTGATCGAGGGCGAGCGCCGGCTGATGGCGACCATCGCCGACCTGCGCCAGTCGCGCCAGAAGCTCGAGCAGCAGGCCCAGCAGATGGTCGAGCTCGCCGAGAAATATGCCGAGGAAAAGGACCGCGCCGAGGAGGCCAACCGCACCAAGTCCGAGTTCCTCGCCAATGTCAGCCATGAGCTCAGGACGCCGCTCAACGCCGTCATCGGCTTCTCCGAGATCATGCAGTCGGGCATGTTCGGCGACCTCGGCTCGCCGAAGTATCTCGAATACTGCCAGGACATCCACCAGAGCGGCACCTACCTGCTCGGCGTCATCAACGACGTGCTCGACATGTCGCGGATCGAGGCCGGCCGCATGACGCTGCACCTGGAGGAGCTCATCCTCGACGATCTGGTGGAAGAATCGGTGCGCGTGGTCTCGACCCAGGCCGCCGCCCAGAACATCGAGGTGATCGCCGATACCGGGCGCGGGCTGGCCATGCGCGGCGACCGAAGGGCGCTCAAGCAGGTGATGCTCAACCTGTTGTCGAATGCGGTGAAGTTCACGCCGCAGGGCGGCCGCATCCGCTTGCGTGCGCGCACTACCGGCAGCGCAATCGTCTTTACGGTGGCCGATACGGGCATCGGCATCCCGAGCGATGCGCTGAAGAAGCTCGGCCGCCCCTTCGAGCAGGTCAGCAACCAGTTCACCAAAAGCCATCGCGGCTCGGGCCTGGGACTGGCGATCACCTCGTCGCTGGCGAGCCTGCACGGCGGGCGCATGCGCATCCGTTCGCGCGTCGGCAGCGGCACCGTGGTCTCGGTGCGGCTGCCGACGGCGCCGCCGGCGCCCGAGGCCGAGGCCGATCGTCAGTCGGCTGCCTGATATCGCGATCGCGCGCGCCGGCCTCGGCGGGCCCGAACGAAACGCGCCGGGAAATGCGCCTCAGTTGCCGCTATTGCCGCCGCTGCCGCTGTCGCCGCCCCCCTGGTCAGTGCCGTCACCGCCATTGTCGGTAAGCAACGCGTCGCAGGCGTCCTTGAGCTGCTGCAGCGAGGCCACCATGTCCTTCTGCGGCAGTTGCATGTCGACACCGGCGCCCTTGATCTTGATGTCCTTGGCGGTGAGCAGCGTGTCGTAATCGGCGCCGGCAATCATGTATTGCCAGGCCTTGGCCATCTCGTCGAAGCGGATGTCGTCGACCGGAACAGCGCCGCCGTCCTGCGGCTTTCCGTCAAGGATGAAGGTGATCGAAGGCACCTCGCCCTTGGCGATCGATGCGCCGAGCGCCTTGGCGTCGACATCGGAGATCACCGTCGTCTCGTCGCCGGTAACGGCACAGCTCATGTAGAACGGATAGGTCTGATTGTCCTCGCCGGCGGTCGGATCGGTGACGCCGAGGAAAGCCAATTCGTCGTCCTGGCTGAACTGCCAGGCGAGGTCACCAGCGTAAGCGGGGCTGAGCCCGCAGAGAACAAGTGCCGCGGCGGTTGCCTGGCAACCACGCAAGACACGCTTCATAGCGCACCTCCCGAAAGGCCGCCGGACAAGCCCGGCTGGACGGGTGCACTATACTATATCGTCGGCTTTTCCAGCACTGTTCCAATGCGCTCCTCGAAGACCCCGCGCACCGCCGCCTCGGTCGCGCGGACATGGGCATCGAGCGTCGCGAAATCGGGCAGTTCACCGGCCTCGGCCAGCCGGTCGAGCAGCGCGCGCGGCGCGGTTTCGGGGTCGAAGGGGGTGTCGAGGCAGAGCCGGATGACCTGGATCAGCGCCTGATTGAGCTTCAGTGCCGGCAGCAGGATGTCGGCGTCGGCCGGCGGCAGCAGCCCTGCCTCCGCCGCCGCGCTGAGCACCGCCTCGGTCTCGGTCGAGATCAGGCCGGCGTGACGGTGGGCGTTCACCAGCAGCAGCGCCTGCGCCATGAACTCGATGTCGACCAGGCCGCCCGGCGCCTGCTTCAGGTCCCAGGCGCCCTCGCCGCCCTTGGCCTCCTCGACCATCGTCCGCATCTCGCGGATATCGGCGATGATCTTCTTGGCGTCGCGGCGGGTGGTGAGGATCGTGCGGATGCCATCGCCGGCACGTTTGGCCAGCTTCCTGTCGCCGGCGACGATGCGGGCGCGGGTCAGGGCCATGCGCTCCCAGGTCCAGGCGTCCTTCGCCTGATAGGCGGCGAAGGCCTCGATATGGGTGGCCAGCGGCCCCGATTTGCCCGAGGGGCGCAGGCGGAAATCGACGGCGTAGAGCGTGCCCTCCGCCGTCGGCGCAGAGAGTGCCGCCACCAGCCGCTGGGTCAGCCGCGTATAGTATTGCGACCCGTGCAGGGAGCGTTCGCCGCTCGAGGTGGGCGTCGCCTCGTCGAAATCGTAGAGCAGGATGAGATCGACGTCGGAGGTCGCGCTCATCTCGCGCCCGCCGAGCTTGCCCATGGCAACCAGCGCCACGGCGCCGCGCTTCATGCGCCCGTGCACCCGTTCGAAGGCGCGCATGGTCGCCTCGAGCACCGCCTTGAGCAGCACGTCGGCAAGGTCGCTATAGGCGTAGCCCGCCTGGCGCACGCTGATGGTGCCGGCGAGCACCCTGACGCCAATGAGGAACTGCTGCTCCTGGCCGAAGATGCGGGCGCGATCGAGCACGTCTTCATAGTCGCGCGCCTCGGCCAGCGACTCGTTCAGCCTTTCGCTGAGCACCTCGGCATCCGGAACCGAGCCGAAGAAGGCTGGGTCGAGCAGCGCGTCCATGACATGGGCGCGGCGCACGATGGTCTCGGCAAGCCGCGGAGCGGCCGCCAGCACCCTGACCAGCAGCTTGAGCAGGCCCTTGTTGGTCTGCAGCAGGGAGAAGAGCTGAACACCGGCCGGCATCCGGGCGAGAAACCGGTCGAACACGGCAAAGGCCGCATCGGCGCCCTCGCCGCCCGCCAGCGCCTCCAACAGCACCGGCACGAACTCGGTCAGCCGCTCGCGGGCGCTGGCCGAGCGCGTCGCCGGGTAGCGCCCGAAATGCCAGCCGCGCACGGTGTGGCTGATCTCGGCTGGGTTGCGGTAGCCGAGCGCCGTGAGCGTGGCCAGCGTCTCCGGATCGTCGGTGTCGCCGGTGAACGACAGGCTGCCGACGGCGGAGGTCAGCGATGGCGCCGTCTCGAACAGGGCCGCGTAGCGGTCGCGCACGGTGGTCAGCGTCTTGGCCACCGCCTTCGCGAAGGCTTGCGCGTTGCGATAGCCGGCCATGCGCGCGATCACCGCCAGGCCCTCCGCGTCGTCGGGCAGCGTGTGGGTCTGCGCGTCGTTGACCATCTGCAGGCAGTGCTCGATGGTCCTCAGCGTCTGATAGGCAGCGCTCAGCTCGTCGCGGGTGGCATCGTCGATCCAGCCGAATTTCGCCAGCGCCTTCAGCATGTCGAGGGTGCGCCGGCCGCGCAGTTCCGGCTGGCGCCCGCCGGCGATCAATTGCTGGGTCTGGACGAAGAACTCGATCTCGCGGATGCCGCCGCGGCCGAGCTTGATGTTGTGGCCGGCGACCGCGACAACGGCATGGCCGCGATGGTCGTGGATCTGGCGCTTGATCGAATGGATGTCGGCGATCGCTGCGAAGTCGAGATATTTGCGCCAGATGTAGGGGGTGAGTTCGGCGAGGAATGCGTTGCCCGCTTCCCTGTCGCCGGCCACCGGCCGCGCCTTGATCAGCGCGGCGCGCTCCCAGTTCTGGCCAAGGCTCTCGTAATATTGCAGCGCCGCCTCGGTGGAGATGGCGATGTTGGTCGAGCCGGGATCGGGACGCAGGCGCAAGTCGGTGCGGAAGACGTAGCCGTCGACGGTGCGCTCCTGCATGAGCGCCACCAGCCGCTGGGTCATGCGCACGAACAGCGTCGTCGGTTCGACCCCATCGGCGAGGCGCACACGTGCCTCATCGAAGAGAACGATCAGGTCGATGTCGCTGGAATAATTGAGCTCGCCGGCGCCGAACTTGCCCATGCCGAGGACGATCCAGCCGCTCCCCTCTTCGGGCCGGTCGGGATCGGCGAGTGTGATCTTCCCGTCGGCAGCGGCCTCCCTGAGGACGAAGCGCACGGCCGCCCCCACCGCCGCCTCCGCAAAGGCAGCAAGCGCCGTCGTCACCTGCACGACGTCCCACACGCCGCCAAGATCGGCGAGCGCGGCCAGCAACGCCGTCTCCTGGCGCCCGCGCCTGAGCTTCGCCATCAGCGCGCCGGCGTCGTCCGTCTTCCAGGCGCGGCCAACGGCGCCGGTCAGGCGGCGCACCGCCGCCGAGGGATCGGCGGCGACGAGCTTCGACAGCCGGGCAGGATCATCGAGGATGAGGGTGCGCAGGAAGGGGGCGCAGTCCATGACGGCGGCGAGGAAGCCGGCCAGGCCCGGCCGCGACAGCGCCGCGGCGAGCGCTGCGCCGCTTCCTGCCACCTCGGCCGCAGCGGCGAGTTCGGCCATCCGGGCCTTGGTCCGCGCGGCGGGCGCTGGCTTCAGCCGCGGCGCGAGGCGTTCAGCCAGCGACCGCGCCGGGGCGGCTTTGGCGGAAGTCTTCTGCTTCCTCTTGGCGGTGGTCATCCGCAGTCATTTCAGCGGCAAACGGAGGGTGACGACGAGACCCGGCCTGCCGTCGCCGAGTTCGAGCGTCCCATGGTGAAGCCGCGCGACCGCCGCGACAAGACTCAAACCCAGACCGCTGCCCGGCTGTGAACGGCTTTCTTCCAGGCGCACGAAGCGTTGCAGCACGCGCTCGCGATCCCCCTCGGGGATACCCGGCCCGTTGTCGGCCACCGCGAACACCACGTTGTCGCCGTCGACTTTCGTGGAAACCACGATGCGCGGCGTGCGTTCCGGCTCCCCCTCCCCGCGGCAGCCTTCGCCATACTTGATGGCGTTGTCGATCAGATTGGCGAGCGCCTGGCCGAGCAGCTCGCGGCTGCCCTTGAAGGTGACTGAATCCGGCGTCTCCACCTTGAGTTCGACGCCGCTCTCCTCGGCCACCGGCTCATAAAGGTCGGCCACGTCCTGCACGATCTCGCGCGAATCGAGCTCGATCATGGCACCATCGGGCGAGCCCGCCTCGATGCGCGCGATCATCAGCAGCGCGTTGAAGGTCTGGATCAGCCCGTCCGACTCCTCGATGGTCGTCTCCAGCGCGGCGCGGTATTTGTCCGCGTCGGCGGGGCCGGCGAGCGCGCCCTCGACGCGGTTGCGCAGTCGCGTCAGCGGCGTCTTGAGATCGTGGGCGATGTTGTCGGAGACGTCCTTGAGGCCGTAGAGCAGGTGCTCGATGCGCTCGAGCATGGCGTTGAGGCTGTCGGCCAGCCGGTCGAACTCGTCGCCGCTGCCGGTCACTTCCAACCGGCCTGTGAGGTCGCCGCTCATGATCTGGCGGCTCGATGCCGACAGCGAATCGATACGCTTCAAGACACGCCGGCTGACGAACACCCAGGAGAGCGCCGCCAGGCCAATCATCAGCGCCAGTGCCCAGGCCAGCGCCTGGGCAACGATGTGGCGGAACTGCTCGCGTTCACCGAGGTCACGACCGACCAGCATGTGGTAGCCGCCGGGCAGGTTGACGAGTTGGACGAGAGCGAAATGGTCCTGGCGCTCGCCGGGAAACCGCTTGTAGCTGACGATGATGGGATTGCTGCTCGCCTGATCGAGAAGGCTTTGCGGCACATCGGAGACGTTGCCGGCGAGCGGGTGCTTGGAGGCGTCGGTGATGAGGTAAAGGCTGGCGCCGGGCTGGCGGCTGCGCGCCTCAATGGCATCGACCAGGCCGGCCAGGCCGCCGGTGCGCGCCTGATCGGCAAGGCCGGAAAGGTCGGCGGCGATGGTCTGGCGCAGCTGCTGGGTGAGCACCTGGTCGGTGGTGTAGGAAATATAGACGACGAAGGCGACGGCGAAGATGGTGAAGACCGCGATATAGATCGCCGACAGCTTGAAGGCGGTGGTGCGGACGACCTTACCGAGTGGCGTCACGGATCATGTATCCGGCGCCGCGCACGGTGTGCAACAGCGGCTCGCCGAAGCCTTTGTCGATCTTCGCGCGCAGGCGCGAGACATGCACGTCGATGACGTTGGTCTGCGGATCGAAGTGATAGTCCCAGACGTTCTCGAGGAGCATGGTGCGGGTGACCACCTGGCCCGCGTGCTTCATCAAATACTCGAGCAGGCGGAACTCGCGCGGCTGCAGCGGGATCACCTGCTTGGAGCGGGTGACGGTGTGGCCGAGCCGGTCGAGTTCGAGATCGCCGACCTTGTACATGGTCTCGGCGGTGCCCGGCTTCTGTCGGCGACCGAGCGCCTCGACGCGGGCAAGCAGCTCGGAGAAGGCATAGGGCTTGGCGAGATAGTCGTCGCCGCCGGCCCTCAGACCGGCGACGCGGTCGTCGACCTGGCCGAGAGCGGAGAGGAACAGCGCCGGCGTCTGGTCGCCGCGCTTGCGCAGTTCCTCGACGATCGACAGGCCGTCGCGCCTGGGCAGCATGCGGTCGACGACCAGCACCTCATAGCCGCCGTCGGCCGCCATGGCGGCGCCGGTATCGCCGTCAGCGGCATGGTCGGCGACGTGGCCCGCCTCACGCAGGGCTTTGGCGAGGTAAGCGGCCGCTTCGCGGTCGTCTTCGATCAAGAGAATACGCATAGCGCCAAGAAGATAGTTGCGAATTACGGTTTTTGCAGCCCCTGAAAAGAGAACGGCAGGCCGGGGGGCCGGCCTGCCGTCCGCGCAAAGCGGAAGTCTCGGGGCGACGATAGAGCGCTTCCGCCTCTCGCGTGGGTCAAGTCCTGGCGAAGGTGAGGGCGACGAACTCAGTCTGGTCGCCGGACTTGATTCTGAGCAGCACCGCCTTGTGGCCACCGGCCTTGGCGTCTGCCACCATCTTCTCAACCTGGGCCGGCAAATCGACAGACTTGGCGCCGACCGAAAGGATCACATCACCCGCCTGCAGGCCGTGCTCGGCCGCCTGACCGGTCGGGTCGACCCCGGCAATGACCACGCCGCCGTCCTGATTGTTGGCGTCGGGGCTGAGCGTCAGGCCGAAGTCCTGGAGCGCCGAGGGCAGCACCTTGGGCGGGTTGTTGTCGCCGGCCGAGGCCATCTGCTTGGTGTCGGGCAAGGTGCCCAGGGTGACGTCAGCCGTGTGGCTGGCGCCATCGCGCCAATAGGTCACGGTGACCTTGGAGCCGGGGTTCATCTCCGAGATGCGCAGCGCCAGATCGCGAGAGTCCTTCACTGGCTGGCCGTTGACCGCGGTGATGGCGTCGCCGACCTTGACGCCGGACGACTGCGCCGGGCTGCCGTCCATGACCTCGCCGACGATGGCGCCTTCCGCCTGCTTGAGGCCGAGGCTGTCGGCAATGCCCTGATTGACGGTCTGGATCTGGACACCGAGCCAGCCGCGCACCACCGAGCCATGCTTCATCAGGTCGTTGACGATGGTGGAAACCGTCGAGGCGGGGATGTCGAAGGCGATGCCGACGCTGCCGCCCGAGGGCGAATAGATGGCGGTGTTGACGCCGATGACTTCGCCGTTGACGTTGAAGGTCGGGCCGCCGGAATTGCCGCGGTTCACCGGTGCGTCGATCTGGATGTAGTTGTCGTAGGGCCCGCCGATTTGCCGTCCCTTGGCCGAGACGATGCCGGCGGTGACGGTGCCACCGAGGCCGAAGGGATTGCCGACCGCGACCACCCAGTCGCCAACACGCGGCGAAGTGTCGGCGAACTTGACGTAGGTGAACTTGCGGCTGGGATCGTCGACCTTGAGCAGGGCCAGGTCGGTCTTGGAGTCGGTGCCGATCACCTTGGCCGGCAGCTCGGTGCCGTCATCGAGCACGACGGTGAAGGACGAGCCCTTGTCGACGACGTGGTTGTTGGTGACCAGGTAGCCGTCATCGGAAATGAAGAAGCCGGAGCCGAGGCTCATGGAGAAGCCGCGCTGCTGAGGCTGTTGCTGCTGCTGCTGGCCGTTGTCGTTCGGGTTCATCTGACGGAACTGACGGAAGAAGCGCTCCATCGGCGAACCGGGCTGAAACTGGAAGGGGAAGTCCTGGTTGTCGGCCGACAGCTGTGGCTGCTTCTCCTTGACGCGCACGCTGACCACCGCCGGGTTCACCTTGGCGACGAGATCGGCGAAGCTCGGAAGCTGCACGCCCTGCACCTGTACCGGATCGGCAAGGGCGGGCGTCGGACGCACCAGATTGATCGACCCGCCAAGCACGCCGCCGGCCAGCACCAGCGCCAAGGCGGTGCCGCTCAGCGCGAAGGCGCGCAGGGTCTTCTTCCTGGGGGAATTCGGGCTCATCATTCGGAATCTCCGTCCTTTGGTTCCTCTGACCGGCACTGTCCCCACTCGCCAGTGCCGTTTGACTTGCAGGCACTATGACGGTGGCGACCTTACGGGCCGCTGTCGGCGAAGTTACATTTCGGTAATGTCACGCGGATTGCGGCGTTTCTTCAGCCGTCTTCCGACATCAGCCGGGCGAGGTCGGCTTCCTCGGCGGCATCGAGCGGCGGCGGCACGGCCGGGCGCTTGCGCCGCCGCCAATAGAAGGCCACCGCCACCAGCCCGCCGATCAGCAAGGTGCCCGGCGGCACCAGCCACAAAGCCAGGGTATGCCCGTTGAGCCGCGGCTTGAGCAGGATGAACTCGCCGTAGCGGGCAACCAGAAAGTTGATCGCCTGGCTGTCGGTATCGCCCGCCTTCAGCCGCTCGCGCAGCAGCACGCGGATGTCGTGGGCGAGGTCGGCATTGGAATCGTCGATCAATTCGTTCTGGCAGACCAGGCAGCGCAGCTCCTGCGACAATGCCCGGGCCCGCGCCTCCAGCGCCGGATCCTTGAGCATCTCGTCCGGGTTGACGGCAAGCGCCGGCACCGACGCCAACAGACCGAGCGCCAGGATTGCCAGGGCAGCGAGCCGTCGCATCATCGCCCTACTCCGCCGGTGCCGCCGGTGCGATTGCGGTGCGCCTTGCGGGCTTGGGGGCACCGACGCGCAGGCGCCGGTCGCTGAGCGACATGAGGCCGCCGAAGGCCATGACAATCGCCCCCAGCCAGATCAGCGTCACGAGAGGCTTCCAGTAGAGCCGCGCCGTCACCGTGCCGTCGGCAGCGATGTCGCCGATCGACAGATAGAGCTGCGACAGCCAGATGGTGCGGATCGCCGATTCGGTGGTGTCCATGCGGCTCGCGGCGAAGTGGCGCTTGGCCGGCTCCAGCGTCGCAACCGTGTTGCCACCCTGACGCACGGTGAATTTCACCGCCGTCTCCTGATAGTTGGAGCCGGCGCGCTTGACGAAGCCGTCAAGGGTCAGCTCGTAGCCGGCAAGCGTCTGGGTGTCGCCGGGCTTCATCGAGCGGATGATCTCGCCCTGCCAGGTGGTGACGGCGACGAGGCCGAGTACGGTGAGGCCGACGCCGGCATGGGCGAGCGTGGTGCCATAGGCCGAACGCGGCAGGCCGATGGCGCGGCGCAGGCTTTCGGCGGGTGCAGCGCTGCCGAGCTTGATGCGGAAGGCCAGCTCGGAGAGCGCGCCGGCGATCAGCCAGACGCCGAGCCAGATGCCGCCGAGCGCAAGCGCATTGTGGAAGCCGGCGAAGGCGCCGGCAACGATCGCCGCGGCAATGGCAATGCCGAAGGCGAGCATCAGCCGCTGGGTGGCGGCCAGCAGGTCGCCGCGTTTCCAGGCAAGCAGCGGCCCGAAGGGCACGATGGCGAGCAGCGGCGCCACCAATGGAATGAAGGTGAGATTGAAGAAAGGCGCGCCCACCGAGATCTTCATGCCGGTCAGCGCTTCCAGCGCCAGCGGGTAGAGCGTGCCGATCACCACCGTCGCCGCCGCAGCGGTGAGAAAAACGTTGTTGACGATGAGCGCTCCTTCCCGGCTCAGCGGCGCAAAGACGCCGCCCGGCGCCAGCGCGCCGGCGCGCATGGCGAAAAGCGTCAGCGCACCGCCGATGAAGATGCAAAGAATGAGGAGAATGAAGACGCCGCGCGTCGGATCGGAGGCGAAGGCGTGCACCGACGTCAGCACGCCGGAGCGCACCAGGAAGGTGCCGATCAGGCTCAGCGAGAAGGCGAGGATAGCGAGTAGGATCGTCCAGATCTTGAGCGCGTCGCGCTTCTCCATGACGATCGCCGAATGGAGCAGCGCGGTCGCCACCAGCCAGGGCATCAGCGAGGCGTTCTCGACCGGGTCCCAGAACCAGAAGCCACCCCAGCCGAGTTCGTAATAGGCCCAGTAGGAGCCCATGGCGATGCCGACGGTGAGGAACATCCAGGCAGCCAGCGTCCATGGCCGCGCCCAGCGCGCCCAGGCGGCGTCGATATGACCCTCGATGAGCGCAGCGACGGCGAAGGAGAAGGAGATCGAGCAGCCGACATAACCCAGATAGAGAAGCGGCGGGTGGATGGCGAGGCCGATGTCCTGCAGCACTGGATTGAGGTCGCGGCCCTCGATCGGCGCCGGCGACAGGCGCAGGAATGGATTGGACGTGGTGAGGATGAAGAGGAGGAAGGCGAAGGCGATCCAGCCCTGGACGGAGAGGACGAGCGCCTTCAGCCGGTCGGGCAGGTTGGCGCCGAAGGCCGCAACCAGCGCGCCGAACAGCGCCAGGATGAGGACCCAGAGGAGCATCGAGCCCTCGTGGTTCCCCCACACGCCGGTGATCTTGTAGAGGAGCGCCAGCTTGGAGTTGGAGTTCTCGGCGACGTTGAGGACCGAGAAGTCGGAGACCATATGCGCCTCGACCAGTGCGGCAAAGGAGATGCCGACCAGCAGGAAGAGCATCAGCGCCGCCGGCGCCGCCACTGCGGTCAGGCGACGGTCGTGCTTGAGCGCGCCGGCGAAGGGAACGGTGGACTGGGTCAGCGCCATGAACAGCGCCAGCACCAGAGCAAAGTGGCCAAGCTCGGGAATCATACCGCGACCTCCGAGGCACGGCCTTCTCCCCCCTTGCGGGGGAGAATAGCGGAGCCCGATTTCGCGAAGCGGAAATCGTTGGCGAAGCGAAGAGGGGGGTGCTGACGGGCCATGCCAGTACCCCTCACCCTGTCCCTCTCCCGCCAAACACGGGCTTGCCCGTGTTTGGATTCGAAAATGGCCGAAGTCGGAAACTTCCGACTTTGGGCGGGGAGAGGGGACGAACTCGGCAGGCGCACTGCATCGAAGCTCCCATCATTTCGCGTTCGCCGCCTTGGCAGCGACGCTTTCCTTGGTCTCGCCCCAGCGCCCTTGCGCCTTCAGCGCATCGACCACTTCCTTGGGCATGTAGCGCTCGTCATGCTTGGCCAGCACCGTGTCGGCGTCGAGTGAGTGGTTGGCGGTGAGAATGCCCTCGGTCACTACCCCCTGCCCCTCGCGGAAGAGATCGGGAAGGATACCGGTGAAGGTCACCGGCACCGAGGCGGAGCCATCGGTGACCACGAAACTCACCTTGCCGTCGGCGCCCTTCTTGAGGCTGCCGTCCTCGACCATGCCGCCGAGGCGGATGCGGGTTCCCGGCGGCAGCTTTTCGGCGGCCACGTCGCTCGGCGAACTGAAGAAGACGATCTTGTCGGAGAGCGCATAAAGGATCAGCCCGGCGGCGACCGCCAGGACGACGCCGGCAAGGGCGATCAGCGCCAGTCGCCGCTGTTTGCGCGTCATTCCGCTCCGGCGGGGCGCGACCATGGTCATTCCGGCACTCCCGCGGCCTTGGCCGCTTCATCGACGCTGGCAAGCGCCGCGGCGTCGCCGGAAAGCGCGTCGCGCGCCTTGGCCAGCGCCGCCTTGGCATCGTCCGCCTTGCCGAGCACCATATACGAGCGGATGAGCCGTGCCCAACCGGCGCTGTCGTTGGGCTTGGCGTCGAGTTCCGCTGCCAGCTTGGCGACCATTCCTTCGATCATCGCCAGACGGTCGGCGGACGACATCTCGCCTGCCGCCTTGACGTCGGCCGCGGTCGGTCCGGACGGCTCTGCCGCGCCGCCGGCCGCAGCCGTTGCGGCCGTCGCCGTGCCGCCTTCCAGCTTGGCGAGTTCGGATTTCGCCACCGCTACCCAGGGTGCGGTCTCGGGCGCGCCGGCAAGCAGTGCCTGCCACGCGGCGATGGCCTCGTCCTTCTTGCCCGCCTGGCCGAGCGCCAGCGCCAGATAGAAGCGCGGCCTCACCGCCGTGGCATCGTCCTTCGCCGCCCGCTCGAAAGCGGCGTGGGCCTCGGCCGTCACCACACCGCCATTGGCGCCCACCATCGCCTCGCCGAGATCCGATTCGGTGTCGGCGGTGGAGCCGACAAGGCGGACGACGTTGCGGTAGGCCTTGACCGCCTCGTCGAAGCGGCCGAGGCGCAGATAGACCGGCGCCAGAATCTGCCAGCCCTTGGCGTCGTCCGGATTGGTGGCAAGGTGGGCCTCGATGCGGGCGACCAGCGTCGGGATGTCCTGCTTGTCGGTGGGCGCATTGAGCCGCGCCGCCAACGGCTCGGCCGGCATCTCGGGCGAGCCAACGAAGAGATAGAAGACCAGCGCCGCCAGCGGCATGGCGATGATGGCGATGGTGGCGAAGCGGCGAACGCCTGACCCGCCTGCCGCCCCCTCCTCGGCGTCTTCCTGGCCGGCGCGGATGAGCCGGCGGGAAATCTCGGTGCGTGCGGCCGCGGCCTCGGTGTCGGCGATGACGCCGCGGTCGAGGTCGCGCTCGACCTCGCCGAGCTGGTCGCGATAGATCGCCAGCGCCTGGCCGCGTTCCGAGCGCGCCGTTCGCGCGCCGCGATAGAGCGGCGCGAGCACAGAAAGCGCGGCGGCGGCCGCGAGAACGGCCATGGCGATCCAGAGTGCAATCATCTCGTGTGGGGCGGTCAATACCTCGGGGCCAGTGGCTTACCTGCGGACAGGCGGCTTACCTACGGACAAAGTGTCGCGAAAGCCTTTCCGTGCTCTTTCAGCTCACCGTCTGCCAGCTTCCATCGGCCCTGCGGCAGGCGGTGCCGTGGCCGGTTTCCGATTTGCCGTCGATGACAATGACATGCGTGTATTCCCGGCAGGTGGTGTCATTGACCTTGTAGGGAGCGCCCGGCACGACCTCGCCATAGCGGCGGGTCAGGCTGTCGCTCCACGGCGTGGTTGCGCCGGCGCGGCCATATTCCAGCCCGCGGTATTCCGCGGCAAGCGCCCGGCTGCGATCGCCGGCGCTGAGATTCTTGCCAATGCTGGCGCCGGCAAGGCCGCCGATCAGGTGCGGCGAACCGCCGATGACCGCGGCCGAACTGGCACAGCCGGCAAGCGCCAGTGCCAGGCCGGCAAAGACGACGCCCCTCACGTGATTCATACGGCCTGCTCCAGTCCCCTTGCGCGGCCCAGCGTTACCATCCCACCTGCCAATGGCGGAAATGAGACGTTTTGCCAATCCCCCCATCATGCCGCCGGCAGCTCCACGATGGCTGAGAGCCCGCCCATGCGCGCCCGCTCGAGGCCGAGCCTGCCGCGATAGAGGCCGACCAGATCGCTGACGATGGACAGCCCCAGCCCCGAGCCCGGCTTCGATTCGTCGAGCCGGTGGCCGCGGGCGGTCACCGCCTCGATCTCGTCGGCGGCGAGCCCCGGCCCGTCGTCGTCAATGTGCAGCACCAGGCTGCCGGGGTCGTCGCGACCGTCCGGCGGACGATAGCGCGCCGTCACCGCAACCTTGGTCTTGGCCCATTTGCAAGCATTGTCGACCAGATTACCAACAATCTCCTCGAAGTCCTGCTGCTCGCCGCGGAAGCGGGCACCGTCGGGCACGTCGCTGATCAGCTTGATGCCGCGCTCGTCGTGCAGGCGGGCCATGACGCGCACCAGCCGGTCGATCACCGGCTCGACCTCGGTGATGACGCCGATCACATCGCTCTGGGCGGCGATGCGGGCGCGGTCGAGATAGTGGTTGACCTGCCGGCGCATCAGCTCGGTCTGCTCGACGATCTTGGTGGCGGCCGGGTCGCGGCTCGCGCGCGCCTCGTTGATGACGACGCTGAGCGGCGTCTTGAGGGCGTGGGCGAGGTTGCCGACCTGGGTGCGGGCGCGGTCGACAACCTCCTGATTTGATTCAAGTACCGCGTTCAACTCATTGACCAGGGGGGAGATTTCGGCGGGGAAGTCGCCCTCGACACGGGTCCGCGCGCCGGCCCTCAGTTCGCTCAGGGCATGGCGCACGCGGTCGAGCGGCCTCAGGCCCCAGCGGATCTGGATGAAGGTGGCGGCGATCAGCCCGATGCCGAAGACGGCGAGCGTGACGGCGACGCTGGTGCCGAAGGAAGCGATCTGGCCGTTGAGTTCGCCGGCGTCGCCGGCCACGACCAGGATCACCGGCGGGCGCTTCTCTAGGGTGACGGTGCGGGTGAGGTAGCGCAGCGACTGCTTGTCGGGGCCAGCGAGCGCGCCGGAGGTGACGCCGTTCTCGCTCCTTGTGCCGGTGCCCTTGCTGACGTCGATGGTGTCGGAGAAGAGCGAGCCGGAGGCGAGCACCACCTTGTGGCTGGCGGCGTCGCGCACCTGCCAGTACCAGCCGGAATAGAGCATCTCGAAGCGCTGTTCGCCGAGATTGCCGGGGTCGCTGAGAGGCTGGGTGGGGTCCTCGGCGGACAGGCTGCCGATGAGCGTGGTGAGATAGACGTTGAGGCGCTGGTCGAAGGCGTTCTCGACGGTGGAGCGATAGAGCGAGACGAGGATCAGGCCGGCGGCGACCAGCGCCACCACCGCCCACAGCGTCGCCGCCGTTGTCAGCCGCGCGGAGAGCGAATTAAGCCGCATCGCCCGGCTCGACGATGCGGTAGCCGAGCCCGCGTACGGTTTCGATGAGGTCGGAGGGAATCTTCTTGCGCAGCCGGCCGACGAAGACCTCGATGGTGTTGGAATCGCGGTCGAAGTCCTGGTCGTAGAGATGCTCGATCAGCTCGGTGCGCGACACCACCCGGTCGCGGTGGTGCATGAGGTATTCGAGCACGCGGTATTCGTGGGAGGTAAGCTTGACCGGGTTGCCGTCGACGGTGACGCGCCCGGCGCGGCTGTCGAGACGCACGGGCCCGCATTCGATCTCGTTGGTGGCGTGGCCGGAGGCGCGGCGCACCAGGGCGCGGACGCGGGCGAGCACCTCTTCGATGTGGAACGGCTTGGCGACGTAATCGTCGGCGCCGGCGTCGATGCCCTGCACCTTGTCGCTCCAGCGGTCGCGGGCGGTGAGGATGAGCACCGGCATGGTGCGGCCGTCGCGGCGCCATTTCTCGAGCACGGAAATCCCGTCGAGCACCGGCAGGCCGATATCGAGGACGACCAGGTCATAGGGTTCGGTATCGCCGAGGAAGTGGCCTTCCTCGCCGTCCATGGCGCTGTCGACGACGTAGCCGGCCTCCTTCAGGGCTTCCGAAAGCTGCCGGTTGAGATCCGCATCGTCTTCGACAACAAGAATCCGCATCGCCCCCTCCGCCTATCGGATCGTGCCCGTGGCGAGGTCGATCGTCTTGGTGACGACGCGCCCGCCAACCTGAACCCAAACTTTGTAGATATACCGGTTCCCAACTTTCATGAGGCAAGCATTGACGACCGTCCCGCCGCCGGTCACGGCGCGGAGTGGGCCGAGATAATCGGACAGGCCCTGGGGCGCCTGGCTCGGTGGCAGGCAGGCATCGGCCGATGCCGGTAGCGTCGTCGCCGACACGGTCGCGATCATGGCCAAGCCAGTGATGAGCCCTTGGAGGATCCTTGTCACCATGGTGCCGGCATAGCCGCCTTGAGATGAACACGTCCTGAATGCCGGCCGGAATCGCCGGAACCGGCGGAGAAAGCCTTATCCGCCCCGCCGACCGACGATGGTGCGGGTGATGCGCTCGCCGCTCTCGGATAGGAAGATCGCAGAAATGATCCAGCCCGACCAGTCGCCGATCGGGGCCGGCAGCGCGGCCACGTTCCAGGTGAAATGGAACAGGGAATCGGCGATGACCGCGGCGTAGTAGACCGCCAGGGGATAGGCGAAGGCCGGCCGCATCAGGGCGGTCACGGTCCTGCCCTGTTCGGCGATCAGGACGTCGCGCTGGGCCTGGCGGTGGCCGAGTTCGGCCTTGATCTGCTCGATCGCCACTTGCGCCGTAATGCGCTCCTTCTCCACCGCGCTGTCCTGTTGTGCCTTCAGGCCCATCATCACCTTGTCGATGAGGCCGGAGGAGGCGAGCTTCAACACGAAGCCGACCAGCGCTGCCAGCATCAGCCCTTCCCCCCGACCGGCCCGGTGGTGATCAGGCGCAAGCCCACATTGGCCGCGCCGATGGCGATCGGCACCCAGGCATATTTCGGCGGCAGGATGTCGGCGAGACCGGCAGTCTGCAGATAGGCGAGGACGCCAGCGAGCACGATCAGGCCGTTGGCGGCGAGCGTGCGCCAGCCCTTGAACATGGTCATGGGAGACTCCGTTGGGGAATGCGACTGGCAGCTCCACCCCGTCATCCTCAGGCTTGACCGGAGGGTTGCGCATGGAAAGATCAGGCGGCCGTCCGCCGTCTCAGGATCACGCCGCGATAGCGCCACAGCCTGAACCCGACGAGGACGAGTGCGGCGACGGCGAGCGCCGCGAGCCCGGCGACCAGAAGCGTGTGCCAGTCGAGCGCCGCGGGATCATGGACGAGGCCGCCGCCGCCGGCCGCACCGGCCGTGGCCGCGCTGCCGCCGGCTGCCTGGCCGGCCCGTTTCGCATCGACAGCGCGGGCGAGCGCCGCGCGGGTCGCCGGGCCGACGAGGCCATCGACGACCAGATCGCCGGCCCGCTGGAAGTTCTTGACGGCGCCCTCGGTCAGCGGCCCCGTCTTGCCGTCGATCGTGCCCTTGTAGAAGCCGAGCGTGGCGAGCTGGCCCTGATAGGCCTTGACATCAGCGACCGACGACGAGACCGACGGCTGCGACGCGGGCGCGCCATAGTCTGCGGCCTCCATCAGGCGCGCCTCGTCGGCGCGCCGGCGGACCAAGCCGGCGAGCTTCCGCCCGCCGGCCGTGATTGCCGTCGTCTTCAGCTTGGCGCCGGCCTGCACGACCGCCCGCCGCGCGAGCAGCGCTGCCCACGACCATTTGAGAGAGCCGGGCCCGCAGTTGAAGCTCACATCGGTGGCCGCATCGAATTCGTGCTGCGCGATGCCGGTGCCGGCGAAGCGCTTGGCCACCGGCGGGCCGTATTCCTCCGCCAGCAGCTTGCCGAGCAGCAGGTCGCATTCGGCATCGCTGATCGTGTCGCTCATCCTGAGCGCATGGCCCTTGTTGGCCTTCCACCATGCCGAGAACGTCTTCGACAGGTTGGTGAAGCCGATGCCGATGGTGATGATGCCGCCAGAATCCCGGTAGGCCTTGTGGACCCTGCCCTCATGGCGCGCGGTGAACGGGACCAGCGCCGGCGAAGCCGTCGTTATGTCGGTCATGGCTATCTCTTGCGATTGGCGTTTCCAGGCAGATCTTCGCCTGGCTGGCGGCCCGGCTATTCGATCAATTCGGCGCCAGGATCACCGCCGGGTCGGCGCCGATCGCCGCCAGCAGGGCGAGGGCCTGCTCGTCATCGCTGGAGATGCTGCAGCAGCTTTTGGCATCCGATGCTGGCGTCATTGCGCTGCTAGAGCTCCGCATCGAAGTCCAGCAGGTCCGTCGTCTGGACGACGCGGATCACCGCACCGGGGGTCATTCCCGAGAAGCCACCGATGCGAACGTCGGCAACGGTGTCGGGCAAGGTCACAGGAGTCGCAGCCAGCGTCGATCCGCTGCCGTTGAGCGTCGTGTTGTATTGACCGAGCGTTGGCGTCGACGTCAGGAGCTGGACATTGGGTGAGGTTCTCATTCGGGTCGGGAGCCGGCCCCACAAAAGGACATTCGTCGAGTTGTAGGCATAGCCGGTGAGACCCGCACTCTGCCTGGCGTAGTAGCGCTGGCAGAGCGCCATTTCCTCGCCAAGAGTGCGCGCGGTGAACGGATCGGCAGCGTCGACCGCGTCGCCTTCCACGATCGAAAGATGTGAGAAGCCCCAGGTCCCGGATTGCTGGCCGAGTCCCGAGGCCCGCGTTGCCAGAGTTGAGCCGGCGTCGAGCCAGATATTGATCTCGACGAAGTCGTTGTCGTCGGACCCCACCGTCTTGCCGGCGATCGACGGGATAGCGAAGGTGAAACCGGCGCCACCAATCTTGGCGAAGCCGGTGGTGAGCGTCTTGATGCCGACCGGCGTGCTCACCGAGGCGCTCGGCGTGCCGCCCGTGCCGAAGTACTGATACACCTCGACGGCGACGCTCTTGCCGGCCGCTTCCTTGGCGAAGCCGGTCAGCGTCACGGTCTGCCCGGCAAACCGGCGAACGCCTTCGATGCGCTGCGACAGCTTCACATAGTTGCCGGCGCCGGCCACCGAGGTGACGGCGACCTGCAGGTAGTAGCGCGGGTTGCCAGGAACGTCTGTCTGGCCAAGCGTGTGGGTCTGTCGCGAACCGGTGAAGGTCGAGCCGTTGGCGAGGATCAACCAGCGGTCGGCGCCGCCATAGCCGGAGGCGCTCCACGACGTTCCCCGCTGCCAGATATCGAAGTCGCCATTGGAAAAGCCATTGACGAGAGCAGCACCCAGACCAGGCGCGCCGATAACCGCTGCCCAGGTGGACGTGGTGACATTCCACGCAAGATAACGGCCGCCCTCGTCGGCGACGACCGCGACCATGCCCTGCGTCGGCACGGTGCGCCGCCACTCGCCGTCGATCATCATGGCGATGTCGTTGGCGCTGTAGCTGGCCCAGTCGCCGGTGCCGCTGCCGGCGAGGATGTAGACGTCGCCGTCGCTCTCGCCGCCGGCCGGCGCGCTGAGCGAGCGGCTCTGCACCGGGATGACGCCGGCGAAGAGGTCGAGCATCGTCAGCGCCTCGTTGACGGTGACGTGCTTTTGCGCCTGGGCGGCTGCGAGCAGCGGCAGGCCGAGCCTCGGAGTGGTGTCGGTCATCGTCTCGTTCTTTCTTCCCGGTCGCGCCATTGGTTGGCACAGCGGACATGTCCGATGTGCTTCTGATGGCGCTCCTCGCCTCTTGTTCTCATGCGAATTCCCATAGCCAGACCATGCCGCTGCCGCCGGTGCCGCCGGTCCGGCCGGTGGCATTGTCGGAAACCACGCCGCCGCCGCCGCCGTCGCCGCGGGCATAGCCGTTCTGACCTGCGGTATTGCCGGCAAAGCCGTTGCCGCCGCCGGCCAGCCTCGCCGCCGGGGCACCGTGGCCGGCGATGCCGTTCTGATAGTCGAGGCGGAAGCCGGGGCTGCCACCCGAGCCGGTGACGTTGAAATCGCCGCCGCTGGCGGTGCCGCCCGAGCCGCCCTGGACGATCTTGGCGAAGGTGTCGGCCGCCATGCCGATGCCGCCGATGCCCCCGGTCGCCGACAGATAGCCGCCGAAGGACGTCGTGCCCCCGGTGCCCCCGGTGCCGCCGGCGCTGGAGCCGGCTGTGCCGCCGGCGCCGATGGTCACGGCAACGCTGGAAACGGCCGAGACGTCGATCAGCTCCCAGCCGAAGCCGCCGGCGCCACCGCCCGCGCCCGCTGCGCCCTTGGCGGCACCACCGCCGGCGCCGCCGCCGCCGCCACCGCCGCCCCAGACGAAGGCAAGCACCTTGGTGACGCCGCTCGGCTTGGTCCAGGTGGCGGACGATACGTAGCTTTGCAGACCGCGGAAGAGGATGCCGTCGGCGCTGTTCAACGGCGTGTAGCCGAGGCGCGCGACGATGTCGGTGAAGTAACCGCTGTCATGACCGTCGAGCAGATCGGCGTCGAGGCCGGAGCCGGAGCCGTCGACGCTCTTCACCTTGCTGAGCACGTCCGCCGCCGTATAGACCGATGCCAGAAGGTAGCTGCTGAGCGCACTGGCGGCGGCGAAATAGCCGCTGTCGTGGCCGTCGAGCAGGTCGGCGTCGAGGCCGGAGCCGGAGCCGTCATTGCCCTGGTGCCAGAGCCTGCTGCCGCCGACATAGAGGCCGTTCACATCGGCGGTAACCGTCTGCAGCCCATTGACCGTGAACAACGGCAGGCCGAGGGCGCCGGTGAGCGTGCCGCCGGTGAGCGGCAGATAGCCGGCCAGCGCCGCTGTCACATCGCCGGAGGTCGCATAGCCGACAGCCTCCTGCAACGGCCGGAAGCGGGCGCCGTCCCAGAAGACAAGCAGGCCGGTGTCCTGGTCGTAGCCGAGCCATGACGATGTGAGCCGGGTGACAGCCATCTCAAGGATACTCCGCTGCGATGCCGCGGCCGTAGGTGCCGGAGACCTGATAGACGCGGAAGGCGATCGATGTGACGGGCGCGCCGAAGTCGGCCGTCTGGTCGTCGGCCTGGTAGAGCCAGGCGGGCGCGCCGAGCCCGGTCACCGTGCGCACCACGGTGGCGCCGTCGAGGATCTCCACCTCGTAGAGTTCCTCCTCCTCGCCGAGCGGCACCTCCGCCTGGTCCCAGCCGTCGCCACCGATGCGCGTGCGCCGTATCCAGTAAAGCTCGATGTCGCCGTCGTCCTCCCACTTCGCCTCAAGATGCACCGGCGACAGGCAGGCGAGCCCGCGCCGGCAAGGCCCGAGCGCGACGTCGGCGAAGGTGTCCGGGTCGTAGACGGCGCCGGCCGGCCCGCAGCGCACCGTCAGGTCGAGCCCGGATTCGGCGTCGCTCAGATCGAGCAGCGGCACCGCGCCGTCGAGCAAAACGAAATGCGCGCCAATGGCATGGCCGGCCGCGGCGATATCGCCGGTTCCCGCCTGTCCGCGCAGCAGCCCCTCAAGCTGCCAGGTGTCTTCGCCGGTGAGCGTCGCGGTCTGGAACTGGACTACCTCCCAGCCGGTGTCGGCGCTGCCGATCGCCGCCGCGTTGGCGCCGTTGAGCACACCGAGCCGCGGCTCGCTCGCCAGCGACCCGCCATAGAGCTTCACCGCGATCGTGTTGACCCGGTCCCAGCGGTCGGTCGGGCCGGAATAGAGCGGCGCGGTGAGTTCGCCCATGGTAGCGCGTCGGGCAAGGGTCTGGCGCGCGGCGAAGCCGCTGTCGGAAGTGCCGAGCAGGACGCCTACCGCGCCGCGCCAGGGTTCGGCAAAGGCGGCGATGCGCGGCGCGTCGCCGGGCTCGGTGCCGGTGATCAGCGGCAGGTCGAGCAGCAGGATCTCGGGCGGGCCGTCGATGCCGACCGAAAGCGGCGGCAGGGCGCGAGCGGCGGCCGGAATCGCGGCCACAATGTCGGGATCAACGGTGCGCGCCACGATCCGCCTCAGGCCGGCGTCCTCGACCCTGGTGACGAGCAGCGTGCGGGTGTCGTCATCGCCGAGCGCCAGCGCGCAGATGTCGGCCGGCTCGAGCGCCAGTGCGCTTGCCGGCAGGGCGAGCGCCACCGTTTCGCGGCCGGCCCAGAGGTCCTGCAGCAAGGCGTCGGCGAGGCCGCCGGCCACCGCCGAGGTCAGCACCACGCCGCTGTCATAGCTGGCCGCGCGCCGGCTGCCGCCGACCAGGCGTCGCGAATTGACCGAACTTGCCCGGTAGTCGGCGAGCGCATCGCTGAAGCCGATGGCGATCTCGGCCGGCAGCTCGGTCTCCTGCGCCCGCTTGATCGAGACCAGCGGCCGGGTGCCCTCCTCCACCACATCGTCAGCGGTGAAAGTCTGGCGCGCGCGCTGCCCGCGGCGCACGAAGCGAAAGACGTCGCCGGATTCGGCGGCCTCGAAGGCGAGCAGATGCGACAGCGGCTCAAGCGCGTCGCGCGCCGACATCACCTGGTCGATGAGATAACCGTCGATGGTGCCATCGAGCTCGCCGACGCTTGCGGCGGTGGTGCCGTAGTCGGCGAGGATCTTGCCGACCAGCGCGTCTGCCGTCGCCGCGCCGAGGCGGCCGTTGAGCCAGTGGCCGGTCTCCCAGTTGGCGCCGTCGGACCACACCTCGGCAAGCAGCGGAAAGGCGGGATAGGGCCGCGCGTCCCAGGTCCACAGGTGGATGGCGCCCGCGTCCACCATGCGCCCGCCATAGACACTGGAGACCGGGTTGGCCGCCTCGACGAAGTCGGGGTCGTCCGGATTCCAGTAGGCGAGCGTGGCGGCGACGAAGCGGCGCTGCATGAGGTCGTCGCGGGTGCCGCTGGAATAATGCGGCAGGCCGCTCACCGACGACTTCGGATCGGGAAAGACGTTGGGCTGGTTGGCGCCCTTGTCCACCGCCGGACAGCCGGTCTCGGTGAACCAGATGGGCTTGCCCTCGGCCACCCAGCCGGTGGGCGTTGCGGACTCCACCCCGCCGGGCCGGTCGAAATGCTGGCTGCTCCACCAGCCGACGATGTCCTTGGGGCGAAAGACCCAAGGCTTGCCGTAGGTGCCGTCGCTGATGATCGTGCGCGCCTGCGCGTCGCGGTCGGCATCGCTGGCATAGTACCAGTCGAAATACTCGCCGCCGGCGACGTTGGCGCGGAGATAGGCCTGGTCGCGGCCGTTGTCCCAATCCGCTGCATCGAGGTGGTCGTCGCCGTCGCGCCAGTCGGAGAGCGGCATGTAATTGTCGATGGCGACCATGTCGATGGCGTCGTCCGCCCATAGCGGATCGAGATGGAAGAAGACGTCGCCGGAACCGTCGTCAGGATGGTGGCCGAAATACTCGCTCCAGTCGGCGGCATAGGTGATCTTGGTGCCGGCGCCGAGCACAGTGCGCACGTCCGCTGCCAGTGCGCTCAGCGCGGCGACGAAGGGATAGGTGCTGGCGTCGGAGCGCAGGGTGGTGAGGCCGACGAGTTCGGAGCCGATGAGGAAGGCATCGACGCCGCCGGCCGCCTTGCACAGCCAGGCGTAGTGCAGAACCATCCGGCGCAGCGACCATTCCGCCGGTCCCGAATAGACCACCGTGTCGCCGTCAAGGGCGAAGTCCGCCGGCACGGCAGTGCCGACGAAGGCGGCGATCTGGTCGGCGGCATCGCCGGTCTTGTCGGGCGGGCCTGGTTCGCCCGGCGCCGACGCGCAGGTGATCTGGCCACGCCAGGGATAGGCCGCTTGCGCCGCGCCGCCGTAAGGATCGGGCAGTTCGTTGTCGGCCGGCACATCCATCATGATGAAGGGGTGAAAGGCGACCGCGATGCCGCGCTCGCTGAGGTCGGCGAGGGCACGCACCAGCGAAGCATCCGACGGCGTGCCGCCATAGGCCGGCGAACCGCCATAGGAGGAGACCAGCCGCGCGTCGGCCCGCGTCAGCCCGGCCGCGCTCCACGCCCCCGGCGTCGTCTCGGTCGTGCGATCGGTGACCGCCGGCATCAGCGTGCAATGATCGGCGCGCAGGTCGTCGCCGAACCAGCCCACCGCCAGCGACACCCGGTCGAAATTCGGGCAGATCGCCTGCAGTTCGTCGAGCGATGCCTGCCAGTCGCTGGCGGCGCCGTCGACATGGCGGTTGAGCGCCACGCGGTTGCCCGGCGAGACGACCTCCGACACCGGTTCGGGGTCGTAGCCGAACTCGGTCGAGCCGGGGATCAGGGTGACGGCGCGCACGGCGTCCTCGACGCCGCCGACCGGGCGGATCACCTCGAAGGAGAGCTGCGGGATGCGGTTGCCGAAGTCGTCCAGCGCCAGCCGCTCGAAGACGATCATCGCCGTGCCGCGATAGGCGGGCGCCGCGCCCTGCTTGGCGGCGATCAGGCTGTCGACGTCCTGGTTTTCGTCGCCGGCGAGGATGCGGCAGGTGCAGCTTGCCAGATCGAACGGCTTGCCGTCGGCCCAGACGCGGCCGATGCGCGCCACTGGCCCCTCACACAGGCCGACGGCGAAATTGGCGAAGTAGGAATAGGTGGTGGTGGTCGTGCCGCTGCTGCCGCCCTTGCCGCCGTCGCGGGCTTCGCTCGCCACCTCCTCGAAGCGCGTCGCCCAGATCACCTGGCCGGTGATGCGCACGCGGCCGTAGACGCGCGGGATGGCAGCGCCTTCGCGCGATGTCTGCGGCGTGAGGTCGGCGAGCCGCGGGCCTTCGCGTGTGCCGTGATCGCCGAAGAGGGCAGAGTCGACGGCATAGCCGGCAAGCGCGCCCAGCGCGCGCCCGGCGGCGGCGCCGAACGGCCCGAACAGCGAGCCGACCGCCGCTCCCGCCGCCTGAAGGACGAGTGTGGCCATGAAGCAGTCTCAGTGGTTTGCTGCGGTGGGTGCGGTCAGTCCCCTACCCCCGGGTACCGGAAGGCATAGGCAATGCGTCGGCGCCACCAGGGCGAGAGCGTTGCGAGCGACACCGCCGCGCTCTGCTGGGCATGAATGAAGTGCTGGTCGTCCACCATAATCGCGGCATGCTTCGCCGGCAGGTTGGCGCGCCAGCGGAAGAGCAGGACGTCCCCTGCCCCCGCGTCCTCCACAGCGATCGCAACGAGATGCCGCGCGGCCGCCCCTGCCAGTGTCTCGACGCCCCGCGCCTCCGCCCAGTCAGGCGTGTAGGCCGGCACCGCCTCCGGCTCATCGCCGAGAAGCGCGCGCCAGACGCCGCGCAACAGGCCGAGGCAATCGCACCCCATCCCTTTCAGCGATGCCTGATGGCGATAGGGCGTGCCCAGCCAGCTCGTCGCCTCGGCGACGATGGCCGCGCGGGTGATCACGGTTGTCATGTGCGCCTGCCTCACTCGACCACCGGACTTCCGTCGTTCCCGTCGCCAGCAACCGCATAGGACAGGACGAAGTCGTTGCCCGGCATGTGGGGGAAGCCGCGGAAGTTCTCCTGGTTGGAGAACTTCGCCTGGCAGGTGGCGAAAAGCTTGTCGCAGCCGGCGGTCACCGTGAAGGCGTCGCCCGTCGCGATCGTGCCGGCCATCGCCTGCCACAGCTCGAACGTCGCGCCACCGCCGGTGACCCTGTGGGCCCGGACCTCGATGGCACGACCGGCATTGGCGCCACTCGTCCAGACGAGCCGTCCGCGCGTGAACCAATCGTCGGCGAAGGTGCCGAGGCTGCTCGCGGTGAAGCGCCGCCGGCCGTTTGCCGCGATCACGGTGCCGGCGCCGCGATAGGCTGCATCGTCGAGATCGACCCCGCAGCGCGCATCGCCGAGATCCGCGTCGCAGCTGTGGCGGAAGACACGCCCATTGGGCTGGTCGAGTTCGGCGGCAAGACCGCGCACCTCGGCACGGAAAGTACCGTCCTCGCGCGTCACCTCGCCGAGATGGCCTACGCGCAGCAGGTGGCGCTCGTCCGGCGTCGTCCAATTGACGAGATAGACCGCCACCTCGGCATGGTCGTAGAGGCCAGCGGCAAGGTCGGCCGTCGTCAGCCGTTCCGACGACAGCGCGCCCACCGCCTCCAGCCCGCCGATGGTAAAGCCGGTCTCGCTGACATCTTCGCTGGCGTCGAACCCGCTCTCCGGCTCGTAGTCGATGCCGTCGAAGGAGAGCGCGCGGTCGTGGTCGGTGAAGCCGAGCACGCTCAAGTCGTTCCGCGTCACCTTCCAGCAGCGACAAAGGGTGGTCACCCCGCCGGCCAGATGGGCGGCGAGGCCGGGAGAGAGGGTGCGCATGGGGATATTCCTTCGGCGCTACAGCCGGATTTCCACCAGCGGGATTGCCGGAATGTCTCCCGCCGCGAAGTGGGAGAGGTTGATCTCGAGCGTGTCTGTGTCGAAGCGCACCGGCACATCGAATTCAAAGCCGGCGGTGATCGCCGCTCCCTCGTCCGGCGCCGCGGCGAATGTGACGACGCCGGTGGCGGCGTCCACACTCCAGCCCGAGGCGAGCGGCGTGCCGTCGACCGCCACCAGCACGGTGCCGTCGACCGGCTTGGCGATCGTGCGCGCCCACGGCGCATAGACCGAGCCGTAAGTCTTGGCGAGCTGGAATTCCGTCGCCGTGCCGTCGCCGGTGCCGATCGCCTGGTCGGTGGCGGCCGGCGTTCCGCTTGGCGTGCAGCTCTTCCAGTCGGCGCGATCCTTCCAACGGAATGCGTAAAGCCGTCCGCGCCGCTCCTCGAAGAAGGCGATGACGGCATTGAGATCGTCGAGCGATTTGACGCCATAGCCGGCATTGTAGCGCCGGCGCGAATCCGCCCAGCGGCTGTTGCGCTCCTCGTGGCCGGAGCCGAGCGCGACGATGTCGGTCTTGCGCTCCGGCCCGCCGCTGGCGCCGAAGGCGATGGCGGTCGGAAAGCGCACCTCATGGAAGGGAATGAGTGCGGGCATGTCACAATCCTCTTCTTCCCCGCGCCACCGCCCGCGCCAGCATGGCGGTCACCTGCGCCTCCGACTTGCGGAAGCTCTCGGCGTCGGCGGCGGTCACGTTGAAGGTGACGGCGATGGGGTGGGCGGCGCCGCTCTTCACGCCGAGCGTTCCGTCGGGGCCGCGCGCCAGCGGCAGCACGGCTTCGGCGCCCGCCTCGCCCATCAGGCCGAGGCCGCGGGCCAGCGGAAACAAGGTCGGCTGCGACACCACCCCGCCCTGGGCGAAGGGCCGCACGGCGCCATTGGCAATGACCCCGCCATGGGCGAGGCCGAAGCTTCTGAACAGCGCGTCGACCGCCCCGCCGAGTTGGTCGCTGACAGGCCTCAAAGCACGGTCGAGCGCCAGCCCGGCAAGCTTCAGTGCCAGGCCCGACAACACGCTCTCGAAGCTCTTGCCGCCGACGATCGCCTGCTGGAAGGCGCGCGAGATCGCGTTCGAAAAGCCGGTCGCCTCGCGCGTCGCGTCGCGAAGCGCGTTGCGGAACTGAACCGTGTTGGCCGCGACATTGATGACAAGCGTGTCGACTTCGGTGGCCATGGCGTTCTCCGACGAAAAACATGCTGCATCGCAGCAAGGACAGGGTTATGTGTGCGCGCCCGCCCGGCAGGGCCGGCGTCACCGACAGCCTGCTGGAGAGACCCCATGCGCATCGAAGCCATTGCCATCGGCAAAGAGCCGCCGGACGACGTCAACGTCATCATCGAGGTTCCGGTCGGCGGCCAGCCGATCAAATACGAGATGGACAAGGAGGCCGGCACGCTCTTCGTCGACCGCTTCCTCTACACGCCGATGACCTATCCGGGGAATTACGGCTTCGTCCCGCATACCCTGTCCGACGACGGCGACCCGATTGACGTGCTGGTGTGCAACACGCGCGCACTCATCCCGGGATGCGTCATCAATGTCCGGCCGATCGGCGTTCTCATCATGGAGGACAACAAGGGGCGCGACGAGAAGATCATCGCGGTGCCCTCGCCCGAGCTGACGCTGCGCTACGCCGACGTCCACAATTACGACGACCTGCCGGAGATCACGCTCAAGCAGATCGAGCACTTCTTCGAGCACTACAAGGATCTCGAGCCCGGCAAGTGGGTCAAGATCGGCGACTGGGGCGATGCCGCCCATGCGCGCACGATGATCGTCGAGGCGATCGGCCGGGCGAAGGCACAGGGCTAGACGGGGTTGGCTTAAGGGCGGGGCGCATCCGAATGCGTTCCCCGGACGCGCTGCAGCGCGAAGCGGTGCAGCGCAGGGCCGGGGTCCATTCGGCTAGTTGGTCCCGGTTCAGCAGCGCATCACTTTCGTGCTGCGCTACGCCCGGGACGCGACGCCTCGTTCCCGCATAACGTTCCCCCCTCGTCCGGAAACCGCTCCATCAGTGCGTCAAGCGCGGCGCGGTCGAGCACCGGCGGTGTCGGACCCGCGACGCCTTCCACGGCCGCCGCCAGTTCGCGCGGCGTCATCGCCCAGAAGTCGCTCGGGCCAAGCCGCAATCGCCCGAAGCCAAAGGCCATCGCCTGGCGCCAGGGAAAGGTCTCAGCCATCGCCACTGCCGAACGTTGCGGCGAGCAGCGCGCCGACGATGGCGACATAGCCTGTCGCGCCGCCCTCGGCGCGCATGGCGGCCACCTCCGCATCGCTCATCGCGTTGCCGGCGCCGCGCAGGCCGGCACCGATCACGCGGATCGCATCGTTGGCCGCGAGCCTGCCCTCGCCGAAGCGCTGCGCCAGGCCCATCAGGTCGTGCGCGTCGAGCGCCGCCTCCAGCTCGGCCAGTGCGCCGAGCGTCAGGCACAGCGTCCACGCCTTTCCGTCGAGCACCGCCTCGACTTCACCCCGCTGCCGGTTGACCATCTCACGCTGCCGCAAACGCAATTGCGCCAGCCGATTCCAGCGCCATCTGGTAAGCGAGCTCGCCGTTGTACTCGCCGGAATATTCCAGCGCCGTCACCTGGAAGGCGCCGGAGAGCGTGCCGAAATCGGGCACCACCACCTGCCAGTCGCGGATCGTCCCGTCGAAGAAGACGCCGCGCACGGCCTCGTCGCTGGCCGCATCGCGGAAGATGCCGGAGCCGCTGACGCTGGCATGCTTCACGCCGGCGCCTTCCAGCAGCTCGCGCCAGCGTCCGGCGGAATCGGCGTCGGTCACGTCGACGCTCTCGGCGTTGAAGCTGATGCGCCGGGCGCGCAGCCCCGCCACGGTCTGGAACGTGCCTGCCCCGTCGCCGTCGATCTTGAGGAGAAGGTCCTTGCCCTTCTGTGCGGTCATGGTCTGAGTCCTTCTGCTAGGTCGGTTCGGTCACCGCGCGGAAGCGCAGGCGGCCGTGAAAGGTGATGCCGTCCGGGTCGCGCGCGATATCGGCGGTCTCGAAGCGCAGATTGACGAGCGCATGCCCGTCGAGTGCCAGAGCCGCGTCGTGGAGCGTCGCGCGGATCGCCTCGCCGATGGCATGGCACTCGCTCTTGCCGTGCTGGCGCGACCAGACGTCGAAAGTGAGCCGGTGCTCGGCGCCCTCTTCAGTGCCCGTGCTCCAGTCCGAGACCGTGGCATTGCCGATGGTGGCGTAGGGAAACACCGCGTCGCGCGGCGCGCCGTCGTAGATGCGGTCGCCGATCAGTGCCCCGACGCCGTCGTCGGCGACCAGCGCGGCATAGGCCGCCTTCTGCAGGGCGAGCGCTGCCGAGGTCATAGCAATCCTCCTCTACGGTCATCACCGACGCTGTGCGCTGCGCACCTCCTCACCCGGTGCGCTCCGCGCACCACCCTCTCCCGCGAGGGGAGAGGGTTCGCTGTGGCAGCGCCACGAGTCCCAACCCTCTCCCCTCGCGGGAGAGGGTGGCGAGGCCGCGGGCCGAGCCGGGTGAGGGGGTGGCCTGCCGCGCCGCTCATCGCCTCAGCCCCGCAATCGCTTGCGTGATCGCCGCGTCGCCCGATGCATCGACCGAACCGAATTCGCGCGCGAAAAGCCCCGCCCCCGCGACGCTGACGACATAGTCGCCGCTCGCGCGCCTTGAGACGCGCGTCACCACGCCGTCGCCCGCCGCATCGCGCACCGTGCGCGCCACCTCCTCGGCCTGCCGGCGCGCCGCCTGGTCCACTGCCGGCGATGCCGCGACGGCGCCAAGCGCGCGCACCAAGTCGCTGCCGGTCAGCTTCAGTGCATCGCTCATGGCGCTTCCTCCATGCATTTGGCGACCAGATAGCGGCGGCTTTCGTCAGGGTCGTGGACGGCGAGCACGCGGAAAGTGCGTCCGCGGAAGGCGACGCGCATGCCGCCGGCGAGATCCTCGCGAAAGCGGAAGGTCACCAGATGGGTGACCACGCCGGAAAGATGCCCGGCGACGATCTTCTCGCCGGCGCTCGTCGCTTCGATATGCGCCCACAGCGTCGCCAGCGTGTCCCACAGCACCGTCTCGCCACCGGCGCCGTCCGGCGCCGATGCGCCGGATTCCACGGTCACGCGGTGGCGCAGCCAGCCGGGATCATAGTCGGGCGCGCTCATAGGGACAGGATCCGATACGGCGCGATCACCGCGTCGAAGCCGAGCGGTGGCACGGTGCCGGCCATGTCGTGGCCGACCGCGCCGCGATGCTCGTACCAGTGGGCAACCAGCATCATGATCGCCTGGCGCAGCGGTGCCGGCACATCGACGCTGGACGGGCCGTAACCCGCGGTGACGTCGATCTCGATGCCGTTCACCGCCTTGCCGACCACCACCGGCGCGCTGCCGGAGAGCACCAGGCGGCCGGGCACGGCGACCGCGTCGACCTCATAATCGTCTTCTCTGACCACGGTCGGGTCGCCTTCGGCGTCGTAGACGGTGACGGCATCGACGGTGATCAGCGGCGCCGGCGACAGGATGACGATGCGCTTGCGTGGCCACCGGTCGAGATAGACGCGCCATCCCTGCTCGATCAGAGAGCGCCGGGTCAGCGCCTCGACATGCACCCTCGCCGCGGCGATCGCTGCGGTCAGGAGCGTGTCGTCGTCGTCCGTGTCGAGGCGCAGACCCGGCTCATTGCCCACGGTCGAGGCTGGCGCCTAGGCTTCCGCGTTTTGCGACCATCCCGAATCGGATCCCGTCATGCCCTCCGAAGCCGCCTGGTTCTCCCGCACCGCCATCGCCATCGCCGGGCTCCTCGGCGCCGTCGGCGTCATGGCCGCGGCGGGCACCACCCATCTCGGCGATACCCATATTCTCGGGCCGCTGTCGCTGATCGCGCTCACCCAGGCGCCGGCGGTTCTGGTGCTGGCGCTGCTCGCCGGCCGTCACTGGTCGACGCGCCTTGCCACGTTGCTGATCGGCGGCGGCGCACTCGTCTTCGTGGCCGACCTCGCCGCCATCCACTTCTGGGGCGCCAGCCCGCTGCCGTTCCTGGCGCCCGTCGGCGGCACGGCCATGATCCTCGGCTGGCTGGCGCTCATCCCCGCGGCCTTCGCCGGCCAGCGGTGAGGATCGCCGTCAGCTACCACAGCTGATCGACGTACTTGGCGATGCGGTCGTCGTAGATCGCCTTGGCCGCCGCCATGACCTCGGCCGAGAGCGCCGGCAAAGCCGCAGCGGCGGAATTGGCCTCCGCCTGCGCCTTGTTCTTGGCACCGGGGATGACGACCGTCACCGCTTCGTTCATCAGGATCCAGCGCAACGCGAAGGCCGCCATGGTGGCGCCCGCCGGCACCAGCTTCTTCAGCTCGTCGACCGCGTCGAGACCGACCTCATACGGCACGCCGGCGAAAGTCTCGCCCTTGTCGAAGGCCTCGCCCTCGCGGTTGAAGGTGCGGTGGTCGTCGGCGGCGAATGTCGTCTGGCGCGTCATCTTGCCGGTCAGCAGGCCGCTGGCCAGCGGCACGCGCACGATCACCGCGACGCCCTTCTTCTTGGCCTCGGGGAAGAACAGCCGCTCGGGCCGCTGGCGGAAGATGTTGTAGATGATCTGGATCGCGGCGACGCCGGGATATTCGATCGCCTTCAGCCCCTCCTCGACCTTCTCGACGCTGACGCCGTAGGCCTTGAGCTTGCCATCCTTCTTCAGCCCATCGAGGATGTCGAACACCTCGGGCATGTAATAGATCGCCGGATGCGGGCAGTGCAGCTGGATGAGGTCGAGCGCCTCCATCTGCAGGTTCTTCAGGCTCTTCTCGACCGATGCGGTGATGGTTTCCTTGTTGTAGTTCTCCGGCTTGTTCGGCGCCTGGCGCCCGGTCTTGGTGGCGACGAAGGGCGGCGTGCCGCCACGCGCCTTCAAGACGCGGCCGATGATCGTCTCGGAGCGGCCGCCGCCATAGACGTTGGCCGTGTCGATGAAGGTGACGCCGGCGTCGAGCGCGGCGTTGAGCGCCGCTTCCGCGTCGCTTTCGCTGACCTCGCCCCAGGTGCCGCCGATCGCCCAGGCGCCGAAGCCGATTTCCGACACCGCGGTGCCGAGCCGTGATGCACGTCTCTGTTTCATCTGTCCTGTCCGTTCATTGCGTGTGGGAGATGCCCCGATCCGGGGTTGTCCCTGTGATAGCCGCCATGGCGGCCTCACGCAATGTGACGGATTGGGGCCTCACACCCCCCTCACCCGCGGACTGCCCCCCTGGCCCAGCATGAGCGCGGTGAGCGCCCAGACCAGCGCGTCGAGCCGGTCGGGCGAGCGCCCGGCGGAGAGCCCGTCAACGCCGAAGTCGCACATCTCGTCTTCCAGCTCAGGCAGCGCGCCGACATGGCGCACGCGCCCCTGCGCGTAGAGCGCCGCCACCGGCTCGGCGCGCAGCCATTTTCCCCGCGTCGCGCGCACCGGCCTCACCGGCACGCCGGCGTCGACCTCGCGCATGACGGCGGCCACCATGTCGCCGCCCTGGTTGACCTCGGCGACCAGCGCGTCGGCGTTGAAGCGCCGGTAGAGGGCGATCGCCTTGGCCGCCCATGGGCACGCCTATAGCCATAGTCGTTGGCGCCGCAATCATCGCGGCCACTTTGGCGATTTCGTTTCGCTGGGAGGTCTTGCCCTCCACCGATGGCCGGCGAGTGTATCGCGTCGATAGGTGGTTTGGCACCGTTCGCCTTTGTGAGCGTGACCCGATCAAGAGCTCGTTGGACCTGAAAACGGGCATCGCCTATCTCTGCAACGACGTTAAGCCAGCGACAGGAACGGAATGACCGACAGGACCCCAAACGCCCCCGCGACCTGAACCAGTGGGCCAAGCGCATGCCCACTACCAAAGGACTCAGGCGAAGTATGTTCCTCCATGGTCTCAAGCTGCCCCTGCGCTTCGTCCTGCGCCTGCGCCAGCAGGACGGCGATTCTAGATCAAGGTTCCCCGCGTCAGTCCTGAGCCATGCCAGGTCCTTGTCAGCCTTCTTAGGACCAGCTGCTTTTCGTCGTCGGTCCTTGGCTTCATCGCTGCCCCCAGGTTTTGCGCTTGCCAACCCTGGAGTCAGCCTGGGGCTTGGGCGGCGCGGACAATAGCCGCTAAACGGTTTCCTTGAATTTGGATTCGGGGCTTTCTGTCATGAGCGACCGTGCCACATATCCAGAGGATACCTCTGGCCTGTTTTCTGCCGCTCGCGCGAAAATTCTGCGAGCCAAACAATTCATTCAAGAACTAGAAGCGGATTTGGACGACTACAAGGCCAACGAACCGCTTGCCGCAACCTTTCGTCCCGAGTTGGGACAATTCAACGTCTCGTGGAAGGCCATCACACTAAAGCCAGGAGCAATCATCGGAGATGCCATACATAACCTTCGTGCCGCACTGGATTTGATGGCATCGGAACTCGCTCGCCGAAATGGTGCCAGCGACAAAGACGTCTATTTCCCATTCGCTGCGAGCGCAGATGATCTCGATGCTGCGATCAAGGCACGATGCTTCCACAAAGCCGGGCCCGCTTCGGTCAAGCTGCTAAAAGAATCCATTCATCCGTACCGTGGTGGGAACGATACCTTGTGCGCCGTCCACGATCTCGACATCCAAGACAAGCACACGGGAATCCCACTGACTGGTAGCAAGATGGATATCGAAATCTCCGTCGTTTATCACCTCGACGGCACCTCCGCGCCGCAGACACAGGCCAACCTGGCCGCTATGCGATACCTCTTCTCCGAGGACTCCCCCATCTTCCCAGGGCGCGACAGCATCGAAACGCTGAAGGAGCTTACAGAGCTTATCACGGGCGTCCTCGAAGCGTTCGCGACGCTCATCGCCCCTCGGCCCTAGCAACTGATCCCAGTCAACTGATTTGGGCGCGCCAGCCCCTGCCTCTAGGGAGGCATTGGCGCGGCTGGGCGTATGCGATCTAGGTTGCTTTGTCACGTATATGATTGTGAAGATATTCCTAATTCTTTCGCCGCCAATTGCCCCCTTCATTCACCCCCAGGCCGCCGTCGGCGCCCTGTGGTCCGACGCAGATCAGGCGCCATGATCTTGATCAAGGCGTAGCGGTCGCGGCTGTGGCCGACTTCGCCCTCACAAGGCGGCCACAAGACCGCCGGCATTGCCAGGCGGGGCAATTCACCTGCCGGCCATCAGCGCGCGCGCCATGTTGCTGCGCAGCGCTGCCGCGCGAGGGCGGCGACAGGGCAAACGATTTGTCGTGCCCGGCCGCCCCCGCGCGTTACTTCGCGTCGCGCCTTCCGGCGATGCACCGTGCGCAGACATTGTATTGGCGCGGAGCCCCAAGGTTAACACTTGGTAAAGACGAGGTCTCCGGCCGCATTAACGTTATGTTGAGCTTTAACGGGCGCCAACGCGCCGCCGCGCTATATCTTAAAACAATCTAAAAAGCACAGGCGTCGCATGACCATTGCCCTAACCTTCGCGACCGCATTTGCGGCCGGCTGGATCATCGATCGGCTCGCCTTCCGTGGCGAGCTGACGGGCATGATTCGCGACGAGATCGCCGCCACCCTGCCCCGTCGCAGGCAGCCGCCGCGCCCGACGCGCAACGCCCGCCGCGGCGCGCGCTGATCCAAACCTCCCGCTGCCACTTCCGCGGAATCGCCCTTCCCGGAAACCCTCAATAGAATCCGATCTTGCGTCGCCGCTTTGGCGGCTTGCGCTCGGCGACCTCGATGCCGTCGGCGGGGTCCTCCGCCGGCCATTCGACCACGTGGTCCTCGAAGTCGTCGATCGACTTGCCGATCTCGCTCTCCGTCCGGCCTCTGACCGAGATGCCCGCGTAATGCACCGTCTGCGGATCGCCGGAGACCAGCGGATGCCACCAGTAGAGATCGCGCCCCTCGGCCACCAGCCGATAGCCGCAGGTGGGCGGTAGCCATTTCAGTTCGCGCACGCTCTCCGGCGTCAGCGCGATGCAGCCCGGCACCTTGGCGTGGCGGTGCTTGTAGTCCTTGCAGCGGCAGGTCTCGCCGTCGAGCAGCTCGCAGGCGAGGTCGGTCCATTCGATCGCACCGGTGTCCTCATATTCGAGCTTGTTGAGGCAACAGCGGCCGCAGCCGTCGCAGAGCGATTCCCACTCGTTGCGCGTCAGCTCCTCGAGCGTCTTTGCCTGCCAGAAGGGCACCACGGGCCCGCCTGGCTTTGCTTTCCGACTCACCGGTCCCCCTTTCCTGCCCGCACCTTATGCCACGCAGACGCGACACGCCGCACGACCGGGCACTTCAGACATTGCCCGCGAAAAACTCTTGAGGAAAATCGGTTGGTTTCTTGAGGCTATAAGTTTCAATTCGATTTCTTCTTGACAATGTTTCTTGACCTATTCTAGCTAACATTTTCCTTCTGCAAAATACTTCTAACGTTGTTTTCAACGCAAAGAACAGGCCGTTATTTTCTTGTCACCGTTGATTTGTGCCGCCATATCGGCAATCTTGCCTGTGATCTCATGGATACGTTCAATTATATCATCGCCCATTGGCACCTGATCCTTTCGCGCACCGGTGAGCATCTGTCCATCGTCGGGGTGGCGGTGGGGCTGGCGATCCTCACCGGCGTGCCCCTCGGCATCGCCATCACACAGAACCGGCGGGCGGCCGACGCGGTGCTCTACATCGCCTCGATCGTCATCACGATCCCCTCGATCGCGCTCTTCGGCCTGATGATCCCGGTGCTGTCGCTGATCGGCCACGGCATCGGCTATCTGCCGGCGGTGATCGCGGTGCTGCTCTATTCGCAGCTGCCCATCATCCGCAACACCTACACCGCCATCCACAACGTCGATCCGGCGCTGCGCGAGGCGGCGCGCGGCATGGGGCTCACCCGCCTGCAGCGCCTGCGCGAGGTCGAGATCCCCATCGCCGTGCCGGTCATCATGTCCGGCGTCCGCGTCGCCGTGGTCATGAACATCGGGGTGACCGCCATCGCCGCATACATCGGTGCGGGCGGTCTCGGCGCCTTCATCTCAAGAGGAATAAGTCAAACCGATCCGCGGCAACTGATCACCGGAGCGCTGGCGGTCAGCGTGCTCGCCGTAATCGCCGATTTCGCGCTGCTCGGCCTGCAACGGCTCATCACATCACCGGGGCTGAGGCAGCCATGATCCGCCTGGAACGCGTTACCAAGGTCTTTCCCAACGGCCAAGTACCCGCGGTCGACCAGGTCACCATGGAGGTGCCGGCCGGCGAGATCTGCGTCCTGCTCGGGCCCTCCGGCTGCGGCAAGACGACGACCATGAAGATGGTCAACCGGCTGATCGAGCCGACTTCGGGCGAGATCTTCATCAACGACAGGAACACCGCCGACCAGAATCCGGTCGAGCTGCGGCGGTCGCTTGGCTACGTCATCCAGCAGATCGGCCTGTTCCCCAACAAGACCATCGTCGACAACATCTGCATCGTTCCCGACATCCTCGGCATGGACAAGGCGCAATCACGCAAGCGCGCCGCCGAGCTTATCGAGCTGGTCGGGCTCGACCCGGCGATCTTCCTGAAGCGCTACCCGAAGGAGCTTTCCGGCGGCCAGCAGCAGCGCATCGGCGTCCTGCGTGCCATCGCCCACGATCCGCCGGTTCTGCTCATGGACGAGCCCTTCGGCGCCATCGATCCGATCAACCGGGCGGTCATCCAGGACGAGTTCCTCAAGATGCAGGCGACGCTCAAGAAGACGATCATGTTCGTCAGCCACGACATCGACGAGGCGGTGAAGATGGGCGACCGTATCGCCATCTTCCGCGAGGGCCGGCTGGTCCAGTACGACACCCCCGACAACCTCCTCGCCCACCCCAAGAATAACTTCGTCTCCGACTTCGTCGGCGGCGACCGCACGCTGAAGCGCCTGCAGCTGCTCACCGTGTCGGACGCCATGATGCACGATCCGCCGCGGATCAAGGCCGAGGACACGCTGGCGCGCGCCGCCGAACTGATGGAGGAGCACGGGCACAGCGCAATTGTCATGGTGGGGCCGCGTGGCCGCGCTCGTGGCTTCATCGACATGCCGACGGCGCGCAGCACCAGAGGTCAGGTCGGCGAGCATGTCGAAGGCCTGCCGACGACGATCGGCCTCACCGAGAATCTGCGCACGGCGGTGTCGACCATGTTTCGCCATGACGTGAGCTGGCTCGCCTGCGTCGACGATGATGGCCTGTTCCGGGGCTATGTGACGCTGCGCGGCATCACCCATCTGCTGGCACAGGCCTATCGCGATGGCTGATACGTTCGAAGCCATCGGGCTGCAACGGCTGTGGCGGAACGGTCTCCTGGTTCTCGTCTTCGCGCTCGGCGCCTGGGCGTGGGCTGGCGGCATGCTGCCGGCCATATTCGACCAGTGGGACGACGTCACCTACCTCACCAAGCAACACATCGAGCTGGTGGTGATCTCCGGCGGACTGGCGATCGCCGTCGGCGTGCCGCTCGGCGTGGTGCTGACGCGCCCGCGCTTTCGCCGCTACGCCGATTTCGCGATGCAGACGCTGAATATCGGGGCCACCATCCCGACGCTGGCGCTGCTCGCCCTGTCGATGAGCGTGCTCGGCATCGGTAACGTGCCGGCGATCTTCGGCCTGTTCGTTGCGACCATCCTGCCGATCGTGGCTAACACGCTGGCCGGGATTCGCGCGGTGCCGCCCCATCTGATCGAGGCGGCCTATGGTATGGGGCTCAGCCCCCGCCAGATCCTGTGGAAGGTGGAGCTGCCCAACGCGCTTTTCGTCATCTACGCCGGCATCCGCTCGGCGCTCGCCATCAATGTCGGCACGGTGCCGCTCGCCTTCCTCATCGGCGGGGGCGGCCTGGGCGAGCTGATCTTCACCGGCATCGCGCTCGACGACTTCCCCACCATGCTTGCCGGTGCGGTGCCAACGGCACTGCTCGCCATCCTGGTCGACTTCCTGATCGGCCAGCTTCAGCTGTGGACGATCCCACGTGGCGTCAACCCGCTGCGCTGATCGTCTCAAAGCGGCCTTCACACGACAGAAACCAGAGAGGAGACGAAACCCATGAAACGCTTGACCAAGATTCTGGCGGTATCGATCGCCGCCGTAGTGCTCGGCTCGACCGCCCAGGCGGCAACCATCGTCGTCGGCGGCAAGGACTTCACCGAGCAGCTTCTGCTCACCGACATGACGGCGCAGTTGCTCAAGGCCAAAGGCTTCGACGTCGACAAGCGCGACGGCATGGGCTCGACCGTGGTGCGCAAGGCCCAGGTCAGCGGACAGATCGACGTCTACTGGGAGTACACCGGCACCTCGCTGGTCACCTACAACAAGCAGGATAGCGCCGGGCTCAACGCCCAGCAGACCTACGACAAGGTCAAGGCGCTCGACGCCAAGCAGGGCCTGACATGGCTCGATCCGTCCAAGGCCAACGACACCTATGGCCTTGCCGTGCGCGCCAAGAACGACAAGACCGATGGGATGAAGACCCTGTCCGACATGGCGGCGGCCTACAACAGCGGCAAACACCCGGTGATGGCGCTCGGTGCCGAATTCTCCAAGCGCCCGGACGGCCTGCCCGGTATCGAGAAGGCCTATGGCTTCAAGGTCAGCCGCGACGATATCGCGGCGATGCAGGATGCCCTCACCTATCAGGCGCTGAAGGACGGCAAGGTCGATATCGCCGAGGTCTTCACTACCGACGGGCGCATCAAGGCGTTCAATTTCCGCGTGCTCAAAGACGACAAGGAGTTCTTCCCGAACTACGCGATCGCTCCGGTCGTGCGCACCGACACGCTGAAGAACAATCCCAGCCTGGCGCCCGTTCTCAACGCCCTGTCTTCGGAACTGACCGATGAAGCCATGCAGACCATGAATGCCGCGGTCGACGTCGACAAGAAATCCGTCTCCGACGTCGCGGCCGCCTTCCTCAAGGAAAAAGGCCTGATCAAATAGTCCGGCCCGTCTGCCTGTCGCCGGCGCCACCGCGCGCCGGCGACGACTTCCTGCCAACACATTAACGTCTGTCAGCAAGTCTTTACGATATTTCGTTGTTTAAGATGACGCTGGCGGCGTTCCAATCTACCCTGCCGGCATGCGTAACGCGTTCAGCCGGTTGGCCGGCATGGTTCCGGCCGTAGTCCTCGCCCTGTGCATGCTTTCCCCGACCGGCCCGGCGCGGGCGGCGATGTCGGTGGTCGCCTTCCATGGCGGCTATGCGCCCGGCACGATCGTGGTCAAAACCTCGGAACGGCGGCTCTATTTCGTCCTCGGCGGCGGACGGGCGGAGCGCTTCCCGGTCGGCGTCGGCAAGGCGGGCAAACGCTGGACCGGCTTCAAGCGCATCGAGCGGCACATGTGGCACCCGGATTGGGCGCCGCCGGCCGAGGTCAAGCACGACATTCCCTCGCTGCCCAATCTGATCAAAGGCGGCACGGCGGCCAATCCGATGGGGGTGGCAGCGTTGGTGCTGACCGGCGGCGACTACGCCATTCATGGCACCAACCGGCCGAATTCGGTCGGCGGCTTCGTCTCCTATGGCTGCATCCGCATGTATAATCAGGACATTACGCGGCTGTTCCAGCAGGTCGGCGTCGGCACCCCGGTCTTCGTGGTTCCCTGACCTGGCGAGGCGTTTTGGCTTCCCGAAGCCGCCGCGCTCCCCTATCCTGCCTAGGCGCTGCCATTATCCACCAGTATAGGCTGCCGCTCTCACAGGACCCAGCACGGTGCGCGATCCGTTCCAGAGCAACCGCAAGCGTCGCCGCGGCCTTCGGCTGATCGAGGTCGATGCCTGGGTCGACTCGGCCCTGTTCCGCGCCGGCCGCGTGATCGCCGCCCAGTTCGAGGCGGTCTCGCGCTTCATGCGGCGCTTCCGGGTCACCGGCATCGCCCGTGGCGCGGCCGAACTCGCCGGCGAGGGCCTGACGCTCGGCGCCGGTGGCGCCGTGCTGATGCTCGCCTTCGCGCTTCCCGCCTTTCACGCCACGGCCACGGACTGGCAGTCCAAGGGCGACCTCGCCGTCACCTTCCTCGACCGCTACGGCAATGAGATCGGTAAGCGCGGCATCAACCAGAGCGACGCGGTGCCGCTGGAGGAAATGCCCGACTATCTGATCAAGGCGGTGCTGGCGACCGAGGACCGACGCTTCTACGACCATTTCGGCATCGACGTTCCCGGCACGCTGCGCGCGCTGTTCGAGAACCTGCGCGCCAACGCCGTCGTCCAGGGCGGCTCGTCGCTGTCGCAGCAGCTCGCCAAGAACCTGTTCCTGTCCAACCAGCGCACGATCGAACGCAAGATCAAGGAGGCCTTCCTGGCGCTGTGGCTGGAGTCGCACTACACCAAGAACCAGATCCTCAAGCTCTATCTCGATCACGCCTATATGGGCGGCGGCACATTCGGCGTGGAGGCGGCGTCGGAGTTCTATTTCGGCAAGTCGGTGAAGGACATCAACCTGGCCGAGGCAGCGATGCTCGCCGGCCTGTTCAAGGCACCGAGCCGTTTCGCGCCAAGCGTCAACCTGCCGGCCGCCCGCGCCCGCGCCAACGAGGTGCTGACCAACATGGTGCAGGCCGGCTTCATGACCGAAGGTCAGGTTATCGGCGCCCGCCGCCATCCAGCCGACGTGATTGAGCACGACACCGACACCAATTCGCCGGACTATTTCCTCGACTGGGCCTTCCAGCAGGTAAAGGACTTCACCAATTACGACGATCGCGTGCTGGTGGTGCGCACCACCGTCGACATGGGCATCCAGCATGCTACCGACGACGCCATTCAGAACACGCTGCACCAGTACGGCAAATCCTACCGCGTGAGCCAGGGCGCCGCGGTGGTGGTCAGCACCGACGGTGCCGTGCGCGCCATGGTCGGCGGCAGCGACTACGGCGAGAGCCAGTTCAACCGCGCCACCGACGCGCTGCGCCAGCCGGGTTCGTCGTTCAAGCCGTTCGTCTATGCTACCGCCATGATGAACGGCTTCACGCCGAAGAGCATCGTCCAGGATGCGCCGATCTGCATCGGCAACTGGTGTCCGCACAATTACGGCGGCGGCTTTTCCGGTCCGGTGACGCTGACGACCGGGCTGGTCAAGTCGATCAATATCATTCCGGTCCGCCTCGCCCAGGCTTTCGGCCGCGACAAGATCGTCGAAACGGCCAAGAAGATGGGCATCACCAGCGAACTGCGCATCACGCGCTCGCTGCCGCTCGGCGCCTCCGAAGTCAAGGTGGTCGACATGGCCGGTGCCTATGCGGTCTTCGCCAATGGCGGCTACAAGGCGACGCCCTATGCCTTCACCCAGATCCTCACCGGCACCGGCAAGGTCATCTACGACCGCCGCCAGGACAAGAAGCCGCCGGTGCGCGTGCTGCCGGAAAGCGTCGTGGGTGAAATGAACGGCATGCTGATTCAGGTGCCGGAATGGGGCACCGGCCGCGCCGCCAAGCTCGACGGCATCGTCACGGCCGGCAAGACCGGCACCACGTCCGACTATCGCGACGCGTGGTTCTGCGGCTTCACCGGCAACTACGCCGCCGCGGTCTGGTTCGGCAACGACAACTACACGCCGACGCGCCGGCTGACCGGCGGCAGCCTGCCGGCGCGCACCTGGCACGACTTCATGACCTTCGCCCACAACGGCATCGACCTCAAACCGATCCCCGACATCGACAATCCGTTCGAGAAGCTGGCGGCCGGTGCCGCGGTGGCAACGGCCGCGCCGGGCGACGCCACAACGGCCGCCGACATCGGCAAGCCGGCAACGCTGTCGGCGGCGACCACCGAACGCCTGCTGACCATCGAGGGGCTGCTGCGCAAGGCCTCGCGCCTGAAGCCGCTGGCAGCCCTTGCTCCGCCTCTGCCGGCGCTTTCCGATGTCGCCGATACCGCCGCGGTGGTGGCTGCGCCGACGACGGTTGCGCGCTAGTGTGCTCATCGTGGATTCGGTCCGCGCAAATTCGAGCCGCTGAAAATGACGGCCGGCCCCGATAGGTAGTTTCCGGTGCGCCTTCTCATCGACATCGTCATCGCACTGGTGCTTGCGCTCGTCATCGGCATATCGACGGCGTGGTACGCGATCGAGCACGGCTTCATCTTCGGCGCCGTCACCGCGGGTGCGTGGACGGCATGGCCGACGGCGGGCAGCGCCGACGCTGACCCCTATTCGCTGGCAACCTTGGCGCGCAGCGGCGAAGTGCCGCTCGGCGCCGGCGAAGGCATCGCCTTCACCGCGGAAGACGATACGGCCGGCGATCCGCTGTCGGGATTCTGCACCTATCAGGTGGTCGGCCAGACCCCGGCCGCCCGGCTGTGGACGCTCACCGCCTATGACAGCGACGGGCGGCTGATGGTCAACGCCGCCCGGCGCTCCGGCTTCCATTCGCGCGAGATCATTCGCCGGACGGACGGCAGCTTCGTCATCACGGTCTCGCCCGAGGTAGCGCCCGGCAACTGGCTGCCGATCAGCCGCATCGATCATTTCCGCCTGGTGCTCAGGCTCTATGACACGCCGCTGACTACCGGCAGCCGCATCGCCGATCTCACCATGCCCGACATCACCAAGGTCCGCTGTCGATGAAGCGCACGATCTTCTTCATCATCGGCGGCATTCTCATGGGCGGCATCATCCATATCGCCATCGTGTTCATGGTGCCCTATTACGCCGACCATGATGCCTGGGCGGAGATGCACCGTTTCGGTCGCGACGGTCAGTTCCATGTCCTGCCCGTTCCCGCGGCAGGCGCCGAGCCGCTGGTCTCGCTCGATCCGCGCATGGTGCAGGCGGTCTGCCGCTTCAGCCTCGGCCGCGGGCCGGTGCGCATCAACGCCTCGTTTGCCGACGAGTTCTGGTCGGTGGCCGTGTTCGACCGGCGCGGCCGCAACATCTACAGCCTGAACGACCGTTCGGTGGACCGCTCCAAGCTCGATCTTGCCATTCTCACGCCGGTGCAGATGGCGCAGCTCCGCCAGAACCCGCCGGCCTCGCTGGAGACGGCGGTCGTGCTCGAACTGCCGATTGACGTCGGCTTCGTGCTGCTCAGGGCCTTCGTCCCCGACGACTCGCTATTGGCAAGCGTCACCGCCTCGCTCACGGCGGCGGACTGCGGCGGATCGCTCTAGCAGGATTTCAGGAGGATTTGCGCGGACGGTGTCCGTGATCGGCACTGCCGCTGGTCACGGGCGGTTCCGTCTCGGCGACAAGCAGGGTCTCCCCCCGCTCAATCCTGACCCCGGGAAAGATGACGATTTCGCATGGCGGCAGCGCTTCGCCGGCGGTCGGCAGAGCGGCGCTCCTATGCTGCGGATTGAGCTGAATGACTGTGCCCATGCGACTGTCCATCGACCTTTGGCCGGCTCGCTTGCTCGCGCGAATCCTGGCCAGCACGCCACCAGTTAGCGGCAATCAAGGTTAACAGTCTGCTAACGACTTCGGACCAGAATGGCGGCCGGGAAATCCTTTTGCTCGTGGGTCCAGGCATGCAGTCACGAAAGCTCTCCGACGACCTCGCCGACGTCGCTCGTGCGAACCAGCAGACGCGCGACTCCGCCCTGCTGCGCGCCACCACTGAGCTCTTCGCTCAGGACTTCGCCCATGACGAGGACGAGATCCGCCGCTACGAGGAACTGGCAATCCATTTCCTGCCGAAAGTGCCGGTCGAGGTGCGCGCCACGGTCGCCGAGCGTCTGGCGCCGTGCGCTGACGCGCCACCGGCGGTCGTCCGCGCGCTGGCGCGCGACATCTTCCAGGTGGCGGCGCCGATCATCCGGCGCTCGCCGGTGCTCGATTCGTTCGACCTGCTTGGCGTCATCGCCGCCACCGACGTCGAGCATCACCGTCTGATCGCGCGCCGGGCGGACCTCGGCGACGAGGTCAAATGGGCTTTGCGGCTGACGGGTGACGCGGAAGTGGCCGGCTATCTCGACAATGGTCCCGCCATGCGTTCAATGCAGGCGCAAGATGAGGCTGACGAAGTGCGTACGGTGACCCAACGGGCCGAGGCCCCGCAGCCGAAACGGCCGAGCCGTTTCGACATTTGGCAGTTTCTCGATCTCGACCGTACGACCCGCCTGCGTGTGATCGCCGACATCGCCATGGGCCCGCCAATTCCGGGGCCGGTGACCGCGGCCGGCCAGCCGGCCGAGCGTGCCTTTCAGTCGATCCTCAGCGCCGCACAGATCGTCGGCTTCGCCCGCAACGGCCGCACCGGCGAAATGATTGCGGCGATCGCCGACGGGCTTGGGCTCGCCCCCGACGCGGTGGCGACCTGCGTGCGCGACCACAGCGGCGAGCCGCTTGCCATCCTGCTCAAGGCACTGCGTCTCGACGAACTCCAGGCGCAACAGGTCTTCCTCATGGCAAGCCCGGTCGGTCGCGACGTCCACGCCTTCTTCCCGCTCACTGACCTCTATGCCGGCATGGACCATTCGACGGCGGAAACGCTGTGCGAAGCCTGGCGCATGGTCACAACGGAACGGAAGGCCGGCCACGAACCCTATCTGGCCGAGAATCCCGAGCGTCGCCGCGGCTCCATGGCTACGCCGGCGCGCACTGAAGAGAGCCGCCGCGAGGACGAGGCCAGACGCGCCTGATCAATCGCCTGCGATGGCATCGAGAAAGGCGCGACCTTCGCGGTCCTCGATCGCGACCACCCACAGATCGGGATCGAAGCTGACCTCGCGCGCGATGCGCGCGTTCACCTCGGCAAGCGGCTCTGCTTCCGCCACGCGCTGGAACATGCGTTCGCTCGGCCGCGATTCGGCGAAGCTTGCCTGCGGCGCCGGCGCGTAGAGGTCGGCCGTGCCGGAGAGCCGGTCGACGATGACGAAGATCGCGCCGGCCTCCTCGGCGCCACGTCGCGAGACCACGGCAAAGGCGCCCTCGGCGAAACAGCGGCGGATATAGGCCCCGACCCACAGGGACGAGGTGACGCGCATAAGGCTCGCCTTTCCGGCCCTGGCCTACTCGGCCTTCATAGCGCCGATCGAGACCAGCCGCGCGACCACCTTGTCGCTCAGTTCGCCGGTCACCGGCAGGCCATTGTCGAGCTGGAAGCGACGGACGGCGTCGCTGGTCGCCTGGCTTAGCTGGCCATCGGCGGTAAGCGGGCCGTAGCCGATCAGGTTGAGCGCCTCCTGGACCTGGCGCAGCTTCTTGCCGAGCGCGGCGGCCGCCTGCTCGCGCTCGAGCTCCTGGGCACGGGCGACGGCGGCAGCGACCTCGTCGGTGCTGGCCGCCTGCTTGACCACCGCGGGCACCGGGGCTGTTGCTGGCGCAGCCGCGGCAACCGGCTTGCTGAGGGCGGCAAGCAGCGCCGGCGTCGGTTCACCGGTCGCCGCGATGCCGGCAGCCGTCTGCCAGGTGGCGATCGCCGCCTTGGTGCGCGGCCCGTAGAGACCGTCGATGGTACCGGTATAGAGCCCCAAGCGGGCAAGCTCGCGCTGTATGGCGGTGAGGAGTTCCTTGTTGGCGTCAACCGGCGCTGCTGCCGGCGCGGCCTGCGATGCCGCGGCGGCCCTCGACGGGGGCGCGGGGATTGGCGCCGGCACCGCTTCGCGCGTGTGCGGCAGGGGCACCGCGGCGGGCCTGGCCGGCGCCGGAACGGTCGCTGCCGGGCGGGTGGCGAACAGCGGCTCCGGGTGGCGGCCGGCTTGCAGGAACAGGGCATTCGACATGATCGCCATGGCGGTGATCGCCATGACCATCAGGCCGCCGGACATTGCCGGATTCTCGAATGCGCGGTCGACGACGCGGGCGATCGCGCTGTCGGCGGCGGCTTCGGCTTCGCGGCGGTCGGCAGGCGCGCGGCGACTGGCGGATTTGCCGGGCACGTCTCTTCCTCTCGAAAACTGATCGGCCAAGTCTTGAGGACCAGTCTCGCAAGCCGGGCTTAATGAACGCTAAACCATGACGCTGTCGCCGCAGCGCCGGGATCAGCCGCCTTTGCCTACATTTTTAGGCGATTTGCGGCGGCCGGCTGAACGCCACCTTCAACCGCACGCGCTAGTCTGTAGATCAAGGACGACCGCAGACGACAGAGCGGATGGGTGGCATGATCAGGTTTCTATTTCGCACGGTTTTTTGGCTAGGGGTGGTTGTCCTGCTGCTGCCGGGCGACCCCAACACCGGCGCCAACGCACCGAGCGTTTCGGCAATGCAGGCGCTGCTGGCAACGCGCTCGGCGATCAGCGACTTCTCGACATTCTGCGATCGCAACCCGGCGACCTGCTCTACCGGCAGCACCGCGGTTCAGGTGTTCGCCTCCAAGGTACGCTACGGCGCGGAGCTTCTCTCCGGCTATCTCAATCACAACCAGGATGCCAGCGGCCATGGCACGCTGAAGACCGAGGATCTTAAGCCCGCTTGGCGCGGCCAGCCGGCGGCGAGCGGTTCGGCCTAGTCCTGTCCGGGACAAGGCGCGCGAAAGCTGCCAAAGCCTCTCAACACCTCGCGACCATCTGACGTCGCACCGCGAGTGGGTCACCTGCCCTGACCGCTCGCGGTTTCCTTATTTGGCAGGCCCAGCGTTTGCCCTTGGTGGGCCGGGCGTCTATATCGCTCGATCATGACCATCGACCAGATCATTGACGATTTCGCGCTTCTCGACGATTGGGAAGACCGCTACCGCTACGTCATCGAACTCGGCAAGAAACTCAAGCCGTTGCCGGAGGCCGCTCGCACCGAGGCCAACAAGGTGCGCGGCTGCGCCAGCCAAGTCTGGCTGGTTACCAGCCGTGGCGATGAGAACGGCCGGCCGGTGCTGCATTTTGCCGGCGATAGCGATGCGCTGATCGTGCGCGGGCTGGTGGCCATCGCTATAACTCTGTTCGACGGCAAGCCGCCGGCGGAGATCGCTGCCATCGACGCCGACGCCCTGTTCGACCAGCTCGGGCTCAGGGCGCATCTGACCGCGCAGCGATCGAACGGGCTGCGCGCCCTGGTCGACCGCATCAAGGCCGACGCGCGGGCGCTCATGCCGGCATAACGCGCATTCAATCGATTTCCGGCCGGTAGCCTTCGGCGCCCCAATGACGCAGCGATGCGACCACCGGTCCGCGTGCCCGCGTCGACAGACCGTAATGTCGGGCGAGCGCGGCAAGCGCCAGCCTTAGGACCACCTTGGCGGAGCGTGCCGGCCATTGCCGCTCCGCCTCTATCTGCTCCAGTCCTTTCAGGAAGCAGCAGAAGTCGACGGCAAGGTTGGCCATTTCCGGTTGCAGCGATGTCAGGGCCGCCTCCACCCGGCGTCGGGCAGCGAGCGCCGACTCCGTCAAATCGGCGATGCCGTTTTCGCCCGACCGGCGCTTGCCGGCAACGGCCGCCATCCAATTGGCCGTCACGCGCGGCATCAGTTGCGCCCGCTCATAGTCGGCGCGCAGCCGCTCGCCGGCCGCAAATTCGTTGGCATCGATCATCGGCCGGCCATGCGCGTCCTTGCGCCGGCGCAGCCAGCCAAGTGGGCTTTCGTCGTGATTGACGGTGACCCGCCGGCGACCGAAGGCCGGATCGTCGAGCATGAACGGCCCGCGTTCCTGGTGCTGCGCGGCAAAATCGTCGGCGCCGCCGGAAAGGTGCCGGCGGACCGCCGCTGCACCCGCCGCGGAAATGGCAAGCGCACCGTCCTTGCCGGTGACGATCAGACCGCGGCCGATCAACACCGAGACCAGTGCGGCATCGACCGTCTCTTCGCGCGCCGCACGGCCTTGCCGGGTGACGACGAGCGAAAATCGGTCCGCTGTATTGCGGACCAGCCGGCCGTCGCGCCGGGTGAGGCGGGTGAGCAGGCTCAGCGCCCGGTCATCGCTGGCGCGGGGCATCATCTAGCGCTCGCCCCGGACGCCGTCGGTCTCACGGCGGATGTCGATCGCCCGCTCCAGGCAGTCGATGAGGGAATCGAGCGAAGAGTCTTCGCGGCGTTCCTCAATCACACGACAGGCATAGGCAGCGGTCGTGCGGTCGCGGCCAAAGAGGCGGCCCGCGGTCGAATAGTTGAGCCCGGGACGGACGTGCGACAGATAGATGGCGACTTGACGCGCAAAGGCGACCTTGGCCGCACCACGCCCCGGCGCGTGCAGCGCCGGCCCGGCGACGCCGAATGCCGATTCGACCAGACCCTCGACAAAGTGCGTCATCAAAGCGGCCTCTGCCGGCTCCGCGAGCCACTGATTCCTGCTTCCCCCGGATCCCACCTGCAAAGTCATCGAATACTCCACCTGCAACCGTGTATAGGAATAAATTCACAATTATATACATGACAAAGCAGTCAGAAGGTCCTACAACGCAAGAGCCCAATGCCCGCTTAGGGCCGGGGGCAGGCGCGCCCGAATCAGATGTTGAGATCACGCCGGAGATGGTTGAGGCGGGGCAGCGGGCGCTCGCTAAGTGGGAATCCTCAAGTGATCCGTATTCGGCAAACTGCGTAAAATCTGTGTTTCTCGCGATGGCAAAGGCCATGCCGAGTTTGGGTCGGTAGGCCACGCCAACCATCCAGCCGCTTCTCTGGCGGCGACCGAAGCTTCGATGAAATCACTCACAAAATACGGCTTCGATTTTTGTTTGGTACGCGTTTCGTTGAAGAAGCGGATAAATTGTCCGCGCGTTTCATGGGCACCGAAGATCATATCCTTGTGGGAAATGCTGTGACGCAAAACTTTCGCTTTTCGGATAGCGGCGTGAGCCGGGTCGATGAATTTTCCGAGAGTGGCGGAACTGGCGGCGAGCGTGGCCCACTCTGCCTTGAGCAGTTCCCACCTTTTGGTGAAGGGGCGCTTTTGCCATCCCGGTTCGTTCGTGGTGTTGTGAGTGATCAGAGCCCAAAGAAGGATGTTTAGCTGCTGCTCCATAACCGCCCAGTTCGCGATTAGCTTGCCGATGGGCGCAAAGAGCGATTCGTCCAAGCTAGGGAGCAATATCGGCGGTTCGGATTTGTCAGACACCTGAAGTGCAGCGCCGGTCATCTCAAACATAGCGGCTTTGGCCATGCCAAAAACTCCGAATGATCAATTCGAGACCGTTGTTAAGCGGCTTCTGTCCACGCCCCCTAAGCCCCATACTGACTCCAAGGTTGGCAAACGCAAACCTGGGGTTGAGGATGAGGCCGCGCACCGAGGACGAAAAGCAGCTCGTCCTAAGAAGGCTGATAAGGGGTGATGAAGCGTCGCAATCGAAGCGGAGGTCAGGCCCAGAACGAGTTCACGCTTTGGATAAGGGAAAGTCCCACACCAATCGGTACTCTGTCGACTTCACACCCAGCGCCTGAATACACTGATTTAGTACGCGCTCGTGTTCTGTGTGGTCGGAAAGGTCGGCACCCCGAATTCGTTGTTCGAGCTTGCGAGCTACCGCGCGCGCTTTCTGTCCTTGCGACTGGTATTTTCGTTCTACCGCTTTAAGAATATCATAGGAGTTTGATTCCAATATTACGCGCAAGTATTGACATACGGAGCTTTCAAATACCGTTCCAGGAGGAAATGGTGTTGGACGCATCAAATATGAGTTAGCAATCGAATCATTTACATCTGCGTTTGGATCAAAGTTCATATTTACTAGAACAGGATATATTATCCTATGTTCTATGATAGAAGGGAGATCTGACTGCAGACATACGAAGTAAACTCTTGGTCATGCGACGAATATAATGTTTCTGTCTCGGGGTAGCCCCTCACGCGGCATTGAAGATGGCATAGCTCATGGGCTAAATTGTATAAATCGATCTTCTTCAGTCCAACAACGGGAATACCGTCCTCAATTCCGCACTCTGCATGAGCAAAGTTATTGGTCGACTTGTAGAACTTTATCGATTGACGGGATGTACTCTCAATTTCGTCTATGATGGCATCAATTTGAGCCGTCGTTTCAATTCCAAGAATTGTCGTCATCTAGATTTATCTTTTGAAATTTGGGCGGTAGTAGAGATTTACCGCGCGAAACGATAAGGGCGACCGTAGCACGCTAGCCGCCCCTCTCGGTTGTGGCAAATTGCTAGGACTGCTTTGGCTTGCGGCGCATTCTCGCCAGCTTCCGCGCCAGCTGGCGGTTAGTTCGCGGCTTCACCAGTCCGCCGATAGGTGAGGCGCTTGCCAGAGATGCCCTTCAAGGCTTCGTCGGTACGCATGGCGTCGGTAAAGCCGAGCGCGGTGCGGCGATTGTAGCGGAAGTCAAATTCGGCGAGATAGCGGTGCAGGTGGCTTTCGCCGCAATGCTGGTAGATGCCCTTCATGCCGCGCTTGAAAACGGAGAAGTAGCCTTCCACGGTATTGGAATGGATGGCCTCGCCGTCCTCGTAACGGACGTACTCACCGGCCGAATGCTTGACGGTCTTGTGGCTGGCAAACTCCTTGCCGGTCTCCGTGTAGAGCCTGCTTTCGTCGGTCTGTAAGCCACTCTCACGGCGAATATTGCGGACCATGATTCGCGGACGTTGGTCGCCGTGGCGTCTTCGACATGGAACGTGCGGGCGTGTCCACCGCGCTCCACAAGAGCCACAACGGCGCGCTTGTTGGCTGCGCCGCCACGGCCGCGCTTGTGCTGCTTGATAAACGGTTCGCCGCTGGTGCGCGTCTTGCGGGGGTTCTCGCGCTGTCCAAAGTAGGTTTCGTCCACCTCGACCTGCTTGCCTTCGCCGCCCATCGGTTCGGGATTGGCTTCCTTCATCGCCTCGCGAATGCGGTGCGTCATGAACCACGCGGTCTTGTAGGTGACGCCCAACATGCGGTGTAGCTGATGGCTGCTCATGCCCTTCTTTGACGAGCAAAGCAGGTGCGTGGCGTATAGCCAGACATTCAGGGCGATCTTGGAACGCTCAAACACGGTGCCCACGGTGACGGTGAACTGCTCACGGCAAGCGTTGCACTGATAGACGCCCGGACGATGGGCCTTGCCCTTCATGCTGGTCACGTCGTCAGCGCCGCAATGCGGGCAGGTAACACCATCGGGCCAGCGCTGCGCTTCTAGATAGGCGCGGGCCGCGTCGGCATCGGTGAAATGAGCGGGAAGCTTGGCAACCATCGGAAACCCCTTTGTCTCTTGACAATGTGGGGGATTGTGGCTGCTTTGTCAAGTATATAATTGTGAATAAATTCCTTGGACAGTCTATGCGTGTTTGCGCCGACGGGGATAACTTTCGGGTCTGACGCACTTCTGGTGCAGCTGGGGGGTCATGCGGCGCCGATCAGCCGGGCCTCGAGTAGGTCGAGCTTGGCGCGGCCGTACATCTGGCGCTTGACCAGCTTGAGCCTCGTGACCTGGCCCTCTGTCTGGCCGTTGGACCAGGGCGAGAAGATCGCGGCGTGGACGGCGGCGACGTCCCTGCGGATGCCGTTGGCGAACGAACTGACGAGGCTGTTGGCGGCGCGGTCGATCCAGGCCGGCAGCTGCGCCTCGGCTCTGGCGCGGACCATGCCGTGGAAGTCGCTGATGATTTGGCGCGCTGCGACGAGGTCGGGCACGCCCTCCTCGACGGCGGCGATGGTGACCGATTCCGACTTGGACAGGTTGTCCCTGGACGTCGTCATAAGCCGCGCCAAGGTCCGGGCCGAGGGCGTGCGGGCCAAGCTCTGGGCGTCGGTTTTGTCTGCCTGCCGCCGGCGCGTCGCCCATTCCACGACCACCCTGGCCGAGCCCCTGAAGCCTTGAGCCCTTAGCTGACGCCAGAGCGCGGCGGCGTTGCGGGCGCCGGCTTCCCATTGTGCGTCCAGCCAGGGCAAATGCGCCTCCAACGAACTCTGCCGGGGCCTGAAGACGTCGGAACGTTCGCCCCGAATGATCCGGCGGATCGTCTGGCGATGGTGACCTGTGCGCTTGACGATCTGCTTGATCGAGACCCCGTCCTTCCACAGCGCCAGGATCGCGATGTTGGTCTCTTCACGGCGCAGGTAGCCCTCGTACTGAAGGCGTTCGGCGGAGGTGAGCAGGTCCGGGTTGATCGTCGCCGCGCCGATCACTCGGCGGATCTGCCGCATCGATTTGCGAACAGCGTCGAGGAACGCCTGGGAGGCGTTGTGCATGAGATGCCAGCGATCGGCGACCTGGATCGCGTTAGGCAGCGCCTTGGCGATGGCCTCGCCGTAGCCGCCGCCGCGATCGCGCGCAACGACCGCGATGTCCGGATGACTGCGGAGCCAATCCTCCGCCGTCGTCTGCTCGCGATCAACAAGGAGCGCAACAGGCCGTCGGCGCTCAAGATCGCAGATGATCGTGCCGTACCGATGGTTCCGACGCCAGGCGAAGTCGTCGATGCCGATCACGGCGAGCGGATCGGTCGGCGGCCGTGCTCGCCGCCGGACGACGCGCAAAAGAGTGTCATTGCTCACCGGGGTCATCAGCCGTGCGGCGAAGGCGGCGGCCGGGCGGCCGCCGAGGGCGAGGCCAAGATGATGGACAATATGGTCGAGACGTTCGGTTCGCCGGGCGAGCGGCGCCAGGGCACATTCCGCGAACCGCTCGGCGAATATCCGACGCGGGCAGAGGACGGCGTCACACTGAAAACGCCGAACCATCACCCGCAGCTCGACGCGCCGTCCACCGAGCGGCAGGTCCGCGGGGCGGCGCCAATAGCGGCTACGCACGCGTATCGATCGCGTGCCGCAGTCCGGGCAAGCGCAATCGTCCGCCTTCGCCCTTACCCAGATGACAACCCGATCGGGCTCGACCGCCGTACGCTCGACATTGAAGCCCGCCGGAACGAGGTCTGTGACCCGCTGAGCCAGCGCAATGATTCTCCCGTGAAAACCAGTGCAAGGACACGATCCGTCTGCATCAGAATTGAGTCAGACCCAACTTTCGTGGCTTTTTCGCCGGCGGGGACCGGTGGCCGACTTATCCCCGCTGCCGCCGGTGGGGCGACACTTGCCTTCGCGCAGTGCGGAGGCAGGCCGATGAAGACAAGCGAATGGGAAGGCGCCGCAGAGCTGGCGAGGCGTGCGGCAACGTCAATTGGGGCGGTGATGGCGGCTGGTGTCGAGGATTACGACCGCCGGCGCCATCTGCCGCGCGTCCTGCCGGTCGGCCCGGAGGAGATTTCCGACGAGAGCACCGCGGGGCGACGGCGGATCGTTGCTCGCCTGGCGCGCGCCTTGCGGGCCGAGCGCAATCGTGGCCGCGCCGGTCACTGGACCTACGATCTCAATCGGCACATTGCGCTGCGCCAGGCCTACCTGGCCGAGCGCCGGTGGCTCGCTCACCCGGCAAAAACCAAAACCGCCGGAGGCAGTCCCCCCGGCGGTTGAACGTACTACCTGGCGAATCGCCGTCAGGATTTGCGGCGGCGCTGCTGTCCCAGGCCCATTTTCTTGGCCAGCGCCGAGCGCGCCGCAGCATAGTTCGGGGCAACCATCGGATAGTCGGCGGCCAGACCCCACTTGTCGCGGTACTCTTCCGGCGACAGGTCGTAATGGGTGCGCAGGTGGCGCTTCAACGACTTGAACTTCTTGCCATCCTCGAGACAGACGATGTAGTCGGGAAAGACCGACTTCTTCGGATTCACCGCCGGCTTGAGGGGTTCCGGCTCGGGCTGCTGTAGCCCCATCTGGGTATTGCTCAGCGCACGATGCACATCGGCAATGAGCGCCGGCAAGTCGGCGGCGGGCACCGTGTTGTTGCTCACGTAAGCAGAGACGATGTCGGCCGCGAGGTCGATGAGGTCGGCGCTACCATTCTGTTCGTTCATTTGCTTCACCTGATTCGTTGGTTTTCTTGTGCCCCGAAGACCGCAACTCGCCCTGCTGGTCACAGGACGTTGCCCTCACGATGCGCTCATCGGCAATCATTCCCCATATACTTGCGGCCCTCTATAGGCGTGCTTTCCACCCAAGACAAGAGGTGGGCAACGATTATTGTCAGGTATTAAGAGACAATTGATCGTGTCAAACGCGCGCCGAAGACCGCAAAAAACTCTGGACCGACACCCGCGCCAGCTTTTTCAACTGAATGGTCAAATTGTCGCAAGCCTGATTCGCACCGCATACACGGCATTCTTGGCGATTACGCACGTAAAGGCTGTATCAAAGAATATAGTATAAGAACAGGTAAGCGGCGAGCAGCAAGGTTGCCCAGAACGCCATGCTGCCCGTCGGCCAGGCCCGCGCCAGCACGCCGGACGGCCCGTGATGGCGATAGACGGTGGCCAGAAAGCGCGAAACGGCGCGCTCTGCCCGCGCGATGAACTTTCGCCGTATCTCGTCTGCCAGACGGTAGAGCGCCGCTGCCGCAAGCGGGCCGAGGCGGCGCCAGAACCAGTCCCAGTCGAGCGTGATCACTGGCTTGCGCTTAAGCAGCGGCAGGACGATGACGAAAGCGAGCCCACCGAACATGAGGAGCTGGATCATCGTCGTCACATGGCCGACGGTGTAGGGCGCGTAATCGACCGGGAACGGCAACAGGGCGTAGAGCGTGCCCGGGAAGATGCCGATGCCGAGGCAGAGCGCAGCGAACAACACCATTGCCGCCCGCATGGGCCATGGCGGATCCTTCGGGCGCAGACCGGAATCGCGGTTGAAGAAGATGTACCAGGGCCATTTGAGGCCAATGTCGATGAAGACGCCGACCGCGGCGGCCGTCACCAGCAGCCAGACGATGGGCATATGCGCTTCCGCGGCGCCCTCGGCGATCATCGCCTTGGAAATGAAGCCGGAGGTGAGCGGCACGGCGGAGATCGACAGCCCGCCGATGATGCCGGTGATCATGGTGAGCGGCATATACCGGTATAGCCCGCCGAGTTCGGAGCTCTTGGTCCGGCCGGTCATGGTCATCACCGAGCCCGCCGACATGAGCAGCAGCGCCTTGTAGATGATGTGGGTGAAGGCGTGGGCAGCCGCGCCGTTCAGCGCCATCGGCGTGCCGACGCCGATGGCGGTCACCATGAAGCCGACCTGGTTGACCAGCGAATAGGACAGGATGCGGCGAATGTCGTTTTCCAGGATGCCGTAAATGATGCCGTAGAAGACCATCCACAGCCCGACGAAGATCAACACCTCGGCGCCGGGGAAGCCGCGCAGGAGAACGTAGACCGCGGTCTTGGTGGTGAAAGCGGAGAGAAACACGGTGCCGCTGTACGAAGACGCCGGGTAGGACTCCGGCAGCCATGCCGACACCGGTGGAGCGGCGGCGTTGACCAGGAAGCCGGCAACGATGAGCCAATGCGCCAGTCCGTCGGTGTGCATGGCGGCAAAGGCTGTCGAGCCGGTCTCGGCGATGTGGCCGGCTATGCCGGCCATCAGCAGCACGCCGCCGAGCAGATGGACGACGGCATAGCGTAGCCCCGCGGCGCGCGCGCCCTTGCCGCCCGACCAGACGACGATGGTCGAGCCGATCGCCATCATCTCCCAGAAGATGAAGACGGTGATGAGATCGCCGGCAAACGTCACCCCGATCGCCGAGCCGGCATAGCAGAAGGCCGCCACCAGCTCGGTGACATTCTCACGGTTGAGGGCATAAAGGGCGCCGCCGAAGGCCATGATCGAAAAGACGATGCCGAACAAACGGCTGAGCCGGCTGCCTTCGACCAGGATGAGATCGTGGCCGAGGAACGGCAGGGTCAGCCCCGGCCCGTCCGGCACCAGACAGGCAAGCGCGAGCGTCAGCACCGGGGCGGCCAGCATCACCGCCTGGCGGGCACGCTGCGGCAGCACCGGCAGAACCAGGCCGGCGGCGATGAGGACGAAGCCCGGCGGCAGCATCATTCGCCCATCTCCGTCGGGTCGTCGCCGTAATAGCTGTCGGGTCGGCTCAAGGGTATGCCAAGCCCCTTGGCGACACCGATGATGACGAAGCCGCTGGCAAGCCCGATCAGCGCATAAGCGGCAAAGATGCCATCGACGCCGAAATGGCTGACATGGCCGTGCAGCGCGTCGATGACCAGGGTGAGCGCCATGACGGCCAGCGCGACTGCGGCGAGCGCTCGCACGATCCCGGGCCGCACCAGCGGCACGCTCTTCTTCCGGGTCTCGGCCTTCTTCGCCATCTAGCCGCCAAGCGTCATCTGGGCGAGCCGCCAGGGCACGCCGGGAAACAGGAACAGGAGCACCGTCAACAGCGCCGTCACCGTCAACGCCACGACCATGGGCCATGGCGCTTCCTTGACCGCCACTGCGCGTTTTCCCTGCGGACGAAGGAAGGCGCGATAGACCACCGGCAGAAAATAGCCGGCATTGAGCAGCGTCGACAGGATGATGACCGCCACCGCGAACCATTGCGCGCTGCCGGCGGCGCCGATGAGCATGAACCACTTGCCGAGGAAGCCGGCGGTCAGCGGCATGCCGATCATCGACAACGCACCGACGGCGAAGGCCCCCATCGTCCACGGCATGCGGTAGCCGATGCCGTCCATCTCGCTGACATGGTCGATACGGGCGGCGGTGTGGAGCGAGCCGGCGGCAAAGAACAGGGTGATCTTGGAGACCGCGTGGGCGGCGATGTGGAGGATCGCGCCGACGACCGCGAGCGGGCTCAAGAGCGACGCACCGAGGACGACATAGGAGAGCTGGCTGATGGTCGAATAAGCCAGCCGCCGCTTGAGGTGATCCTGGCGGAGGGCCATCAGCGAGGCGACGATCACCGTGAAGCCGGCGACATAGACCAGCCAGTCCCCTGCCCCGCTCTCCTTCAGCGTGTCGACGCCGAAGACGAAGACCACCACCTTGACGATGGAGAAGACGCCGGCCTTGACCACAGCGACTGCATGCAACAGCGCCGAGACCGGTGTCGGCGCCACCATCGCCGCCGGCAACCAGAAATGCACCGGCATGACGGCGGCTTTTGCGATGCCGAAGACGAACAGGGCGAGCAACACGCCCATGGCGAGCGGCGCCATCTTGCCGGCAAGGATGCCGCCGACGTGGAAATCGAGTGTCCCGGCGGCTATGCCGGTCCAGGCGATCGCCGGCAGCAACAGCAGGGTGGAGGTGCCGAGCAGCATCAGCAGATAGAGGCGCCCGGCGGCCTTGGCCTCATCGTCACCGTGGTGGGTGACCAGCGGATAGGTGACCAGCGTCAGCACTTCGTAGAAAAGGAAGAGCGTGAACAGATTGCCGGAAAGCGCGATGCCCATGGTGGCGCCGATCGACAAAGCGAAGCAGATATAGAACACGGTCTGTCGCTCTTCGCCGTTGGCGCGCATGTAGCCGATCGAATACAGCGAATTGAGGATCCACAGGCCCGAAGCGACGGTGGCGAAGAGCGCCCCCAGCGGCTCGACGTCGAAGGCGATGGTGAGACCGGGCAGCACGTCGAGCACATGCAGCGCCGGCCTGCCGCCGGCCAGCACCTGCACGAGCAGCGCCAAGACGGTGGCGAAGAGGACGAGCGTGCCGAGGAGCGTCGCGCCCTCGCGCTGGTTGGGACGCCGGTGGAACAGGGCGACCAGAACCGCCGTCGCCGCGGGCACGATCAGCGTGAGGGCGATCAGCTCGGCGCCGCTCATGGCGTGCCCCCGATGAGAAGCGTCGCCGCCCTGCCGGCAAAGCCGGCGGTGAAACCGGCGTCGAGGCCGAAATAGATTGCGGCGGCGGCAAGCAGCCAGATGGGGACGAGCATCGTCGGCGGCGCTTCGCTGGCCTTGGCCGCGATCTCCGATGGCGGGCGGAACCAGGCCGTCTCGACGACCCGGCCGACATAGACGACGGTCAAAAGGGAACTCGCGACGATGAGGAAGGCGAGCCACCACCAGCCCCGTTCGAAGGCGGCGACGACCAGATACCACTTGGAGACGAAGCCGACGGTGCCGGGCACGCCGATCAGGCTCAGGCCGGCGATGACGAAGGCGGCGAGTGTCAGCGGCATCTTGCGGCCGATGCCGGCGAGGTCGTCGATGGCGCAGCTCCCGGTGCGCAGCACCACCGCGCCGAGCGCCATGAACAGGCCGCCCTTGATGAGGCCGTGATTGACGATGTGCACGATGCCGCCGGTGAGGCCGGTCACGCTGGCGATGGCGACGCCCAGCGTGATGTAGCCGATCTGGGCGACGGACGAATAGGCGAACATGCGCTTCACGTCGGACTGGAACACGGCCACCGTGCCGGCGCCGAAAATGGCGGCGATCGACAGGACCATGAGGATCGGCGTGAGCGGCATCTGGTCGAAGACGAAATGCCCGCCAAAGACGGAGAACAGGTAGCGGATGAAGAGATAGATGGCGACCTTGGTTGCGGTGGCGGCAAGAAACACCGTCGCGGTCGACGGCGCATAGGCATAGGCGTTGGGCAGCCAGACATGCAGGGGAAAGAGCGCCAGCTTGAGGCTGATGCCGACGGTGATGAAGGCAAGCGCGGTGAGCACCACGCGCGAGGATTCGACGGCGACGATGCGCTCGGCCATGAGGCCGAGGTTGAGCGTTCCGGTGGCGAGATAGAGGAAGCCGACACCGATGATGTAGAAGGTGGCGCCGATGGTGCCGAGGATGAGGTACTGATAGGCGGCGACCAGCGCGCGGCGGTCGCGCCCGAGCGCGATCAGTGCATAGCTCGACAGCGACGATATCTCGAGGAAGACGAAGGCGTTGAAGGCGTCGCCGGTGATGGTGATGCCGAGCAGCCCGGTCAGCGACAGCAGGTACATGGTGTAAAACCACGCCACCCGGCCGGATTCGATCTCGGAAGCGACGCTGCGCCAGGCGAACGGCGCGATTACCGCGGCGATGCCCGCCACCAGCACCAGGATCAGCGCGTTGAAGGCATCGACGCGGTATTCGATGCCGAGCGAGGGGTCCCAGCCGCCCATGTGGTAGGAGATGGTGCCGGTGGTCAGCACCTGATGGGCGAGCGCGAGCGCGATGGCGAAGGCCATCCACGATGCCGCCGTGGTGATCGCCCAGGCCGGTCCCGGCCGCCGCGCAAGGGCGGCCAGCAGCGCCGACAGCAGCGGCACCACCACTTGCAGCGCAGGCAGGTTGTCGTGGATCAACGCTTCTGATCCCGCTCGAATATCTCGTCTTCTTCGATGGTGCCGTAGGCCTCGTTGATGCGTACGACCAGCGCTAGCCCGAGTGCCAGCGTGGCGACGCCGACGACGATCGCCGTGAGGATGAGCACGTGGGGAAGCGGATTCGAATAGACGGTGAATTTGGGATCGAGGATCGGCGCGGTGCCGCCGATGATCTTTCCGGGCGAGATGTAGAGCAGGTAGACCGAGGTCTGGAACAGCGACAGGCCGACCAGCTTCTTCACCATGTTGCCGCGGGCGATGACGATGTAGAGGCCGGCCACCATCAGGAAGACGGTGATCCACTGATTATAGTGGGCAACGATCTGCGAGAAGAGCCCGTTCATCCGCGCCCCCTGCCGGCGAAGGCATAGAAGATGGCAAGCATGGTCGAAGAGACCGTGACGAAGACGCCGACCTCGACCAGGAACACGCCCCACTCCTGTCCGTGGGTGTGTTCGTGGGCGAGGTGGTTGTAATCGAGGAAATTGCCGCCGTTCAGCATCGAATAGACGCCGACGCCGGCATAGATGAGGACGCCGAGCGGGATCAGCGTCTCGACAATGGCAACCGGCACCAGCCGGGTCGCGGCGCCGAGGCCGTAGATCAGCGCATAGAGGATGAGGCTGGCGCCGGCGATGACACCGGCCTGGAAGCCGCCGCCCGGCCCGTAATCGCCGTGGAACTGCACATAGACCGCAAAGAGCAGCATGAACGGCAGGATGACCTTGGTGGTGACGCGGAGGATGACGTCGAGACGCATGGCCGGCCGCCCTACTTCTTGTCGCCGCCGGCGATGCGGCTGGCGGTTCGCTTGAGGAGCAGGAAGACGGCAATGCCGGCGGTGAAGATCACCGTGGTCTCGCCGAGCGTGTCATAGCCGCGATAGCTGGCGAGCACCGAGGTAACCACGTTGGGGATGCCGGTCTCGGGAAGAGAACGCGCGAGATAGTCAGGACCGGCCAACTGGATGGTCGAATCCGCAACGCCGTAAGGCGGCAGCGCGGTGACGCCCCACACCAGTGCGGCGGCGGTCACCGCGGCGACGAACAGCGGCAGGAGCACCGAATGCAGCGGCCGCGCCTCCTCGGTCTTGGTGAGATAGAGGGTGCCCAGCATGAGGACGGTCGAGATGCCGGCGCCGACCGAGGCCTCGGTCATGGCGACGTCGACCGCGTCGAACTCGATGAGGACGCTGGCCATCAGGAAGCTGTAGATGCCGGAAAGAACGGCAACCGCGAACAGGTTGCGCAAGCGCACGATGCCGATGCTGGTGACCGCCAGCAGCGTGAGCAGTACCGAGGGGATCAGGGTTTCGATGGCTTGCTCTCCTTCGGCTTCGCCTCAGGCTCGGCATCGTCGGCAAGCACCGGCTTGACGCCGGCATGGAGCGCCGCGCGGGCGATGGCATGGGTGGAGACCGGGCTCATCAGCCCGAAGAAGAGGATGAGAAAGGCGAGCTTGACGGCGATCAGCGAGAAGCCGGCGATAACGATCAGGCCGATCAGGATAAGGCCGCCGCCAAGCGTATCGGAGACCGAGGAGCCGTGCATGCGGGTGAACACGTCCGGCAGGCGGATGAGGCCAACGGCGCCGACGATCATGAAGAGGCCGCCGACAAGCACCAGGCCACCGCCCAGCCACTGGCGCAGGAGTTCGAGCGTCATGACCCTTCCTCCTCCTCGCCGGCATCGCCCAGTGCGCCGAAGCGCAGGAATTTCAGCACGGCGAAGGTGCCGATGATGTTGAGCATGGCGTAGGTGAGTCCGATGTCGAGAAACTCCGGCCGCTCGGTCAGGAAACCGTAGATGGCAAGGATCAGAATGGCCGCATTGCCGATGGCGTTGGCGGCGACCAGCCGGTCGAACACGGTCGGGCCGAGGAGCGCGCGCACCACCATCAGGGCGGTGGCGGCGAGAACGGCGATCATGGCGGCGGCGAGCATCAGTGCCTGCCCTCCATGACCGTGACACGGCGGTCCATCTCGCCCTCGGCAAGGCCATCGGCCGCCGGCCTGGTCAGCGCGTGGACGAGCAGCTCGTTATCGTGGCGGTTGACCTCGACCGTGATTGTGCCCGGCGTCAACGTGATCGAATTGGCGTAGATGGTGGTGCCGACCGCGGTCTTCTGCGAGGTCTTCACCCGGATGAGCTGCGGCGAGATCGGCAGGGACGGATCGACGACGATTTTGGCCACGTCGAGGGCAGCCTTGACCGCCTCCTTGACCAGCCAAGGCCAATAAAGAAGGCCGCGCGGGACCAGTTCAACCGGAATACCTTCTTCGTCGGCATAGCCGAGGACCACGCCGAGCCAGGCGATCAACAGCGCCGAGACGGCGCCGGAAACGACCAGGAATGGCGTGAAATGGCCGGAAAGCAGCAGCCAGAAGACAAACAGCACCGCTGCGAGACTGAAAACGCGGATCAAGCCTAAAGCTCCCCTCCGGCACGGATTCGCGACAGACCATTGTCGCGATCCGCCGCCGCCGATCAATCCCGCCCAGGCGGGCATTCCGTCGCCCTTGCCCCGGCGGCGAATTGCCGTTGAGATAGGGGTTCGGAGACCCCATTTTGAGGCGCACGGACGGCAAAACCGCCGCCCGGCCCTCGAAATCGCCCCAGCCTCTGTGGCAATGCCCGCGCGGACCCCGTCGGCGCGGACATTTCCGCGATGGCCGGGCGCAATTCAATGCAGAACGGCAGATATCGAACAGAGATGACGCATTCCCGACGTGACAGTGAAGCCAGCGGTGCCGGTGCCGGCCGCGCGAAGCGCCTGACGCCGCCGATCGCGGAGAAACGGCCGGTCAGCGACACGCGCCACGGCATGACGCGCAAGGACGACTACGCCTGGCTCAGGGCCGACAACTGGCGCGAGGTGATGCACGACCCCTCGCTGCTGGCACCGGACATCCGCGCCTATCTGGAGGCCGAGAACGCCTACGCCGAGGCCGCCATGGCGGATGTCGAGGAGCTGCGGCTCAAGCTGTTCAGCGAGATGCGCGGGCGCATCAAGGAGGACGATTCCTCGGTCCCGGCCGCCGATGGCGCCTATGCCTATGCCACCCGCTACGAGGAGGGCGGCGAGCACCCGCTGGTGGTGCGCACCCGGCGCGACGGCAGCGACGAGCGCGTGCTCATCGACGCCAATGCCATGTCCCAAGGGCTCGCCTATTTCCGACTCGGCCACTTCGCCCACAGCAACGACCACCGGCTGATCGCCTATTCGGTGGACCACAAGGGAGCCGAATATTTCACCATCCACGTGCGTGACACCGAGATCGGCGAGGACCTCGCCGACCGTATCGAAGGCACCACCGGCGATACGGTGTGGGCCGGCGACGGCAAGAGCTTCTTCTATGTCTGGGTGGACGAGAACCACCGGCCGGCGCGGGTCTATCGCCACATCGTCGGCAGCGAGCAGGCAGCCGACGTCGTCGTCTACGAGGACCGCCACCCGGGCTTCTTCATCGGCATCGGCGAGACCCAGTCGCGCCGTTTCGTCACCATCGCGACCCACGACCATGAGACCTCGGAAGTGCGCGTGCTCGACGCCGACCGGCCGGAGGAGAGGCCGCGCCTGATCGCGCGGCGAAAGACGGCGGAGGAGTACCATCTCGATCACGGCGACGATCGCTTCTTCCTGATGACCAATGCCGACGGGGCGGAGGACTTCAAGATCGTCGCCGCGCCGGTCGTCACTCCCGGCCGGCGTCACTGGAGCGACCTCATCCCGCACGTTCCCGGCCGGCTGATCCTCAACTTCACTGTCTACAAGGACTATCTCGTGCGGCTTGAGCGCGAGGCGAGCCTGCCGCGCATCGTCATCCGCCATCTTGCCAGCGGCGAGGAACACGCCATCGCCTTCGACGAGGAAGCCTATGCGCTCGGCATGCATGACGGCTTCGAATTCGACACGACCACGCTGCGCTTCACCTATTCGTCGATGACCACGCCGACGCGGGTCTACGACTACGACATGGCGACGCGCAGCCGCGTGCTGCGCAAGCAGGACGAGATCCCGTCCGGCCACGACCCGGCCGACTATGTGACGCGTCGCATCTTCGCGCCAACGGAGGACGGCGAGACGGTGCCGGTCTCCCTGCTTTACCGCAAGGGCACCAAACTCGACGGCAGCGCGCCCTGCCTGCTCTACGGCTACGGCTCCTATGGCATGACCATTCCGGCGTCCTTCTCGATCAGCCGGCTGTCGCTGGTCGATCGCGGCTTCGTCTATGCCATCGCCCATATCCGCGGCGGCAAGGCCAAGGGCTATCGCTGGTATCTGGACGGGCGCCGAGAGAAGAAGGTCAACACCTTCAAGGATTTCATCGCGGCGGCTGGCTATCTGATTCAGGAGAGATACGCCGCCAGGGACCGCATCGTCGGCTGGGGCGGCTCGGCCGGCGGCCTGCTCATCGGCGCGGTCACCAACATGGCGCCGGAGCTCTTCGCCGGCATGATCGCCGAGGTGCCCTTCGTCGACACGCTCAACACCATCCTCGACGACACGCTGCCGCTGACCCCGCCGGAATGGCCGGAATGGGGCAACCCGATCGTGAGCGAGGCGGACTACAGGCAAATCGCCGCCTATTCGCCCTATGACAACGTCACGGCGCGGGCCTATCCGGCGATCCTGGCGCTCGGCGGCTTGTCCGACCCGCGGGTCACCTATTGGGAGCCGGCCAAGTGGATCGCCAAGCTGCGGGAGCTGAGGACCGACGACCACCTGACGATCTTGCGTACCAACATGGATGCGGGTCACGGCGGCGCGTCCGGCCGCTTCGACCGGCTGCACGAGACCGCCTTTGCCCAGGCGTTTGCGCTGAAGGTGGTGGGGCTGACGGACTAGGGACGCGAGGCGCGCGGCACGCGGGGATTGTCGGCCGGCTAGCCGCCGGCTATTTGCCTGTGGCCCCTCCCGTCGCGCTGGCCATTCCCATGCTCGCGTGGAGCCTCGCACAAACGCAAATCGCCTGGAACCTGGCGACCGTCGCTTACCTGCTGGCCGCTGTCGTCGGTGGGGCCACCCTGGTTGCCGCCATGATGACCATGGTCGGCGCCTGCGCCTTCGTGCTGGTGCGCTCGCGCTACCTCTACTCGATCTTCTTCGGCTTTTTCGAACTCACGCGTTATCCGCTTTCTATTTTCCCGGCTGGAATCCAGTGGATGCTGTTCACCATCGTGCCGCTTGGCTTCATCAACTACGTGCCGGTTGCCTGGCTCCTCGGCAAGCCGATCCCGATCATCGGCGACACCGGTGGCCTGCTGGCACCGCTCGTCGGGCCGCTGGTCGCCGCAATTGCCGTGGCGCACTGGACGTGGAGCATCCACCGCTATCAGGGCGGCGGCGGTTAGTCAGGCCACAAAGTCAATGGGAGGCGCAGCAGAGCCGCGCTATTTGGTGATGCGCGCCTCGGCCACCGCTTTCAGGAAGAGCGCGTTCATCGCGTCGGAGATACCCTCGGTCGGGCTCACCTCGAAATAGAGGCCGGGCGAAGCGCAGTTTTCCATCGCCGGCGCGATCTTGTTGGCGAAGGGCGAGATCCAGGTGTTGTACCAGTCGTTGGTCGGCAGGGCCAAATAGGTCGTGTAGAGCACCGCGATCATGATGCCGCGGTCCTTCAGCGTCTGGCACAGGGCCGGGTTGATCGGCTCCTGGCAGCGCCCGCCCGTGGTCGCCTCGGTGCAGAATGCCGAGTTGGCTTCGTCGGTGACGCCGTCGGTGACAAAGAACAGCACCTCCTTGCGCGACCCCGGGCTCGTTCCGGTGCCGGGATGGGGGATTTTGTAGTTCATCTCCGACAGAACGCTGTCGTAGTTGGTGTCCTGGTCGAAGTTCTCATTCTGGCCCTGGACGGACATCAGGTCGACGGCCGATGCCTTGGATTTGGTGTGCGACAGGTTCGAGGACAGATGCGAGATCGTCGTCAGGCCGGCCGTCGCGGCGGAATCGCCGAAGGTGTAGAGCGCCATGCGAAACTGGTTCGGCAACGTCTGCATGGCGGTTGCCGTATCCATGAGCCGCTGGGTCGCGGTGCGCAGCACGTCGATGCGCATGGACACCCCAAGGCTCTTGGCGAGATTGTAGTAGTTGTTGGTGTCGGCCAGATCGTGGCAGGCGAAGGCGCAGCGATCAGGCGTGTTGTTCACCATCTTGTCGATGTCGGCCATCGTCGCCCCCAACCCCATCGACGGCGAATTGTCGAGCAGCAGGTGGAAGTCGAAATAGGTCGCGATCTTCCACAGCGCCGATGAGGATCCCGCCACATCGACTGTACTGAGCCCGATCAGCCCGAGAAAATAGGTCTGTACACCGGCGGTGAAACTGACGGTCGAGGTGAGCACCCCGTTGCTCTTGGAAACGTCGGCGGTGAGATTGGAGACCGTGAACCCGGTCCCCCCGGCGATGTTGGCGTCAAAGAGCTTGATCGCTTGCTGTTGGCCCGCGGGGATCAGGCCGTCGGCGCTCATCGACGAGGCCGCGCTGAATGCCGAGGATGAGGGGACGATCGCACCGATGCTGGCGGCATCGGCGGCATCCTGAAGCCGACTGCGGATCGCGAAGATGTTGCTGAAGTCGACGGCAGCGCCCATCGACACCACCAGGGGGATCAGCGCGACGGCGAAGATGATGGCGATGTTTCCGGCGGAATCGCGCCTGAATCGATCGAACAAGCGGCAAACGATACGGGTTCGGTTAACCATCACGCCAGTCCAGGACTCTCACACCGAGGTCTTCATCCTGCTGTAGCGAGAATTTCGTGACTCCGGCCCTAACAGGGAAGGGTCTCCTGCTTGCTGGCACCGGTATTTCTGACATGAGGATTAAGCGATCGCAAAGAGCATGGCAGGCGCGCCCGGGAAACGCCGGGCGGACCGTAGCTTATGCGGCGCCCGCCGCCTCTGCACCGAAACGCCATGGTGCTGATGATCGAGCCGGGGATGACGATCGCGCCCGGACGAATCATGGTGCACGAGGAAGACATCGTCATCCGCGACAGCGGGCCGGAACTGCTCCCCCCGCGTGCGCCGCCGAGCTGCCGGCGCTGGGATAGGGCAAGGGCCCAAATCCGGCGCCATCGTTGCTTTTCGCCCACGCATGCTAGGGTGGCATGGGGCGACGAGGAGGGAATCGTTGCAGGAGCATATCGCCGACCTGACCGGCATCGCGTTCATCACGACGGTGGCCGTGTTGCTCGGCTTCCTGCTCGTCCGCCTGCGGCAGCCGCCGATCGTCGGCTATATCCTGACCGGTGTCGTGCTCGGGCCGACCGGCTTCGGCCTGGCCAGCAACACCGCCAACATCACCCTGCTCGCCGAGCTCGGCGTGATCATGCTGCTTTTCCTGGTCGGCATGGAACTGTCGGTGCGCCACTTCATGTCGGTGGCCGGACCGGCGGCAGCGGTGGCCGTTGGCCAGATCATCGTGGCGCTGGCGATCACCGGGGTCTTCGGCCTGCTGCTCGGCTGGCCGATAAGTCAGATCGTCGTGCTCGGCTTCATTGTGGCGATCTCCTCCACGGCGGTTGCCGTGCAGATACTCGACGAAGTCGGCGAACTGCGCACGTTCACCGGGCGCATCACCGTCGGCGTGCTCATCGCCCAGGACATCGCCGTGGTGCCGATGCTGATCGTCATCAGCTCGTTCACCGCCGCTGACGAGGGTGGCATCTGGCTGGCGCTCAAGCTCGGCGTGGCCGTGGTCCTGCTGTTGGCGCTTCTCAGCTATCTCGGCACGCGCCCCGGCAATTTCCGCCTGCCCTTCACCGAGGCGATCCGCGGCCGTGTGGACATGGTGGCGCTGGCCTCGATCGCCTTCTGCTTCGGCACGGCGGCGCTCACCGGCATCCTCGGCCTGTCGGCCGCCTTCGGCGCCTTCCTCGCTGGCCTGGTCATCGCCGGATCGACGCTGCGCGCCGAGGCGATCGCCGCCACCCATCCGATCCAGAGCATCCTGGTGGTGATCTTCTTCCTGTCGATCGGCCTGCTCATCGACCTCAATTTCATCATCGCCAATCTCGGCACGGTGATCTTCTTCGTCGTCGCCGTGCTCGCGGGGAAGACGGCGGTCAACCTGCTGCTGTTGCGTCTGGTGCGGGAGCCATGGGAACGGGCCTTTCCGGCGGGACTGATGATCGCGCAGATCGGCGAGTTCTCCTTCGTGCTGGCGGCAACGGCAGTGGCCAACGGCTCGCTCAGCGGCGACGCCTATCGCCTGGCCATTGCGGTCATCGCGATCTCCCTGCTGGTCAGTCCGCTGTGGATGGTCTCGGTCCGCCGCTTCCATCTGGTGGCGCGCAACGGCATCTCCGACTTCCGCCTCGCGCTCGCCGAAGTCTATGCCGGCGAGATCGAGGAATTCGAGCGCGGCCGCATGGCGCTGACCCGGCTTGCCCGCTTCATCGCCCGGCGGTCGAAGGCGGCGTGGATCGTGATCCGGCGAAGCACGGCAAAGCGCCGGAGCGATGCCGCCGAACAAGGTGCAGAAGCGCTTGCCCAACAGACCGCAGAGCCGGCGAGCACCGAGGTGCCGCCGGCCGATTCCACCGACGCTTCCCGCTGAGGCGCGTTCGCGCTAGATTTTGCGCGAGGGTCGGGCGATCTCACGAGGAGACGAACGATGCGGATATTGGCCGGATTTTTGGGGCTGGCGGCGCTCATGGCGCTCAGCGCCCCCCATGCGGCACAAGCGGCGCAGCCGCCGCGGGTGTCATCCTATAGCTGCGGCTATCTGGCTTCGACCATCGGGCCGCGCAATGTCTGGCACACCTGGTTCACCGGCTCGCGCCACCAGCTATTCGGGCCGCCCAATTGGTACACGGCGAGCCCCTGCTTCAAGACACAGGCGGCGTGCAAGGCGTGGCTCTACTGGGCGCAGACCGACTGGCCGCGCCAGAATACGTTCAGGCCGTGCTGGAAGGGCCGTTAAGTCAGCATCAATGAAAAGGCGCGGCAACCCGAGGCTGCCGCGCCCTGTGACTTGCCCGGGGTGCCGCCGTCAGGCGTGCGCCACCGCCTTCTCATACATCTCGAGCACGTAGTCCCAGTTGATGAGGTTGTCGACGAAGGCCTCGAGATATTTCGGCCGCGCGTTGCGGTAGTCGATGTAATAGGAGTGCTCCCACACATCGACGCCGAGGATCGGCATGGCGCCATGGACCAGCGGGTTCTCGCCGTTGGGCGTCTTCATGACGAGGAGCTTGCCGCCCTGGACCGCGAGCCAGGCCCAGCCCGAGCCGAACTGGGTGGCGCCGGCCTGGATGAAATCGGCCTTGAACTTGTCATAGCCGCCGAGATCGGCATCGACCGCCTTGGCCAGGGCGCCGGGCAGCTTGTTGCCGCCGCCACCCTTCTTCATCCACTTCCAGAAATGGATGTGGTTGTAGTGCTGGCCCGCATTGTTGAAGAGACCGGCGTTCTTGGAATAACTCTGCTTGACGACGTCCTCGAGGCTCTTGCCCTCGAGCCCCGAGCCTTCCAGCAGCTTGTTGCCGTTGGTGACATAGGCCTGATGGTGCTTATCGTGGTGGATTTCGAGGGTTTCCTTCGACATGTAGGGCTGCAACGCCTCGTAGTCGTAAGGCAGGGCGGGAAGTTCAAAAGCCATTGGGTCACTCCTCTGGAAGAGTTGAAAGGTCAGGAGGCGCCGCGGGCGCTCTGTGGCAGTGGGCGGGCAGACAAGGATTCGCCCCGGAACATAGGTCGCGGTGCCCTCCCCGGCAACTGCACCCGGGTGGGGATGGTTCCGCCTCAGCTTCTGAGGATGCTGCCGAGCACACCGCGCACGATCGCCCGGCCGACGGAACCGCCCAGCGAACCGCCCATCTGCTTGCCGATATCGGCCGCCAGGCCGCCGACGACGCGAGTGGTGACGGTGCGCGTCACCGAGCGGGCGACCCGCTGGGTGGTGGTGAGCCTGCCACGCCCCCGGTTGGTGCCCAACACGCCGCCGAGCATGCCGCCGATGCTGCCCAGTATGTCGCCGCGCCCTCCTCCGGACTGCGGCTCGGGCTTGGCGTCGCCTTTCGCCTGAGGCTCAGGCGCGCTGTCCGCTTCCGGCGCTGCCGTCTCGGTGGTCACCTTGGTCTCGATCCTGACGGAGAGGACCTCGAAGGCCGACTCGCGGTCGATCGCCTTGTCGTAGATGGCGCCGACCGGGCTCATGGCGATCACCTTCTTGCGCTCCTCGTCGCTGATCGTGCCGATACGCGAGGACGGTGGGCGCACCAGGGTGCGCTCGACGATGGAGGGCACGCCCTTGTCCATGAGGGTGGAGACCAGCGCCTCGCCGACGCCGAGCTGGCTGATGACGTCGGCGGCGGAGAAGGCCGGATTGGGCCGGAAGGTTTCGGCGGCGGCCTTGACCGCCTTCTGGTCGCGCGGGGTGAAGGCGCGCAGCGCGTGCTGCACGCGGTTGCCCATCTGGCCGAGGACGATATCGGGCACGTCGAGCGGGCTCTGGGTGACGAAATAGATGCCCACCCCCTTGGAGCGGATGAGACGGACGACCTGCTCGATCTTCTCAAGCAGCGCCTTGGGCGCGTCGTTGAACAGAAGGTGTGCTTCGTCGAAGAAGAACACCATGCGCGGCTTTTCCGGATCGCCGATCTCGGGCAGCTCCTCGAAGAGTTCCGACATCAGCCACAGCAGGAAGGTGGCGTAGAGCCGTGGCGACTGCATGAGCTTGTCGGCGGCAAGGATGTTGATGACCCCGCGTCCGTCGGGTGTGGTGCGGATCATCTGGTTGATGTCGAGCGCCGGCTCGCCGAAGAAGCTGGTGCCGCCCTGCTCTTCCAGCACCAGCAGCTTGCGCTGGACGGTGCCGACGGTCGCCTTCGACACGTTGCCGTAGCGCGTGGTCAAGCTGGCGGCTTCCTCGGCGACGTGGGTCAGCATCGCCTGCAGGTCCTTCAGATCGAGGAGCAGCAGGCCCTCGTCGTCGGCGACGCGGAAGGCGATGTTGAGCACGCCCTCCTGGGTATCGTTGAGGTCGAGCAGGCGGGCAAACAGCAGCGGACCGATCTCGGAGACGGTGCTGCGGATCGGGTGGCCTTCGACCCCGAACAGGTCCCAGAAGACGACCGGAAACGCCTGGAACTTGTATTCGTCGGTAAACCCGATGTCGGCGGCCCGCTTGGCAAGGAAATCCTTGGCCGTTCCGGCCTCGGCGAGCCCCGCGACGTCGCCCTTCACGTCGGCACAGAAGACCGGCACGCCGGCGGCGGAAAAGCCTTCCGAGAGCACCTGAAGGCTGACCGTCTTGCCGGTTCCGGTGGCGCCGGTGATGAGGCCATGCCGGTTGCCGTAGCGCAACTCGATGTATTCCGGCTTGGTGCTCGTGCCGATGTAGACCTTGCCCTGTTCAAGAACCGTCATTGTTTGCGCCCTTGGGAATCCGAACTCGCCGGGACAGATTAGCCCAGCCGCCACCCACGGCAAACGCCATGGACCCCGGTAACGCCGCGATGACACATGTGTGATGCGGCAATTCTGGCGGTTGTCTCAGGTGTTCACCTCACGCAACCATGCGGAATTGCGTTCACAAGGAGACAGGTATGCGAGTGACACTGGCGTTTTCGATGCTGGCCTTGGGGGCCGTACTTGCGGGTACGGCCTTTGCCGCGGATGACCCCATCCAGGCGCGGAAGGACATCATGCACAACAACCAGGAAGCGGCGAAGGTCGCTTTCGGCATGGTTCAGGGCAAGATGCCCTACGATGCCGCACAGGCGGCGGCGGCGATGAAGACGCTGCAGGACGACATGGTGGTGTTTCCGACGCTCTTCCCGGAGGGTAGCGACACGGGCGACACCCATGCCTCGCCGGCGATCTGGCAGAATATGGAGGACTTCAAGGCCCATGCCGACAAAACGGTCGCCGATGCCAAGGTTGCCGAAGCCGCGGCGCCCAACGGCCTCGACGCTTTCAAGGCGACGGTCGGTGCCATCGGCCAGGATTGCGGCAGCTGCCACGAACTGTACCGTCTGAAGCGCAACTAGCCTTCGGCAGAACATGATTGAGCGGCCGCGCCCGGCGCGGCCGTCTTCATTCAGCGAGCGCCGCCAGGACCCGCGCCCACGAACGGATGCCGCCGCGGAAGCTTTCGAGGTCGTATTTCTCGTTCGGTGAGTGGATGCGGTCGTCTTCGAGGCTGAAGCCGATCATCAGGGTGTTCATACCGAGGATCGACTTGAAGTCGCCGACCACGGGGATTGAACCGCCGCTGCCGGAAAGCGCCGGGTCCTTGCCCCATTCCTCGGCAAGCGCCTTGCGGGCGCGCGGCAGAAACGGCCCGTCAAAGGGCAGGCGCAGGCCGGGGCCGCGGCCGTGGGCGGCGAATTCCACCGAGCAGTCCGCAGGAATCCGGGCGCGGACGAAGGCGCGGAAGGCGTCCACGATCTTTGCCGGGTCCTGATCGCCGACCAGGCGGAAGGAAACCTTGGCGGAGGCCTTGGACGGGATGACCGTCTTGAAGCCAGCGCCGGCATAGCCACCCGTGACGCCGTTCACCTCGCAGGTCGGCCGGGCCCAGATCTGCTCCAGTGCCGAGCGGCCGGCTTCCCCTGCCGCAATCGACAGCCCGACCTCACCGAGGAATTCACCAGCGTCGAAGCCGAGGCCATCCCATTGCTTCTTGACGTCGCTGGGGAGTTCGCCAACGCCGTCATAGAAGCCCGGCAGCGTGACGCGGCCGTTGGCATCGTGGAGGCCCGCCAGAACGTCGGCGAGCACATGCAGCGGGTTACGGGCGGCTCCGCCATACATGCCCGAATGCAGATCTCGATCGGCGCAGGTGACGGTGATCTCCTCGCCGACCAAACCGCGCAGCGAGACGGTGATCGCCGGGTGGCCGCGGCGCCACATGTCGGTGTCGCAAACAAGCGCCAGATCGGCGGTCAGCTCCCCCGCATTGGCGGCCATGAACGGCGCCAGATTGGTGCTGCCCAATTCCTCCTCGCCTTCGAGCAGCATGGTGATCTTCGCCGGCAGCCTGCCGGTAACCATCTTCCAGGCGCGGCAGGCCTCGACGAAGGTCATCAGCTGGCCCTTGTCGTCGGCCGCGCCGCGCGCCGCGATCACCTCGATGCCGTTGCGCGTGACGACGGCAGGCGCAAACGGCGGCGCGTCCCACAGATCAAGCGGATCAACCGGCTGCACGTCGTAGTGGCCGTAGAACAGCAGATGCGGCCCCTCGCCCGGGTGATGGCCGACGACGATCGGGTGGCCTGGCGTCGCCCGCGCGCCGGCGTCGAAGCCAAGGGCGATCAGTTCGGCGGCGAGCCACTCCGCCGCCTTGTGACAGGAAGCGGCATAGGCTGGATCGGTCGAGATGCTTTCGATGCGGAGCAGTTCAAACAGCCGGTCGAGGCTTGCCGGCAGGTTCTTGTCGATCCAGTCGAGGACGTCGGAGAGCATGGTGTGATGGCTTTCGGAAGAGGGGTGATTGACACCAACGATAACTGTCCGGCGCTGGCACGAAAAGCCGGGCCGTGGCATCAAGTGCAGTGAGCGCAAGTACGATGGAACAAACCCATGGACGAATTCATCAAGCAGATCGCCGCAACCACCGGCATCGCGCCCGAGGTCGTGCGGCGCGCGACCGGCGTGATCTTCTCCTACCTTACCCGCGAAGGTCCGGCAGATGCGGTTGGCAGCCTGCTCGACGCGCTGCCCGGCAGCCGCGATCTGGCGGCCAAGAACAGCGGCCGCAGCCTGATGGGCATTTTCGGCGACCTGACTGGCGCCGGGCTCGGCATGGGCGAAATTCAGGGCTTCGCCAGCGCGCTCTTGGATGAGGCCCGCGCCAAAGCCGGGGCGGAGAAGGTCGACGCCGTTCTCGCTGCAATTCCGGGCCTCAGCCAGTTCATCTGAGGGCGGCGCGCCGTCACATCGTGATCTGGCCGTAGCGTAGCGCTTCGACGACCGTGTGGGTCTTGTTGAGGGCGCGCAGCTTCTCGCTGGCATTCTGCAGATGGGCGTGGACGGTGCGTTGCGAGATGGCGAGGATCGCCGCGATCTCGCCGGCCGTCTTGCCGGTCGCCGATAGCGCGACCACTCGCCGTTCGCGCCCGGATAATTCGCCCGGCCGCGCCGGGCGCAGATAGTTCAACGCGAACAGGCGGCGGAAGGCAGCAACGCAGACATAGTCCACGGCCAGGATGGCCGCCGTTTCCAAGGCGAGATCGGTTCCGCCGCCGACGACGACTCCCTGATAGGGCAGGAAGGCACAGATCGGAACCAACACCAGCTTGCGCCGGCCGGCCTCACCGAGGTGGGCGAGAAGCTCGGACTCCTCCGCCAGCGGGCCGTCGATTTCCTCGTTCCACACGGAGGCGCGGCGCGCCCCGAACGCATGGTGCAGAACCGGGTCACTGGCATTGATCACCAAGCGGCGATCGCCGTGCAGATCGCCCCAGTCAAGCCGCAGAAGAAGGGGGTCGATCGGGCGGCCGGGGAGCGGCATTCCCGAGACAAGGATATGGTCCGCGCCGAACAACTCGAACGTGGCCTGTAACGCGTCCAGAACCTGCGCACCCGTCGCCTTTGCGGCAAAGCTTTCGCCCTGCGCGACCAGGCCGCTCTCGCTAATCATTCAGCCCATCCCCGCCCCGCTTCAGCTAGCGGCAGGTTTGCCCGGCGTTCAATTGTGGAAAGTGACAGCGGTCGTGCAAGGCCTGCTTCCGCTTCCCGTCGCAAGTATCATACGATCGGGGACTAACGTGTTACAAGCGCAAATGCCCGCAACTCCTTTCAGGTCGGGGGATATTTTCTACGGGACGGGATAGTTTGCCGGCACTAATAGCAAGCGCGTATAAGGCAACAGCTTTTTCCTTTTTGGGCGGAGGCGGCATGGTGCTGCGAAGGGTTTCATGACGGCTCCAATACCGCTGGCCGGCGATTTTGCGGCCGCCGGCGAGGCCGATTGGCACGCAGCCGTTTCCCGATTCTCCAAGGGCTCCGATCGCCTCCCTGCCGCCCTGAGCGACGACGGCATCGCCATCGGCCCGATCTACCGCCGGCTGACCGGGGCGGCACCGATTGCGGCGCGGCCTGCCGCCGCCCCATGGCAGATTCTTCAGCGGGTCTCGGCACCTTCGGCCACTGACGTCCTGTCCCTGTGCGGCGAGACGTTGGCCGGCGGGGCGCATGGCGTGGCGCTCGTCTTCGCCGACAGCCTTCATCCGCTGGCCAGCCCGATGCCGGCCAATGCGGCGGCCGCCATTGCCGCCGGGCTCAAGCAAATACAGGTGAATGGCACTGCTCTCACCATTGACGCAGGGGTGGGCACGGCGGACGTCGCCTCGGCCTTCTTCGAGATCGCCGCAGAAGGCCGGATGACGGTAGGGCTTGCGTTTGATCCCGTCGCTGCGATTGCGACTGGGAGGCTGCCCGACGCCGGGGCAAAGGTCGCGGCGCTGGCCGGCCTCGCACCCACCGTCAACGGAGCGCTGGTGATCGCCGACGGCCGCATCTGGCATGCGACCGGCGCCTCGGAGGCGCAGGAACTGGCCGCGGTTCTGGCGACCGTGATCGAGCATCTGAGGTTGTTCGCGGCCGCCGGCATCGCGCCTGACGATATGGCGGAGCGAATCGGCGTGACGCTTGCCGCCGATACCGACCAGTTCCTGACCATCGCGAAGTTCCGCGCCGTGCGCCTCCTGCTCGGCCACGCGCTTGGCGCCGCCGGCATCGAGCGCATCCTTCCGGTTCATGCCGAAACCGCCTGGCGGACGCTGAGCCGGCGCGAGCCGCGCATGAACGTGCTGCGCGCGACCGGCGCTGCCTTTGCCGCGGCGGTCGGCGGCGCCGATTCGATCACGGTGCTGCCCTTCGATGCGCTCGAGCGGAGCCCGAGCCCGGCGGCCGAACGGCTGGCGCGCAACACGCAGCTGGTCCTGGCCGAAGAATCTCAGCTTGCCCGATTCGCCGACCCGGCTGCCGGGTCGGGCGCCGTGGAGGCGCTCACCGACGTGCTGGCGGAGGCGGCATGGGCCCGCTTCCAGGCGATCGAGGCGGACGGCGGCATGCTAGCGGTGCTGGCGGCCGGCTCGCTGCAAAGGGAGATCGCCCGGACTCGCGATCAGCGCCTTCTGCGCGTGAAGCAGCACGCCATCGAGATGATCGGCGTCAACGCCTTCGTCAGCGCCGATGATGCGCCCCTGCCGGCCGACGCGCGGCCGGAGGCCGGCTCCGCGCTGAGTTTCGCCCGACTGGCGGAAGAGGCGGAGGCCGCGCCATGAGCGGCCTCCCCGACTACGGCAAGATCGCCTGGCAGCGCCCGGAGGCACGCCCCTCGCCTGTGTCCGTGGCCGACTGGCAGACGCCGGAGGGCATCGCCGTGCCGCCGGTGGCCGACGAAGCACACCTTGCCGGCCTCGATTTTCTCGACACCTGGCCGGGCCTGCCGCCCTATCTGCGCGGGCCTTACCCGACCATGTATGTCGAGCGGCCGTGGACAATCCGCCAATATGCCGGCTTCTCGACGGCGGAAGATTCCAATGCCTTCTACCGGCGTAACCTCGCTGGCGGACAGAAGGGCCTGTCGGTCGCCTTCGATCTGCCGACCCACCGCGGCTACGATTCAGACAATCCGCGCATCGCCGGCGACGTCGGCATGGCCGGGGTGGCGATCAATTCGATCTACGACATGCGCACGCTGTTCGACGGCATCCCGCTCGGCGAAATCAGCGTGTCGATGACCATGAACGGCGCCGTGCTGCCGGTGCTGGCGCTCTACGTGGTGGCGGCAGAAGAACAGGGCGTGGCGCAGAAGGCGCTGTCGGGGACCATCCAGAACGACATCCTCAAGGAGTTCATGGTCCGCAACACCTATATCTATCCGCCGGCCGCTTCGATGCGGATCGTCGCCGACATCATCGCGCACACTTCGGCCAACATGCCGAAGTTCAACCCGATCTCAGTCTCCGGCTATCACATGCAGGAGGCCGGGGCGACGGCCGACCTGGAGCTCGGCTACACGCTCGCCGACGGGCTGGAATATGTGCGCGCCGCCCGCGATGCCGGGCTGTCGGTCGACACGTTCGCGCCACGCATCTCCTTCTTTTTCGACATCGGTATGAACTTCTTCATGGAGGTGGCGAAGCTCCGCGCCGCCCGCCTCCTGTGGGCCAAGCTGATGAAGGAGCGCTTCCAGCCCCGCGACGACCGCTCGCTGATGCTGCGCACCCATTGCCAGACCTCGGGCTGGTCGCTGGCCGCGCAGGACCCGTTCAACAACATCGTGCGCACGCTCATTGAGGCGATGGCGGCGACCCAGGGCCACACCCAGTCGCTGCACACCAATGCGCTCGACGAGGCGCTGGCGCTGCCCACCGACTTCTCGGCGCGGATTGCTCGCAACACCCAGCTCTACCTGCAGAAGGAATCCGGCACGACGCGGATCATCGATCCGTGGGGCGGCGCCTATCATGTCGAGCGGCTGACCGCCGAACTGGCGCAGAGGGCGCTTCAGCACGTCGCCGAGACCGACGCGCTCGGCGGCATGGCCAGGGCGATCGAGGCCGGCGTTCCGCAGACGCGCATCGAGGAGGCGGCGACGCGCACGCAGGCGCGCCTCGATTCCAGCCATCAGACGGTGGTCGGCGTGAACCGCCATCGGCCGGCCGAAGAGACGGCGATCGACGTGCGCAAGGTGGATAATTCCGCGGTGCTGGCGGCACAGGTCGCCAAGCTCAGGGCGCTCAGGGCCGAGCGCGACGGGGCGGCCACGCAAGACGCTCTGGCTGCGCTGACCGACGCGGCGCGGACCGGCTCGGGCAACCTGCTGGCGCTCTCGATCGATGCGGCGCGGGCCAAGGCGACGGTCGGCGAGATCAGCCTGGCGCTTGAGCGCGCCTTCGGCCGCTACCAGACCGAGGCACACGCGATCAGCGGCACCTATGCACAGGCCATGGACAGGGACGCGCTGGAGCGTGTCGGCGGGCTCATCCGCACTTTCCGCGACAATGACGGGCGGCCGCCGCGCATCCTGGTCGCCAAGGTCGGCCAGGACGGCCACGACCGCGGGCAGAAGGTGATCGCCTCGGCCTTCGCCGACCTCGGCTTCGAAGTGAATATCGGCCCCCTCTTCCAGACGCCGGAGGAGGCGGCGAAGCGCGCCGTCGCCTGCGACGTGCACATCGTCGGCGTATCGTCGTTGGCCGCCGGCCACCTGACGCTGGTACCGGCGCTGAAACGCGCGCTCGAGGCCGAGGGCCGGCCGGACATCATGGTGGTGGTCGGCGGCGTCGTGCCCGAGCAGGACTATGGCGCCCTCTACGATGCCGGGGTGAGCGCCATCTTCACCCCCGGCACGGTGATCTCCGACGCTGCCGAGCGGCTGATCCGCGACCTCAACCGCCGCCTCGGCTACGAGGAGGCTGACCGGGTCAATCTGGTGGTGTGACGGGGCGGCAGACGTATGCTCCCCTACCCTCATGGCGAGGTGCGAGCGCAGCAAGCCTTGAGCCATGGGCGTCTATGGTTGCTCACCTACTTTTTCTTTAGAATACATATAAACTATTGATAACTATTTGCTTTCTGGAGTTCCTCCATTTATAGAGGGCGCCCTGTCCGCGGGCACGCGTTCACGCCGGCCTTGAACCGGCGCGGGTCGTGAGCACCTCGAACAGCGCCTGCGGAGAAGACGTCTTCGACGTTCGCGTCAGCGTTTTTCGCGGGTTGCCTTGACGACTGCCTTGGTGTGCCGAGCCGCCGCGCCTGCCCGTGTGCCGGCCTCGCCGCACCGTTGCCGAAGAGGAACCAAACGAATGTTCGCTGCCTTCCTGATCATGTTGCGCGAGGGCCTGGAAGCCGCCCTCATTGCCGGGATCGTGGCGACCTATCTGAGCCAGACCGGACGGTCGGCCTGGCTGCCGGCGGTGTGGGTCGGCGTGTTCCTCGCCATCGCTGTGTCCTTGTTCGTCGGCGCCGGCTTGCAGCTCGCCAGCGCCTCATTCCCACAGAAGGCGCAGGAGCTGTTTGAGGCGGCGGTCAGGGCCGTCGCAGTGGCGGTTCTGGTGTGGATGGTGTTCTGGATGCGGCGCGCCGCGCGCTCGATCAAGTCCGAGCTGCACAGCTCCATCGACGCCGCCCTCTCCTCCGCTTCGGGGCAGAGCTGGGCGCTGGTCGGCATGGTCTTCTTCGCGGTGGCGCGCGAGGGACTGGAATCGGTCTTCTTCCTGCTCGCCATCTTCCAGCAGAGTTCCGGTCTGGCGACGGCCGTGGCAGCACTCGCCGGTATCCTCATCGCCGCAGCGGCCGGCTATGCCATCTATGTCGGCGGGGCGCGGCTTAACCTCCGCCTCTTCTTCCGCTGGACGGGCGTGTTCATCCTGTTTGTTGCGGCCGGACTGGCGGCCGGCGTCCTCGGCAACCTGCACGAGGCCGGCCTGTGGAACGCATTGCAGGCACACGCCTACGATCTCAGCGCCGTCCTGCCCGAATCGAGCCTCGTCGGCGTGTTCCTCGGCGGCATCTTCAACTACCAGGAGGCGCCGACGGTCGGCGAAACCGCCGTCTATGTTGCCTTCCTGGCCGTCACCTTCTTCTTCTTCCTGCGCCCCGCGCCGGCTCCCCGACCCAAACTACAGGCCGCCGACCTCCGCGGAGACGCAAATGCCGGCTCCTGACGCGGCAACAAGCGGCGGCGGGCCACCTCGGGCGCTCGTCTATGCGGTGCCGGCCGCGGCCGCGCTGGCACTTGCCGGCGGCGTCGCCTTCTACGCCGCCAGCCAGATGCGCGAGCCGGCGAGCGATGCCGGCGCCTATCGGATCACCGTGACGGCCAGCGCCTGCGAGCCGAACGAACTGGCGGTGCCGGCCGGCAGGCGCAGCTTTGCGATCGTCAACCGTTCCGACCGGCCGGTCGAATGGGAAATCCTCGACGGCGTCATGGTGGTGGCCGAGCGCGAGAACATCGCGCCCGGGTTCACGCAGACCGTTTCGGCGCGTTTGCAGCCGGGCGATTACGCCATCACCTGCGGCCTCATCTCCAATCCGCGGGGCGTGCTGCATGTCACCGCCGAGGGCGCCGGCGACGGCAGCGGCAAGACGCCGGACGTCCGCGTCTTCATCGGCGCCCTGTCGGAATACAAGGTTTATCTGGTGCTTCAGAGCGGCGTGATGGTCAGCGCAGCAGAGGACCTGGCGGCCGCCATTCATGGCGGTGATCTCGCCCAGGCGCGCGACCTCTATCAAGCGGCGCGGCTGCCCTACAAGCGCATCGAGCCAACCGCATACCGCTTCGCCGACCTCGCCAATGCGATCAATCCGGTGGCCGACTATCTCGCCGGGCGCGAAGCCGATCCCGCCTTCACCGGCTATCACCGTATCGCCTACGCCCTGTTCGGCAAGGGCGAGACCGGCGACCTGCCGGTCGTCGCGGACCGGCTGGTCACCGACCTCAAGGCGTTGCAGGAACGGCTCGGCGGGCTGAAGCTAGAACCCGCCGACCTTGCGACCAGCGCCGCACGGATGGCTGAACAGCTTGCCGACGGGCGCATCGTCGACGGCGAGGACCGCTATTCCCGCAGCGACCTCGCCGACATCGGCGCCAACCTTGCCGGCATCGCCAAGCTCGTCGGGCTGCTGCGGCCGATCGTCAAGCCTGTCGCGCCGGACGCCATGCAGGCGGTCGACGCGAAACTCACCGCCGCCAGCGACGCCCTCACCGCGCTCAAGCAGGGCGACGCCTGGCCGGCCTATGACACGGTTTCAACGAGTCAACGCAAGGCGCTGGCCGAATCCTTCAAAGCGGTGGCTGAAGCCCTCGACGCCGTCAATGGCGCCCTGGGGCTCGGCTGACTGAAGACCAACACCGGGAAGATTGCCGTGACCACTTTGTCGACCAATCGCCGTCGCCTGCTGCTCGGTATGGGCGCCGCCGCCGGAGGGACGCTGGCCGGTGGCCTCGCGCCGGCGCATGCGGCCGAGGCGGTGCATGCCAGCGAAGGCGCGCTGGTCACCGACGCGCCGCCACGTTTCGTCGCGGCGAGCGAGCACCAGGCCTTCTACGGCGTGCATCAGGCCGGCATCGTCACGCCACGGCCGGCGAACGGAATGGTGGCCAGCTTCAATGCCGTAATGCGCAATCCGGCCGACCTCGAGGCGCTGCTCATGCGCCTGACCGAGCGCATCGTCTTCCTCACCCAGGGTGGCCAGCCGCCAGTGCTCGACCCCAAACTGCCGCCGGCCGATTCCGGCATTCTCGGGCCGATCGTGGCGCCCGACGACCTGACCATCACGGTGTCGCTGGGCGCCTCACTGTTCGAGGACCGGCCGTGGCTCAAGCCCCACGCCCCGCGCCAGCTCCGGCGCATGACCAAGTTCCCCAACGACGCGCTCGACCCGGCACTCTGCCATGGCGATATCGCGTTGCAGTTCTGCGCGAACACGCAGGACACCAACATCCATGCGCTGCGCGACATCGTGAAGACCATGTCCGAGTTCCTCGTCCTGCGCTGGCGGCAGGAGGGCAGCGTGCCGGCGGTGCCGCCCAATCCCGACGGCTCGCGGCAGAGCGCCCGCAACTTCCTCGGTTTCCGCGACGGCACCGCCAATCCCGATTCCAACGATACGGCGGCGATGGACCGCATCGTTTGGGTCGACGCCGATGACGGCGAACCGGGCTGGGCGATCGGCGGCTGCTATCAGGCCGTGCGCATCATCCGCAATTTCGTCGAGCGCTGGGACCGCACGCCGCTGGAGGAGCAGCAGCACATTTTCGGGCGCCGGAAGGCCAGCGGCGCGCCGCTCGACGGCCGCCAAGAACACGACGTGCCGCATTACGCCCGCGACCCTGACGGCAAGGTGACGCCGCTCACCGCGCATATCCGCCGCGCCAATCCGCGCCAGGCCGCGACCGAGGAGAACCTGATCCTGCGCCGGCCGTTCAACTATTCGAACGGCGTCGCCTCCTCCGGCCAGATCGACCAGGGGCTCTTGTTCATCGCCTATCAGGCCGACCTCGAGAAGGGCTTCATCGCGGTGCAGGACCGCCTCAACGGCGAGCCGCTGGAGGAATACATCAAGCCGATCGGCGGCGGCTATTTCTTCGTGCTTCCCGGCGTTCGCGGCCCGGCCGGCTATCTCGGTCAGGCGCTGGTCGCCGCCATCGCGGCATGATCCGCAAATCAAATTCAAAGAGGAGACCTGCGAAGATGAAGCTTGCGCCTCTGCTCGCCGCAGCAATGCTTTCGGCGCTTGCCGCGCCGATGGCTGCCGCCGCGTCCGCCGATGCAGCGCTCGAACTCGTCGAGCCGATCGCCAACTACAAGCTCTACGTTGCCGAACATACCGCCAAGCTCGTCAAAGACACGGGGACCTTCGTCGATGCCATCAAGGCGGGCGAACTGGAAAAGGCCAAGGCGCTCTATGCGCCGACGCGCATGAACTACGAGATGGTCGAGCCGATCGCGGAGCTGTTCAGCGATCTCGACGCGTCGATCGACGCGCGCGCCGACGACTACGAGAAAGGTGAGAAAGACCCGGCGTTCACCGGCTTCCACCGCATCGAATACGGCCTGTGGGAGACCGGCAGCACCGACGGGCTCGGCGAGCATGCCGACAAGCTGCTCGCCGATGTCAAAGACCTCAATCAGCGCATCGCCGACCTCACCTTCCCGCCCGATGCGGTCGTCGGCGGCGCCGCCGCGCTGATGGAAGAAGTCGCCGCTACCAAAATCTCCGGCGAGGAGGACCGCCACAGCCATACGGACCTGTGGGACTTCAAGGCGAACGTCGACGGCTCGCAGAAGATCTTCGAGCTGGTCAAGCCGCTGCTTTCCAAGGATGGCGATTTCGTCGCCAAGGTCGCCGGCAACTTCCAGACCGTCGACGAGACTCTGGCCAAGTACGCCCAAGGCGACGGCTACAAACTTTACGACAAGCTGACCGATGGCGACCGCACGGTGCTGGCGGCGGCGGTCAACACGCTGGCGGAGGACCTCTCGACGCTTCGCGGCAAACTCGGGCTGGACTGAGCGAGGCAACGCCGGACTCCTGTGGTACCCGGCTTTGACCGGGCACCCGGCGGCCGCAGACTTCCGCGAGGCCCCGCCCTCACCGTCCCATTCCGGCACGCTTCCGCCGGCACGGGACTTGAACCGCCCCTTCCCCGATTCCGGAATTGGGAGTTTTGGGGCATGAATCGACGCAAGTTTCTGGCTGGTGCGCTGGGCGCAGCCGTCGCCACCCCGGCTGTCGCAGCCACCGACCCGACTGGTCCGGTGCTGCGCGGGACGCTCAACGCCGCCGAACTCGGCCTCAATCAGCAGAAGGCCGAGGACCAGAGCCTGACCCTGCAGCAGCTGCTCGACACCGCCTCGGACGACGACCGCCAGATCTTCCTGCCTGCCGGCACCTATATGATCTCCAATCTCCGGCTGCCGCCGCGCGTGCGCCTGTCGGGCGTACCGGGCGCGACCAAGCTCGTGTTTGCCGGCGGCGACAGCATGATGACCGCGGCCCGCGCCGAGCTGGTGGCACTTTCGGGCCTGACCATCGACGGCGCCGGCCAGCCGCTCGCCGACTATGTTGCCGGCCTGGTGCATCTGGCCGAGTGCGCCAATGTGGCGATCGAGAATTGCCTCATCACCGGCAGCGCCGGCAACGGCCTGGCGCTCGACCGCTCGGCCGGGCGCATCACGCGCACCACGGTCACCAATGCGGCCGGTGCCGGCATCCGCGCTATCGAATCGACCGGCCTGGCGATCACCGACAACACCGTGACCGACTGCGGCAATGGCGGCATTCTCGTCTGGCGGTGGACGCCGGGAGAGGACGGCACCATGGTGACCGGCAACCGGGTCGAGCGGATCGCCGCCAGGGCCGGCGGGACCGGCGAGAACGGGAACGGGATCAACGTCTTCCGCGCGCATGGCGTGATCGTCGCTAACAATCGGGTTGCCGACTGCGCTTTCACGGCGGTGCGCGCCAACTCCGCCGACAATGTCCAGATCACTGGCAATAGCTGCTTGCGCTCGGGCGAGGTGGCGATCTATTCGGAATTCGGCTTCTCCGGTGCGCTCATCGCCAATAATGTCATCGACGGGGCGGCAAGCGGTGTCAGCGTGACCAACTTCGACAGCGGCGGCCATATCGGCGTGGTGTCGGGCAACATCTTGCGCGAGATCACCGGTAAGGGCCCCTACCCGCCCGGCGCCAAGAGCCCGAGCTTCGGTGTCGGCATCGGCGTGGAGGCTGATGTGGCGGTCACCGGCAACGTCATCGACGGTGCCGGGCTTTATGGCATGCAGCTCGGCTGGGGGCCGTATCTGCGCGACGTGTCGGCGACCGGAAATGTGGTCCGCCGCGCGCCGCTCGGCATCGCGGTCTCCGTCGTCGATGGCGCCGGCTCGGCGGTGATCAGCGACAACCTCATCTCCGGCGCCGGCAAGGGTGCGGTCGTCGGCATGCACTGGGACAAGGCGGCGACCGGCGATCTCGCCGAAAACGGCGCCGACGGTTATCCGAAGCTTCTGGTCGAGCGGAATCGGATCAGTTAGTTAGCGTCCTTCGCTCGCGAAGCGATTCAACCAGTCCGGCCACCGGCCGGACGGCGCTCGTGCTATTGGTATCGGCAGGCCTATCGAGTCTGGACGGTCCAGCAAATGGCAACAATCGAACTCATTGGTGTGCGCAAGCGGTTCGCGCGTACTCCTGGAAAAGGCGCGGTGCTCAGCGATGTGCTCCCGCCCCTTGCCGCACTGAGTAGGCGCTCCGATAGCGATCCGTCCGCGCCAGCGGGCGAAGCGCGCCCGACCCGCCAGTTCGCGCTGGCGGTCGATCTCACGGTTCGGGAAGGAGAGACGCTGGTCGTTCTCGGCCCCTCCGGCTGCGGCAAGACGACCCTCCTGAAGCTCGTGTCGGGCCTCGAAAAACCCGACGAGGGCGACATCCTCTATGACGGCCGAGACGTAGCCGATGTCCCGCCCGGCGGGCGCCATATCGGCATGGTCTTCCAGAACTACGCCCTCTTCCCGAACTACACGTCGAAGTCGAACATCCTCTCCTATTTCCTCTTCCGGCCGCGCACGCCCGAGCTGAACGAGGAGGCGAGGATTCGATTCCAGCGGACGAGCGATCTTCTGGGGGTGGAGATCGAATACCTGCTCGATCGCATGCCCAACGGCCTGTCAGGCGGCGAGAAGCAGCGCGTGGCGCTGGGGCGCTGCATCACCCGCGATCCGGCCGTGTTCCTGCTCGATGAGCCTTTCGCCAATCTCGATCAGCAGCTGCGCGAACGCTACCGGGTGAACCTGAGGAGGCTGTTGCTGGAGTTCGGAGTCACCACGATCTACGTGACCCACGATCAGCAGGAAGCTCTGGTGCTGGCCGACAGGATCGCGGTGATGGATCGCGGGTCGATCGTGCAGACGGGTGTCTACCACCATCTCTATGCGACGCCGGTGAACCTGTTCGTCGCCTCGTTCTTCAATCCCGATCCGGCTACCCCGGCCATCAACGTGTTCGAGGGATCATCGGTCTCTCCGGCCCTGGGCGGCAAGCTGGTGGGCGTGCGCCCCGAGGACATCTCCCTCGGCCCCGACGGGTACGGCATCGAGGCGGCTGTCAAGGACCTCATGTCGATTCCGACCCGGGAAGATCTGGTGGCCACGTTCTCTGCCGAAGGCGAAGAGTTCCACGCCCGCCTGCCCGAGATCGGCGCGCCAGAAATCGGTCGGGTCGTCCGCCTGAAATTCGATCGCCTGCATCTCTTCGATGCGGCGTCCGGCAGCCGGGTCGACACGATCGAAGGTTCCATGGCCCGATAGGCCGGGATTGTTCAAGAGCTTGGCGCGTTTAGCGGCTGTCCCTGACGAAGCGATTCAACCAGTCCGGCGACCGGCCGGACGGCGCCGACGGTGACGCCGCGGCGGGAGAGCACCGGCGGCGACAGGCGCTGGCCCAGCCAAGCGCGTTCGGCTTCGCTCATCGGCAAGAGCGCGTCGATCACCGCCGCCATCGTGGTTTCCGCAGCGCGCGTTCCGCCGTCATCGCATTTGAGGGCGATGCCCAGCCCGAGTTCCGGGATGGCTCCGCAGAAGACGCCCTCGGCGCCGGTCTTGACGAAGACGCGGCCGGGCAAGGCCGTCATCACCTCGGTGCAGAAACGCTCCGTGCCGGCGACCATGTAGGGCTCAGCCATGCAGGCAGCGGCCAGGCTGCGCGCGGCAGCGGCGCGCGCCGGCGACAGGCCCTCGCCGGTGATGAAGCGGGCAAAGGCCAGCGCCAGCCTGTCGATCGGGATCGCGTAGGTCGGGATCGAGCAGCCGTCCGTGCCGCGTACCTCGGCCCCTAGGCTTTCGCCGGTCATCTCGGCGAGCGTCGCCGTGATCTCGCGCATCGCTGGATGGTCAGGCAAAACGTATCCCTTGGGGTCGAGACCGCGATGGCAGGCGAGGCAGATGAAGCCGGCATGCTTGCCGGAGCAGTTGTTGTGGAGCTGGTTCGGCTCAAGCCCGGCGCGGACGAGCGCCTCGGCGGCGCCGCGCAACCCCGGCACCTGGCAGCCGCATTCGAGATCGGCCTCGCCCCTGCCCGCCTTGGCGAGCATGGCCGCAGCCGTGGCCACATGGCGCGGCTCGCCATTGTGCGACGAACAGGCGAGCGCCAGCTCGGCATTGCCGAAGCCGTAGTGGTCGGCGGCGCCGCTTTCGACCAGCGGCAGGGCCTGCAGCGCCTTGACCGCCGAGCGCGGAAAGACTCGCCGCCCGACATCGCCGATTGTCGCCCGCACCTGCCCTTTGGCATCGACCACGGCAATGGCGCCACGGTGGGCGCTCTCCACCAGGGTGCCGCGGGTGACTTCGACCAGGATGGGGTTGCTCATGGGCGTGGCGATTTTTCGAGCCATGCCGCCAGACGTTCGACGGCGGACTCCAGAATCGCATCCTGCTTGGAAAAGCAGAAGCGGACGAAATGGCGCGGGCCTTCGGCATCGTAAAAGGCCGACATGGGCACCGCGGCGACGCCGGCCTCGACCGTCATGCGCTTGCACAGCTCGGCGTCGTCCGAGTTGAGGCGGAGCGGCGCGACGTCGGCAGTGATGAAATAGGTGCCGGCGCAGGGCGCAGGCGCAAAGCCGAGTTCGGCGAGGTCGGCGGCAAAGCGGTCGCGCTTCTTCTCCAGTTCGCCCGACAGGCTCTCGTAGTAATCGTCGTCCTTGGCAAGCCCGAAGGCCACCGCCTTCTGCAGGTTGGGGGGCGTGGTGAAGGTGGTGAACTGGTGCGCCTTGGTGATCGGATCGAGGAGCAGCGGCGGCGCGGTGACATAGCCGATCTTCCAGCCGGTGAGCGAGAAGGTCTTCCCTGCCGAGCCGATGCGCACCGTGCGCTCGCGCATGTCCGGCAGCGTCATCAGCGGAATATGGCGGGCACCGTCGAACAGGATGTGCTCATAGACTTCGTCGCAGATGGCGATGGCGTCACGGGCGATGCAGAGATCGGCGATGAGCGCCAGCTCTTCGCGCTTGAAGACCTTGGCCGCCGGGTTCATCGGATTGTTGAGGAGGATCGCCTTGGTCTTCGGGGAGAAGGCGGCGGCGAGCGCCTCGGCATCGAGCGTCCAGTCCGGCGGGGTCAGGCGCACCAGACGCGGGATGCCGCCCGCGCGGCGGACCAGCGGCAGGTAGCAGTCGTAAAGCGGCTCGATCAGCACGACCTCGTCGCCGGGCACGATCAGCCCGGCCATGCAGTCGGAGAGCGCCTCGGTGGCACCTGAGGTGACCAGCACCTCATGCTGCCAGTCGACATCGAGGCCGTAGAAGCGCCGATTGGCCTCGGCCACTGCCTGGCGCAATTCGACCAAGCCCATCATCGGCGGATATTGGTTGAGCCCCGAGAGCAGTTCTTCGGCCGCAAGCTGCTTCACATCGGCGGGGCCATCGACGTCCGGGAAGCCCTGGCCGAGATTGATCGCGCCCTCGGCGATGGCGAGCCGCGACATGACCTCGAATATGGTCATGGGAAGGCTGGTATAGACCGGATTTGTCGACTTCACGGGACCCTCCCTCCCCGGCGGGGCAACGGAGATTAGGGCCTTTGCCAATCAGGGGGAACAGGGCACGCCCGACGATGGCCTATAGCGCATTTCGAGATTTACCTCACGGAGCTGTGATCCGGCATCCTGGACGAAGCGAAACTTCTCAGCGGAACGGACCGTAGCTGCCGACGTCTCCAGCTTAGCGAGACACCGAGACAACTCGTTCCAAGGAGAATGCTCCATGACAGCCATCATTCGCGCCATCGCCGTAGCAGCCGTTTTGGGTGCGGCCGGTGCCTACACCGCGCCCGCCATCGCCGCCGAGCAGACCGTCGAGGTCGGCGGTGCGGCGATGTATCCGTCCAAGAACATCATCGAGAACGCCGTCAACTCGAAGGACCACACGACGCTGGTGGCGGCAGTCAAGGCGGCGGGCCTGGTCAAGACGCTGGCAGGGCCCGGCCCCTTCACCGTCTTCGCGCCGACCAACGAAGCCTTCGCCAAGCTGCCCAAGGGCACGGTCGACGCGCTGCTCAAGCCGGAGAACAAGGACAAGCTGACGAAGATCCTCACCTACCACGTGCTGCCCGGCAAGCATTCGGCCGAGTCGATCATGGCAGACATCAAGAAGATGGACGGCAGGGCCTCCTACAAGACGGTCGAGGGCGAAAAGCTCACATTCGCCATGAAGGACGGCAAACTCTGGGTGATGGACGATTCGGGCGATACCGCTCAGGTGACGATCGCCGACGTGAACCAGTCCAACGGCGTCATCCACGTCATCGACACGGTGCTCATGCCCAAGATGGGCTGATGCCTAACGGCGGCGGATGTTCGCCCCCTTCGCCGCCTGAACCGGAAGCGGCCTGCCCTCGGGCGGGCCGCTTCTGCGTGGCGGGAGCGACCTACCGCGCCGGCAGCAGCGTTCCTTTGAAGACCAGCGGCCCCTGCGGTGCCCCCGTGGGCGAGCCGCCCTTCTGTTCGAGAGTGACCGCAAGCGTAACGTCGGGCGCCGGGCGGGTGTCGATGACGCGGCGATAATTGGCGTTTTCGATGACGCCGAGGGAACGGGGCGACTGATTGGGCAGGATCGACCACAACTCGTAGCTCTTGTCGGGCGGCGGCGGCGCGGCGACGCGAACAAGTTCGATGTCGCGGCTGTTCAAGTCGACGGTGGCGACAAAGGCCGGCGTCGTTCCGTCGGGTGCCGTGAGCACAGCGACGTAGGAAGACTGCTGCGGCGGCTGATACCGTTCGACCCCGACGATCGCCACGAGTGCGGCCGCCACCGCGGCAAACGCGGCGGCCGTCAACCGCCAGCGCCGCACGGACCGGCGCAGCGCCAAGACATTGGCTCCCTCGGCAGCCGCCTCGACGCCGATACCGGCCTCGATGCGTGACCAAAGATGAGGCGGGGGCGCTAGCGGTGACACGGCATCGGTGAGCGGCTGCAGCCGCTTCTGCCACGCGGCCACGGCGGCAGCGAAGGCCGGGTCGGCGGCGATGCGCGCTTCGGCCGCGCGCCGCTCCGCGGCGTCGAGCGTGCCCAACACATATTCGCCGGCGAGCGCGTCGCGTTCGTTGCCATCCATGCCGTTGGCGTCAGACGGGGTCACCGAGGCATTCCTTCAGGGCGATGAGGCTGCGCCTCAAGATGGTTTTTATCGTCGCGACTGGCCGGTTGAAACGACCGGCCAGTTCCTCGCGGCTCCAGCCGTGGCAATAGGCAAGCAGCACCATGCCGCGACGCTCCTCGTCCAGGCCTTTCAGGCAGGCGGCCAGGCGCATGCCGGCCAGCAGGCGCTCGCCGCCGTTCGCCGGGTCCGCCAGCCGCTCGCTCATCTCCGCGTCGATCGCCGTCGAAGCGGCGGCAACGCGCTCGGCCCCGCGTCGCGCCGCATCGATTGCCGCGTGGCGCGCGATCGTCGCCATCCAGGCAATCGGTGAGGCGATGGCGGCGTCGAAATCGCCGGCGCGCGACCAGATGCGCATGTAGGCCTCCTGAACCGCGTCCTCGGCTGCCTTCTCGTCCCTCAAGATACGGCGCGCGGTCGCCAACAGTTTCGCGGCGGTGCGCTCATAGAGAACGCGGAAGGCATGCCGGTCACCATCGGCCGCACGCCCCAGCAGCGACGCAAGATCGTCTGCTTCCAAATCGGCGCTCCGCTCCACGAACCCCCGCCGGGCTGGATCCAACCCGCCCCTTGTGCCACACGCCCCCGACAACACCAATCCGAACGACGGTCGAGCGGCGCGGATCGGCAGACGACGCCGCATTTTTTGACCAACTAGGCAAATCTCTTGATTTGCATCAAGGCGGCCGCGGATTTCTCTGACAGTGATGCCGGCCGACAAAACATAGGAGGGAACTGGCCGTACCCGCCGATGTCGCCGTCGTAATCTCGGGGATCCTTGCAGTCTTTGTCGTATTCGCCCTGACCCGGACCACATGGGCGCCCATCCGTGGGGCGCCGTCCGCTCACGGCCGAATACTCACCCCCCACGCCGTCGCGCGATTGAGTGTTTTTGCGCGGAAATATGCCGCGGCGGGCACCGGCCGATAAGTCCGTCTTCCTGTCACAAAGCGGGGCCAACATGGCCAGGTACGAAAGTTCGCCGACGGCGAAGGCGTCGGCCGGCGTCCATTGCAACGACCCAAGGTTGCAGTTCGAGCATGGGCGATATCACGTACGATATATCTTGACGCCACTTGGACGGGTGATTACCTATGTCGCACGATATAGATCGGAGGCATTCCATGAATCGCCGTCGGTATCCTGCGGCGGTCTGCTCTCCCCTTACAATCGCCCATCACCTTGCTATATGGGCGGGACCGTTGCCGTAACGCGGCCGCGGCGAGCTTCTTCCTTGGCATTAGACGGGTGACGCTGATGGCAACAGGACTGCTCAAACCAAGCCGCATCGTTGCGGTGGCCATCGCGGTCGCCGCCGTCGTCTGGATCGGTTCAGGCGTCATCACCAGCGATTCCCACGCGGACCAGACCGCCAACGCGCAACCGCAGAGCGCGCCGGTACAGAAGGTTGGTGTCGAGCCGGCCGCGCCCGTACTGCACAGGCGTTCGGTGACGCTGTCCTGCGTGACCCAGGCCGACCACAAGGCGGCAGCCGTGGCGCGCGGCGCCGGCGTGCTGCTCGGCCTGTCGGTTAACCGCGGCGACGTGGTCAGGGCGGGCACCATCATCGCCCGCATCTCCGACGAGGGCCGCCAGGCGGCGGTCGATCAGGCGCAGGCGCTGCTCGACCAGCGCATGGCCGAATACACCGCCAACAAGAAGCTCATCGACCAGGGTAACCAGCCGCGCAACAACCTGGCGGCACTGGACGCTTCGGTGGCGGCGGCCAAGGCGGCGCTGGCCGCGGCCCAGGCCGAGCTCGACCGGGTCGCGGTGCGTGCGCCGATCGACGGCAAGGTCGATCGCGTCCCGGTGCAGGTCGGCCAGGCCGTGCAGGTCGGCACCGAGATCGCCCAGATCGTCGACCCCGACCCGATGCTGGCGGTCGGCGCGGCCAGCGAGGCGCGGCGAGCGAGCGTCAAGGCCGGCGCGGAAGCGACGGTGCGCTTCATCGACAATTCCACGGTGGCCGGCAAGGTCACCTTCGTCAGCCTCAGCGCCGACGCGGCGACGCGCACCTATCGCGTCGAGACGCGCATGAGCAATCCCGACGCCGTCATTCCGGACGGGGTGACCTGCGAGATGGCGGTCGATCTCGGTGCGGTCAGCGCGGTTGCGGTGCCGCGCTCGGCGATCGTCTTCTCGGACGACGGACGGCTCGGCGTGCGCATTGCCGATTCCGAAAGCAAAGCGCAGTTCGTGCCCGTCGAGGTCGTCGACGACGGCACTGACGTCATCTGGCTGACCGGCATCAACAAGGCCTCGCGGGTGATCGTGGTCGGCCAGGACTTCGTCAAAGACGGCGATCCGGTCGAGGCGGTCTCGGCGGCCAAGGCCGACATCAGGACGGAACCGCCGGCATGAAACGCATCGTCGGCATCGCCATCGAACGCTGGCGGCTGACGCTGGCGGTCCTCGCCTTCCTGCTGCTTGCCGGCGCGGTCGCTTATCAGGCGATCCCCAAGGAATCCAACCCCGACGTCACCATCCCCTACATCTACGTCCAGCTCTCGCAGCGCGGCATCTCGCCGGAGGACGCCGAGCGGCTGCTGGTCAAGCCGATGGAGACGGCGCTCAAGGCGGTCGGCAACGTCAAGCAAATGCGTGCCGCGGCCTTCGAGGGCGGCGGCTACGTGCTGCTCGAGTTCGAGGCCGGTTTCAACCAGGACACGGCGCTGCAGGACGTGCGCGCCAAGGTCGACGACGCCAAGAGCGACCTGCCGGCCGACGCCGACGAGCCGAGCGTGCACGAGGTCGACCTCGGCCTCTTCCCGGTGGTCGTGGTCACTCTTTCCGGCGACCTTTCCGAGCGCGCGCTGACCAGCATCGCCCAGCAGGCGCAGGATGCCATAGAACAGGTGCCCGGCGTGCTCTCGGCTACGCTGCAGGGTACCCGCGACGAGGTCGTCGAGATCATCGCCGAACCGATGCTGCTGAAGAGCTACGGTGTGTCGCTCGACCAGTTCGTCGGTGCCGCCTCGGCGGGCAACAGCCTGGTGGCGGCCGGTGCGCTGGAGGGGCCGCAGGGCCGCTTCCCGGTCAAGGTGCCGGCGCTGATCGAGACGCCGGAGGACGTGCTCAACATCCCCGTTGCTGCCTCCAACGCCGCCACCGTGACGCTCGGTGACGTCGCCACCATCAAGCCGACCTTCCGCGACGCCACCTCGGTGACCCGCGTCAACGGGCGTCCGGCGATCGCCATCGAAGTGGCCAAGCGCGCCGGCGCCAACCTCATCGACACGGTCGCCGGCGTGAAGAAGGCGATTGCCCAGGCTGAGAAGCAGTGGCCGGACAATCTCAAGGTCGAGTTCCTGCAGGACCAGTCGGTGTTCATCCAGGAGATGCTCGACGAACTGCAGAACAGCGTCATCACAGCCGTCTTCCTGGTGGCGGTGATCATCCTGTTCTTCCTCGGCGGGCGCGCCTCGCTGTTCATCGGTATCGCAATTCCCTTCTCCTTCCTGGTCGGTATCCTCGGCCTCGGCCTGGCCGGGCTGACGGTCAACATCGTGGTGCTGTTCAGCCTGATCCTCGCCGTCGGCATGCTGGTCGACGACGCCATCATCGTGTCGGAGTTCGCCGAGCGGCGCATGAGCGAGGGCATGCCGCCGCGCGAGGCCTACGCCTTCGCGGCGCATCGCATGTCCGGCCCGGTGGTGGCGGCGACGCTGACCCGCATCGCCGCGTTCTCCCCCCTGCTCTTCTGGCCCGGTATCGTCGGCGAGTTCATGGGCTACCTGCCGCTCACGCTGATCGCGACGCTGTCGTGCTCGCTGGTGGCGGCGCTGATCTTCACGCCGACTCTGGGCGCACTGATCGGCAAGCGGCACATCGAACATCACGACGTGGCGCGGCGCGATGGCCTCTACATCAAGACCGTGCGGCTGGCGGTGCGCCATCCTGGCATCACCGTGCTCGCCGCCCTCGTCATGCTGATCGGCGTGCCAATCCTCTATGGCCAGACCGGCAAGGGCGTGGAGTTCTTCCCCAATGTCGAGCCCGACCAGGGCGTCGCGCTGGTCCATGCGCGCGGCAACCTGTCGCTCGCCGAGAAGGACCGGCTGGTGCGCGCCGTCGAGGCGCAGATCCTGCCGATGAAGGAGCTGTCCAGCGTCTATGCCCGGTCCGGCGCGATGGGCCAGGGATCGCAGGACATCACAGAGGACGTCATCGGTCAGATCCAGTTCGAGTTTGTCGACTGGCAGAAGCGCCGGCCAGCTTCGGTGATCATGAACGATATCCGCACGCGCACCGCCGACATTCCCGGCATCAAGGTCGAGGTGCGCGCGCCCGAGAATGGCCCGCCGACCGGCAAGCCGATCCAGGTACAGCTTTCCAGCGACCACCCGGAGGCGCTACGCGCGGCGGCGCTGGAAGTCACCGACAGGCTCGCCAAGAGCCCGGAGATCCGCGACCTCGACAGCGGACTGCCGATTCCGGGGATCGACTGGCGCCTGGAGATCGATAAGGCGGAAGCGGCGAAATACGGCATCGGCGTCGGCTCGGTCGGCTCCGTCGTCCAACTCATCACCAATGGCCTTAAGATCACCAGCTACCGGCCGCAAACCAGCGACAAGCCGGTCGATATCATCCTGCGCGTGCCCGAAGACCGGCGTACGCTGGGTCAGCTCGACGAATTGCGAGTGCAGACACCGGCGGGCGCGGTGCCGATCGGCAATTTCATCAAGCGTGTGCCGGCGCTTTCGACCGGCATCATCCATCGCGTCGACGGCAAGCGGGTGATCACGGTCACCGCCAACATTGCCGACCAGACGCAGACCGCCGCCGTGCAGGAAGCGGTCAAGAAGCAGCTTTCGGCGGCCGACTTCAAGGGGCTGGTGACGTGGCAGCTGAAAGGCTCGGACGAGGAACGGCAGAACGCCAGCGCCTTCCTGAGCAAGGCCTTCGGCGCCGCGATCTTCCTGATCTTCGCCGTGCTGCTGGCGCAGTTCAACAAGCTGACCAGCGTGGGGCTGGTGCTGTTCTCGATCATCCTGTCGACGATCGGCGTGTTCGTCGGTGTGATGGTGATGGGCCAGTCGTTCGGCGTGGTGATGACCGGGATGGGCATCATCGCGCTCGCCGGCATCGTCACCAACAACAACATCGTGCTGATCGACACCTATGACCGGCTGCGCTTCGAGGGCGTGCCGGTCGAGGAAGCGATCCTGAGAACCTGCCGCGAGCGTGCCCGTCCGGTACTGCTGACGGCGGGCGCGGCGGTTCTTGGCGTGCTGCCGATCGCGTTCGGCATCAACGTCAACTTCCTGCACCGCGCCATCACCGTCGGCGCACCCTCGACCCAGTGGTGGGTGCAGCTTTCGACGGCCATCGTCTTCGGCCTCTCCTTCGCCACCATCCTGACGCTGGTGGTGACGCCGGCGCAGCTTGCCCTGGTCGCCAAGGGGGCGGCATGGCGCCAGCGCATGGCCAAGTGGTGGCGCGTGCGCTGGTCCGAGCGCGGGCGCAGCCGACGCGCAGCCGGTGCCGGCCTGGTCGCCTATGCCCGGCGCACCGGCAACGGGACCGACGACGGCAACGGCAACGGCAAGCAGGGCTGAGGCCGGATCAGTTCCCGGCGAGCTTCTTGCGGGTCTCGGGCGGGAGCGCGATGAGCGCGTCGACGGTCGCCGCCTGGGCACCGCCGAGCATCTGATCGAGTTCGGAGCGGATGGCGGCAAGCTTGGCGTTGATGGCGGCGCGGTCAGGCGTCTCGGCGGCAAGCAAGGTGCCGAGATCGGTACGCAGCGCATGCAGGCGTGCGATATGCTGCTGAGCGTCCGGCTTGCCGGCGGCGATCGCGGCTTCGACCTTGGCCATGGCATCCGACGGCAGGCGCGCGGCAAGCCAGCGCAGCTCGTAGCGCAGGACGCCGTGGCGATGGCGGTCCCGGTCCGCATCGAAGCGGATCATGTCGGTGGCGGCCGCACCGATGAAGAAGGCGTTGAGCGCCAGCGACAGGAAAAGCCCGATCGCCAGCCAGCGGCGTCCGCTCATCGCTGATCCACCAGCGTCGTCCCGAAGATCAACGGGTCCATCACGACCACGTCCTGGCCGGCATTGTTGGTGCGGGCGCCGATCAGCGTGAGGTCGGTGAGGCTGCCGAGCCCGGCAGCGACGATCAGGGCCGCGGCAACGGCAAACCAGATGGCGCGGCGCGCCCGGCGGCGCGCGGCAAGGCCCGCCATGACACGGCCGGCAACGCGCGCGGACGCACCAGAGGCCGCGATCTCGCGGTCGAGCGCGCGGGCCGCGCCGGCGAGGCCCGTTTCGAGCATGCTCAGTTCATCGGTCGTGATCGGTGCTTCGCCGGTCATGGCTCATCACCTCCGTTTGCGAATTGGGCGCGCAGACGACGGCGGCCGCGCGCCAGCAGGGATTCGTAGGCCTCCTCGCCGATACCCATGACGGCGGCGGCCTCGGCCTGGCTGAGGCCCTGGTAGTGGCAGAGCACGATGGCGGCGCGCTGGCGCTCGGGCAGTGCCGCGACGGCCGCCTGTACGGCACGCACGTCCTCCAGGCGGATCATCCGGGTGCTCGGCAGTGGCGCCGAATCGGCAAGTTCGTCCTCAAGCGAATCGATGACCACCGATGGCCGCTGCCGGCGCAGCCGGTCGACGCACTGCCGATAGAGCACGCGGTGCGCCCAGGTCGAGATGCGGCCATCCGGCTTCCAATTGGCGGCCTGCTGCCAGAGGCGGATGAGCACCTCCTGCACGACCTCCTCCGCTTCCGCCGGGCTTGCGGCCAGCGTGGCGCGGGCAAAGCGCAAAAGCGTGGGCACGAGGCCCTGCACCAAGCGAGAAAAAGCCGCCTCGTCGCCATCGGCGATGGCAGCCATGATCGCCTGGTCGGCGTGAATGCGTGCCCAATCCAGCGATTCGCGCGACTGATCCAAGCCGCACTCCCAAGCCGTGAGACTGCCCCGGCGCCGACGATAGCCGATGATTGCGCTCCTGGCACGGCGCGCATGCAGCCGCCGGCCCGGCCATGGCAGGGCGGGACTGCGGGGCGCGGTGATGCGCAATGCGACGGCGGGCACGTCGCCCTCCTCCTACTCCGCCGCGGCCGAATAGGTGGTCACGTCCCCTTCTTCTTCCGGGGTGGGCGTGAGACCACCTGCGATCGCGTGGGCTTCCTCCAGCTCACGGGTCAACCGCTGCTCCTCGGCGACGCGCGGCTTGGCGAAGCGGGCGAGCAGCGAATAGGCGACCGGCGTCAGAAACAGCGTGGCCAGGGTAGCGATGCCGAGGCCGCCGACGATGACCCAGCCGAGCGCGTGGCGCGCCTCGGAGCCGGCACCGCCGCGCAGCACCAGCGGCAGGCCGCCGAGTACGGTGGCGATCATGGTCATCACCACCGGCCTCAAGCGGATCAGCGCGGCGTTGCGCACCGCGTCATGGATCGACTGGCCGGCATCACGCAGCTGATTGGCGAATTCGACGATCAGGATGCCGTTCTTCGACATCAGCCCGACCAGCATGACCAGGCCGATCTCGCTGTAGATGTTGATCGAGCCGTGGGTGAGCACAATGGCGAAGACGGCGGCCGCCAGGCCGAACGGCACCGTGGCGATGAGGATGAAGGCGCTGGAGAAACTCTCGAACTGGCCGGCGAGAACCAGGAGAACGATGACAAGCGCGAAAATAAAGGTTTGCACGACGCCGCTGGTGGCGCTGTTCAGCTCCTTGGCCTCGCCGGTGAACACCAGGCCGTTGTTGGCGGGCAGGATTTTCGCAGTGAGCGTCTGCAGCTCGTTCATCGCCTGACGCAGGTCGACGCCATCGGCAAGCTGGGCGCCGATGGGGATGGCGCGCCGCTGGTCCTGGCGCGGCAGGCTCGGCGCCACGGCCAATTCCTGGAAGGTGACCAGCGAGGAGAGCGGCACCATCTTTCCGTCCTTGGTGCGTAGCTGCATGTTGTCGAGCGCGCTGGTGTCCTGGACCATGCCGTCCGGGACCTTGGCCAGGATCTCGATGGCGTTGTCGCCGACATAGTAGTTGCCGAGGTTCTTGCCGCTGAGGATGGTCTGCACGGCGGCCGAGATGGTGTCGACGGGGATGCCGATGTCGCTGGCGCGCTGGCGGTTGATGTGGATAGCCATCTGCGGCTGGGTGGTGTCGTAGTTGAGCTGCACGCGGCCGAAGACCGGGTCCTTCTCCATCGCCTGGATCAGCTTGTCGGCGACACCGGCGAGCTGGTCGTAGTCGGTTCCGGTGATGGCGAATTGCAGGCCCTGGCCGCCACCGCGGATGCCGAGGCTGTTGGCGGTGCGGGCGAAGACCTGCACCCCGGGAATCCGCTGCAGCTCGCGATTGAGCTGGGAGGTGATGTCGGCCTGGGTACGGGTGCGCTGGTCCCACGGCGCCAGCGTCAGGAACATGAAGCCGCCATTGCCGTCGCCACGGGCGATAGCGAAGAGGTTGGTGGCCTCGCCGCTCTTGAGCAGCGGTTGGGCGGTCTGCTCGACCAGCTTCATCTGGGCTTCTGTGTAGTCGACGGTCGAGCCCTGCGGTACCGAGACCGAGATCGGGATGAAGCCGCGGTCTTCGTTGGGCGTCAGCTCCGAAGGCAGCAGGTTGAAGGCTGCCACGGCCCCGCCAGCGAACAGCACGGCAAGCACGATGACGACCATCGGCGCCTTCAGCGCGGCATCGAGCAGGCCTCTGTAGACGTGGATGATGCTCTCGCCGAAGGCGGCGACGCGGCGGCCGATGGCGTTGTGCTGGTGATGGGCCTGCTTGTCGCTGATCAGGCGCGAGGCGAGCATTGGCGACAGGGTGAGCGCCACAAAGCAGGAGAGCGTCACCGCGAAGGCGAGCACGAAGCCGAACTCGGAAAACAGCGAGCCGGTGAGCCCCGGGAAGAACGAGATCGGGATGAAGACGGCGGCGAGCGTCGCTGTGGTGGCAAGCACCGCGAAGAACACCTGACGGGTACCGAGCACGGCGGCGGCGCGTGGTCCGAGACCGAGGCTGCGCTGGCGCGAGATGTTCTCGATGACGACGATGGCGTCGTCGACCACCAGGCCGGTCGCCAGCACCAGAGCAAGCAGGGTCAGCACGTTGATCGAGAAGCCCACCACCCACATGGCGGCGAGCGTGCCGATCAGCGCGATCGGCACGGTAATCGCCGGAATGAACGTCACCCGCACCGACTGCAGGAAGAGGTAGATGATGCCGATGACGATGGCGGTGGCGATCAGCAGGGTGATCAGCACCTCGTGGATGGCGCCACTGATGAACTCGGCGTCGTCGGAAGTGATGGTCAGGTTGACGCCCGGCGGCAGCGAGCTCTGCATCTCGGCGATCGCCTTGCGCACGCCCGCCGAGATGTCGAGCGTATTGGCGCGTGCCTGGCGCACGATGCCGAGGCCGACGCCGGTCTGACCGTTGATGCGCAGCGAGGTGGTCTTGTCGGCCGGGCCGAAGACCACGTCGGCGACGTCCGACACCTTGGTCTGCGGGTTGATCTGGATGTTGCCGATCTCGTCGGCCGACTTGGCGCTGGCGTCGGCGCGCACGAGCAACGTGCGATTGGCGTCGGAAATGGTGCCGGCCGGCGCGTCGAGGGTGACATTGCCGAGGGCCGAGTTGAGGTCGGCGATGGTAAGGCCGTGGGCGGCAAGCGCGTTGGGGTCGATGATGATCTGGACGATCGGGCTGCGGTCGCCGAAGACCTGCACGTCGGCGACGCCATCGACGGCGGCCAGCCGCGTGACGATGACGTCGTTGACGACCTGCGTCAGGTCCTGAATCGACATGGTCGACGAGGTCGCGGCCAGGCGCATGATGGCGTCGGCGTTGGCGTCGGCCTTGACGATCGTCGGCGGCTTGAAATTGTCGTCGGTGGGCAGGCTGCGCAGATTGCCGATGGCGTCGCGCAGGTCGTTGGCGGCGACGTTGATGTCGGTCTTCTGGTCGAACTCGACGGTCACCTGGCTCCGGCCGGCGCTCGATGAGGAGGAGATCGACACGACGCCGGGAACGCGCGCCGCGGCGCCCTCGATGACGCTGGTCACCTCCTTGTCGATGGTGTCAGGGGTGGCGCCGTTGTAGTTGGTGCGCACCGTGATCACCGGGCGGTCGATATTGGGCAGTTCGCGGACTTCGATGCTGCGCCAGGCCGCCAGACCGGCGATGACGATCAGAAGATTGAGGACAATCGCCAGCACCGGCCGGCGAACGAACAGGCCGGCAATCCCGCCCTTGCCTTCGGCGTGCGGATTGGAATCGGTCTTCGCCATCGCTCTACCCGCTCAACCGCTCGTCGGCCGTTTGGCGCCCGCAGCGCCCTTGCCATCGGAGGCGGGGGCGGCGCTGGCGTCGGCCTCGGTCACCTGGCTGCCGTCGCGAATGCGTTGCAGACCCTCGACAACGACGGCGTCGCTTTCCGCGAGGTCGCCGCTGACGACGACGGCGCCACTGCGCCGGCCGAGGATCTGCACGGCGACGCGATGGGCGCTGCCGCTGGACACCTTCCAGACATACGCCCCGCCGCGGTCCCACTGTACGGCCAGCGAGGGCACCGCCGGATGCGGCTGACCGGGGAAGCTCATCGCCACGGTCAGCGCCATGCCGGGCTTCAGCGCGGAGGCGTCGTTGGGCAGCGTCGCCTGGACGCGCAGCGTGCGCGCCACCGGATCGACGCGGTTGTCGACCGCCGAGATGACGCCCTTGAAGCTCTGGCCGGCAACCGCCTCGGTGGAGGCGGTCACAGGCTGGCCGACCGCAACCAGACCCGAAGCGCGCTCCGGCACGTCGAAGGAAACGGTCACCTTCGACATGTCGTCGAGCGTGGCGATCGCCTTGGAAGAGGAGATGAGGTCGCCGACGGCGATGTCGGTGAGGCCGATGATGCCGGCAAACGGCGCCGTGATGGTGCGCTTGGCGAGGTCGTTCTGGGCCGCCTTGAGGCCGATCGCCGCATTCTTCTGAGCAGTCTGGGCGTCGGTCAGGGCAACGGTGGTGATGTTGTTGGACTTGGCGAGCTGCTGGGCGCGATCGAGCGCCGACTGGGCGGTATCGACGGCGATCTTGGCCTTTTCCAACGCTACCTGCTGGTCGCTGTCGTCGAGGCGGACCAGCGTCTGGCGCTTGGCGACCTTGCTGCCGGGAGTGAAGGCGACCTCGGTGACGATGCCGCTGTCCTGCGGATAGAGGGTCACCTCCTGCGCCGCCGCCACCGTGCCGATGGCGCGCACGTCGATGCCGGTGTCGTCGGTGGTAACCGGTGCCGTGACCACCAGGACGGCCCCGCCGAAGCCGCCACGGCCGCCGCCGGAACGGCCGCCGCCACTACCGCCACCGCCGGCCCGCTGGGACCCGGCGGCCGGTTGGGGGGCACTGCCGGAGGCTGAGAACCATCCCTGATCGTAAGCGTACCAGCCGGCGGCCGCGATCAGGATGACGACAAGCGAGAGGGCGATCTGTCGGAAGACGGACATCAGGACCGGCGGATTTTGGTTGCGGTTCGATCGCGGGTAAAACGCGGCAGGCGGCGGTTTCCGTCGCCGATTGCGTGCACTCTATGCGATTGGAGCAGGTCTCGCCTGACAAATTCCCGTTATTTCTTAAGGATCCGGAAGCAGGCGCCAGCACGGGGCTGCCCCCAGGCAATGGCATTCACGGGTCTCGGGGGGACGGCTGAGGCCGGGGGATTGGTGCCGGCGGCGGTGAAGTGTCCTGTTCAATCATCCAGTTGAGCACCTGGCGCCAGTCGACCAAGCGCATCGGCGTGCCGTGATAGCCGTTGACGAAGACATCGAAACGGACGGGATAGTCTGGCGCGTCGGTCTTGATCTTCTTGAAGAACAGCTCCTGGGTCACCCAGTCGAGAATCGGGTCCTTGCTGCCGTGACCGATATAGATCGGGATGTGGCGATCGGGATCGGTGAAGACCGGCGTGCTGAAGAACTCCTTCTCGGGCAGCGAGCCCAGCAGCAGGACGCCGCCGAGCATGCCGGCGGACTGCGGGTCGGCCATCAGGTCGAAGCACAGCCAGCCGCTGAGCGATGTGCAGGCAACGATGATCCGCGCGCCGGGCGATCGTTGCGCATAGATCTTCATCAGCGTCTTGATGTCGTTCTTGCCCTGATCGCCGAAGCTATTGAAATCGGGCGACAGATAGACGCCGTCGTTGCGGGTGGCGAGATTCTTCAGCCGGTTGAAGTTGCCGCCGAACGACCAGTCGTCGACCGCCTGGAAGCGGCTGCCGTTGCCGCCCCCGTGGAGGAAGATGACGATGAAGCGGGCGTTGCCGCCGGTGCGACCGACGCCGACATAGCGCACGCCCCTGCCCGGCAGGACGAGGTCGTGCTGCACGCGGGTGGGCGCCAGCGAGACGAACTTGTCGTAAGCCCTCTTCTCGACCACCTTGTCGCGGCCGTAGAGGTCGCGCTTCTTGGAATATTCGATGAAGCGCATATCGCCGTTGTAGAGAGACTTGATGACGACGTTGCGGAAAAGGTCGTCCTTGTAGGGCTTGATCGGCGGTTCCTTGGGCGCCGCGGCGGCCGCCAAGCAGGCAAACGCAAGGCTGGCGGCCAAGGCGATCCGGCCGCCGCTTCCTGATTGTCTCGAAAGCGTCCGGAGGTTCGACGTTTCGGCCATTTTTCAATTGGTACCGGATAATCTGCAGTTGTACCAGACGGAAGCAGCCGCAGAACCTGCGCCAACATCGTGGCGATGATGTAGCAGGGGCTGCGCCCTGCTTGCCCCCTGCCCCACCCGTCGATATGACCGGGCAGTTGTCGCGGGAGAACCGGGGAACCATGGACGCCAACGTCGTCGGACGCCTTGCCGAAGCCCATGTTCTGGTGGTCGGCGACGTGATGCTCGACCGCTTCGTCGAGGGCCGGGTGACGCGGGTCTCGCGCGAGGCACCAGTGCCGGTACTGAAATACGGTGCGTCGCGCGCCTATCCCGGCGGTGCCAGCAATGTCGCGGCGAATGTGCTCGCCTATGGCAGCGCGGTGACGCTGGTGGGGCTTACCGGCGAAGATGCGGCGGCCGACGAATTGAAGGCGCTGTGCCGGAATTTCCCGCGGCTCGCCGAGCGGCTGGTCGCCGATCCCAGCCGGCCGACCACCGTGAAGACGCGCTATCTCAGCGGCTGGCATCAGCTTCTGTGCATCGACGCGGAGGACACGCGGCCGGCAGAGCCGGCGGTGCGCGCGCGGCTTCTGGCTGCGGCCGAAGCGGCGATCGGCGATTGCGGTGCGCTGGTGGTGTCCGACTATGGACGCGGCGCGCTCGACGAAACCGCGATCGCCGCGCTGATCAAGGCTGCTCGCGCCGCCGGCAAGGCGGTCGTGGTCGATCCGCGTCGGGCCGATGCCTCTACCTTTGCCGGGGCCAGCGTGGTGACGCCCAATATCGAGGAGATGGCCGCCTTCACCGGCATCCGCGCCGACAGCGACGAGAGCGCCGTGGCAGCCTGCCGCAAGGTGCTCGCCGAAGCTGCGATCGAGGCGGTTCTGCTCACCCGCGGCTCGGCCGGCATGACGCTGGTTCAGCGCGGCGCCGACCCTGTGCATGTCAGCGCCGAGACCCACCGCGTGTTCGACGTCACCGGCGCCGGCGACACGGTGGTGGCGACTCTCGCCGCAGCGCTCGCCGTCGGCGCCCCGCTGGAGGATACGGTACGGCTCGCCAATGCGGCGGCGGGCATCGTGGTGGCCAAGCCGGGCACGGCGACGGTGCGCCCCGAAGAACTTGCACACGCACTCGGCGCCGGCCTCGGCGACGGCGTGGTGGCCCGCGACGAGGCAGCAGCGCGCGTCGCCGACTGGCAGGCCAAGGGCCTCAAGGTTGGCTTCACCAACGGCGTCTTCGACCTCCTCCATCGCGGCCATCTGCATTCGCTGGAGCAGGCGGCGCGGCGCGTCGACCGGCTGGTGGTCGGCGTCAATTCCGATGCATCGACCAAACGCCTGAAGGGACCGGAGCGCCCGGTCCAGGACGAGGCAACACGGGCAGCGGTGCTGGCAGCGCTGCGTGCCGTCGATCTGGTGACGATCTTCGGCGAGGACACGCCGGAGGAACTGATCCAGGTGGTCAAGCCAGACATGCTGTTCAAGGGCGCCGACTATACCGGGCAGCAGATTCCCGGACAGGCCTTCACCGAGGCACGGGGCGGCAACGTGACGCTCTTGCCGCTGCTCGAAGGCTACAGCACGACCAGCACCGTCAGGAAGGTGCGTGAGGGGAAGGTATAGCCTCCCTCGCCCTCAGCAGAAGTCGAAGTCGCAGCCCTGGTCGGCCTGCAGGACGTGATCGTGGTAGAGGCGGTCGTAGCCGCGGCGCACCGGTGGCGGCGGACGGTCGGCCTCGTAGGCGGCACGGCGGCGGGCAAGCTCCGCCTCGGTGACCAGCAGGTCGAGGCGCCGCTCCTTGACGCTGAGCTGAATGTGGTCGCCGGTCCTGACCAGCGCCAGCGGGCCGCCGGTAGCGGCGTCAGGCGTCACGTGCAGGACGACGGCGCCATAGGCGGTGCCCGACATGCGCGCGTCGGAAATGCGCACCATGTCCTTGACGCCGGCTCGGGCGAGCTTCTTGGGAATCGGCAGATAGCCGGCCTCGGGCATTGCGGCATCGCTCTGCGGGCCGGCGTTCTGGAGCACCAGGATGTCCTTGGCGCCGACGTCGAGGTCGTCGGAATCGATGCGCTGGGCGAGGTCCTCGAGCGAGGTGAAGACCACCGCCCGGCCGGTATGCTCGAGCAGCGCCTGGTCGGCGGCCGAGCGCTTGAGGATGGCGCCGCCGGGCGCCAGCGAACCGAACAGGGCAACCAGGCCACCGAGCGGCTCGATCGGCTCGGCGAAAGCCTTGACGATGGCGCGGTCGGTCGGGTCCTGGGGCGGCCGGGCAAGCCGTTCGCCCAGCGTTTCGCCGGTCACCGTCATGCAGGTGAGATCGAGCAGCGGCGCCAGCTCGCGCATCACCGCCTCGACGCCGCCGGCCGCGAACAGGTCCTCCATGTAGCCGGTGCCGACCGGCTTGAGATTGACCAGAACCGGAGTCGTTTCAGACAGTTCGTTGAAGCGCTTGAGATCGAGAGCGAAGCCGCGCCGGCGAGCGATTGCGGCAAGATGAATGACGGCGTTGGTCGAGCCGCCGATGGCGAGCAGCACGCGGATGGTATTCTCGATCGACGCCGGCGTGATGATGCGCGAAGGCGTGAGTTCGGAGCCGATCAGCGCCGCGGCCCGTGCGCCGCTCTCCTCGGCGATGCGCAGACGGTCGGCGTGGACCGCGGGAATCGCGGCGGAGCCTGGCAGCCCCATGCCGAGCGCCTCGGTGAGGCAGGCCATCGTGCTCGCCGTGCCCATGACGGCGCAGGTGCCGGCGGTGGTGGCGAGCCGCCCCTCGACCTGCTCGATCTCGGCCTCACTGACCTCGCCCGCCCGGAAGCGCGCCCAGAAGCGACGGCAGTCGGTGCAGGCGCCGAGGCGCTCGCCGCGATGGCGGGAGGTCGACATCGGGCCGCCGACCAGCGCCACTGCCGGCAGGTCGGCCGAGGCCGCCGCCATCAGTTGCGCCGGCATGGTCTTGTCGCAGCCACCCATCAGCACGACGGCATCCATCGGCTGGGCGCGGATCATCTCCTCGGTGTCGAGCGCCATCAGGTTACGGAACTTGAGGCTGGTCGGCGACAGGAAGACCTCGCCCAGCGAAATGGTCGGGAACGGCAACGGCAGGGCGCCGGCGGCGAGGACACCGCGCTTCACCGCATCGAGCAACTCGGGGAAGTGGCGATGGCAATTGTTGAAGCCCGACTCGGTATAGGCGATGCCGACCACTGGCCGATCGAGCATGGCGTCGCTGTAGCCCATCGAGCGGGCAAAGGAGCGGCGCAGGTAGCGGGCGAAGTCCTTGTCGCCGTAGTTGGTGAGGCCGCGGTCGATGCCGCGGGGATCGTCCGACCGATCGTTCATGTGACTGCCCCGAATTCAGTTCGCCTGCGTCGCGCCAGTTAGGCGGCTTCGCCCGGCCGGCGCAAGGGCCCGGAACGGACGCGATGGATCAGGAACCGCCCGCTTGCTCGCGTTCGCGGATGATGCGGTTGATGGTCGCGTTGGCGGTGGTGAGTATCTTTTCCATGGTGTTGCGGGCGGTTTCCGGATCGCCCTCGGCAACCGCCTCGTAGACGGCGGCATGTTGCTCAAGCGCGATATCGAAGCCCTGACTCGCCTGGGCCTGCAACCTGAAGCTCACGCTGAGCACCGGGCCGATGATCGTGCTCAGCCGTTCGAACAGGCCGTTGCCGCTGGCGGTCAACAGGGCCACATGAAACTCTCTGTCGGCCTCCAGAAACAGATGCCGGATCTCGAGATTTGCTCGCATCGAATCGACCGCCTCTTTGATCCGGGCGAGGCGTTCGGGATCGGCACGACGCGCCGCCAGTTCGGCGCCGATCGGCTCGATCGCCCAGCGCAGCTCCATCAGATCGCCGAGGAATTCCTTGCCGATGGTCTCGGGCGATTGCCAGGCCAGCACATCCGGATCGAGCAGGTTCCACGCGGCGCGCGGCAGAACCGCGGTGCCGGTGCGCCGGCGCGAGACAAGCAGCCCCTTGGCGGCGAGCACCTTGAGGGCTTCGCGCACGGCCTGGCGGCTGACGCCAAACTGCTCGGCCAATTCAGATTCGCGCGGCAGGCTGCCGCCTTCGGCATAGACGCTCGCAACGATACGGCGGCCGACCTCATGGGCCACCCGGGCATGCAGCGCGTGCGATGGATAGAGGCGTTTATCGGGCAAAATCAAACGGTTGTTGGACACAAGGAAGCCACAACTTATCAGCGATCCTGCCACCGGTCCATATCATGCGCCAGCCTCCAGCCCTGCGGCCGGCATCCATGAGGGGTGCAGGCGACCCGAAATTCGCGTTGCGGTTGGTTCAGCCGTCATAGAGGCCGGCGGTGCGGGCCCGGGCGCGCATCAGCCCGGCGAGCAGGTCGAGGGTCGGCGTCGGCACGCCGGCATCGTGGGCAAGCTCGACAGGCACGGTAACCTGCGCGTCGATTTCCATCGGCCGGCCCTTGTCGAGATCCTGCAGGATCGACGGCCGGTGGTCCCCAGCAGCCCGCGCCCAGCCATCGAGAATGGCATCGATGTCGGTGTCGAGGGTGACCCCATAGGCCGCGGCAACCGCGTTGGCCTCCGTCCAGGCGTTGTGCGCGACCTGACGCATCTCCGCGTCCGACATGCTGAGCTGGACCGGCGTGCCGGTGAGTATGGAGAGGGGCGAGGCGACCATGATGACAGTGAGCTTGTTCCACACCTCGAAGCGGATTGGGCGGTGCGTGTCGATGTTCAGTCCAGCGTTGCGCAATGCGTCGGCGAGGGCCAGCAGGCGCGGCGACTGGCTGTCGTCGAGCTCGCCCAACGCCAAGCGGTTGTTACCGCCCTCGTAGTGGACGACGCCGGGCGCGGCCACCGTCGCCGGCAGGTTGACGACACAGCCGATGGTGCGCTCGACGCCGACCGCGTCCCACAGCACGCCACCCGGATCAAGCCGCTCCAGGCGGCGGTCGTTCGAACGATCCGCCGGCCTTGTGAAAATACCACCAGGGGATGCCGTTGATGGCATAGACCACGGCGGTGTCGGGGCCGAGGAGCGCCTGCAGCGGGCGCGCGATGGGCGGAATCTGGTGCGCCTTGACTGCTGAAATGACCACGTCCTGAGGCCCGAGTGCGGCTGGGTCGTCGCTGGCAGCGATCGGCAGCAGCACCGTGCCCTCAGGCGTCTGGAAGGTCAGTCCCTTCTCGCGGATGGCGGCGAGATGGCTGCCGCGCGCCACGATCGACGTTTCGACGCCGGAGAGCGCCAGGCGAGCGGCGATGACGCCGCCGATCGCGCCGGCTCCGTAGATGCACACCTTCAATTTGCCTGCGTCCCCCTATGCAAGGCTGCCGCCGCGGCTAACCGCGGCGCCAGCCAGAAGAAACAGAGGTCGGGCGCGGCGCCCGCGCTACCAGACCTCATGGGCGATCTCGACGATCTCGCGAAGCTTCGCCCATTGCGCCTCCTCGGTGAGGACGTTGCCTTCCTCGGTCGAGGCGAAGCCGCATTGCGGCGACAAGCAGAATTGATCGAGGTCGGCATATTTTGTCGCCTCCTCGATGCGCCGCTTGATGTCGTCCTTGTTCTCGAGCTTGCCGCTCTTCGAGGTGATCAGGCCGAGCACCACCTGCTTGTCGCCCTTGGGCAGGAAGCGCAGCGGCTCGAATCCGCCAGCGCGGTCGGTGTCGTATTCCATGAAGTAGCCGTCGATGTCGAGCTTGCCGAGCACGGTCTCGGCCACCGGCTCGTAGCCGCCCGACGCGATCCAGGTCGAACGGAAGTTGCCGCGGCAGATGTGCATGGTGATCTGCATGTCGGCAGGCTTGGCCTCGAGCGCCGCGTTGATGGTGCGGGCATAGCGCTCCTGCAGGCGATCGACGTCGTCGCCGCGCTCGCGCGATGCGTCGAGCTGCTTGGGATCGCAGAGATAGGCCCACACCGTGTCGTCAAACTGGAGATAGCGGCAGCCGGCATCGTAGAACGCCTTGACCGCGCCCTTCCACGCCGCGGCCGCATCGGCGAAGAACTCGTCGATGTCCGGATAGATCGACTTGATGGCGTTGAAGCCGGAGCGGAAGTGCAAAACGCTCGGGCTCGGAATCGTCATCTTGGGGACGAGCGTCGTGTGCTCCTTGAGAAACTTGAAATGGTCGAGCATGGGATGGTGCGCCGGCCAGCCGACCTTGCCGACCACGTTGACGGTCTCGGCCTTGGTCTGAACGCCGTGAAAGGCGATGCCGTGATCAAGCTGGACCAACTCGCAGCCGTCGAGCCCAGCGAGAAAATCGAAATGCCACCACGAGCGGCGGAACTCGCCGTCGGTCGCCGATTGCAGGCCGACCTCTTCCTGCCTGGCGATGATCTTGGCGATCTCACTGTCCTCGACGGCGCGCAGCGCCTCGGCCGTGATCTCGCCGGCGGCGCGTTTGGCACGGGCTACCTTGAGCGCCTCGGGGCGCAGCAGGCTGCCGACCATATCGGCGCGAAACGGCGGTTTCGTTCGTTGCATATTGTTTCCTCCCAAACTAATTGGCCGATTATGGCGAGCCTGCCGCCTCCTGCCAACCGGGATTTCTGCGAGGGGAACGGGCAAGTGCGGAAGAGGCGCGCGATCGGCCAGTGCCGCGATAACGAAATGCCGCGGCGGGCGGTCGCCGCCGCGGCATCAGCAAAGGTCGACCGCGCCCCCTCGCGCGACGGGCAGCGCCTAGGTCCCTTGTTCCAGATACTTCCCGATCAGCGACAGGTCGGCGGGGCCAAGACGCTCCTTGGCCGTCCACGCCTGGTGCCAATAGGGATAAGCGAGATTCGGCCGTGAGACGGTGTCGAGCCGCTTGAGCTCGTCCTCGGAGAGCTTGAGGTCGGCGCTGGCGAGGTTGTCGGCGAACTGCTTGGCTGTCCGTCCGCCGATGATCACCGAGGTAACGGCTGGCTGGTGGATCAACCAGGCGAGCGCGACCCGCGCGGCCGAGCAATCGTGCGCCCTGGCGATGTCGAGGAGGACGTCGACGATGGCGAAGAGCTTGTTCTCGTCATAGATCGGCGGCTCGCGCCATTTACGGCCGAAGTGGCGGGTGCCTTCCGGTCCTTCCCGGTTGTCGCGGCGGAACTTGCCGGAGAGCAGGCCGCCGGCGATCGGACTCCAGACCAGGATGCCGAGGCCCTGGTCGAGCGAGATCGGCACCAGTTCGTATTCGGCCTCGCGTGCCTGTAGCGTGTAGTGGATCTGCTGGCTGACGAAGGGCTGGCGCCCGTCCGCCTTGGCGATGCCGAGTGCCTTCATGATGTGCCAGCCGGAATAGTTGGAGCAGCCGACATAGCGCACCTTGCCCTGCTGGATGAGGCGGTCGAGCGCCTCCATGGTCTCCTCCAGCGGCGTCTGGCCGTCCCACTGGTGGACCTGGTAGAGGTCGATCCAGTCGGTGCCCAGGCGCTTCAGGCTGCGCTCGCACTCGGCGATGATGTAGTGGCGCGATAGGCCCTGATCGTTGGGGCCGGATCCCATGGGGAAGCGCACCTTGGTGGCGATGAGGACGTCGGGGCGCTTCTTGCCGAGGGCCTCGCCAACGATTTCCTCGGAGGCACCCCTGGCATAGACGTCGGCGGTGTCGATGAGATTGACGCCGGCGTCGATGCACTGGTCGATCTGACGCTTGGCCTCGGCGGTGTCCACGGAGCCCAACACGCCATCCGCGGCGCGCCCGAATGTCATCGTCCCCATGGTGACCACGGAGACCTTGAGGCCGGAACGGCCCAATAGACGGTATTCCACGTTGTTATCCTTCCAATTGCCAGACCGCCGTCACACCTTGGCTTCCGGCAGCCAAACCGACATAGCGCCCGACCCCCGATTGCTCCACAGGTAGTAAGGGATTGCGGTGACCGTTACCGGGATTTCGCCAGGCGGCTTGGTAGCATAGAGCGCGGTGCCCCAATCCTCCAGGTTTGCGGCACTGCCGGCGGTGGTAAGCGTGACGATGCCGTCGAACAGATCCTGACGTTCAACCGCTTCGACCGCGCTGTCGCGGATGAGGCTGGTCGCAGTGACAAGACCTTCCGGGTTGTCGGCCTGCTCGGCGCAATAGACGAAGGGACCGCGCTTCAGTGCGACGCGGCCGACATCCTGACGGACCTGCGGGTTGGCGTAGATGCGCTCGACCGGCATCGGCAGGTCGAGAGCGACGCTGTCGCCCTTCGCCCAGCGGCGGCGAACGGCGACGTAGCCCTTGCCGTTACTGGCAGCAACATCGACCGGCGTGCCGTTGACCACGACCTTCGCCTCCCCCTTGCGGACCCAACCGGGGATGCGCAGCCTGAGCGTGAATTCGGCGGGCGTCTCCGGATCGATGGCGATCTTGATCGCTCCCGACCAGGGATAGTTGCTGGTCTCCGTCACATGGACCCTGGTGCCAGCGAGATCGACGGTCGTCCCCGTCCCGCCATAGAGATGCATGGCGAGCTCGTCGGTGCCGGTCGAATAGAAATAGCCGCCAACCGATGCGACCAGCCGCGACACGTTCATGGTGCAGCACGGGCAGATGTGCCAGGACCAGCGCGCGTGGCTGCCGTCGCTTTCCAGCGGGTTGGCATAGAAATAGTGCTCGCCATCGCGCGACAGGCCGCAAAGGGCGTTGTTGTAGAGGGCCAGCTCCAGCGCGTCGGCATACTTGCCGTCGAGATCTAGATTGAGCATGCGCTGCGCCCAGAAGACCAGGGCCACCGACGCGCAGGTCTCGCAATAGGCCGTGTCGTTGGGCAGGTCATAGTCCTTGGTGAAGCCTTCGTTGGCCGCCGCCGGCCCGAGGCCGCCGGTGACGTACAGGCGTGTGGTGGTCAGGTCATTCCACAGCACCTCGCAGGCGCGCTTCAGCCCGTCATCGCCGAGATCGGCGGCGAGGTCCGCCATGGCAGTGTACATGTAGAGCGCACGCACGGCATGACCGACGACCTTGTCCTGCTCGCGCACCGGCTTGTGCGACTGGTTGTATTCGAAGGTCCCCTGCCAGAATTCCTCGGGTCGTTCGCCGCGCGCCTTCGCTTCCGCCTCGAAGTAATGCGGCTGGCTGCCCCGCTCGTTGATGAAATAGGCGGCAAGGTCGAGACGGCGGTGGTCGCCGGTCAGGTGATAGAGCCGGATCAGCGCCAGCTCGAGTTCCTGATGGCCGGGATAACCGTGCTTCTGGTTCTCCCCGGGGCCGAACGTGTCGGCGATGTGGTCGACATATTTCTCCATGATGTCGAGCAAGCGGCGTTTGCCGGTCGCCATGAAATAGGCGATGGCCCCTTCCAGCATGTGCCCGGCGCAGTAGAGTTCGTGATTGTCGCGCAGATTGGTCCAGCGCTTGTCGACCTCGCGGCCGATGTACCAGCAATTGCAGTAGCCGTCGGCAAGCTGGGCCTTGGCGAGTTGCTCGGTGATCGCGTCGATCTCGGCCTCGATTTCGGCGTCGCGACCGTGGAAGAGAGCGTAGCTCGCCGCCTCGACCCATTTGCCGATATCGGAATCCCAGAAGATCTGGGTCGTGAAATTGTGCCGGTTGCGCGGCAGGGTGAGCGGCGGCGGCGGCTGCACGACGTCGAGAGATTCCAGCATCGCGTGCTTCACGAGCTGGTGGTACTGGCTTGGAATGGTGCGCTTCAGCACCGTGTCGAGACGCTCGCGCCAGAAGGCGCCCTCGACCTTGACCTCGTTAAAGCGGACCGGTGAATACTGGCGCATCTCCCTCACCTTTTCTTGTTCTGTCCTTCGCATGCAGGCCGCCGTTGGCGCCGCACGAGCCGCGCACGACCAGCGTGCAGGGCAGCCGTTCGACGCCGTGCAGCTTCTTGCCGGCGATCCTGTCGAGAAGGCTCATGCCGGCGCGGCGGCCGAGGTCCTTCAAATTCATGTCGACACTGGTGAGCGGCGGGCGAATCGCCTCGGCCACGATCTCCCAGTTGTCGAAACCGACGATCGACACGCCGTCGGGCACGACGATACCGCGCTCACGCAGCGCATCAGCGGCGCCGCGGGCGATCTGGTCATTGCCGCAGAAGATGGCGTCTGGCTCGGGCTGGCGGCCGCGGAAGAGCTGGGCAACGGCCTCGCGGCCCCAGCCTTCCGACCAGACGCCGGGGAGATAGAACGATTCGGGCACTTGCAGCCCGGCGGCGGCCATCGTCTTGCGATAGCCGTCGTGGCGCAGGCGCACCGCTTCGAACCGCTCGGGCCCGGTGACGTGGGCGATGCGCCGGCGGCCGAGGTCGATCAGGTGCTGGGTGGCCAGCACCGCCCCGCCTTCGTCGTCCGGCAGGAGGCAACAGGCATCAGGGTCATCGACCTGGGTGAAGACGTAGATCACGGGCACATCCGACGTCGGCGTCTGCAGCTTGCGCCGGCGGTCAGAGCGACGGGCGGTGACGACGATGCCATCGACCCGCTTGCCGAGCAGCGATTCGACGTGCAGCGCCTCGCGCTCGGGATCGTCGGTGGCGTTGCACATGAAGACCGCCATGTGCCGATCGGTCAGGCACTCTTCGAGGCCTTCCATGATCGGCATGGTGAAACGGCCGAAGCTGTCGGTCGAAATCAGGCCGACGGTCAAGCTCTGGCCGCGATGCAGGCTCTGGGCAAGGACGTTGGGGCGAAAGCCGAGCTCGCGGGCGGCGGCGATGACGCGGTCGCGGGTCTCCTGGCGGAGGCTGCCGCTGTTGTTGAGCGCCTTCGACGCCGTGCCAATGCTAACCTCGGCAAGCCGTGCAACGTCGCGGATCGTCGGATTGAACCGGCGCCCCGGCACGGCCGGGGCCGGCGGCTTACCGTCGGCGCCGGATCGCCCACCTTTTTCCATCACCCGGCGCTCCCCTATTTCACGGCGCCGCTGAGGAAGCCGGACATGTAGTATTTCTGCAGGAGCACGTAGATGGCGACGCAGGGAACGATGGCGATGACCACGCCGGCCTGCAGCGCGCCCCAGTCGACCGCGCCATGGCGCCCGGCGCGCACGCTCACCAGCATGATGGGAATCGTGAAGTTGTTCTCACGGCTCATGAAGATGAGGGCACCGAGGAACTCGTTCCACGAGGCGATGAAGGCAAACAGGATGACGGTGACGATGCCCGCCTTGACCAGCGGCATGAACACCTTCCACAGCGTCTGCCAGCTGTTGCAGCCGTCAATCACCGCCGCTTCTTCGAGAACCTTGGGTATTGCCTCGAAGCTGTTGCGCAAGAGGAATACGCTGAAGGGGAGCTGGACGATCGTGTGGACGAGCGCCAGGCCGACCTGGCTGTTGGTCAGGCCGACCTTCGAGAACATCAGATAGAGCGGCGTCACCAGCGACTGGTAGGGGATCATCAGGCCGAGGAGCAGGATGATGAAGAGCAGCTCCTTGCCCGGCACCGGGAAGCGCGCCAGCCCGTAAGCCGCCGGCACCGCCAGAGCCAGACAGAAGAAGATGGTGAGGAATGCCACCGACAGGCTGTTGAACAGGTAAGTCAGAAGTCCCGCCTGATAGTCGAAGACCTTGAGATAGTTGGCCAGGCTCAGCGAATGCGGCAGGTAGGTCGGCGGCGTGGCCATCGCCTCCGCCGGCGTCTTGATCGAAGCGAGAAGCGACATCACGACTGGCCACAGCATGATGACGATGAGGAAGATGCAGATCGCCGCGACGAGGTAGCGGATCGAGCCGCGCGAACCGGCGGCCGCCTGCGTGGGCGCGCGAACCGAGGCCGCGGCCGCGCTGGTGGCGACATCAGCGGTAGCGGTCATGCTGCCCCCCTTGGCCGGGTCAGGATGACCTGTGTTGCGGCGCCGATGAAGATGATGATGGTGAGGATGATCGCCAGGGCGGAGCCGTAGCCCAGTTTGAAGTAGATGAACGAGTTCTGATACATCCAGTAGACCGAGGTGAAGGTGTCGGTTCTCGGTCCGCCGGCGGTCATGATGTAGAACTGGTCGAAGGCAACCATCGAGCCGACGACGCTGATCAGCGTGGTCAGCAGGATGGAGCGCGTCGAGAGCGGCAGGATGATGCGCCGCACGCGCTGCCAATAGCCGGCGCCGTCGATCATCGCGGCTTCCGTAATCTCGCCGTCGATCGACTGAATGGCAGCGACAAACAGGATCATGCCAAAGCCGATCACCTTCCACGTGATCGAAATGATCACCGCCCACATGCCGGAATTGCCATCCGTGAACCAGGCTGGCGCTTCGGAGACAACGTGCAGGTCGACAAGCAGCTGGTTAACGGGACCGACGCGCTGATCGAATAGCCAGACCCAGAGCAGGCTCGACGTACCCAGGCCGATCACCCAGGGCAGGAAGATGACGCCACGGGTGAGCTGCTTCAGGCGCGTGTTCTGCCAGGTCAGAAGGGCGAGCAGGAAGCCGCCGATCATCAGGATCGGGGTGATGAAGACAGTGTATTTCAGCGTGAAGAGCAGCGACGACCAGAAGGTCGAATCGTTGAAGGCCCTGACGTAGTTCTCCAACCCGATGAAACGTCCGCCACCAAGCAGCGACTTGTTGGTCATCGACGTCTGGATCAATTGGATCAGCGGGTAGATCGTGAGAGCAAACACGAACAACAACGCCGGCGTTGCATAGAGCAAGCCGATAAATCCAGCTTTGGTTGGTTTCATCCTCGACCTCGAGAACTTCTTCGCGGACCGGTGCCTTCACCCTACGCCCGCATGGGCGTTGCTGCCATTCCGGTTACGGTTGGCAGGAGTGGGCCGCGGCGCCGGATTCCGTTGGCGCCGCGACCTCAGGGCCGAGAGGTCCTACTCGTTCGAGATTTCTTTCATCTTCTCGCTGGCGGTGCTGATCGCCTGGTCGATCTTGCCGTCGAAGATGGCGGTCTGGATCATGCTGATCCACGGGCTCGCATCGCTGTTGACCATGTCGTTGAAGTGGAAGACCCACGGTACCTGGCCGATACCCACGGCCTTGGCGGTCGTGATGTAGCGCGGGTCAGCCTGGAAGTACTTGTTGTCCGCCAGGTCGGTGCGGCTCGGCAGGATGTTGTTCTTGGCCAACCCTTCGAGCTGCGCCTGGTCGGTGAGTTCCCACTTGATGAACTGCAACGCAATGTCGGGATGCTTCGATCCCTTCGGAACAGCGATCACGTCGCCGCCGACGAAGGACGACTTCTCGCCCTCCTTGATGCCCGGCAGCGGGGCGATGCCGAAGTTGATCTCGGGGTGGTTCTTCTTCAGCGTGGAAATCGCGAAGCCGCCGGCACCCTGCATGCCGACATTGCCGGTTTCGAAGACGGCCGTGAAATTGTTGCCGGTATCGGACTGCGCATCCGGAGGAATGACACCGTCGGTCCACATCTGGCGGAAGGCGGTCAGGACTTCCTTGATCCCCGGTCCCTGGAGAATGGGATCACCTGCCTCCTTGGGCAGCAGGTGGGCGCCGGAGGCCCACATCATCGGAGCCATGGTGAAGATGTTGCAGCCCGGGCAGGAGCCGGAGAAATAATAGCCATAGGTGTTGCCGCCCAGAGCCCGGATCTTCTTGGCGTCCGCCACGATTTCGTCAACGGTCGTCGGCGGCTTGTTGGGATCGAGGCCCGCCTTCGTGAACAGGTCCTTGTTGTACAACAGGATCGAAACGTCAGGCGTGAAGCCGGTGCCGTAGAGCTTTCCTTTGTAGGTGGCCAGATCCTGATAGGCCTTGGCGACCTTGGCCTGGTTCGGGTCGCTCTTGAGCTGATCGGTCAGGTCTTCGAGGAAGCCCGCGCGCATGAAGTCGGGCATGTAGATGAGATCGAAGGAAATGATGTCCGGCACGTCGCCCGACTGCACGCCGGTGGCGAGCTTGGTGACCATCTGGTTGTCGGGAATGACCGTGATGTCGATCTTGTCGGCGTGGCTGGAATTCCACAGATCGACCATCCCCTGAGCGGCGTCGGCGCCGCTCGCACGAACATACATGCTCAATTGTGCCGCGCTTGCCGGCATCGACGCTACCAGCGCCGCGGCCGCGGTGCCCAAGGCCAGGCTCACAAGATTCCTCGATAAACTCATGGGTTCTCCTCCCAAAAACGGATCTCGAGCACCGAAACACGACGCGCATCTCCCCCGCTTGCCGCTCCGGCGCAGAAACGCCCCTCCTCCCGGCAACTTTCCGTAGCCGATTTAGGAAAAGCTTTTCTGAAACGCATTACGTCATGATTCAAAGCGCCTTTCAAGAGGGCACAATCGGTTCCGGAGAAGCAAAAACGGGCAGAATTTTCCGCGGAATAGCGAAAAATGGTCGAAGCGATTGATCCGCGAAGGAAAACGGTTGCCGAGATGACGGCGCCGGAACCTGTCCGTCCCTAGGCCGAAAGCGGCCGCCGTCGGCTGCGCAGCTGCATGCGCATGAGGATGTCCTGATCGTAATTGCCGAAGCCCTTGCCGAAGATGTTGACGCCGCCCGGATGATTGGCCTTGGCGTCGATTCCGATCCGCAGGCGGATGGAATGGTGCTGCGGCAGCCCGAGATCGTCGATCTTGACGTCGGAGATGCGCACGCCGTCGATGAAGGAGCCGGCGCGGGCTACCCGCCAAGTCTTCAGCTTGCCGTATTGCGAACCCTCCAGCTTCCACCAGTCGGGCGTATAGACGCCGCGCTTGTCACCGTAGTCGCCGGGCGAGGTCCACGTGCCGATGGCAACGTTGTTGACCCACAGTGTGATATCGGACGGCCAGTTGACGTTGGTGCCCGGCACCTCGGAGGACAGCTCCATGGAGAAATCGAGTGATTCCACCTCGGCGTGGAGCAGCTTGGCATTGTTGGGGAACTTGTATTCGACATAGCCACGGCCAAACCAGATGAGGGCGGCGCGCACGCGGTCGGGGTCGAGGAACAGGTCCGGCACGTCGAGCAGGCCAATGATGCCCTCGGTCGAGCACAGGCCGCAGGGCGCGCTCACCTCGCAACTGGTCATCAGGCCGAGGGGCATCTCTACCTGGACCTGGTTCTCGTCGCGCACCGGCTCCTCGGTCTCGAAGCGTACGATGATCTCGTCGAAGCGCGCCGAGCACAGCTTCTGATGCCCCTTCTTGGCCTTGATCGTATGGGTGTCGATCAGGCCGGCGCTCTCCAGCACCTGAACGTTGATGGCCACCGTCGACTGCGGCAGGCCGAGTTCGCGGCTGATCTCGTTGACGTTGAGCTGGCCGTGGTGGCGCAGGAGCTTGAGGATGCGCACGCGCACCAGCGATGCCAGCCCTTTGAGGACATCGATACCCTCATCGGGGTTGACGGTCAGGAAGTTCGGTTTCATGGGACTTCGCGAGGCGAGAGCAAGGGAGGGAGATGGAACATATCAGTATTCTTGATATCTTGCACCTTGGCTATTGGCGCGAAAGTGCGACCAGCGATACGGCGTGGCGGGGAAGCGCGAATTCGAGATTGACGGCGCCACCCTGCGGTTGAAGCCAGCACGGCTCCTCCAGGAGAGCGGGCGCACCGGCGGCTTCCAACGCCGCATATTGGGCCGGGCTCGGCGCTGGCGGCGCCCCCTCGGCGCGATAGACCGCCGCCGCATTGGCATGCGTGCCGTCGACCCGGAAGTGGCGGCAGCGGTGGGGGACATCGTCCAGTCCGCGGACGGCGAGCGACACGGTGGCAGCGCCAACGGCCGGCTCGTCGTCGTCGTGATAGTTCCAGATGAGGACATTGACGCCGTCGCCATTGGCGGTGGCGGCAAGGTCGACGTCCGGCGCGCCGACGACGCCGTCGGCGAGGATACCGTCAAGCGGCAGGGCCGCGTCGCTATGGGTGGCCAGGCGCGGGCCGTCGAGCATCGCCACCAGGCGCAGTGCATTGAGGGCCGGCTTGGCGATGCCATTGGTGGCAAGCTCGCGATAGCCGGCGAAGAACGGCGCGCCCTCGAACTCGAAAGCCCAGGTCACCGCGCCCTCAATCGAGGCCCCTGCCCGTTCGGCGATTTCAAGCGTGCGCATGGTAGCCTCGACGATTGAGGCGCCATAGAGCGGGCCGTCACGGTAGGCGTTCTCCGGGTGGGTGGCGGCTGGACAGGCGGCGCAGCCTTCCGGATCGGATTCGCCGAGCACGACGGGGAGCCCCGCGAACTCCGGAAACGAGCGGACGATATCAAGCCCCGCCTGAACCGAGCCGAGCTGGCGGGCGAGGCCCATGCGCACGTGGCCGTCAACGACAAGCGGGTGGCCCTTGGCGTGGAAGGCGACGAAATCGAGGCGCGTGCCGACCGCACCAGTGACGTTGTTGCGGCCGCGGGCACAGTGCTCGAGGAAGGCGCGGAGAAAGGCCGCCGCCTTGGGATCGGAGGGGCCGCAGGTATGCGGGCCGCCGACGCGGGCGCCGGGAATCGCCCGGCGGATGGCCGCATCGGCAACGTCGTGCAGCCGGCAGAACTCCTCGACGCTGCCGCGCCAGTAGAGCCCGTCCGGTTCGTTCCAGATTTCCCATGGCCAGGTGACGACGCGCGCCATGCCGTAGCGCTCGACCAGATGCCGTGCCCAGGCCTCGATCAGTTCGCCCCAGCGACCGTAGTCGCGCGGCGGGTAGGCCCAGCCGGTCGTGATGCCGGTCCGTGGGAAGTCGTGGCGATAGGGCACCGGGCCGGTGGTCAGCGCCTCGGGCATGAAACCCGCCTGGATGAAGGGGACTAGGCCGGCCTCGGTGAGCGCATCGAAGATGCGGTCGACGATCGTCCAGGAATAGATTGGCCGGCCGTCGGCGTCTTCGTCGTAGATGCCGGTCGAACCCCACTTCAAGGCCGGCGTGCCGTCGCCGGAGGTGAGCAGGTTGTGCATGCGCACATAGACCGGCGCCCGGCTCATGGCGGCCAATTCGGCAAGCAGGCGGCGGCCGTAATGCAGATAGGTGTAGTTCGGCTCGTCATAACCGACCCAGTTCCAGATCGGCGTGATCGGGGCGCCGCGGCGCGCGGCGTCGACGGTGAGCCGCGCGTGATGCGCCTCAGTCAACAACCTCGTCCACGGGAAGCCGTGCCGCAGCCGTCAGGCGTCCCTTGCCGGCGTCGTCGGGCGAGAGCACCGAATCGCGCAGGAGCTTGGTGTAGGCATGTTGTGGATTGGAGAGCACTTCCCGCGCCGCTCCGGCCTCGACCACCTGGCCCTTCTGCATGATCATCACCCGGTCGCTGATGTAATAGGCGGTGGCGAGGTCATGGGTGATGTAGATGATCGAAACCTTCAGTTCGTCGCGCAGCGTCTTGAAAAGGTTGACGATCGACATGCGCAGGGACGCATCGACCATCGACACCGGCTCATCGGCGACCAGCAGATTGGGTTCAGAGATAAGCGCCCGGGCGACCGCCGCGCGCTGCAGCTGACCGCCCGACAATTCGTGCGGGAAGCGTCCCTTCACCTCGGCGAGCGACAGGCCGACCTTGCCAAGCGCAACATCGGCGGCGGCTTCGCGCGCTGCCTGATTGCGCGCGCCGACGAAGCGCGCGGCCGAGGAAAAGAGATAGCGGTCGACCTTCTTGAGCGGATTGAAGGCCTCGAACGGATTCTGAAAGATCGGCTGGACATGCCGCATGAACTCGAGACGCTGCGACCTGCGGCGAATCTTAGTGAGGTCCTGGCCACGAAACCGGATCGCGCCCTCGCTCACTGGCAGGATGTTGAGGACCATGTGCGCCAGCGTCGTCTTGCCGCTGCCCGACTCGCCGATGATGGCGAAGATCTCCGGCGTGTCGGTGTCGAGCGAAAAGCTGACGCTGTCGACGGCGCGGAAATAGTGGTGGCTGAAAATGCCGCCTCGACCGAAGATGCGCGTGACGTTCTCGACCGAAAGAAGTTCGCTCACGACGCCGACCTTTCTGCGGTCTCCGCCTCGGCGACGATCTCGTTCACCGACAGATCGTCTTCCGATACGGCAGCCGGATTGACCACGAAACAGGCAACACGGCGACCCGGGGCGACCTCGGTCAGCGCAGGGTGTGCCTGACGGCAGACATCCATGGCCAGCGGGCAGCGGGGATGGAACCGGCACCCAGAGGGCGGGTCGGCGAGGCTCGGCGGCGTGCCGGGCAACGCCTCCTTCTGAGTGAGGTCGCCGATCCGCGGCAGGCTGGCGATCAGGTGCTGCGTGTAGGGATGCAGCGGCTCATGGAAGAGCTCGGCCGTCGGCGCCTCTTCGACCAGACGGCCGGCATACATGATGCCCAGCCGGTTGGCGATGTTGGCGTGCACCGTGAGGTCGTGGGTAACGAAAATCATGGAGGAGTTGAACTGCTTCTGGGCCTCCAGGATCATGGCGAGCACGTCGCGCTGCACGACAACGTCAAGCGCCGTCGTCGGCTCGTCGGCGATGATGAATTCCGGATGGCAAACGGTAGCCAGCGCGATGGTGACACGCTGGCGCATGCCGCCCGACAGTTCGTGCGGGTAGGCGTGAACCACGTCGTGCGGCAGGCGCAGGCGGTCCAGATGCTGGTCGACCGCCGTGAGGAAGTCCTGTCGCGACAGCCCCATGTGTGGATAGGCGAAATCGAAAAACGACTTGTGGATCCGCCGCACCGGGTTGAGCACGTTCATGGAGCCCTGCAGGACGCAGGAGAGGTGGCTCCAGCGGATTTCCCCCAGCGTCGCCGCATCGACCTCGTAGAGGTCGCGGTCGAGGAAGCTGTACTTGACGGTGCCGCCGAGGACTTTGAGCGGCGGGCGGGTGGCACCAGCGATGGTCTTGATGAAGGTCGACTTGCCACAGCTCGATTCGCCGGCGAGCCCGTAGATCTCGTCCTTCTTGACGGTCAGCGTGATGTCGTCGACGGCACGCACCTCCCGCTTGATGCCGTAGTAGTCCATCAAGTAGTAGGCACGGAGTTCTTCAACCGACAGCGCAACGTCCACGGACTCAAGCTCCCATTCGTGCAAGGCGACTTCTGGGGTCGATGTACTCGTTCATCGATACGGCAAGGAGGAAGAGCCCTATGAAGGTCATCACGACGGTTGCAACCGGCGCCAGCACCCACCACCAGACACCGGCAACCATCGCGGTGTGCTGGTTTGCCCAGTAGATCATCGTGCCAATCGTCGGCGTCTCGATGTTGGTGATGCCGATCACCGACAGCGTCACCTCCAGACCGATCGACCAGTTGATGTTGTTCATCGTCGTCGCAAAGACGATCGGGAGAACGTAGGGGAGATGCTCCTCGATCAGGATCTTCGGAGTGGACATGCCGGAGAAGACGCTCTGCGTCGTGAATTCCCGCGTCCTGAGGCTCAGCGCAATAGAGCGGATGAGACGCGCGTCGTAGGGCCAGCCGAGCGAAGCCATGGCCAACGCCAGCAACGGCCACGACATGTTGTCGTGCATCAGGAAGAAGAAGAGCATCAGGATCGGGAAGAGCGGTATGACGACAAACGTGTCGTTGATCGACATCAGCACGCGGTCGGCGAACCCGCCGAGATAGCCCGAGGTCAGGCCTACGGTGAGCGATATGATGCGGCTGATGAAGGCGACCGATATCCCAAACAACAGGCTGTTGCGCATCGAGGCGGCCAATTGCCAGAACACGTCCTGCCCGCGCGAATTGGTGCCCAGGGGATAGGCCCAGGACGGCGGCACGTCCGGCGGCACGACGTAGCTGCTCAATGTCGGATAGGGAGAGAAGAACGAAGCAATCGACAGCGCGACAATTATCAGAACGAGCGTCGCTCCGATGGCGAATTCGCGATTGTATCGAAAGAGGTCGCGGAGAGTTTTCAGCATGGCCTACGTCATCTTCACGCGGGGGTCGATAAGAGGGTACATCAGGTCAATGACAAAGACGGCAGTGGCCACCGCCATGATCGAGATTGATGTGATGCCGAGCACCAGGCTGTAGTCGCCGGTGCCGACGGCGCGCACAAGCAGGGTGCCCACGCCGGGATAGCCGAAGACGAACTCAGTGATGATGGCGCCGTTGAAGATCGCGCCGAGCGAAAGCGTGAGTCCGGTGAGCTGCGGAGCGAGGGCGTTGCGCATCATGTACGATGTCAGGATGCGGTGCCGATCGACGCCGGCGAGTTCGGCATAGAGGACATAGTCCTCCGTGACGATATTGGAGACCAGCGAGCGCATTCCGATGAACCACACGCCGACCGTGATCAGGACCAGCGCAAGGACCGGCAGGATCGAATGCTCCACTATGCTACGGACGAAGGCGAAGCTGAATTCGGTGCTCAAGTTCATCTGGAATCCGCCGCTGATGGGCAGGATCGGCCAAACGAAGCCGAACATGATGAGGACGAGCAGCGACATGATGTAGCTCGGTATGGGCTGCAGACCGGTGGCTACAATTCCAATCGCCTTCAAGATCTTGTTTTCACGATAGTAGCCGGCCAGGCCGCCCAGGAAGTTGCCGAGCACCCACGAAATGAGGGTCGACGTGGTCAGCAGGCCCAACGTCCACGGCAGGGCCCTAGCAATGAGAGTGGAGACCGGGGCGGGAAAGGCTGAAAGGGACGGGCCAAAATCGCCCACCACCAGCCGGGACCAGAAGTGAATGTATTGATCCCAGCGGGATCCTCCAACGCCGTACAGCTCACGCAACGAATCGCGCAGCTGGTCCACGGCCGTCGGGTCGGAGAAGCCGAACTGCGTGGCGGAGCTGATCGCCTGCTCAACAGGGTCGATCGGCGTCGCATGGGTGATCACGAACGCGACGTTGATGCCGATGAAGACCACGAGCAAAAGCTGTGCAAAGCGGCGTAAGGCATAGATGCCGTAGGTGCGCATCGTGACTGCTCGATAGCTGGGTCGGGTGATACCCTGTGAGGCGGCCCCGAGGGGCCGCCTCACAATTCGTATCTAGGTCACTGTTACTGCGCGCCGGTCGCGTGCAACTTGACCATCATGTACCGGCTGTTGGACCAGTTCGGCACGGGATCCGTGTAAGGATCGTCCTCAGCACTGGGATAGCCCGTCCAGTATGTCTGATCCATCACCGTGAACACGTTGTAGGACATCAACGGGATATTCGGCATCTCTTGCGCAGCCAACTTGATGTACTGCTGGCCGAGGTCGATACCCTTCGGATCGTCGAAGCCGATCGAACGGATCTGCTCGATGATCTTGTCCAACTCCGCATTCTTCCAGCGCTGGCGATTGCGCGGCGGCTGGTTCTCTCCGGGTGGCTTCAGGAACTCCGAATGCCACGAGTTGAGGAAGTAGGACAGGTCAGGATGACCGCCCCAGGTCTCGACGCTCCAGCCGATCGCGGCTTCATAGTCGCCGGTCTCGATCCGCGGGAAGAAGTCCGTCGGATAGGCCTGGGTCTTGGCGTCGATGCCAAACTCACGCCACTGTTGCGCAACCATGGTGCCGGCGCGGGTCGTCACCGGCCGCGGGTCACCTTCAACCAGCAGGGTGATCGCGAACGGCGTGCCGTCCGGCTTCATCCACTGATTGCCCTGCTTCTTGAAGCCAGCACGCTCCAACAGCTCCGTCGCCACCTGCGGGTTGGGCTTCCACCAACCGTAGCCGAACGCTTGCGAGATCGCCTTCGCGTCGGTCGGAATCTGGTCACCCATGGAGGGACGCAGCATGTCGGCGATCTGCTGGCCGACAGTCGGGTCGTACGGCTTGTACTTCGACTTTCCGGTGTCGATCTCGAAGTCCTTCAGCCAGCCCTGAAGCGGGTCGAAGTAGTACTTCGGATAGAGGCCGGTCGGCGGAACGCCGATTGCGGAGATCGTTGCCGCCCCGCGATAGGACGCCATGTCGATCGCCTTGATGTCGAGCACCAAAGCCAGGGCCCAACGCACATCGCGATCCTTGAACATGTCGACCTGGTTGTTGAACAGGACGGCAATCAGGGTCGGATCGGGATGGGCAATCGGGAAGCCCTTGAACCAGCCACGCGACGTCGGCGACGACTTGATCAGGGAGATGGCCCCCTCAGGCGACGTGTCGTGGATGATGTCGAGCTGGTGGTTCTGCTGCATGATCACGCGCTTATCCGGCGGGCCGGGATCGATGTAAGCGACGTAATTCGGCTGCGGCTCGCCGAATTTGGCAAGCGTCGTGCGCTTCCAGTCTTCGCGCTTCTGCCAGATGTACCACTCGCCATTCGGGTCGAAGCTCTTGAGCACGTAGGGGCCCAAGCTGATCGGCGGATTGAAGTCGAACTTGCTCGGGTCTTCCGCTTTCTCGAAGACGTGCTTGGGAATCATCCAGCACGCGCCCCAGCGGACGGTGAAGTTGGCATGGAAACGCGAATTCGGCCGCTTGAGCTTGAACACGACCGTGTACTTGTCGGGCGCGGTCATGCTGGCCACGCTGCCGAGGAAGGCCGAGCCCCAAGACATGCTGGGGTGGTCCATCTGCACCTGAACCGTGTAGATCAGGTCGTCGGCAGTGAACTCAACGCCGTCGCTCCAATAGATGCCGGAGCGCAGCTTCACCGTCATCTCGGTGAAATCGGCGTTGTAGATCGGCGGTTCTGAGGCAAGGGCGTTTTCCCAAACCCCGTCGATGCCGGCATCGGGATCGATGTACCAGAGGGTATCCAACGCCAGTTGCTGGAGACCGGTGGACGAGCCGCCGTGATTCGGTACCCACCTGTTGAACCATGCCGCGTTGGCAATTCTGCCTTGCGGATTCTCGGCGATCAGAATCTGATTTCGCGGGATGCCCGCGAGATAGTCTTCCGCCGCTTGCGCCTGGCTGACGAGTGCTAATCCACTCACCGCCAGCGCGAGCATTAGGAGCTTGCGCATCCGATAAGTCCTCCCTCGATTACCAGCGTGGTCGCCCCACGCCCTTTTTCTACGCGTTCAGGGTACATCGGACCAATATGGTGGTCAACCGACTAGCCGATATATATCACAGGTTCTGATTGTATCTGGAGCGCTGGATGCCGCCGATGAGCCGGGTGGCGCCAAGGCGCCACCCGGCCCCAGGCTCGGTCCAGTCAGATCCCAACGCGGATCATATGGTAGGACCGGGGAGGAAGCTTGCCCCTGATGGCACCGTCGCGCAGACCGATGCCCCTGCCCTTGACCGGCGCGACCCTGTCCGGCGCCTTGGCCGTGTTGGTCGCGCGCAGGTCGCGGTGCTGAATGGTCAGATGTTCGGCGATCGCCTTCGGCGTGAAGCCGGTGAGCGAGAGATCGACCGTCAACGCTTCGTCGGGATGACGATTGACCATGAAGAAGGTCAGCGTCCGGCCGGGGTTCTTGACCGCGGCGACGTCGAGATAGGGCACGTCGTCGGCGACCTGGGCATCGTAGGTGGGGCTGTCCACCGCCACGGCCAGCGCCTCGCCGCGGCCGTAGAGCGAGGCGAGATAGAGCGGGTGATAGATCGTCTGCTTCCAGGCCGGGCCGCCGTTCTGGGTCATGATCGGCGCGATCACATTCACCAGCTGGGCGATGCAGGCGATCTTCACGCGGTCGGAGCGGCGGATGAAGGTGTTGAGGATGGAGGCGACGACGAGCACGTCCTCGAAATTGTAGACCTCCTCGAGCAGCGGCGGCGCGACCGGCCAATCCCAGCTCTCCATATCCTCATGGTCCTGCTGGCGGACGTGGTACCAGACGTTCCACTCGTCGAAGCAGATATGGACATCCTTCTTCGAGCGCTTCTTCGCCTTGGTATAGTCGATGACGCCGCCGATCGTGTGGATGTAGCGGTCCATAACCACAGGTTTTGCAAGGAAATTCAGATAATCGTTCTCATAATTCTCGAAATACATGTGGAGCGACAGATGGTCGACGGCGTCGTAGCATTCGTCGAGGACCGTCGCTTCCCATTCGGGGTAGGTCGGCATGTAGCTGTGCGAGGAACCGCAGACCACGAACTCCAGATCGGAGTCGTATTTACGCATGGCCTTGGCGGTTTCGTGGGCGAGACGGCCGTACTCGGCTGCCGTCTTGTGACCGACCTGCCAAGGACCGTCCATCTCGTTGCCGAGGCACCACACCTTGACGCCGTAAGGATCGGCGCGGCCGTTCTTCTTTCTGAGATCGCTCCAGTAAGTGCCGCCCGGATGGTTGGTGTACTCGAGCAGGTTGCGGGCGGCGTCGAGGTCGCGCGAGCCGAGATTGACGGCGAGCATCATCTCGGTGCCGGCCGCATCGCACCACGCCCCGAATTCATCGGTGCCGATCCAATTCGGCTCCTTGGTGCGCCATGCGAGGTCGAGGCGCGTCGGGCGCTCCTCGCGCGGGCCGATGCCATCTTCCCAGCGATAGGCCGAGACGAAATTGCCGCCGGGATAGCGCACCAGCGGCGGCTTGAGATCGCGCACCAGGTCCATCACGTCGCGGCGAAAGCCGTTCTTGTCCGCCGTCTTGTGGTCGGGCTCGTAGATGCCGCCATAAACCGCGCGGCCGAGATGCTCCAGAAAAGCGCTGTAGAGCCGATCATCGATCGGGCTGACGACAAAATCCTTGTGAACCGAAACCCGCGCTCGCATGGAATTTCGCGCTCCCCCTCGCTGAATTATTCTATATTGTATTTTCCGATACGTATCATATCCGGCCCGGCATTTGGGCGCAATAGTTTTACCGCTGCCCATGCAGTACGGTGCCCGGCGCTGGTGCGCTGTCGGGAATGGCCGGCGACTTCACTTTCGGCGCGTTCGGCGCGCGGGTCGGCGTCAGGGCGCGCCAATGTGTCCCGCGACGGATTCGCTGTTGCGACGACCGGCGCGCCTATCGGCACGCACTGGACCGTCGCGGAGACGCGCGCATCCGGTTCTAGACGCTCGCCGCATGGCGACGATGGTGAAGCTGCTGTCGTCCTGAGGCGGGGGAGCGAGTCGCCTGCCCCGCCGATTCGCAGCGATCATCGGGAGCGGCGGCGAGCGGCGCCTTGCCCTTTTCGCGATGACAGCGAGGTCGTGTAATCTCGCGCGCGTCGCATGCAGGGACCTGCCCTTGACCAGCCTGACCACGATCTTTTCCACGGTGACGGCCGCCTTCCTGGCCTCGCTCGTCGAGGTGGTCGAAGCCTTCACCATCGTGCTCGCCGTCGGCCTGACACAGAGCTGGCCGCCGGCCTTCATCGGCAGCGGCCTGGCGCTCGTCGTGCTGGCTGCGCTGGTGGCCGTGTTCGGCCCCCTTCTCGGCCTCGTGCCGATCCATGTCTTGCAGTTCGTCGTCGGCGTGCTGCTGATCCTGTTCGGCATGCGCTGGCTGAGGAAGGCGATCCTGCGCGCGGTCGGCGTGCTGGCGCTGCACGACGAGGAGAAGACCTTCGCCAGGGAGACCGAGGCACTCACCCGCAGCGCCAGGCAACAACGGGCCGCCTATATCGCCGGTCTCGCCGCCTTCAAGGCGGTGCTGCTGGAAGGGACCGAGGTGGTCTTCATTGTCATCGCCGTCGGCACGGCGCGCGGGCTGACGCTCTATGCCTCGCTCGGCGCCTTCGCCGCCTTCGTCGTGGTGATGGCGGTCGGGCTGGCCGTCCATCGGCCGCTGTCGCAGGTGCCGGAGAACACACTGAAATACGTCGTCGGGCTGATGCTGACCACCTTCGGCGTGTTCTGGACCGGCGAAGGGTTGGGCGCCGAATGGCCGGGCGCAGACCTGTCGCTGTTCGGCATCTTCATCATCTTCGCCGCAGCCTCGCTCGGGTTGACGCGATGGCTCAAGGCCGTGCGCAGCACTCAAGGCGAAGAGCCGGAGGCCGCCGAATGAACGTGCTTGCGGCAATCACCAAGGAGATCGTCGGCCTATTCGTCGACGACGGCGCGCTGGCTCTGTTGTCGCTGGTGCTGATCGCGGTGGTGGCGGGCCTGGTCGAACTCGCCGGCCTGCCGGCCCTGTGGGGCGCGGTGCTACTTATCGCCGGCTGTCTCCTAATTCTTGCCGACAGCGTGCGGCGTGGCAGCCGTTGACGAGCGCGGCGCCGGAACAAAGACGATGAGCGAAGAGCACGACGATCCCTATATCCACCTCCACGACGAAGGCTATCTGGCCGCCTATGCCGCGCCACGCGCCTACCATCTGAGCATGGTCTTCATGGGCGACCGCCGGCGCCATGCGCTGAACGGCAGCTGGCACTTCACCCTCGACCTCTACGATGTCGGGCTGCGCCAGCGCTGGTTTGCCGACGAGCCCAGCCCGCCGGAGAGTTGGGGTGCGCCGCGCGACTATGACGCCGGCTCGGGCGAGACGATCGATGTGCCCGCGTGCTGGACGGCGACGCGGCCCGAATGGCGCTATTTCGAGGGCGGCGCCTGGTACACGCGCATGATCGACACGGCCGATCTCGATACCGGCGGACGCACGATGCTGCGCGTCGGCGCGGCGGCGCAGACGGCGCGCGTGTTCCTCAACGGCCGTTTCCTTGCCACCCATGTCGGTGGCTCGACGCCCTTCTTCATCGAGTTGACCGACGCGCTGAAGAGCGGGACCAACCGGCTGCAGATCCAGGTGGACAACGGGCGCAGCGTGAAGGGCGTCCCCATGCGCCATATCGACTGGTTCAACCATGGCGGCATCCATCGCGATGTGGACCTTCTTGCCCTGCCGCGCGTCTTTATCGCCGATGCGGGGATCGCCCTTGCCCCGGGCAGCGACGGCACCGCGCTTGCCATCGACCTGACGCTCTCCGATGCGGTCGACGGCACGGCAAGCGTCGACGTGCCGGAACTCGGCCTGTCGGCCTCGGTGCCGGTACATGGCGGCCGGGGCACGGCGACGGTTTCGGCGAGGCCGCATCTCTGGTCACCGGAGGACCCACAGCTTTATGCAGTCACCTTCGCTTTCGGCGAGGACCGGGTGAGCGACCGCGTCGGCTTTCGCGACATCCGCGTTGAGGGCACGCGCATCCTGCTCAACGGGCGGGATATCTGGCTGCGCGGCGTCTGCGTGCACGAGGACGACGTGGCGCTCGGCCGGGTCACCAGCGAGGACGACATTCGCCGCCGTTTCCGCCACGCGCGCGAACTCGGCTGCAACTTCCTGCGTCTTGCCCACTACCCGCACCATGAGCGCGTGGCGGAGATCGCCGACGAGCTCGGTCTCATGCTGTGGGAGGAGATCCCGGTCTACTGGGCGATCGACTTTGACGATCCCGCCGTCTTTGCCGATGCCGAGAACCAGCTTCTCGAACTCATCCGGCGCGATCGCAACCGCGCCTCGGTCATCGCCTGGAGTGTGGGCAACGAGAACGCCGACACCGACGCGCGCCTCGCCTTCATGGGCGGGCTGGCCGAGGCTGCCCGGCGGGCCGACCCGACGCGGCTCGTCACCGCCGCCTGTCTCGTCAACCCGCGCAAGCTGAAGATCGAGGACCGGCTCGCCGACCGACTCGATGTGGTCGGGATCAACGAATATTTCGGCTGGTACGTGCCCGACTTCGAGGGCCTGCGCACCCTGCTCACCAATTCGCGCCCCGAGAAGCCGGTGATCATCAGCGAGACCGGCGCCGGTGCCGTCGCCGGGATGCACGGTTCGGTCGATGCCATGTTCAGCGAAGAGCGCCAGGCCGAATTCTACCGGCGGCAATTCGCTATCCTCAGCGATTTCGCCGGCGTGCGCGGCACTTGCCCATGGGTACTCTACGATTTCCGCTCGCCGCGCCGGCAGACCTCATATCAGCGGGGCTTCAACCGCAAGGGCCTGATCGCCGAGGACAAAGAGACCAAGAAGGCGGCCTTCGCGGTCGTGGCGGACGCCTATCGGCGGCTCGCCGAAGGACAGGACGGCGGCTGAAGCGCCTGCCGCGGCAGTTGATTGTTGCGGCAGCAAGTGGCTAGCTGTCGCCTCTCACCGTCCGGCACATTCGCCGGAAACGAACTCCTGACACGCGGCAAATCATGAGGCGGCCGGCTGCGGCTTGTGCATGTCCGCCGGCTTCGCCCGCGTGTCGGGCCTCAAGGGCATCGCAGGGGAGGAAAAATCGCAGATGACTGATTCATCGACGGGGACCGTGGGCTCTATCTCGCCCGGCACCGCAGCGGCCGATTTCATCGCGGCGCTCGAGGTCGAAGACCTCGACGTCCATTCGGTGCTGGTTCTGCGGCATGGTGCGACCGTTGCCGAGGCGTATCGGGCACCGTTCGACGCGGACACGCCGCACCGCATGTACTCGGTGACCAAGAGCTTCGTGTCGAGCGCGGTCGGGCTCGCCATCGCCGACGGCCTCTTGACTGTGGAAACCCGCGTCATCGACATCTTCCCGGAGCTGACGCCGCATCCGGTTGACGACCATCTCGCCGCCTTGCGCGTCAAACATCTGCTGACGATGTCGGCGGAACACGCTGCCTTTGCGCCCCCACGGACGTCACCATCGGTCGCAGCCTATCTGGCTGACAGGCTCGCGGTGCCGCCCGGGAGCCGGTTCGAATATTCGAGCCCCTCCTCCTATGTGCTGGCCGCGATCGTGCAGAAACTCACCGGCGAGACGCTCAAAGACTATCTTCGCCCGCGCCTTTTCGAGCCCCTGGACATCGCCGTGCGTCATTGGTTGCGGAGCGAAGAAGGCGTCGACAACGGCGGCTGGGGCCTGCATGTGACGACGCGTGAACTGGCACGGTTTGGCCAGCTCTATCTGCAGAAAGGCATTTGGCAGGGGCGCCGCATCCTGCCCGAAGCCTGGATCGACGAAGCCACCAGTAACCACATCGTGTCATGGGCCAATTCCAAGGCGACCGACTGGATGATCGGCTATGGCTACCAGTTCTGGAGGAGCCGCCACGACAGCTACCGTGCCGACGGGCTGCTCGGGCAGTTCTGCCTGGTGTTTCCGCGGCTCGATGCCCTGGTCACCATCACTGCGGGCACGCTGAGGACCCAACGCATCCTCGACCTCGCCTGGGAGACGCTTCTGCCGGCGCTGGAAAGCACCGTGGAGTCCGCGTCGGGCGATGCCGTTCCGGCGTTCCCGGCCCAGCCAGCGGGCGCGGCGGTCTCGCCGCGCGCCGAGGAGCTCAGTGGCGTGACATTTGTCTTTGCCGAGGCGTTTGTGTTGCCGACGCGCCTTTATGGCGGCCAAGCGCCAGTCATCTCCGCCAGCGTGGAACTGGCGGACGATGCGGTCGTCCTTGCTCTCACCGATCGGTACGCCACGTACCGGCTGCCGGTCGGGGTCAACGCGTGGGCCGGTGCGACGAGCCCGATATCGACCGGCTATGCCGAGCCGTACAAGGGTTTCGCGTCGTGGGCGGCGCCGGATCGGCTGACGATCGAACTGGTCTTCACGGAGGCCGGCTTCCGGATGACCTTCGGCTTCGAGCTCGATCCTCTCCGCCTCACGCTGAAGACTCCTGCCAATCCGGGCTTCGAGGGCCGCACGATCATCGGCAGATCGTTCCCATAGGCCGCCGCTCCCGCGACATTGCGGACCGGCAGCGCCGCTGCGACCGGCGCTTGAAAGCGGGATCGCCGGCCCCCAATTCAGGGGAGCGGCGATATAGGATCGTCGGCTTCGATCTGTTACAAATGCGGCCATGGCGGAGATCGACACAGGGACGCCGGGGCGTGTGGGCGCGCCGACGCCGAGCGAGCCTGCGGACGACTCGGCCGCGCAGGACGAGGCCGTCCCCCGAGGCGATGAGGCCGTTCCCGGCAAGAGTGGGGCGTTCCACAACGACAATCAGACCGGCAACGGCGTTATCCCGGCACAGTCGGCGGAGATAGCGCCCCCTTCCCCGCCCGCTCCGGCCCAGTCCGATGCGCCGCCGGCTGATGCACCGCAACCCGACGCACAGCCGACCGAGGCCGCAGGCGCAGAAGAGCCTGCGGCAAGTCGGGCGGAGCCGACGGCCAGCGAGGTGGAGCTCAAGTTGCTGGTCGCCGCCGACCGTCTGGCGGACTTCAATGAGGCCCCGGCGATCGCCGACCATGCGCGCAACAAGGGCCTGCGCAAGCGCCTGAAGGCGGTCTATTACGACACACCCGAGCGGCTGTTGCAGAAGAACGGCCTGAGCCTCCGGGTGCGCCAGAGCGGCCAGCGCTTCGTGCAGACGGTGAAGGCGGAGGGTGGCGACGATCCGCTGAGACGCGGCGAGTGGGAGGCAAGCGTAGCCTCGATCGCCCCCGACGTCGGCCTGGCGATGCCCTTCGTCCCGACCAAGCTGCGCGCCGAGCTGGCAAGCCAGCCGTTGCAGCCGGTCTTCACCTCCGACATACGCCGGCACCAGCGCATCCTCGATCTGCCGGACGGCACGATCGAGGTGGCCTTCGACCGTGGCGTTCTGAAAGCCGGCGACCGGTCGATGCCGGTGAGCGAGATCGAACTGGAGCTCAAGGACGGCAGTCCCGCGGCGATCTACGACCTGGCGCTGGCGCTTGCCGATCGCGGACCGGTGCGCCCCTCGATCCGCAGCAAGGCGGCGCGCGGCTTCGACCTCGCCAGCGATACCCCGCCGCCGGCCAAGAAGACGCGCAAGCTCGATGTCGACCCGTCGCTGCCGCTCGACGATTCCTTCGCGGTGATCCTGGCGTCATGCCTGCGCGATCTGCTGGTCTCGGTGCCGGCAGCCGAAGACGGCCGTGACCCGGAGGGCGTCCATCAGGTGCGCGTGGCGCTGCGTCGGTTGCGCTCGGCGCTCGATTCGATGGCGACGCTGGTCACCTCGCAGACACTGGGAGCGCTGCGCGACGATGCCAAATGGCTGGCGGCAACGCTTTCGGCCGCGCGCACTTGGGACATCTTCAAGGGCGAGACGCTGCCGGCCGTCGCCGGAAGCTGTCCCGCGGTCGCCGGCTTCGACATTCTCGGCAGCGGTGCGGAGGAGCGGCGGCTTGCTGCCTATGGCGCTGCGCGGCAGGCACTCGGTGATGCGCGCAGCGCACGCTTCATGATCCGGCTCGGGCGGTGGACCGAAGTGCGCGGCTGGCGCGACGATGTCGGAGCCGAGCACCTGGGCCTGCTGGCGGAGCCGGCCTTCAGCTTCGCGCGGCGCATCCTGTCGGTGCATCACGGCAAGGTGGTGAAGCGCGGTCGCCATTTCAAATCGATGACGGCGGCCGAGCGCCACCGGCTGCGCCTTGCCGTCAAGAAGCTGCGCTATGTGGCCGATTTCCTGCTGCCACTGTGCACCGACAAGAAGACCGCCAGGCAGTTCACCAGCCGGCTTGCCGGACTGCAGGACGAGCTTGGCGCCTTCAACGACATGGCGACGACCGGATTGCTGCTCGCCGACCTCGCCGGCCCATCGGCCGACAGCGGCGCCGCGGCCGCGGCCATCGCCGGCTGGCAGGCCCATGCCATGGTCGGGGCCGAGGCCCGCCTGCGGGACGCCTGGCACGATTTCGCCAGGACCCGGCCGCCGTGGTCGGCCCCGGGGCTGGCATAGGCGCGGGCGAATTCATACATCGTTTGATCTGCGTCATATGAATTGGAACGATTCTTCCGTACCCGAGAATGAATTGCGTTCGCATCTGAACGTGGACTAGATGGGGTCCCTTGAAGGCCCTGGATGGCGCACGGACAGGATGCCCAATCGGACAATGACGAGCCATGAGTTTCGCCCCTGACGTACTGGAGCCGCTGCTGCCGCATTTCCCGCTGGGCCAGGCCCGGCGCGGATTCCGTGGCCATATCTGCACCGTCAGCGTGAGCGACGAGACTTCCGGCCTGCCGACGGCGGAACTCGAGCGCCGGCTGCTCGAGCTCGGCTTCACCGAGGGGGCGGCCGTAGAGATCCTGCATGAGGGGATCATCGGCCACGATCCGATCGCGGTGCGCGTCAACAATGCCACTGTGGCGCTGCGCCGCCGCGAGGCGATGGCGATCTTCGTAAGCTGATCCGGTCATGACCGATGCTGTCGCCGGGAGCCGCCACCTTGCCCTGGTCGGCACGCCGAACAGCGGCAAGACGGCGCTGTTCAACGCACTCACCGGCAGCAAGCAGAAGGTCGCCAACTATCCGGGCGTGACGGTCGAGCGCAAGACCGGCGCACTCACCACGCCCTCCGGACACCGCTGCACCCTGGTCGATCTGCCCGGCACCTATTCGCTGCGCGCGCGAAGCCCCGACGAGGTGGTGACGCGCGACGTCGTGCTCGGCCGCTATGCCGGCGAGACCAGGCCCGACGTGCTGGTCTGCGTCGCCGACTCCACCAATCTCAGGCTGGCGCTCAGGCTGGTGCTCGAACTGAAGCAGGTCGGTCAGCCAGTTCTTGTCGTGCTCAACATGATCGACATCGCGCGCCGGCGAGGCGTGGCGATCGATCTCGACCGGCTGTCGGTCGAGCTGGGCGCGCCGGTGACCACCTCGGCGGCGGTCCGGCGCGGCGGCATCGACGATCTGATGCGCCGCCTCGACGAGATGGTCACGACGGAAGGCCGGCCGGACGCGGCCAGTGACTGGACGCCATCGACGCTTGGCGAACTGCGTGCCGCCCAGCGCGAAGCCGACCGCATCCTCGCCCTGGTCGTCCACACGCCGGCGAAGCCGGACACGCTGACCACGCGGCTCGATGCCGTCCTGCTGCATCCCGTGGCCGGCCTGGCGGTATTGCTCGCCGTTCTGTTCGTGATGTTCCAGGCGGTGTTCACCGGTGCGCAGCCGCTGATGGACCTGATCTCGGCCGGCTTCGACCAACTCGGCATCGCTGTCCATCAGCTTCTGCCGGCAGGCCTTGTGCAGAGCTTCATCCAGGACGGCATCATCTCCGGCGTCGGCAGCGTCCTGGTCTTCCTGCCGCAGATCCTGATCCTCTTCCTGTTCATCCTGTTGCTCGAAGACCTCGGCTACATGGCGCGTGCTGCCTTCCTGATGGACCGCATCATGGGTGGCGCCGGCTTGCACGGGCGCGCCTTCATCCCGCTGCTGTCGAGCTTCGCCTGCGCCATTCCCGGCATCATGGCGACGCGGGTCATCGACAATCCGCGCGACCGGCTGACCACCATTCTGGTGGCGCCGCTGATGACCTGCTCGGCGCGCATCCCCGTCTATACGCTGATCATCTCCGCCTTCATTCCCAACAAGCAGGTATGGGGTTTCGCCAGCCTGCAGGGGCTGGTGATGTTCGGTCTCTATTCCGCCGGCATCGTCAGCGCGCTCGGCGTCTCGGCGCTCGCAAAATTCTTCTTCTGGCGCGAGGAACCGACGCCGCCCTTCATGCTGGAGCTGCCGGACTACAAGCTGCCGCGGCTGCCGAGCGTGCTGCGCGGCCTCACCACGCGCGCCAAGATGTTCCTGCAACGCGCCGGCACCACGATCTTTTCGATGATGGTGGTGATCTGGTTCCTGGCCACCTTCCCGCGTCCACCCGCCGGTGCCGTCGGGCCGTCGATCGACTACAGCCTCGCCGCCATGATCGGCCATGCCATCGCGCCGCTGCTGGCGCCAGTCGGCTTCAACTGGCAGATCGCCGTCGCGCTGGTGCCCGGCATGGCGGCGCGCGAGGTCGCCGTGGCGGCGCTTGGTACGGTCTACGCCATCCAGGGCAGCGGCGAGGTTGCCGAGCAGATCGGCCATGTGCTCGCCCAGAACTGGAGCCTGGCGACCGCCCTCTCCCTGCTCGTCTGGTACATCTTCGCGCCGCAATGCGCTTCGACGCTCGCCGTCATCAAGCGCGAGACCGGCGGCTGGAAGTGGATGTGGGTCACCTTCGGCTACATGCTGGTGCTGGCCTATCTGGCGTCGCTGATCACCTATCAGGTCGCCGTCGCGCTCGGCGCGGGATAGCCGACTGGACCGCTTCAGAGCGGCCTGCCAACTCACATCACCCCAACTGACTTGTGTGCTTCCCCGCGAGCATGCCTTCATAGCGGTGATCAGCAACGCACTGGCCAAATTGGCCCGACCGCCAAGCTGACCTAGATTAGTCGGTCGCCCGTGCCGGCCTCCCGAATGAGTCCTGACGCATCCCCATGACCGCTGCCGATGTTCTGCTGGTTCTCGTCGCCCTGGCCTTCGCCTGGAGCATGGGGGCGCACTACACCGGCGCCTGCATGGGCATGCCGCACGCGACCGGAAGCATCCGGCTCTGGCCCGCTCTGCTGGTCATGGCGCCGCTTACCCTGGTTGGTGCCGCCTTCCTCAGCCACACGGTGCTTGAGAACGTCGGGCACAATATTCTCGTAGCGGATCGGCTTGGTACAGCCCCTGCCATCGCGATCATCGGCGCTGCTTTTGTCCTGACAACGCTGTTCACTCAGCGCCGGATACCGACCTCGACAATTCAAATTCTCGTCTTCTGCATCGTCGGAGCCGGTGCAGCCCTCGGTCTGGCGATCCAGTGGCAGACGATCCTTCGGCTCGTCGTCCTGTGGGCGCTCGCACCTGTCGTCGCCTGCGCTCTCGGCTACCTCTTCACCAAAGCATTCGATGCGCTTCCCGGCTTTGCGCAGAGCGGCACCGCCGGCGTGATCGGTCGCGCCCTGGTCGTGGTGGGGGGCGCGGCCTCGCTGACGATGGGCGCAAACGACGTATCGAACGCGACCGCCGTCTTTCTCACGACGGGCTTCTCCGGCCCGCTTGTCGCGGGCCTGATCGGCGGCATCGGTCTTGCGGTCGGTGTGCTGACGTGGGGGCGGCCGCTCCTCGAACGGGTGGCATTCGACATAGTCAAGCTCGACATGCCGATGGCGACGGCCGCGCAGCTTGTTCAGGCGATCGTCGTCTTGACGGCGGTGTTCTTGGGCTATTTCACCTCGATGAATCAGGCGCTTGTTGGAGCGATGGCTGGCGCCGGCCTGGCTCGTGGGCGCGAGACCATCGACAGGCGGGTGATTTTCGGCATCCTTCGTGGATGGGTTGTCGGCCCTGTCGCCGGCGCTGCTCTGGGTTTCATTTTCGCGTTGATTGCCAAGTTCTTCTAGCCGACGGGTGCCGGCGTGGGGGCAACTCTCGCTGGGGTTGGATGCCGTCGTCGTCTGCCACCGACACCGATGGCGATTGTTTTGACTTCAATCAAATCCAACCCGTGGCGGCGGCCCTAGCCTCCATCCATGCCGACCCCGCTCAATGCCGAGTCTGCCGCCACGCCTTTGCGCCCTCTGCTCGAGGACGTGCGGATGCTGTTGCTGGGCGCCGTGCCACTGCCGCTCATCCAGCCGGTGCTCGACCGCATCGCCACTAATGTGGCGCGCGCGCGGCCGGAGCTCTTCGCGCGCCTCGGCTCTCAATCAGGCAAGCGCTTCCTGATCGATCCGATCGACCTGCCCTTCGTCTTGGTGCTCGTTCCCGATCCGCTGCACCCCAGTCTCAGGGCGCACCGGCGCGCCGAGAAGCCGGCGCACGACGCGGCGATCGCCGGGACCTTCTTCAGCCTGCTCGACATGGTCGACGGCGAGCTTGACGGCGACGCCCTGTTCTTCACCCGCGACCTGCACGTCGAAGGCGACACGGAAGCGGTGGTGACGCTCAGGAACGCGCTCGACGATATGGAGGGAAGCGCAATGGACAGCGTGCTCGGCGCGCTTGGGCCGCTGTCGCGGCCAGCCAGTTTCGTGCTGTCGAAACTGCGCCCAAAGCGTCAGGGAAGCGACCGTGGCTGACGGCGGTTTCCTGCGCCCCGAACTGGTCTGCCCGGCGGGAACGCCGGCGGGCCTCCGAACCGCCGTCGATGCCGGCGCCGACACGGTCTATTGCGGCCTGCAGAACGCCACCAATGCTCGCAACTTCCCCGGCCTCAATTTCACGCCGGCCGAGCTTGAGCAGGCGGTCGTCTATGCGCATGAGCACGGCGCCAAGGTGCTGCTTGCAGTCAACACCTTCCCGCCGGCGGGGCAATTCGACCTGTGGCGCGAGGCGATCGACCTCGCCCCGCGGGTCGCCGTCGACGCAGTGATCGTCGCCGATATGGGCGTCGCCGACTATGCCGCCTCGACTTATCCCGATCTCAGGCTGCACCTGTCGGTGCAGGGTGGTGCCTCCTCGCCCGAGGCGATCCGTTTCTACTGCGAAACCTACGGTATCAAGCGTGTGGTGCTACCGCGCCTGCTCACCGTGGCCGAGATCGCCGACGTCCACCGGCAGATCCCCTGCGAGATCGAGGCCTTCATCTTCGGTTCGATCGGCATGATGGCGGAAGGGCGCTGCAGTCTGTCGAGCTATGCCACAGGGCTTTCGACCAACATGGACGGCGTCTGCTCGCCGGCCGCCGACGTGCACTACGAGGAGGACGCCGACCACACTCTGACGACGCGGCTCGGAGAGTTCGTCATCGACCGCTACGCCGCGGGCGAGAACGCCGGCTACCCGACAATCTGCAAGGGCCGCTATTTCTGCGGCGCCAGCAACGAGCCGGCCTATGCCTTCGAGGAGCCGGTGAGCCTCAACCTCTCGGCGCTGCTTCCCGACCTTGCCAAGGCCGGCGTCACGGCGCTCAAGATCGAAGGCCGGCAGCGCAGTCGCGCCTATGTCAGGACGGTGGTCTCGGCCTTCCGCAAGGCGGTCGACGCCATCATGGAGGGGCGCGAACCGGCGCTGGCTGACCTGCTGGCGCTGACGGAGGGACACCGGCAGACCGAGGCGGCTTATCGGAGCAAGACATGGCGGTGAGTGGGGCGGCGGCACGCACGCACACGGCCGAGGTAACGCTCGGTCCGGTGCTGTTCAACTGGAAGCCAGAGCGCTGGCGCGACTTCTATTTCCGCATTGCCGACGAGGCAGCGGTCTCGACCGTCACCCTCGGCGAAGCCATCTGCTCGAAGCGAGCGCCGCTGTTCGACGAGCATTTCGACGCGGTGGTCGAGCGACTGGAGGCGGCCGGCAAGACGGTGGCGATGGCAACGCTCGCCGAAGTGTTCCTGCCCGCCGACCGCAAGCTGGTCGCCGACATCACCGCCCAGGACCGGCACATGGTCGAGGTCAACGATGCCTCGGCGCTCTATCATCTCGGCGGGCGGCCGCACGCCATCGGCCCGTTCATGAACGTCTACAACGAGCGCACTGCCGCGATGCTCGCCCGTGGTGGCGCCCGCAACATCGCGCTTCCGGTCGAGATGCCGGCACGCGCAATTCGTGCGCTCGTGCAGGCCACCCGCGACCTTGGCGTGACCTATGAGGTGACGGTGTTCGGGCGCATGCCGCTGGCGCTCTCGGCGCGCTGCTATCACGCCCGCGCCCACGGCCGCACGCGCAACACCTGTCGCTATGTCTGCGACAACGACCCGGACGGCATGACGCTGAGGACGCTGGAGGGGCAGCCCTTCCTCGCCGTCAACGGCGTCCAGACGCTGTCCTACGAGTGCCTCAACCTTGCCGGCGAGATCGCCGAGCTCGGCGCCATGGGCGTCTCGCGCTTCCGCCTGTCGCCGCAGGACACCGACATGGTCGCGGTCGCCTCGGTCTTCCGCAATCTCATCGACCGCAACATCTCCCCCGGCGAGGCGACGGTGATGCTCGACGAGATTTCGCTGGCGATGCCGTTTGCCAACGGCTTCTACCATCGCCTTCCCGGGTACCGCTGGACCGGCGCGACAGCGGCTCGGTAGCGCTCGCGATTGCCGCGCCCATCATGCCCTTTGCGTGCGTCTCACGGCCTATACTGATAAGTGATTCTGCGACAGGCGGCGGCCCGACCGCCTAAGCACGAGCGCCTCGATCGGACCTGCAGCGTTGAAAAGCGATACCGTCTTCAAGAAGGCATTCAACGAGCTTCTCGATTCGCTCGCCCAGCGCCCCGTCGGATCGCGGATTGACCCGGAGACCAGACTGGCGGAGAGTGTCGGCGTCTCCCGCACAACCATCCGCAAGGCGCTGCGCGAACTCAGCGAGCGACGCATCCTGAAGCGCAGAGACGCCAAGCTGGTGCTGGCGCGCCAGCCGGACGAGCGCGATCACTACCCGATGGCCGATACGATAGCGGCATCGGACCGCGTCGAATCGAAGCTGATGGAATGGATCTCGCGCGACGGGCACAAGCCGGGCGAATACGTCAACGGTCTGGTGCTGGCGCGCGAGTTCGGCGTCTCGACCAGCGCGGTGCGCGAGTGTCTGCGCCGCTTCGAGCAGTTCGGCCTAGTCGAGAAGCGGCCGAATTCAGGCTGGATCTTTCGCGGCTTCACGCCCGAGTTCGCGCTCGAGCTGTTCGAGGTGCGCGAGCTCTTCGAAGTCCCCTGCGCCAAGGTCTTCGCCGCCCAGCCTGACGACGCACCCGCCTGGCGCGAGCTCAAGGCGATCGAGACCGAACACCGCCGCCTGCTCCGGCAGATCAACAAGCGCTACCGCGAATTCTCGGCACTCGACGAGCGCTTCCACCGGCTCATCTATAACGCCTCGCGCAACCGCTTCATGGAAGGCTTCTACGATATCATCTCGCTCATCTTCCACTACCACTACCTGTGGAAGAAGAGCACCGAGCGGCAGCGCAACGCGGTGGCCGCGCGCGAGCACCTGGACTACATCGCCGCCCTCTTCAGCCGCGAGCCGGATGCCGTCGAGGCGGCCTGCCGGCGCCATCTGACCTCGGCGCGCAGCTCGCTGCTGGCATCGATCGACTAGGAAATATCGATCAGGGCCTTGATCAGGCCGCGCTTGTCGGTTGCCCAGCGGGCAAGGTCGGTGGTGGCGCCGGTAAGCGTCGTGCGATGGGTGATGAGGTCGGCGACCGGCACCCTGCCATTTGCGATGGCGCCGATCACCGTCTCGAAATCGCGCCTGAGCGCATTGCGGCTGGCCAGCAGCGTGGTCTCGCGCGCGTGGAACACCGGATCGGCGAAGGTGATGCTCTCGCGCACCACACTCAACAGCACATAGACGCCGCCATGGGCGACATAGCCGAAGCCGGTCTCCATCGAGCTGCGATTGCCGGTCGCATCGATGACCGTGTCGAAACCTTCGCCCGCGGTGAACTCGGCCACCGCTTGCGCTGCCGCGGCGTCGGCGACGATGGCCTGCTCGACGCCGGCCAGCTGCTGTGCCTCCGTCAGCCGCTCGCCGTCGATGTCCATCAGCGTGACGCGCGACCCAGCAATTCCAGCGAAGATCGTCGCGCCGATACCAATCGGGCCGGCGCCGATGACGAGCGTGCGGCCGGAGGCGATCATGGCGCCGGCACGGCTGACGCCATGGGCACCGATGGAGAGAAACTCGACGGCCGCCGCCTGGTCGGGTGTCAGCCCGTCGGCCGGGTAGAGGTTCTCCTCCGGAACGCCGATCAGCCGGGTCATGCCGCCGTCGCAATGCACGCCGAGCACGGCGATGTTGACGCAGCAATTGGGCTTGCCCTTGCGGCAGGCATGGCAGGTGCCGCAGGCCAGGTAGGGATTGACGACCACCAGATCGTCTTGCCGGAAGTGGCTGCCGCGGGGCGCCTCGACCACCTCGGCCGCCAGCTCATGGCCCATGACGCGCGGATATTCGAGGTAGGGGTGGCTGCCTTCGTAGATGTGATAGTCGGTGCCGCAGATGCCGACGCTGCGGATGCGCACCAGAACGTCGCCGCTGGCGCGTTCAGGTTCGGGTCGTTCCTCGATGGCCAGTTCCCCGGGTTCGCGACAAACGAGCGCTTCCATGGTGCCTCTTTCTGGATGCCGTCGTCACAATGTCAGGGGCGAGAAGGCAATCAAGATGTTTTTGAAAGGTGCAGTTTCTTCGTCAGATATGGACAAAAAACATTCTCATGGCAAGGCTGAGACCGTCCCTGCGCGCCAATGCCGCGCAGGTCAGGCGACCGGGGTGCCTCCGGTTTCGGAGTGTGGGACGGACAGGCCGTGGTGGCGACGCGGGCCGATGGTCGCGGCGCCCGGCGGCGGCACGACGCTTTCGCGCACGACCAGGGCGCATGGCAGGCGCGTGATTCGGGGCGGCAAGCCACCCTTGCCGGTCATGCGGCGGACGAGGATCTCGGCGGCGACCCGGCCGAGCTCGGCGCGCGGCTGGCGCATGGTGGTCAGCCCCGGATCGAACAGCGCGGCGTAACCGATATCGTCGAAGCCGGCGACCGAAACGTCTTCCGGCACCGACAGGCCGGCATCGCGCAGCGCCTTGATGAAGCCGATGGCGCTCTCGTCATTGGCGGCAAACACCGCTGTCGGCCGCCTGGTCATGGGCAGGAAACGCTGCGCAGCCACTTCCCCACCGGTCTCGGCGCGATAGCTGCCTTGCCAGACGAGCGCCGGGTCGAAGGGAATGCCGGCCGCTTCCAGCGCGTCGCGATAGCCGGAGATACGATCCTCGGACTCAGGCCCGCGCATTGGGCCGGTGATGTGGGCTATGCGCCGGTGGCCGACGCTGATCAGATATTCAGTGAGAGTGCGGGCGGCATCGCGATTGGCGCTTTCGACGAAGGGCACGGACATGCCGGGAATGTCGTTGCACACCAGGATCAGCGGCACGCTGGCGTCGAGCTCGGCAAAGCGCGGCGCCGGCATGCGGCCGGAAAAAAGCAGCACGCCATCGACTTGGCCGGAGCGCACCAGCCGGTCGTAATGGCTCTCGCGCGCGGTGTCGCCGCGCGTATCGCCCATCACCATGCCGTAGCCGGCCTCGAACAGCGCCTCCTCGACGGCATTGAGGATGGCGGTGAAGAACGAATCGCCGATGCCGTTCAACAACGCCAGCACCAGCTTGGTCGAGCGCGCGCGCAAGGATCGCGCCGTGGCGTTGGGGATGTAGCCGGTCTCCCGAATGGCGGAGAAGACGGCGGCGCGAGTCTTCTCGGCGACGCGATCGGGCATCGCCAGCGTGCGGCTGACGGTGGCCGTCGACACGTTCGCCCGGCGCGCAACATCGGTGATGGTCGCGGACCGTCGCCCGGCATTGACCGGCGGCACGCCGTCGCCGCGTTCCTTGCCCATGGGTCTTCTTCCTCCCCAGGCTGCCTAATGCGCGACAATTGGCATTGACAAACAGGCCTAGTTTGCCTGTAGTGTAATGTAATCGATTACACATGGCCATGGGGGAATGGGAGCCTCATCAGCCACGGTAATCGCAACGCGTTGGCGGGATCGCCTGCGCGAAAAGCCGATAAGCGCCGACGAAGGCGCTTTTTGAGGGAGGGGCAGGCGCGATCGCGCCATTCCCCATTTGACGTAGGAAGCCGGCCCCACCGGGGCCGACCGTCGTATGGACTGCGAGTGCGCGCTGCCAGCGCGCAATAACGGGAGGAAAAGTATGTCGCATTTCACTCAGAAACTTCTGGGGGCGAGCATCGTCGCCCTCGCCTTGGCGGCGCCGTCGATCGCCTCGGCCACCGATCTGGAAGTTATTCACTGGTGGACGTCGAAGGGCGAATCGCGCGCGGTCGCCGAATTCGCCAAGGCCTTCGACAATGACGGCCAGGGCGACCACTGGGTCGACAGCGCCATCGCGCTGGGCGAGACGGCCCGCTCGACCATCATGCAGCGCATTCTCGGTGGCGATCCTCCGGGTGCGGCGCAGTTCAACCCGGGCCGCGAATACGAAGAGCTGATCAAGAATGGCCAGCTCTTGCAGCTCGACGACCTCGCAGCGGCCGGCAATTGGGCCAAGATCATCCGCCCCAAGAAAATCCAGAGCGCCTGCCTGGTCGATGGTCACTGGTATTGCGTGCCTGTGAATATCCACTCGTGGGATTGGGCCTGGTACTCGTACGAGCCGTTCAAGAAGGCCGGCCTGCCCAATCCGCAGAACTTCGACGAGTTCGTGGCTGACGCGCCGAAGCTGAAGGCGGCTGGCTATATTCCGCTGGCCATCGGCGGCGACGGCAATGGCTGGCAGATCAAGGGTGCCTTCGATCAGATCCTGCTCGCCGCTCTCGGCATCGAGGGCCGCGACGCGATGTATCGCGACAAGGACCTCAAGATCGCTGGCGGTCCGGACATGCTGAAGGCGCTTAAGAACTTCAAGGCGCTCAAGCAGTTCACCGACGACGGCTACGCCAACCGCAACTGGAACGACACCACCAACATGGTGATCACCGGCAAGGCCGGCCTGCAGATCATGGGCGACTGGGCGCGTGGTGAGTTCTCGGCGGCCGGCATGACCGGCGTCAAGGACTACGGCTGCATGATCGGTCTCAACGAGGCCAAGCCGGTCGTGACCACCGACGGTGATGTGATCGTGTTCCCGAAGCAGAGCGATCCGGCGGTGGAAGCGGCGCAGAAGCGTCTTGCCAATCTGCTGATCAGCCCGGCCGTCCAGGTTGCGTTCAACAACGCCAAGGGCTCCATGCCGGTGCGTGGCGACGTCGACATGGCGTCGGCCGACCCGTGCATGCAGAAGGCGCTCAAGGCGGTCGAGCATCCGGACGAGATCGCGACCTCGGTGCAGCGGTTCACCACCGAAGACACCAACAACGAGCTGAATGCTCTGGTGTCGCAGTTCTGGTCGGACGACAACATGTCGGCTGAAGACGCCCAGAAGCAGTGGGTCGAGATTCTGAGCCACGCCACCTAGTCGGCGACAATCACGGGAGGCGCCGTTCGCCAAAAGGGCGGCGCCTCCTTTCTTTCCGATACATCGGAATGCGACTGGTTGAGCGACCGCAAGGCCGTATAGTGGACCGATATCATTTTCGGTTGCGGCTGGGCCGACAAGCGCACCCGAAAGGACGCTGAACGGACACAAGATCCGGCTTCGAGCGGGGTACAGGGGCATGGCGGAAGCGCGTAAGCGACGTTGGAAGATAAGCGCCGTGATCGGCACCTTGCCGATGATTGTGGTCGGGGTCGGTGTCTATGTGATCGGTATCGGCTACACCTTCTACTGGTCGTTCACGAGCTCCCGGCTCTTTCCCAACAACAATTTGGTCGGTCTCAGACAGTATGTTCGCCTGTGGCACGACGCACGCTGGGAAGTGGCGGTCCAGAACATCTGGATCTTCGGCGGACTGCTGATCGTCTTTTCCCTGGTCTTCGGCTATCTGCTGGCGGTCTTCATGGACCAGCGCATCCGCCAGGAAGACCTGTTCCGTTCGATCTTCCTCTATCCCTTCGCCATGTCGCTGATCGTCACCGGTCTCATCTGGCAATGGATGCTGGACCCGAATCTCGGCATCGAAAACACCATCCACAGCTTCGGCTGGACGAGCTTCCACTTCTCGCCCCTGGTCAACTCGAACACGGCAATCTACGGATTGGTGGTGGCCGGCATGTGGCAGGGTTCGGGCGTGACCATGGCGATCCTGCTCGCCGGCCTACGCGGCATCGACGCGGAAATCTGGAAGGCGGCGAAGGTCGACGGCATTCCCACCTGGCGCGTCTACCTGTTCATCGCGCTGCCCATGATCCGCGGTTCGGTGGCGACCGCTTTCGTCCTGCAGATCGTCGGCGTGGTACGCGTCTACGACTTGGTGGTGGCCATGACTGGCGGCGGCCCCGGCATCGCGACCAACATGCCGGCGGTCTACGTCATCCAGATGATCACCAGCAGCCAGAACGTCGGCCTCGGCATGGCCGCGGCGATGATGATGCTGGCGCCGGTGCTTGCAGTGATCGCCCTGATCGGCATCGGGCGCTGGATCGCCAGCCGCAGGGAAGCTGCAGCCAACCGCAGGGACGCTGCAGCCACCCGCGGGGAGCTCGCAACCGCATGACCAACACAACAGCCGCCCTGCCCGCCGGCAACGAGATCGCACAAGGCCCGAAACCGCGGCGCGTGTCGCCGGCGCGCATGGGCGTCTACGGATTCCTGATCATCGCGGCGCTGTTCTTCCTCTTCCCGCTCTACGTCATGGTGGTGACGTCGCTGAAGACGATGCCGGAGATCCGCCTCGGCCACCTGTTCAATTTTCCTGACATCTGGACCATCCAGCCGTGGATCGATGCCTGGCTGCACGCTTGCACGGGCCTGGCCTGCAACGGGCTGCATCCCGGCTTCTGGAATTCGGTGAAGATCACGGTGCCCAGCGTGATCGTGTCGATCGTCATAGCGTCCATCAACGGCTATGCTCTGTCGTTCTGGCGCTACAAGTTCTCCAACCTCTTCTTCCTGCTGTTGGTTTTCGGCGCCTTCGTGCCCTACCAGGTGGTGATCTATCCGCTGATCATCGCGCTCAGGGAGATCCACCTGTTCGCAACTCTGCCCGGCATCATCGTCATCCATACCATCTTCGGCATGCCGATCATGACGATCCTGTTCCGCAACTACTATGCGTCGGTGCCGATCGAGCTTTTCAAGGCGGCGCGCGTCGACGGGGCGGGCTTCTGGCAGATCTTCTTCCGCATCATGGTGCCGATGTCAGTGCCGATCACCGTGGTGGCGGTCATCCTCCAGGTCACCGGCATCTGGAACGACTTCCTGTTCGGCGTGGTCTTCGCCGGCCGCGCCAACTGGCCGATGACGGTGCAGCTCAACAACATCGTCAACTCGACCACCGGTGTGCGGGAGTACAACGTCAACATGGCGGCCACGATCCTGACTGCGGCCGTCCCTCTCATCGTCTATTTCGTCTCCGGACGATGGTTCGTGCGCGGCATCGCGGCCGGCGCCGTCAAGGGATAGGACAATGACCAGCGTCTCGATCAAGAAGCTCGGCGTCTCGTTCGGCCATCTCGATGTCCTGCGCGATCTCGACCTCGATGTGGAGGAAGGCGAATTCGTCGTTTTGCTGGGGCCTTCCGGCTGCGGCAAGTCTACTCTGCTCAACGCCGTCGCCGGTCTGCTCGACATCAACGCCGGCCAGGTGTGGATCGACGGCAAGAACGTCACGTGGGAAGAGCCCAAGGACCGCGGCATCGGCATGGTGTTCCAGTCCTATGCGCTCTATCCGCGCATGACCGTTAAGGGCAACCTGACCTTCGGGCTGCAGGTGGCGCGCGTGCCCAAGGACGAGATCGACAAGCGCGTCCAGCGCGTCGCGGCGCTCCTGCAGATCGAGCCGCTGCTCAACCGCAAGCCGTCGGAGCTTTCGGGCGGCCAGCGCCAACGCGTGGCCATCGGGCGGGCGCTGGTGCGCGAGGCGGACGTCTTCCTGTTCGACGAGCCGCTCTCCAATCTCGACGCCAAGCTGAGGACGGAGCTGCGTGTCGAGCTGAAGAAGCTGCACATGAAGCTCGGCTCGACCATGATCTACGTGACCCACGACCAGATCGAGGCGCTGACGCTCGCCGACCGCGTTGCGGTCATGCATGGCGGCGTCATCCAACAGTTGGCGACGCCCAAGGAAATCTACCAACGCCCGCTCAACCTCTTCGTGGCCGGCTTCGTCGGCTCACCGGCGATGAACTTCGTCAGTGGGGAGATCAGAGTGAACAGCGATCCGATGCTGGTGTGCAACGACGGCGTTGCCATCAACCTCGCTGGCTACAATTTTGCCAAACCGCCGGTCAGTGGCCGCAAGGCCGTGCTCGGGATCCGGCCGGAGCAGATCCATATCGAGGAGAAGCTGGAGGCCTCGACCGCGCTTCCCCTCGAACTGAACCTGGTCGAACCGATGGGCGCCGACAGCCTGCTGTGGGGCAACATCGGCCAGGAGACCGTGTCCATCCGCGTCGGCCCGGACGACAACCACCGCATCGGCGAAAAGGTCGATGTATATTTCCAGCCGAGCATGGCATCCGTTTTCGATGAACAAAGCGGTGCCCGCCTTTGACGGCTGCCTCCCTCAAGAAAGCACCTCCATGTCCAACTACCGGATTTCCTTCCAGCTCTATAGTGCGCGCAATTTCCCCCCGATCGAGACACACCTGGAGACGCTTGCCGCGATCGGCTTCGACGCGGTCGAGCCCTTCGGCGGCGCCTACAAGGCGGACCCGAAGGCGCTGCGTGCCAAATGCGACGCCCTCGGCCTCGCAATCCCCACTTGCCACATGCCGCTTGCCGACCTCGACGCGGACCGGGCCGGCGTGATCGACACGGCGAAGATCCTCGGCCTGGAGACGGTGATCGTGCCGGCGGTGCCGCGGGAAGAGCGCACCAAGGACGTTGCCGGCTGGCAGGCGCTCGGCGCCAAGCTGCAGGACCACGCGGCCGCGCTGAAAGAGGCCGGACTCGGGCTCGCCTGGCACAATCACAACTTCGAATACGTGACGCTCGCCGACGGCTCGCGGCCGATCAAGCACCTGCTCGCCGGCGGCGACGTCAAATGGGAGGCCGATCTCGGCTGGGTCGCCCGTGGCGGCGCCGACATCGCCACCGAGCTCAAGACGTTCAACGGCAAGATCGCGGCCTTCCACATCAAGGATGTGGCGCCGGCAGGCGTCACCAAGGACGACGGCTGGACCGACATCGGCGCCGGCACGCTTGATTGGACGGCGCTGTGGCCAGCGATCGCGGCGGCCGGCACTGACCTGCTCGTCTTCGAGCACGACGCGCCGTCCGACTGGCAGTCGTTCGCGCGCAATTCCTACAAGTTCGTTGCCGACCTGATCGGCCGGAAGGGCTGATCCCATGGCCAAAGAAACGGCAATCGGCATCATCGGATGCGGCGTCATCTCGGAAACCTATTTCCGGCTGGCGCCTTCGTTCCGCGGGCTCAAGATCGTCGCCTGCGCCGACGTGGTGCCGGCGGCGGCCAAGGCGCGCGCCGAGCAATACGGCGTCACCGCCGTGTCGGTCGACGAGATGCTGAAGAGCGACGAGATCGAGGTAGTGATCAACCTCACCATTCCCTCGGCGCATTACGACGTGACCAAATCGATCCTGTCGGCAGGCAAGCACGCCTATTCGGAGAAACCGCTGGCGCTCAGCGCCAGGGAGGCCGGGAAGCTGGTGGCCGAGGCCGACAAGCGCGGTCTCAAGCTCGGCTGCGCGCCCGACACCTTCCTTGGCGGGGGCGGCCAGACGGCGCGTCGGCTGATCGACAAGGGCACCATCGGCAAGGTGGTCTCCGGCACCGCTCATGTGCTCAGCCACGGCATGGAGCACTGGCACCCCAATCCCGGCTTCTTCTTCCAGCCGGGCGCCGGGCCGATGCTCGACCTCGGCCCCTATTACGTGACCGCGCTGGTCAACCTGCTGGGGCCGGTGAAGACCGTGGCCGCCATGGCGACCTCGGGCTTCAGTCATCGCCTGGTGACGGCCGAAGGGCCGATGCAGGGCAAGAAGGTCAAGGTGACCACGCCGACGACCATCAACGCCATGCTCGAATTCCATTCCGGTGCCGAGGTCACTATCGCGACAAGCTGGGACGTGTGGAAACACGGCCACGCCAATCCGATCGAGCTCTACGGTACTGAGGGCTCGATGCTGGTGCCTGATCCCAATTTCTTCGGCGGCACGGTCTTCCATTCCGAGCGTGGCGGCGACTATCAGGAAACTGACGCGGCGCTGGCGCCGTTCGGCGCGTTCAACTATCAGGGCCGGCCGGGCACCCCGATGCGCTCGAACTACCGCATGCTCGGCGTCGCCGATCTCATCGACGCGGCGCGCCACAAGCGCGAGCCGCGGTGCTCCGGGCGGCTGGCGGCGCACGTTCTAGAGGTGATGGAATCGACGCTCCTCTCGGCGGCGATGCGTAAGTTCGTGACGCTCAAGACGGAGATCGAGCGGCCGAAGCCGCTGCGCGAGGCGGACGCCAAACGCCTGGCGGTGGCGGAGGTGCTTGCCGCATCCTGACGTACCACGTGGCTGCACGTGAGGAGCCCATCCCCCGGACGGGGGATGGGCTCCTCTCGTTTTCAGGAACAATCCTGCAAGGGCTCCGTCAGGAGCTCTTGTCGTTTCCCGATTCGATGAAACGCCGGTCGTCCTGCATCTCAAGCCACATGGCGTTGACGACGGCGAAGATGGCTGCCAGCGGCAAACCGAGGATCCAGGCGAAGTACCACATATCCTTTTCCCTCCTCAGTAAACGACGTCGCTGGCGTCGGTGACGCTTTGCTCGGTCACCTTGCCCCACAGCACTTTGTAGACCCAGGCGGTGTAGGCGAGGATGATCGGAACGAAGATCACCGCCGAGACCAGCATGACGAACAGTGTCTGGTGCGAGGACGAGGCGTCCCAGACCGCCAGCGAGGAATTGGCATCGACGGTCGAGGGCAGGATGAACGGGAACATGGTGAGGCCGACCGACGAGATGACGCCGATGATCGCCAGGCTCGAGAAGAGAAGGGTCGAAACCTCACGCCCGGCCTTGAGGCCGAGATAGGCGAGCGCCGCCCCGGCGAAGCCGAGGATCGGCGCGACCACGATCCACGGGCGCGCGCCATAAGCGGCCATCCACGATCCCTGGCGGGCGACCTCGTTGAGCAGCGGGTTGGACGGGCCATCCGCCGGTACCGCCGCGGTGAACGTGTAGGCCGTGACGCCAAAGGCCAGCCACACGCCGGCAAGGGCATAGGCGACGATCATCACCAAAGCGGCCCACGCCCCGATGGTGCGCGCCCGCTCCTGAACGGCCCCCTCGCTCTTGAGGTTCAGCCAGGCGGCGCCGTGCATGACGATCATCGACAGCGACACGATGCCGGCAACCAGCGCGAACGGGTTGAGCAGGCCGAAGAAGTTGCCGTCATAGAAGGGCACCATGTCCGGATTGAAGTGGAAGGGCACCCCCTGGAGGACATTGCCCATGGCCACGCCGAAGATCAGCGCCGGCACCGCACCGCCGACGAACAGCGCCCAGTCCCAGGCATTGCGCCAAGTGGCGCTGTCGCGCTTGGAGCGGTACTTGAAGCCGACGGGCCTGAGGATGAGGGCGGCCAGAATCACGAACATGGCCAGATAGAAGCCCGAGAAGCTGACCGCATAGAGCGGCGGCCAGGCGGCGAAGATGGCGCCGCCGCCGAGGATGAACCAGACCTGGTTGCCTTCCCAGACCGGGCCGATGGTGTTGATCGCAACGCGCCGTTCCGCGTCGGTCTTGCCGACGAAGGGAATGAGCGCGCCGACTCCCATGTCGAAGCCGTCGGTCAGTGCGAAGCCGGTGAGCAGCACGCCCAGCAGCAGCCACCAGATGACCCGCAGGACGTCAAATCCGATCAGTTGATAGAGGATCATGGTCGTTACTCCGCGGGCTGCAGTTCATGATGACCGGCGCTCAGGCGGTTCTCGTGGTTCGCCATCCAGGCCTCCGTTTCGGCGACGTCCATATAGGGGCCCTTGCGGATGTATTTGAACATCAGGCCCATCTCGATGATGAACAGGACCGAGTAGAAGGCGACGAAGCCGATCAGGGTGAGCAGAAGGTCGAAGACCGAGAGCTGCGAGGCGGCGAGCGCCGTTGGCAGAACGCCGTCCACCACCCATGGCTGGCGTCCGAACTCGGCAACGAACCAGCCGAGTTCAGCCGCGATCCACGGCGTTGGAACGATGATCACCGCGAACCACAGCGCCGCTCTCGAGAAGCGCATGCCCCTGAACGACGCCTGGAAGAAGAACCAGGCGAGCACGGCGATGAAGGCGAAGCCCAGGCCCACCATGATGCGGAAGGCCCAGAACACCGGCCAGACGGTCGGAACCGTGTCGTTCGCCGCCTTGACAATGTCGGCGTCGGTCGCCTGCAACGGGTCGCTCACGTAGCGCTTGAGCAGAAGCGCAAAACCAAGATCGGCCGAGTGGTCCTCGAAGGCCTTCTTCACGTCCGGTGGAGCCGCCCCCTTGTCTGCGCGGATCTTGAGCAGCGCATCATAGGCGAGAAGACCGGAGCGGATGCGGTCCTGCGCCTTCTGCACCAGTTGATCGATACCGGGGATCTGAGTCGTCAGCGAGCGGGTGCCGATCAGGCCCATGACCCAGGGAATCTTGACGGCATAGTGGGTTTCGCGCGCATTCTGATCCGGGATGCCGACGAGGGTGAAGGGAGCCGGCGCCGGCTCCGTCTGCCACATGCTCTCGATCGCGGCGAGCTTCATCTTCTGGTTAAGGGTGACATCGTAACCGGATTCGTCGCCGAGCATGACGACGGATAAAGCCGAAGCGAGGCCGAAGCTGGCGGCGACGGCCAACGAGCGGCGGGCAAGCTCGATATGGCGGCCCTTCAGCATGTACCAGGCCGAGATGCCAAGCACGAAGACCGACGCCGTGACATAGCCGGCGGAAACGGTGTGCACGAACTTGGCCTGGGCGACGGTGTTGAACAGCACGTCGAAGAACGACGTCATCTCCATGCGCATGGTGACGGGATTGAACGCCGCACCGACCGGGTTCTGCATCCAGCCATTGGCGATCAGGATCCACAGGGCCGAGAAGTTCGAGCCGATGGCGACCATCCAGGCGACCACCAGATGGGCGCGCTTGGACATGCGGTCCCAGCCGAAGAAGAAGAGACCGACGAAGGTGGCTTCGAGGAAGAAGGCCATCAGGCCTTCGATCGCCAGCGGGGCGCCGAAGATGTCGCCAACGTAGTGGCTGTAGTAGCTCCAGTTCATGCCGAACTGGAACTCCATGGTGATGCCGGTGGCGACGCCGAGAACGAAGTTGATCCCGAACAGCGTCCCCCAGAACTTCGTCATCTGGCGCCAAATGGGACGGTCGGTCGTCACATAGACCGTCTCCATAATCGCCACGATGACGGAAAGGCCCAGCGTCAGCGGAACGAAGAGGAAGTGATAGAGCGCTGTCATTGCGAACTGCAGTCGCGACAGCTCAACGACATCCATGGCTTTTGCCCCCGCGTTTTATCAGCATTGGCGTTTCGAACGCATTAGAAGGTTCGAATATGGTCGCACGCCCAGACCGTACTTGATCTAGGTCAAATCGGCGCATTTTCCTTGGAAAGCTTCCAACCCCGGGCGAGTGACATGGCTTTCTGAGCCCAATCGCGTTCTTCCGGTCTATGTGCGGCGATCAGTATAGCCGAGTTGGGCAAGGCCGCCCTCAATCGGCCCAGAACGAGCTCGGCGGTCTCGTGAGGCAGGCCTTCGGTGGGCTCATCGAGCAACAGAATGTGAGGTCTTCTGAGTACCATGCGGGCAAGCGCAAGACGGCGCCGCTCACCGCCGGATAGGCCGCGACCGCCCTCGCCCAGGCGAAATTCCAGGCCGCCTCTGTCGACAACGACGGTATCGAGCGCGGCTACGCGCAGCGCATCCCACAGCATGGCGTCGGTCGCGTCCGAGTCGGCGAGCCTGAGGTTTTCCACAATCGTTCCACTGACAAGCGCTGTGCGCTGCGGCAGGTAGCCGATGATTCGCGCCAGATCCGACGAAGACCACGACTGAACAGGCCGACCCTCTATAAGAATTGTTCCAGACTTTGCCTCGAGAAGGCCGCGCACAAGATTAAGCAGCGTCGTCTTGCCCGAGCCGCTCGCCCCGGTGAGGGCGAGGCTCTCCCCTGCCCCAACGGCAAAGGAGACGCCCTCGAACAGGGTCCGTTCGCCGAGCGCATAGCTGACGCCGTCCAAGGCAAGCGGCGGGGCATGGCTTACCGGCGGTGCGAACGCCGCCGCGGCCGACTCGGCCGGCATCGCCAATTGCCGGTCGATGCGACGGGCGGCGTCCACCATGCGGCCGAGCTCGCCGATGCCACGGGCGAGTGGTGCGGCAACCTCGAACAAAGCGAGCGCGGCGAAGAAGCCGATCGCCGCGGCGGCCGCATCGAGCCGTCCGGCGAGCACGGCATGGGCGCCAAGAAGGAGCGCGCCGCCGGCGGCCAAGGTGGTGAAGGCGGCAATGACGAGCACCGACTGATGATCGGCGGCGTCGATCTCGTTCTGGGCCCGCTGCAGGTGGACATGGGCGTCCATCACCGAGCGCCGCCAGTCTTCGAGGCGGCCGGTCACCACCAGTTCGCTCTGGCCGCGCATCATGTCGATGAAGCGCATGCGCAGCGCCTGCATGGCGCGCTGGCCGAGGCGGGAGGAGCGGCGCGTGCGCTTGAGCGTCAGCAGCATCGCCAGCATGGCGCCGAGGAAGAAGCTTGCGATCTCGAATGCGGCGATGAGCGGCGTGGTCAGCCAGGCCAGCAGCAGATAGGCCGCGACGAAGATGGCGAGAGCGGCGAGTGCCGGGATGACCAGCCTGAGCGCCAGGCCGTCGAGGACATCGACGTCGATGGTCAGGTGGTTGAGGCGTTCGGAACCGCGCAGGCGGGAAAGCTCGGCCACCGGCCGGCGCAGCATCGCGACGAGCAGTTCGACGCGCAGCGCCGCCAACCCGCGCAGCGTCGCATCATGGGTGGTCAACCGTTCGCCGTAGCGCGCCGCCGCGCGACCGAAGGCGAGACCGCGCACACCGGCGCTCGGCGCGAAGACATCGAAGACGAGGCCGGCACCGGCCAGCCCGGCCATGCCCGCCGCGGTGATGAACCAGCCGGAGAGGCCGAGCAGAGCGATGCCGGCGGCGAGCGTGACGACGGAAAGCAGAGTGCCGAGTGCCAGCGCCTGCCACTGACCGCGCCAGACGCGGAGAAAGATGTGGGCAAGCGCGCTCATGGCGCGCCCTCGAGCCTGATCTCGCGGTCCATGCGCGCCGCCAGGCGTGGATCATGGGTGGCGACGATAAGGCTGGCACCGTTCTCGGCAGCCGCGATCAGCGCGTCGGTCACCTTGTCGGCAGTGGCATGATCGAGGTCGGCGGTCGGCTCGTCGGCGAGGATGATCTGGGCACCGGCATAGATGGCACGGGCGATGGTCAGCCGCCGCGCCTCGCCGCCGGAGACGCCGGCACCGTTTTCGCCGAGGCGGGTTTCGACGCCGCGCGGCAGGCCGGCGAGGATGTCCCCGGCTGCGGCGGCCTCCAGTGCTTGCTGAAGCCGGTGCGGGTCGGCGCGGCTGTCGGCGAGCGCGATGTTCACGCGCAGGCTGGCATTGAGCATATGCGGATGCTGACCGACATAGCCGATACGTCGGCGCCAGCCGTCGGCAGTGGCGTCGTCGAGGAGCACGCCGGAGACCATGATCGTGCCGTCGCTCGGGCGGGCGAGGCCGGCGATCAGTGCCAGAAGCGTGGTCTTGCCGGCGCCGCTTTCGCCGGTGATGGCGAGCTTCTCGCCTGCAGCGACGACGAAATCCGGAAAGCGCATCGTGCCGACGGCAAGGTCCCTGACTGCGATCGTCGGCGCATCGGCAAGCGCATCGGCCTTGCCGCCGCGACCGAGAATGCGCGGGGGCGCCCTGTCCTCGAGCACGGCGATCTCGCCGGCAACGGCAAGTGCGGCGGCGCGGTCGTGCCAGGCGGCGGCAAGCTCGCGCAGCGGCTGGAAGAAATCGGGCACCAGAAGCAGGATGAAGATGCCGCCGGCGACGCCGAGCGGGGCGCCGTAGGTGCCGAAGGCGAAGGTGCCGAGCAGGCTGAAGCCGACATAGACGGCGGCGAGGGCGATGCCCAGCGCCGAGAAGAGCTCCAGAACCGTGGACGATAGAAAGGCGATCCTGAGCACCGCCATAGAGCGCGCCCTGAGGCTGTCTGCCGCCCGATCGAAATGGGCGACCGTGGCGCCTTCCGCATCGAGCAGGCGGATATCGGCACCGGCGTTCAGCCATTCGAGCAGCATGACGTTGAGCGTGCCGGTCTCGGCCATATGACGCTCGCTGGCCTCGCGCGCGGCGTAGCCGATGAGCGCCATGAAGAGCGGGATGAGCGGACCGGAGATGAGCAGGATCAGCCCGCCGGCCCACGACTGGAAGAAGACCGCGGCGAGGATCGCCAACGGCACGACGGCGACCTTGATCGCCGCCAGCCGGTAGCGCGTCAGCCAGGGAATGAGCAGATCAAGCTTGGTGCCAATCAGGGTTGCGACACTGGCGGACGAGCCCTCGCCGACGGCAAAGGGGGAAGCGAGGCTTTCGCTTTCGACCAGGGCGGCGCGCTTGGCGGCGACGAGGCGCTGCGCGGCGCGGAAGGCGAGCCGGCCCGCAGTAAGCTCGCCGACATGGCGCAAGAGGCCAAGCGCGACGAAGAGAACGACCGCGATGAGCGCCCCGTTCGCCGTCGCCTCCGCTTTGACCAGCGCGCCGATCAGCGCGGCGGCAAGCCAGGCCTGCCCGATCCGCAGCAGCGCAGAAGCGGAAGCGAGCGCCCCGGCAAGCGTGATCGGACGGCGGCTCGCCCGCTCGAATCCGTCAAGCACGCGGCGGGCGGGATCGCTGGTCATGAAAGAATCAATAGAGGCATCGGCGGTGCATTGATATGGCGCCGGATGCGCCGCGCTCCGACCTTCAGATCGCGTCGGCCGGCGGGGCGAGCAGGCGGCGGAAGAGGTCGATGTGTTCCTCGGCCGTCTGCAGCAGCTCGTCCTGGTCGTATTGCTCCCAATAGACGATCGCCCAGCGGTCGAGCGCCTCGCCGATGCCCATGGCGCAACCGATCAGCAGGGGAGTCGGCAGATCGGTGCGGATCACGCCGAGGGCCTGTCCGCGCTCGATGACCACGCTCATCCATTGGCGCACTGCCTGGAACACGCGCCCGGTGGGCGCCGACCCCTTGGGGGTGTCGTGCAGGCGGTAGAACATCCGCCCGAGCTTCATGTACCAGGTCTTCCGGTTCATCAGTTCGATCGACCGCCGATAGAGCGCCACGAACTCGCTCCAGAACGTGTCGGCCGTCAGCTTATCGATATCGAGTCCGCCAATTTCCTTGAACAGGAAGGCCAGCGCGCGTTCGAGCATCGTCGTGAACAGGTCGGCCTTGTCGTCGAAATAGTAATAGAGCGAGCTCTTGCTCATTCCCGAACGTTCGAGAATGCGGTTCAGCGACGCCGCCTCGTAGCCCTTTTCGCCGAATTCCTCGGCGGCGCTCTCGAACAGGCGCTCCTGGCGCTGCGGATCAAGATTTTCAAATCGCGGTCGACTCATGGGCTTGACCTTAGCAGGGACAAGGAGTAGGGACCAGTAGTGTGTACCGCATGGTCCAGACGTGCGGTACTGAGACAAACGGCGGTTTTTCGGCGTTTATCTGCGACACCTGACAGATCGCCTGAGGCGTCACTCAGCGGCGCATCGTCGCAATCGCGCAGCGGACCGGCAGTGGATCGCGAGGAGGCTCTCAGATGAAACGACACGTTCAGCGGATGGCGCTTGTCGCCTACGCCGCAGGCGCTGCCCTGATGGGCACGCTGGCGCAGGCGACCGCAGCCGACGCCACGGCGCTTATCCGCGCCGGCTTCGACAATTGGCGGGCGAAATCGTCGGAGACGACGCTCACCATGACCATTCACCGGCCGAGCTGGGAACGGCACCTGACCATGCATGGCTGGACGCGCGGCGACAACGAGGCGCTGGTGCGCTTCACCGCGCCGGCCAAGGACGCCGGCAACGCCACGCTCAAGGTCAAGAACGCGACCTATGTCTACAATCCCAAGCTCAACCAGGTGATCAAGCTGCCGGCCTCCATGCTGGCGCAGTCGTGGATGGGCTCGGACTTCTCCTACAACGACCTCTCGAAGGCCGAGGACCTGCTCACCGAATATACCCACAAGATCATCGCGACAGCGCAAGCCGGCGGCCACACCGTCTATACGATCGAGGCCCTGCCCAAGCCCGGCGCGCCGGTGGTGTGGGGCAAACAGCAGGTCAAGGTGCGCGACGACGGCATCTTCCTGGAGGAGACCTTCTTCGACCAGGACATGAAGCCGGTGCGCACGATGACCACCGACAAGATCGGCCCGCTTGGCGGACGCGACTATCCGGTGGTGCTGACCATGAAGCCGATGACCAAGTCCGGACAGTGGACGCGTATCGACACGACGGCGGGGAAATTCGACATTTCGCTGCCCGATTACATCTTCACGCGCTCAAACCTGCAGAATCCGCGGGGTTGATGTTCATGTCGATCGCCATGGCATGGCGGAATCTGTGGCGGCAGCCGACGCGGACGGTGCTGAGCCTCATCACCATGGCGCTGGCCGCGGCGCTGCTGGTTTTCATGCTGTCGTTCCAGCTCGGCGTCTATGACACCATGAAGGCGAACACGCTGAGGATCTTCGACGGCTTCGCCCAGATCCAGCCGCTCGGCTATGCGGACGATCCCGACGTCCGCAAGACGATTGCGGCGCCGGAGAAACTGGCGGCCGTCGCCGTCAACGTTCCCGGCGTCACCGCCGCGACGCCGCGCGCCATCTCCTATGTCATCCTCGCCAATGGCGATCTCAGCTATGGCGCGGCGATCGAGGGTGTCGATCCGGAGCGGGAGCGGACCGTCTCCACCCTCGCCGCGACCGTGCATCAGGGCCGGTACCTCCGTCCCGGCGACAGCGATGCGATCGTGCTCGGCGATGCGCTGGCGCGCAATCTCAAGCTTTCGCTGGGCGACAAGGTCACGCTGCTCGGCTCCGCCGCTGACGGGACGGTCGCCGCCGACAGCCTGACGCTGGTCGGCATCTTCCATTCGGGCATCGGCGACCTCGACCGGCAGATCGCCGAAATGCCGCTCGCCCGCTTCCAGGAGACCTTCGCGCTCGGCGACGCCGCCAATGTCATCGCGCTCGCCGGCCCGAGCCTCGCGTCCGTCAATGGCGCGCTGCCGGCGCTCGCCCGGCTGGCCTCGGCGCACAAGCTTACGGTCGAGGACTGGGGCGGGCTGCAGCCGGCGTTGAAGCAGGCGATCACCCTCGATTTCTCCACCTCCATGCTCTGGTATGTGAGCCTGGTCGTGGTCGTCGTGTTCATCATCCTCAACACGCTTCTGATGTCGGTGCTCGAACGCACGCGCGAATTCGGCATGCTGTTGTCGATCGGCATGCGCGCCGGGCTGGTCGGGCGCATGCTGTGGCTGGAGTTGATCCTGCTCGCCGTCCTCGGCAACGCCATCGGCATCGTGATCGGCGGCGCTGCCGCCCTCTGGTTCGCCCATGCCGGCATTGCCTTCGGCGGCATGGAAGGGCTGATGGCGCAATGGGGTCTGCCCGGGCGGCTCTATCCGACGCTCAGCTTCCTCAGCGCCACCGTCGGCCCGGCGGTTATCATCCTGTCGGTCGCCGTCGCCGGGCTCTTCCCGGTGCGCCGGATCAACCGGCTCGAGCCGGTCGCCGCCATGAGGGCCGCATGATGGGTGCGCTGAAACTCCTGGGCCCCCTCGCCTGGCGCAACCTGTGGCGCAATCCGCGGCGCACGATCATCACCCTCATCGTCGTCGCTGTCGGGCTCTATTCGATCCTCGTCTTCGCCGCCCTGCTGGACGCCTGGTCGCAATCGAGCCGCGACACGGCGCTCAACCTGCTGACCGGCAGCGGCCAGATCCACGCCCAGGGCTATCTCGACGACCCGACCGTGTCGCGCCGCATGCCACCGCCCGACCGGGCGCTGAAGTCAGCGCTCGGCAATCCGGCAATCAATGCCTGGGTCGGTCGCGTGCGCGTGCCGGCGGTGGTGCAGAGCGAATACAAGACGCTGCCGCTCACGCTCTATGGCGTCGACCCGGCCGGCGAGCGGCGGATCTCGACCATCCCAGAGCAAATCGCCGACGGCCGTTACCTCTCCGGTGGTTCGGACACCGGCATCGTGCTCGGCCGTCACCTTGCCACACGGTTGAAGACGCGCGTCGGCAAGCGCGTGATCATCATGGCGCAGGCCGCCGACGGCTCGCTGGCGCAGCGGGCCTATCAGGTCGTCGGGCTCTTCGCCGGCAATCAGACCACCGAGGACGCCTTCGCCTTCACCGGAATTGCCACGGCGCAGACGATGCTCGGCGTCGGCGACGATATTTCCGAGGTGAGTTTTCATGTCCCCGACGAGGCACAGCTTGCCCCGGTGATCGCTTCGCTCAGGCGCGCGGCGCCCGGCCTCGACGTCGCCTCGTGGAAGGCGTTGTCCCCGCTTGCCGCCGCGGTCAACGATTTCATGGACGCCTTCATCTACATATGGCTGTGGGTGATGTTCGTCTTCATGGCGATCGGCATCGTCAATACGCAGCTGATGGCCGTCTTCGAGCGGGTGCGCGAGTTCGGCCTGTTGCAGGCGCTCGGCATGCGCCCGCGCCTGATCTTGTTGCAGGTGCTGCTCGAATCCGCGCTGCTGATCGGCACCGGCGTCATCGCCGGCATGGCGGCATCGGCGGCGACCATCGCCGCCCTGCATGGCGGGCTCGATCTCGGCTTCCTGGCGCGCGGCGCCGAATATATCGGCGCGGGGCACGTGCTCTATCCGCATCTAGTGCCGGCAGAGTTCCTCGAACTGTCGCTGCTCGTCTGGGCGCTCGGCGTCGCCGTGGCGCTGTGGCCGGCGCGCAAGGCGGCAAGCGCCAAACCCGTGGAGGCCATGAGCCATGTTTCGTGAAGCTCAGGACAACGTCGCGTCCCCCTCGCCTTCCGCGATCGTCTCCTGTCGCCGTCTCGAGAAGCGCTATCGCCTCGGCGCCATCGAAGTGCCGGCCCTGAACGGCGTCGATCTCGACATCGCCGCCGGCGACTTCGCCACGCTCGCCGGCCCCTCCGGCTCGGGCAAGACGACGCTGCTCAACATGATCGGCGGACTCGACCGGCCGACCGGCGGCACGGTGACGGTCGACGGCGACGATCTCGGCAAGCTCGACAAGACGCGCCTGACCGAACTCAGGCTGCACAAGATCGGCTTCGTCTTCCAGGCCTACAATCTCATTCCGGTGCTCTCGGCGGCCGAGAACATCGAGTTCATCCTCCAGCTTCTCGGCGTCGATGCGCGCGAGCGCCGCCGCCGGGCGGTCGCGGCTCTGCGCGACGTCGGGCTGGAGGGCATGGAGGATCGCCGGCCGGCCTATCTCTCGGGCGGCCAGCAACAGCGCGTCGCCGTCGCCCGCGCGCTGGTCGCGCGCCCGGCGATCGTGCTCGCCGATGAGCCGACCGCCAATCTCGATTCGAAGACCGCCGAGGACCTGGTCGCCCTCATGGCCAGGCTCAACGCCGCCTCGGGGATCACCTTCCTCATCGGCACCCACGACGCCCGTGTCATCGCCCGCACGCGACGCCACATAGAGATGACCGACGGGCGCATCACCGCCGATGAACGTCGGGAGAAATCACATGTTGCCGAAGACGCTTGAGGCCGCGCTCGGCCTCGCCCTCGTCGTCGCGCCGCTTACGGCGCAGACGGCCCTCGCCGATGGGCTCAAGGACCTGCATGGCCGGCTGGAGCTGACCGACCGCGGCGCCTTCTCGAAAGGCGGCAGTCTCGCCGAGACGCTCGGCGAGCGTTTCCGCAACGATTTCGCGGGCGACCTCCGCCTCACCTGGGAGCCCAAATGGGGCAACTGGGACTTCAGCGCCCACTACGTGGTGAGTGGCGACTATGGCGGCGGTGCCAGGCTGGCGCGGGCAGAAGCGCCCCTGTTCGCCGCGCCACCACCGGCAACCTGGCTCGATCTCACCAACACCATCGTTGACGATGGCCAGGCGCGGGCGACCCAAAGGATCGATCGGCTGGCGCTCGGCTACACGACCGACAAATACGTCGTGCGCGTCGGCCGCCAGGCTCTGACCTGGGGCGCCGGCAAGGTGTTTCACCCGATGGACCTGGTCGATCCCTTCGCGCCCAACGCAACCGACACCGAATACAAGCCGGGCGTCGACATGGCCTATCTGCAATGGCTGTTCAACGACGGCTCCGACCTGCAGTTCATCGCCGTGCCGCGCGCCATGACCACCAACGCGACGCCGACATGGGACGCCAGCACCTTCGCGCTGCATTACCACCGCAGCTTCGGCGAGATCGGCACCACCGTGATTGCGGCGCGCGACCATGGCGACTGGACGACCGGCGTGGGCCTCAGCGGTCCGCTCGGTGGCGCGGTGTGGAACGCCGAGATCATCCCGACCTTCGAGGCTGGCGGGGCGACGCGCATCTCGGGCCTTGCCAATATCAGCACGGCCACGACCGTGTTCGGCCACAATGCCAGGGTCTTCGCCGAGTATTTCCACAACGGCTTCGGGGTCGGCGGCAGCGGCCGAGCCTATGACACGCTGCCCGCCGACCTCGCCGGCCGGTTGGCGCGCGGTCAGGTGTTCAACACTTCGCGGGACTACCTTGCTGGCGGCATGACCGTGGAATGGACGCCACTCCTGACGCTCTCGCCGAGCCTCATCGTCAACCTCAACGACGGCAGTCTCTACGCGGCGGGCGAGGCGGACTGGTCGCTCAACGACAACACCGATTTCATCGCCGGCGTGCAGGTGCCGATCGGCGGCAAGGGCACGGAATATGGCGGCCTGCCGGTGAGCGGCAGCACGGCACCCTACATCGCGCCGCCAACGATGGCCTACGTCCAATTGCGACGGTATTTCTGAGGACACATTGCTGGACAGCGCCGTGGCCGCTTGCCACCCGGCGGCCGCTACGTCCGCGCCGGACCGGTCGAGTCGCGCACCACGAGGCTGACCGCCGTCTCGGTATAGGTCGCCAGCGGATCCTGCTGGCGGATGCGCTCGATGAGCCGGCTGACGCTGCGCGCGCCGATGTCCTCGGCCTCGACGTGGATGGTGGTGAGCGGCACCGATATCAGCGCTGCGGTGGGGATATCGTCGAAGCCGATGATCGACACGTCGCCGGGGACGCTGAGGCCCGCCTCGGTGAGCGCGGCCATGGCGCCGAAGGCGCAATAATCGTTGTAGCAAAGGATCGCCGTGAAATCGCGGCCGGACGTCTCGATGCGCTGCTTGATGGCGGCATAGGCGACCTCGGTGCGCATCGCCTCCAGCTCGATGACCAGATCGTCGACAAGCTCCAGCCCCGCCTCCTGCATGGCCTTGCGGCTGCCGGCCATGCGGTCGCGGATGGTGGGACGCGGCGAATGGGCAAGCACGAGGATGCGCGTGTGGCCGAGCTGCATGAGATGATGGGCGCCGAGATAGCCGCCGGTGCGATTAGCCGGAGCGACGGCGTCGAGGCGCATGAAGGGCTCGCGGCCATTGACGATGACGGCTGGGGCGGCGCGCGCCGACAGGTGTTGGATGATGTCCTCGCGCTGCATGGAGAGGAGCAGATAGCCCGACGGAAGCCCGTCGGGGTCGAGCCACGCCATGCCCGATGGGAGCGCGTGGGTCACTGACAGCGTGAGGCCCAGTTCGCGGGCCCGCTTCTCCATGCCGCGCTGGACCGCCAGGTTGAACTCGCCGGCACTGCCGTCAGGCACGTGAAGATCGGAGATCACCGTCGCGGTGCCGGCAAAGGCGCCGACATAGTTCAGACGTCCGGCCGCCGACTGAATGCGTGAACGCACGTCGCCGGAAATGCCCGGCGCCCCATTGAGCGCCCGCGATGCGGTGCTGATCGAGACGCCGACTGCCTCGGCAACGTCGCGCAAGGTCACCCGGCCGGAAGGCGTTACCGCGGCAGCGCCTTTGACAGGGGGCCCCCCGTAAGCGGCCATCAATGCGCTCCTCGCTTGCGCGGCAGTCACCACGGCCCGCCGCAATTGGCCTTCTCTATTGGTTGGCCGGCATAGACGTCAACATTAGCGCAATTTGCCAAGTTCACGCAACATTGCACGATTTGAGAAATTGTCTTGACTTTGCGCTGTGGGGCTGCCTGACTTGGTGCCGGCTAATGTCGGCACCAGACCGGCAAGGGAGGTGACGTGTCCGGCTTGGCGAAAGTCAGCCCGAGCGCAGGATTAGATGGGTGGGTCGCCGACTGCCTGTCGGGGCTGGGAGATGTTTTGCCGGTGTTTGTGCCGGCACCGCCGGCAAGCGACCGGGCTTTCTGGACAAGCCTTCCCGAGCCTCTGACGTTTCGCCTGCTGGTCGGCGGCGAAGCTGCCTTCGGCCGGCCCTGGCCGGTGCTGACGGCGAGCGCCTATTGCGCCTTCACCCGCACCGGCAACCGCATCGATTACGAGACCGCCTATTTTGCACGGCGCCGCCGCGTCAATGCGCTGGCGCTCGCCGAGCTGGTCGAGGGACGGGGTCGCCTCGTCGACACCCTGATCGACGGCATCAATCTGCTTCTGGAAGAAAGCGGCTGGCAGCTGCCGGCGCACAATACCCATGTGCGCGACACACCCTGCGATCCCCTGCCCGACCCAGACCGGCCGGTGATCGACCTGTTCGCGGCCGAGACCGGGGCACAGCTTGCCGTCATCGCATCGCTGCTCGGCCCCGTGCTCGATTGGGCCGCGCCGGGGATCGTCCGGCGCATCGATCGCGAGATCGAGACGCGGATCACCCGGCCCTATCTCACAGAGCATTTCTGGTGGATGGGCAACGGCGACGAGCCGATGATGAACTGGACGGCCTGGTGCACGGAGAACGTCCTCGTCAGCACCTTCACGCGGCCGACCGACCAGGTCACGCGCCATGCCGTCATCGCCAAGGCGGCGCACAGCCTCGATGCCTTTCTCAAGGACTATGGCGAGGACGGCGCCTGCGACGAGGGGCCGCATTATTACCGCCATGCGGCGCTGTCGCTGTTCGGGGCGCTGCGGGTGATGGATGCGGTCGCGCCCGGCGTCTTCGCCGGACTGTGGCGCCAGCCCAAGATCCGCAACATGGCGGACTACATCGTCCACACCCATGTTGGCGACGACCGCTACATCAACTTCGCCGATGCCTCGGCGGTAGAGGAGCCCTGTGGGGCGCGGGAGTTCCTGTTCGGCAAGGCGGTCGGCTCGCCGTTGCTGTGCTCGTTGGCCGCCACAGATGCGGCGCGTGACCCCACGCCCGAGCGTCCCAACGAGATCAACCTCCATCACCGGCTGCTGGCGTTGACCAGCGCGACGGAGATGGCCAGCTACGCCGCGCAACCGGTCGCGGCACCCGACATCTATTACCCGAGCACCGGCCTGTTCATCGTCCGCGACGCGCGCTTCGTCGTTGCCGTCCATGCCGGCGACAATGACGACAACCATAATCACAACGATGTCGGCAGCCTGACCGTCTACAAGGACGGCCAGCCACTGCTCATCGACGTCGGCGTCGAGACCTATACCGCCAGGACCTTTTCGCCGGATCGTTACGCCATCTGGACGATGCAGTCGGCCTACCACAACCTGCCGACCTTCGACGGCGTTCAGCAGGCGGCTGGAGCGGAATTCGCAGCGCGCGATGTTGCCGTCGATCTCGACGAAGCCACGATCGCCATGGACATTGCCGGCGCCTATCCGCCCGAGGCGCGGGTCCGGCGCTATCGCCGCTCTGTCCGGCTGATCAAGGGCGAGGCGGTCGCGATCAACGACGCCTACGATGGCGAGCGGCCGGCCGTGCTCTCGCTGATGTTCAGCCATGAGCCGCGGCTCGTCGACGGGCGCATCATCGTCGGCGATCTCGGCGAGATCGTTCTCACGGGCGCCGGCGCGCTGCGCCGCGAAGCGATCACAATTGCCGACGCACGATTGCGGCAGGCCTGGCCGGAGCGGATATTCCGTATCCTGGTGCCGATCGTAGGCTCAGATCTCGGCCTCAGGATCAGGTGAGAGGAGGCGCGCCGCGGTGACTACCTACGCCGAGCCCCTGACCGCGATCTCACGCCCCCGGGCGCGAGCGTCCCGGCGCTGGCGCAAGGTGCTGAATACGCTCATCGCCTATTCGTTCATCGCGCCGAACTTTGTCGGCTTCGCCGTTTTCACGCTGGGGCCGATCGTCTTCGCCTTCGCCCTCGCCTTCCTGCACTGGGACGGCTCCAACCCCATCCAGTTCGTCGGGCTCGCCAATTTCTGGCGGCTGTTCTCCGACAAGGTGTTCCAGGACGCCTTCTGGAACACGATCATCTACACCGGCTTCACGGTGCCGCTGACGCTGGTCTGTTCGCTGGGGCTGGCCATCCTGCTCAACCAGAAGATCTTTGCCCGCAACTTCTTCCGCACCGTCGCCTTCTTCCCCTACGTGGCCTCGCTGATCGCGGTGGCGGTGGTCTGGAACATGCTCTTCAACCCGGATTTCGGGCCGGTGAACATGGTCCTCTACCACCTGGGCGTCGATCCCAAGAACCTGCCCGGATGGGCCGCCGACAGGCACTGGGCGATGGTCACCGTGATCGGGTTCTCGGTGTGGAAGAACATGGGTTACTTCATGGTGATCTACCTTGCCGGCCTGCAGGGGATCAGCGCCGAGCTCTACGAAGCCGCCAACATCGACGGCGCCACCGCCTGGCAGAAGTTCTGGTACGTCACCCTGCCGCAACTGGCGCCGACCACCTTCTTCGTCTCGGTGATGCTGACCATCACCTCGTTCAAGGTGTTCGACCAGATCTACATGATCACCCAGGGCGGGCCGGGAACGTCGACCCTGGTGCTGGTCTATCACATCTACAACGAGGCGTTCGTCTCCTGGGATCTCGGCTATTCGAGCATGGTCGCCCTGGTCCTCTTCATGCTCGTCCTCGCCATTACCATCGTCCAGTTCTGGTGGACGCGCGACAAGGAGGAGAACCTGGCATGAGCACGGCCAGCCTCCCGACAGCGCCCACCGCGCTCAAGCGCCCGCGCCGGCGCGTGAAATGGGGTCTGATCGCCACCTATGTGATCGTCATCCTGATCACGATCACCATGCTGGCGCCGTTCGTGTGGATGCTGTCGGCCTCGCTCAAGCTCAACCGCGACGTCTTCTCCTTCCCGATCGAATGGATTCCGCAACACCCGCACTGGCAGAACTTCGTCGACATCTGGACCAAGATCCCGCTGGCACTGTTCATCTCCAACACCGTCAAGCTGACGGTCGTCGTCACCTTCCTGCAGCTCTTGACCTCCAGCTTCGCCGCCTACGCCTTCGCCAAGCTGCACTTCCCCTACCGCAACGCGCTGTTCCTCGCCTACATCGCCACCATCGCCATGCCCTGGCAGGTCTACATGGTGCCGCAGTTCATCATGATGCGCGGCTTCGGGCTCAATAACACGCTCACCGCGATGATCTGCCTGCAGGCCTTCACCGCCTTCGGCGTGTTCCTGATGCGCCAGTTCTACATGTCGATCCCGGACGAATTGTGCGAGGCGGCGCGCATCGACGGGATGAGTGAATACGGCATCTGGTGGCGAATCATGCTGCCGCTCTCCATGCCGGCGCTGTCGACGCTGACCATCTTTACATTCGTCACCACCTGGAACGACTTCCTCGGGCCGCTGATCTATCTGACCAAGACCGAGGTCAAGACGATCCAGGTCGGCATCCGCATGTTCATCACGCAGTACACCCAGGAATACGGGTTGATCATGGCCGCCTCGGTGGTGTCGCTGATTCCGGTCCTGATCCTCTTCCTCGCACTGCAACGCTTCTTCGTCGAAGGCATCGCTTCGACCGGGCTCAAAGGATAATCGATGCTCGATATTGCCGCTCGCTCTGACGCCTGCCCCGCGATGACCGACGACGAGGTCGCCGCGGCCATGGCCGCCGTCGTGGCGCAGGTCCGGCGCAACCTGCCGACCTTCACCTATGCGGCCCAGAACCACTCAAGCATCGACAACTTCTATCCGGCCGTACCCAACGACCAGTGGACCGCAGGGTTCTGGCCGGGTTCGATCTGGCTTGCCTATGAGGCGACCGGCGACAAGGTGCTGCGCTACGCCGCGCAGATCCACGTGCAGAGCTTCCTCAACCGCATCGAGAAACGCATTGCCACCGATCACCACGACATGGGCTTCCTCTATTCGCCGAGCTGCGTGGCGGCGTGGAAGCTGGTAGGCGACCTCGACGGACGGCGGGCGGCGCTGCTCGCCGCCGACCAGCTCATCGAACGCTTCCACCATAAGGGCCAGTTCATCCAGGCCTGGGGAGCGATGGGGGAACCGGAGAACTACCGCTACATCATCGACTGCCTGCTCAACCTGCCGCTGCTCTTCTGGGCGAGCGAGGAGAGCGGCAACCCGCTCTATCGCCAAAAGGCGCTGGCGCACGCGCACACCACGCTGGCCAACTCGATCCGGCCGGACCATTCGACCTATCACACCTTCTACATGGACCCGGTGACCGGCGCGCCGGTGCGCGGCGCCACCAAGCAGGGCTATCGCGACGAGAGCGCCTGGGCGCGCGGCCAGGCCTGGGCGATCGCCGGCATGGCGGTGTGCTATCGCAACGAGCGGCGCGCCGACTATCTCGAAACCTTCGAAAACCTGCTCGCCTATTACCTCGATCACCTGCCCAACGATCTGGTGCCCTATTGGGACCTGACCTTCACCGATGGCGACGAGCCACGCGATTCATCCTCGGCCGCGATCGTCGCCTGCGGCCTGCTGGAGATGGCCGGTTTCGTCGGAGAGGCGCGCGCAGCCGCGATGCGCCAGCTGGCGCGACAGATGCTGGGCAGCCTGTGGCGCAACTACGCGGTCACCGACCCCACCGTCTCCAACGGCTTCCTGCTGCACGGCACCTATTCCAAGAAGTCGCCGTTCAACAGCTGTCATGGCGAGGGCGTCGACGAGTGCGTGAGCTGGGGCGACTACTACTATTTCGAGGGCCTGACACGACTGTCGCGTCAATGGACCCCGTACTGGTGAGACGATGGCCGGCATCTCGCTCAGAAAAGTGCGGAAGACGTTCGGGGCGCATACCGTCGTCCACGACATCGATCTCGACATCGGCGACAAGGAATTCATCATCCTGGTCGGCCCCTCGGGCTGCGGCAAGTCGACCACGCTGAGGATGATCGCCGGGCTCGAAGAGGTCACCTCGGGCGATCTCATCATCGGCGACACGATCGTCAACGAGGTGCCTTCGAAGGATCGGGACATCGCCATGGTGTTCCAGAACTACGCGCTCTACCCGCACATGACGGTCTACAAGAACATGGCCTTCGGGCTGGTGCTGCGCCGGAGCCCACGCGACGTCATCGACCAAAAGGTCAACGAAGCGGCGGAAATCCTCGACATCAAGCACCTGCTCAACCGTCGGCCCAAGGCGCTTTCCGGCGGGCAGCGGCAGCGCGTGGCGCTGGGGCGGGCGATGGTGCGTTCGCCCGCCGTGTTCCTGCTCGACGAGCCGTTGTCCAACCTCGACGCCAAGCTGCGCTCGACGATGCGCTCCGAGATCAGCCGACTGCACCGGCGCCTCGACGCGACGTTCGTGTACGTCACCCACGACCAGGTCGAGGCGATGACCATGGCCGACCGCATCGTGGTGATGAAGGACGGCTACATCCAGCAGGTCGACACGCCGCAGATGCTCTACGACCATCCGGTCAACATGTTCGTGGCGGGCTTCATCGGCGCGCCGCAGATGAATTTCCTGCCGGTTACGTTGACGAAAGCGGACGGTGCCTTCGTTGCGGATTTCGAAGGTCAGATATTGCCGCTTCCGGCGCGGCTGACCGACCGGAACCTGGACGAATATGCCGGGCGGCAGTGCGTTCTCGGGCTGCGCCCCGAAAACTTCCACGAGTTGCTGCCGGTCGACGTCGACGCGGCCTTCACCGCGCCGCTGAAGGTGGACGTGGAACTGGCCGAGCCGATGGGCGCCGAGGTGCATCTCAACGCCATGCTGGGCGGGCACGCCATCATTGCGCGGGTGTCGCCGCGCTGCCGGGCGCGGCCGGGCGACGCGCTGACTCTGACGGCCGATCTGTCCATGGCCCACCTGTTCGACAAAGAGACCGAGAGGACCATCGACACCTGACTTCCTGAGAGGGGAACCGGTAAGGCATGAACTGGCTTTACAACTACTATTTCGGCGAAGGGCGGGGCATCGCCAAGGATGCCCCGGCACCCGAGGGGCTGCGCCTGCTGGCGTCGGTGCTCGGCCGCGAATGGTGGGCGCTGGTCAAGCTCAATCTCCTGTTCCTCGCCCTCTCGCTGCCCATCGTCACTCTCCCGGCCGCCTATTTCGCCACGGTGAGCATCGCGGTGATGATGGTCGAGGACCGCAACGTCTATCTGTGGCGCGATTTCTGGAGCGCCTTCCGCGCCGGCCTGGTTCCGGCGACGCTCTCCGGCCTCGTCGTCTGCTCTGCCGGCGCGCTCACGGTGCTGGCGCTCACGACCTATGCCGGTGCGGCGAAGAGCAATCTCCTGGCCGCGGCTCCGCTTGCCATTGCCATGGCAGTTTCGGTGCTGCTGCCGCTCTTCGCCGCTCACCTCTTCGTGGCCATGGCGGAGGGCGCCGGCCGACCGTTTGCCGACATCATCAAGGCGGCGGCGATCGGCCTGCTGGCGCGCCCGCTGCCGGGCCTGGCCGCGCTGCTTTTCGTGGCGCTGCTATGGCTCGCCAACATCCTCTTCTATCCCGCATCGGTCGTTCTGCCGGTGCTGGTCAACTTCTCTCTTGGTGCACTGGTGACCAGCTTCGCCGTGCTCAAGGGAGTGCAGCTCGGTTTCTCGCATATCGCAATTGTGCCCCCGCAGGGGCCAACAAGAAGACCGAGGACGCAGTCGGCGTGAATTCTCAACGACGGAGGAAAGACATGACGAAATTTGGTGCATTCGCGTCAGCCCTGCTCGGAGCAGCAGGACTGGCCCTGGTCGCCGGCCAGGCCATGGCGCAGACGACCATTAACTGGGCCCTTTGGGACTGGGACAAGACGGTCTACTACAAGCCGCTGATCGACGCTTTCGAAGCCAAGAATCCGGACATCAAGGTCACCTATACCGACCTCGGCTCGGTCGACTACAACCAGATGGTGATGACCCAGCTGACCGGCGGCGGCAGCGACCTCGATGTCATCACCATCAAGGACATCCCCGGCTACATGCAGATGATCAATACCGGCCGGCTGGCGGACCTGACTGGAGACGCCATCGTCCCGAAGGATACCTCGGGCTATGGCGGCCTCATCGAAGCGTTGCAAGTCAACGGCAAGCAGTATGCGATGCCGATGCGCACCGACTTCTGGATCATCTACTACAATAAGGACCCCTTCGACAAAGCCGGCGTGCCCTATCCGACCGACGACATGACCTGGAAGCAGTACGACGAAATGGCCGCGAAGATCACCAGCGGCTTCGGTCAGGACAAGGTCTATGGCGCTCACCAGCATGTCTGGCGCTCGGTCGTCGAGCTTCCGGCCATCACCACTGGCGAGCACACCCTGATCGCCAAGGACTACTCGTTCCTGAAGCCCTGGTACGAGCGCGCTTTGGCCCTGCAGGACAACGGCTATGCCCGCACCTACTCCTCGCTCAAGACCAGCCAAACCCACTATTCGAGCGTCTGGTTCCAGGGCAAGGTCGGCATGATGCCGATGGGCACCTGGTTCATCGCGACCCAGATCGCCAAGCAAAAGACCGGTGAATCGCTGGTCAAGAACTGGGGTATCGCCGCCTATCCGCATCCGGAAGGCGCCGCACCCGGCGGCACGGCCGGCACGCTGACCGGCATTGCGGTGAACGCCAACTCCAAGAACGCCGACGCGGCCAAGAAGTTCGTCGCGTTCGTCACCGGACCGGAAGGCGCCAAGATCTTTGCCCAAACGGGCAACTTCCCGCCGCTGAAGACCGACGAAGTGATGCAGGCCATCACCTCGACCGACGGCTTCCCGAACGATCCGACCAGCCTCGGCGCTCTGAAGCCCAAGGCCACCTATCTCGAACTGCCGGTCGACCCGAAGGCGGCCGAGTACGAACTCGTGCTCAACCGCGCCCATGACAACATCATGAGCGAGAACGTCACGGTCGATGAGGGCATCAAGGAGATGAACGACGGCGTTGCCGCCATCAAGTAAACCAGTGAGTCTGTGGGGTCGGCCACTCGCCGGCCCCACATTTCCGGCCTTTGCGATTGACCAGAACACCTCTTTCGGAAAACCCGCTTCTGACGCGCGCCGACGTGGCGCGCGCGGTCGACGCGCTGTTTCAGCCTCTGCTTGCCCATTTCTCCGATTCCGGGGCGCGCGTGCGGCTGAGCGCTGAGGCGGCGCATTTCGATCGCGCGGCGGGCGATATGGAGGGTTTCGCCCGCCCGCTGTGGGGGATCGTGCCGCTCGCCACCGGCGGCGGCGCGTTCCCTCACTGGCAGCTCTACCGCGACGGCTTGAGCGCCGGCACCAATCCTCAGCATCCCGACTATTGGGGCGACATCGGCGACATCGACCAGCGCCAGGTGGAGCTGGCTGCGATCGGCTTCGCGCTCCGCCTCGCGCGCGCCGAGCTGTGGGACCCGCTCGACGACGACGCGAAAGAGCGCGTCGCCGCCTACCTCATCTCCGGGCGGGAGCACGCCTTCGTCGACAGCAACTGGAAATTCTTCCGCGTCCTCATCGATCTCGGCCTCGCCCATTGCGGTGTCGACGTCGATGCCGCGAAGCGCGAAACCTATCTCGACGACCTTGAACGCTTCGTGCTGGGGAATGGCTGGTATCGCGACGGGCCAATTCGTAGCGCTGACCACTACATTCCCTTCGCCTTTCACTTCTACGGGCTCATCTATTCAGTGCTGGCGGACGATCCGGCGCGCGCGGAGCGCTATCGTGCGCGCGCCGCCGAATTCGCCCGCTCGATCCGCCACTGGTATGCGCCGGATGGTTCGGCGCTGCCCTTCGGCCGCAGCCTGACCTATCGCTTCGCCCACGCCGGCATCTGGGGGGCGCTCGCCTATGCCGGCGTCGAGGCGCTGCCCTGGGGTCAGATCAAGGGCTATTACCTGCGCAATCTCAGATGGTGGGCACGCCGGCCGATCTTCGAGCGCGACGGCGTGCTGTCGATCGGCTACGGCTATCCCAGCCTCATGGTGAGCGAGGGCTACAATTCCGCCGGCTCGCCGTATTGGGCAATGAAGGCCTTCTTGCCGCTGGCCCTGCCGCAGGAGCACCCCTTCTGGGCGGCGGAAGAGGCCGAGCCCGAGACATTCGATGCGCCCGTGCCGTTGGCCGAGCCCGGCATGGTGATGCAGCACCTGCCCGGCCACATCGTGGCGCTCGCCTCTGGCCAGGAGCAGCGGCAGTGGCGCGGCATGCCCGAAAAATACGGCAAGTTCGCCTATTCCACCCGCTACGGCTTCTCCATCGAGGCCGACGAGCGGCACTTCGCCGAGGCTGCCTGTGACAACATGCTCGGCTTCTCGGACGACGGCCGGCATCTGCGCATGCGCGAGAGCAGCGACGCGGTGCTGATTGCCGGCGACAGGCTCTACGCGCGCTGGCGGCCCTATGTAGACGTCACGGTCGAAACCTGGCTGGTGCCGGCAGGCCGTTGGCACATAAGGCTGCACGAAGTCACGACACCGCGCCGGCTGGACGCGGTCGAGGGTGGCTTTGCGATCGCCAAGCCCGATTTCAGGGCGTGGCAGGAAAGCGTCGCCGGTCAGCGCGGCGAAGTGAGCACCGCCGAGGATGTGAGCGCGATCGTCGGCTATGACGCGCGCACGCCGCGGGTGATCAGCCCCTTTGCCAATACCAATGTGATGACGGCGCGCACGCTTCTTCCGCAGCTTCGCGGGATATTGGAGCCAGGCACCACCCTGCTCGCCTCGGCGGTGCTCGCCGAACCGCGTAAGGCCGGCCGCGCCATCCCCCCGCCGCCTGCCTGTCCCGACGTGGAAGATTTGCGCCGGCTGTTCGCGACCGCGGGCCGCATCGTACCGGTCTTCAAACTCCCGGCATAGCAGAGCGGCTCCTGTGGATGCTCTCTCCCGGCACGGGACAGCGCCCGCCCTCCAGTGATAGGCAAAGGCGGGTTGGCCTGACGGCCATTCAGGGAGGCGTGGGCCCATGGCATTGACGACGGCGCAGCGGCTGGACCGGCTCAAGGTTCGGCTTGAGGAACTGGTCTACTGGCGCACGCGCGAAAGCGTGGCGGTGACCGGCTGGATGCTGGACGAAGCACCGCTCTCCCTCGGCGATCCCTGGCCCGACCGCAAAGGTGTCCACCGCTTCTCGGCGAATGCGACGGTGCCCGCGCATTGGCCGCTCGAGGAGACGCGGCTGACGCTGGACCTCGGCGGCGAAGCTCTGGTGACGCTGGGCTACCCCGATCGCGCGCCCGTCTCCTTCGGCGTCGATCCCTACCACCGCGAATTTACCGTCGAGCACCGCGAGATCGCCATCAGCGCAGAGGCGACGGCGCGCGGGCCGTTCGGTGTTCCCATGCGCGAGCCCAGACTCGCCGCTGCGGCCCTTCTGTGGATCGACCCGCCGGTCCACCGGCTCCATCTCCTGCTCCTCCAGGTCGCAGAGGCCTCCGCCGTGCTCGGCGGCCACGAGGTCGTGCCGCATCTGCTGACCGCGGCCGAAGCGGCATTGACGGGCCTCGACTGGCCGTCGGATACGGCCGACTACATCGCGCGCGTGGCGCCCTCCCCGCAGCAGCAGCGCATCTGGGAACTGCCGGAAATGACGGAGCGCCCGGCGGCGCTCAACCAGGCCCAGCGGGCGAGCGTGACGGCGGCCCACGACGGGCTGGTCGCGCGGCTCAGCGACCTGCAGAAGCGCTATCCGCCGGAAGGCGCGCTGACGCTCACCGGCCATGCCCATATCGACCTGGCCTGGCTGTGGCCCTATGCCGAGACGCGGCGCAAGCTGCGCCGAACCTTCCACACGGCGATCGGGCTGATGGCGGCCTCCGCCGACTACCGCTTCAACCAGTCCACCGCCCAGTACTACGCGCAGCTCGCCGAGGATGACCCGGCCCTGCTCGCGGCGATCAAGGCGCGCGCCGCCGCCGGCCAGTGGGAGACCATTGGCGGCATGTGGGTCGAGCCCGACACCAACATGCCGACCGGCGAGTCGCTCGCCCGCCAGATTCTCTACGGCCAGCGCTTCTTCGAGAAGGAATTCGGCAGGCGCCACAGGGTGTGCTGGTTGCCGGACTGCTTCGGCTTTTCCGGCGCGCTGCCGCAGCTTCTCAGGCAGGGTGGCATCGACAGCTTCTTCACCATCAAGGTCAACTGGTCGGAGACCAACCGTATCCCCGCCGACCTGTTCTGGTGGGAGGGGCTCGACGGTTCGCGCGTGCTCGCCCACACCTTCGACAATCCGATCGGCGGCTATAACGGCTTCCTCGGCCCCGAGGCGATCTATCACACCTGGCGCGGCTTCCGCGGCAAGACACAGCACGACACCTCTCTGCTTGCCATCGGCTATGGCGACGGCGGCGGCGGCACGACGCCGGAAATGGTGGAACGCGAGGTCCAGCTTCGCGACTTTCCCGTTCTGCCCAGGGTCCGATGGGGCCGTGTCGCGGATTTCTTCGCCCACGCCCATGACCGTGCGGCCGAAGTGCCGATGCCGGTCTGGCGTGGCGAGATCTATCTCGAACTGCACCGCGCTACGCTGACCACGCAGTCCGACGTCAAGCGCCTGCACCGGCAGGCGGAGCGCGCGCTGATCACCGCCGAAACGGTGGCCTCGCTCGCCCACATGCTGGGGGCTGCGGCGCCGGCATCGCTCGAGGCACAATGGCGCCTGGTGCTGAAGAACGAGTTCCACGACATCTTGCCGGGTTCCTCGATCCACGAGGTCTACGCCGATGCCACGGCCGAACTCGGCAGCGCCATCGCAGCCGGCAAGGCGGCACAGGAGCAGGCGCTCGATGCCATCGCCGAACAACTTCCCAAGGGAACGGGCGACGGTCTGCTGGTGGTCAATCCTTCCCTCTCGCCGCGCCCGATCGGAAGCGGGAACGACACGGTTCCCCCGCTGGGGATTGCAGTGGTGCCCCGCGACAGTGTGCCGGCAGCGGGCCTTTCGGCAAGCACCAGCCACATCGAGAACGCCGTCCTCAAGGCGACCATCGCCGCCGACGGCAGCATCGCCTCCCTCATCCACAAGCCCAGCGGACGCGAGGCGTTGGCCGGAGCCGGCAACCAGCTGTGGGCCTATCCGGTCGACAAGCCGCGCAACTGGGACGCCTGGGACATGGAGGGCGACTATGCCGAGCGCGGCGAACCTGTGACTGATGTCGAGAGCGTCGCGCTGATCGAGTCGGGCCCTGCCCAAGCGGCGCTCCGCGTCGTGCGCCGCTACCGCGCCTCGACCATCACCCAGACCTATCGGCTGAGCGCCAATGGTGCCCGGCTCGACATCGAGACCGAGCTCGACTGGCACGACCGTAGGGTGCTCCTGCGCACGCTGACGCCGGTCGCCGTGCGCGCCGAACGGGGAACCTTCGAATGCGCCTATGGCGTGGTGACGCGGCCGACCCACCAGAACACGAGCTGGGACCAGGCCATGTTCGAGGCGGCGGCGCACCGCTTCATCGATCTCAGCGAGCCCGGCTTCGGCGTGGCGCTGCTCAACAACGCCAAGTACGGGCACAATGTGCGCGGCAATAATCTCGGCATGTCGCTGGTGCGTGCCCCGGTCTATCCCGACCCGCTGGCCGACGAGGGCAAGCAGAGCTTCACCTATGCGCTCTACCCCCATGTCGGCGACTGGCACGAAGGCGGCGTGCGCGAGGAGGCCGAGAACCTCAACCAGCCGCTGCTGACGCGCATGGTGAGCGGCCTTGCTCGCGGCGCCGTGACGCCAATCACGGTTGGCGGCATTACGGCGGCGATCTCTGGCCTGAAAGCTGCCGAGGACGGGGACGGTCTGGTCTTCCGTGTCTACGAGCCGGCCGGCCGCCGCGGCGCTTTCGCCATCGACGCGCCGGGCTGGACGGCGCGCCCGGTGACCATCATGGAGGAACCGCAGACCCGCCAGGCGCCGCTCGATCTGATGCCCTTCGAAGTGCGGAGCTGGAAGCTGGCACGGGAGCCCTGATCGGTCGGCGGAAACATCGCCTTGCTTTTGGGTAAATATTTTCCAATTGTCTCGGCGCTTGCTATCCGAGCCGGCCGGGCCAGAATGCCGTCCCGCCGTGGTTGAGAATCGATGGTTACGCTCAAGGAAATTGCCAAGGCCGTAGGCGTCTCCACCGCCACGGTGTCGCGCGTCCTCAATTTCGATCCGGCGCTGTCGGTGAGCGAGACGAAGCGACAAGCGATCATCGAGACGGCGGAAGCGCTCAACTACGCCACACCGCGGGCGCGCAACCGGGCGCGCCAGCGCGGCCTGCGCAAGGTGGCACTGGTCCACTTCCTGAGGCCCGACCTGGAGCTGATCGATCCCTATTACGTCGGCCTGCGGCTCGGCATCGAGAGCCGCTGCCAGGCGCTGCAATGCGAGACGGTCAAGCTCTACCACACCGGCAGTATGCCGGAGCCGACGCTGCTGCAGAGCGCCGACGGCGTCATCGCCATCGGCCGGCACGACCAGGCGGAGGTCGACTGGCTCGGCCGCTACAGCCGCCGCCTGGTCTTCGCTGATTTCATTCCGGCGAGCGACGCCTTCGATGCGGTGGCCAGCGACCTGCCGCTCGCGACCCGCAAGCTTTTGACGGGATTGATGGAATCCGGTTACGCTCGGATCGGTTTCGCCGGCTGGACGGAGGAGAGCAACAACGATCCGCTGGCCGAGATCCGCTGCCGGACCTACATCGCGTGGAGCAAGACCCACGGCGTCTTCGACCCCAAGATCTGCCTGACCCAGGGCAGCGTCGAGCGCAACACCGAGCAGACCGGCTACCAGCTTGGCAGGCGGCTTCTCGAGCAGCGCCAGCCGCCCGACGCCATCGTCACCTGCAACGACAACATGGCCATCGGCGTCTATCGCGCGGTGCGCGAGCTCGGCCTGCACATCCCCGACGACGTCGCGGTGGCGAGCTTCAACGACATTCCGGCGGCGCAGTTCCTCAGCCCGCCGCTGACCACCGTCCGCCTGCCGGGCGAGGAGATCGGCGAGACCGCCATGGACCTGCTGCTCCAGCGGGTGAGCGGCCGCAAGCTCGCCCAGCGGGTCACCATCGCCAGCGAAATCATGTGGCGCGGCAGCACGCGCCCGCAGGCGGGTCGGCAATCGCCGGGCGATAATTTACTAAATGTTGCGGAGCCCGAACTGCCCAGTTAGAAATGACGGTACGGGGTGTTTGAGGAGCCACCTCAGCAACTGGGAGGATTCAATGAAACGCTTCGCCACAAACTGGCGCCGCGCGCTCGCTATTGGAGTCGCCAGCGCCGGCATCCTGACCGCCACGGCATCACTGGCGGCGACGACCCTCACCATCTGGTGCTGGGACCCCAACTTCAACGGCGTCACCATGCGGGAAGCCGGCGACATCTACGCCAAGACCCATCCCGACGTTTCGCTCAACGTCATCGACACCACCACACAGGACGACGTCAGGACCAAGCTGCAAGCGCAGCTTCTCTCCGGCAGCACCGACGGGCTTCCCGATATCGTGCTGATCGAGGACGACGTCGCGCAGAAATACCTGCAGTCGTTCCCCGGCTCGTTCGAGCCGCTGTCCGACGTCATCGACATGTCGAAGTTCGCCCAATACAAGGTGCAGGCGGCGACCTATGACGGCAAGTCCTACTCGCTGCCGTTCGATTCCGGCGTCGCGGGTCTCTTCTACCGGTCCGACTATCTTGCCCAGGCCGGCTACAAGGCCGCCGATCTCCAGAACATCACCTGGGACGATCTCATCAAGATCGGCAAGGACGTGGAGGCCAAGACCGGCCACAAGATGCTCGACATCGACTACAACGAGCGCGGCCTCGTCCACATGATGTTGCAGTCGGTCGGCCAGTGGTACTTCAACAAGGACGGCACGCTCAACATCCTCAACAATGTCGGGCTCAAGGCAGCGCTCGAGCAATATGCCAGGATCTGGCAGTCGGGGATCGTCAAGCCGGTGTCCGGCTGGTCAAACTTCACCGCCGGCTTCACCTCCGGTGAGATCGCCTCGGTTCCGGTCGGCGTGTGGATCACCGGCACGATCAAGGCCAATGCCGACCAGGCCGGAAAATGGGCGGTGGCGCCGATTCCGCTGCTCGCCGGCGTTCCCGGCGCGGTGCACGCCTCCAACTGGGGCGGCTCGAGCTGGTATGTGCTGGCCAAATCGCCCAACAAGAAGGTCGCCATCGACTTCCTGAAGTCGGTGTGGGGCTCCGACGTCGACTTCTACCAGAAGATCCTCGTCGATCAGGGCGCCGTCGGCACGCTGCTCGCCGCACGCGGCGGCAAGGCCTACCAACTCAAGGATCCGTTCTTCGGCGGACAGCAGGTCTGGCAGGATTTCGCCGACTGGATCGGCAAGATCCCGGGCATCGACTACGGCACCTACACCGCCGAGGTCGACTCCGCGCTCGAGGCCCAGTTCCCGACGATCGCCAAGGGCGGCTCGGTGGACGACGCTCTCAAGGCGATCAACGATCAGGCCCAGGCGCAGATCCAGTAATCCGTAGTCGGGAACGGGAGCAATCCCGTTCCCTTGTCTCCCGAAGGCCGTGTCCGCATGGGGTCCGTCCCATGCGGCGCAGCCACCGGGTGACTGGGACCGGCCGCGAACGGCGGGCCACCTCACGGGGCACCGGCGTCTCGGCGGACGCGCGAGGTGGGGAGCGGCTCGTGGCAAGTGTCAGGATCGAACGCAACGCCGAGATCAACGGCTGGCTGTTCATCGCGCCGGCGCTGGTGCTGCTCGGGCTGTTTCTGATCTATCCGATCCTGTGGTCGCTGTGGATGAGCTTCCAGGTCGGCAAGGGCCTGAACTTCCACTTCGGCGGTTTCGCCAACATCGTCCGCCTGACGCGCGACCCGGTCTTCATCCGCTCACTCACCAACACCTGCATCTTCTTCTTCGTGCAGGTGCCGATCATGATCACGCTGGCGCTGCTCTTCGCGGTGGCGCTCAACGACACCACGCTCAAGATGCGCGGCCTCCTGCGCACTGCGATCTTCCTGCCCTGCGTCACGTCCCTGGTCGCCTATTCGGTGCTGTTCAAGTCGATGTTCGCCAACGACGGCGTCATCAACAACGCGCTGATGTTCGTGCACATCATCGGCACGCCGATCCCGTGGCTGACCGATCCGTTCTGGGCCAAGGTCGTGATCATCCTCGCCATCACCTGGCGATGGACCGGCTACAACATGGTCTTCTACCTGGCGGCACTGCAGAACGTCGACCGGTCGATCTATGAAAGCGCGCGCATCGACGGTGTGCCGTCATGGGCGACCTTCCTCTACATCACCATCCCGATGCTGAAGCCGGTGATCCTGTTCACGACCGTCATCTCGACCATCGGCACGCTGCAGCTCTTCGACGAAGTCAACAACATCACCATCGATGGCAGTCCATCCGGCGCGACGGAAACGCTGTCGATCTACATCTACGACCTGACCTTCCGATTCATGCCGAACTACGGCTACGCGGCGACGGTCTCCTACGTCATCGTGGTGATCGTCGCGATCCTCAGCGCCCTGCAGTTCTGGATCGCCCGCGATCGCCGGCCGAGGGCGAAGCGATGACGTTCCGCCTCATCCGCCGCGGTCTCGTCTATCTCGGGCTGTCGATCGCCGCCTTCGTTTCGGTCTTTCCGTTCTACTGGATGGTCGTCGGCGCCACCAACAAGTCCAACCTGATCGTCAGGGGCAAGGCGACGTTCGGCACGGACCTGGCCGCCAATGCGCAGGCCTTCTTCAACCTCGTCGACGTGCCGCGCGTCTTCTGGAATTCGATCGAGATATCGGTGATCGCGACCGTGGTGACGCTGGCCGTTTCGTCGACGGCCGGCTACGGCTTCGAGATCTTCCGCTCCCGTGTTCGCGAGCGCCTCTTCAGCTTCCTGCTTCTGCTGCTCACCATCCCGTTTGCCGCGATCATGGTGCCGCTGTTCTCGATGATCGCGCGGGCGCACCTGGTCAACACCTTCGCCGCCGTCATCCTGCCGACTGTCGCCTCGATCTTCATCATCTTCTACTTCCGCCAGGCGACGAAGGCCTTTCCGAGCGAACTGCGCGACGCCGCGCGCGTCGACGGACTGAAGGAATGGCAGATCTTCCTGTTCATTTACGTGCCGGTGATGCGCTCGACCTATGCGGCGGCGACCATCATCATCTTCCTGCTCAGCTGGAACAACTATCTGTGGCCGCTGATCGTGCTGCAGACCGACGACATGAAGACGGTGACGCTGGTCGTCTCGGCCCTGCTTTCCGCCTATACGCCGGACTACGGGGCGACGCTATTTGCAACCGTTTTGGCGACGCTGCCGACGCTCGTCATCTTCTTCGTTCTCCAACGCCAATTCGTCGCGGGCCTGACCGGTGGCGTGAAATGAGGCTTCTGAAATGCGTACCATGATCGCCCTCAACGAGGGTTGGACCTTCAACGAGAAATTCGCACCCGAGCTGACAAGGGCACCTGCCAGGGGCGCGCCGGTCACGCTGCCGCACAGCGCCGTGGAACTGCCCTTCTCCTATTTCGACGAGACCGGCTATTGCCGCGCCTTCACCTATCAGAGGGCGCTGGCGCCGGACCCGGCCTGGAAGGGCCAGGAGGTGTGGCTCATCTGCGATGGCGCCATGGCCGACGCAGAAGTGTGGCTCAACGGCGACAAGCTAGCGGCGCACAAGGACGGCTACACGCCGTTCGCGGCCCGCCTGACGGGCAGGCTCAAGACCGGCGACAACCTGCTGGCGATCAAGATCGACGGCTCGGAAAACCCGGAGATTCCGCCCTTCGGCGGCAGCATCGACTATCTCACCTATGCCGGCATCTATCGCGACGTCTGGCTGAAGGTGGTGCCGCCGGTCTCGATCGGCAGGGTCAAGATCGAAACACCGGACGTGCTGGCCGAGAAGAAGTCGTTCAAGGTGCGCCTCGATCTCGCCAATCCACAGCGTATGGCGCCTGAGGGCACGCTGACCGCCGTGTTGCGTGACGCGGCCGGCAGAGAAATCGCGACGGCCTCGGCGCCGGCGGCCGCCACGGCCGAGCTGACCATGAGCGGGCTCGAAGGCATCGCGCTCTGGGAGCTGGACAATCCCGTCCTCTACACGCTCGAGGTGAGCCTCGGCGAGGACTCCGTCACGCACACCTTCGGCTTCCGTGCGGCGGAGTTCACGACCGACGGCTTCCGCCTCAACGGCCGCCCGCTGAAGCTGCGCGGCCTCAACCGCCACCAGTCCTTCCCTTATGCCGGATATGCGCTCGGCCGTGCCGCCCAGGAACGCGATGCCGAGATTCTCAAGCGCGATCTCCACCTCAACATCGTGCGCACGTCGCACTATCCGCAATCGCCATGGTTCCTCGACGCCTGCGACCGGCTCGGCCTGCTCGTGCTGGAGGAGATCCCCGGCTGGCAGCACATCGGCGGCGATGCCTGGAAGACGGAGGCGGTCGCAAACGTGCGCCGCATGATCGAGCGCGACTGGAACCACCCCTCGATCGTGCTGTGGGGCGTGCGCATCAACGAATCGGAGGACGACCACGACTTCTATGCCGCGACGAATGCCGTCGCCCACGAACTCGATACGACGCGCCAGACCGGCGGTATCCGCGTCATCACCGAGAGCGAGTTCCTCGAGGACGTCTATACGACCAACGACTTCATCCTCGGCAACGAGGAACTTGGGGGAAATCGCCCGCGCACCGCGCTCAGGCCGCGGCGCGAGATGACCGGGCTCGACAGGCCGGTGCCCTACATGGTCACCGAGTTCAACGGGCACATGCATCCGACCAAGACTTATGACCAGGAGCAGCGCCAGGCCGAACACGTCACGCGCCATCTGGCGGTGCTGAACGCCGCCTATGGCGACTCCGCGATCGCCGGCTGCATCGGCTGGTGCGCCTTCGACTACAATACCCACAAGGATTTCGGCTCCGGCGACCGCATCTGCCATCACGGCGTCATGGACATGTTTCGCGAACCGAAATTCGCGGCTTTCGCCTATGCCAGCCAGTGCGAGCCGGAAGAAGCGGTGGTGCTCGAGCCGGTGACCTACTGGGCGCGCGGCGAGCGCAACATCGGCGGGGTGCTGCCGCTGATGGTGCTGACCAATTGCGAGGAAGTCGAGCTCACCTACGGCGACAACCCGCCCAAGCGCGGCAAGCCGGACCGCACCCGCTTCCCCCATCTGCCGCATCCGCCGGTGATCTTCGACCGGCATCATTTCAGCGCCGACGAGCTGGGCCGCTGGGGCATGCTGTGGGAGGATGCGACGATCACCGGCCTTGTCGGCGGCAAGCCAGCGGCCGAGGTGCATTTTGTCGCCGATCCGGTGGCGACGACCCTGGCGGTGGTTGCCGATCGCGAGACGATCGCGGCCGCACCGAAAGATTGTGTGCGGGTGATGGTGCGTGCCCTCGACCAGGCCGGACACAAGCTGCCCTTCCTGTTCGAACCGATCGAGATCACGGTGTCGGGCGCCGGCCGGCTGGTCGGCCCGAGCCTGGTGCCGCTGCGCGGCGGGGCCACCGGCTTCTGGGTAGAGGCGACCGGCGCGCGTGGGGCCGTCACCGTTGCCGTGTCGAGCCCGCGCTTCGGCACGACCACCGTCACACTTCACGCCGGATAGGGTAGAGGGCGATGAGCGAGCTGAAGCTGCGTGGGGTCCACAAGTCCTTCGGCACCGTCGAGGTGATCAAGGGCATCGACCTCGACATCAAGAGCCGCGAGTTCGTCGTCTTCGTCGGTCCGTCGGGCAGCGGCAAGTCGACCCTGTTGCGCATGATCGCCGGCCTCGAATCGATCACGGCGGGCGAGGTCGAGATCGGCGGCAAGCGGATGAACGATGTCGATCCGTCCAAGCGCGGCATCGCCATGGTGTTCCAGACCTATGCCCTCTACCCGCACATGACGGTGCGCGAGAACATGGGCTTCGCGCTGCGCTTCGCCGGCGTCCCCAAGGACGAGATCGCACGACAGGTGGCGGAGGCCGCGCGCATCCTGGAGATGGAGCCGCTGCTCGACCGGCGACCGCGGGAGCTCTCCGGCGGCCAGCGCCAGCGCGCCGCCATCGGCCGCGCCATCGTGCGCCACCCGGAGGTCTTCCTCTTCGACGAGCCGCTGTCCAATCTCGATGCCGAGCTGCGCGTGCACATGCGCATCGAGATCGCGCGGCTGCACAAGGAGCTGAAGACGACGATCATCTACGTCACCCACGACCAGGTCGAGGCGATGACGCTGGCCGACAAGATCGTGGTGCTGCGTGACGGCGCGGTCGCCCAGGTCGGCACGCCGCTGGAGCTCTATGACGACCCGGACAATCTCTTCGTCGCCGGCTTCATCGGCTCACCCAAGATGAATTTCCTGTCGGGCATCGTCGACAAGAAACAATCGGTCATCCGCCTGCCGACCCATGGCGACCACGAGATCCCGACCGCGGGCATCGCCGCAATTCCGGCCGACGGCACCAGTGTGACGGTCGGCCTGCGCCCCGGCCACTTCAACAAGACCGGCGCCGCCGAGATCGACCTCACCATCGAGATGGTCGAGCATCTCGGCCTGGAGACCTTCGTCTATGCCCGCTACGACAAGGGCGAGGTCATCACCATCGCGACGCAGGAGGGCCGCGACCTGAAGGCAGGCCAGCCACTGGCGGCGCATTTCGACCCCGCGTCCGTCTTGCTGTTCGATTCGGAAGGGCAGCGCATCCGCTAGAGCCTGCGAAGCCTCGATGACGATGCGCGAAGGGCGGCCGGCTACTGCGTACCGTCGGCAAGCCCGGCGCAGGTCGCGTGCCCGGGCGCATCGCGGGGCGCGACAGGCCGTCCCCCCGCGCGACATCGATCATGCCAAGATCGCGGGTGGCCCCGACTTGGTCCGGGGAGCGGTGAAGGATGGGGGGCGCTTGCATCCCGATTGACACCTGAATATCGATGTTTCATACATCACAATTCATTTCTGGCGGCCAATTCCTGATAGATGATATCGTCCGGTCAACTTCGCGCGGCCCGCGCCCTGCTCGGCATCGATCAGCGTCGCCTGGCAGAGCTTGCCGGCCTGTCGGTGCCGACCATCCAGCGGATGGAGGCGAGTGACGGTGTCATCCGCGGCACCGTCGATTCACTGACCAAGCTGGTCGCCGCGCTCGAGGCTTCCGGGCTGGTGCTGATCGGCGAAGGCTCGGCGAGTACCGAGGGTGGCCGCGGCGTGCGGCTCAAGGGCGCCACCAAGCCAACCGAGCGATCGGCCGAGAGGGCTGACGGGTAGCGTAGCCATGTCTGTCGCCTTCGCCTTGACGTGCATCGCAATCCTGCTGGCAAACGGCATCCTTGCCGTCGGCCTGACCCGGCGACCGGCCGCCAGTACTGCAGTCTATGGCATTGCACTGGCGGTCTCGGCAGTGCTGCTCGTCGGCGCGTTGTGGCGGCTGGTGGCCTTCGCCGCTGCCGATGCGGTCGTACTGCCGCTCGGCCTGCCGTGGATCGGCGCCCATTTCCGCATCGACGTGCTCACGGCATTCTTTCTGGTGGTGGTCAATCTCGGCGGGGCCGGCGCCAGCCTCTTCGCGCTCGGCTACGGCCGGCACGAACACGCGTCGGAGCGCGTGCTGCCCTTCTATCCGGTGTTTCTCGCCGCCATGAACATGGTGGTGCTCGCCGACGACGCCTTCGCCTTTCTGTTTTCGTGGGAATTCATGTCGCTCGCCTCATGGGCGCTGGTCATGGCCCATCACGAGGAGGCCGAAAGCCGGCATGCGGGCTTCGTCTACATCGTCATGGCGAGCGCCGGCACGCTCGCCCTGCTGCTCGCGTTCGGCCTTATGGCCGGCACCACCGGCGGCTACGCCTTCGCCGACATGCGCGCCGGCGCCCTGACGCCGGTTGCCTCCGTGCTGGTGCTGACGCTGGCGCTCGTCGGGGCCGGCTCCAAGGCCGGCATCGTGCCTCTGCATGTGTGGCTGCCGCTCGCGCATCCGGCCGCACCCAGCCACGTCTCGGCGCTGATGAGCGGCGTGATGACCAAGGTCGCGATCTACGCCTTCATCCGCATCGCCTTCGACCTCGTCGGCGCGCTGCCTTGGTGGTGGGCGACCGTCGTGGTCGTGCTCGGGGGCGTCACCGCCGTGCTCGGTGTGCTCTACGCGCTGATGCAGCACGACCTGAAGCGGCTGCTCGCCTATCACACGGTCGAGAACATCGGCATCATCTTCATCGGCCTGGGGCTGGCGCTCGGCTTCCGGACGAACGGAATGACGGCAGCGGCCGCATTGGCGATGACCGCGGCGTTGTTCCACGTCCTCAACCATTCCCTGTTCAAGAGCCTGCTGTTCTTCGGCTCCGGCGCCGTGCTCAATGCCACGGGGACACGCGACATGGAGCGCCTCGGCGGGCTGATCCACCGCATGCCGGTGACCGCCTTCGCCTTTCTCGCCGGCAGCGCCGCCATCTCGGCCCTGCCGCCGCTCAACGGCTTTGTCTCCGAATGGATGACCTTCCAGGCGATCCTGCTCAGCCCCAACCTGCCGCAATGGGACCTGAAAATCATGGTGCCGGCGGTGGGCGCCCTGCTGGCGCTGTCGGCAGCGCTCGCCGCCGCCTGCTTCGTCAAGGCTTATGGCGTGAGCTTCCTCGGCCGGCCACGCAGCGAGCCAGCGGCAACGGCGAAGGAAGTCGACCGTTTCTCGCTCGCCGCCATGCTGGCGCTTGTCGCCCTCTGCCTCCTCGCCGGCCTCTTTCCCGGCTTCGTCATCGACGGCCTGTCGCCGGTCGCGACGCTCCTCACCGGTGCCCGCATGCCGGTGCAGTCGGCGGTATCGTGGCTGTCCATCGTGCCGGTGGCAGCCAGCCGCAGCTCCTATAACGGTATGCTGGTCTTCATCTTCATCGTGCTCTCCGCGGGCATCGGCGTTCTCGCCATCCACCGCTTCGCCTCGCGTTCGTCGCGCCGCGCGCCGGCCTGGGATTGCGGCTTTCCCGATGCGAGCCCGGCGACGCAATACAGCGCAGCAAGCTTCGCCCAGCCGATCCGCCGGGTCTATGCGACGCTCATCTTCGGCGCCCGCGAGGCGGTCACCATGCCGGCGCCGGGTGACATGCGTCCGGCCGCCATCCACGTCACCGTCCGCGATCTCATCTGGGAGACGCTCTACCTGCCGGTGGCCACCTTCATCGGCGGCGCCGCCACGACGCTCAACCGCTTCCAATTCCTGACCATTCGCCGCTATCTCAGCCTCGTCTTCGCGGCACTGGTCGCCTTGCTCATGGTGCTGGCGATATGGACGTGATCATCAACCTCGCCGTTCAGGGCCTGCAGATGATCGTGGTGCTGGCTCTGGCGCCGCTCTTGACCGGCTTCGTGCGCAAGGTGAAGGCACGGCTCGTGCGCCGGCAAGGGCCGTCGCTTATTCAACCCTATCGCGACCTCGCCAAGCTGATGCGCAAGGAGGTGGTGCTCGCCGAAAACGCCTCGTGGCTGTTCCGCGCCGTGCCCTATCTCGTCTTCGCCGGCACCTGGGTGGCGGCGGCGCTGGTGCCGACCTTTGCCACCGGGCTCATCTTCTCGTGGTCGGCCGATCTCATCGCCATCATCGCGCTCCTCGGCAGCGCCCGGTTCTTTCTGGCGCTCGCCGGCATGGATGTCGGCACAAGCTTCGGCGGCATCGGCTCCAGCCGCGAGATGATGTTCGCCTCGCTCGCCGAGCCGGCGATGATCATGATCGTCTTCTCTCTGGCACTGGTGGCCGGCTCGACGCAACTCTCGACGGTCGCCGCCGATCTTGCCGCCGGCGTCGGCCTGCGCGTCTCGCTGGGGCTGGCGCTGGTCGCTCTGGTGATGGTGGCGATCGCCGAGAACGGCCGCATCCCCGTCGACAATCCGGCGACGCATCTCGAGCTCACCATGGTCCACGAGGCGATGATCCTGGAATATTCCGGCCGTCATCTGGCGGTGATCGAGCTCGCCGCCTCGCTGAAACTGCTTCTCTATGTCTCGCTGATCGCTTGCGTCTTCGTGCCCTGGGGGATCGCGCCGCCGGGCGCTGCTCCGTTGACCTTTGTGATCGGCTTCCTGACCTATGTCGGCAAACTGGCCGTGGGCGGCGCAGCGCTCGCCTTCTTCGAGACGACCATCGCCAAGATGCGCGTCTTCCGGGTGCCCCAGTTCATGGGCGCCGGCCTGATGCTGGGGCTGCTCGGCACGCTGCTGCTCTTCGTGACGCGGACGCTGCAATGATCGACGTCGGCATAAACTTCGACATTGCCCACCTGCTTGCCGGCAGCCTGGTGCTGTTCAGCTTCGTGCTGCTCTATCAGGACCGCATGTATGCGCTCATCAATGTCTATGCCGCACATGCGGTGGTGCTGGCGCTGTCGGTCGCCTGGCAGGCATTGGTGCAGGCGGCGCCGCACCTTTTCGTTACCGCGGCAATCGCGCTGGCCTTCAAGGCGATCGTCATCCCAATGGCGTTGCACCGCATCGTTGCGCGCTTCGGCATCCATCGTCAGATCGAGGCGGTTGGCGGCGTCGGCCTGACAATGTTCGCCGGCATGGCGCTGGTGGCGCTGGCGATGGTGGTGATGCTGAGGGTGACGGCAGCGGCCGACGCCCTGGCGCGCGAGGACATGGCCTTCGCCCTTTCCGTGGTGCTTCTCGGCCTGTTGATGATGGTGACGCGGCGGAACGCCGTCAGCCAGGTGATCGGCTTCATGTCGCTGGAGAACGGGCTGGTGCTCGCCGCCACCGGCGCCAAGGGCATGCCGCTGGTGGTCGAGATCAGCGTCGCCTTCTCGATCCTCATCGCCTTCATCGTCATCGGCATATTCCTGTTCCGCATCCGCGAGCGCTTCGACACGGTGGATGTGCAGGTCCTTGACCGCTTCCGGGGAGAGCAGCAGTGAGCGGCTTCGGGATCGAGATCGCCATCCTCGCCATTCCGCTGGCGGCGGCCGGACTGCTGGCGGCGCTGCCCGGCTATCGGCTAACGGCACGGCTGAACGTGGTGGCGAGCCTGGCCACGCTGATCGCGGCGTTCGCCCTCTTTGTCGTACCGCGTCCCGAACCCGGCCGCTATCTGCTGATCGACGACCTCAATATCGTCTTCGTCGTGCTGACCACCTTCGTCGCCTTCACCACCAGCGTCTTTTCGGCGAGCTATATCGGCCACGAGCTGGAGACCGGGCGGCTGACACCGGCGTATCTCCGTTTCTACCACGCCATGTACCAGCTGATGATGTTCGGCATGAACCTGGCGCTGATCGCCAACAATATCGGCGTGATGTGGGTGGCGATCGAGCTGGCGACGCTGTCCACGGTCCTGATGGTCGGCATCTATCGCACGCACGAGGCGCTGGAAGCGGCGTGGAAGTATTTCATCCTCGGCAGCGTCGGCATCGCCCTGGCGCTGTTCGGCACGATTCTGGTCTACATGGCGGCGCGGCCGGTGATCGGCGAAGGGCCCGACGCCATGGTGTGGACGGTGCTTATCGACAACGCCGACAAGTTCGACCCGGCGCTGCTCAACCTCGCCTTCGTCTTCCTGCTGCTCGGCTACGGCACCAAGGTGGGCCTGGCACCGCTGCACGCATGGCTGCCCGACGCCCATGCCGAGGGCCCGACGCCGATCTCGGCAGTGCTCTCGGGCCTGCTGCTCAACGTGGCGCTCTATGCGGTGCTGCGCTTCAAGCTGCTGCTGGCGGCCGCCAGCGGCGCGCTGGCGCCGGGGCCGCTGCTCGTCGTGATGGGCCTCGGCTCGCTGGTCTTCGCCGCCTTCATGCTCTACCGGCGTCGCGACATCAAACGCTTCTTCGCCTATTCGTCGATCGAGCACATGGGTATCATCGCCTTTGCGTTCGGCATGGGCGGGCCCTTGGCCAACTTCGCCGGCCTCTACCACATGGTCATGCATTCGCTGACCAAGTCCGGCATCTTCTTCGCCGTCGGCCATGTGGCGCAGGTCAAGGGCACGCAGAAGATCGCCGACATCAAGGGACTGACCGCCAGCCATCCGGTGCTCGGCTGGACGCTGGTGCTGGGCGTCGTCGCCATTGCCGGCCTGCCGCCGCTCGGCGTCTTCATGAGCGAGTTTCTCGTCGTCTCCTCGACCTTCGCCCGGGCACCGCTGCTGGCGCTCATCTTCGTCGCCGGCCTGCTCATCGCCTTCGCTGCCCTCATGATGCGCATGCAGGGGCTGGTCTTCGGCGAGCCGTCGGGCAGCACGAAGCCGGTGAAGGCGTCCTACGTCCCAATGCTCGTCCATTTCGCCCTGGTGCTCGTCGCCGGCTTCTACATGCCACCGATGCTGGTCACCTGGTTCGAGCATATTGCGGGGCTGCTCGGATGAGCGCTCGCGACGCCATCATCGCCCGTGGCAGCCCGGTCGCCGGCCATCGGCCGTGGCCGCGGGTGGTGGTCGATGCCGACGGTTGGCGCGACGTCATCGAGGCGCTGGCTGCGGGCGAACTGAGGCTCACCAGCGAATGGGCCGAGGACGGATTCGTGCACGCGGCCGTCGCCGACGAAAGCGGCGTGGCAGTCATCAGCCTGCCCACGCCGGACGGGCAATTCCCGAGCATTGGCGCCAGCCATGCACCGGCCATCCGGCTGGAGCGGGCGATGGCCGACCTGTTCGGCATGACGCCCGAAGGGCTGGCCGACAGGCGCCCGTGGCTCGATCATGGGCGCTGGGGCATCGAGCAGCCGCTCGACGGCAAGGGCGGCATGGTGGCGGTAGTTGAAATTCCGCCGCCGTCAGGCGATGTGCCGCCGGCGACCCCCTACCCGTTCCTGCCGGTCGAAGGCGAAAGCCTGCACCAGATCCCGGTGGGACCGGTGCATGCCGGCATCATCGAGCCCGGCCATTTCCGCTTCACCGCCAGCGGCGAAACCATCGTGCGGCTGGAGGAACGCCTCGGCTATGTCCACAAGGGCATCGACGGGCTGATGGTCGGCGCCGATATCGCCGACGCGGCCAAGATCGCCTGCCGTACCTCGGGCGATTCTACCGTTGCCTATGCCTATGCATTTGCCCGCGCGGTCGAGGCAGCGCTGGACGTGACCGTGCCGCAGCGCGCGGTCTGGTTGAGGGCGCTGATGGCCGAGCTTGAGCGGCTCGCCAACCATCTCGGCGACATCGGCGCTATCTGCAACGATGCCGCCTTTGCGCTGATGCTGGCCCACGCAGCCGCCTTGCGCGAGCGGACCTTGCGCTTCGCCGGCCTCGCCTTCGGCCACCGGCTGATGATGGACCGGATCGTGCCGGGCGGCGTTGCCGCCGATCTCCCCGACGCAGCGATACCCGCACTGGCGGCACTGCTTGCCGAATTGTGGGAGGTGTTCCCGCGCCTGGTCAATCTCTACGACAACACGGCCTCGCTCCAGGACCGCACCGTCGGAACCGGCATCCTCGTCCCTGAGCTGGCACGCCAGTTCGCGGCGGGCGGCCCTGTCGGACGGGCGTCGGGCCGCGATTTCGACACGCGCCGCGCCCTACCCTATCCGCCCTATGACAGCCTCAAATTCAGAGTGCCGGTGCGCGAAGACGGCGACGTCAACGCGCGAATCTGGCTGCGCATCCGCGAGGTGGAGCAGAGCCTGTTGTTGCTTGAGCGAATTGCTGCCGGCCTGCCGGACGGCCCGCTCGCTGCCGATCTGCCGTATCGGTCCGGCGAGGGCGCGGCGATGGTCGAGGGCTTTCGCGGCGACATCTTCGCCTGGGTGCGGATCAATGCCGACGGACGCATCGCGCGCTGCCATCTGCGCGATCCGTCATGGTTCCAGTGGCCGCTGCTCGAAGCCGCGATCGAAGGCAACATCGTTGCCGACTTCCCGCTCTGCAACAAATCGTTCAACTGCTCCTATTCCGGACACGACCTCTAGCCAGCACCATGCGCAAGCTCCTCTTCCAGGGTCTCGTTCACGCTCCCCTCACCGAGCCGCCGCCAGCAGCGGACGAGGAGACGGCCAGGCTTGCTCGCGAGCTCGATGCGGCTGCCCAGAACCGTCTTGGCCGCAGCCTTGCCATCCGCCAGGTCGACGCCGGCTCCTGCAATGGGTGTGAACTCGAGATCCACGCGCTTGCCAACGTGTTCTATGACCTCGAGCGCTTCGGATTGCATTTCGTTGCCTCGCCGCGCCATGCCGACGTTCTTCTGGTGACCGGCCCGGTCACCCGGAACATGCACGAGGCGCTACAGCGCACCTATGCCGCGACGCCTGACCCGAAATGGGTGGTCGCTGTCGGCGATTGTGCCCGCGACGGAGGGTGTTTTGCCGGCAGTTACGCCGTCAGCGGCGGTGTCTCGGCGGTGGTCCCCGTCGATCTCCACGTCGCCGGATGCCCGCCGGCCCCCGGCGAGATCCTTGCGGGTCTGCTGGCGCTCTTGCGACGCGCTTCCCAGACCAAGACATGAACGCGCGGCTCTCCGCTGTGGAGCGCGGGGCACATCCTCTGGCGCTTCGCCGGATCCTCCCGCAAGATGCATCATGGTGCCATCGACAGGTTCACCTTGAGGACGAAACCATGAGCCGGCAGCCTTCAACATGACCTCCGCCAGGCCGAATATCCTGATGATCGTCGCCGACGATCAGGGGGCGTGGGCCATGAACAATGCCGGCACGCCGGAACTCAACACGCCCAACCTCGATCGCCTGGCCGCGCGCGGCAAGAAGTTCGAATCGCTCTATTGCGTATCGCCGGTCTGCTCGCCGGCGCGCGCCTCGATCCTGACCGGGCGGATTCCATCCGCGCACGGCATTCACGACTGGATACGCGCCGGCAATGCCAGCATCGAGACCGAGTTCCACAACCGGCTGATTGACTATCTCGAACGCTACCCGACCTATGTCGAGCTGCTGGCGGGTGGCGGCTATACCGCGGGGCTGAGCGGCAAATGGCACCTGGGCAATTCCCATTCGCCCCATCGCGGTTTCAGCTATTGGCAGGCCTATGCGACCGGCGGCGGCTCGTATCAATCGCCGACCATGATATTGAACGGCGCCGTCCATCGCGAGGATGGCTACCTGACCGATATCATCACCGCCAATGCCGTGACCTTCCTGAAGGGCCGGTCGGCGGACCAGCCCTGGTATCTCAGCGTCCACTACACGGCGCCGCACTCGCCGTGGGACGAGGACCAGCACAAGCCGGAAGACTATGGCCTCTACTGGCCTGACTGTTCGTTCCCGAACATTGCGAGCGCCCCCATGCACCCGCAATGTTCCGATCCGAACCTGATTCCGGCTTCGCCGGAGGCCCGCAAACGCAAGCTTTCGGGCTATTGTGCGGCGATCACGGCCATGGATCGGGGAATAGGCGTCATCCTCGACACGCTGGAAGCCTCGGGCATGCTCGAGGACACCCTGGTCGTGTTCACCTCAGACAACGGGATGAACATGGGGCACCACGGCATCTACGGTAAGGGAAACGGAACCTATCCGCTGAACCTGTACGAGACCTCGGTGAAGGTGCCCGGCATCGTCATGCATGAAGGGCGCATCGCGCCCGGCGTGCTCAGCGGGCTCTACTCCCACTACGACTTCATGCCGACGCTGTTGTCCTATGCCGGACTCGCCGAGCGTATTCCTGCCGACCTGCCGGGCCACGACATTTCTTCGATCCTCACCGACGATTCGCCCGAGGCGGCGAATTTCGTCGTCGTCTTCGATGAGTACGGCCCCAACCGGATGGTCCGCCTTGGCAACTGGAAATACGTGCACCGGTTCGCGCATGGTGGCTGTGAGCTTTTTGATCTCGAACAAGACCCCGATGAACAGATCAACCTGATCGACGATCCGGGCAGCGCATCGATCGTTGCGGCGCTACGCCAGCGGCTCCACGAATGGTTTGCCCGCTATACGACGGCCGACCGGGACGGCTCCGGGCTGACCGTGCTCGGCGGCGGGCAGGTCGACAAGGTCGGCGGAGTGGGAAGCGGCAACGGGGTTATCTTCGTCGATCACCAGCGATGAAGGCCGCTGTGGCGGCCGTCTGTTTCAGGTGGCGGTGGACGATCTCGGCTGTCGTGCCCTTGGTTGGCAGCCCTGTTGGAGGTCAAAGCGCTTTTTCGGTGGCGCTGTCGAAATAACAGAGGGTGTCGGCCGGAGCGGTTGCCCGCACCTTGGAGCCGACCCTAGGAACGGCGTGCCCAGTCGTCGTGGCGATTATGGTCTCGCTGCCGACCTCGATGTGGACGAAGGTTTCGGCGCCGAGGGGCTCGACCACGCTGACGGTACCTTCCACCGACAGACCCGCCGGTGCCTCGCCATCCGCAACCAGTCGCAGACCCTGTGGCCGCATTCCGACGAGGAGCGTTTCGCCGCTGCTGCCACGCGGAGCGGCACCGACCAGACTGAGGCCAGGCAGGGCGAAGGTGAGCTGACGGTCCGCCCCGAGCTTGGCGGTGACGATGTTCATTGTCGGGCTGCCAATGAAACGGGCCGTGAATACGTCACTCGGGCGTTCGTAGAGTTCCATCGGCTGGCCTGCCTGCAGGATGCGGCCGTTATTCATGACAACGATCCGGTCAGCCATGGTCATCGCCTCCACCTGGTCGTGGGTGACGAAGATAATGGTGGTGCCAAGCCGCTGGTGGAGCTTCTTGATCTCGACACGCATCATGGCGCGCAGTTGCGCGTCAAGATTGGATAGCGGCTCGTCGAACAGGAAGACGGACGGGTGACGCACCATGGCGCGGCCGATCGCTACCCGCTGGCGCTGGCCGCCGGAGAGCTGCGCCGGCCGCCGGTCGAGCAGGTCTTCCAGGCCAAGCATCCGCGCCGCCTCCAGGATGCGGGCGCGCTTCTCCTCCGGCGACAGCTTGGATGTGTAGAGACCGAAGCCGATGTTCTTGGCCACCGTCATGTGCGGGTAGATGGCGTAGTTCTGGAAGACCATCGCAACATTGCGGTATTTGGGTTCGACCTGGTTCACCGTGCGTCCGTCGATCGAGATGATGCCGGCGCTTGCCTCTTCCAGTCCCGCGACGATTCTCAGCGTCGTCGACTTGCCGCAACCCGACGGCCCCACCAGCACGACGAATTCGCCATCGGCGACCGTCAGATCGATGCCGTGCACCACCTCGGTGCGGCCGAAGCGCTTGACCACGCCCTGAAGCTCAATCCGCGCCATTACGCCTCTCCGGTCAACTGACTGAATGCCTCGGCAAGCTGTCCCGCCTCCCAGGCCTCGCGCCGGGCGTCTTCCTCGGCGACCTCGCGCAGCGAAGAAAGCTGGGGGCGGCGATAGTGCGCCAACGCTTCGGCGAGCGCGTTCGGTGCCGGCCCGCCGGGGCGATCGCGCACGGCGATGAAATGCTCGACTGAGACGAGCTTCGCGAACGCCTCCGCGTCGATCCCGGTCTTGCGGCCGGCGATGGCCTCGAAGGCAGCGAGAAACGGCAGGTAGCCGTCGCTCTCCAGCGCCCCGTCCTTCGCAATGACTGCCTTGGCGACCGCGGAGGCGATCTCGTGGGCCTGGCGGAACGACAGCCCCTCGATGCGCACCAGGCTGTCGGCGAGTTCGGTGATGGTGGCACAGCTGCGCCGGATGTTCTCGGCGACGCGGGGCGCATTGACGCGAAGTGCGGGAATGAGCGCCATCAACAGGTCGAGGACGCGGTGCGCGGCCACGAAGGCCTCATAGCCCATCGCCTGGCTTTCGCCCTCGCTGTCGTTCATGTCGGTGAAGGGCGTGTTGTGCATGACGTCCAGCATCGCCCGGGCGCGCGCCATGGTCTGCGAGGACAGATGGCGCAGATGCTCGATCGGCACCGGGTTGCGCTTCTGCGGCATGATCGACGATATCTGGACGAAGGCGTCGGGCACATGGATCTGGCCGACCTCGAAGCTCGTCCAGAACTGGAGGTCCTGTATCGGCCGGCCGAGATGCAGGAAGATCAGTTCGACGCTCGAATAGGTCGCCGTGATGTAGTCGACTGCCGCGATCGAACCGTAGGAATTGAGGGTCGGCGCGAAGAAGCTGAGGAGCTTGGCAACGCGCTTGCGGTCCAGCGGGAAACCGCTGGTGGTGATGGCGGCCGCGCCCATGGGGCAGAAATCGACGTCCTCGCGGGCCGCAGCAAGGCGTTCGAGGTCGCGCAGCAGCACCTCGATGATCGCCGACAGATAATGGCCGAAGGTGGTCGGTTGCGCCGGCTGACCGTGGGTATAGGCGAGGATGATGGTGGCGCTCTCGCGCTCGGCCACGTCGATCAAAGTGGCGACCAGGGTGCGCAGCTTCGTCGCCAGACGGTCGATCTCGCTCTTCAGGCGCAGGCGAAACAGTGTGTGGTCGATGTCGTTGCGTGAGCGGCCGGTGTGCAACTTGCCGGCCACGTCCGGACCGAGACGCTTCTTCAATTCCGCTTCGACCAGGAAGAAGTAGTCCTCGTACGCGCCGGTATAGGTGAGGCTGGCGACGTCGACCTCGCGGTCGATGGCCTCCAATGCTCTTGCGATGGCGCGCGCGTCCTCGGCGCCGACGATGCCGGTCTCGGCGAGCATCACCAGATGGGCACGGTCGATCGCCCGGAAGCCGTCGACGAAATAGCGCTTGGCGCCCTCGAACAGCGGCTCGAGAACGGTCGCCTTGTAGACCGGATCGGGGAAGCGGCTGGTATCGGCGGACGGCTTGGTGACGTCGGTCACTTGCGATCAGCCCTTCAGACCGGCGAGCACCACGCCGCGCACGATGAAGCGTTGCAGGGTGAGAAACACGATCAAGGTGGGGATCGTGGCGAGGCTGGCGCCGGTCATGATCTTTTCCCACTGGATCGAGGCCTCCACCGCGAAGCTCGAGAGGCCGACCGGCAGCGTATAGAGATTCTTGTTGGTGGTGACGATCAGCGGCCAGATGAAGGCGGTCCAGTTGCCCAGGAAGGTGAAGATGGCGAGCGCCGAGATCGCCGGCGTGACCAGCGGCACGGCAACCTTCCACCAGATGGCGAACTCGTTGAGCCCGTCGATTCTCGCCGCCTCGAGGAAGTCGTCGGGCACGGTCTCGAAGAACTGCTTCATCAGGAAAGTGCCGAAGGCGGTCATCATGCCGGGGAACATGATGCCCCAATAGCTGTCGAGCCAGTGGAAGTTGCGCGCCATCAGGTACCACGGGATGACCAGCATCTCGGTCGGGATCATCAGCGTCGACAGGATGGCGATGAACACGACGTAGCGGCCACGGAAGCGGAATTTCGCCAGCGTGTAGCCGACCATCGAATCGAAGAACACGTTCGACAGGCACACCGAGGTGGCGATGATCAGCGAGTTGACGAACCAGTGCAGGAAGCGGCCATCGGCAAGCACCTCGATATAGTTCTGCAGCGTCGGTTCGGCCGGGATCAGACGCAGATCGTAGACCTGTGAGGCGTCCTTGAGCGAGGTCGACAGCATGAAAATGATCGGCGTGATCATCAACAGGCCACCGATCAGCAGCAGCGTCCAGGCAATCACCCGGCCGGGCCTGGGCGCGCGCATGGAGAGCGTCGCGGTGCCGACGGGGGCGGAGGCGGTGGCTTCGGCGGCCATGTCTAGCGATCCCTCAGGATGCGCAGCTGGATGAGCGACACCACCAGCAGGACGAGGAAGAGCACCACCGTCTGCGCCGCCGCATAGCCCATGTCGAAGGAGGAGAAGGCGGTCTGATAGATCATCAGCACGAGCGGTTTGGTCGAATTGAGCGGGCCGCCGGGATCATTGGTCGTCATGTTGTAGACCTGATCGAAGATGCGCAGGAAGCCGATCGAGGAGAACACGACGAGGAAGACGATGGTGGGCTTGAGCAGCGGCAGGGTGATGCGCGTCAGGATGGTCCAGTTGGAGACGCCGTCGATGCGCGCCGCCTCATAATAGGTCATCGGAATGGCACGCAGGCCGGCCATGAAGATAACGATCTGGAAGCCGAGGCCGGCCCAGATCGCCGAGGCGAGCACCGAGACCAGCGCCTGGTCGGGCGAGCGCAGGAACGGCTGTGCCGGCAGGCCGACATTGACCAGCACCGCGTTGATGAAGCCGATCGGTACCGGCTGGTAGAACCAGCGCCACACCCAGGCAAGCGCCGCGGCGGTGGTCAGGAACGGCAGGAAATAGAGCGCACGGATGAAACCGTGCATGAAGCGCACCTTCTCCAGCTCGTAGGCGACGACGAAGGAGATGAGCAGGCTGACCGGCGTGCCGATGATGAGATAGGCGAAGGTGTTGCGGAACACCTGCCAGAACACGGGGTCATTCCAGAGCTTGATGTAGTTCCTGAGGCCGACGAGCTTCGCCGGCCTCAGCAGGTTCCAGTTGGTAAACGACAGCCACATGGCGTTGGCCGTCGGCCAGAAGCGGATGACGACGTAGAAGACGATCGGTACCGCGAGGAACAGCCACGCCCACACCACCTGCTTCTGGTGGATGGTCAGTCTGTGCCAGATGCGGCCGAGGCCGGCCGCATCACTGGGTTGATCGACCGCCGCCACCGCGACGGCTCACTTGTGGTCGTCGATGATCTGCTGCTCGGCAGCGGCAGCCTGATCGAGTGAGGCCTTGGGATCCTGGTTCTGCAGAACGATCCGGTTGACCATGTCGATCGCCGTCTGCCGCTGGGCCGACTCGTCGACGAACAGCGTCGTGTGACCGTATTTCAGACCCTTGAGGAAGGGACCGTAGATCGGGTCGCTCAGGTTCTCAGGAGTCAGCGCCAGCGATGGCTTGGCCGGCAGTTCGCCAACCGTCTTCAGCCAGATCTGCATCGCCTCGGGCGAGGTGATGTAGGTCAGGAACTTCTCGGCTGCCTTGAGCTTCTCACCCTTCGAGTTGGCTGCCAGCCCGTTCACCCAGTAGCTGACATAGTTGCTCTTGACGCCATCCTTCTCGGGCAGCTCGGTGACGCCCCAGTCGAAGTCCTTGATCTGCGAGAACGAGCCGAGGCGGAACGAGCCGTCGATCACCATCGCGGCGCGCCCGCCTTTGAAGGCCGCCTGGGCTTCGTCCATGAAGCCGCTTTGGCCGACCTTATGGACGGTGGTCAGGTCGGTGTACCACTTGAGCGCGGCCAGGCCGTGCGCATCATCATAGGTCACCTTGCTGTAGTCGTCGTTGTAGGGCACGCCGCCGAACTGGCGGACGAGCACCTCGCGCCACCATTGATGGTCCTGGGCGGCCATGTCCACCGCGAGGCCTTCTGACGTGATGTTGCCGCCGGCATCGTGCTTGGCTGTCTTGACCGCGTCGGTCACCAGCTCGTCGAGCGTCGTTGGCGGCTTGTTGGGGTCGAGGCCGGCTTCCTTGAAGATGTTCTTGTTGTAGAAGAGCGCCAGCGAGCGCACCGCCGTCGGCAAGCCCCAATATTCGCCGTCCTGCTTCATCGCCGAGATGATCGGGAAGAAGTCCTTCTCGATCTGGGCGTGGGGGAAGGCATCCTGCGGCAGCGGCTGGATCAGCTTGCCGTCTTTGAAGTTCTGCAGCCAGCCATAATAGAACTGGACGACATCCGGGCCCTCGCCGGCGGTGATCGCCGCGGCTACCTTCGTCTGATAGTCGGCGTAGGGGAAGGTGGTCTGGACGACCTTGATGTCCGGATTGGCCTTTTCGAAATTGGCGATGAGCTGATCCATCGCCTTGATGCGGGCGTCAAAGACATACTGCCAGTACTGGATTTCGACCGCGAAGGCTGATGTCGATACGGCCAGGCCGACGCCAAGAGCGAGGCCGAAAGCGAACCTGTGCAACGATTTCATGATGGTCCTCTCCCCTCTTCCACAGACCAAAACCGCGCGACAACCGAACGCTTGACCAGCGTTCAGGCGGTGGCCTTCCAAGGGGGAAGCCTGCGGTTGCCCAACCTTTCTGTCAATAACCAAATCTACTTGAACTAACGGCGGCCATGCGTTTTCCTGCGGGCAGGACCACCCGACGGAACCATCGCAGTGCGCCAGCGCAGCCAGATTTCGCACCCGCTAGCGATTGGCAACAATCCGGCCCGTGCCCGCTCGCACAACCGGCGTGTCGTCCTTGAAACGGTGCGCCTGCACGGGCCGCTCGGCCGCGCCGAGATCGCACGATTCACCCATCTGTCCACCCAGGCGGTCTCCAACATCGTCTCAGAGCTGATCGACGAAGGCCTTCTGATCCAGCAGGGCCGGCGCCGGTTGGCTCGCGGGCAGCCTCCCCTGCAGATCGCGATGAATCCGCATGGTGGCGTGACCGCCGGCATTGAGATCGCCGCCGGCCAGATGGTGACCGTCATCGTCGACCTGGCCGGACGATTGCGCGCGCGCCGCAGCAGACCGCTGCAGGACGCCGCGCCGGACCGCGTGGCGCCGCTTATTTCGGCGGAGATTGCCGCCGCGCGGAAATCGGTCAGCGATCTGCCGAAGCACCTGCTCGGGGTCGGGGTGGTCATGCCCGGACCGTTCGGCATCGAGGGCATGACCTCGGTCGGACCGACGACCCTGCCGGGCTGGGCGAACGTCAATGCAGCGGAATATCTGTCCGCAACCTGCGGCCTCAATATCGTGGTGGAAAACGACGCCGCTGCCGCCGCGGTGGCCGAACGTCTGCACGGGGCCGGCCGGGCATTGCGCAATTTCTGTCTGGTCTATTTCGGCCGCGGCATCGGACTTGGCGTGATGATCAATGCGCGGCCATATCGCGGCGCATTCGGCAATGCCGGCGAGGTTGGCCATGTGGTGGTCGTCCCTGGCGGACGCGCCTGTGATTGCGGCAACCATGGCTGCCTGGAACGCTACGCTTCCTTTCAGGCGCTGCAGGAGCATTTCATCGCGACCGGGCGTGCGGCTCCCGATCTCGGCAATCTCGACCATTTTCTCGATCGGGCCGATCCCGCGGTCACGGCCTGGCTCGACGATGCCGCCCGTGCCATGTCGCCGATGGTGGCGACGCTGGAGAACCTCTACGACCCGGAAGCGGTGATCTTCGGCGGCAGCGTCCCCGACACGCTGATCGATGCGCTGATCGCGGCGATGGAGCCGTTGCCGCGTTCGGTGGCGGCGCGGCGCGGGCGCGCTTTGCCGCGGGTCATTCGCGGCACGACCGGACCATACACGGCGGCACTGGGCGCCGCCGCCCTGCCAATCCTCGAAACCGTGACGCCGCGGCTCGATCTTGCCCTTCCGCAGAGTGACGACCGGTCGGACACCAAGGAGATGAGTATCGATGCTCTCGGATCGTGATCTGATACGTCGCCAGATGGGCGATCCGGCGCTGGTGCGCCTGTCGCGGGCGCTCGGTCGGCTGACTTCGGTGATCACCTACATGAACACCGGCGCGCATCCCGACGACGAACACAGCGGCCTGCTGGCGGCGCTGCGCTACCGCTTCGGCATGCGCACGGTGATCCTCTGCTCGACGCGCGGCGAAGGCGGCCAGAACGCCATCGGACCGGAGCGCGGCGGCGCGCTGGGCGTGCTCAGGTCGCGCGAGCTGGAGGAAGCTGCGCGCGTGCTCGATGCCTCGATTGCCTGGGTCGGTCACGGCCCGGAGGACGCCGTCTTCGACTTCGGCTTCTCCAAGAATGGCGACGACACGTTCGCGCGCTGGGGCGAGTCGACCGTCGTCGAGAGGGTGGTCGAAGCCTATCGCCGCTATCGTCCCGACATCGTCGAGGTCACCTTCCTCGACGTGCCCGGACAGCACGGCCATCACCGTGCGATGACCCGTGCCGCGCTGGCCGCATTCGACGCGGCCGCCGATCCGAATGCCTTTCCCGAGCAGATCGCCAACGGCCTGCAACCCTGGCAGGTCGCCAAGCTCTACCTGCCGGCATGGTCCGGCGCCGGCAATTCCTACGATGACGAAGAGCCGCCGCCGGAGGCGACGGTAACCGTCACCGCTCCCGGCCGCGATGCCGTCACCGGCGCCACCTATGCGCAGATCGGCGAATGGTCGCGCGCGTTCCATGCCACCCAGGGCATGGGGCAGTGGCGCGACGAAGGAACGAATCGCTGGCCGCTTCATCTGGCGCGCTCGGTGACCGGCGCCAATGCAGAGGACGACATCCGCGACGGCCTTGCCGTCACGGTGGGGGCGCTCGCGGCCGAGCCCGGCGTGCCGGCTGACATGGCCAGCGCGCTCAAGGATGCGCAAGCCGCCATCGACGAAGCCGTCGCTGCGTTCCCCGAGAAGACGGCGATCCTCGCCGCCGCGTTGCGCGCGGCAGCCGCCATCGAGGCGGCGCAGGCGGCGTGTCCGCCGGCATTGCAGCCGCGCCTGGCCCACCGGCTGTCGCGCAAGGCACGCGAGTTGGCCGTGGTTCTGTTCGAGGCGGCCGGCATGTCCGTGCGCGTCACCGCCGATCCACCACGGCTGGCGCCGGGCAAACAAGGTGCGCTGTCGGTTGTCGCAATGCCCGACGCCCCGGCGACCGACGTGTCGGTTGCCGTCGACAGCCGCAGGGGGATCGCGATCGGCGAGGCGAAGGTCGACGGCGACACCTGGCATTTTCCCATAGCCGCGGCCGGGAAGGCCGACTTCACCACCCCCTACCCGCCGAACTTCGACCCGCTGACGGCGAACGGCGATCTCGCCGCCATCACGTCGATCACCATCGGCGGGCGCCGGGTGACCCACGCTTACGACCTCCAGGAAGCGTTTCGCGTGCTTCCAGCGTCTTCGCTCGCGCTCGAGCCGGACGCGGCAATCGTCAATCTGGCGCAGCCACCGGCACCGATCGGCATCGTTGCACGTCTGGACGGCGTGGCGGAGGCCGTGACATGGGACGCGCCGCCCGGCTGGGCTGTGGAAGAGGCACCGGGCGGCATCACCCTCAGCCCACCGGCGGCGCTTGGGCCTGGCCGTTTCACCATCACGGCTTCGGTCGGCGGGCGGGCGGCCTCGCGTGTGCGCAGGGCAGCCTATCCCCATCTCGGCACGACCGAATGGGCCGAGCCGTGCGCGCTTCCGGGCCTTGCGGTGAACGCGGCCCTGCCACCGGGCGCGCGTGTCGCCTATGTCGGCGGCGGCAACGATCGCGTCGACTTCTGGCTCAAGCAACTCGGCACCGATGTCACCTCGCTCGATGCCGAAACCTTCGTCCGCAGCGACCTTGGCGCCTACACCACCATCCTCATCGGCATCTTTGCCTTTGGCACCCGTCCGGATCTGGCCGCAGCGCGACAGCGCCTGCGCGCCTGGGTAGAGGCCGGTGGCCATCTGGTCACGCTCTACCATCGACCGCGCGACGGCTGGTCAGCGGACGAGACACCGCCGCGCCGCCTCGAGATCGGGCTGCCGTCGCTGCGCTGGCGGGTGACCGATCCCGGTGCGCCGGTCACCGTGCTCATCCCCACACATCCATTGCTGACCGCGCCGAACGTCATCGGCCCGGCCGATTGGGAGCACTGGGTCAAGGAACGCGGGCTCTACTTTGCGTCAGCCTGGGACGATGCCTATCAGCCGCTGCTTGCCATGAGCGACAAGGGTGAGGCGCCGCTTCGCGGCGCGCTGGTATCGGCGGCAATCGGTGCCGGACGGCACACCCACACCAGCCTGGTCCTGCACAACCAGCTCGACAACCTCGTCCCCGGCGCCTTTCGCCTGATCGCAAACCTGATTCAACCGGCATTCTGACGGGCCGCGACAGCGGCGATGGAGCGGAATAACGCCGCCTCAAGGCCTGCGATCGTCCAGATGGTCGTTGAAACGTCGGTCTGCGCCGATAGAATACCAGTCTGAAGGGCGCGTTCGCGCCCTGCGGAGGCAAAGACCGTTCCCCCCCAGCCGCCGCAGCGATAACGACGGAACCAACCATGACCATCGAGAAACGCCCATTCGGCCGTACCGGCCACGAAAGCTCGGCCGTCCTGTTCGGCGCCGCTTCGCTCTCCAGAGTCGACCAGGCGACCGCCGACCGGGTGCTCGACCTGCTCTTCGCCCACGGCATCAACCACATCGACGTCGCGGCCAGCTATGGCGACGCCGAACTGCGCGTCGGTCCATGGATGGACCGCTACCGCGACGAGTTCTTCCTGGCCACCAAGACCGGGAAACGGGATTATGCCAGCGCCTATGACGAGATCCGCCGCTCGCTCGACCGGTTACGCACCGATCATGTCGATCTGATCCAGCTTCACGCGCTCTACCATCCCGACGAATGGGACCAGGCGATGTCCCCCGGCGGGGCGCTGGAGGCGGCGATCAAGGCACGCGAGGAAGGTCTGGCACGCTTCATCGGCGTCACCGGCCATGGCTGGACCGTCGCCGCCATGCACAAGCGCAGTCTCGAGCGGTTCGACTTCGATTCCGTGCTGATGCCGTGGAACTGGTATGCCGCCCATCACGAGACCTACAGCCGGGACTTCGAGGAGACGGTGAAGATCTGCGCCGAGCGCAACGTCGCGGTACAGACCATCAAGTCGATCGCCCGCGGACCCTGGGCAGCCGGCGTGAAGCGCGCCCGCAACACCTGGTACGAGCCGCTGGAAAACGAGCAGGACATCCACGCCGCGGTGCATTGGGTCCTCGCACGGCCGGGCATCTTTCTGAACTCGGTCGGTGACGTCAACCTGTTGCCTTCGGTGCTGCGTGCCGCCGACGATCTCGCAAGCCCGCCGGGCGACGATTTCATGGCGGGCCTCAGCGAGCGGGTCGGTCTGTCGTCGATCTTCGGCGCGTAGGACACCTGCGTGACCCTACGCCTCGGCAGGACCGGGTGGGCGGCATTGCCCGCGCATCGCGCAAGGCGTGGGCGATGACGGCCGGCAAGATCGCGCTTCTCTACGGCCACGGCGAGCTGACCGCGGAGCTGCCCGACGGCGCCACGCCGGTGATCGTGCGCAAGCAGGCGTTGCCCAAACTGCCGGACCCTCGGGCGGCCGTTGCTGCCGCCTTGGCCGCGGCGGACGGCTCGGCACCACTTGCCGCGCTCGCCGCCGGACGCAAGAGCGCCTGCATCCTCATCTGCGACATCACCCGGCCGGTGCCCAACCGCCTCTTCCTCAGACCGATGATCGAGACCATGGTCGCCGCCGGCATCGCGCTCGACGATATCTCGATCCTCGTGGCCACCGGGCTCCACCGGCCCAACCTCGGCGACGAACTCGCCGAACTCGTCGGCGATCCCTGGGTGTTGGAACACGTGCGCGTCGAGAACCACTACGCCCGCGACGACGCCGCCCATATCGACCTCGGCGGCACCGCTACGCGCGGCACGCCCGTCCGGCTTGACCGGCGCTTCGTCGAGGCCGACCTGAAGATCGCCACCGGGCTGGTCGAGCCCCATTTCATGGCCGGCTGGTCGGGCGGGCGCAAGGTCGTCGCGCCGGGCATCGCCCACCACGAAACGATCCGGACCTTCCATTCGGCGCGCTTCATGGAAGATCCCCTCGCCGTCCAGTGCAATCTCGCCGGTAACCCGCTGCACGAGGAGCAGCTTGAGATCATCCGCATGCTCGGCGAGGTCTATGCCCTCAACACGGTCATCGACGAGGACCGCGATCTGGTGCGCGTGACCTTTGGCGAAATCGTCGCCAGCCATCAGGCGGCCGTCGACTTCGTCAGCGCCGCCACGGCGGTACCGATCGGCCGGCGCTTTTCGACGGTGGTCACCTCTTCGGCGGGCTATCCGCTCGACAAGACCTATTACCAGACGGTCAAGGGCATGGTGACGCCACTCGACATTCTTGAACCCGGCGGCACGCTGATCATCGCGTCGGAGTGCTCCGAGGGCTTCGGCTCGAGCGAGTTCCGCAAAGCTCAGACGCGTCTGATCGCGCTTGGTCCCGAACGCTTCCTGGCGACGCTGACTGCCAAGAATCTCGCAGACATCGACGAGTGGCAGACCGAGATGCAGCTGAAGCCGATGCGCCTCGGCACTGTGGAGCTCTATGCGAGCGGCCTTTCCGGCGATGATCGCCGGCTAACCGGCGTCGCCATGATCGACGACGTCGGCGAAGCCGTGCGGCGCAGCATCGCGCGCAGCGGCGACCCGGCCATCGCCGTCATTCCCGAGGGGCCTTATGTCGTGCCCCGCTTTGCCCCCGGGGCCTGAGGGCGGGCGCCGGTCATGCGCGAAATCCATCTCGATCCGCTCGGGGGCATTGCCGGCGACATGTTCGTCGCAGCGCTGATCGATCTCAGGCCGGAGCTCGCGCCGGACCTGCAGCAGGTGCTCGCGCGCATGCCGCTGCTCGACGGCGTCACTTGCGAGGTCATCGACCATAGCGACGGCGTGCTTACCGGCCGGCGCTTCCTCGTCCACCGTGACCATGACCATGACCATGCCGGGCACGGGCATGGGCATGGGCACGATGAGGACCACGCGCATGCCGACATCACCTGGAAGGATATTCGCGCCACGCTTGGCCGCGCGCCGCTTGACGAGGCGACCCGCGACCACGCCATCGGCATCTTCACGCATCTCGCCGAGGCGGAGGCGCATGTCCACGGCACGTCTGCGGACGCGGTCCATTTCCACGAGGTCGGCGCCTGGGATTCGATCGCCGACATCGTCGCCGCCGCCTGGTTGATCGGCCGCATCGCGGCGGCGCGCTGGACCATCGGCGCCCTGCCGCTCGGCGGTGGCAGGGTCCGCACCGCGCACGGCCTGCTGCCGGTGCCGGCGCCGGCAACGGCACGGCTTATCGACGGTTTCCCGACGATCGACGACGGTATTTCCGGCGAGCGCGTGACGCCGACCGGAGCGGCGATCGTGCGCTATCTGTGCGACCCGCAACCACGGCCGCGCCATGCGCGCCGGCTCACCGCCTCCGCCTACGGTTTCGGCACCCGGAGCCTTCCCGGCGTGAGCAACTGCCTGCGCGTTCTTGCCTTCGAGGCCGAGGCGCCAACGGTGCAAACGACCGATCGCATCGTCGTGCTGGAATGTGAGATCGACGACCAGACCGGCGAGGACCTGGCTCTTGCGGTCGACCATCTGAGGGCGCTCGATGGCGTGCTCGATGTCATCCAGGCGCCGGCCTTCGGCAAGAAGGGCCGGCTGACGACACAGCTCCGCGTGCTTGCAACAGAACCGGCGGAAGACGCGGTGGTGGCCGCAGTCTTCCAGGAGACGGCGACGCTCGGTTTGCGTCGCACCCTGGTCGACCGCTACACCTTGGGGCGGGAGACCGCTTCGGTTGCCGCTGACGGTCGCACCGTCCGCGTCAAAGTCGCCGACCGTCCGGCGGGGCGGACGGCGAAGGTCGAGGCGAACGACCTCGCCGAGGTTGGCGGCGCTCGGGCGCGCAAGCGCCTGCGGCGACGGGCCGAGGCGCCGTTCGAAGACGAAGAGGATAGCTGATGCACGAGAAGCTCGCGGGCGTTCTGGACGCGCTTGCCCCTGCGGCGATCGCGGTCAGCGGCGGGGTCGATTCGATGACCCTTGCCGTCTTCGCCCATCGCCATCTCGGCAAGGACCGGATTTCGATGATGCACGCGGTCTCGCCGGCCGTACCGCCCGAAGCGACGGGGCGTGTGCGTCGCTATGCCGAAGCGGAAGGCTGGCGGCTCGCCATCCTCGACGCCGGCGAATTCGCCGACCGCGACTACATCGCCAACCCGGTCAACCGCTGCTACTTCTGCAAGACCAACCTCTACGGCGCCATCGCGGAACGCACCGACGGCCGCATCCTTTCCGGCACCAACACCGACGACCTCGGCGAATACCGCCCGGGCCTCGATGCGGCGCGCGAGCGTGACGTGCGTCACCCCTATATCGAAGCCGGCATCGACAAGGCGGGCGTGCGTGCGCTCGCCCGTGACCTTGGCCTCGGCGATCTCGCCGAACTGCCTGCCTCGCCCTGCCTGTCGAGCCGGATCGAGACGGCGATCCCCATCGATGCGGGGATCCTCGCGGCGGTCCACGCCGCCGAGAGACTGGTCGGCGACAGCGTCGCCCCCAAGACCGTGCGCTGCCGCGTGCGCCGTGGCGGCATCGTCGTCGAACTCGACCCCGACAGCCTTGAAGGTCTCGACGCGGCGCGGCGCGACGCGCTTGCCGCCGCCGTTGCCGGTGTCTTCCCGGACACGCTCGCAGGTACCGCGGTGGCGTTTGCATCCTACAGAAACGGCAGCGCTTTCCTGGGCGCGCGGAAATGAGCGACGTCGTCTTTGACTATGCGCGCACGGCACGCATCGGGCTTGGCGAGGCCGTGTTCTGCGAAGGCAAGACCGCAGAGCAGATTGTCAGGATCCTCGAAGGGGCCAGGGAGCGCGCGGTCCCGCTGCTGCTCACCCGCCTCGACAACGCGCTGCTGAAGCAGCTGCCCCCTGCCCTTGCCGTTGCCATCGATTATTGCCTGCTGTCGCGCACCGGCTTTTTCGGAGCGCTGCGCCCCGACCCGGTTGCCAACATGGTCGCTGTCGTTTCGGCCGGCACCGCCGACGCGCCGGTGGCGCGCGAGGCGGCGCGAACGCTGCGTCACGGCGGCGCCGAACCGACGGTGATCGGCGATGTCGGGGTCGCCGGCCTGTGGCGGCTGATGGAGAGGATCGAGGAGATCGCCCGCCATCCCGTCGTCATCGTCGTCGCCGGCATGGATGGTGCGCTCGCCAGTGTGCTCGGCGGCCTGGTGCCGGGTGCCGTCATTGCGGTGCCGACATCGACAGGCTACGGCGCCTCCGAAGGCGGCCGCGCGGCTCTCAACGCGATGCTGGCGAGTTGCGCGCCGGGCGTCACCGTCTGCAACATCGACAATGGCTACGGCGCCGCGACGGCGGCCTTGCGCATCCTTCACACGATGAAGGCACTCGCTCCCGGCGACAAATAGGCCCCGGGGGCCCGGCCACCGGACGCCGGGCGCGTTGCACCACACGCCGGCGAAAGCATGTTCGCGTGTGGTCCAAGCCGGCCTATAGTTTGCAGAGCAACATGCTCGGCCGCGGCCGAGCGACCGGGGCGAGACATGGCACCACCGACGAAGGCGCGACAAATCCAGCAGGCGATTGCCGACGAGATCGTCCACGGCCGATTGGCCCCCGGCACGCCGCTCGACGAGACCTCGATCGCCGAGGCCTTCGGCGTATCACGCACGCCGATCCGCGAGGCGATCCGCCAGCTGGAGGCGATCGGATTGGTCAACGCCTGGGCGCGGCGCGGCGCCGTGGTGGCCGACCTGTCCGACCGCCAGCTCGACGAGATGTTCGCGGTGATGGCCGAACTGGAGGCGCTGACCGCCCGCTGGTCGGCGATCGCCATGACGGCGGCCGAACGGCGCCAGCTTCTGGCGCTGCAGGAGGAAGGTGCGCGGCTGGTCTCGGCCGGCAGGCGCGACGCCTATGTCGACTTCAACACTCGCTTTCACGAGGCGATCTATCGCGGCGCGCACAACGAATTCCTCGCCGAGCTGGCGATTTCCGTGCGCACCCGCTGCGCCCCCTTCCGCCGGGCACAGTTCGAGACGCTCGGGCGGTTGGCCAAGTCCCATGCCGAGCACGAGGCGGTGGTGACGGCGATCCAGCGCGGCGACGCCGACACAGCGGCGACCGAGATGCGCGCCCACATCATCGTGGTACGCACGGCTGTCGACGCGGTGGCCGGCGAGACGGTCCGGCGCAGTGGCGCGCCGGCCGCTGCGGCGGACTTCGACGGACCCATGGGGCCGGACAAGGCGGGGGAAATGCACCCGCTGCGAAATGGCGCAGATCGAAATATCGCCTAATTGTTCAGCAAATTTCTTGCTCGTGCATACAATACCGTCAGCGGCGGTGGCGCGGCGCGCCCTGCCGTAGGGCCCGGCGCGGGAACTTGCTGGGCCTGCGCCCGGTCTGAACCGAAGTTATAACCCTCTGACATTGTTATCAGATCTCGCCTCGCGCGACGACTGACGGCCGGGTTTGCCGCAGCGCAGCAGCGATTGGCACGACGGTTGCCAAGAGAAGGGCGAGCGGAACGGGCGATGGGCGCCCCTCCACTGGCTCGTGTCTCTCAGGGGGAATCTGGATGTCTGGCTTCATCATTTCGCGCCGCAAGCTGCTGAAGGGGGGCGCCGCCCTCGGAGCGTTGGGTGTCACCTCCGGCATGATGCCGGTTCGTCTGGCCCGCGCCGCCGACCTCACCGTCGGCATCATCTATGTCGGCTCGCGCGACGACTATGGCTGGAACCAGGCCCATGCGGTGGCAGCCGAGGCCCTCAAGAAGGTGTCCGGCGTCACGGTGGTGGAGGAAGAGAACGTGCCGGAGACCGACGCCGTCTCCAAGACGATGGAATCGATGATCCAGCTCGACGGCGCCGGTCTGATCCTGGCGACTTCGTTCGGCTACTACACGCCCTTCGTGGTCGACATGGCCAAGAAATATCCGGACGTCCAGTTCCGCCACGCGGCACCGCTGTGGAACAAGGACACCGATCCGATGAACGCCGGCAGCTATTTCGGCTATCTCGACCAGGGCCACTTCATCAACGGCGTTGCCGCCGGCCTGTGCACCAAGACCAACAAGATCGGCTTCGTCGCCGCCAAGCCGATCTCCTCGGTGCTGTCCAACATCAATTCGGTGCTGATCGGCGCCCGCAAGACCAATCCCGACGCCACCGTGCAGGTGATCTTCACCGGCGACTGGTCGATGCCGGTGCGTGAGGCGGAAGCCACCAACGCGCTGGTCGACGCCGGCTGCGACGTCATCACCTGCCACGTCGACAGCCCCAAGGTGGTCATCCAGACCGCCGAGAGCCGCGGCGTGAAGACCTGCGGCCACAACGCCTCCCAGGCGCCGCTGGCGCCCAAGGGCTTCATCACCGGCGCCGAATACAAGTGGTCGACGATCTACAACAAGTATGCCGAGACGCTCGCCGCCGGTGGCACGCTGCCCAACTTCCTGACCGGCGGCTACGACGTCGACTATGTCCAGAACACGCCCTATGGCGCCGGCGCGACGCCGGAGGCGATCAAGGCCGCCGACGCGGCCAAGGTCGAGATGAAGGCCAAGACCGCCTACTACGTCGGCCCGCTCAAGGACAACACGGGCAAGGAAGTGATCCCGGCGGGCACCTCGCACGCCCCCTACGATCCGTGGATCGACAGCATCAACTTCCTGGCCGAGGGCGTCGTCGGCTCGATCACCTGAGCCCGCTCTCTCGCGTGCGGCGGCCGGGGCCCTCCCCTCCGGCCGCCGACCTTCGCCGATTGACCGCACCGGAGGCGCGAAATTCCCGTGACAGCGACCACGCCGACAGACGTCGAAGTGCCGCCGGCCATTGCACCTGGTGCGGACATTGTGGGGCGCATCGCGCGCTCGGCTGAGGCGGTGGTGATTCCGGCGCTCGCCGTGCTGGCGGCGGCGGCCCTCTTCTCGATTTTCCTCATCCTGCTCGGCAAGTCGCCGGTCACCTTCTTCTCGCTTCTGTGGAAGGGCGGCTTCGGCACGTCGTTTTCCTGGCAGAACACACTGGTGCGCGCCGCCCCGCTCATCCTCACCGCCCTCTGCGTCGCCGTCCCCGCCCGCCTCGGCATGGTGATCATCGGCGGCGAAGGTGCCTTCGTGCTCGGCGGCTTCGCCTCCGCCGCCGCGGCCATCCCCTTCGTCGGCTGGGCCTCGCCGTGGCTGGTGATGCCGATCATGGTGCTCTCGGCGCTTCTCACCGGCGCGGCGTGGATCGGCTTCGTCGGCGTGCTCCGCCACTATCGGGGCGTCAACGAGACCATCGCCAGCCTGCTGCTCTATTACATCGCCGTCGCCATCATGAATTTCTTCGTCGACGGTGCGCTGCGCGACCCGACCAACCCCAACAAGCCATCGACCAAGCCGATCGGCGACGCCAACATGGTCGGCAACATCCCCGGCACCGAGGTCCATTGGGGGCTGGTCGTGGGCGTCGTTCTGGCGATCGCGCTGTGGGTGCTGATGAACCGCACCAAGTTCGGCTTCGCGGCGCGCATCACCGGTGGCAACGTGCGCGCGGCGCGGGCGCAAGGGCTCCCGGTCGGCCGGCTGATCGTCATTTCCTGCGCCATCGCCGGCGCCTGCGCCGGGCTTGCCGGCTATTTCGAGGTCGCCGCCGTCCAGGGCCGCGCCAATGCCTCGATCGCCGCCGGCTACGGCTTCACCGGCATCCTGGTGGCGTTCCTGGCCAAGCAGAACCCGCTCGCCATCATACCGGTGGCGATCTTCCTCGGCGGCATCGAGGCCGCCGGCGGCCTCATCCAGCGGCGCATGGGCATGCCTGACGCGACGGTGGCGGTCCTGCAGGGGCTGATGTTCGTGGTGCTGCTCGTCTCCGACACGTTCTACGGCCGCTTCGCCTTCTTCCGCAGCAAGGATAGTACGCAATGACCGGCGACTCCGGCCTCGGCATCGTTCTGCTCGCCATGTTCGCGGGCGCCATCCGCGTCTCGACACCCCTTCTCTTCGTCAGCCTCGGCGAGTGCCTGACGGAGAAGTCGGGGCGCATCAATCTCGGCCTCGAGGGCACGCTGGTCTTCGGCGCGATGACCGGCTACGCCATCTCCTACCTCTCCGGATCGCCTTGGCTGGGTGTGCTCGCCGCGGGGATCGCCGGCTCGGTGTTCGGCGCCATCCACGGATTTATCTGCAAGTTGCCACGCGTGAACGACATTGCCATCGGCATCGCCATGATGCTGTTTGGCACGGGGCTCGCCTTCTTCCTCGGCAAGCCATTCATCCAGCCCAAGGCGCCGCGCCTGCCCTCGCTGCCGCTGGGCGACTGGTCGGACAATCCGGCGGTGCAATCGGCGCTGCACGTGAACCCGCTGTTCTTCGTCGGCGTGGCGCTATCGGTGCTGCTGTGGTGGGCGTTCAAGAACACGCGCTTCGGCCTCATCGTGCGCATGACCGGCAATTCGGCGGCGGCGGCACTCGCCATGGGCTACTCGGTCGACTGGGTCCGCTTCCTCGCCACCACCATCGGCGGCTTCTCCGCCGGCGTCGGCGGCGCCTTCCTGTCGCTCTATTACCCCGGCGCGTGGAGCGAGGGGCTCTCCTCCGGCCAGGGCCTGATGGCGGTGGCGCTGGTCATCTTCGCCCGCTGGAACCCGCTCGCCTGCTTTGCCGCGGCCTTGCTTTTCGGCGCCGCCGGCGCGCTCGGCCCGGCGCTGCAATCGGTCGGCGTGACGCAGGGCTACTACTTCTTCAACGCCGCGCCCTACGTGCTGACCCTCATCATCATGATCGTCTCGACCTCGCCCAAGCGCGCGCTGCGCGGGGCGCCGTCCGAACTGTCGATTACCAAATGAGCGATGGGCACCAAGTGAGGCGCGCGGGATGACCAGCGAGACGATGGACGAGCGCATCGCCGCAGCCATGGTGCCGGGCGGGCGGACTGTCGCGGCAGACCCCTACCCATGGCCCTTCGACGGCAATTGGACGGCGAAGAACACGGCGCTCATCGTCATCGACATGCAGGTCGATTTCTGCGCACCCGGTGGCTACGTCGATTCCATGGGCTACGACATCTCGCTGACGCGGGCGCCGATCGAGCCGATCAGACGGGTGCTCGCCGCCATGCGCGCGAAAGGCTATCCGATCATCCACACCCGCGAGGGTCACAAGCCCGACCTCTCCGATCTCCCGGCCAACAAGCGCTGGCGCTCGCAGCGGATCGGCGCGGGCATCGGCGACCAGGGTCCCTGCGGGCGCATCCTGGTGCGCGGCGAGCCGGGCTGGGAGATCATCCCCGAGCTTCAGCCGGCGCCGGGTGAGGTCATCATCGACAAGCCGGGCAAGGGCTCGTTCGTGGCGACCGACCTGGAACTGGTGCTGAAGAACGCCGGAATCCGCAACATCGTGCTCACCGGCGTGACCACCGACGTCTGCGTGCACACGACCATGCGCGACGCCAACGACCTCGGCTATGAGTGCCTGCTGCTCTCCGACTGCTGTGCGGCGACCGACGTCGGCAATCATCTGGCGGCGCTCAAGATGATCAAGATGCAGGGCGGCGTCTTCGGCGCCGTCGCCGAGTCCGCCACCTTCATCGAGGCACTGCCATGAGCGCCGCACTCGACATGACCAGCGCGGCGCCCGCCGCGAAGATGCACCGCGCGGTCAGCCTCGAAACCGTCGGCATGACCAAGATCTTCGGATCGCTGACGGCGCTCGACGACGTCTCGATCAAGGTGCAGGCGGGCACCGTTCACGCCCTGCTCGGCGAGAACGGCGCCGGCAAGTCGACGCTGGTCAAGTGCATCATGGGTTTCTACCAGCCGACGCGCGGCCAGGTGATGATCGACGGCCGTGAGGTCGAGATCCACAATCCGCGCGTGGCGCACGCCCACGGCATCGGCATGGTCTACCAGCAGTTCACGCTGGTGCCCTCGCTGACCGCCGCGGAGAACCTCGTGATCAGCCGCGCCCACCCGCCGGCCGTGATCCACTGGCGCGACGAGATGCCGGCGCTCGAGGCGTTCCTCGAACGCATGCCCTTCAAGGTGCCACTCAACGTGCCGGTGGCGGGCCTGTCGGCGGGCGAGAAGCAGAAGCTCGAAATCCTCAAGCAGCTCTATCTCGACCAGCATTTCCTCATCCTCGACGAGCCGACCTCGGTGCTGACCCCGGGCGAGGCCGACGAGGTGCTCGGGCTCCTGCGCGGAATGGCGCGGGCCGGCGACCTCACTATCCTGATGATCAGCCACAAGTTCCGCGAAGTGACAGCCTATGCGGACGAGCTGACGGTGCTGCGCCACGGCAAGCAGGTCGGCAGCGGCAAGGTGTCCGACATGAGCGTCGACGACATGAGCCGCATGATGATCGGCGACACCAAGATCCGCGAGCGCGCCGCACGCCAGCCGATGGCAGACGAGCCCGAGGTCGTGCTGGAACTCGCCGGCCTCTTCGCCGACGACGATCAGGGCCTGCCGGCGGTGGAAGCGGTCAACCTCAAGGTCCATGCCGGCGAAATCGTCGGCATTGCCGGTGTCTCCGGCAACGGCCAGTCGGAGCTCGTCGAGGTGCTGTCCGGCCAGCGCGAGGAGACGACCGGGCGCATCTTCATCCGTGGGGCACCGTTCGAGCCGACGCGCGACGCCATGGACAAGTTCAAGGTGTTCAGCCTGCAGGAGGAGCCCTTACGCAACGCCGCCGTGCGGCGCATGACGGTGGCCGAGAACATTTCCTTCCGCACCTTCGACAAGCCGCCGATCACCTCGCTCGGCTGGTGGCTGTCGCCGGGACCGATGCGCCAACGTGCGCGCGAGCTGATCGCCGCCTACCGGGTGAAGACGCCCTCGACCGAGGAATTCATGGAGAACCTGTCGGGCGGCAACGTCCAGCGCGCGGTGCTGGCGCGCGAACTGTCGAGCCCGGTGGAGGTGCTGGTGGTCGCCAATCCCTGCTTCGGCCTCGATTTCGCCTCGGTGGCCGAAATCCGCTCGCAGATCATGGAGCAGCGCAACCGCGGCGCAGCGGTGCTGCTGGTGTCGGAGGACCTCGACGAGATCCTCGAACTGGCCGACCGCATCGCGGTGATGTCCGGGGGCAAGATCGACTATGTGGTGGGAGCGGCCGATGCCGACCGCACCTCCATCGGCCGCGCCATGGCGGGACACTAGGGGATGGGCATGAGTTTGCGGGGCGCAGCCACGGGACATCCATCTCCCCCCTTGAGGGGGAGAACAGCGAAGCTTACGGCTCGCGCAAGCGAGACGTTAGCGGAGCCAACAGGGGGGTCGTGGCACGGCCTCGGCGACCACCCCCCTCTTGGCTTCGCCAGCGATTTCCGCCCTTGGCGAAAATCGGGCTCCGCTAGTCTCCCCCTCAAGGGGGGAGATAGGGCGCAAGTGGCATCGCCGCGGCCATTGTTCGCCGTGCGTGGGGCGCGGCCATGATCACCGTCGCCGCAGAGCCCTTCGCCTATGAATTCCCGCCGGACAAGGTGGCGCTGATCGTCATCGACATGCAGCGCGACTTCATCGAGGAGGGCGGATTCGGCGAGACGCTGGGCAACGACGTGACCCGCCTGCAGGCGATTCTTCCGACGGTGGAGAAGCTGATCGGCCTCTTCCGCCGCGCGGGCTGGCTTGTGGTCCACACCCGCGAGGGCCACAAGCCGGACCTCTCCGACTGCCCGAAGGCCAAGCGCGAGCGCGGCAACCCGAGCTTGAGGATCGGCGACAGCGGGCCGATGGGCCGCATCCTCATCCATGGCGAGGACGGTCACGACATCGTCCCGGAGCTGAAGCCTATCGACGGCGAACTCCTGATCGACAAGCCGGGCAAGGGATCCTTCTACGCCACGCCGCTCGGCGACGAGCTGGCCCGGCGCGGCATCACCCATCTCGTCTTTGCCGGCGTCACCACGGAAGTCTGCGTGCAGACCACGATGCGCGAGGCCAACGACCGCGGCTATACCTGTCTGCTGATCGAGGACGCGACGGAGAGCTATTTCCCCGAATTCAAGGCGGCGACGCTCGCCATGATCCGCGCCCAGGGCGGCATCGTCGGCTGGACGGCGCCGCTGGCGGCACTTGAGGCCGCGGTCAGCGCGGAGGCGCCAGCATGAGCGCGCCCTTCGACGCGGAGAAGCACGTCCGCCACATGGCCGAGGTGATGGAGATTGCCATTGCGGCGGACTGGATGCCGACGGTCGTCGCCAATATGGCGACGACGGCAGCCATCGCAGAGCTGGTGCTCGCTTTCCCGCTCGAGGATCACACCGAACCGGCGCCGGTGTTCGAGGCATGAGCGTGGACGTGCATCTGAGACCCGCCCATGAGATCGCGGCGGCGGTGAACACGCAGAGCCTGACCGCGCGCGCCGTGACGGAAGCCGCGATCGCCCGGATCGAGGCGACCAATGGCAGGCTCGGCGCTTTCACCGACCCGACCTTCAGGCGGGCGCTGGCCGAGGCAGACGCGGTCGATGCGGCGGTAGCGGCGGGCAAGATCCTGCCGCTCGCCGGCGTGCCCTATGCGGTCAAGAACCTGTTCGACATCGCCGGCGTGACGACGCGCGCCGGCTCCAGGATCAACCGCGACAACCCTCCGGCCAAGGCCGACGCCTTCCTCATCGACCGGATGAAGGCGGCAGGCGCCGTCCTGCTTGGCGGGCTCAACATGGGCGAATACGCCTATGACTTCACCGGCGAGAACGCCCATGATGGCGCCTCGCTCAATCCGCACGACCTCACCCGCATGTCGGGCGGCTCGTCCGGCGGCTCGGGGACGGCCGTGGCGGCCGGCATGGTGGCAGCCTCGCTCGGCTCCGACACAAACGGCTCGATCCGTGTTCCTTCCTCCTTCTGCGGTCTGTTCGGGCTGAAGCCGACCTTTGGCCGGTTGTCGCGGACGGGCAGTTTCCCCTTCTGCGCCAGCCTCGATCACCTCGGGCCGATTGCCCGCTCCGCCCTCGACCTCGCGCTCCTCTTCGATGCGCTGCAGGCGGAGGACCCTGCCGACGCGCACCAGGTGGAGCGGCCGTTCGTCGATGCCGTCGCCGAACTCGACAAGGGGGTCGACGGCTTGAGGATCGCGATCGCCGGCGGCTATTTCCGCGAGCGCGGCGAGCCGGAGGCGTTTGCCGCGGTGGACACGGTCGCCGATGCGCTCGGCACGACGCGAACGGTCGAGATACCGCAAGCGGCGCGGGCGCGCGGCGCGGCCTATCTGATCACCACCGCGGAATCCTCGGCACTGCATCTTGCCCGCATCCGCACGCGCGCCGCCGACTACGACCCCGACGTGCGCGACCGGCTCATCTCCGGCGCCCTGGTGCCGGCGCCGTGGGTGATCCAGGCACAGCGCTTCCGCGCCTGGTTCCGCGACGCGATGCGCAAGGTGTTCGCCGACGTCGACATCATCCTCGCCCCGGCGACGCCGTTTCCGGCGCTGAAATCGGGCACCAAGACGGTGACGCTCGGCGGGGTGACCATGCCGGCGCGGCCGAACATCGGCATCTTCACGCAGCCGATCAGCTTCATCGGCCTGCCCGTGGTGGCGGTGCCGGTGTGGCTTCCGGGCGCCGACCTGCCGATCGGCGTGCAGGTGATCGCGCCGGCCTGGCGCGAGGACCTGGCGCTCCGCGTTGCCCACCATCTGGAGACCATCGGCGCGGTGAAGGCGCCGGTTGCCAAGGGACCGACCTGATCATGAGCGATATGGATGACAAGGCGCGCTGGGCCGGGCGCAACAGCGAGAAGGACAGGCTGCGCAGCGCGATCTGGGGGACGCTGGAGGATACCGCGGTCAATGTCGGGCCAGTGTGGAGCCGCATCCCGAATTTCGCTGGCGCCGATCTCGCTGCCTGGAACCTGGCGCAGACGGCCGAATGGAAGGCGGCGCGGGTGGTTAAATGCAACCCCGACCCGCCGCAGATCCCGGTGCGCCTGCGCGCCCTGCACGAAGGCAAGATCGTCTATGCGCCGGTGCCCGAGCTGACCCGTGGCTTCCCCTTCGTGCGGCTCGACCCGGAGAAGCTTCGCGCCAAGGGTGTCGAGTTCGAGACGGCGGCGCCGAGCGGCGGCTTCCTGGAACACGGCGAGCCGGTCGAATTCGAGGCGATGGAGATGCTCGATTTCGTCGTGGTCGGCTGCGTTGCGGTGACGCGCTCCGGCGGGCGCACCGGCAAGGGCGGCGGCTTCGCCGATCTGGAACTCGGCATCTTCCGCGAGCTGGGCAAGCTCAAGCTTGACACGGTGATCGCCACGACGGTGCATTCGAGCCAGGTGGTGGACGACGCACGGCTGCCGATGATGGGGCACGATTCGGCTTTGAACTTCATCGCCACCGAGACGGAGCTGATCGACACGCGCACGCCCTTTTCGCAGCCGGCCGGCGTCGACTGGGAGCGGGTGCAGCCCGACCAGTACGAGAATATCCCCTTCCTCAAGGAACTCAGATCGCGGCTGGAGCGGTAGCGATGGAAATCGACATCGCGGAGGTGAAGGCGGAGGTGGAGGCCGCCTTCGCCGAATATGAAGAAGCGCTGGTCGAGAACGATGTGGCGGCGCTCGACCGGCTGTTCCTCAAGGCGCCCACGACCATCCGCTATGGAGGGGCCGAGAATCTCTACGGCTATGATGCGATTGCCGCGTTCCGCGCAGCCCGCTCGCCGGCTGGTCTGGCGCGGATGCTGGAGAAGACGGTCGTGACCACCTACGGGCGCGACTTCGCCGTCGCCGCGACGCTCTTCCGGCGCGACAGCGCGCCGGGCAAGATCGGCCGCCAGATGCAGACCTGGGTGCGCACGGAAGATGGCTGGCGGGTGGCCGCCGCCCATGTGTCGATCATCGACGATCCGGGCTAGCCACCTCTCCTCGGGTATCTAGAAAAGGAACGTCATGGCACACATGACGACCGCGACAGCGGCCAGAATGCCGGACCAGTAGCGAACGTCGATCCAGAGGAAGGTGTCCCCGGCTTCCCCTTGGTGTGTCTGTCCGGTCGGCGGGTCGGTCAGCACCTTGGCCCTCGGCCTCATGATCAAGCGACCGAACGGCCAGGTGACGAGCGCCGACAGAGCCGCAGCAATCGCGATTGTCAGGTTGGTGCCCTGATTGACCGAAAGGCGGAGCGGAACGGAAAGCTCGGTGATGGTGAAGACCAGTGCGGCAACGGCCATCACCAGGAAGATGACAGGGACAAGAATGCCGCGTCCCGTCCAGAACAGCACCATGCGACGCTCTCCCGGCAGATCCTGGCCGATGTCCGGACGCGGGGATATTATACGAGCGCCGCCATGTAGTCGCGCCAGCCGCCGAAGCGGGTGATGTCCTCAGCGTCTTCGGTGCCCGCCGCTTCACACAGGAAGCCCTTCACGCGCGTGCCGTCGGACAGTCTGAGCGTGCCGATGCCAAGGGGACTGGAAACGCCGGCGACGAATTCACCGAAGGCTGCCGGCGCCAGCGCCCAGACCTCGACGGCAATCGCCGCGCCCCCCTTGCCGACGCGAACAAGACCCGGTCGCCGCGGCGGTTCACCGGGCAGAGCGAAAAGGCGATAGATGGGTTCGGTGGTCAGCGCCTTGACGAAGGTGGCGCCGCGCTCGGTCAGTTCATGATTGAGCGCCATGCCGGAAAGATGAGCGCCGACGACAGCGAGCGCGATCGTATCCGCGGGGGCTTCAACGGCGCGTGCGGGGAGCGCTGGCAGCGGCCTGCCGGTCGCGCCGAGCGGCACGCCGGCTTTGGTATGGAGCCTTTCGGCGACTGCTGCCAGCAGGGCGTCGCGGCCGGCCGGGGCAATCAGGGTGACGCCGGCAGGCAGGCCGTCGGGGCGGAAGGGCCCCGGTACGGCGAAGGCGCAAAGATCGAGGAGGTTGACGAAATTGGTGTACGTGCCGAGTCGCGAATTGGCGCCGATCGGGTCGCGCGCCACATCGTCCAGCGTGCAGACATCGGGGATCGACGGCACCACCAGTACGTCGATGGTGTTCCACAATTCCTTGCTGATGTTGGCCAGTTCAGCCAATCGGTAGATGCCGTCGAAGGCGTCGGCGGCAGTGAGCCGCGTGGCGCCCTCGATGATCTTTCGAGTCACCGGATGGAGCGCCTCGGGCTTCGCCTCGATGAAGTCGCGAATGGCGGCATATCGCTCGGCCACCCAGGCGCCTTCGTAGAGCAATGCCGCAGCGGCGAAGAAGGGGCCGAGGTCAACCTCAGCCGGGCGTGAGGGCAACAGCGCGAGCGCGGCATCGTAGGCGGCTTCGGCGGCATCGCCACCGAGGATGCGGCCGGTACGATCCGGCACGCCAAAGCGGACGGCCGGCGGCATCGTCGGACAACCAAGGGTGAAGCTGCGCGACCAGGGATCGTCGACATCGCGTACCGCCGCCACGTCCATCACGCGCCAGGCATCGTCCGTGGTCGCGGCAAAGATCGAGACGCAGTCGAGGGTGCGGCAGGCAGGGACGACGCCGCGCGCCGACAACGCGCCACGGCTCGGCTTGAGGCCGACGATATTGTTGAGTGCGGCAGGCACCCGGCCGGAGCCGGCGGTGTCGGTGCCGAGCGCGAAGGTGACCAGCCCACGGGCGACCGCCACCGCCGAACCGGAGGACGAACCGCCCGGCACCAGCGCCGGGTCGCAGGCATTCCTCGGCACGGGATAGGGCGTGCGCACGCCGACCAGGCCGGTAGCGAACTGGTCGAGATTGGTCTTGCCGATGAGAATGGCGCCGGCGTCGAGCAGGCGCTGGACCACAACAGCGCTTTCCGCAGCCACGTAGGCATAGCCGGGACAGGCGGCGGTCGTCTCCATGCCCGCGACATCGATGTTGTCCTTGACCGCGAAGGGCACACCCCAGAGCGGCTTGGCGACGGGGTCGAAAGGCGGCAGGTTGGCGGCAGCCGCCTGCGCCTTTGCCTCTTCAATGAGCGTGATGAAGATGCCCGCATCGTCGACCGCCTCTATGCGGCGATAGACCTCCGCCACGACCTTCGCGGGCGCCAATCCGGCTGCATAGGATTTGTGCAGCCGCGCGATATCGATATCGAATCCGGTCATTTCCCCCCACCACTCAGGCGCCGTGTATACAATGCCGAGGGAGCGATGCAAATGGGTGGCCAGCCGGCCTGCCCCATCATTGGCGAGGGCGGGCCAGGGGCCGCAGGCCCCCTCCCCCACAGGCGCCGACATCGTTTGCCGGTTCGAACCTGGATTGCGGCGGCCAACGTCCGCCGGCCCGGCTCAGACAACGACGACCTCAAGCCCGCCAACCGCGTCGATGTGACCGCTCAGGCGATCGCCGCGCTTGACCGCCGCCACGCCCGCGGGCGTGCCCGAAAAGATCACGTCGCCCGGCGCCAGCGTGAACAGGCCGGAAAGGGCGCTGATGATCTCCGGCACCTTCCAGATCATCTGGTTGAGGTCGCCGGTCTGGCGTCGCTCGCCGTTGACGTCGAGCCAGATGGCACCTGCGGCCGGGTGACCGATGGCGCTTGCCGGCACGATCTCGGAACAAGGCGCGGAGGCTTCGAACGCCTTGCCGACCTCCCATGGCCGGCCCATGTCGCGCGCCTTGTGCTGCAGGTCGCGCCGGGTCACGTCGAGGCCGACCGCATAGCCGTAAACGCAATCGAGCGCCGCATGGCCGGCGATGTCCGTGCCGCCCTTGCTCAAGGCGACCACCAACTCGATCTCGTGATGGACGTCGCCGGTCGCAACCGGATAGGGAAACCTGCCCGAGGTGACCAGATTGTCGGGGTTCTTCTGGAAGAAGAAGGGCGGATCCTTATCCGGATCGTGCCCCATCTCGACGGCGTGCGCGGCATAGTTCCGACCGACGCAATAGATGCGACGCACCGGGAAAGATGCGTCCGCACCACGGATCGGCAGGACGGTGGCCGGGGCTGGGGGAAAGATGGTGTTCATCGCAGGGCTTTCATTCACGAGCGGAGAATCCGGAACGGCATACTACGGTGAAGGATCAGGCACCATGCGTTCCTCCGAGATGGTGCCCCGCAAGAACGGGCGGCCATGATGGCGCGCCGCAAGCCTCAACGGCGTCCATCCGGTTCACTTGTCCGCGGCGCGGGTCCAGCCTGTCGTGATGGCAAGCGTGCCGGCGGCTCCTGCGGGGAGCACGACGCAGTCGCCGGCGATCACCAATTCGACATCGTCGCGGTTTGTGACCCTTGCAGAAACCAGAAGGTGGGGCCCGGGAGCGCGTATGCGAAGACGGATCATGGCCCCTGGCCGTTCAGGAAGGGCAACCGTCGCCGTTGCCTCGCCGTCATCGATGCGCGACGTCATGGAATAGCTGACCTTGCCCCTGCGGGTCGGTGCGTCGGTGACGCCGATCGTCCGACCATGGCGCAAGCATTCGCGCGGTACGCCGCGCCCGAGCGTGATGACGCCGGTGATCGGATCTTCGTGGACGAGCAGCCATTTGACGACGATGGGGACGGTCATCTGAGCCGGTAGGCAATAGGGGCTGTGCGCGCCGCGGGCACGGTCCATGTCGACGCACTCAATCGCCGTCCAGGTGCCGCGGCTGTGCGCGTGGACGGCTTGCGCGTAGAACGTCAGCAGCGCTTCGGGCACCATGTCGTGCTGCAGGAGCCCGGCAACCTCTTCCCACACCAGGAAACCGACCATGCTCTTGCGGTTGTTGAACACGCCAAGCGTGGTGTGCCCACGCGCGCCGGCGATGTCCCAGATCCTGTGGACCGTCTCTTCGTTCGCGGCACCGCCGAAGAACAACTCCGACCACACCCGGTTCTCGTCATAGGATTCGGGCCGGGCGCGATACGGGTGTTCCCAATAGAACGTGTCGTCGCCAGCAATGATGGGCAGACCGGTGACGCCTTCTTTGGTGTTCCAGGATCGTTCGACGCCCCGCTGGGCGTCGCCGAACATTGCCTCGGCGGCAGTGCTGAGGGCCCGTCCACGCTGTGCGAGGGCGTCGTTGCCGGCCTCCTCGGCCATCGCAAGCCAGGCCCCCGCCAGGTCCCGCAGACCGCGCCACACCTCGCCGGCGTTGGACAGATACGGCCGGTCGTAGTCGAGCGCATAGACGTTGGGTGTCAGGAAATTGATGTCGGCCTCGTGGTAGCCGTTGATCATGCCGTAGGCGGGATCATCCGGGTTGCGCTGGCGCGCCTCCTGCCAGCGCCCGAGCAGCATGTCGGCTACCGCGTCGATCTTCGTCTGATGGCGACGCAGCAGTGCGCCGTCGCGGGTGTAGTCGTAGTAGAGCCCGAGGCAGGTGAGCGTGACGCCATATTTGCCCATCTCAGGTCCGCGATAATGCAGGGTGCCATCGGCCCGGACGAAGTGGGTGAAGTAGTCGTCGAGGTAGGCGCGGGCCCGATCGAAATAGCCCCATTCCAGGCAGGCAAGCACACTAGAGACCAGTACGTCCTGGAATCCGTCATGCTCGGCCCCGGCATAGGCCTGGTCGGCGATGCCGTATTTCGGGTGATTGCCGCGACGCGTGATCATCTCGCGCGCGAAGGCATGGCGGCTGCGGTCGCGGAACCAGTCCCACCCGACAACGTCCATGCCGCCACCGAGGGCGTCTTCCCAGTATTCGAGGGTCAGCAGCAGTTCCTCGTAGAACCGCTCGCGCAGACGATCGCCGGCGCGCGGGAACGGCAGGAAGGAGTCGATGTACGTCGTCTCGATCTGACGCCCGCCCTTCATGTGCGTAAACCGGTACCAGACCGGTTGCTTGAAGTCGTTGGCGGTGAGGCTCGAAGCGAAGGTGACGACTTCCCACGCCTCGTCTGAAGCAATCGGATAGACCGTCCTCACCATCGGCGCCCAACCGCCGACCAGGCCTTCCCACAGCTCACCTGCCTCCATGGCACGCTCGCTGCCCGCGGCCACGACGCCGATGGGAACGCGGCTCACCATGGTGACGTCCTGATAGTAAAGCGGGACGACATCGGCCGACGTGCCGGTGCCGACGAACGTATGCGGACGCAGATGACCTTCGAAGACGGCGTGCCGAACCGGCGGATAGCAGGCCGCCACGTCCGCCATGGACGGATCGGCACCGCCCTTCAGCAGCTCATCGCGCATGACGTCCCGGTGATCCGGAAGGACGTCCTGCTTGCGATGGCCGCGATACCAGGCCTCGATCCCATGGAACTTCAGTCCGGCTTCGCCTTCGCTGGTCGGCTCCAGGGATTTCGGACAGTGGCGCAGCAGTCCGTCGGCTGTCACGAAGGCGATGCTGCCGTCCTGGCGGGACAGCTGTTCGAATACCGCAACCGGGGCGCCGTCGCGTTCGAACGACGCCATCAGCGTCCAGCTCCCCACGCTCTGGTCGATCTCAAGGTTGGCGACAGTCACTTCTTCGGCTGCAGCCGAGACCAGCCGCGCCCCCTGGAACGTGACGCGAGGCGGATCGAACACTGCCGCGCCGGTCTCATCCGAATATCCCGGACATACCGGCTCTCCGCTCACTTGGCGCGCCACGGATCCCCTCCCCTGCTGAACGTCATCCCGGCTGGAAACGCGACCAGCACCTTGTCGATGCAGGAACGTGCTAGCCGGCCGGCGACATCATATCGGAAGTCGGGCCGAGCGTTGCAGGGGTCGGGGAGCATGCATCGTGCGTGCGAGCGAACGCGACGTGTCGGATCCTGGATCAGCTCTTTCCGAAATCGGAGAGCAGACCCGAATAGACCTTGGAACGGGGGCTCGCATAGGCGCCGACCTTCGACGTCCTGAGGCCCAGGGAGACAAGTCCCTCACAGAGCTTGACCGCCGCGGCAACGCCATCAATCACCGGCACGCGGTGCTCGACGGCAAGAGCGGCGGCGAGATCGGTCATGCCGGCGCAGCCGAGCACGATCGCCTCGGCGGCGTGATCGCGGATGACCCGAGCGATCGTCGTCGATACCTTGCCACAGGCCGGCGAGCCGGGCTCCTCGAGGTCGAGGACGCGCACATCGGCAGCCAGTACCCCTACGGAACGCGCTGCCAGGCCGTATTTGGCCAGGTTTTGCTCGATCGGCGTCACCGATTGCGGCGTCGTCGTCACCGTGGCGAAACGCGCGGAGACCAAACTGGCCATATGGAATGCGGCTTCGCCGATGCCGACGACGGGCATCTCCGCAAAGCTGCGCGCCGCGTCGAGCCCGGTGTCGTCGAAGCAGGCGATGACGACCGCATCGACGTCCGGCGCCTTCGCCATCTCGGCGATCAGGCCGGGCACGGCAAAGGCTTCGTCGTAATAGCCCTCGATGCTCGCGGGGCCGAAGTCGGGGTTGACCGCGATGATCTCGGTGCCCGGCGCGGCGACAGCGCGGGCGGCCGCACCGATCTTCCGCGTCATCGAAGTGGTGGTGTTGGGATTGACGACGAGCAGGCGCATGCGAGGAGTCCTAGAGTTCGCCCCCGAGATAGAGCTGCTTGACACGCTCGTCGTTGAGCAGATCACTCGACTTGCCGGAAAGCGCGATCGTGCCGGTGGCCAGCGCGTAGGCGCGCTGGGAAATGCGCAGCGCCATGCGCGAGTTCTGCTCGACCAGAAGCACCGACACCTTCTCGTCGCGGTTGATGGCAACGATCGAGCGCGCAATGTCCTGCACCAGCCGTGGCGCGATGCCGAGTGAGGGCTCGTCGAGCAGCAGCAGCCTCGGTTTGGCCATCAGGGCGCGGCCGATCACCATCATCTGCTGCTCACCACCGGAAAGCGTCCCGGCCTGCTGGGCGAAGCGCTCCTTGAGCCGCGGGAAGCGAGCGAGCACCATCTCGAGGCTGGCCGCGATGCCGGCTTTGTCGGTGCGGGTGAACGCCCCCATCATGAGGTTGTCCTTGACGCTCATCAACGGGAAGACGCGCCGGCCTTCCGGCACCATGGCGATACCCATCTTGACGATGGCATCGGGTGCGGTGCTGTTGATGCGCTTGCCGGCAAAGGTGATTTCGCCGCTCCTCAGCCGGCGCAGGCCGGTGACGGCGCGCAGGATCGACGACTTGCCGGCGCCGTTGGCGCCGATGAGCGCAACCGTCTCGCCCTCGTCGACGTCTATCGAGACGCCCTTCAGCGCATAGACGTGGTCGTAGTAGAGTTCGGCGTTGGAGACGGAGAGGAGTGCCATCGCGCTAGACCCCGATGTCCTCGTCCTCGACGCCCAGATAGGCCTCGATCACCTTCTCGTCCTTCTGGATCTCTTCCGGCGTCCCTTCCGCGATCTTCTCGCCGAAATTGAGCACGACGATGCGGTCGGAGATGCGCATGACGGCAGGCATATCGTGCTCGACCAGCATGACGGTGACGCCGCGGTCGCGCACGCCGCGCACCAGATCGACTGCGCGCATGGTCTCGTCGACATTCATGCCGGCGAATGGCTCATCGAGCAGCAGTACCGTCGGGTTGGTGGCAAGGCCGATGGCGATGCCGAGCGCCCGCAGGTGGCCCTGTGGCAGGCTCGAAGCCTGTTCATCCGCCAACTCGGCGAGCCCTAGGAACTCGAGGATCTCGTCGGCCGACCTGCCGAAGGCCTCCTCGTCGGCGCGGGCCGTCCTGGTGTTCAGGTAGAAGCCGAGAAGATTGGCGCGGCTGCGCAGATGGTGGGCGACAATGACGTTGTCGCGCACCGTCATGCCCTTGAAGATGGTGGCCTCCTGGAAGGTGCGCACCACGCCGCGTCGCGCCACGATATGCGGGGCGCGCCCTGATATCTGTTCGCTCCTGAACAGCACCCGCCCCGCGGTCGGCCTGAGGAAGGACGAGATGAGCTTGAACAGGGTCGACTTGCCGGCGCCGTTCGGCCCGATCACCGATAGGATTTCCTGCTCCATGAGGTTGAACGAGACGTCATGGACGGCGGTCAGGCCGCCAAAGCGCTTGGTCAGGTGCTCGACCTGGAGGATGCCTTCGACTGCCATCAGCGCCTCGCGCGCCAGAAGCGCCTGCTGAACAGGCTGAGCAGACCGTTGGGCAGAACCAGCATCACCGCGATGAGCACCGAGGCGTAGATCAGCTCCTGGAACTTGGCTGCCTGGAACAGCAGGTTCCAGCCGAGCTGCAGGACGAATGTGCCGACCATTGGCCCGAAGACGTAGCCCAGACCGCCGAGGAAGCAGTTGAGCATGAAGTTGATCGAGTCCTGCACGGTGAAGCTGGACGGGTAGATCGACTGCGAGATTGCCGAGAACACCGCGCCGGCGATACCGCCGAGGAACGAGGAAACGGCATAGGCGATGATGCGCAGCCCGGCGATATTGACGCCCATCGAGGAGGCCAGCTCCTCGTTCTGTTGCAGCGCCAGGAACAGCTTGCCGACACGCGAATGGACCAGCCGATAGACGGCGCCGAAGACGATCAGCATGATCGCGGCAGAGAGCAGGTAGAAGGCCGGATTGGGATTCTTGAAGCCGGCAAAGTCCGGCACGATGGCGAAGCCGGCAATGCTGATCGGCCCGGGCGGCGGCAGGTTGTTCATGCCGCGCGCGCCGCGGGTGATGGGCAGTGCCAGCGCGGTCAGCTGGGCGACTTGGGTCGAGACCAGCGTCACCATGGCGAAGTAGACGCCGCGCAGCCTGAGGATCGGCAGCCCGATCAGGATCGCGATCATGGCGGAGGTGATGCCGGCGATGAGGATCGTCGGCCAGAAGTTCCAGCCGTAATCGGCGACGAAGATCGCCGAGGTGTAGCCGCCGATGAGCGCGTAGGCGCCCTGACCGATGTTGATGCGGCCGATATAGAAGGTGATCCACACGCCAGCGCTGGCTACAGAGAGCAGCGCCACCAGCGTCAGCGTGTAATAGAGGTCGTAGGCGCCGGTCGCATTGAGGAACAGCGGGATCAGGACGAGCACCGCCACGACGAGAAATGCGGCGACGGCGAATTTGGCGGACTTGCCCATAGCGCTCAGCCCCACGGCTTGCCCATGAGACCGTTCGGCCGAATGGCGAGAAACACCATGAGGCTGGCGAAGATGAGCAGGTAGGTGATGTCGCCATAGGCGTGCAGCACGCTCAGGCCGACGGCTTCCAGCATGCCAAGAATGAATCCGCCGGCGATGGCGCCGCCGACCACGCCGGCCCCGCCGATCATGACCATCATGAAGGCCTTGGTGGAGATGGCACCGCCGATGCCGGAACTCACGCCGGTGATGGCGACCAGCAGGCCGCCGACCAGACCGGCAAGCATGGCGCCTAAGGCGAAGCCGATCATCGAATACCGATCGACGTTGACGCCCATCAGCTGCGCCGCCTGACGGTCCTGGGCGAGCGCCCGCATGGCGCGGCCGGTGCGCGAAAACTGCATGAAGATCATGAAGACGGCGATGAACACCACCGCCAGACAGGCGACCAGGATGCGGTCATAGGGAATGATGACGGCGCCGGTGTTGAGCACGCCGTTGACGATCTTCGGCACCCCGTGCCCCTTCTCGCCGAAGACGAGCAGGATGATGGCGTCGAGAAGGAAAGCCGTGGCGGCGGCGAGCAGCATGCTCAATTCCTCACGCTCGGAGCGCCGCAACACGGGGCGGAAGAGTAGTCTTTCGAACAGCGCGCCGACGATCGCCAGCGTCAGTGAGGAGGCGACGAGCCCGACAACGAAAGGCAGGTGCAGGCGGCCGTAGATCGTGTAGGTGATGAAGCCGCCCATCACGTACATCTGACCGTGCGCGAAGTTGAGCACGTTCATCAGGGCGAAGATGAGGGTCAGGCCGAGCGCGATGAGGGCGTACTGCGCCCCCAAATAGAGACCGTTGACGATGACCTGTTCCATTTGCCGGCTCCGCCCTCGCCGTCACGCCGATCGGCAACCAAACCTGCAAAGCCGGAGCCAGGCGCGTGTCCCGGCTCCGGCGACTGGCTGACGATACCCGGTCAGTCGACGGTGCCGACGAACAGGGTCTTGAAGTCGCCGCCCTCGTACTGGTTGACGACCATCGGCACGGAAAGCTGGCGCTTCTGGCCGAAGGAGGTCGTGCCGACATAGGTGAGCATGGCGCCGGGCGTCTTGACGAAGGGGTTGGGCACCGAAAAGCCGTCCATCTCCTTCTGGAACGCCTTGACGTCGTTGATTGCCGCGGGCGCGGCCTGGAGCGTGTCGATGATGTAGGCCAGCGCGTAGCACTTGGTATTCAACTCATCGTTATATTCGCCGAACTTCTTAGTGTAGACGTCGACGAACTTCTTCATGTAGTCCGAGGCGATCTCCGGCGTCGAGGCGCCGCCGACCGAGATGAAGCCGTCGGCGAGATCGCCAGCGCCTTCCTTGAGGACGTTGGCGTCCTGCGCGGTCTCGGTCGACATCAGCCCCTTGAAGCCGAGTTCGCGTGCGGCGCGGATCATCTGCGGCGCGGTGGCCGGGGCGACGCCCGACAGAACCAGCAGGTCGGGGTTCATCTGCACGATCGGGGTCAGCACCGGTGTGAAATCGGTGGTGCTGGGGTCGTAGGCGGTCTCGCTCGACAGAATATTCAGGCCGAGCGCCTTGGCGGCGGCGACGCCACTGTCGCGCTGGCTGAGCGGGTCGGAGGCGTTGGCGGCCACGAAGGCGATGGTTTTGATTTTGTCGTGGTCCATCAGGTACTTGTAGATCGCCGGGCCCGACTGGTAGCTGGCGACCATGCCGAGCACGGCGTTCTCAGCCGGCTTGGTGTAGAGCGACTTCGGGAACGAGTACGGGAAGTACATGATGTCGTTCTTCTCCGCCGGCGGGCGCACGGCCGCGGCGGTGGTGTCGACGTTCGGCCCGACGACGTAGTGGATGCCCTCCTGGGCCATCTTCTCCATGCCCTGGATGGCGACCTTGGGATCAGCCTGATCGTCGAAGGTGACGATCTGGATGTCGTAGGTCTTGTCGCCGATCTTGACGCCACCGTCGCCGTTCATCATGTCGGCCAGCGTCTCCATCGAGCGCACGTTGGACGTGCCCCAAGCCGCGTCGGGACCGCTGGTCACGCCGACGAAGCCGATCTTCAGTACCGGATTGGCAGCCTCAGCCGGAAGCATGCCCGCGTTCAGTGCGAACACGCCGGCAGCTCCGAGGACTACAGATTTCAGGACCAGACGTCTGTTCATGCCGTTCTCCTCCGAAAGGAACACGTGAGCGTGGGAGATCGTCCCGACGGGGCTTGATTGGGACGACAGAGTAGCCACATTGTCAACAATCGAAATGCCGATTGAGCACAATATGTGCGCATGCCCAGGCGGTGTGCAAATGGGACAAACGGCGTCTGGTGTTTTGGCGGAAGGCGGCGTATCTGGCTCCGCCGAGCGTGATTGAAAATTGGGCGAGGCTCTTCGGCGATGACGGCAACGCAAAAGCTTCCGGGGATAAACGGTGCGAATTCGCTCGGCCGGCGGGCCGGCGCCAGCGCGTCCCTGTCGGAACGCGAGATCGCCGACCGCGTCATCTCGGCGGTGATGGAGCAGCGTCTGCCGCCGGGCACGAAGCTCGCCGAAAACGTGCTCTGCGACGCCTTCGGCACGAGCCGTGCGCGGGTCCGCCGCGTCCTGCTCATGCTGGCGGAACGCGACGTCGTCGATCTGCATTCCAACCGCGGCGCCTTCGTGGCGCAGCCGTCGGTGGAGACCGCCCGCAATGTCTTCGCGGCGCGACGCGCCATCGAGCCGGCGATCGCACGCGCCGCGGCGGAGCGGGCGACGAAGGCCGAGATCGCGGCGCTACGCCAGCACGTCCTTGCCGAGACCGGCGCGCAGGCCAGCAATCATCGACACGACGCCATCCGCCTTTCCGGCGCCTTCCACGTCACCCTGGCCGAGATCGGCGGCAACCCCGTGTTGACGCGGATCGTCGCGGACCTGGTTGCGCGCAGCTCGCTCATCATCGGCCTCTTCGGCGCCGCCGACACGTCCTGCTCGGAGGGCGATCATCGCGTCCTCATCGGGGCGGTCAGCAAGCACGATGGCGCCCGCGCCTCGGCGTTGATGGAATCGCACCTCACCCATATCGAGAAGGACCTCGAACTGGCGGACGTGGGGCCGGCGCCGGTCGATGTGCGCTCGGTGCTCGCAGCGAATGGAGCCCCTGGCTCGACCCGTCACCAGCGCCGGTGAAGCTTCGGCGCACCAATCCTTCGACGATGGCAGCGAATGACGCGCGGAAGGCGCGCCGACTGCCGGCCGGCGGGAGACCGGCCGGTCAGGATGGCGCCGACCGGCACTAAGTAGCGAAATCGGTCGTGTCGAGATCAACCAGCTCGATGCGGTAACCGTCGGGGTCGTCGACGAAGGCGATATGGGTGGTGCCGAACTTCACCGGACCGGGCTCGCGTGCAATGGCGATGCCTTGCGCCTTCAGCCGGTCGCAGACGCCGTAAATGTCGCGCACGCCGATCGCCAGGTGACCGAAACCATTGCCCTTTTCGTAGTCGGTCCGGCCGTAATTGTAGGTCAGCTCCAGGCCGGGATGCGTCGCCTCGGGGCCATAACCGAGAAAGACGTTGGTGTAGCTGGCCTCGGGAACATCGGAACGATTGAGCTCATGCATGCCAAGCAGGTTGCAATAGAAGTCGATCGAACGTTGCAGATCGCCGACCCGGATCATCGTGTGCATGATGCGGTAATTGTCTTGAGTGGTTGCGTTGGTCATGGATCGCTCCCATTGGGTCCCGTAAGTGACTGTTGGCTCGTCGGGGGTTTCCCCCTCACCACTCGGTTTCGGCGGTGAATTTCGATGGGTCGAGATCCATGATCGCGGCTGCCTCGGGCGGCGCCACGACGCCGCCTTGCGGTTTGACCGGATTGGCCAGGAAGTACATGTAGATCTCGTTCCACTTGTGGAGATATTCGATGTAGGGCGTGTGGATCGGCGACTGTGCCAGCGAATAATGGATGGTGATCGGCGTCGAGTGCCCGTGGGGGATGACGATCAGGTCCTCGGCCGTGGCACAGGCGGTGATTTTCAGCGTTTCCGACAGCCCGCCGCACCAATAGATATCGGGTTGCAGGACATCGAGCGCCCCGACATCGGTGAACCGCTTCATGCCCCAACGGGTGTATTCATGCTCGCCGCCGGATAGCGGGATGCGCGTCTTGGCCTTCAGCCGGACGTGGCTGTCGATCCGGTCGGCCATGAACGGCTCTTCGAGCCAGCGCGGCCGGAACTCTTCGATGCGCGAGCAGAAATCGACGGCGTAGTCGAAATTGAAGCTCTGCCAGGCATCAATCATGATGTCGTAGTCGTCGCCGAGCGTCTCGCGCAGCGTGCGCACCAGGGCGACATTGAGCTTGAGGCCCTCATAGCCGCTTTCCGGTCCGTGCCGCAGGAACCACTTCTGCGCAGTGTAGCCCTGGTTCTTGAACTCCAGGGCGCGATCGCGCACACGGCCCATGTCGGTGACATCATAGCCGAGCATCGAGGCGTAAGCGGGCATGGTCTCGCGGGTCTTGCCGCCGAGAATCCGCCACAGCGGCTGGCCGAGCACGCGCGCCTTCAGGTCCCACAGCGCGCAATCGACGCCGGACACGGCCAGCATCGATTCGCCCTGGCGGCCATGCGGCTGGTTGCGGTGCATCTGATCCCAAATCAACTCGGTCGCCAGGGGATCCTTGCCGATCAACAGCGGTGCGATCTGGCTTCTGACGATGCGGGCCGGGTCGAATGCCAACGGCCCGCCGATGCCGTAGCTGCCGTCGCTGGCCTCGATCTGAACGAACCACTGCTTCAGGGCAAGCGTGTGGTTGTCGACCTGAACGCCGCCCCAATTGGGCACGCCCGCATTTCGGAATTCCGGATAAATGTCGATCGGCCTGACCAGCCGCTCCTCCCAGAACGGCCCGTCGGTCGGTAGCTTGCCCTCGACTTCCCTGATGCGGACAGCAGCGATTTTCACGAGGGCATCCTCCTTGAGACGATTCTTTTTTTGGTTGTTCAGGTGGCGAGACGGCCGCCCGCAGCCATGATCTTCTCGACCTTCTGCAGGCTGCCATAGACGTGATGGCTGAGAACCTTCACCGCACCGTCGAAGTCTCCACGGTCGAGCAACTGGTGGATTTCTCGATGGTCGGTCTGCGAATTCCGGAATTCTTCGGTGGTGCGGGCATAGCGGTAGCGCAGCGCTCGCGCCCGCCCGGACACCGACTGATAGGCAGCGCTCAATTCCGGATTTTCGGCAGCGCGCACGATGACCGTGTGCAGATCGTGATCGGCGGACTGAAAGACGCCGGGTGAATCGAGCGCCAACTCGCAGACGTCCAGAGCCTCCTTGTATTCGCGCAGCAGGCGCTTGGGATTGCGCTTGATGCCGAGCCGCAAGGCGCTGACCTCGAGGATCTCGCGCAATTCGCAAATCTCGCGGATTTGGTCGACCGTGCAGGTGAAAACGAAAATGCCCCGGTTGGAACGTATTTCCAGCAAGCGTTCGTTCTGCAGTTCCAGACAGGCCTCGCGCACCGGCGTGCGACTGACACCGAGTCGGCTGGACAACATGTTTTCAGATAGTTGCTGGCCCATCTTGAAAGCGTTGGTGATGATCAGATCGCGCATCTGGTCGGTGACCATCGATGTCAGCGACGGCGGACGCGTGAGTTCCTGAAGCGCCATCTGTTGTTTGGCCTCGAAAGGCATCGCGCCCCTCACTTTTCGTTCACCGGCAAAACGCCCTTCGTGACAGGTCGCCGCCAATGTCAACGCCTGCTTCGGCGCTCCTTATCGCAAATTGGTATTTTACATGCAAGCGTATCTCACATATTGTATGCAACCTGGCTGCGGCAAAATCAGCCAGGAAAGCTTTGGTTTGGGAGGAAGCGAACGATGCGACTTCAATCGATTACGTGCGGGCTGGCGGCCCTCGGCCTCGCAGCGGCGATGGCCTCAAGTGCGATGGCGGCTGATACCGTGAAGCCCGAATTCATCATGAAATACGCGACCGGCAATCCGACCGATCCGATGACGCCGGGCTGGACGACCCATCTCGTCCTGGCCAAGGAGATCGAGCGGCGCTCCCATGGCCGCATCAAGGTCGAGCTGTACCCCAACGGGCAGCTCGGCGGCATCGAAGCGACCGTCAACATGGTGCAGCAGAACATCATCCAGGCGTCGGATCCGTCGACGGGAGCGTTCGCGACGACCTATCCGCCGGTGCAGGTGTTCTCCATCCCCTACCTGTTCCCGGACCGTGACGTCGCGTGGAAGGTGCTCGACGGCCCGTTCGGCAAGTCGATGATCGAGGACATGGCTGCCAAGACCGGCATCCGGCCGCTGATGTGGAGCGAGAACGGCGGCTTCCGCAACTACTCCAACAGCAAGCGGGTCATCCACTCGCCCGCAGACATGGTCGGCCTCAAGATCCGCACCATGAACAACCCGGTCGACATGGAAATCGTCAAGGCGCTGGGCGCCTCGCCGACGCCGATTCCGTGGGCCGAGCTCTATACCTCGCTGCAGACCGGCGTGGTCGATGGCCAGGAGAACTCGATCACCACCTTCATGGTGCCGAAGCTGGAAGAGGTGCAGAAGTACATGACGCTGGACGGCCACGTCTATTCGGTCAACTGCGCCATCATCAGCGAGAAGTTCTATCAGTCGCTGCCCGACGACCTGAAGGCGGTCGTCCAGCAGTCAGCGTATATCGCCCTGGCCGTCAATCGCGGCCTCGTGGTCGGCAACGAGGTTTCGGCCATCGACTACCTGGAAAAGCAGGGGATGCAGATCTACACGCCGACGCTGAAGGAAAAGCAGGAGTTCAAGGACGCCGTGTCGAAGCCGGCTCTGGATTGGCTGCGCCAGAACGTCGATGCCAAATGGATCGACGGCATCCAGAACGCCGCCAAGCAGGCCGAAAAGGATCTCGGCTATCCGCAGCAGTGACATGTGACTGCAAGGGCCTCCGCGTCAAGCGGGGGCTCTTGTCGCCGTTGCGCCGAGAGGTCCGCCTGTCATGCCCAACCGCCTGTTCCAACTGGCCAGTGTCCTGTCGCGCGGCTTGATGGCGGTCAGCAGCATCCTCCTGGCGATCATGACGGCGACTGTGGCGACACTGGTCTTCACGCGCTACGTCCTCAACTACTCCTTTCCCTGGGCCGAGGAATTGACGCGCTATCTCCTGATCTGGTCGGTGATGTTCGCCACACCGGTCATTCAGTACCGCAACGACAACATCCGCGTGGACTTCATCATCCAATACGCGCCTTTGCGGTTTCAGGGGATCGTCTACCTCATCCATCGCCTGCTCATCATCGGCTTCTCGGCCATCCTTGCCTATTACGGATGGCTTCAGGCGCTGAACATGGGCATTACCAAATCGCCGACCCTTGGAATCTCCATGACGATTCCGTTCTTCACGGTACCGGTCGGTGGTGTGCTCCTTGTGCTGTTCTCCCTGCTGAACCTTTACGACGACCTGCGCGAGATCGCAGGCAAACCGCGCCTTCAGACCGACCGGGTGGAATACTGAGCAATGTCGATCCAGGTGTTCGTCATCCTCTTCTTCGTGCTCCTTCTTTCGGGCATGCCCGTCGGCTTCGTCATGGCCATCTCGTCGACGCTCTATTTTCTCTTCTCGGGCAACAGCCTCTACCTGCTGATGGTGCCGGAGCGTGTGTTCAACGGCCTCAACGTCTTCATCCTGATGTCGATTCCGTTCTTCATGCTGGCCGGCGAGATCATGAACCGCGCCGGGATGTCGGACCGGCTGGTCGAATTTTCCAACCTGATCGTCGGGCGCATTCGCGGCGGGCTGGCGCAGGTCAATGTGCTCGCCAGCCTGCTGTTTGCCGGCATCACCGGCGTTGCGCTCGGCGACGTCGCCGCGCTCGGGAAGATCTTCATTCCCCAGATGGAGCGCCAGGGCTACACCCGCGCCTTCGCCGGCGCCGTCACGGCTTCCGCCTCGCTGATCGGACCGGTCATTCCGCCCTCAACGATCATCGTCTTTTACGGCGCCGTGATGAGTGTGTCGGTCGGTGCGATGTTCGCGGCGGCCATCGTTCCAGGCATCGTCATCGCCGTGATGGACATGATTGTCGTCGCCTGGCTGTCGAAAAGGCGCAATTATCCCAAGCAGGTCATCCACGTCACGCCCAAGCTGTTCATGCGCAGCGGCGCCAACGCGCTGCTTGCGATCATCATGCCGATCATCATCGTCGGCGGCATTCTTGGCGGCGTCTTCACCCCGACGGAAGCCGCCTCGGCCGCGGTGGTCTATGCGCTCTTCGTCGGCCTGTTCGTGTTCCGCACGCTCAAGGTCGGCCAACTCGGCGGCATCTTGCGCACCGCCGTCACCGACAGCGCGCGGCTGTTCTTCATCATCGCCGGCGGTACGATCATCAGTTGGATCTTCGCCATCGAAAACTTGCCTGGTCTCATCCAGCACCTGGTGATCGGCGTCACCGACAATCGGGTGGCGCTGATCCTCATTGTCAACATCTTCTTCCTGGTCATGGGCTTCTGGATGGACACCGGCGTGTCGATCTTGCTGTTTGCCCCGGTGCTGGCGCCGCTCGCGTATCACGCCGGCGTGCATCCAATTCAGTTCGGCATCATGATGATCATCAACGCCAATATCGGGCTGTGCACGCCGCCGGTCGGCAACGTGCTGTTTGCGGTAGCCAACATTTCCAAGGTCAGTATCGGCGCGCTGTCGCGCGAGATGACGCCGTTCCTGATCCTCAATTTCGTGGTGATCCTGATGGTCGGCTTCTGGCCCGATCTGTCGCTGGCCGTGCCCCGCATGTTCGGCCTCATTCACTGAAGCGGCGAGCGCACAGGGTCTCCCGGCCGGGCGGATCTGCGGTGATCAGTGGGCCGCTTGAACGACGGCGCTGCCCGGGACCGGGGTGGACGCAAGCCTTGGACAGGCGAAGACCGCGCCAATGCCAATGATGGCAGGATTGCCTGGGTCGAGTTCAGCGACGAGCCTTTCTGTTTCATCAAGGCTGCCACGCATGATTTGCTCGTTGCGCGTACCGAGCGCGGCAGCCGCGACGACCGGCGTGTCGGCCGACAAGCCTTCGGCCATCAGCCGGTGCGCAAGCGTTCCGGCAGTGCGCCCGGCCATATAGAAGACCAGGGTCGTTGACGGATCGGCGAGGCCACGCCAGTCCGTCGTTGACGGATCGGCGAGGCCACGCCAGTCGACATCCGCCGGGAGTCCGCCATCTTTTCCGTGACCGGTGACGAAGCGCACGGAATGGGCCGTGCGCCGGTCGGTCAGCGAGGCGCCAAGGCGGGTAGCGAGCGCCAGCCCTGCCGTGATGCCGGGCACGACCTCGACGGCGATCCCGGCTTCGCGGAGCGCGTCGATTTCTTCGGCCGCACGGCCGAAGATCATTGGATCGCCGGACTTCAGGCGGACGACCCGCTTGCCGGCGCGGGCAAGAGCAATCATCTGCGCGATGATCTCATTCTGGCGGCAGGAATGGCGGCCTGCCCGCTTGCCCACGTCGATCCGGTCCGCCTCGCGCCGCGCGAGCTCGAGAACTTCTGGACCAACGAGCGCGTCATAGAGAATGACGTCGGCAAGCTGCAGGGCGCGCACGGCGCCGAAGGTGAGGAACTCCGCGCCGCCCGGCCCCGCGCCGACCAACGTCACGCAGGCATCGCCGCCGTCGCCGGCAAGGAGAAGGTCGTCGAGATACGGGGCGCCGGCGCCCGGGGCACGCGGCGCGAAGACGCGATCGGCAAAGCGCGCCCAGATCATGCGTCGGCGCAGGGGATTGGCAATCGCCTCAGCCAACCGCGCGCGGAACGCTTTCGCCGCAGCCGCCCAGCGGCCGATATCAGCAGGCAGGATCGCCTCTATACGCCGGCGGATCGCCTGGCCGAGGACGGGCGCGGCTCCGCCCGTGGAAATGCCGATGGTGACCGGCGAGCGGTTGACGACCGTGCCGAACTGGACGTCGCACAGATCCGGACGGTCGATGATGTTGCAGGGGACGCCGGCGGCACGGGCGGCGGCATGGAAGGCTTCCGCGATCGCCGGATCGTGGGCGTCCGCGACAGCGAGTGCCGCGCCCGCCAGGTCGCCGACCTGCCAGGCGCGACGGACGAGGTGCACGGTTTCGTGCTGGCGGGCAAGCGCGACCAGCGCTGCATCGGGCGCGGGCGCCAACACCGAAACCGCGGCGCCGGCCGCCGCCAGCAGTTCAGCCTTCCACGCGACGGCAGCGCTGTCCCCCGCCACCACCACACGCCGGCCAGAGAGGTTCAAGAAGACCGGCAGCACGGCCAGTGGCGCCATGCGCGCCGGCTGCACACGCGTCGGCAGAAGGGGCGCGCCCATCAGTAAACGTCCCGGCAATAGCGCCGGTCGGCGGCGAGCTGCTGCAGCTCCAGCCGCGCCTTGGCGGTCGACATGCGGCCGTGCTCGGAGACGATCTTCACCAGCGCACCGTCGACATCGCGGGCCATGCGCGAACCGTCGCCGCAGACATAGATGTGGGCGCCATCCGCAATCCACTTCCACATCTCGGCGCCGGCCTCCAGCATCAGATGCTGCACATAGACCTTGTCGAGCTGGTCGCGCGAAAAGGCGGTGTCGATGCGGGTGAGCAGGCCGCCATTGGAGTAGGCGCGCAGCTCCTCGCGATAGAGATAGTCGCAGGCTGCACGACGATCGCCGAAGAAGAGCCAGTTCCTGCCCGTGGCGCCGGTCTCGCGCCGTTCCTGCAAAAACGCACGGAACGGCGCGATGCCAGTGCCGGGACCGATCATGATGACCGGCCGGTCCGCCTCGGCAGGCAAGCGAAAACGGGTGTTGGGATGGAGATAGACGGGCACCTCGGCGCCCGATGCCATGCGGTCGGCGATCTCGGTCGAGGCGACGCCGCCGCGTGCCCTGCCCCAGGCCTCGTAGCGCACGACGCCGACAGTGAGATGGACCTCGTCGGGATGGGCGCGCTGGCTGGAGGCAATCGAATAGAGGCGCGGGGCCAGCCTGGGCAGCATGGCGATGAGGTCGTCGGCACTCCTGACGACGCCCGGAAATCCGGTCAGCAGATCGATGAATTCGCGGCCCCACAGCCAGGCCTCCCGCTGCTCGGCATTGTCCGGCTCGACCAGACGCGCCAGTTCGGCGCTGTCTGCCTTGGCCTGGAACTTGATAAGCGTCACCTGGCTGAGCTTGCCGACGGAAAGCCGCAGCGTGAGCGCGGTGCGCAGGTCCATGGCTGCGCCGCCGACGGTGACCGACGCCTCGCCGGACAAGCCGCTTGCTTCCAGCACGGCGTCGACACAGGCCGGATCGTTGGCCGGCACGACGCCGAGCGCATCGCCCGGTTCATAGGCGATGTCCGAGCCAGCGAGCGACAGCACGACGTGGCGCGTCTCCTTGTCGGAGCCCGGTTTGTTGAGCAGCGGCGCATCGAGCAGACGCGCGGCGAACGGCCGGTTGCGCGTCCACTTCGCGTTGGTGTCTTCGGTCTCGTCGTCTTCGTTCCCTCCACTGGCCGGGACGGCCGGGACTGAATCGCCGCCGTCGGCTTCGGCCAGCTTGCCGAGCATCATCGCGCGGAAGGCAGCGAAAGGCTCATCGACCTCGACGTCGCAATCGATGCGATCGAACATGCGCTCGCCGCCGAGTTCGGCGATCCGCTCATCGAGCCAGCGGCCGTAGCCGCAGAAGCGGGCGTAGTTGCTGTCGCCGAGGGCCAGCACGGCGAAGCGCACGCCGGCCAGGGGCGTCGCCTCGGCTGCTTTCAGCATGTCGGTGAAACGCATGGCGGGATCGGGCGGATCGCCTTCCCCGTGGGTGCTGGCGACGACGGCGATGTCGCCGAGGCCGGCAAGCGTGTCGAGGTCGAGCGTCTCGACGTCGATTGCCCTGGCCGGGCGGCCCTTGGCCTTGGCTGCCTTGGCGAGCTTCTTGGCGAGGCTTTCCGCCGTGCCGGTTTGCGAGGCATAGATGACGGTCAACGGCGGCGGGTGTGGCGCCGCCACCGGAGCCACGGCCGCGGTGCCAGGGGTGGCGAAGCCTGCAAGAAAACCCTCAAGCCAGGCGCGCTGCACCGGGTTGAACGGCACATCGCCGGGCAGCGCGACGCGCTTCATGCGGGGGTCTACGACCATCAGGCATCCACCATGGTCATGGCGGTCAGCTCGTCGATCTCGTGGCGGCGCGTGAAGTCGAGGAAGCCTTCCCCCTCGCAGCGCCGGTCGAGATAGGCGGAAAGCAGGCGGGTGAGCAGCGGCGACAGCTCGTCGAAGGGCACCGCCTTGGCGAATTCGCGTGCCAGCTCCCGCTCGTGGTCGGAGCCGCCGCCGACATAGACGTGATAGCCCTCGACCGGACCGGCGGGCGTGTCGACCATGGTGCCGAGCAGACCGATGTCGCCGATATAGTGCTGGGCGCAGGAGTTGGGGCAGCCGGTCAGGTGGATGTTGATCGGCCGGTCGAGCGCCAGATGTTCGTCGAGATAGGCGCCGATCGCCAGCGCCTGCCCCTTGGTGTTGGTCGACGAAAAACGGCAGCCGGTATTGCCGGTGCAGGCGACGATGCCGCCGGAGGCCGACGAGGCGCTGGTGGCGTAGCCAATGGCGGCAAGGCGCTCTTCGACTTCGGCCAGCTTGTCTTCGCGGATGCCGGAAAGGATCAGGTTCTGCCAGACCGTCAGGCGGCATTCGCCGTCGCCGCACTCATCCATGATGGCGCCGACCGCATCCATCTGCTCCGCGGTCATGCGGCCGACGGGCACGCGAACGCCGACGTAGAAGAGGCCTGGCTGGCTCTGCCGGTGAATGCCGAGATAGCCGTGACGGGTAACCGGCTTCGGCGGCTCGCACGCCTCGGCCGGCAGATGGCGCAGCGGAAAGGCGAGCTTCGCTTCGGTTTTTGCCAGGAAGGCGTCGATACCGATGCGCTCAATGGCGTAGCAGAGGCGCGCCCTCTTGCGGTCGGTGCGGTCGCCGGTCTCGTTGAAGACGCGCACCATGGCGGCGGCCACGGCAACGCATTCCTCCGGCTTGAGCAGCAGGCCGCTGTCGAAGGCAAAGCGCTTGTGGCCGGTGATGCCTGCGAGAAGCACACGAAAATAGATGCCGGGCTCGACGCCGGCATTTTCGCCCACGCTGGTGGCAATGAGGCCGATATCGTTGGTGTCGGAGACGGTGCTGACCGCGCCGCCGGTATCGAAGGCGATGTTGAACTTGCGCGGCAGGCCGTAAAGGTCGCGGCAGTTGCCGATGTAGTATTGCAGCGCCTTGACCAGCGGGCGCACGTCGATGAGTTCCTCCGGGTCGATGCCCGAAGTCGGCGTCGCGGTGATGTTGCGGATGTTGTCGGCGCCGGCGCCGCGCGAGGTCAACCCCAGGTCGGCGATGGCCATCATGACCTTGGCGATTTTGCGCGGCGGAAATTCGCGAAGCTGCAGGTTGGCGCGCGTGGTGATGTCGCCGTAGCCGCCGCCGTGATCGCGGGCGATGACCGCAAGGCCGCGAAACTGGCGACTGGAGAGCACGCCGCCGGGGACGCGCGCCCGCAGCATGAACGAGTCCTGGTTGGGGGCCACGTAGAACAGGCCGTGATATTTGAAGCGGAAGACGTCGCCGCCTTCCGGCGGCTTGTCGGCGGCGGCATGGGCGAGGATCTTGTCCCAGAGGTCGAGCGGGTTTTCTTCGAGCTTCAGCCGCTCTTCCTTGCTGAGATCGTCGATCGGCACGCCGAAAGCCGTCTCTTCCTCCGGCGGGGCGGCAAGATTTGCCGCCCCGTCGGATGCCGTGTTGGTGATGCGGCCGTCGGCCAAATGGCCGGCGAAAGGTACGATCTGGCGCGCTGCCACGCCGCTCAGATAACCGGCGATGTATTCCTTCTGTTCGTCGGTGAACGGTGCGTCCTGAGGCAATGTCGCCGTCTGGCTCATGATGCGCGTCTCCCTTCCTGCCGGTCATTCGGCCATGCAAGGACGGTGCTACTCGGCCGGCACCCGGCTGCCCTCCAGGCTGACGGCCGAGCGGGTGCGCTCCCGGTGAGTCAGGTAGAGCGGGATGCAGCAGAAGATGGCGCCGCCGACGATGTTGCCGAGGGTCACCGGAATCTGGTTCCAGATCCACCAGTCGGCGAGCGAAACGTGGGCGCCGAGCATCATGCCGGTCGGGATGACGAACATGTTGACCACGGAGTGCTCGAAGCCCTGGGCGAAGAACACGGTGATCGGCAGCCAGGCGCAGATGATCTTGCCGATGGTCGAGGTGGAGCTCATCGCCGCCACGACCGCCAGGCAAACCATCCAGTTGCACAGGATCGCCTTGACGAAGACGCTGACCATGCCGGCCGGGCCCATCGCGGCGTTGGCGATGGTCTTGGCCTCGGCGGCGGCGACAAGCTTATGGGCGACGGCCCCACCATCGCCATGCCCGAAGTTGGTGAGCGCGATAGCAAGCAGCGCACCATAGACCACGCTGCCAATCAGGTTGCCGAGGAAGACCCAGCTCCAGTTGGTGATGATGGAGCCGGCGCTCGCCCGCCGCTCGACGCCGAGCAAGGCGAGAAGGCCGAAGCTGCCGGTCACCAGTTCGAGCGCGAGCAGGACGATCATCACCAGGCCCACCGGGAAGATGATGGCGCCGACCAGCGGCTGGCCGGTGGAAATGGCGCCGTTGAAGGCGAAGCTCGTGGCAAAGCCGAGCAGCGCGCCCGACAGCATGCCGCGAACGAGAAGGTCCACGGGCGCCAACGCGAGCTTGCGCTCGGCGGTTTCAATCATCGCCTTGGCGACATCGACGGGTTTCACATAGTCCATGATCGCTGGTCCCCTACCGTTGAAGCGCGCTTGCACGCGAAAAAGCCGCCGAAATCGCCCCACAGCATCTCGGCTGCGGATTGATCGGCGGCGTTGCCAGAAGGCGCCCGTCCTTGGGCGCTTATGTTCAGAAGATGTCGTCGGGCCGGCGTTGGCCCACCGGCTGAGATGCGAGCGCCGGAAGATGGTCCATGGTGTTTGGTGGGTGCTTTTTGTGCAAGGTCATAATCTAGGCAATACTGCTGAACTTTCCGGCAATCCTGTCATTTCGGCGGCCAGGCGCGGATCGGCATCTGGTGCAGATAGCCCTCCAGATCGGCGGGATCGAAGCGCAGGCCGTCGAAAAAGGGATCGGGGCCAACCGTCATTTCGCCACGGCGGGACGGCACCGGCTTTGGCACCTCCATGGCGCCTTCCACCTTGCTGTCGGCAGTGGGGTAATCAGCGCCGGTGCCAGCAAGCGCCTGGCGATAGAGGTCGGGGCGATAGACCTTCGCTGCGATGCGCGCGCCCGCGGTGGAGAACTCCGTCTGCCCCCAGCGCACCATCTGCGAATAGAACCACAGCGCATGGCTCTGCCACGGGAAGTTGGCGCCGTGTTGATGGAAGACGAGGAAGTCCTCGACCGCGTCCGCTCGCGTGCCAGCGCGCCTGGTGATCTCACCGGAGAGAGCACGCATGATGACTGGCGCCGGCGTTGCGACGCTCGCTGTATCCGAGAGCAGCGCGGCGAGCTCCATGCGGTTTTCCGGATCGTCCGCCCAGACGGTCGCGTGCCACAGGGCGCGGACGAGTGCGGCGACCGCATCGGGCTCGCGCTCGGCGAAGGCGGCCTGTACGCCAAGCACCTTTTCAGGACCGTTGCGCCACAGCGCCGCCTTGGTGGCCACGATCACACCGCCGGCGCGTTCGACCGCCAGCGAGTTCCACGGCTCGCCGACGCAGAACCCGTCGATGTGCCCGGCCTGAAGCGCCTCGGCGGTGAGCGGCGGCGGCAGGACCACCAGACGCAGGTCACGGTCGGGATCGATGCCCGAGGCAGCCAGCCAATAGCGCAGTTCGTAATTGTGGCCAGAGAACGGGAAGACCATCGCCATTGTCAGCGGGGATGCGCCGCCTGCCTTGCGCGCCGCGATTGCCGCCTTCAGTGCGGCGCCCATCGCCGCCGGCGGGTCGCCAAGCACGGCGCTCTCAGCCTCCATTTCGGCGAAGAGCGGCCCGGATACGGTGATGGCGTTGCCACCGAAGCCGAAGGAGAACGGCGCGATCATGGGGATGTCGTAGTGGCCGATGCCGAGGCTGGCGGCGATCGGCATGGGCCCCAGCATATGGGCGGCGTTGAAATGCCCGACCGAAACACGATCGCGGATGTTCGCCCATGAGGTCTCGCGTGCCAGGGTCAGGCGCAGGCCCTCGGCCCGGGCAAAGCCCTTCTTAGCGGCCACCAGCAGCGGCGCGCAATCGACCAGCGGGATGAAGCCGGCCGTCACCGGAAAGTCGCTCGCCCGAGCCGGCTGGTCGTCATCGATGAGGAACATGGAACTCACTGGGGCAAATCCCTATTCAAGCATGCGGAATGCGGTGATCAGGCTGCGGGCGACATCGACGATGCGGCGGCTCTCGTTCATCGCCGTCTTGCGCAAGATGTCGAAGGCCTGCTCCTCCGACAGGTTGCGCCGCTGCATCAGGATGCCCTTGGCCCGGTCGATGATCTTGCGGTCAGCCAGCTCCTGCTTGGTGCTGGCCAGCTCGTCGCGCAGCTTGTTGAAGGCGTTGAAGCGGCTGATGGTGACGTCGAGGATCGGCTTCACGCGCTCCTTGCGCAGGCCATCGACGATATAGGCGGAGACGCCGGCATCGAAGGCTGCCTCGATCGAAGGCGTGTCGGAGCGGTCGACGAACATCGCGACCGGCCGGTGGACGCTGCGCGACACCTGGAACATCTGTTCGAGCACGTCGCGGTTGGGGTTTTCCAGATCGATGAAGATGACATCCGGCTCGGTGTCGACGATCTGGCGGAGCAACTCATGCATGTCGCTGATGACGGTGACATGGTCGTGTCCGGCCTCGCGCAGCCCTTCCTCGAGAATCGAGGCGCGCACGTGGTTGGGGTCGATAATGACGATATGAACGGTGGATTCTGCCATTCGCCCGAGGCCTTGAACCTTGGCGCCTGGAGGCAATTTCCGAGCCAGCCTGATCCGGAGGCCGATCGGGGACCGGGCCCATTCGGCGGTTCATCATCCTGCGTCATTTGCGCGGAAAGCTCCGATTCGCATTTCGGTCCCGGATTTGCTGTACATTGGCCGTTCATCCCCGGTCGACATCATTGTGGCGTCGGCCTGCCGCAATCGGGCGCCGGGGGGCCTTGAAGATTGGATGTCGCAGAAGTGCGCGTTTGCGAGCCTTTTCGTTGGTTCTTGCTGATCCTGGTGGGGCTGGCCGCCACGGCCGTTCCGCTCGCCCCTGCGTCCGCCGCGCTCTCTGACCTGTGGCCGTTCGGCAGCAGCACGCCCAAGGAGACCATCCCCAATCCCCTGCCCTATACAGTCACGTTTTCGGCACCCGGCGCGGGCTGGGGCCTTGAACGGTCGCTGCGCCAGGCTTCCGACCTCGTCAATCGCCGCCAGACGCCGCCGTCCGGGCTGGTTGGCCTGATCGCGCGCGCCAAGCAGGATCTCGGACATCTCACGGCGGTGCTCTACGAGAATGCCCGGTATGCTGGCGAGGTGTTCATCACGGTCGACGGCAAGCCGCTGGCGAAGGTCGACCCGTTTGCGACCGTCACCGCGCGCCCCGTGCCGGTTACGGTGACTGTCAAGCCGGGTGTCGCGTTCGTCTTCGGCCGGGTCGATGTGGCACCGCTGCCCGCCGGGCTGACGCTTGCCAGGCTGGGCCTTGTGCCTGGCGCGCCGGCGCGTTCCTCGGCCGTGGTCAATGCCGAGACCAAGCTCGTCGAAGCCTGGCAGGATGAAGGCCATCCGCTGGCCGTGGCGCTACCGCGCAATACCGTGGCCGACCATCGCACGAACACGCTCGACGTGTCCCTTGCCGTCAATCCCGGCCCGCAGGCGAATTTCGGCCGGGTCACCGTCAGCGGCGCTGAAACCGTCGACCCCAATCTCGTGCTCCGCCGTGCGGACATTCATGGCGGGCCCTATTCGTCGAAGGCGATCAAGCTGGCCACGAAGCGCCTGCGCGACCTCGGTGTCTTCGCTAGCGTTCAGGTCAAGCCGGCCGACACGCTCGCCCCGGACGGGTCCATCCCGATCGCGATCACCGTCAGCGAGCGCAAGCCGCGGGTGATCGGGGCCAGCGTCACCTATTCCAATACGGAAGGCCTTGGTGCCGGGGCCTATTGGACGCACCGCAACCTGTTCGGCGGCGCCGAACAGCTGACCTTGTCCGCCTCCATCGCGCGCCTGCTCGACGGGGCCTTCGATCCCGATTTCCGCCTGGCCGGCAAATTCCGCAAGCCGGCCGTCTTCGACGCGATGACGGACTTCACATTGCGCGTCGAGGGCTATCGCGAGACGACCAATGCCTATCGGGTTACGGCGCTGGAGAGCGAGGCCGGGCTCGAACACAGCTTCTCCGATACGCTGAGCGGGTCGCTTGGCCTGGAGATCGCGCGCTCGCAAACCGTCGAGCCCACGGTCACCGAGAACCACCTGCTGACCACGCTCACCGGCTCGCTCGACTGGGACACGCGCGACAACAAGCTGGACCCGACCAGCGGGCACCGCGCCTTGATTTCGGCAGCCCCCGCTTACGACTTCATGGAAAGCACCCCCTACGCCACGTTCACGACCGATGTTTCGGGCTACTGGGGGTTTGGCGACACCGATCGCTTCGTTCTCGCCGGCCGGGCGGCAGCTTCCATCCTCACGGTGGACGACGTCACCAAGGTCGCCGCCGATCGCCGTCTCTATTCCGGTGGTGCCGGCTCGGTGCGCGGCTACGCCTATCAGAACATTGGCCCGCGCGACGGGTCCGGCAACGTCGTCGGTGGCCGCAGCTCGATACTCTTCTCGGGCGAATTGCGTTACCGTGTGACCGACACCATCGGAGTGGTCGCCTTCATCGACGCCGGCAATGCCTATGCCTCCGTCGTGCCGCAGTTGAATGGTCTAAAGGTCGGTGTCGGTGCAGGGCTGCGCTATCTGACCCCGGTCGGACCGATCCGGCTTGATGTCGCGGTTCCTTTGCAGCGGGGCAGCGGCGACCCGTCCGTCGGCGTCTATGTCGGGCTCGGACAAGCCTTCTAGGATCATGGCGAAGCGTAGAAAAGGCCGCCTGCGGCGGATCCTTGGCTATTCGATTCTGACCGTCGTGGCGGCGCTGGTGCTTGTGCTGGTCGGCCTTGCCACGCCGCCCGGCCGTTCGCTCGTCGCCGGCATGATCGTGCGCGCCGGTGCCAGTGCCGGCGTCGCCGTTTCCATCGACAGCCTCACCGGCTGGTTGCCCTTCTCGCTCGGCGCGGACAGGATCGTGCTGGCCGATGCCGATGGTCCCTTCGCCGAGATCGAAGGGCTCAGCGTCGACATCCACACAACGGCGCTTCTCGTCGGCAGCCTGTCCCTGGATGCGATCACGGCGGAGCGCATCGCACTCCTGCGCCAGCCCCATCTTCCCGCCAGCGGCGGCAGCAAGGGTGCGCTGCTGCCGTTCGCGGCGCGCGCGGTGACGGTGGCGCGGCTGGAGCTCGGCGAGGCGCTTGCCGGCAGGCCCGCCGTGCTCACCCTGACCGGGTCGCTGATCTCCGGCGCCGACGGCAGCCTTGCGGCCAAGGTCGATGCCCGGCGGATCGACGGCGGCACGGCGACGCTCGCCGCGACGCTGGCGCGCACCGATGACAAGACGCCGTTGACCGCAAGCGTCGCGCTCCAGGAATCCGCCGACGGCATCCTGCTCGGCCTGATGGGACGGCAATCGGGTCCGGCCTATGCGCTCGATGCCAGGTTGACGACACGCGGTGATGCGCTGGCCGGCGATCTGTCGCTGAAGTCGGCCGGTGCGGCGCATTTCGCCGGCCGGTTCCTGCTGTCGCCGGCGGGCGATGGAACGCGCCTCACGCTCACTGGCAACGGCAATCTCGCCGAGCTGGTGCCGCCCGATTATGCCGGTCTCGTGGCCGGGCCGATCGACGTTGCCGTCGATGCCGAATGGGGAAGCGTGACGGCTGGATCGCCGCCCCGCATCGTGCTTCACCAGGGCCGCATCGTGACCGACAGCGTACATGCCTCCGCCAGCGGAACGCTCGGCGGAAACGCCACCGACCTGGCGCTCAGGGTCAACATCGCCAATCCCAATGGCGGCACCGTCGCCCTGCCCTTCCTCGGTGCCGGCGCCGGGATGCAAAGCCTGTCGCTCACCGGCAAGGGCGCACCATCCGGCGACACTGTCCGCCTTGACCTTGTCGGCCATGTCGCCGGCATGCGGATGGCCGATATCAGCATTCCCGGCGTCGGCCTGTCATTTGCGGTCGAGGCGCAGCGCGACGATCCGCTTTCCGACGGCACGCTGCCTTTCGGTCTGCGCGTCGAGGCCGATGCCGTGGATACGCCCACCGGACGTCTGGTATCGCGTGCGGATGCACCGCTATTGCTGACGGCGGACGGGACCTTCGACAGGACCACGGGCACTGCCGAGACACAGGCCAGGCTGGCTGTCGCGGGCGGCACACTCGCCTTCAGCGGCACAGCCGCTGCCGGTGCGGTCAAGGGGCGCGCGAGCGCCAGCTTTGCCGACCTCACTGCGCTTTCGCCGCTTGCCGGACGCACGCTTGCCGGCGCTATCAATGCGACCGCCGATGGAACGCTGTCCGGCAGCCAGGCCGCCTTCACCCTCAGCGGTACGGCGACCAACCTCGAACCCGGCGACGCGCGCCTGGCGCGGCTCCTGGCCGGCGCCACGAAATTCGCCGCCAAGGTTCGCACGGAGGCCGCCAGCGGCATCGCCGTCAGCGACCTCGCCGTCGATGGCGCCGGCGTCTCCGCACGCGGCAGCGCGACCTTCGGCGCCGGCACGATCGAAGCCAGCCTTAATGGATCGCTTGTCGATCTCGGCCGACTGGCGGAGCAGTCCACCGGTGCGGCAACCTTCACGTTGCATGCATCGGGCGCCGCGGCGCGTCCCGATCTGGAGGCGACCATTGACGCCGCCGATGGCAGGCTTCTCGATCAGCCCATTCACAATGCCAGGATCGCCCTCAAAGGCGCGCCGACCGACGGCGGCTGGCAGGCGACGCTGAGCCTCGACGGCAGCCTGGCCAGTCGCCCGCTCAGCGGTACGGCGACCGCCACGCTGGCCCGCGACAGCGGGCGTCTGGCCTTCCCCAAGATGGACCTTTCCATCGGCGGCAACCGCATCACCGGCGCCATTGAAAGCACGACCGCCGGCCTGCTCACCGGAAGCCTGACGCTGGACGCGCCCGACCTCGCGACGCTCGCCGCCCTGGCGCTGATCCCGGCTTCAGGCACCGGGCAGGCCAGCGTCCGGCTCGAGCCGGACGGGGATAGCCAGTCAGTCGCCATCGCGTTCAAGGGGAACGACATCACCTGGCAGGGCGTCGCGGTGGGCGCGATCACCGGCACGGCGACGGTCGCCGATGCCTTCGCAATACCGAAAGTGCGTGGCGATGCCACCGCATCGGCCATCACCGCCGGCGGGCGCCGCCTCGATACGGTCAAAGCGACGGCGACCGTCGAGGGCGGCGCAACACGCATCGAAGCCAGCGCCCGGGGACCGGACATCGACCTGTCCGGCGCCTTCCGCCTGGCTGACACGGGCCTCACCATCGGTGCCCTGAAGGGCACGGCATTCGGCACACCGGTCGCGCTGAACCAACCGGCGACGGTCGCGTTCGGTGGTGGCAGCACACGGATTGCCGGCGCGACGCTGACGCTTGGCGGCGGCTCGCTGCGGCTCGAAGGCGCCGTTTCGCCGCAACTCGACCTGACGATCAATGCAACCAAGCTCGCCGCATCGATCGTCAACGGCTTCTCGCCGGGCCTCGGTGCCGAAGGCTCGGTCAGTGGACGCGCCAGGATCACCGGCACGCCGTCGTCGCCGACCGTCGACTGGCAGGCGGATTGGACCGGCTTCGCCGTCGCAACGACCCGTGGCGCCGGCTTGCCGGCGATCGCCATCAATGCCAGCGGCAAGAGCACGCTCATCGCATCGAGCATAGCGGCCAAGCTGTCCGGCGACGGCATCGCGCTGGCTGTCGACGGTCAGGTGCCGTTCAAGGGATCGGGTCTCGCCGTGAAGGCAGACGGAACGGTGCCGCTGACGCTGCTGGCGCTGAGCTCCGGCCGCGAGCTTCACCTGGCCGGCAACGTCAAGGTGGATGTCACGGTCGGCGGTGCGCTCGCGGCCCCCGCGGTCAAGGGCACCGCCGATCTGGTCGACGCGACGATCGTCGATGGCGCCACCGGCTTCGGCATCTCCGGCGCCAACGGCCGTATCGGTTTCGACGGGCGCACGGCGACGATCCAGCAGATCGCCGGCCGCTTCCCGCAGGGCGGGGAGGTCGTGCTGACGGGTTCGATCGCGATCGATCAGCCCGCTTTGCCCGCCGACCTTACCGTCCGCGTCAGCAATGGCCGCTATGCGGACGGCAACGTCGTCAATACGACGTTCTCCGGCAATCTTGCGGTCAAGGGCCCATTGCTCGGCAACGGTGTCGTGTCGGGCCACATCGATCTTGGACCGACCAACATCCAGTTGCCTGATCGGCTTGGCGGGTCGGCCAATGCCATCGCCGTGGAGCACATCAATGCGCCACCGGATTTCACACCGCCGATCACGCAGACAAAGCCCGGCGACGCCGGCAGCGCCGGCAACCAACCGGCCGATGGCGGGCTCAATCTGGACATTTCGCTTACGGGCAATTCCGGCATCTATGTACGTGGCTTCGGCATCGACGCGGAACTCGGCGGCGCGCTCAAGGTCGGCGGCACGAGCCGCAACCCGCAGGCGGTGGGTGGCTTCCAGATGCAGCGCGGACGCATGGATGCGCTTGGCAAACGCTTTACCTTCACCACCGGCACACTGACCTTCTCCGGCAGTCTGGTGCCGGTCGTCGACTTTGCCGCGACCACGCAGACCTCGGACGCCGTGGTGACGCTCAACGTTACCGGCCCGGCGAGCGACCCACAGATCAGCCTGACCTCTTCACCGAGCATGCCGGAGGAAGAGATCCTGTCACGTCTATTGTTCAATCAGGGGGTCGGCACCCTGTCGGCAGCGCAGGCGCTACAGCTGGTGGACGCCGTCGGGCAGCTCACCGGGGCGACCGGCAGCGTCGGGATCATCGCGCGTATCCGCAGCGCCACCGGCCTCGACGATCTCGACATTCGCCAGGGCGCCAACGGCGGCACGACGGTCGGCGTTGGCAAGCGGATCAACGACAATATCAGGCTGGGCGTCGAGGCCGGCACCAATGCCGATTCCGGTCGCGTGACCATCGATCTCAACATCACCAAGAATCTGAAGGCGCAAGGAAGCGCTGGCCAGGATGGGTCCGGGCAGGTCGGCCTCACATACGAACGGGAATACTGAACCGACCCGCCGCCCCTGCTGACCGCGAGAGCGTGTCGCCCCTCCGCGAAGGGCGGCGGGCGGCACGCGGACTCAGCCGGCGCGGGAAAGACCGCCCGTCACGATCTGTCGTCGATGGGGCTCGCCATGGGGATGCGCACCACTTCAAACAGTTCAAGCGGCGGCAGATCGATCACGAGATCACTACCCTCTTTGTGGACATCGGGGGCCTCTTTCGAGACCAGCAGCTCCGGTGCAGCCGCGCCGGTGTCGCCGCGCACGGTCAGTCGGCCGCCCTCGATCTTCAGATGCGGCCCGAACGATCGGCGCCGTGCCCCCGACTCGTTGACCAGGTGGACGACGAGGCCGTCCGCGTCGCGCCCGAGAAAGAGTTCGACCTGCTCGGGCAGATCGGCATACACACGCTGGCCGCAAAGGCCGTCAACGGCGGAGAGGAAGTAGTCGCGAATCTCGGTGATGCCGAACTCCCGATAAGCGTATCCGATGGTCCACGGGAGCTGCAATACCTTGCCGCCCGTTTCGGCCAGCGCCATCCCCGGGTCCTGGCTGCCGACATGGCCGTAGCATTTCTCGGGAGGGCCGAAGGGCGCTTGCGGCAGAAGCTGGTCGCGCTTTTCGACGCCCGGCTTCCATACAAAGCGGGCGTAGTTGCCATAGACCGGGATGACCGGGGGGGCATAGCGATAGCTGCCGATCTCCGGCTGCTCGCGGCTCGCGATGTAGCATCCCCATAGCTGCCCGCCGCTCATGCCGCCGCCGACCTGCATCAGCGACGGCGCCGTCGCGAGCTCCATGGCACCGCTGTCTGGCACGCCGCTGGTTCCGGTGAGCACAAGGTTGCCGCCCTGGCGCACGAAGCCGTCAAGCGCATCGGCGGCCTGGCGACCGAGGCTGCCGAGGTGAGGAAGGATGATGAGCGAATAGCGCGCGAGATTGCCATCATCGTTCATCTTGGAGATCAGTTCGGCACCGATCACCTCGAAGGGCAAATGCCGCTCCTGGAGGCAGCAATAGAGGCCGCGAAATTCCTCGACCGATTCCGCATAGCCGGGGCTGGCGCTGCGCAGTCGGTCGGGCCGGACCAGCGCAATGCTCGAGCCGGGCACCAGCTGTTCATAGAGTTGGCGGTGGGAACGGTAGAACTTGGTGATTTCGGTCGAGTGCCTGATATGGGCGTAAGGGATGCGCCCCGGTGCGCCCATGATGTAGGTCGAGGGATTGCCGCCCCTGGCGATCGCCTGCAGCAGGTATTGGGCGAAGTGCTCCGGCTGCTCGCCGGCCATGCGATAGGGCATGTCGACGAAGGACACGGAGTTCACCATCAGGGCGATCTCCGGCAAGCCGGTGACGTGCGCGCTGACCGCTTCGGCAGTCTGATGCGGCCACAGCTCCCGGCCGAAAGCGTTGTTGGCCTCGTAGTAGACGACCGGCGCGCCGCGGCCGAGCACCAGGGCCGCATCCGGCCGTCGGGTGGTGATGTGGCCGGCAATCCTGGCGGTGAGCCGGGTGATGACCTGGTTGGCGAATTGCAGCCATTGCGCATAGGCAGGCGATGACGGACCGTCCGGCAATTCCTTGCCGCCGCTGAAGGCCGCAAACCCTTCGCGACACTTCGCGCAATGGCAGACGCCGTGATAGACGCGGCTGTAGTCGCGCTCGGAAAAGCCGAACCAATTGAAGAAGACTCCGTCGACCGGATAGCGATCGATGACCTCGTCGAGGATATCCAGCGAGCGATGCTGGTAGTAGTCGGCCGAGGGGCAGGTGCTGTACAGCGTGTTGTAGATCTGCGGCTCGCCTTTGGGCGAAACGAACAGCCAATCGGGATGAGCCTCCGCGATGCGCGCGGACACCTTGGAAAAATCCATGCGCGAGATGATGCGCACGCCCCGCTGATGGGCGGCGCTGACGGCGTCGCCGACAAGATCGCCGGACGCCCGATTGACCAGGAATGGGTTGCGCGTCTGGAAGCTGAGATCGGAAGGATGGAAGGCGACGATCCCGCCGGTATTGAGCAACCACGTATCGGCGCCATAGCCCTGGATGAAGTCGAGCGTCTGTTCAACATCGAGGGTCGCATCGATCTCCTGAAGATTGGTCTGAAAGACCGAAAAAGGACGGCGCCACCATCCATCGGGCAGATCATTGACAACGCCCGCCTGCGGGCCGCCCGAAAGATCCGTCTCTAGAGCCATCGAGAATTCTCCTGTTTGAAATGGTGCGCCTTGGATCGAACGCGCGGCGTCGCCGACCACCGCCGGGCTTTCTCGCCCGCGGCGAAGGTCGCGCTGCCGACAATTGGCGCGCAGGGGTCAGGCATCGAACCGCACCCGGTGCAGCATGCGCTTGTGGCGTGGATCGGGGTTGGGCACGGCTGAGATCAAGGCCTTGGTGTAGGGCTCGCTTGGGGTGGTGCAGATTACGTCGGCATCGCCTATTTCAACGATGCGGCCCCGATGCATGACGACAACCCGGTCGCAGAAATAGCGCACCACCGAGATGTCGTGGGCGATGAAGATGAAGCTCAATCCCAACCGCTTCTGCACGTCGAACAGGAGATCGAGGATCTGACTCCTGATGGAGACGTCCAGCGCCGAGGTCGCTTCGTCGGCGATGATCACCCGCGGATCGAGCGCCAGGGCACGCGCGATCCCGATGCGTTGGCGCTGGCCGCCGGAGAAGGCGTGCGGATAGCGCTCCATGGCGCTGCGATCGAGTCCGACCAGCTCCAGGAGTTCGCCCACCCGCCGCTCGAGTTCGCGGCCGCTGGCAATGCGGTTGATGTAGAGCGGGTCGCCGACAATGCGCTTGACCGTCATGCGCGGGTTGAGCGAGCCGAACGGGTCCTGGAACACCAGCCGCACCTCCGAATGGAAGCGCTTGAGCCCGGCACGGTTGAGCGTACCGACGTCGAGTTCGCTGCCGGAGCTGTCGCGATAGGTGATCGTGCCGGCGCTCGGCTCCAGAACCCGGAGGATCAACCGACCGAGCGTCGTCTTGCCGGAGCCGGATTCGCCCACGATGCCGAGGTTTTCGCCGGGATAGAGGTCGAGGTTGACGTCGTCGACCGCCTTCAGCACCTGCCCGCGGCGCGGCAACATGGCGCCGCTCAGGCCGAAGGCCTTGCCGAGGCCCCTGACGCTGAGGATCGGCTTGGCGTCGGCGCGCTGCCGCTGGCTTTCGAGCCGCTGCGCGGCGGCCCGCTCCAGCTTCACCGTCGCCGCCAGCAGGCGGCGCGTGTAGGCGTGCTGCGGATTGTGAAAGATGTCGTCGACCGGACCCTGCTCGACGATGTAGCCGTCCTGCATGACCGCGACCGTTTCGGCGACCTCGGCAACGATGCCCATGTCATGGGTGATCAGCAGCATGGACATGCCGCGTTCCGTCTGTAGCCGCTTGATGAGGTCGAGGATTTCGGCCTGTGTGGTGACATCGAGAGCCGTGGTCGGCTCGTCGGCGATCAGAATGTCGGGATTGCACGCCAGTGCCATGGCGATGCAGGCGCGTTGGCGCATGCCGCCCGAGAACTCGAACGAATAGCGATTGGCCATGCGTTCGGGATCGGGGATTTCGACCTGCCGGAGCAGGTCCACCGTGCGGGCACGGGCCTGCTCCTTGTCCAGCCGCAGATGCAGCTGGGTGACCTCATCGATCTGAGCGCCGATGGTGTAGAGGGGGCTGAGCGCGCTCATCGGCTCCTGGAAGATGAAGCCGATGCGGGCCCCGCGAATGGCGCGGATCTGGTGGCTCTTGGCCGGCAGGCTGGCCAGGTCCAGCGTTCCGCCATTGTGCTCCAGCAGGATGCGGCCGGCGATCTGCCGCCCGGGCGCATCGGTGATGCGCATGACGGCCCGTGCGGTCACCGACTTGCCCGAGCCGCTTTCGCCCACCAGGCACAACGTGCTGGAGCGCGTGAGGCTGAAGCTGGCATCGCGCACCGCATGCAGCACCCGCTCGCGCAACGGAAAATCGACCGAAAGGCCCTCAACCCTCAGGATGGTGTCGGCGGGAAGCGACGTATGGGACATCGGCGTGCCTATTGCCCGTACGGGTCTGCGGCATCGCGCAGCCCATCACCAAGGAAATTGAGCGCCAGCACGGCGACGATCACTGCCAGGCCGGGCAGCAGCAGCCACGGTGCCGTGGCGACCGCCCGGATGTTCTGCGCCTCCTGCAGCAGCACGCCCCAGCTCACCACCGGCGGTCTGAGACCGATGCCGAGGAAGCTCAGCGACGTCTCCGACAGGATCATCACCGGAATGGCGAGGGTCACCGCGGCGATGATGTGGCTGGCAAACGAGGGCACCATGTGGCGCAGGATGATGCCGAGCTGGCTGGCCCCATCGAGGTGCGCGGCGGTGACGAAGTCTTCCGTCTTGAGCGCCAGGAAGCGCCCGCGCACGACCCGGGCAAGGCCGGTCCATCCGACCACCGACAGGATGATGGTGATCAAAAAATAGACCCGCACCGGCGGAACGGTCGGCGGGATCGCGGCCGCCAGCCCCATCCACAGGGGGATCGTCGGGATCGCCAGCAGGAACTCGATCACGCGCTGGATGGCCATGTCGACCCAGCCGCCGTAGAAGCCGGATATCCCACCCAGCACGATGCCGAAGATCAGCGACAGCCCGACGCCCACCAGCCCGATCGACATGGACACCCGCGTCCCGAAGATCACCCGGCTGAGCATGTCGCGTCCGAGCCGGTCGGCGCCCCACAGATACATGGGTTGACCCGCCTCCAGCGGGCCGAACAGGTGCAGGTCCGAGGGAATGAGACCCCACATCTTGTAAGGCACACCGTGCACCAGGAAGCCGACGGGAATCCTGGTCGATGGATCGACGGTGAAGACGCGCCGCAGGCTGGCGGGGTCGATCTTGACCTTGTAGCCCTCGACATAGGGGGCGATGTGGAAGCCGCCGTCGGTGTCCCACAGGTGCAGCACCTGCGGGGGCGCAAACGTGTAGCGGGCGGCGTAGGCTCCCGGGTCGGTTGGCGCCAGGAAGTCAGCAAACACCGCGACGACATAAATGAGGATCACCACGACCCCGCTGGCCATGGCCAGCTTGTGGCGCTTGAATTTCCACCAGGCGAGTTGCCACTGACCGGCGAACTCCTGCTGGTCGTCCGCATGCGCGTCGGTCACGCCGCTTGCGGACAGTGCATTGCCCTCCGACGCACCGACGGTTAGCGCATCGGGCTCGAGACTAGTGGGGCGGTCGTTCGGAGAGGCCACGGTGGTCAAGCCCTTGTCATCGGTAGCGGATGCGCGGGTCAAGCCAGGCGAGCAGCAAGTCGGAAAGCAGCGTGCCGATGATGGTCAGCACGCTCAGCATCAGGATCATTGCACCGGCGAGATAGACGTCCTGGGAGATAAGCGCTCTGAGCAGCAGCGGCCCAGTCGTGGGCAGGTTGAGGACGATCGCCGTCACGGTCGCCCCTGACACCAGTTCTGGAAGCGCCCAGCCGATCGTGCTTACAAAGGGGTTCAGTGCCGCGCGCACGGGATATTTCAAGGTCAGCCACCACTCGGCGAGCCCCTTGGCGCGGGCGGTCACCACATAGGGCCGGAACAGTTCGTCGAGCAGATTGGCGCGCATGATGCGCACCAGCGAGGCGATGCCGGCGCTCGACAGCACGATGACCGGAATGATCAGGTGCTGCGCGAGGTCAAGGACCTTGGCCCAGCTCCACGGCGCGTCCTGAAGCTGCGGGGAAAAGAGGCCGCCGACACTCATGTCGAAGAAACGCAGCGAAATGTACATCAGGATCAGGGCGAAGACGAAGTTGGGCACGGCCAGGCCGATGAAGGCCAGGAACGTGGCGAGGTAGTCGCCGATCGAATATTTGCGAACGGCCGAATAGATGCCGATCGGCAAGGCGATGATCCAGGTGAAGATCAGCGCCGTGAACGAGAGGACGAACGTCAGCCCCAGCCGGTTCCACAGCAACTGGGACACCGGCACCTTCCAGTCGAAGGAGCGCCCGAAGTCGCCACGCAGCACGATGTTGGAGATCCACATCCCATATTGCACCCACAGCGGCTTATCGAGGCCGTATTGCTCACGAAGCTGTTCGAGCGTGTTTGCGTCGACGCTTTCACCCTGGGAGGAGAGCTGAGCGGCGAGCGACGTTGCCGCATCGCCGGGCGGGAGCTGGATGAGCGCAAAAGCGACGATCGACACCGCGATCAGTGTCGGGATCATGAATGCAACGCGTCTCACCACATATTTGAGCATGTCCGGCCCCTGCCTTCAGCGGGTGTAGACGTCGCGCGGCGTGATGCGATTGAGCATCGGCAGTCCCTGCCGATAGCGGCCAAGATTTTCGATGATCATCTCGAGCGACCGGCCCGACCGGTCAGGCAACGGTGGTGTGAAGTGTGGCGTGATGAGCAGGTTGGGCGCATCCCACAGCGGACTGTCGGCCGGCAACGGCTCGCTCTGGAAGACATCAAGGCCAGCACCCGCAATATGTCCGCTTTTCAGTCCGTCGAGCAGGGCCGTCTCGTCCATCACGCCGCCGCGGGCCATGTTGATGATGATGACGCCGCGCTTCATGCGGGCGATCTCGGCAGCCCCGATCAGATGGTGCGTGGCGTCCGACAGATTGACAGCCAGCACGATGAAATCGGCGACATCAAGGATGGGCCCCAAGTCTTCGCCCTTGTCGGCGCTGAAGACGCGGTCGACCCCGGCCGGCGGCGGGACGTCGCTGCGCCGGTAGGCCAGAACCTTGAGGCCGAAGGCTTTGGCACGGGCTGCCAATTCTGTGCCGGTATGCCCCATGCCGATGATGCCGAGCGTGCGGCCATGCAGCGCCCTCAGCGAATCGATGCCGGGCACGCCACGCCACTGATGATGGCGTTGCGCCTCCTGAAAGCCCATGAGATTGCCGTTGAGCGCCAGCAAAAACATCATGGCGTGCTCCGCCAGTGCCGGGGCGGAACGGCCGGCGGAGCCGGTGACGATCAGGTCCCTGGAAAAGACCTCGGGGCGGGCCGATTTGGTCAGCCCGGCATGATCGCAATGCACCCATTTGAGATGCGGTGCGCCGGTGTGACGCTCGTCGAGATCTCCGGACAGGATGGCAACTTCTGCCTTGGCCAGGGCCTGGTTCAGTGCCGACGCGTCATGGGGATCAACGCGCAGCATCTGGTCGGGCTCTATTGCCGCCGCCAGGCGTCGCCACTGGCTATCGTCAAACGGCAAGTCAGCCATGGTGATGACAACGCGCGTGCTCATTCTACTGATCCTGGTGGCTATGTGGCCGCTACCGCGGCGGCGGTGCGGCGGCGGTCAACCGCCGCACCGTCATCAGAGCGTGCGTTTCGATGCCCTGCGTATGGACCCGCGACCTGCCCTATTTCGCGATGTAGTACTGCTCGGGGTTGGTCGGTCCCGGGGTCGGGTAGATCCACGAGGCTGGCATCGACTTCGGGACATTGTGCACGTCCGTCTTCTTGACGCCGTAGCCGGGTGCTTCGAAGGCGATCCCGAGCATGTAGAACTGGTCAGCCGAAATCTGCAGAAGCTGCTTCATCAGCGAGACCTGTTGCTTGAAGTCGGGCGAGGCCTTGAGCTGGTCGTATAGCTTCATCTGCTGGAGCACCGGGGCCGGCGGCTCCTCAGGCGTGACGCCGCCGCCGGGCTTGATCCCTTCGTACCAGGCCGTCCACTGCGGCGCCCACTTGAAGGAGTCGTTGTTGGCCGGGAAATACCAGCGCGGGTCGATGACCACTTCCTGTCCATCGCCACCGCCGCGATCCCAGGCGATCGCCTGCAGCTCGTTGTTGGCCTGGCGCGTCTGGATCAGCGTCCGGTCGAGCGGCGTGGGTTCCATATCGACCCCCACAGCAGCCCATTCCTTCTTGATGATCTGCAGGGCATCGCCCTTGACCGTGTCCGTCGAGCCGTAGGCGACGGTGAAGACGAAGCGGCTGCCGTCGTCCAGCGTGCGCATGCCGTCGGAGCCCTTCTTGGGCAGCGCCTTGTCCAGATATTCGTTGGCCTTGGCCACATCAAATTGCGTGAACTGAGTGGCCAACTGCTTGTTGTAATAGACCGAATCCGGACGCGGCGCGGTCTGGGCGACCTCGCCCTGGCCGAGCCAGACGGTGTCGATCAGTTCCTGACGATTGATCGCCAGGGACAGCCCGATGCGGAAATTCTTGTCCTGGAAGATCTTCCTGAGTGTCGCGTCCTTGGCGTTGAGGTTGAACATCAGGGGCATGACGTTCGGACTGGTCGAGGTCTCCTCGAAGAACCCGTACCCGCCCTTCTTCTGGCCGTCGTAGAGCACCGGCTTGTTGGCCGGGATTGCCAGATGGCGGTCCTGCAGGTCGATTTCGCCGGCGAGCGTCTTGGCCACCAGCACCTGCGGGTCCGAAACCACGTCAAGTGACAGGGAATCGATGTAGGGAAGCTGGTTCCCCTTGGCATCGACCTTCCAGTAATAGGGGTTGCGTTCGGCCTTGACCTCGGTGGCCGAGCCGCTGCCATACCCCTTGGTGACCACCCAGGCGTTGAGCGTCGGCAGGTCAGGATTGGCGAACATGTCCGCCTTGGCCACCATCAGGCTGACCCAGTCGTTGTAGCCGCCCTTGGCCGCCAAATCCTTGACGTTCGGATTGTAGGCGGGATCGAACTGCTTCAGGTAATGCATCGGGTAGCGGATTGCGAAGCTGTCCTGCGGCCTGGCAGTGGCGAGGAACTGAAGGAACAGCCCGCTCGGCTTCTTGAAGGTGAAGGTGAACGTGTAGTCGTCGATCATCTTGAAATCGACGGGCGTGCCATCGCCATTGATGAAGGGGACGGCCGGCGACGGCGTGAAGCTCTTGTTCAGGAACAGGTCCTTGTACCAGAACTGCACGTCTTGGGCGGTGAACGGCACCCCGTCCGACCACTTCATGCCCTTGCGCAGGTGAAACGTGAACTGGGTCGCGTCGCTGTTGGTGTCGACGGACTCGGCCACATCGGGAATGGTCCCGCTCCAGTCCGGCTTCCAGCGCATGAGATTCTCGTAGGTCATGATGCGCATCAGCCAGGGCTGATCGCCACCACCCAGCAGCGCCGAGTGCCAGTCGCCGCCATAGGTGCCGATCTGGTCGACGACATCCTCCGTGAGCGGTTTTTCGGGCAGTCTCTTTTCGAGCGGCGGCAGTGTGCCCGCCTTCACCTGCGCGGCCAGCATCGGCGCCTCGCCGGCCTGGACCGCTCCTGTATATGCGGTCGTGCCGAGCAGCACGCCCAGTAGCAGCGCTGACATCCGCAGCGCCCCGCCATGACAAACGCCCGTGCCCTGCATCGTTCCTCCTCCACTCTTTTGGTTTGGATACCGTGCCGCGACACTCGCCTCTCCGGGGGGTCACCGCAGCAGAAACACATAAATCAGAACAGATTTAGCCACGGATTGGAAGGCGGAAAATCGCGTTCGTGGATTTTCTTGCCCGACTTATGTGTGAAGCCGCGTCCGCTCCCGAGATGCTTTGTGTCCGGGCAGTCGAGGCAATCAGTCGCCGTGGACGCGGTCGCGGCGCATATGGCCGATGAAGACGACGCGGGAATTCTCGATGTGCTTCTGGGCCGCTGCGACCGCCGCATCGGGATCCCCCCGACGCACCGCCTCCACCAATTCCCAGTGCTCGGCACTTGACCGCCGCATATGCGCCAGAGTCAGCGGATTCTTGCGCGAAAGGGCTCGGATCCAGGCGTTGTGCCGTTTCATGATCTCAACGGCCTCAACGTTATGATGACGCTCCACAATAAAATCATGAAACGCGACGTTGCCGCGGTGGAACGCAGGATAGTCGGCGGCGTCGACGCCTTTCTGACAAGCGGTCTGAAGTGCTTCCAGGGTGGCAACGTCGTCCGGGCGCGCATATTCGGCAAAGCCGCGCACAAGGTATGGTTCGATGAGGGCGCGAACGTCGAAGATGTTGCGCACGAGGTCCTCATCCACCACGCGGACGCGCGCCCCGCGATTGGGTGTGATGACGACCAGGCCTTCGCCTTCGAGCCCTTGCAGCGCCTCTCGGGCGGGATTGGTGCTGGTTTCGTAGCGAGTGACGATGTCGCTGACTTTTATCCTCGACCCGGCCGCGATCCGCCCCTCGAGGATGTCGTCGCGCAGCAATTGCTGCAGCCGCCCGTAACCCGGCTCCCGCACAGAAGTTGAGACTGCTGGCCTCTCGTCCCCGTGTCTCGGCCGCCCGCGTTTGGCCCGCAAGGCTTGCGTGGTGACCATTTCGTGGCTGGTGGTGTCGCCTGCTTCGTCCAAAATCGGCTTCTCCTATTTCAGCAGTGATACCGTCATAACAGATTGCCGATTATCCTGACAAATTCCCCTCATAATTACCATCTAGATGATCACAACTATACACAATCCTGGTTTTCGAGAGAGGCAACCGGCGAACCTGATCTTGTGGTGACCGGCGGCGCCGTACCCTGGCCCGAACTGCCTTTTGTCGGGCAGTGATCATCGGCAGCCAGTGCACCCGGAGCCAACACCAGTTGCCCATAAAATCACCACAGCGGATGTCCGCTTATCTTTCGTGCACTTCTCCTTGACTCGCTCAGGAAGACCGCGGATGATCCCCTGAGATATCGGAGCATATGAAGGCATTTGGGCCCTCACCCCCGCGGCGCAGACGCGCGCCAGGGCGTGAGGGTTTTTCACTTGTGGGGACGGGGGTTGAATCGAGAAAAAGACAAGGTTGCCATCGGAGTCTTGTTCTCCACGACAGGCCCTTACGCCACGCTCGGCCGGGAGGGTTACGACGGCGCCCTGACGGCAATTTCCGAGGTCAACCGCAGCGACGTCTACCCGTTCGCGCTGCACCCGGAGATTCGCGATCCCGGCGGCAATACCGAGGGCTATGCGAACCTTTGCCGGGATATCATTGAGGCGAGCGATCCCGAATTCGTCGTCGGCTGCACGACCTCGTGGAGCCGCAAGGAAGTCATCCCGGTCCTCGAGAAGACCGGCACACACCTCTGGTACCCCTGCCCCTACGAGGGCTTCGAGACCAACGACCACGTCGTCTACATGGGCGCCTGCCCGAACCAACACGTCGTGCCGCTGCTGGACTACATCCTGCCGCGCCACGGGCTGAACCCGGCGTTGGTCGGCTCCAACTACATCTGGGGCTGGGAGACGAACCGCATCGCGCGCGAGCTGGTGGAGCGCGCCGGCGGTGCGGTGAAGGCGGAGCGCTTTGTGCCCCTCGGCGACACTGATATCGGCCACATCATCGCCGAGATCCGCCAGAAGCGACCGGACTTCGTCTTCAACACGCTGATCGGCCCCTCGTCGCACGCCCTGGTCGACGCCTATCACGCGCTGGGGTGCGAAGACCCGTCGTTTGCGCCCGAGAAGCGCCCGATCGTCAGCTGCAACTGGACCGAAGATGAAGTGGCCGCGCTCGGGTTGCGGGCGGCCGGACATTATTCCACGGCGCCCTATTTCCAGTCCTTGGCCACGCCGGCTAATGCCGACCTGCTGGCGACCGCGGCGCGTTTCGCCGCCCACCGGCGGCGCATCTCTGCCTTCTTCGTCCAGGCCTATTGCGCCGTCCATGTCATCGCCCGCGGCATCGCCGCAACGGGCGAGGCGCGCGCCGAGGCAGTGCTCGCCCATAGCAAGGCAACGACCTTCGCCTCGCTGCTCGGTGACCTCCGCATCCATGCGCAAACCAATCATGCGATTTTGACTCCGCATATCGGCCGGGCCTTTGCGGAAGGCGGATTCGAGATCGTCTCGGAGGCGGCGGAACCCGTCATCCCCGATCCCTACCTCATCCATCTGGATCAGAGTGCAACAACCACCGCGACCGACAAGAGTGGGACGACCATCCCCTATCTGAGGCTGATCAAATGAGCCCCATCTCGCACACGCCGAACTTCGAGAACTGGCGGGCGGCCATCTTGCATCGTCCGCATGCCCTGGTTGACTCGATCATCCGCCAGCTTCGCCAGCTTGGGGTGGCTGCGGACGTTCTGTGGCCGGACCTGCCGAAGGATTTTCAGGCTACCGGCTACAACATCGTCTTCTTCGATGTCGATATGGGGCACGACAGCCAGTTTCCCTGGGAACGCGGCGCGTGCTCCATTCCGTCCGTGGCGCTGATCGGCAGCGAGGCACCGGGCCGCGTCGCCTGGGCCATCGTTCGCGGCGCCGATGCCCATCTGCTCAAGCCGATCGGCAGCGGCGGCATCTATTCGGCCATGCTGATCGCCAGCCACGCCTTCGAACAGCGCAGGCAGCTCAGCGCCGAGGTCGAAGGACTGAGGCACCGCCTGGCGCTGCGCGAGGGGCTCGCCGCGGCGACCGCTCTCATCATGACGACGCGCAACCTCTCGGCGCGACAGGCCTACAAGGCCTTGCGCCTGCTTGCCATGTCCGAACGCGTCTCGATCGAGGAGATGGCGGCGCGCCTGCTCGACCCTGACGCGACCCAGGCCAAGCGCAATGGCCGCGCTTGACATCGATGCCCTGCCGCCGCGCTCCGTCCTGAGTCGGCTTCTGCATCGCCGCCTGGCGCTGTTCGGGCTGGCGGTGATCCTGATCACGGTGGTTGCCGCGATGACCGCGCCGTGGCTTGCGCCCTATCCGCCCGACCAACAATTCTTCGACGGGCTGACGCTGGAAGGCGCGCCGCTGCCGCCCAATCCGGAATACTGGCTGGGCACCGATCTTGTCGGCCGCGATCTCCTCTCGCGCCTGATCTTCGGCGCGCAGACCTCGCTGATCATCGGCATCGTCGCCAACGGCGCCTCGCTCCTGATCGGCACCACGGTCGGCGTCGCCGCCGGCTACTTCCGCGGCGTGATCGGCAGCGTGCTCATGCGCTTCACCGACCTGATGATGGCCTTCCCGGCGCTGTTGCTGGCGATCGTGCTGGCGGCGATCTTCACCCCCAGCCTGTGGATCGTCGCCATGGTCATCGCGATGGTGAACTGGGTGCAGGTCGCCCGCGTCATCTATACCGAGACCCGCTCGCTGGCCGAGCGCGAGTTCGTCATCGCCGAGCGCTCGCTCGGCGCCGGTTCGGGGCGCGTCCTCGGCCGGCATATCCTGCCGCATCTGCTGCCCACCCTGCTGGTCTACGGGACGCTGGGCATCTCCACCACGGTGCTGCTCGAGGCGACGCTCAGCTATCTCGGCGTTGGCGTGCAGCCGCCGACCCCGTCCTGGGGCAACATCATCTTCGAGAACCAGACCTATTTCAGCACCGCGCCCTGGCTGGTGTTCATCCCCGGAGCGGCGATCATCCTGCTCGCCCTGGCCTTCAATCTGGTCGGCGATGCCTTGCGCGACGTTCTCGATCCCACGCAGCAGGGGCACCACTGATGCCGGCCTATATCCTGCGCCGCCTGCTGCAATCGATCCTGATCCTGATCGGGGTTTCGCTGGTCACCTTCGTCCTGCTCTACCTGCTGCCGGCCGACCCGGTGCGCCAGATCGCCGGGCGCGCCGCGACCGCCGAGACGGTCGCCTCGATCCGCCACCAGCTCGGCCTCGACCTGCCGCTCCCGGTTCAATACGCGCGCTACTTCTGGGGACTGATTCACGGCGATCTCGGCCGCTCCTACCTGCAGAAGACCGAGGTCGCAACGCTGGTCTGGGCGCGCCTGCCGGCAACGTTGCTGCTCATGGTCGGCGCCATCGTCAGCGAGCTGACGCTCGGCCTCTCCATGGGCCTGATCGCAGCGCTGAAGCGCGGGACCAAGCTCGACCAGGTGCTGATGGTGGTTTCCTTCGTCGGCGTCTCGGCGCCGCAGTTCGTGGTCGGCATCCTGCTTCTCTACGTCTTCGCCGTTCAGCTTAACTGGTTCCCGATCGGCGGCTACGGCCACTTCTCCAACATCGTGCTGCCGTCGCTGACCCTCGGCTTTCTCGGTTCCGGCTGGTACTCGCGCATGATGCGTTCGTCGATGATCGACGTCTTGCGCCACGACTACATCCGCACCGCACGCTCCAAGGGTATCACCCGCGCCAAGGTGCTGTTCGTCCACGCCGTGCCCAACGCCGTTCTGCCGATCATCGCCATGATCGGCATCGACATCGGGCTGTTCATGTCCGGCATCGTCGTGGTCGAGAGCGTCTTCGGCTGGCCGGGCATCGGCCAGCTTGCCTGGCAGGCCATCCAGCGCGTCGACATCCCGATCATCATGGGGGTCACGCTGGTCTCGGCCTGCGCCATCGTCATCGGCAACCTGATCGCCGATCTTATCGCCCCGCTGATCGACCCGCGGATCAAGCTGCAATGAGGCGACACCCCACGCAACCCGCACACGCAAGGAGAGCGTCAATGAAGAAGGCACTACTCGCAGGCACTGCACTGGCTGCCCTGCTGGCCTTGAGCGCGTCGGCATTCGCCGCCGACATCAAGCAAGGCGGCTCGGTCGTCGTCACCTACAAGGACGACGTCTCCACCCTCGACCCGGCGATCGGCTACGACTGGCAGAACTGGTCGATGATCAAGTCGCTGTTCTCGCGCCTGATGGACTACAAGCCCGGCACGACCGAGCTCGTCCCCGACCTCGCCGAGAGCTATGCGATCTCGCCGGACGGGCTTACCTACACCTTCAAGCTGCGTCATGGCGTCAAGTTCCACAACGGCCGCGAGATGACCGCGGACGATGTGGCCTATACGTTCGACCGAACGGTCAATCCGAAGACGCAGAGCCCGGGTCAGGGCTTCTTCAAGTCGATTGCGGGCTACGACGACGTGGCCGCCGGCAAGGCCGACCACCTGTCGGGCGTCAAGGTCATCGATCCTTATACGATTGCAATTACGCTGGCGAAGCCCGACGCCACATTCCTGCAGGTCGTCGCGCTCAACTTCGCCGGCGTCGTGGCCAAGGAGGACGTCGAGAAGTGGGGCGCTGACTATGGCCACCATCCCGACGGCACCGGCGCCTTCTATCTCGACCAGTGGAATCTCGGCCAGGAGCTCGTCTTCAAGCGCAACCCCGACTACTACCTGAAGGGCGTGCCCTATCTTGACGAGATCGATTTCCAGATCGGCGCCGAACCACTGACCGCGCTCCTGCAACTGCAGAAGGGCCAGGTCGACATCGTTGGCGACGGCATTCCGCCGGCCAAGTTCCTCGAGGTGATGAACAATCCCGACGAGAAGAAGCTGGTGGTCTCGGCACCGCAGCTCGAGACCAGCTACCTCACCATGAACGTCAACATGAAGCCGCTTGACGACGTGCGCGTCCGCCGGGCGATCAACATGGCGATCAACAAGGATCGGATCATCAAGATCATCAACGGCCGCGCCGACCCGGCGAACCAGCCGTTGCCTCCCGGCATGCCCGGCTACGACCCCAACTTCAAGGGCTACTCCTATGACCCGGAGGGGGCCAAGGCGCTGCTCAAGGAGGCCAACTACGACGCCAGTCAGTCGATGGACCTCTACGTCTACAACACCGATCCGAACCCGCGCATTGCCCAGGCGATCCAGCAGGATCTGTCAGCGGTCGGCATCAAGGTGGCCATCAAGTCCCTCGACCAGGCGAACGTGATCGCCGCCGGCGGCACCGAGAATACCGCGCCGCTCATCTGGTCGGGCGGCATGGCGTGGATCGCCGACTTCCCGGATCCGTCCGACTTCTACGGGCCGATTCTGGGGTGCGCCGGCGCCGTCAAGGGCGGCTGGAACTGGTCGTGGTACTGCAACAAGGAGATCGACGACATGGCAGCCAAGGCCGACGCCATGGTGGCGCCGGACCAGGAGAAGGCGCGCGCCGATCTGTGGAAGCAGATCTTCGACAAGATCATGACCGACGATGCCCCGTGGGCGCCGGTATTCAACGAGAAGCGCTACACCATGCACACGGCCCGCGTCGGGGGTGACGACGCACTGTTCGTCGACCCGGTGCACATCCCCGTCAACTACAACTACATCTACGCAACCGATGCACAATAACCACAACCACACGATCCATCGGACGCATCATCATTTCGGCTGGGACAACTCGTTTGTCCCGGTCGAGACGGTGGCGCCGGGGACGACGCTGCACTTCGAGTGCCTCGACAGCGGCAGCGGCCATTTCAAGAGCGGTAGCACAGTTGCCGACGTCGGCACGCTCGACTTCGCCAAGGTGAATCCGGTCACCGGTCCCATCTTCATCGATGGGGCCGAGCCCGGCGACGCGCTTAAGATCACCATCGAGCAGTTCGAGCCTTCCGGCTTCGGCTGGACAGCGATCATCCCGGGTTTCGGGTTGCTCGCCGACCAGTTCAAGGACCCCGGACTGACGCTATGGACCTATGACGCGAAGTCGATGTCTCCCGCGGCCTTCTCCAGCCAGGCCGCGGTGCCGCTGAAGCCGTTCGCCGGGACGATCGGCCTCGCACCGGCAGAGATGGGGCTGCATTCGGTGGTGCCGCCGCGCCGCGTCGGTGGCAACATGGACGTGCGCGACATCAATGTCGGAGCTGAGCTCTACCTGCCGGTCGAAGTTGCCGGCGGGCTGTTCTCCATCGGCGACACGCACGCCGCCCAGGGCGACGGCGAGATTTGCGGCACGGCCATCGAAAGCGCGATGAATGTGACGCTGAAGCTCGATCTGGTGAAGGACGCCGGCCTGTCCATGCCGCGCTTCACGACGCCGGGGCCGGTCAGCCGACACCTCGACGCCAAGGGCTACGAGGTGACCACCGGCATCGGCCCCGACCTGATGACCGGCGCCCGGGCGGCGGTGTCGAACATGATCGACCTGCTCGGCAAGCTGCACAACCTGTCGGCGCCCGAGGCCTACATGCTGTGCTCGGTCTGCGGCGACCTGCGCATCTCGGAGATCGTCGACATGCCCAACTGGGTGGTGAGCTTCTACTTCCCCCGGATCGTCTTCGACTAAGCAATCGGGAGGCGGCGCCAGCCGCCTCCCTCGTCACTCGGTTTCCAACTGTCCGTAACGGCATGGTCTTCGATTCCACCTCTCATCAACCGTTGCTCTCGGTCCGCGAGCTGGTCACCGCGGTTGCGACGCCAACTGGCGCCAAGGTGGTCGTCGATCACATTTCCTTCGACCTCGATCACGGCGAGACGCTGTGCATCGCCGGCGAAAGCGGCTCGGGCAAGTCGATGACAGCCCTATCGCTGATGCGGCTCTTGCCTGAGCCGATGGCGCGTATCGCCTCCGGCCAGGCGCTGTTCAAGGGGCGCGACCTCTTCGCTCTCGGCGAGGCCGACATGCGCAGCGTGCGCGGCAACGACATCGGCATGATCTTCCAGGAGCCGATGACCTCGCTCAATCCGGTCCTGTCCATCGGCCGGCAGCTGACCGAAGCGGCTGCAGCCCACCGCTCGCTGTCCATGAACGCGGCCCAGGCGGAGGCCAAGCGCCTGCTCGACCTCGTGCAGATTCCCGAGGCGGCGCGGCGCCTCAAACAGTATCCGCACGAGCTCTCCGGCGGCATGCGCCAGCGCGTGATGATCGCCATTGCGCTCTCGCAGAAGCCCGACATCTTGATCGCCGACGAGCCGACCACGGCGCTCGACGTCACGGTCCAGGCCCAGATCCTCTCCCTCATCCGCCACCTGCAGGGCGAGACCGGCTCGGCGCTCATCCTCATCACCCACGACATGGGCGTGGTGGCGGAGATGGCCGACCGGGTGCTGGTCATGCGCGAGGGCCGCGAGGTCGAGCACGCGCCGGTCGGCACGCTTTTCGCGCAGCCGAAGGCCGACTACACCCGCAGCCTGCTCGACGCCGTGCCTGTGCTTGGCGCGATGAAGGGCAAGGCGGCGCCAGCGCGGGCGCAGGAGGGCGATCAACGGGTTGTTCCGAACGTCATCGAGGTCAACGACCTTACCGTTCGCTTCGACATCAGGGGCGGCCTCCTGCAGCGCGCCGTCAAGCGGGTTCATGCGGTTGAGGGTGTCAGCCTGGCGCTCAAGCGCGGCGAGACGCTGTCACTCGTCGGCGAAAGCGGCTGCGGCAAGTCGACCACCGGCAAGGCGATCCTCAACCTGGTGCCCTGGTCCGGCGATATCTGGGTTGGCGGCCGCCACACCGGCGGGCTGCTGCACCAGACCATGAAGCCGGTGCTGCGCGACGTGCAGATGGTGTTCCAGGATCCCTATGCCTCGCTCGACCCGCGCATGCGGGTCGGCGATCTGGTGGCTGAACCGCTGCTCATCCACGGCATCGCCAAGGGTCAGGAGCTCGAAGACCGGGTCGCCTATCTCTTCGGCAAGGTCGGCCTGCCGCGCGACTTCATGCGCCGCTATCCGCACGAGTTCTCCGGCGGCCAGCGCCAGCGCATCTGCATCGCCCGCGCGCTTTCGCTGTCGCCCAAGGCGATCATCGCCGACGAATCGGTCTCGGCGCTCGACGTCTCGATCCAGGCACAGGTCCTCGACCTGCTGCAGGACATCCAGAATGATACCGGCATCGCCTATCTGTTCATCTCCCACGACATGGCAGTGGTCGAGCAGATCAGCCATCGCGTCGCGGTGATGTACATGGGCCGTATCGTCGAGACCGGCGCGCGCGCACAGGTCTTCGAGAACCCGCAGCATCCCTATACCAAACGCCTGCTGGATGCAGTCCCCATCCCCGACCCGGTGCGCGCCCGGCGCCAGTACACGCCGTTCGTCGGCGAACTGCCGAGCCCGGTGCACGATCTCGATTACGAGCCCGCGCCGCTGGTCTATCGCACGATCGCCAATGGGCACATGGTCGCTGCCGATCCGGCTATTGCATGATAGCGCGCCAACCGCGCGCGACTCTTTCGGACGGCGATCGCAGCGGGCAAGGCGGCGCTGCTGTTCAACCCGGCGGCATATGGAAGACGCGGATCCCCGCCGAGACAGGCCAGCTACGCTGCGCGATGGCACATTGATCAAGCGTTCTTGAGCCGCAACGACGGCGCACAGATTTGCAGCATTGCCTGCGGAAAATTGATGCTTGCTAACAAAATAGTTTCCTAATGAAATATCGCTGCATGATGATTTCTCGCCGCGTGATCACGCGTTGGCGGGCAGGTTACGGCGGAGATGTTCGATGCCCCTTCAGCGGCCGGAAACAGACGAGGTCGTGGCTCTTGCGGAGCGCCTTGGCATTCACCTGACGGGATCGGAAGCGCGCATATTCACCGATCGCCTCAAGAGCCAGGTCGACACCCTGGAGGAGTTCCTTGAACTGCGCATCGAGGAAGCGCGCCCGCCGCTGCGTCACCTGGAACGCGATCCGGGCCGCCGGCCGACCGCGGCGGAGGACCCACTCAACGCTTTCATCCGCAAGTGCTCGGTCAAAGGCGCGGAGGAAGGTCCGCTCGCCGGGCTCGCGGTCGGTCTCAAGGACCATATCGCGGTCGCCGGCGTGCCGATGAGCAACGGATCCTATTTCCTCGACGGCTACACGCCCGATTTCGACGCCACGGTGGTGACGCGGCTGCTCGATGCCGGCGCAACGATCGTCGGCAAGATGAACATGGAGGACTTTTCGTACGGCGGCCCCGGCGTCTCAGGGGTCGGCGATTTCGGCCGGCCACTCAACCCGCACAATCACGAGCATGTAACCGGCGGCTCCTCATCGGGCGTGGCTGCCGCGGTGGTCGCCCGCGAGATCGACATCGGGCTTGGCGGCGACCAGGGCGGCTCGATCCGCATTCCCGCCGCGTGGTCGGGTTGCGTTGGCCTCAAGGCAACGCACGGCCTCATCCCGCACAGCGGCGTCTTCGGCCTGGAAGCAAGCGTCGACTACGTCGGCCCGATGGCGCGCACCGTCGATGATTGCGCCGCCGTGCTCCAGTGCATTGCCGGCCGTGACGGCTTCGATCCGCGTCAGGCGGCCGTGCCGGAGCAACTGCCCGACTATGTCGGTGCGCTCGGCAAGGACATCTCCGGGATCAGGGTCGGCCTGTTGGCGGAGGGCTTCGGCGCGCCCGGCACGTTGAGCGAGGTCGAGGATACGGTCAACCGGGCGGTCAGCGTTCTCAGCGAGCTCGGCGCCACGCTCGAGCCGGTATCGGTGCCGCTGCACAGGCAGGCCTGGCTGGCGATGGGACCGATCTTCGTCGAGGGGGCGCGCGCCGGCTTCGATTCGAACTTCGCCGGGGCCTTCGGCGGCGCCTTCATGCCGGCCTCGTTCATGGCAGCCTTCGGGCGTTCGAAGCACAGCCACAGCCACGAGATGCCCCTGAACTTCAAGCTGATCCTGCTCGCCGGCGTCTATGCCCACGAGCACCTCAGCGGCAAGCTCTACGCCAAATCGTACGCGACACGACCGACGGTCACGGCGCAATACCGAAAGATATTCGAGGGCGTTGACCTGCTCGCCATGCCGACCTGCCCGACGACCGCGCCGGCCTATGAGACGCCCCAGGACTATGTCGATGCCATCGATCTGACGATGTTTGGCGGCGGACGCGGCTTCGAGGTTGGCTCGCTCGCGTCCAACACGAGCGCTTTCAACTTTACCGGGCATCCGGCGATGAGCATCCCCTGCGGCATGGTCGACGGCCTACCGGTCGGCCTGCAGCTGGTGGCGCCGCACTTCAGAGAAGACCTGCTGATCCGCGTCGCACATGCCTACCAGCGCAGCGTGGATTGGGCGTCCTTCTTTCCCAGCAATCCGACAGAGCAGAGCGCCAAAGCGGCACGCGCCATGCATGCGGTGTGACCAGTCCCAGCAAATCGCTACTGGTCGAGCGAACCACGCGAACAAGTGGAGATTGATGATGTGGACGACAGGCGGCGTCTTGAGCGCCATGCGTAGAATTTCAGCAACCGGTTTGGCGGTGCTCGCGGGCACCCTGTTCCTCACCACCGTCGCAGCGGTCGCTGCCGATCAGCCCAAGACGGGCGGCACGCTTGTCGTGGCGACAACCAACGACACGCCCGACCTCGACATCCAGAAATACATAGCGAGTTCACAGCACAATGCGCTGTTGCCCATGTTCGACGGACTGGTCGAAAAGGACTGGACCGCCGACGCCGATTTCCCGCCGATCATCCCCGCGCTGGCCACCTCGTGGAGCGTGTCGGACGACGGCAAGGTCTACACCTTCGAGTTGCGGCACGGCGTGAAGTTCCACGACGGCACTCCGTTCAACGCGGAAGCCGCCGACTTCAACTTCAAGCGCATGACGGACCCGAACAATCCGTACTACGACCCGCAGGTCGGCAGCACCTCGCGCGGTGTGCTTAGCCAGCTCAAGGGTTCCAAGGTCGTCGACGACTATACCTTCCAGATCGAGCTATCGACGCCGAATGCCGGCTTCATCGAAGCCATGGCGAGCCTGCCCAACTATTACATGGAATCACCGGCGGCCTTTAAGAAGTACGGCAAGGATGCCGGGCAGCACGCGGTCGGCACCGGCCCGTTCAAGCTCGCCGAATGGGTGCGTGGCCAGCGTACGGTGATGGCCCGCAACGACGACTATTGGGGCAAGAAGCCCTACGTCGACACGATGATCTATCGTCCGATCACCGACCCGGCCGCGCGCGCGGCCGCGCTCAAGGCGGGCGAGGTGCAAATCGCTTGGGACTTGCCGGTCGACCAGGTCGACTCCTTCAAGGCCGATCCCCGGTTCAACGTGTTCCTGCGCGGCATTCCGGCCACCAAAGTCATCGAGTGCGGGCAGACGAGCGGCCCGTTCTCCGATGTCAATGTTCGCCAGGCTGTGAACATGGCGATCGATCGCGAGACGCTCGCCAACGTCATCCTGAAGGGTACGGCGGTTCCCGCGACCCAGCTCTACGGCATCGGTTCGGCCTCGTACGACAAGTCGCTGCCGATATTCGCCAAGTACGATCCGGAAGCCGCCAAGGCGCTGCTGGCGAAGACGAAGTACCCCAACGGCTTCAGCTTCTACATCGTCACCTCGCCAGAGAATGAGCCGATTGCCGGCGCGATGCAGGCCTACGAGTTCGTCCAGGCCAACCTCGCCGACATCGGCGTCAAGATGGACATCCACGTGGTCGACAACACCACGTCCAACGCGGTCTACATGAAGCCGAAGGCCGACGATGAATGCGTCACCTTCGATCGCGGCTACGATACCGACTTCATCCTCGACATGGGCTACTACGGCAAGGGCTGCGTGCCGAAAGGCATGAACGACCAGTGCTACAGCAACCCCGAGGTCGATGCCCTGATGGAGAAGGCCTACACCGCGAAGGACATCAACGAGTGGCGCTCGCTGCACCAGCAGGCCCAGAAACTCATTGTCGCTGACTACGGCAGCATCCCGCTGGTCCATGGGCTGAGACCGATGGCTTCGTTGAAGACTGTCAAGAACTGGCTGCCGGCAAGGGCCTGGCTGCAGTTCCCCGGTGACGCCTGGCTCGACCAATAGAGGACGGAGGCGGCGGGGCCGGCTGGCTCCGCCGCCTGTTCACGACAGAAGCGGGATTATCTTCGCCATGATCGGCATGCTCACGCGCCGCCTTCTCTATCTGATCCCGGTCCTGCTCGGCGGGTCTGCCATCGTCTTCTCACTGATCCATCTCGCGCCCGGCGACCCGGTCGATGCGATCCTGGGCATCTACGCCACGCCGGCCGCGCGCGCGGCGTTGCGCGCGCGCTACGGGCTCAACGATCCGCTGGTCGTGCAATACCTCCGCTGGCTCGGTCTGGTGCTGGTTGGGGACTGGGGCGAGTCGCTGCAGCAGCATGTTCCCGTGCTCCCGCTGGTGATCGAGAAGTTCTGGATCACCATGATCCTCAGCACCGCTGCGACGTTGTTCGCCGCGGTCGTCGGCATCATCGCAGGCATCGTCGCAGCGGTGAAGCAGAACACATGGGTCGACCATCTGATCCTGCTCGTTTCGGTGTTTGCCGTCAGCATGCCGCCCTACTGGCTGGGTCTGGTGGGGATCTTCGTCTTCTCGGTGACGCTGCACTGGCTGCCCACCGGCGGTCTCTACGATTTCACCGGCAGCGCGACCCCTGGCTCGCTTCTGCGTCATCTCATCATGCCCGCCGTCGTCGCCGGGCTGACGCCGGCGGCGATCATCGCGCGCGTCACCCGCTCGGCCATGCTCGAAGTTCTGCGGCTCGACTTCATGACGGCATTGCGCGCCAAGGGGCTCGGCGAGCGCGCCATCATCCTCGGCCATGCGTTCCGCAACGCCCTTCCCGCGGTGGTCAGCATGACCGGCCTGCAGATCGGCTATCTGATTCTCGGTGCGGCGCTCTTCGTCGAGATCATCTTCAGCTGGCCCGGCCTCGGCCTCGAAATCTACAAGTCGGTCATCAGCCGCGACGTGCCGATGATGCTCGGTCTGGTGTTGTTCGGCACCTTCGTCTTCGTCGTGCTGAACCTCATCGTCGACATCATCTATCGCATCATCAATCCGCGCGTGCGGGAGAGCTGAGCAGATGGCAGCCATAGCGGAAGCGGAGCCCGATGTAGGTCATGCCCGTCGCATGGGCGGCGCGGCCGTTCGCGCGTGGCAACTCGCGGTCCAGCACAGGTCCATTGTCCTCGGGCTGACCATTGTGCTGTTCACGCTCTTCGTGGCGGTTTTCGCGCCGGTGCTTGCACCCTACAGCCCGATCAAGATCGCTCCGATCGACCGTCTCCAGGACATCGGCGCGCCACACCACTTCTTCGGCACCGACCAGCAGGGGCGCGATGTCCTCAGCCGTCTGATGTATGGCGCGCGCACCTCGCTGATGATCGCCGTGGTGCCGTTGGCCATCGCCGGCTGCATCGGGCTGATGCTCGGCTCGATTGCGGCCTACATTGGCCGGTTCGCCGACACGATCATCATGCGCGGCATGGATATCGTCTTCGGTCTGCCGCCAATTCTGCTGGCGATCGCCCTGGCGGCGACGCTCGGCGCCGGTCTCGTCAACCTGCTGATCAGCATAACGATCGTGCTGCTGCCGCCGATGACCCGTGTGACCCACCAGGTCGTGGCACAGCTCAAGGAATCGGCCTTCGTCGAGGCGGCGCGGGCAGCAGGTGCGTCCAGCCGGCAGATCATCCTGGGTCAGATTCTGCCGAACAGCCTGGCGCCGGTGTTGGCCTACGGTACGTCGCTGGCCGGGGCGATGGTGGTGTTCGGGGCGGGTATTTCCTTCATCGGCCTGGGCATCCAGCCGCCGGAGGCCGATTGGGGCCGCATGATCAACGACGGCCGCGAGGTGCTCGACCTGCATCCGCATGTCTCGACGCTCCCCGGCCTCGCCATCTTCGTGCTCGCCGCCGGCTTCAATTTCATCGGTGACGGCCTGCGCGACTTGCTCGATCCGCGGATGAGGATGTAGGCGAACCATGGACGCACATATCGAGCAGAAGGATCTCCTCAGCGTCCGTGGGCTGAAGACCTACTTCTACACGCGTCATGGCGTGGCGAAGTCGGTCGACGGCGTCGACTTCCACATCCGCAAGGGCGAGCGCCTCGGCCTGATCGGCGAATCGGGGAGCGGCAAGAGCGTCACGGCGCTGTCGATCATGCGGCTGGTGCGCGAGCCGCCCGGCAAGATCGTCGAAGGCGAGATCGCGTTCGAGGGACAGGATCTCGCCAAGCTCGACCAGGCCAGCATGCGGAAGATCCGCGGCAGCCGGATATCCATGGTCTTTCAGGACCCCCTCAACCACCTCGATCCGGTCATGAAGATCGGCGACTGGATCGCGGAGGCACTGCTGCTGCATCGTGACGTTGGCCGGAAGGAGGCACTCGCCGAAGCGGCGCGTATGATGAAGGCGCTGAAGATCGCCTCGCCGGAAGAGGTGATGCGCGCCTATCCGTTCCAGCTTTCCGGCGGCATGTGCCAGCGCGTGCTGATCGCGACCGCGATCGTCACCGAACCGGCGCTGATCATCTGCGATGAGGCGACCAGCGCGCTCGACGTCACCGTCCAGGCCAGCATCCTGAAGAGCCTCGAAGAGCTGAGCGATCTTTACGGCACCGCGGTGCTTCTGACGACGCACAATATGCTGGTCGTGCGCCAGGCCTGCACGCGCGTGATGGTCATGTATGCCGGCCGCGTGGTGGAGAGTTGCGACACCGACACGCTCTTCCGTCAGCCGATGCACCCCTATACCGACGGATTGCTCGGCAGCGTGCCCGCGCTCGAGCGCGTTGGCCGCCCACTGGTTCCCATGCCCGGAGAGCCGCCGCTGCCGACCGAGGCAATTCAGGGCTGCGCATTCTATGCCCGCTGCCCTATCCATCGCGCCGCCTGTCAAGAGCGGCGTCCCCCGCTGGCCGAGGTCGCGCCGGGACACTGGAGCGCGTGCCTGTTTCCGGAGGAAGCGCGATCAAAAAGTACATCCTAGAGGTCGTCGACCTCAAGAAAGAGTTCCCGGCGCGGGCCAGCAATCCGTTTGTGCGATCTGACCGGACGGTGAAAGCCGTCGATGGAGTCAGCTTCACGGTCAAGCCAGGGGAAGTCGTCGCCATCGTCGGCGAGTCCGGCTGCGGCAAGTCGACGCTCGCCCGGTTGGCGATCCGCCTGCTCGAACCGTCGTCTGGCGCCGTGCGCGTCGACGACGAGGACGTCACTCATGTTTCCGGCCGCGAGCTCGCGGCGCTGCGCTCGAAGGCGCAGATCGTCTTTCAAGACCCGTTCGGCTCGCTCAATCCGCGCATGACGGTGGGCGACTCGATTGCATACCCGATGAAGGTCAACGGCGTGTTCAAGCGTGGCGAGGGCAAGGCACTCCAGAAACGGGTGATCGAGCTTCTGGAGAAAGTCGGGCTCAATGCCGCTCATGCGCGCCGGCTGCCACACGAGCTGTCCGGCGGCCAACGCCAACGCGTCGGCATTGCGCGGGCGATAGCCCTCAATCCACAGCTGGTCGTGCTCGACGAGCCGGTAGCCGCGCTCGATCTCTCTGCGCAGGCGCGCGTCCTCAACCTGTTCAAGGAGCTGCAGCGCGAGCTGGGCATAGCCTACCTGTTCATTACGCACGACCTCAGCGTCGCCGAGTACATGGCAGACCGGATCGTCGTGATGTACGCCGGAAAGATCATGGAGGTCGGCGATCGTGCAAGCGTGTTCGGCTCGCCGGGCCACCCCTATACCGAAGCGCTGTTCTCCGCCGCGGTGCTCGACACCGGTGGCGACCGCGAGGCCACGGTGCTCGATGGCGATCCGCCAAGCACTGTCACGCCGCCGGCCGGCTGCCGCTTCAACACCCGTTGCCCTCATGCCGGCCCGCCCTGTTTCATCGAGGCGCCGGAATTCGTGGCGCTCGGGGCCACGCACGAGGTCGCCTGTCACCTGCTGACCGGCAAGCTGGCGCGGCGCGCTGCAATCAAGAGCGCCGAGGCCGCCGCGGACGCTGTTTGAGGCGGCGCGTCAGCCCGTGGTCTGCGCATCCGCCGATGTCGTCATGGCGCTTTGGCGCCGCGCGTTGGCGCGAAACGTATAGATCGTCGATCCGATAATGATTGTTGCGCCCAACACAATCGACAGATCGGGCGTCTCGCTGAAGAAGACGAAGCCGGCCAGCGTGGTCAGCAACAAGCGCACGAAGTCGAGCGGCGCCAATGCCGTCGCTTCGCCGCGCTGATAGGCAACTGTCAGCATCCACTGGCCGATAGTCCCGGTGAACCCAACGCTGATCAGCACCAGCCATTCGGTCGGCGTCGGAGCGATCCACGCGAGGACCGTCGGAACGATGAGCGCGGCCACCAGAACCAGCGCCTGATAGGTCAGCACCGTATCGGTGCGCCGCGCGTCCGGCCGATAGCGCAGCGACAAAGCGGATGCTGCGGCGAAGATCGCGCCGAGCACGGCGACGATCGCCCAAACCATCGATCCGCCGCCGCCCGGACGAAGCATTACGCCGACGCCCGCCAGACCGACGACCGTGGCGAACCAGCGCCCGCGATCGATCGATTCCCGGAGAAACAGCCCGGCGCCAAGTGTGACGAAGATGGCGTAGGAGAAGCTGATCGTCATCGCCTGCGCCAACTGCAGGTGGATGACCGCCGCGAAGCTCGCCACCATGGCGCCAAGTTGCAGCAACCCTCGAAAGATCTGCAGGAAAGGATATGGCGTATGCAGCATGCGTGGCAGGCTGCGGCGGGCAAGCGGAAAGAGCATGGCCTGCATGACGACCTGACGGACGATCAGGATCTCGACGAGCGGTAGCCGCTGCCCGGCGACCTTGATCAGAACCGTCATCGTGGCGAAGGCGATCAGTGCGGCGAGCAGGATGATCGAACTCTTGAAGTTTTCCGTACTGCGCTGCCACCAGGCAATCATCGTCCGGTCCTGCTTTGTGCGTCGACACGCGCATGAAGCCGGATTTTCGTTGCCTGCGCAATATTAGAATTGGCAATTATTCTCGTTGCTGCCCGCCCAAATAGCGGCCACGCTGCGGCGTCTTTGGGCAGCCCGCGGGCCGCCGGTGCCCCGTCGGCGGGCGTCAATGCCAGATCGCCGCCCGGCACGCTTTTTGCGAGATGCCCCCTTTTGGCAGTCTTCGAGGCAACACCGGTCGAGCCATGCGTGTCGGATTGGCTGTTTCACGGCGAGGGCCGGCGGGTCTGTGGGCGCCGTCCTACGACACCGGCGCGATGCTGGCGGCGGCGGAACTGAACGCCGCCGGCGGCGTGCTCGGCCGGGACTTGCACATCGTCATTGCCGATGCCGGGCAGGTCGACAGCGAAGCGCGGGCCGCGGCGCGCAATCTCGTCGATATCGACGGCGTCGATGCGGTGGTGGGCATGCATCCGAGCAACGTGCGAGCGGCCATCTCCGCGGGCCTTCACGGACGTGTGCCCTATGTCTACACGCCGCAATACGAGGGCGGCGAGCGCCGGCCTTATCTGGTGACAACCGGCGCCACCGACGACGAGGTGCTCGGCCCGGCGATCGCCTGGCTGACCGAGTATCGCCGTGCCCGACGTTTCTTCATGGTCGGCAACGACTACATTTGGCCGCTCAAGGCCCATCAGGCGGCGAGCGGCATCGTGCGCTCGTCCGGCGGCTCGGTTGTCGGCCAGTCGATCGTGCCCTTCGGCATGCGCGACTACTGGCCGGTTATCGAGGCGATCCGCGCCATGCGCCCCGACGTCGTGGTCATTGCCCTGCTTGGCCCCGAGGCCGTGCTGTTCAATCGTGCTTTCGCCGAGGCCGGATTGGCCGGAACCATGCTGCGCCTGGGGCTGGCCACCGATGAAAGCGTGCTCTGCGCCATCGGTGCGGAGAATACGGAAAACCTTTACGCATCGCTCTGTTACTTCGCCCATATGCACTCGACCGCGAACGACAGGTTTCTGGAGAGTTATCACGACTCGTTCGGCGAGTTGGCTCCGCCGGTCAACCAGTTTTGCCAGTCCTGTTACGACGGTGTCTATTTTGTCGCCAATCTGGCGCGGTCTGTGAGGCGCAGCGACGGCCCTGCCCTGGCCGATTCGCTCCGTCGCCCGGTCGCACGCAACGCCGCGCGCAGCAGCCTCCTCCATTCGCCGATGGGGGTGCAGTTGCGCGTGCATCTGGCTGTCGCCGAAGGGATCACATTCCGCACGATCGCCAGCTGCTGAAGCGGCTCCGGCTTGCGACGTTTGCGCTCTTGATCCCAACCCGCTATTCATTCATTAGTTGAATTCTGAATGACTGAAGTCCAAAATATGTCCAATAGCAGGACATCGAATCTCTGGGGAGAAGAGGCAGATGCCTTCCAGCAGGCTGAGCGACCAGCTCGCCTATATCGTGGCCAGCGTTAATCGGCAGCTTGAGGAGGAGTTGCAGGAGCGGTTGCGGCCGGCGGGAGTGCCGATCGAGCATCTGCGTGTGCTTGAGGTGCTCGACCGTGGTGGCGCGGTGCCCATGGGAGAGTTGGCGGTGCAAGCCTTGGTCGAGCCGCCCACGCTGACCAAGATTATCGATCGGATGGTATCCGACGCGCTGGTCTTCCGCGCGCCGGATCCGAATGACCGGCGCCGCGTTCTCATCCTTCTGGCGCCTGCCGGGAAGGCGCTCTGCAAGCGCCTGAGGCGCGTCTCGCGTGAGCAGGAGGAGCGGCTGGTCCGCCAACTCCCGCGCGACAAGGCGGATGAACTTCGCAGTCTCTTGCGCGAGCTGATCGAGCCGCATGAAAGTTAGCAGACGACAAGAGGCCCGCCACGATCCACAAGTTCAGCTCGATTGCTGGCGACCGCGACCGGTCCCGTCCAGTTCTGCGACGTCCTCCCCAAGTTCGCGCTGTGGCTTGCGAAGATAATCCGGCGCCGGGTTCCGCCGACTGCGGATAAGGTCCGGCGCACAGATCTTCGGTTCGGTTGCCCGGCGTGAATTCGCGCTTTCGCGGCAGAGGGCCGCTGGTGCGGAGCTATGCGCTGGCCTTTGCCGGTTTGAGCGGCGCGACGAGCTTGGTGGCGGGCTTGCCGGCGCGCATCGCGGCGATCGCCTCATACTGGATGCAGTTCGGCGCCATCTCCATGATCTCGATGCGGTTGCCGTCGGGGTCCGTGACCCACATGCCGCGATTGCGGTCGACGCCGCGCTTCTCCGGGTCGAGGGGCACAGTTGCCGGAATGCCGACCTTGGCGAGATGCGCAGCCGTCGCCTCGATGTCGTCCGTCGTCAGGCAGAGATGGTTGACGCCGGTTGCCCGCTGATCTCCGGCGCAGCCGGTGCCGCCAGGTAGCAGTTCGAAATAGATCTCGTCGGTGATCCTCAGATAGACAATCCAGGGACTGCCATCCTCTTCGGTCAGGCGCAGGAATTCGGGGAAGCCGAGCTTGCCGTAGAAGTCGATAGAGGCATCGAGATCGTTCACCTTGAGATTGAGGTGACCGAAGCTGCTGAAAGGCTGCATGCTGTTTCTCCACACATGAGCTGCGGCCGAGTCCGGCCAATTGATTCAATAACGTCCGAGTACCCTCAACCGCGCATTGGATAGGCGACGAAGGCGAAGCGTCTGCTATCAGGGGCCCAGCTGTTGACGTTGATGGTGCCCTGCCCGCCGAGAAAGGAATCGATGTCGCGCTGGTCGCTGCCGTCGGCATGCATGAAACGCAGGATGACGTCCTTGTTCGGCGGATGTCCGGTGGTGCCCGGCGGATAGCTGATGAAGACCACCGAGTGGCCGTCTGGAGAGACGTGCGGGAACCAGTTGACCCGTTCGTCGAAGGTCAGCTGCTCGATTCCCGTGCCATCGGCGCGCATGCGGAAGCACTGGGCGTGGCCCGGCACCTTGGCGGCACGCTCGGACGAGAAATAGATCCACTCGCCGTCCGGCGAATATTCCGGACCATCATTGGGATAGTCGACATCCGAGAGCCGCGTATCGGGGCCGCCGGCGGCGGGGATCGTGAAGAGGTTGATGCGCTTCTTGCCCGCCGGTCCCTCGACCGCGACATAGGAGAGCGTCAGCCCATCCGGCGAAATGCCATGCAGGTAATAGTGGTGCGGCTCGCTGTGGACGTTGGACACCCGCCGCGGCTCACCGCCGCCGATCGGCACAGCATAGAGGTGCCCGTCGTCTTCGCTGAAATAGATGGTCTTGCCGTCTGGCGCGAGCACGTGATCGTTATTGTGATCGTGCAAGACCCCGGTCTCGATCCTTGCGGCTTCGCCGCCGTCGACTGCGACGCGCCACAAGTCGCCGCCGCCATTGATGATCAGGTAGCGCCCGTCCGGCGTCCAGTTCGGCGCCTCGATGACCGCGTCGATCTCGAGCAGAACCGTTCGCCCGCTTCCGTCGCTGTTCATGATGATGAGCTGGGATACCTGCTGCGGCAGCAAGCTGCGGCCGCGCCGGGCGATCTGGGGCTTGGTCATCGACATTGGGAGCTCTGCCAGGGGCCGCCGCCCGGGACGGGCCGGCCCGAAGAAGTCGGCGGGAGGGTTGCCCCTCCCGCCGGGGAGGAAGAATCAGCCGAAGATCGTGTCGTACTGATCCTTGAGCTCCTTGATGACGTCGTCGGAGGTCATGCTCTGGTCACCCCAGAACTTGAACATGACGTTCCATACCGAACGCACCCAATCGGCGTCGGAGATGTTGAAGGGGTTCTGCACCGAGAAGTCCGGCTTCTTGAGCGAATCGAGGACCAGCAGGTTGCACTGGTCGAGGCCGGCGGTCGGCGCGTCGAGGCGCACCGGGGTCGAACCCTTCTTGGAGGCGAAGTCCGCGGTGACCTGCGGATCGGTGTCGAGCTTGGCGAACTCGAGCTCGGCCGCCTTCTTGGCGTCGTCGACGGAGGGGCCGTCGAGGAAGTTCCAGGCGTCAACCGTGACGGCAAGCGCCTTGGTGCCGGGGATGTTGGTGCAGCCGAAGTCCTTGCCCGCGACTTTGCCGGCATTACGCCATTCGCCCTTCATCCAGTCGCCGTGGATCTGCATGAGGGCCTTGCCGGTGATGACCAGGTTGGTGGTGTCGTTCCAGGCGCGGTTCTGCGAGCCGGGGTCGACCTGCTGGCTGAACTTGCGCACCCAGTCGATCGCCGACTTCAGTGCCGGCTCGTCGAACACCTTGGGATCGACCGTCGGGCCATAGAAGCGGTCGTAGATGTCAGGACCGGCAACCGCGGCGATCAGGGCATGGGTCAGATAGCCGACCTGGAAGTCCTGGCTGCCTGCTGCGAGCGGCTGGAAGCCGGCCGCCTTGATCTTGGGGAAGTCCTTCCACATGTCGTCGAGCGACGTCCACTTGGTCGGATCGACGCCGGCCTTCTTGGCGACGTCCATGTTGTAATAGACCATGCCGTCGATATGGATACCGGCTGGCGCCTTGTAGATCTTGCCGTCGACGGTCACTTCCTTGAGCACGGTCGGCGGGAAGTGCTCGCTGATGTTGTTGTCGGCGAAGACCTTGGTCAGATCCATGATCAGGCCCTGCTTGGCGAGATCGCGGATGATGCCGGGGTCGGAGTTCATGAACACATTCGGCGGGTTGCCGCCGGTCACCATGTTGGTGAGGCTGACATTTGCGCCGGTGTCGTGCGGGATGGCGATCTCGGTCCAGCCGATGCCCTTCTTGGCGAGGTCGCCCTTGAGCACATTCAGCGCCGCCATTTCGCTGGGGGTCGACCAGGAGTGGTAGATGGTCAGGTCTGTCGCTCCGGCATAGGTCGCTGTTGCAGTCAGCACCAGGGCCGCGCCGAGCCCGGCTAATCCTTTCGCAAGCATTGCTAGTCCTCCCTGTTCGTGGATCTCCAGGAGATCCGCCTCTCAATCACGGCTTTGGCCCGCCTGCCTCGGATCGGGCCCTTGCCGGATCACTTTTGCGCTCGGGCAGGATCCCTGCCCCAAGCAGAATTGCCCGCTACAGCCGTTGCCCGGATGCAGCATCGAAAACGTGCAGTTTGCCGTGCGGAAAACCGATCGCGGCGACTTCGCCCTGCCGCCACCGCGCGATGCGGTCGGGCGAGATGCTGACCGCCAGCAAACCTTCCTCGGTCTTGAAGTAGCCGGTGGCGTCCGCGCCGGTCTTCTCCGTGTACTGGACCGGCAGGTGGAACAGCGCTGCGGCGTCGCCGTCTAACTCGTTGGGCTGGAAGAAATGCTCCGGCCTGAGCCCGACCATGATGGTGGCGCCTTCGCCGGGCGTTGTCGCGAAAGGATAGTGGCTGAGGTCGATACGGCCCTCGCCTTCGCTCAGGGCCGCAAACGGCTTGCCGTCCGCGACCACAACCCGAGCCGGAAAGATGTTCATGGCCGGCGCCCCGATGAAGCCGGCGACGAACAGATTGGCCGGTTTCTCGTAGACCACATCGGGCGTATCGAACTGCTGGATCACGCCGGCGTTGATGATCGCGATGCGGGTCGCCATGGTCATCGCCTCGATCTGGTCGTGGGTGACATAGACGACGGTCGATTTGGTCTCCTGGTGCAGCCGCTTGATCTCGATGCGCGTCTCGGTCCTGAGCTTGGCATCGAGGTTGGACAGCGGCTCATCGAACAGGAAGACGCCAACCTGCTTGACCAGTGCCCGCCCGATGGCGACGCGCTGTCGCTGACCGCCGGAGAGCTGCGCCGGCTTGCGATCGAGCAGGCTCTCGATCTGCAGCAGTTTCGCCGCCCAGGCGATGCGGCGTTCGATCTCGGCACGGTCGAGCTTGGCCGCGGCCAGCCCGAACTTGAGGTTCCCGCGCACCGTCTTGGTGGGATAAAGCGCGTAGCTCTGGAACACCATGGCCAAGCCACGATCCTTGGGATCGAGGTCCGTGACGTCGCGCCCACCGATCTGGATTCGCCCCGAACTTACATCGACCAGCCCGGCGAGCAGGTTGAGCAGGGTGGTCTTGCCGCAACCCGACGGACCAAGCAGCACGACGAACTCGCCGTCCTCGATCTCCAGGTCGAGGTTCTTGAGCACGGTCAGCCGTCCGTAGGACTTGACGATCTTTTCGAATTGCACGCGAGGCATCGATACCTATCCCTTGATCGCGCCAGCGGTGATGCCCTGGACGAAGAAGCGGCCGAGGACGAAGTAGATGACGAGTGGCGGAAACGCGGTCAGCAGCGCGGCGGCCATATCGACGTTGTAGTTGGCCTCGCCGAGCGCGGTGATCACCACATTGGCAAGGATGACCGTCATCGGCTGTGTGCCGATGCCGCCATAGGTCAGGCCGATGAGGAAGTCGTTCCAGACCGATGTGATCTGCAGGATCAGCACCACGATCATGATGTTCCCGCTCATCGGGATGATGATCTCGGCGAAGATGCGCCAGAAGGATCCCGAGTCCATCATCGCGGCGCTCATGATTTCCTGCGGTATCCCCTTGTAGTAATTGCGGAAAATCAACGTGAGCAGCGGCATTGAAAGTGCCGCGTGGACGATCGCGATGCCCCAGATGGTGCCGTAGACGTGCATGAAGCCGGTGATCAGGATGAGCGGCACCATGATGATCTGGAACGGCACGAAGGCGCAGATGAAAAGGATGAAGAGGAAGGTATTGGCCCACTTCACTTTCCACAGCGCCAGCGCATAGCCGGTCACCGAGGAGATGGCGATCGACAGGATCAAGCTGGGGAAGAGGATTTCGAGCGAGTTGATGAAGCCGGCTTTGACACCGTGACAGCTGGTGCCCGAACAGGATTTCGTCCAGGCGGTGACCCAGGCATCGAAGTTGAGGTGCCAAGGGAGCGCGAAGATATCGCCCTGACGGATCTGATCCATCGACTTCAGCGAAGTGACCACAATCACGTAAAGCGGCACGCTGAAGAAGAGGGCGCAGATGGTGAGGAAAGCGAGGACAGCGATGGAGCGGCCGCTGATCCGCTTTTTCTTGCGCGGAAAGGCCACCGGTTCATCATTTGAACCGCCACGGCGCAGCAAGCTGTCGGCGACAACACTCATTGCACCCGCGCCTCCTGCCGCCGCTGCTGCCAGGCAGTGAGCAGGACCAGGGGAAGGAAGATGGCGATTGTGATGGCCAGCATGATGGCCGCGGCCGCCGAGGCGAGCCCCAGATTCTGCTTCTGCCAATAGGCGTTGATCATGTAGTAGGCCGGCACCCAGGTCGATTGCCCAGGTCCGCCATTGGTCATGGCGTAGACCATGTCGTAGGCCTTCACCACGCCGAGCGAGAGCAGGATGGCGCAGGTGAGGAAGGTGAACTTCATCATCGGAATGATGATTTCGGCATAGAGGCGCCAGAAGCTGACGCCGTCGAGCCGGGCGGCGCTCCAGATCTCCGTGTTGATCGACTTCAGACCGGCCAGCATCAGGGCCATGTAGAAGCCCGAGCCCTGCCAGACGGTGCCGAGGATGATGCCGTACATGGCGGTCTGGGGATAGTTCAACCAGTCGAAGTGCGCCCAGGTCAGGCCGATCTGGTGCAGGAAGGCCTGGACACCCAGCATCGGATTGAAGAGCCAACGCCAAGCGAGGCCGGTCACGATCAGTGATACGGCCAGCGGATAGAGGAAGACGGTGCGGAAGATTCCTTCGCCGCGCTTCTCGCGGTCGATCATTGCCGCCAGGATGAAGCCGAAGACGATCGCCAGAAGGCTACCGACGCCCAGCACCACCATGTTCTTGAGCGCGGTCTGGAAGATGTCGTCGTGGAACAGCCGATGGTACTGGCGATCCGGCCGGGCCCAGTCGATCGCATAGTCGGCGAAGCGCCGGCTGCGCGTGAACGACATCCAGATGGTCCAACCGATCGAACCGGCGAAAGCAACAGCGGTGACTGTCGTCGCCGGCAGAAGTGCAATCCGCGGAGACCATCGGCTCCAGCGAAGGGCCATGGCAGTGTCCTCCCGCGCCGGTGGTTCAGGTCCACCTCAGGCGCTCCCTACCCTCTCCCGGGCGTATTAGCGCTGAGACTACGGGCCTGATGGCGAGTCAGTCAACCCACATTTTCGATAGGCGTTCATCGCCGCGCTGCGGCACAAAAGGCGCCGACTTTTTTGCGCCGCCGAAGACGGCAGCCTGATCCAATGTAAAATAGTATCGTTATTTCAAATATTTATGGAAAATTTCGAAAGCCGCCTGTCCGCTCCAGAACTCATTTCGGCAAATTCGTCTGGGCCCAAGCCGATTGACAATTGTGCTCCGTTGCGGTGACGTTAGGCGTATTAGCGCTCACACAAATGGGCCGTGGCTGCTGGCCCCCGGCCTTTTTGTCGTGCGGACATGCCAAACCTGGGCACCTGGTCAATAAGCCAGGGCACCGGCCAACACGGGAGGAGCAGGGTGAAGGGAATCAACGGCCTCGGCCATGTCGCGATCAAGGTCACCGACCTGGATCGGACGCTCGATTACTATGTGAACAAGCTTGGTTTTCCCGAGATGATGCGGCTGAAGAAGGACGACGGCTCGGTCTGGCTCGTCTATCTGCGCATCACCGACGAGCAGTATCTTGAGGTCTTTCCGGGCGCCGATTCGGACCGGGCGCCGGGCTGGGATGCGAATGGCATGAACCACCTGTGCCTGACGGTCGACGACCTCGATCCGGTTCTGACCGAGATCGAGAAGGCGGGACTGACCTTGTTGATTCCGTTGCAGACGGCAATCGACGGCAACCGGCAGGCTTGGCTGGAGGACCCTGACGGCAATCGTATCGAGCTCATGGAAATGGCGCCCGACTGCCTGCAATACGAAGCGATCAAGCGGCTGCGCTCCGAGCGGGCCCTGACGTGATGCGATGATCGGCACGGTGCGCGCCCGAGTGTGGTACGTCGATGCGTTGACACCGGCAGACGGACGGGGCGGCCGGCAGAAACTCGGGCGGGGGCGACAGTGAACGGAACATTCCACCGAAGCTTCGCTCCGACCGGCGTTCCGCTGGCCGGCCGCGGGCCCACCGTGGTCCTGACAGGCACGGGGGTGCGGCGTGGCTAGGGCTGTCGTCCGCTTGCGCGACATCGCCGACAAGACCGGCTTCTCGACCAATACGGTGTCGCTGGCGCTCCGCGAGAGCACGCGGATTCCACTCGAAACGCGCAGCATCATCCAGTCGGCCGCCCTCGAGCTCGGCTATCTGCCTAACCAGATCGCCAAGTCTCTGGTCAACCGCGAAACCCGGACCATCGGCCTGGTCCTCACCGACATCCTCAACCCGACGCTCACCCACACGGCTCAGGCTGTCGAGATGGCGCTGGCCGAGCGCGGCTACGGCACGCTCTTCGCCACCTCCAACAACACGCTGTCGGAAGAGATGAAAGTCGTCGAGATGTTCCGCTCGCGGCAGGTGGACGGCATCCTGATCTATCCGGTCAAGCACCGCGAGCTCGATCACTTGCGCCTGCTCCGGCGCGTCAACCTTCCGATCGTGCTGCTGATCGCCGACCCCGATGCCGGAATCGACGGGGTGAGCATCAATGACCGCAGCGGCATCTTCCGCGCGACGCGCCACCTCATCGGGCTCGGTCATCGTCGCATCGGCTTTCTCGACGCGACGCGCGCCGCCGGCAATACCGAGAAGTTCGACGGCTACCAGCAGGCGCTCTCGGCCAGCGGCATTGCCTTCGATCCCGACCTGGTCGTGGCGACCAACGGTCACTATGCGCGGCACGGTTTCTTTGCGCTCGACACGCTGATGAGCGGGTCGAACGGGCCGACGGCCGTGGTCTGCGACAACGATACGCTGGCGCTTGGCGTGCTGCATTGGTGCCACAAGCACAAAGTCCACGTGCCGCAGGACCTGGCGGTCATGGGCTACGACAATATAGCGGTCGCAGAATTCGGCGTGCCGCCGCTCTCGACCGTGAATTATGACGTCGAATCCGTCTCGCGCCTGGCGGTGGACCGTCTCATGCGCCTGATCGGCTGCCCCGACGAGCTGCCGGAGCCGCGCATCACCCAGATCGATCCCGAATTGATCATCCGCGAGAGCACCTGACCGGCATGCCAGAAGCGTCCGTCGTCGTCGATCCCGCCATCCAGCACGTGAGGCTGGGCGTGAGCCCGTTGGCGCTGCTGCCGATGGCACAGGGCGGTTCGTGGTACGCGACGGACGCCGACGACGCGGCGCTCGCCGGCGCAATGGCCACCGCCTATGACGGCGGCCTGCGCCACTTCGATACCGCCGCCGGCTACGGCGGTGGCCGCTCGGAGACGCTGCTCGGGCGATTTCTCGTGGGTAAGCGGGACACCGTTCTTCTGGCCTCGAAGGCCAACCCGCCGGAACTGACGGCAGCGGCCATGATCGGCATGGTCGAGCAGAGCCTCGGACGGCTGGGGACGGATTTCATCGACCTCTACTACATCCATTGGCCGCGCGCCGGGCGCGACATGCGTCCGGTTATGGAGGGCCTGGAACAGGCGCGCCGGGGAGGCAAGATCGGGGCGATCGGTGTCAGCAATTTCTCGGTTGCGCAGATGACCCAGGTCGCCGAGGTAGCGCCCATCGCTGTCCACCAGCTCGGCTATAACCTGATCTGGCGCTACCGGGACGACGACGTCATCCCCTACTGCCGCGAGCGTGGCATCGCCGTGGTCGCATACAGTGCCCTGGCGCACGGCATCCTGACGGGAAAATACGGGCCGACGCCGGACATCGCGCCCGGCGACCAGCGCCACACCATCCTGCCGTTCCGCTCCGACATCTGGCCCCATGTCCACGCTGGCGTCGAGAAGTTGAAGCAGGTCGCCGGCGAACTGGGCCTGCCGCTGGCAACGCTCGCAGTCCGCTGGATCCTCGATCGTCCCGGCATCGGCTCCGTCGTCGTCGGTGCACGGAACCGCGACCAGGCTTCAGCGAACGTGGCTGCGCTGACACCTGCCATTCCGCACGAAGCCTATGCGGCCATGACTGCCATCAGCGACGCGATCACCGCACACGTCCCCGACGCGGGCAACCTTTTCAACCATTATCCCTGACGCGCAGGTAGATGACAGGGGCCGGGCCTGCGGGCCAGTCCGGCCCGCGGCATGGGTTCGGGCAAGGTGGATCCTGCCAGCGATTTGCTGCGCGCGGCGTCCGGCCGCCAGTCCATCGATCGCCGTAGCGGCGTTACGCGCCAAGCAACTCGGCGAACTTCGTCTCCCAGGCCGCACCGGCCGCCACCAGTCGCTCAAGCAGATCGGTCTCCAGCTCCGGCAAGTCCCGGCGATTGCTGAAGATGGCGAAGCACTCGGTCACGACGGCGGGGACAAACGGCCGGATCACCAGGTCGTCGAGCCGGGCAGTTCCAACGAAAAAGGGATCGAGCAAGGCGAGACCCAGACCGTGGGCGCAAAAATAGGATGCGACACCGGAATCGGCGATCTGAATCGCAAAGTCGACCTTGTCTTGGTCTACGAGCAGCGACCAATCGATGTCCGGTTCCGGCTTTAGCTCGGACTATCGGCGGATAGCTGTGTATGTCGCAAGAGCGCCACATGCGGACGTGTGAAAGCCAGAAATTCACAGAACGACCCAGGTGCTCGGGACCAAAGGACCGATTGCGGGTATTGCTGTCTTGGGCAAGGTCGGCAGCTCCGGTCCGCGCGTGCGTCTGGCACGGCGCAGCGGGTCACCCCAAATGCAGGAAGGCCGCGAGAAGATCCGTGCGTCTCAGAACACCGACCAGTTCGCCGCCACGAAGCACCGGATAGGCGCGATAGGGCTTGTTGAGGAACGCCTCGGCCGCTGTGACAAAATCGGTCGATGCGTCGAGCGTCTCGACGTTGGTCGTCATGTAGTCCCTCACCGATCCGCGCCACTGCCGGTAATAGCTGGCGTTGAGCGCCGAGCGGAAGCAGTCCTTCTGCGTGATGACGCCGATCAGCGTACCCGTGTCATCGACGACCGAGGCGAGTTGGGCCTTCTTGTTGACCAGCGCGGCAACGGCATCGCGGACCGCCATCTCGGGCGTCAGGCGGATGACGTCCTTCTGCATGACGGAGTCTATGCGTTCCTCAGTCATGGTGTGCCTCCGCGCGTCGCGGACACACCTCGCACTGCCCGCCGCCGATGCAATCCAGCCCACCGCAGGAGGTCCGCGGCGGTTTGCCGGCGAGCATGAGTCCGGTTGCCAGGCCCGCGGCGGCCAACGCAACGATGCCGATGGCGAGGAGCGTCTCCATGCCGTCACCTTAAGCCAGATACCTTGAAAATGAACCCGTTGTGATGCGCTTGAGGTCCCGGCCGTCGGCCATCACGAACAGGGCATCAATCCCATTGCGGCGCGCCAATTCCGGTCCGCGGTCGGCGCCGGCGGCAAACAACGCGGTAGCCCAGCCATCGGCGATCATGGTGGTCGGTGCAATCACCGAGACCGAGGCGAGATCGCTGTCGGCCGGCTCGCCCGTCGACGGATCGATGATGTGGCTGTAGCGCCGCTGGCCGATCTCGTAGCTGTTGGCGCGGCTGCCCGAGGTGGCGACGGCCATGCCGCCGAGGTCGAGCACCTCGACGGCGCCGTTGATGCCCGGGCGCGGGTCCTCGACCGCCACATGCCAGGGCCGGCCGGAGGGATGCGTCCCGCCGGCAGCCACTTCGCCGCCGAGGTCGATGACGAAATCGCCATGGCCGGCGTCCTTGAGGATGTCGGCCATGCGGTCGAGGGCATAGCCCTTGGCGATGCCGCAGAGGTCCAGCGTCAGGCCGTCATGCACCTTGGACATGGCGTCGCCCGAAACACTGACCCCCCGCCAGTCGGGCACGGCGTCGCCCTTGATAGGACCGAATCCCCAGCGGGCGACCAGCGGCCCGACGGTCGGATCGAACTCGCCACCGCTGGTGCCGGCCAGGGCGAGCGCGGCCGAGGTCACACCGACGAGCTCCGCTGGCATCGGCATGGTGCCGGCGCCGGCGCGGTTGAAGCGCGTCACATCGCTGTCGGCGCGCCAGGGCGACATCTGCCGGTCGATCGCGGCGAGCGTCTCGTCGATGCGGCCGCGCAGCCGCTCGATGTCGACGCTGTCGGGCACCGAGATGCTCCATTCGGTGGCGAAGGCGCGGCCCTCCATGGTGCGCACGGCCGGGGCGGCGTAGGCCAGCCCCGGCATGGCCAGAGCCAGGGCGGAACCACCGCCGAGGGCGAGAAAGGCGCGTCGGTTCATCCTGGAGGTCGCAGCGCTCATGGTTCAGATTCCAAAGTCGTCGTTGAAGATCGAATGCCGCTCCACGCCAAGCCGTTCGAGCATGGCGAACACGGCTGAAATCATCACCGGCGGACCGCAGAGATAGTATTCGCAGTCTTCCGGTGCAGGGTGCCGGCTCATCGCGGCACGGACGACCTCGTGGATGAAGCCGGTTGCGCCCGTCCAGCGATCGCCGGGAGCGGGCTCGGAGAGGGCCGGCGTCCAGGTGAAATTGTCGTGGGCCTTGGCGATGGCGTCAAATTCCTCGCGATAGAACAGGTCTGCCGCCGAGCGCGCGCCATAGAAGAAGGTCATCTTGCGCCTGGTCCCGATGCCGACCTGCTCGTGCACCATGGCCCGCATCGGCGCCATGCCGACGCCGCCGCCGATGAACACCATGTCGCGTGTCGTCGGCTGGATCTGGAAATCGCCATATGGCCCGGAGGCCTCGATCGTGTCGCCCGGCTTGAGCGCGAACAGATGCGAGGAGACGACGCCGGGCGTGATGTCTTCCTCGTGGCCGGCGGGCGGCACGGCGAGGCGGATGTTGAAGACCAGCTTGCCCGCGGCAACATCTTCGGGGCGGCAGGCGATCGAATAGGCGCGGGTGACCGGCTTCGGCAATTCGGCATGCATCTGGCGCCAGCCGGCAATGTTCCAGATTTCCTCGAATTGATGCGGCATCTGGAGCGAACCGAGATCGAGCGAATAGGCGGGCGCCGTCAACTGCATGAAATTGCCGGCTCGGAAGGCGATGTCGCGCCCGTGCGGCACGTCGAGCACCAGTTCGCGGATCAGCGGCGCCAGCATGCGGTTGGATGCCACCGTGCACTCGAAGCCTTCGGCGACGAGGATCTCGGTCGGAACCTCCACCGACACCGGTCCGCGCAACTGGGTCTGGCAGGCCAGCCGCTTGTTCGCCCGGCGCTCTGCCGCCGACAGCACGCCCTTTTCGGTGGCCTGCGGTTGGCCGCCACCCTCGCCGGTGACCGTCACCCGGCAGAGCCCGCAGGTGCCGCTGCCGCCGCAGGCCGCCGGGATGCCGACGCCAGCGCCATGCAACACGCCAAGAAGGCGATCGCCGCGTGAAGCCTCGATGATCTTGCCTTCGTTGACGGTAACCAGAACCACTTCCTGCGGCACGAGGCTGCGCTTGGCCAACACCAGGCCGACCGCCATGATGACGATGAGTCCGATGATGACGCCGCTGCCGATACCGATTTCGATCATGCCGCCACCATCAGCGCGAAGGCGGAAAATCCGAGCGACATCATGCCGGCAAGGATGAAGGTGATGCCGAGGCCCCTGAGCCCGCCGGGCAGATCGGCATAGGCCATGCGCTGACGAATGCCAGCGAGCATGACGACGGCAATGGCAAAGCCGAAGCCGCCAGCCAGACCGTAAACAAAGGATTCCATGATGTCATAGTGACGATCGACCGCCAGCAGCGAACCGGCGAGAATGGCGCAATGCACGGTCAGGAGCGGCAGGAACACGCCGAATGAGGCGTAGATGGCCGGAAAGAAACGGTCCATCACCATTTCGATGAGCTGGATCGACGCGGCGATGACGCCGATGAAGGCGATCAGCTTCAGATAGGAGAGGTCGAGATCCGGCATGCCGGCCCAGGCCCATGCGCCCGGGGCCAGAAGGAACTGGTAGATGGCCTGGTTGAGCGCCGCGGTGACGCCGAGGGACGCGGTCACCGCAATGCCGAGCCCGATCGCGGTGCCGACACTGCGGGACAGCGCCATGAAGGTGCACAACCCCAGGAACAGGGTCAGCGGCATGTTCTCGACGAAGGCCGCCTTGAGGACGAGGCCGATGGGATCGCTCATGCCCGGCTCTCCTTCTTCGCCAGCGGCTGATGCTCGGGCGCCTCGATCTGGTAGGTGTTGAGAGAGCGGACGATCCAGACCAGTCCGCCGAGCAGGAAGAAGGCACTCGGCGCCAGCATCATCAGCGAAAGCGGCGTGTACCAGCCACCCTGATCAATGGTCGGGAGGACCGGAAAGCCGAGAAGGCTTCCCTTGCCGAACAGCTCGCGCACGGAACCGACGATGACCAGCACCATCGAGTAGCCCAGGCCGTTGCCGAGCGCGTCGAACATCGAGCGGATCGGCGGATTGCTGCGCGCGAAGGATTCGGTGCGCCCCAGCACGATGCAGTTCGTCGTGATCAGCGCAACATAGACCGACAGTCGTTTGCTGATGTCGAAGAAATAGGCCTGGAGGAACTGGTCGATCACGATCACCAGCGAGGCGACGATGATGATCTGGACGATCAGCCGGATCGAATCCGGAATGTGGCGCCGGATGAGGCTGACGAACAGGGAAGACAGGATCAGCACAATGGTCAGGGACGCGGCCATGGTGATGGATGTGTCGAGCGTCGTGGTGACGGCGAGCGAAGAGCAAAGCCCGAGGATCTGCAGCATCACCGGATTCTGCCGGATCAGCGGGTCGGTCAGCGTGCCCCAGTTAAATCCCCTTGTGGCCATTGCCTAGAATTCTCCCCGCTGCACGGCCGCGAAGAATTTGCCGTAGCCCTCAGGACCGACCCAGAAGCGGACGATCTGCGCCATCGCGTTGCTGGTGCGGGTGGCACCGGTGATGGCATCCACCTCATATTCGTTGCTGCCGCCGCCGCGCTGGATATTGAAGCGCAGCTGGCCGCTCGGATCACGGATCTTGGTGCCGGGGAACTGGGCCAGCCAGGCCGGCTCCTCGATGCGCCCGCCGAGGCCCGGGGTCTCGACCTCCTGGGTGATGGCAAGGCCGGCGATGGTGTTCATGTCGCCCTGAACGGCCAGCATCCCCTGGATGGGTCCCTGATAGCCGGCCCCGGCGATCGGCAGGATGGCCAGCGACACCTTGTCGTCGGCACGCAGGATGTAGACCTTGGCGTAATCGGGCCGCCTGCCGATATCTGCGAGGTCTTCCGCCGGCGTCAGCGTGCGCCAGTTGGCGGGATCCTCCAGGGTCTTTTCCAGGGTCTCCGGGGTCACATCCTTGGCGGCCCAGCCGGTCTTGAGGTTGACGACCACTGCCGACAGCGCATTGCCGCCGGCTTGCTTGACCAGGTCGCCCATGCCCGGGATCGCAGAGAGGAGCGCCTCGAGGCGCACCTGCTGCTCGTGGGCACGGTTTGCCGCCTGAATGGGCCGCAGGACCACGGTGGCGCCGTTGACGAGCAGCGCACAGACCGCTGCGACGATGAAAGCCACCGCGATCGTCTTCGTGCGGCTCTCGTTCGGCAGGGCCAGAAAGCGCTTCCAGGCCGAGTGGGGGTTCAGGTCAGCCAAGGTGTCGTCTCCTCAGGGCAAGCCAGGAGGCAATTGCGTTTTCGTCGAGAATGGGCGCCGCGAGCGAGGCGAGAAGCGCCGCCGCGACGCAGAGCTGGATGGCGGCCGCCCCGTTCCAATTGACTGCGAACAGAACGACCAGAGCGGCGAACAGCGCGCCGTAGAGCCAGCGCCCGAGCCGCGTCGATGCGCTCGCTACGGGATCGCAGACCAGCAGCACCATGACGGCGGCGATCGCCGGAAAGGTATCGGAGAAATCGACACCGGCCAGATAGGCAATGGCGAAGACCACCAGTGCCCCGAGGATCGTGCGGCCGGAGAAGACGCCCGTAAGCGAGCCGATCAGGGCCGCGGGAATCGCCGCCCAGCCGATCTGGAGGATGAGGTCGGGCCAGGGCGCAGCGGGAAAGCCGAAGCCGAGGAAGGACAGCGTGAGCGTCGCCGGGTTGAGAATGTTGCGTCCCCACCCGCCAAAGACCAGTTCGGCCATGACAACACCAAAGCTCAGGCCGAGCAGCAACTGGACGATGCCCAGGTTCTCAGGCGCGAGGATGGCGATGGCGAGTGCCGTCACCGCTCCGGCGAAGGACGGCGGCTGGGCCCGGGCGAGCATGAAGGCGACATGCCAAATGCCGGCGAAGACGAGGAAGAAGACGAGCCGGCCGGCAGCCGCCAGGCCATCGACCTGCAGCCACATGACCGCGAGCGGCAGCAGGGCGGCCAGGACCATCAGAGCAACAGTCTCGCGATCCCACAATCCGCGTATCAACCGACTTCCTCCTGCTCGATCCGTTCCAGCAAGGCCGTCAACACCTCCGAGAAACGCGGCTCGGCACCCGTCACGTAGTCGACCAGCGACATGTCCTCGGCCAGGAACGACAAGGCACCGAGCTTGACCGCGGTTTCCGCGTCGCCGGAGGAGAGCGCGCGGAGCAGCGCGGCGGCGGGCAGGGCGCCACCCATGGCGTGATCGACGGCGGCGGTCGGAATGACCGGAAGCGGCCGCGACGCGCCCTGCAGGGCGGACAGGAACCAGTGATGCCGCTGGCCGCCGGTATCGCCGCTGATGACCGTCGTCTGGCGATGGCGCGGACCGAGCCATCTGGCCTCGTGGCCGTCGAGCGCCGAACCGGACAGGATGGTGTGGCGCCCCGGCTTCACCAGCCCATGGCTCAATCCCCGAAGGTCGGCGCCGGCCTGGCAGCGGACGAAACGCTGCTCGCGCAGCGCCGATCCGGCGACCGAGATCAGGCGCGTCTCGGGCACCAGGCCGGTTTCGAGAAATGCCCCGAGGTCGGCCACGTCCTCGGCGTGCAGATCCCAGACCGGCCTGCCTGTTTCAGCCGGGTGTATCTGATGAATCTGGAAGCCGGGCAGGCCCCAGGGATGACCCCCGCCGCTCTTGACGATGCGGACGCGCTCGCCGAGCGGCTTGGCGTCGAAGATCTCGCTGCCGCGGGGCTGGCACACATAGACCGGCCCCTCGCCCATCTTCAGAAGGATACGCAGGCCACGCTCGAAATCGGTCTCGCGGCCGGCAAGCGCCAGGCGCGGATCGGGCGCGGCGGGACGGGTGTCGAGCGCCATGACGACGATCGCCGCCGGAGTTTCGTTGGGCCGCGGCTCCTGACCAAAGGGCCGCGAGCGAAAGACGCGCCACAGGCCGGCTTCCTGCAGCGCCCCGCGGACGGCCGCCGGATCGTCGAGAGCCTTGGCGGCGCGGGTATCGAACGCGTGCCGCCCGGCATCCGATTCGAGATAGAAGATGATTCGCGACAAGCGGTGGCCGGCGTCGAGGCCGATCCTGGCGATCCGGGCGGCCATCGGCGCCGCAACGGTGATTTCGGGGTGGCGCCGCGAGCGCAGGACGGGAGCGCCCTGGGCGACGCGATCACCCTCGGCGACCAGCGGCTCGACTCGAAAATCGTCGTCCCAGGCCGCCGTCAGCCCCGCTTCTTCCGTGATGTGGATCGGCACCGGGTTGGGTGGCGTGGGCATGTCCGCCACACGAACACTCAATCCGCCCCCCGGGTTCCATCGCACCGTCGCATTCTCCGCGTCGCCCCGCAACTGGCCGTTAGCGGCGTGTTGCGCAATGTCGGTCCGTTTTGTATTGTTACAAAGTAACAACATGACAGCGCAATAGCGCAGATCGAACAAGCATAGGGGCGAATATGCTGCGTCGATTGATCAATCATGCTGAGCTGGTGGCGGCAGCGGCCATTCTGTCGACGTGGGTCATCGCGGTGTCGTTCGCGCAGTCCACGCCAGACGCTGCGGCTCCGGCCGCCGCAGCGGCGCCGGCAGCGGAAGCGGCTGCACCGGCAGCGGACGCGGCAAAACCGGTCTACATCTTTCCCAAGTCCGGCCCCTTCAATCCCGAAAATATCGACATTCCGAACTTCAAGATGATTGAAGCCTGGTCGCGCTCGGCTCACGCGAACCTGTCGGCCGAAGCGTTCTCGCACTGGAACAGCGAGGGCGTGATTCCGCCTGAGTGTTCGGTGTGCCATTCCGGCGCCGGCTTCCGTTCGTTCCATGGCCTCGACGGCAGCCCCAAAGGTCTGCCCGAGAAACCGGTTCCGGTCGGCGGCGTCGTCGATTGCGAGACCTGCCACAATCCCAAGCTCTCGACGATCACCGAGATCACCTTCCCCTCGGGCGTCAAGCATCCGGTGACTGGCGTCGAGGCAGCCTGCATGACCTGCCATCAGGGCCGCGAATTGGGGCTATCGGTCGCCAAGGCGACCGACGGCATGGCCGACGACACGGTCAATGGGAAGCTGCGCTTCATCAATCCGCACTACAGGCTGGCCGCGGCAACCAATCTCGGTGGCTACGGCCAAGCCGGCTACCAGTATGCGGGCAAGACCTATTCGGGCCGCTTCCTGCATGCCAAGCCGATCTCCACCTGCGTTTCCTGCCACGACCCGCATTCGCTGACGGTCTCCGAAGAGACTTGCGCGACCTGTCACCAGACCGGCAAACCGGATGACATCCGCGTGCAGCATGTGAGCTTCGACGGCAGCGGCAATATCGAGAAGGGCATCAAGGCCGACATCACCGCCAACGCCGACAAGCTCAAGCAGACCTTCTTCGCCTATGCGGCCAAGGTCGTTGGCACGCCCATGATCTTCGACGGCGAGCACTATCCGTACTTCTTCGCCGATGCCAACGGCGACGGCGTCGTCGACCAGAACGCGGAAGGCAAGGTCGTGGCGTATGCGACCTGGACGCCACGCCTTCTCAAGGCGGTCTACAATTGGAAGGTCGTGACCGCCGATCCCGGCATCCACGCGCACAACCCCTACTACGCGCTCGAGCTCCTCTACGATTCGATCGCGGATCTCGGCAGCGCCGAGGGCATGACCGTGGACATGACCGGCATGCTGAGATGATCGGTCCTGCGTGGGCGTCGCTCACGCAGGACAAATCCCTGATCGCGAAAATGCCGAGCGGCTGGGCGACGGGTTCCCTGTGGTGATCCGGCAGATCTCGCGTTTGTCGTTGCGTTGCCAGCCGCGAAATCTGATGGCGGCCTCTTCGCCGCACCACGTTCACAGACCGAAGAACCGCTGCGCGGACGTCCTTGCCGCCGCCCAGGCGGAGATGGCAATGTGGTTATTCCGTGCTGTGCACAGTTCGGCGTCAATCCCTCGACGCCGCCCAGATGGAAACCGGCGGGTGCCGGTCGGCCCAGGGATGCGCCGCTTCGCAGGCGGCCGCCGCAGAGATCACCGTCGCATCGGCGAGCCGTCGGCCGATGATCTGCAGGCCGACTGGGAGCCCTGCCTTCGTCCAGCCCGCTGGGACGCTCGTTGCCGGCTGCCCAGTGAGGTTGGCGGGGTAGAGGCATGGGCTCCAGGCGTCGTCGGCGACCGGCACGCCGGCGATCGCCCCCGGCCCGTCCTCATCGATCGGAAATGCTGTGACCGGCGCCGTTGGCGTGAGCAACAGATCGTAGCGCTCCATGAAGCGCACCATCTGGTCTACCGCGCGTTTTCGCGTGGTTATGGCGTCGGTGAATTCCTCGCCGCGCCACGACCGCGCGAGCAGCCCGCGCAGCGATGGTGTGAGTTCATCTTCGCGCCCCGCTGCCATGCGGCGAAGTCCGGTCAGATCCGTTTCCAGCGCCACGATGGCGCGGTCGGCCTCGATTAGGTCGCCGAAGGGCGAGTCGGTCTCGTCGAGAGTCGCCTGGATTGCTGCGGCGAGAGCACGCGCAGCAGCCTCGGCGACGGCCAGCACCTCCGGCTCGACCGGCTGGCCGGCCCAGCGTGGGCACCAGGCCAGCCGCAGTTTTGGACGCGGCTTCCGTTCGACGGCATCGCGCCAGAGTACGCCTTCGTCAGGTAGCGACCAGCGGTCGCGCGGATCTGGACCGGCCATGACCGAGAGCATCAACGCCGCGTCGGCGACCGTGCGGGCCAGCGGACCGTAGTGTTCGATCGATTCCCAGCCGGAGACGCCAGGCAGGTTAGCGTCGCGGCAACCGGGCCACACGGGCACGCGCCCCATGGTCGCCTTGATGCCGACGAGCCCGCAGAACGCGGCCGGTAAACGGACCGAGCCACCGCCGTCGCTGCCGAGCGCGATCGGGCAAATGCCCGCGGCAACCGCGGCTCCCGAGCCGGCGCTTGAACCGCCCGGCGTCAGCGTCGTGTTCCAAGGGTTGCGCGTGGTCGGGAAGAGTGGGTTGTGGCCGAAGCCGCCATAGCCGAACTCGGCGGCATTCGTCTTGCCGAGGATGATCGCATCAGCGGCAATGAGCCGCTCCACGGCGACGTCGTCCATTTCCGGCACATAGTCGGCGTAGAGCCGCGAGCCGAAGGTCGTGCGGATGCCTTTGGTGAGCACGAGATCCTTGATGCCGACCGGCACGCCGGCGAGCGGGCCGACCTCCTCGCCGCGCAGGATGCGGCTCTCCAGCCGGCGGGCGGCGACGCGCGCCTGATCGATGGCCGGCGTGCAGAAGGCATGGAGCACCGGATCGAGCCGTTCCAGTGCCGCGATCGCGCCATCGACGGTCTCGACCGGCGAGACGTCGCGCGCGGCAACGAGTCGGGCAAGGGTGACCGCGTCGCACGCGGCAAGATCGGTCGCAAGCATGAAAGCTCTTGGGGAAAGGGACGTTGCGGTCCGGGGAAAGGTCCCTCCGCGGCGCGTCGGCCGCGGAGGGAGGTGGCAAGCGCGTGCTACTTCGCCCGCGAGAGATCGCGGAAGTCGAGCACCAGATGGAACCAGTAGGTGTAGCCCTTGATGTCCTTCTGCATGGCGACGTCGCGGAAATCCTGGACCAGCGGGATGCGCGGCACGTCGTCGAAGGCCATCTTGATGAAGCCCTTCACCTCGTCGTCGTACTTCGCCTTGTCCTGCTCGAAGCGGGCTGCCTCGATCAGCTTGTCCATGTCCGGGTTGACGTAATTCATGTCGTTGAAGACCGAATTGTTCTTCCCGTCATAGGTCCAGTAGAAATAGTAGTCCGGGTAGTTGAGCCATGCCTTGAAGCTCATGATGAGCATCGGCATGTCCTTCTTGTTGAGCCGGTCGTACCACTCGCCGCCCGGCACCTTCTCGATCGACAGGTCGACGCCGATCTTCTTCAGGCTGTCCTGCACCAGCAGCGCGATGGGCTCGCGCGTCGAGGCGGTCGAGACGTCGTAGGAGAGCGTCGTCTTGAAACCGTCGGGATAGCCGGCCTCGGCGAGCAGCTTCTTGGCCTTGTCGAGGTCGGTCTTGTAGGGCGAGGGCTGCGGCCAGTCGGTGGTGGTCACCGCGCCGGAGCCGCCATACATGCCCTTGCCGCGGTCGAAGAGCGCGGTGTGCAGGATGTCGTCATAGGGAATGGCATAGGCCATCGCCTGACGCACCTTGGGATTGTCGAAGGGCGGCTTGGTGGTGAGCATGTCGATGTAGAGCAGTTCGGCATCGACCGGCGTGCCGATCACGGTCAGCTTGTTCTGCTTGGCAAGCTCGGAGAAGTCCTTCGGCGGCAGGTTGAAGGAGAAATCGGCGTCGCCCTTCTCGAGCAGCGCGCGGCGCGTGCCGGCGGAGGCGATCTGGCGGCTGATGACCTTCTTGAAGAAGGGCAGCGGCCCGGACTTCCAGGCATCGAAGCGCTTGAAGACGATCTCGCTGCCCGGCTTCCAGCTGTCCACCATGTAGGCGCCGCCGCCGGCATCGTTCTTGCCGACCCAGTCGAGTGCCCACGGGTCCTTCTCGGTGGCATGCGCCTTGGCGAGCTTGGAGTTGACGATCTTAGCGATCGGCACCGCCAGGTTCGGCAGGATCAGCTTGTTGGGGCGTGGAAAGGTGACCTTGAAGGTGTGGTCGTCGACCACCACGAACTGGTCAGGCGAGGTCATCTCGCTGGCGCCCATCTGGATCGCCGGAAAGCCGCCGACGGCGACCGCCCGGTCGAACGACCATTTGACGTCCGCGGCGGTCACCGGCGAGCCGTCGTGGAAGGTGGCGTCCTTGCGCAGATGGAAGGTGACCGACATGCCGTCCGGCGCCAGCTCCCAGCTCTCGGCCAGTTCGGGCGCGAACTTGGTGTAGTCGTAGCTCCAGGTGCCGTCGGGCAGCTGATAGCGCTCGTGGGTGATCAGGCGATCATAGGTGTTCCATGAGGCGCCGTGGGTTTCGACATTGGCGTTGGCGGCGTCGATGTCGAGCGTCGACGGGCCTTCTTCGGTGACCACGACCAGCGTTTCGTTGCGACTGTCGGCCGCAAAGGCGAAATGGGCCGTCGCCATGCTCATGACCGCGGCCACCGTCGCCACGGCCAGCCGGTGTCTCAGCGTCGGCGGCTGATTCCTGTTGCCTTGCACGATGTTACCTCCTGTAGCGTCGTCGGTCGGGAGAGGCGCCGCCGACATGAGTTTAATTCACGAGGTGCAGACAAAGCAATCGACATGCCACAAAGTCATATTGGCTGATTTCCGCCATGCCGAGGCCGCCTCCTGCATTGACGTCGGCGTGTTCGCGCGGCTATGCATCGGGAACATGCATTTTATGCAAGTAACATGCACAGTAATTCATCAGCGTGTGCTGCAGGCATGCGCGTTGTGCCGGAATCACGGGGGCTGAGTCACTGGCACCGAATTTGCTCAATCGAGTTTCCCGAAAAGCACAACACACCGGCAGCATGACACGCGCAGCGAAACAGGAAGGCCCCACCCGATGAAGGATCGCACCCGGTGCGGCTGATCGCGCTCCGCCTCGCCTCGGCAATCCCGACATTGCTCGGCGTCGTCATCATCACCTTTGTGATGACGCGGCTGCTCCCCGGCGACCCGGCGGCCTATTTCGCAGGCCCAGCTGCCACGGCGGAATCGGTCGAGCAGGTGCGCCACACGCTCGGCCTCGACCGCCCGCTGGTCGAGCAGTTCGGGCGTTACGTTGAAGGGCTCGCCCATGGCGACCTCGGCCAGTCGCTGACCTCGGGCCAGAGCGTCGTCGACGACATCAGGAACCGCCTGCCCGCCTCGCTCGAACTCACCTTCTATGCGCTACTGGTCGCGGTCGGCCTCGGCATCGCGCTTGGCGTCGGCGCGGCGCTGAAGCCCGGCGGCTGGATCGACCGGCTGTGCAGCTTCGTCTCGACCGCCGGCCAGGCGACGCCGACCTTCTTCCTCGGCCTGCTCTTCGTCTTCGTCTTCTATTACGAACTGGGCTGGGCGCCGGCGCCACTCGGCCGTCTCGACATCATCTATTCCTCGCCGCGCGACATCACCGGCTTCTGGACGATCGACAGCCTGCTCGCCGGCGACGGCGAGACCTTCATCGCCGTCGTGGCGCAACTGGTGCTGCCCACCGTCACGCTCGCCCTCTTCGGCCTCGGGCCGCTGGCCCGCGTCACCCGCGCCAGCATGATCGAGGTGCTCGCCGGCGACTATATCCGCACCGCTCGCGCCGCCGGCCTGCCACGCCGCAAGGTGCTGTGGGTCTATGGCTTCCGCAATGCTGTCGTGCCGGTGCTCAACACCTCCGGCGTCGTGTTCTCCTACATGCTCGGCGCCAGCGTGCTGGTCGAGAAGGTGTTCGGCTGGCCGGGGATCGGCGCCTACGCCATCGACGCAGTGCTCGCCTCGGATTTCGCCCCCGTGCAGGGCTTCGTGCTCGCCATGGCGCTGCTCTACGTGATCATCAATCTTGTCATCGACGTGGTCGCCGGCCTGCTCGATCCCAAGGTGCGCCTCGATGTCTGACGTGGCCCTTCCACGCCGCCTGCGCCTGCCGGCGATCGGCTTCGGCCAGGCGGTCGCGCTCTCCCTGCTGGTGGTGCTCGTTGCCATGGCGCTCTTCGGCGCGGCGCTCGTCCCCTACGATCCGCTGGCGACCGACCCGCCGGCCGCCTTGCAGGCCCCCTCGGCGCTGCACTGGTTCGGCACCGACCAGCTCGGCCGCGACGTGTTCAGCCGGGTCGTCGTCTCGGCCCGCGTCGACCTCGGCATCGCCATTGCCGCGGTGGCAGTCACCGTCGTGCTGGGCACGGCGCTCGGTGCCGCGGCCGGCTGGCTCGGCGGCTGGGTGGACCGCATCATCAGCCGCCTCATCGACACGATCATGGCCTTCCCGCTTTTCGTGCTGGCGGTCGGCATCGCCGCCGCGCTTGGCAATTCGGTGTCGAGCGTGGTCATCGCCACGGTTGTCGTGAACCTGCCGCTCTATGCGCGCCACGCCCGGTCGGAGGTCTTCCGCCGCCGCGATGCGGCCTATGTCGAGGCGGCGCGGCTTTCCGGCGTCGGCTCGCTCTCCATCGTGGCGTTGCACATCTTCCCCAACCTGGTGCCGCCGCTGATGGTGCAGGCGTCGCTCAACATGGGCTGGGCCATCCTCAACTCCGCCGGCCTCTCCTTCCTCGGCCTCGGCATCCGCCCGCCCGACCCGGAATGGGGCATCATGGTGTCTGAGGGTGCCGCCTACATCATCTCCGGCGAGTGGTGGCTGTTCAGCTTCCCGGGCGCTTTCCTTCTCGTGGCCATCCTCACCTTCTCGCTGATCGGCGATGGCCTGCGCGACTGGCTGGACCCGCGCCGCGCATGAACGCCACCCTGCCCGTGAAGCCGCTGCTGGACATCGACCGCCTGAGCATCGCCTTCGGCGAGGGCCGCCGGCCGGCGACCGTCGACGGCGTCAGCCTGACCATCCAGCGCGGCGAGATCGTCGCCCTGGTCGGCGAAAGCGGCTCGGGCAAGTCGCTGCTGGCGCATGCCATCGCCGGTATCCTGACGCCTGCAGCCCGCCTGCGAACCGAGCACTTCGCCTTCGGTGGCGTCGATCTCGCCGCCGGCGGCCCGCGTGCCTGGGAGGACCTGCGCGGCCGCGAGATCGGCATCGTCTTCCAGAATCCGCGCGCCGCGCTGAACCCGTCGCGCGCCATCGGCCGCCAGATCGGCGACGTCATCCGCGAACACCGCGGCCTCTCCGGCAGCCGCCTGGCCGAAGCGACCCGGGCGGCACTTGCCGAGGTGCGCATCCCCGAGCCGGAGGCGCGCGCCCGTGCCTATCCCGGCGAGCTCTCCGGCGGCATGTGCCAGCGTGTCATGATCGGCATCGCGCTTGCCGGTAATCCGGCGCTGCTCATCGCCGACGAGCCGACCACCGGCCTCGACACCACCACCCAAGCGGCGATCCTCGACCTGATCGTCGGCCACGCGCGCGAGCGCAGCATGGCGACCCTGCTCATCACCCACGACCTGGCGCTGGCGCGCGCCTATGCCGAGCGCATCGTCGTCATGCATGCCGGCCAGATCGTCGAGGAGGCGCCGACCGAGGCGCTCTTTGCCGCGCCGCACCATCCCTATTCGGCGGCGCTGATCGGCGCGACGCCGGCCGACGCTGCCGATGTCGCCGGGCTGGCCGGCATCGCGGGCGGGCTGCCGGACCTGGCCAGCGAGCCGCCCGCTTGCCGCTTCGCCGGGCGCTGCGAGCGCGCGATCGAGCGCTGCCGCAGCGAGCGCCCGCCGCTCGATCAGGATCTCGAGCGCCGTGCCGCCGCCTGCTGGGTGCCGCTATGACCGCACTCCTCGACGTGGTGGCGCTGCGCAAACTGTTTCCGGTCGGCAAGGGCCGCATGCTGCATGCGGTCGACGGAGTGGATCTCTCGCTCGACGCCGGCGAGAGCCTCGGCATCGTCGGCGAGAGCGGCTCGGGCAAGTCGACCCTCGCCCGCCTGATCGTCCGCCTGATCGACCCCGACGACGGCACCATCCGCTTCGAGGAGCGCGACATCGGCAAGGTCAGGAGCGCCGGCTTTGCCCGCGATCCCGCGCGCCGCGCCATCCAGCTCGTCTTCCAGAGCGCCGGCGACGCAATGAACCCGGCCTTCTCCACCGCGCGCAACATCGCGCTCGGACTGGGCGGGCTGCGCCTCGATGCGGCCACCATTGAGCGGGTGAAGGCGATCGCTGCAGAGGTGAACCTCGCGCCCGAATATCTGATGCGCCGGCCGCACCAGCTCTCCGGCGGCCAGCAGGCGCGCGCCGGCATTGCCCGCGCGCTGATCTCGGCGCCGAAGCTGCTGGTGCTCGACGAACCGACCGCCTCGCTCGACGTGTCGGTGCAGGCGACGGTGCTCAAGCTGATCGATGCGCTGCGCCGGCGCCACGGCATCGCGCTGCTCTTCGTCTCGCACGACCTCGAGGTGGTGCGGCTGATGTGCGACCGGGTGATGGTGCTCTATCTCGGCCGCGTCGCCGAAATCGGCCGGGCGGCCGCAGTGCTGCGCGCGCCGCGCCACCCCTATACGCGGGCGCTGGTGGCGGCGACGCCCGGCCACGGCCAGCCCAGGGCGCTGCCCGGCGAGCCGACCAGCCCGATCGACCCCCCGGCCGAGGCCTGCCTGTTTGCCAGCCGCTGTCCGCTCGCCATCGACCGCTGCCGCCACGAGCGGCCGCGCCTGCGCGTCATCGGCGAGAGCGTCGTCGCCTGCCACCGCGCCGACGAGGCGGGATCGGCCCCGGCGGCGACGGTCAGTGAACCTGCGGAGTATTGACCCAGATGATGCGGGCGACCGTGCTGCCGGTGTTGCGGTAGCCGTTGGTGAGGTGCGCCTTGAAGAAGAACGAGTCGCCGGCCGTCATGTGATAGATCGTGCCGTCGATATCGAGCTCGATCTCGCCTTCCAGCAGGTAGCCGACCGCCTCGCCCTGGTGGGTGATCGGGTCGTTCTTCTCGCCGCCCGGCTCGACGTTGTGGATGTTGGCCTCGAGCAGGTTGCCGGCGGCCAGCGGCACCAGCCGCTCGTAGAGCACGCCCTTGCCCCCGCGCAGCGCATCCCCCTCGACCTTCATCCGGTTGGCGGGTGTCTGCACCAGCTTGTGCTCGTCGATTTCCAGTCCGAAGAAGGAGGCCATGTCGCGGCTGAGCGCGGTCACGATCTTGTTGAGCATGACCAGAGAGGGCGTCACCTTGCCGGCCTCGATCTTGGAAATCATGCTTTCGTCGCAGCCGACTTCCTTAGCCAAGTCGCGCATGCGCATGCCCTTGAGGATGCGCGCATGGCGGATGCGTGCGCCGACCTGGAGCTGGGCTGTTCCTCCAGAATCGCGCATTTCCTGCGCCCGTGCCATCTCCTCGCTTCTCCCGTCCACCAGCCGGATTCAGGTCGCCTGACCGCCCGGCACGTCAATGAGTCACAAGCATACCGGTGACTATCAGGAAATTGGGCCGACGCCGAGAATTATCGCCTGAGGCCAAACAGATCGACGATGATGCGGGAGATGCAGGCAACGCCAGCCCACAAGATGTCGTCACTCTGACGATTGCCGCACGTCTCCAGCGGGCCGGGCGCGAGATGCGCATGATCGTCCAGAATGTCGAGAATCACCGTGCCCCCGATCCGGCCCTCCTCCGTGCTCTCGCCCGCGCTCACGATTTCCGCGAACGGCTGATGCGCGACCCGCACCTCTCGGCGCGCGACATCGCCCGAGCCGAGGGCGTCAGCGCCGCCTATATTTACGCGACCCTCAGGCTCGCCTGGCTCGCTCCCGACATCATCGAGGCCATCGTCAACGGTCGCCAACCGCCGCGGCTAACGGCCACGGAGCTGTTCCGTCTGTGCGGCCATCTTCCGCTCGGTTGGCCGGAACAGCGCAAGCTCATCGGCTTCACGAACGACAAGACCACCCACACCTGAACCGTCAGGCCCGCCAGCGTCTCTGCAGTTGCCCGAAATGACGGGGGTGCGCTCCGCTCCACCAGTCCCGACTGCCCCAGAGAAGAGTCAACTGCCGAACGCCCGAGAAATATCTCCGGCAGTTATCGGCGCTCTCCGGCGCAAAAGTGTCTCTCCGCAGTACCGGCGCGCTTGAACATCGCCAAAACAGCCCGGAACGCGGCCGCAAAATGGGAAGCTGGCAAAGACGGATATCGGCTCGATATCAATGCGTTATATGCTGGCTGTGCTGGCAGTCTGCTGCGAACTCGTCTCTGCCTTGAATTTCCCTACTGCAGGGAAATTTGCAGGGAATTTTCGCGTTTTGCAGGGAAAGTGGCCATGAGCTGCGCCAAGAAACCCTGCTCTGACAGCGGGTTAGAACGTAAATTCCCTACGTCATGAAGCAGGGAATTTTCCGTGCCGGATCAGGGAAATTGACCTGGCAAGCAGCGAATTCGCGCATACTCTCTTCCGTGGAGCCAATTCGTTACGCGAAAACGGAAGTGGCGTAATCGCAAAGCAGTCGAGGCGTCCTGTGCGCGGCGCGACATGGGCGATGAGCGGTAGTCCGATGGCCTACGTTTCAGATTGGGAGCAGTTGCCGGACGTACTGAAGCGCGTCATGACGGCGACAGGGCAGTCGACGGAAGAAGCGCAGACGGACATTTGTCGCGCAGTTTCCGATGGAGCCATAAAGGTTCAGGCCAAGCTCGGGAAGCACGCCACCAGGCCGATGCATTCCAGAGATATAATCCTCAATGGGCAAGCGTTTCAGATTCCGTCGGATCTCAAGCCGGGGGAGTTGGACTGGCAAGCATCATGCCCCCTCCAACCATGGTACGTCAGGCGCGGCGCTCACAAGCTTCCCGGACACTGGCATTTGGAGTGGATGAGGCTATCCACGGCCGACGTCACTAATGTCTTGTGTACCGTAGGGACCGGTTCGGGTTCGACCCCACCCAGTGAGCATAGCGTCGAGGTCAAAGCCAGAAGTCGGCCAGCGCGGATGCGCATAGAGCGAGCCATCAAGGCGCTATATCCCGATGGCCTGCCCGAGCAGGACGCCGAACCCAACAAGATCTTGTGCCAGCGTGTCGCTGATTGGCTCAAAAACAACAGCTTTCCGCATGTTTCGGACGACACGATCTTGAGAGCTGCCGGCCGGCGCAAATAGCGCAAGAACGGCATGCCGTTGTTGCTGCGCGCGCAGTAGCAACCCCTACCCTATTGACCGGCGATGCCTTGGCGGCCGCGGCGCATCCTGCGCTGCGCCCAGGGCTGTTGCAATGGGAGAATTCGTATGAATCGCCGGCCCCGCAGGCTCGAGAATGGCTTCGTTCTCTCGCATGATCTAACACCGCACCGGGTCCCGCTTGCGGAGCTTAAGCCTCTCGGGCGCGCGACGCGCAGGCACCCTCCGCAGCAGGTGCGCAAACTCGCAGCGAGTCTTGAGCGGTTTGGCTTCGTCCTGCCAATCCTGATCGATCCGGACAGGAGGGTTGTCGCCGGCTCGGCCCTGGTAATGGCCGCGCAACAGCTTGGCCTTGACATGGTGCCGGTGGTCACCGTGGCGGACCTCCCCGACGGCGAACTGCGATCACTGCGCATCGCCCTCAACCGGATCACCGAGGACGCTGGCTGGGACCCTGATGCCCTTGCGCTGGAGTTCTCCGAGATCCTTGAGCTGGCCCCTCAACTCGAGCTCGACGTCACTGGCTTCGAGATGGCCGAGATCGACATCCTGCTCGAAGGTGACGGAGCCGACGAAGAAGACGACTTGCCGGTCACCACCGACAAGGTGGCGCCGGTGACCCGCGTGCGCGACCTCTGGGATTTGGGTGACCACCGTCTGCTGTGCGCGGACGCGTTGGAGCCCGACAGCTACTCCAGGGTGCTGGGGACGGACAAGGTGGACATGATGTTCACAGACCCGCCCTATAACGTGCCGATCGACGGCCATGTCTCTGGTTTGGGGGCGACCAAGCATGCCGACTTCGTCCAGGGGTCAGGTGAGCTTTCGCCGGCGGAGTTCCAGTCGTTCCTGAGCACGGCATTGGGCCATGCCGCCGGCCATTCCAGAAACGGTGCCATTCACTTCGTGTGCATGGATTGGCGACACAGTGCGGAAATCCTGGCTGCCGGCCGCCAAATCTACACCGAGTTCAAGAACCTGTGCGTGTGGAACAAGAGCAACGCGGGGATGGGTTCGCTCTACCGATCGAAACACGAGCTGGTCTTCGTATTCAAAGTCGGGAAAGCCGCCCACACCAACAATATCGTCCTCGGGCAGTTTGGCCGACACCGAACCAACGTGTGGGACTATCCTAGTCAGAACACGCTGAACCGATCCGCGAAGGGCAAGCTCGCCCTACATCCCACTGTCAAGCCAGTGGCGATGATCGCGGACGCGATGCGCGACTGCTCCAACCGCGGGGGCTTGATCCTCGATCCGTTCGGTGGCGCCGGCACAACCTTGATCTCGGCCGAGCGGACGGGCCGGCGGGCTCGGGTGATTGAACTCGACCCCACCTTCGTCGATGTCAGTGTTGAGCGTTGGCAGCGGTTGACCGGTCGAACCGCCGTCCACGCTGATGATGGCAGGCCCTTCCAGCGCCCCGAAGGCATGGCTGCGGCCGACACCGGCGAGGGAGACCTTGATGGTCAAGCGTAAGACTCCTCAGCCCGGCGGGGACGACCGCTACCGGGTCGGCTATGGCAAACCACCTGTGCATAGTCGGTTCCAACCCGGCCAGTCGGGCAACCCCGCCGGCCGGCGGAAGGGCGTCCGCAACCTGATGACTGACGTCGGACGCATCCTTGTCAAGCCGGTCAGGCTGAAGGAGGGAGGCCGGACGCGACAAAGGACTACCCAAGAGAGTGTTCTCCTGGTGCTGCGCGAAAAGGCCCTGCGAGGGGACGCACGTGCACTTGATCGCCTCCTCGACCTGGCGCAGCGCCTTGAGGGCATAGCCGAACCTGCGGTCCAACCGCTTCCTGCCGATGACCACGCCATTCTCGATGCCTATGCGGCCGAGTACGCCGCCGCCGCAATACCCCCGGCACCACCGTCTTCCTCCGACAGCTCGGCCCCGACCTCTCGAGGCCAGCCAAGAAAGAAGCGCACACCATGAACGATCGCGCCGCCTTCGCCGCGCTGCTGCGGAGCGATCTGCGCTTCTTCGTCTGGAAGTGTTTCCAGACCATCCTGCCGGGCACGCCCTATCTACCGAACTGGCACATCGATGCGATTGTCCACCAGCTGATGCGGGTGCAAGCCGGCGAAGTCTCGCGGCTCCTCATCAACCAGCCGCCCCGCTCCCTCAAATCAATCAGCGTGTCGGTGGCCTATGTGGCCTGGGTGCTCGGTCACGACCCAAGCCGTCGGGTCATCGTGGTGAGCTACGCCAACGAATTGGCCGCCGAGCTACACCGGCAATTTCGCATGATCGTCGATGCCGCCTGGTACCGGGCCCTGTTCCCGGTCATGAGACCCGCGAGAGATACCGGTGCCGAACTCGTCACCACAGCCGGGGGCAGCCGCTACGCCACCTCGATCGGCAGTACCCTCACCGGACGCGGTGCAGACTTGATCATCGTCGACGATCCGATCAAGGCCGAAGAAGCGATGTCAGAGCCTGCCCGTAAGCGCGTGATCGATTGGTACACCGGCACTCTGGTGTCGCGTCTCAATGACAAGCAGAGGGGACCGATTGTCGTGGTCATGCAGCGTCTGCATGAGAGTGACCTGGCTGGCCACCTTCTTGGCCAAGGCGGCTGGGAGCATCTCGATCTACCCGCAATTGCCTTGGATGACCGCGTGATTCCCGTCGGATACGGCAAAGTTAAGACGCGGAATGCGGGTGACGTCCTCCACCCGCAGCGCGAGGACAAGGACGCCCTCGATCGGATCAAAGCGGAGATCGGCTTTATGCAGTTCTCCACCCAGTACCAGCAACGGCCGGTTCCCCTTGAAGGCAATCTCATTCGCCGCGATTGGTTCCGGTACTACGACGATCTTCCGGAACAGGGGTCACCGGGGCGGACCGTGCAGAGCTGGGACATCGCCATGATGACGGGCGACACCAACGACTATTCGGTCTGCACCACCTGGCGAATTGTCAAGAGCGACTACTACCTCACCGACGTGTTCCGTGCACGGCTCCAATATCCCGAGCTGCGGCGCAAGATTGCCGGTCTGGCAGCGCGGCACCACGCTCAAACAATTCTGATCGAAAACGCCGGGCCAGGGATGACACTTCTGCAGGATCTTTGGAGCGATCTACCGCCGGGAATGGCTCGTCCCTTGGGGCCCAAGCCAGAGGGTAGCAAAGTTGACCGCATGGTGGCGCAGTCAGCCAAGATCGAAGCGGGGCATGTTCTTCTTCCGCGGGAGGCTGGTTGGCTTGATGCTTTCCTGCTCGAGCTACTGGCATTCCCAAATGGTCGACACGACGATCAGGTTGACAGCGTCTCGCAATTCCTGACGTGGGCATCCCGGCGCCCCCCTTACTATGGGATGGTCACCTGCGGGCCGAAGGTCTTCTTTGGATGAATCGGTTGTACGAACGAAGTGCTCGAGCAGTCGGCCTCGGGTGGCGGCTCTAGAGTTCGTAAACTCGGACGACGCCGTAGCTCGATGGCTTGTTCATGAGCACCACTCAGGGCGACAGGTGCGGTGACGGACCGTGACCTCCGCCCTGGCGCGCAACAATATGAAGCGGCTTGCCGAAAGTGGTGCGGCCCCGACACCGCAGGTGGCCGACAATCCGGCTGCTCAGGCAGCATCGCCACGGGATGCCGTCGACTATGCCGGTGATCACGACTGGACCTACTATTACAATGATCGCTACGGCACGAGCATCGAGTATCCCGCCGACATATTCGTGCCCCAGGCGCCGCCAACCAGTAATGACGGACGCCGTTTTGCGAGCAGCGACGGGCTGGCGCGCTTCATGGTCTTTGCCCAGTACAACGCCCTGCAACAGAACCTTGCCGAACTCTACAGTGAGGATCAGGACCGGGAAGGCGAGGAGGTCGCCTACAAGAAAATGGGATCGAATTGGTTCGTGATCTCGGGCTTTGTCGGATCCGATGTCTACTACCGCAAGACCACGCTGTCCGGCGACGACCTGCTGCAGGTGTTCGAGATCACCTATCCCTATAGCCTGGTCGACGCCTTCGCCCCGATCATCGACCGCATGTCGCCGTCCTTCCCGGGAACCGCTTCCACCTCGGGCAATGCGGCGGCGGCCAGCTCCCCCGCCCAGAATCCGCCACCTTCCTCCTCGCCCGCGGACTATTATACGCCAGCTCGCGGAACCGCCGAGCGCAAGGCGATCATGGATGCGGCGCGTGGACCGGTTTCCAATGACATCGGACAAACGGTCATCTTCGTCGTCAAGGTACTGAACAGCGACGGACACTGGGCCTACCTGCAGGCAAAACCGGTGCAGCCCAATGGCAATCCGCTGAACTGGAACAAGACACGCTACGCCGCCGACTGGCAGGCCGATGTCATGAGCGACACCGTCATGGTGTTGCTCAGCAAGGATGGCGGTTCGTGGCATGCGGTCGACCACATTGTCGGGCCGACCGATGTCTACTGGTATGGCTGGATCGAGCAGTACGGGCTGCCCGAGGCTCTGTTCGGTGGATAGGAATGGGGGTATCTGTCCGGCAGGTCGGGCGATTCATCGGATCGCCTGACTTTTCGGATTCGCTCTTGCTGCTGCTGGCACGCCTAACGGTCGCGATATGTGGGGTCGCGGGCGATGAAGAAAATCCTGAGCGTTTGCGGCCTGGCATGCGCGCTCTCCCACACCAGGCTGCGATCGTTCTGAACCGCGAAATCCCCACCGCACACCGAGACGATGTCGTTGGGATGATCGGGCACGATCCTCACCGTCAGATCGCTGATCGCATAGGTGTCGGGAACCATATCGGTGAGCACGATTGAGGCCGTGCTGATGGTATAGGGCGTGACGAATTTGTCCGGATCGAAACCGGCAAAAAGCTCTCGGATTTCTGCTTCCTGCTCCGGAAGAAGACAGAGCGCCGATAGCGGTTCGCCTTCGATACCAAGGACAATGTCTTCCATCTTCATGATGGTGTCGACCATCTCGCCCAACACTGGGCGCATCCTGGCTTCGATGCTTGTGCGGGTTTCCGGAGCGAAGCGTTGCCGCCATGACGGCAGCACCACGAGCTGCCAGGCGCCGCCATGGCCGGTAACCCATCCGTTCTCGCCGGCCGTGGCACGGAATGGCTCTGATGCCGCGGCAAAGTCCGGTCCGACGTCAGCGGCAAAGGGGCTGAGGCCGAGTCCGCCCGCTTCGAGCGCGTCCGTGATGCCCAGTCCCAGAAACGAAGCGGCGGCCTTGGCGCTCAAATCCACCGGTTCTCCGTTCGCCTTTACACTTGCGCCGAGCGGGTTTTCATCCAGTGCACCGGAAAAAGCGGCCACGTTGTCCTGCACGTTGAGGCTGATCGGAGCGACAGGCACATAGACGCGGCTGTGCAGCGGTTCCGAACTGAAGTTTTCGACCTCATAGGTGTTGACCAGCTCGGACGTGGTCAACTCGATCCGGGTCGCGCGAACGACCAATCCGTCGCCCGTGCCGACCCGCAAACTCAAAATAGGCAGCGCGCCGAGAACCGGGCCGTCATAGGCGGGTGCCTGCGAGGGCGCGAAGCCGGCGCAAAGGCTGGAGACCGCCACAAACAGACCGATCACGATATTCGGCATCCGACCCATTTCTTGTCCTCCCGGGTGGTCTGCTCCCGGTTCATTGGCAGTCAAAACGGCACGACACACAATGATCGTGGTCAACTGCCTGTTGAAGCGTGTCTTTTTGTTGACCTTGGTCAAGGCGGCCAACATCCAAAACTCTAGATTGCCTGAAGAGGGGAGTTTTTGTGATGGCTTGGCCCGGCAGAAACGAGTTTCTGCGTCGGGTTGATTACCAATGGGCTTGTTGTCCTGGCTTTTGCACAGATCGGCGACTGGCCGTGGCTCGCGATCATCGCGACCGGAGCACTGGCAGTATTCGTCTATACCCGTTTCCCCCGCGAGCCACGCCCCGAGGAGGCTCTGTCCTATGATGTCGCCTCCTCGCAGACCATCCCCGACTGGATGGGATTCATTCTTTCCGGATTTTTCATCGGCCTGCCGATCTGGGGGGCGCGTGCCGAGCCGCTCTGGGGACCGATCCACCCTTCGGCCATAATGGTCTGGCCCATGGCGATCTTTTCCACCGCCTTCTGGCTGGTCGGGGCGGTCAATTCCATTCGCTTGGTTGTTTACGACGACTTGAGCCGTGCGCCGTTTCCTCGCTTCAACGAAAAGGCTCTTTGCGCGCTGAGTGCTGGCCAGGACGAAGATGGGAACCTGTCCGACGAAGCCATCACATCCGCAGTCAATGCCATCACACGTTTTCACGCCGCTGCTACGGCGATGAACGTCCGCCGGATCGACGCGCTAGCGACAGAGGCAACGCGGCGTGCGTCGAACGGTAACGCTTTTGTCGAGAGCATTCGTGAGCGGACGGGGCTTCAGACAAGGGTTCTGTCGGGCCAAGAGGAGGTGACCTACACATCGTACGGAGTCATTTCCGGTTTCTTCCAGCCTAAAGGCCTGGTCGGCGACATTGGAGGCGGCAGTCTTGAGGTCGCTGAAGTCGTTGGCGATCACGTGGGCGAACGCATGACGAGCATGCCGCTCGGGTCACTGCCCGTGCGGAAGATGATGTCAGAGAGCGCGGACACGGCAAAAAAGACGATCGATGAGCTCCTTCAGCAAAACCTTCCGCCCCTTTTGACAGATCCGGTGTTCTACGCGATCGGCGGCGGTTGGCGGGCGCTTGCGCGTGTGCACATCGCCACGCACGCACTGCCGATAAGCGTTGTTCACGGCTACCAGATACCGGCCAGTGAGGCTCGCGCCCTCGCTAAGAAGATTGCCGTGATGTCCCCCGAGGAGGTCGCTGCACTTCCGGATGTTCCAAGCCGTCGCATCGACACCCTGCCGGCATCGGCGCTGGTCATGTGGCGGGTGCTGCGAAACTTGAAACCCGATCGTGTCGTGTTCTCAGCCTACGGGCTGCGGGAGGGATGGCTCTATTGTCAGCTCGACCGAGAAGAGCAATACCGTGATCCACTCCTGGAAGGAGCGCAGGCCATAGGGCTTCCGACAGCGCGTGTACCCGCCTTCAGCAAGGCACTTGGGAAATGGACAGGCGAGCTGTTCCCCGGTGAGACGCAGAGCGATCGTCGACTTCGGCTCGCAGTTTGCGCACTGACTGACATGTCTTGGAGAGACCATCCGAAGGTGAGGGCCATTGAGAGCTTCCAACGCCTTCTGCAGTTTCCCTTCATCGGCATTTCTCATCCTGAGCGCGCTTTCCTTGCCGTTGCGATCCTAGCTCGCTACGGCGGCAAGGTGAACGAGATGGTCAAGTCCGCTACCAGTCAGCTCCTCAGCGCGAGCGAGATTCGGCGTGCCGAAATTCTCGGGCGGGCCTTGCTCCTTGGACACCGCTTTTCCGCGAGCGTACCGGAGATACTGCACCAGGCACGCTTGCGGATAGAGGCGGATGCGGTACGCCTCGAGGTCCTAAATTCCCGGAGCGTACCGGACAGTGACGCAACTCAAATCCGTCTGCGGCAGTTGGCAGATGCGGCTGGTGTCAACGGTGCTGAGATCGTCGACGTGGCTGACTGAGTGTGAAAAGAGTAGTCGGTCCCCAACGTCGGGCGCAGCGCGCGAGCCGTGATGGTTCCGAAAATATCGGACAAAGGCAAACTTCGAGTCCGATTGATGAGGCCCGTTGAAGTGGTCCGAATCCCGCAAGACCAAGTGCCCCTCGACGAATGCCTCCTGCGGGATGGTGTACTTGATCGGGCGAGTACGTGCATTGGTTGGGCCACCTCCCCGAGCGCAGGGCAAGGGCCAGAAGCGTGGCGCCGATCAGGGGAACGCGGGGGCCGTGGGGCCTGCACTTGATCTTATAGTGGAATCGGTTCTTTCCAAGCCGACCTGGCGCCTATGCTAATCTCGGTTCGCGGGGCTGAGGTCAAATTTCGGTCGCGCCTCAGCTCTTCGGCGGTGGCCTCGATGAGGTCGATGGGCGCGCAACCCAACCGCTCTGACCATAGTAGGCGGGCCGTATTTACGTGACGGCTGGGGGTGTGTGGCTCGCCGGGCAGTTGGATCGGCGAGGATGACACCGGGAACTCAAGCCCCCGTTGCCTTGTGGACTGTCATCATCCGCAAGCCCTCGTTGCCCCCCTTGATCGTCGGTGCATTGTCTGCCTCGCCTCGCTCGGCATCGATTTTCTCGACAAACGCCCCCCCAAACAACAACGCGCCGTACTCGAAGCGCCGAGCCATGTCCGATCGCACCAACGCGACCACGGCGTGTGATAGACGCGCTTGGCGACCGTGGACAATTGGTCAATGCCGCGCTGTCTCCGGTTGATCAGTGTGGACATCGAAGGTGAGGAAGCGATCGAACAGGGGCACCTTGCGATAGAAATGCAGCTCGGTGAAGCGAGCGCCGGGCGCCTTCTCCGCTCGATGTTCGAGAAGCCCAAACCAAAGCAGCGGCCGCAGGATGCGTGCTTCCGTCGCATGCGATCCGGTGTCCCAGGTCGCTTGCAATACTCCGTTCACTGGGATGGTGCAGAGCCGAGTCAGTTTCTCGGGCGACTGCCACCTCTCCGCGGCCACGGAGAGCGACCAAAGCAGGATGCCAATATCGTGCTGGGGCCAAGAGCCGTGCACACCTCGGCCGAGATAGCCGAGATCGGCATGCCAGAACGTGACGTGGAAGAGAATGGCCTGGAGGGCTCGCTGCCGATCTTCTGTCAGCAAGTCCTTGCCCAAGCGCGTCACCCTCAGACTGCCGCGATAGCGCCGAACGAGCTGGGCGAACTGTGCTACGTGGCGGACGAAAAACAGCGGCAGGAAGTCAGGCTCGTTGACGACCTTGTGCAGCCGAAATGCCTCGGTGCGATCGAAGTCCGGCCACTCAAAGAGATCGACCAATTCGGCAACGACGGTCCGCGACAGATTGCCGGTCGCGGTCAACTTCAGACCGGCGCCCTCGGCCGCGCGGCGGAGGAAGATCAGGGTGTTGCGTGCGACAGCGGATGCGGCGATCTCGGCGGAAGTGAGATCGCTTGCAAGGCGAAGAACGCGGTTATCTTTCGACGGCTCTCGCCGGAGTGCGTTCAGGCTCTCCATGTCGAGCAGCGTCCAAGCCGGTTCGGCGCCACCAAGCCAGCGACGAACCTCGGGGTCATGAAGGAAATCGCTCGCCACCACGGTTCAGCCCGCTCCCGCCGCGCCGGTTGATGCGCCGGCCATCACCGGTTCGAGCCACTCGTCCAGCTTCGACCACCGCCGCCGGCCGGCGACGTTGCGGACAGCGATGGCGACCGCCTTCTTCTGGCCAACGAGCACCACGAGGCGCTTGCCGCGGGTGATGCCGGTGTAGACGAGATTCCGCTGCAACATGGCGTAGTGCTGGGTCATGATCGGGATAACCACCGCGGGGTATTCCGAGCCCTGGCTCTTGTGGATGGTTGCGGCGTAGGCCGGTACCAGTGTGTCGAGCTCCCCAAAGCCGTAGGTGACGGAACGCCCATCGAAGCTGGCGACGAGTTCGCCGGCGTCCGGATCGACGTCGCTGACATAGCCGATGTCGCCGTTGTAGACTTCCTTGTCATAGTCGTTCTAGATCTGCATCACCTTGTCGCCGGGCGCGAACGTCCAGCCGAAGCGCTCCACCTTGCGCTCGCCGGCCGGGTTCAGCGCCTTTGCAGTTCGATGTTGAGCGAGCGGGCGTCAACACCGCCTCGGTTCATCGGGCAGAGCACCTGGATATCGCGGATGGGATCGAGGCCGAAGCGTTTGGGGATCCGAGTCTTCACCAGTTCGACGATGCGCGCCACGGCGGTCTCGGGATCGTCGGCCGGCACGAAGTAGAAGTCGCTGGCCTCCTCAGGCTTGCCGAGATCGGGGATCAGGCCCTGGTTGATACGGTGAGCGCTGACGATGATGCGGCTGGCAGCGGCCTGCCGGAACACCTCAGTGAGGCGCACCACGGGTACTGCGCCGGAGGCGATGACGTCGGCCAGCACCTGTCCTGGTCCGACCGAGGGCAGCTGGTCGATATCGCCGACGATCAGGAGGGCAGCGTCATCCGGTACCGCCTTCATCAGTGCTTGCATCAGCATGACATCGACCATGGACGCCTCGTCGACCACCAGCAGGTCACAGTCGAGTGGGTTGTCGCTATCGCGTTTGAAACCGCCACCCCTGGGGTCGACCTCAAGCAGCCGATGGATGGTCTTGGCCTCGAAGCCGGTTGCCTCGGTCATGCGCTTGGCGGCGCGGCCCGTGGGGGCACAGAGAAGGAGTCTCACGCCCTTGGCTGACAGGACCCGCAGGATCGACTTGACGATGGTGGTCTTGCCGACACCCGGCCCGCCGGTGATGACGAGAACCTTGGACGTCAGCGCCAATCGAATTGCGGTCCTCTGGCTGTCGGCAAGCTGCAGGCCGCTGCGCTTCTCCACCCATGGCACGGCCTTGTCCGGATCAATCCACGGCCAGGGGAGTTTGCTGTTCGCAAGCCGGATCAGCCGCTCGGCGATAGCGCGCTCGGCGCGGTGCAGACCCGCCAGAAAGATACAAGGCGTTTCCCCGACGTTGTCGGCAACAACCGTTCCGTCGGACAGTTCCAGTTCCAGTGCCGTTTGGATTAGGTCCTGTGAGACCTCAAGCAGTTCCTCGGCCAGCGGGATCAACTCCGCTGTCGGCAGGCCGCAGTGCCCCTCGTCCATCGCCTCGGTCAGAGCAAAGGAGATGCCGGCGCGGACCCGGATCATGGCGTTCTTGTCGACGCCCAGCCTCATGGCGATGGCGTCGGCCGTCTTGAAACCGATGCCACGGATGTCGCGCGCCAGCCGATAAGGATTCTCCGACATGACCTGAACAGCATCCGAGCCGTAGGTCTTGTAGATCCGCACCGCCCGAGCCGCACCAACGCCATGCTCGTGCAGAAAGACCATGATCTCGCGCACGACCTTCTGCTCGGCCCATGCGTCCGTGATGCGCTTGGCGCGAACTGGGCCGATGCCGGTCACCTCGCGCAGCCGCTCGGATTCGGCCTCAATCGTGTCGAAGACCTTGTCTCCGAATGCGCGCACGAGCTTCTTGGCGTAGACCGGCCCGATACCGTGGATCATGCCGGACCCGAGATACTTCTCGATGCCCACGATCGAGGTCGGGGCCGAGGTCTTCAGGAAGCGCGCCCTGAACTGCTGACCGTGCGTGTGGTCGTTGACCCACTCTCCCGACGCGGTGATCCATTCACCGGCGGCAATCGTTGCCGCATGGCCAACGACGGTGACTAGGTCTCGCTGGCCGCGTGCCTTCGCCCGCAGAACACAAAAGCCGTTCTCGGGATTATGAAAGGTGACGCGCTCGACCAGTCCGGCGAGCACCTCAACGTTTGTGGGATCCGGTTGCTGCCTCATGCGACCGGAAGATTACCTGTATCGTTTCGCGATCGCGACAGCAGCGAACTTCCGGTGTTCAGCAAAGAGCGGACATCCAACGGCAACGAGGTCACTTCGCCTTTGCACCATGCGCGGGAAATCGTGTCCGGCAGGATACGATACATCCCATCGAACTAGCGGCGGGGAATTAGTCGCAACGAAGTAGTGTACCCGGAAATCCCGCGCCGTTCACTATTTCTGGTATGTGCGGGTTCAATTCACATCCGTGTTTGGCTACGCTAATCCCCCAGACAAGCATCCTGGGGGGCAGGAGATGGTTCAGCGTATCGCGGTTGCAGCCGTTGCTTTGGCATTGGCGCTTCTCGTGGCGTCCGCCAATGCACTCGCGGCCCGCTGCAATACGACCGCAGCCCGCGGCATTCCGGGGCTCGGCGCCGAGACCACGGTCACCCCCGGCGCCGAAACCGTCGCCGCCGGCCAGACCTTCGCCATCCACTGGCAGCGTGGCCGCTTCACCAAGCGCTATCCCGCCTATCTGATGATCGCCTTCGACCGCCCGGTGCGTTTCGAGGGCAAGGGCTTCTACGCGCTGTTGCCCGGCGCCAGCGCGGCGTTCGGCATCAAGGCCTTTGCCGACGACACCCGCGCCGTCATCCCCTATTACGGGCGCGGCGTGCCGCGTGAGGGCGATGTCGTCGTCCGCCCGCTCCAGGCTGGTCCGCTGCATGTCGCCTGGGCTGTCGTCGGCCATGACGGCTGCCGCGAGGTCGATACCGACAAGGGCAGCGGCGGCGCCGACATCCGCGTCGAGGCCACCGGCCTGCCCGAGATCGTCGTCAAGGATTTCGCTGCCGAAGAGCCCAAAGAGCGCATCTATTCGCCGGCCGGCGGCCGCGTCATCGAGGTCTATGAAGGCCGCTACCGCATCGTCGACGAGGCAAACGGCGCCGAGGTTGCCGAACGCCCTGGAAGCTATCCGCGCTTCTCGCCGACCGGCCGCTATGTTGCGGCCTATGTCGAGGGTGATATCGGCATGGAGGCCATCGACACCGTCGATGGCAAGCTGGCCTTCGCCAGCACGGTGGCATCGAACCTCGCCTGGGACGATGCCGACAGCTTCGCGATCCTCGATCGCGGCGGCTACGGTTCCGTTGCGATCTTCGCGCCCAGCCTTGCCGATCCCCTCATCCTCGAGGGCACGGGCAGTTGTCACGCCTGCGACGGCGTCGACTACGTCTCCCTGCGCGTCGACCTCGAGAACAATGTCGCCGTCTTCGTCGGCGATCAGGGCATGGGTGCCGCGAGCCTCAGCGTCGATGCAAAAAGCAGCGCGTTGGACAACGACTTCACCAATGGCAGCATGGCAGGGCAGATTAACGCTTTCGTCGATCGCCAATCGCGTGTGACGAAATTTGCATTGCCGAAAGTGTGGGAGCTGTACGGCGGGTTGAAGTTCTCGCATGTCCGCGGCGATCTTTACTATCCCGGCGAAAAATCCGTGCTGGCGAAATTCCTCCTCAAGCCGTTGACCGAGCCGGTCCGCTCCGCTGTGACCGTCGTCGCCAGCGCGGTCGAACCGGCTCGCTGGCGCGGGCTTGGCGGACAGGCACCGGTCGCAAAGTCGGACCGCAATATCCTCAAGCGGCTTGCCGAGTTCGGCATACCCATTGCCCCACAGGCGGCCGATCCGACCCAGGTAGCGTTTGCGCGCGAGATGATGTCTGGTCCCGACGACACCGCGCTGGTCAAGGACGCGGGGGACAAACTGCTGGTCCGTATCGAGCGGGAGACACCCGCTGCCAGTAGCACATTCGTCGCGAAGGGCAGCCAGGACTTTTCGTTGTGCTGGCCGGAGAGCTACGACGCCGGCAAGCGCTATTTCGGATTCCAGTCCGCATTTCGTTTTTCGCGGGATTCCCAAACGATCTGGGTGACCCATCAGACCTGCGTGGATGGGTCCGGCGGCTACGACTATTCGTCTCTGATGCTGTTCGATTCCGCCAATCCGAAGCCTTGGCTCCTCGATCGTGAGACCGGGCGGCCGGATTCGAACGGCTACGGCGGCAACCTCTGCTCCGACAATGTCGGTATGTGCGACCTCGATGCCCGCATCTTCGGCGATCGGCTCCTTGTCCTGTCGTCGCAAGACAGCCGTGCCATCGAGATCTACGATCTCGCGACCCGCAAGAACGTGTTCAAGAAGTACGACCTGCCGCGCGGCGACTTTCTTCAACAGGTCCTGGTCTCGCCCGACGACAAGCTCGTCCTGCAGATCAATTCCGACGACAGCTTTGTCGGCTACTCCCTGGCCGATGCGAAGGAACTCTTCCAGGGCCGCTATGTCGACGACGAGGTGGTAGTGTGGACGCCGGACGACCGCTTCGACGCCACTTCGGAGGGCGCCCACTATGTCAGCCTACGCCTGCCCGGCCGCGTCGGCACCTACACCTTCGAGCAGTTCTCGGCGCAGTTGAAGACGCCTGGCCTCGTCGGCGAACTCCTGGCCGGCAAGACCTTCCCGCCCGCCCATCTCGTCTCCCCGCCATCGCTTGCCGGCACCTTGCAGGCGACAAGCGACCGCATCCGCGGTACGGTCACGGCGACCGGCGACACGCCGCTCGCCTCTCTCATCGTCCTCCAGGACGGGCTTCTCACTGACCGCATCCCGATGGACGGCGCCAACGCCAGCGTGAAAGTCGACGTCGCCCTGCTGGCGGGAACCCGCTGGGTCTCCTTCGTCGCCCTCGACCAGCACGGCCTCGCCAGCGTCCCCATGGGTCGCGATCTTCCGGCAAGCGGCAGCAAGCGCCGGGTCCATGTTCTGGCGGTCGGTGTCGACCAGTACGCCGATCCCGACATTCCCGATCTGAAGCTCGCCGGCCACGATGCGACACGCTTCGCCGAGGCAATCGGCGCCATCGGGCATGATGTCGCGATCGCCTCCGAGCGCATCCTCGGCGACGAGGACGCCACCCGCACCGGCGTGCTCGCCGCGCTGAAACAGACGATTGCCGAGACGGCCAAGGGCGAGACCATCGTCCTGTTCTTCGCCGGTCACGGCATCCGCGACGACGACGGCACCTATTACTTGGCGACCAGCGATACCAATCTCGACGACATGGCAAGTTCGGCCCTCTCCTGGAACGACATCGCCACCGTGCTTGCCGACAAGCCGGAGCGCATCGCCGTCTTCCTCGATACCTGCCACTCCGGCGCCGCCGGCACCGGTGCGTTCGCCACCAACGACAGCGCAACCAAGAGCCTGCTGGAGCGCATCCCGTCCGGCGTCGTCGTCTTTTCGGCATCGAAGGGCCGCGAGCTCTCCGAGGAGAGCAAGAGCTTCGGCGGCGGCATCTTCACCTCCGCGCTTCTCGACGTCATCCAGCGCAATCGCGACGCCTATGACCGCAACCACGACGGCGCCATCGAGATCAGCGAGCTCTATCGCGGCGTCAAGGGCGAAGTCTCTGGCCGCACCGGCGGCCGCCAGACGCCGTGGATCGCGCGCAACCAGATGGTCGGCGATTTCGCCTTGTTCTAGGGAGCCGGCAGGCTGCCGTTTCGAATGCCTTGCCTTGGGGAATAGCAGTGCGTCAGACAGCTTCGACATCAGCCCTGCGCCACGCCCGCCTGGGCCTGGCGATCGTCTCCGCCTTCGCCCTGTGGGGCGCTGTGCCGCCGCCCGCCTCGGCCGCTGACGTCTTTCAACTCATCACCCGGGACGAGGCGGCGCTGCCCCCCGACGACACCTATTCGCGCGGCATCACCCGCGGCCCCCACGTCGCCCTGGTCTCGCCGCCGCCGGAGTCGGGCGAACTCCAGTCGCCGGTACGCCTGGTCATCCGCTTCAAGAACCGCGGCGGCATTCCCATCGATCCGGAGTCCCTGGTCGTCACCTACATGAAGCGCCCCGCCATCGACCTCACCCAGCGCATCGCCGCTTTCGTAAAGCCCGACGGCATTGACATCGAGGATGCCGGCATGCCGCCCGGTCATCACCGCATAGACGTCATCATCAAGGACGAGCGCGGCCGCGAGGGCCACCTCGACTTCACCATCGACGTGCGCAAGTGAATGCCGGTCGCCGGCTCCTCCACACGGAGAGTGTCTTGAAGCGGGCAGCTGGCCATTCACCCAAGGTCTGCATTTCCTATCGCCGCACCGATTCCATGGCGATCACCGGGCGCATCTTCGACCGGCTGGTGTCGCATTTCGGCGCCGACACCATTTTCATGGACATTGACGACATTCCGTTCGGCGTCGATTTCCGCGAGCACATCGACAACACGATCCGCATGAGCGACGTGCTTGTCGCCGTCGTCGGTCCCGCATGGCTTGGTCCACGCTCCGGCGCAGAGAATCGCATTTGCGAGGCAACCGATCCCGTCGCCATCGAGATCCAGACGGCGCTCGAACGGCAGGTGCGCATCGTCCCCGTCCTGGTCGACGGTACCGTCATGCCGGACGAAGCGCAGCTTCCCGGCCGGCTTGCCGAGTTCGCCAATCTGAACGCGGTCGACATTTCTTCCGGGCGCGACTTCACCATCCACATCGACCGTCTGATCCGGGCCGTCGCGGTTCTCACCGGCGAGGCGGACGCCGTGCCAGCAGGGGCCGGCGCGCTGGCTGGCCTGCCGACCGCAGAGACCGTGCAATACGGCCGCGTCGTGTCCCTGGCCCTGCTGGCGATTGCAGCCGTGCTCGCTGCCCACTACCTGATCGTCGTCAAGTTCGATCTCGACGACATCTATCTGCGCGCCTCGGTCTTCGTGATCGGTGCGTTTTTTGGCGGTCTCGCTTTCGCGCATCTCCGCCGCAGTCTGATGCTCGTCTTGCTGGGCGGGCTTGCCGTTGCCGTTCTCTCGATACTGGGCATGCTGACAGTGGTTGGGTTAATCGATGGCGTTTCAATCCTGCCGACCGACATCGCGGGATGGCAGGAAACGGCCGAGTACCTCGCGACGATCGCGATCGGGGTGGGGCTAGGCGGCGTGGCGGCCAAGGTCGCCTCCTTCCGCAAATCGGTCGGATATTGGCCGATCCCGTGACGGTGAACAGTGGGCGCGGGACGCGCCCGATGATTCATGCATGAGGTCAATGCGCGAGTCGGCCTCGGGTCAATCACGTCGGTTTCGACGCTTTGGGCGGACGTCTGGTTTGACCCCAACAGCAGCGGAAAAGCGGACATCTACAAGCCTCTGCTGAAGGCCACAGGCGGTCACGTGCTTAAGCGATATTGCAAGACCGCTTCAGGTCTTGGCCGTGTGAGGACATCGGGCACACGCCTAGAGACGATCGTCATCCCTCCCTGGTCAGCGTGATGGGGGCCCCTCGACGAATGCCTCCTGCGGGATGGTGTACTTGATCGGGCGAGGCACGTGCATTGGTTGGGCCACCTCCCCGAGCGCAGGGCGGAGGGCAAGGGCCAAAGAGGGGTGGCGCCGATGTCTGAACCGATGTGTGCTCTTTGATCGCGCGTCCGGGAGGTGCCGAGGGCAGAGGCGGCGTGATCGCGTAGCGAAGGCGCACGGGAGCGGCTCGGGCGCGCTCTGGCGGGGGTCGCCGCAGCCGCCACGTGGTGGTTATGGTCCGACACCAAAAGAGTCCGCGGGCTTTGTATCGGCTGCGGTGAACGAATTTTGATGGCCCACTGAGTCCAGAAAAGACGCAGGTTGATGTTGATACATGTCAACGCACCGGGCCAAGATGCAGAACCACCCAGACCAAGAATGCGAACGCAAGCACGGATGCAGCGACCGACAGCCAGAACAGGATGCGGTATGTCGTCAGCATGAAGGAAACGCTTTTGCGCTCACGGATCGCTGTCTCGTGAGTGCGTCCATAGATCAGCGTCACAATGGCCGACACGGTTGAGACGAGAAACAACAGCCCGCTGATCGTGCTCAGCCAAAAATAGGCCCCCACGTCCGCCGTAGTCCCCATGTCCGTTATCTGGCTATCGGCGGCCGTCATCAGCACCCGTCCGGCCAGCGCCGAGGCGACGACAATCGCGAGTCTTTTTATGAATCCCTTTTGGCGTTCATTCCACGTCGCCATTGCGGCCTTTCCCGCATCAGGTTGAATGCTGCTTTCTACTGATATCCCCCAGATGGGATTGTTTGGCGCCATGATATTTTCACGCGCCGCTCCAGTTTCCAAGTTTGCCCTGGTTTGTCGAGTGTCCATTCCGCGTCACAGCGAACTCAGCCATCTGGAAGGCGACATAGCAGCCATGGGTGGCGATCTTGGCCGGGTGAGCAAGTAGGCGCGAGGGGTGTCCGTCGCCGGTGGGGCCGGCCATACTTCGGGCGGCGGTTCATGTTTTCAGCAAATGAATGTCGGTGCGGTGGGGCGATATGCGTCGGTCGTCAGGGAGAGGGCTAATGATGGCGCGGCTTTTCACCCGCTGGGTCTATGGCGGCTTTCTCGCCGGCATCATGATCTTGGCACTCATGCCTCTGCTTGCCGGAGTCTGGAGCCCCGCTTTCACGGCAATTTTCCTGCTGTTGCCGGTTTATATGATCCATCAGTACGAGGAGCACGACGCCGACCGCTTCCGGCTCTATGTCAACCGCACGGTTGGCCACGGCGCCGAAGTGCTGACACCGGCCGCGGTCTTCGTCATCAACATCGGGGCCGTTTGGTTGCTCGATGTCGTCGTGATCTATCTGGCGTGGCGCGTCGATCTCGGGCTGGGGCTGGTCGCTGTCTACCTCATGCTCATAAATGCCGTCGTCCACATCGTCGGCGCGCTCCGCTCCCGAAGCTACAATCCTGGGCTCGTCACCGCCGTCGTCCTGTTTCTGCCGGTCAGCGGTTATGCCCTTTGGCGCATTCAGGCATCGGGGGCAGCGACGACGACGGATCATGTGATTGGCCTCGTCATCGGAGTCGCCGTCCATGCCCTGATCGTCGTCTATGCTGTTCGCCGCCGATCCCTGCTGGCGCGCCCCGCGTGAGGCGGCTCCCGGCGAATGGGCGAGGTGCGGTGGTGGGCACAACAGGGCCGGTGATGCCGCTCCCTTCTGTTCGGGCCTCTCGCCGTTGACGCGGCGGCACAAAGCGAGGGCATTGGATCGGGCCTGATGTCAGGAGCAGCATGAAAAAGTCTCTACGCCCAATCGGTGCCTTTCGAGCAAACGCCTCTCTCAACTCGTTTCTGTGTCCATTGCGGGAATGGTGCCATATGCCGAACGATTGGGGATAAGGCTCCTAGGTGAACTTGTTGGGCGGCGGCTACCCGCATAGGATGTCCGCTGCCGGCAGACAGAATGGACCGACCGGCCTGCTAGCGGCTGAGACGGGAGATTTTGGCATCGGCCTCAAGACGTGGCCCGTTTTCGGGGTTGTGTTTTTGCGACTTCGGGAGAGAAGGTCTCGCTTGATGTACAAGGAGGCGTCGGCGCCGGAACCCGCCGGCCCGACGCTTCATTCTCTCGTTTGTCTCGCGAAGCCTATTCGTGCGGCTGACCGCTGATCGGCAAACTCCTTTTGACGTCTTGAATTTATTCCTATCCATGCTTCTCTATCGGGATGGCATGGACGAGTCGCGACGATTTCAGGCTGACGATCCGCATGGGCCTCTCAAGGGGCCAGAAGCTCGTCCACGGGGTGCGCCGGCACCTATCCGAGGAAGCCGCAACCGGATCTGATCGGCGACGGCACGCCACTGAACCGTGGCGGCCTCGGGCGTCTCCTGAGCGAAGGCGGTGGCGATGAATGCGGAGACAACCCGTCGTCCGCTCTTGCCGGCATGCGCCAGCACGTTCCTCATGAAGTGCACGCGACCACCTCAAAGGACGTGACCTTGACCAGGGGCAATGCGATCGATTTCGGCTTATTGAGGCGTTGACACCTTCGACAATACGCAAGCCGGCCTATGCCGGCTTGATGAACCGCCCCGACTTTCCCGGAGGCTCCATGGAGCTATGCCGGAATTTGGGTGACGCGGCCGTTCAGGCGGCGTTGTGAGCCGGCGTTTCGATGACCTCGACGCCGTTGTAAGCAGAGCTCTACGACGTCGCCAAGGACCCCGGCGAACTGCACAACCTCTATGCCGAACCAGCTCATGAGCGTGTCCGCCTCGAGATGCTGGAGGAACTCCTGCGCTGGACGATCAGGGCAGAAGACCCGCTGCCGCGCGCCAAGCACATTCCCAAGACCGCGCCGCACGGCTGGTATTGCCGGGATGAATCTGCCGGCGACGAATCTGGCGCCGCCGGCACGTCCCTGCCGGCGGCCTGAGCCGGTCAGGTCGACGGTGATCCGCCGCGCCCCGAGACGGCTTCGGCCGCGCCCGCCGGGGTCCGTTTCCGGCGCCGCCGATTCCGCCGCGTGCCGATGTCGGCGATCGACGATCGCTCCACCAGGCGGCAGTGGATGTGGTGGGATGCCGTCTCCGGCACGACCTCGCCCTCGGCGCGTGCCACGAGGTAGTCGACGGCGAGTTCGCCCATCTGCGCGTGCGGCACCCGCACGGTGCTGAGTGGCGGCGTCACATAGGCCGCCATCGGGTCGTCGTCGAAGCCGAGCACGGAGATGTCGTCCGGCACCCGCAGCCCCGCCGTCTTCAACCCCTCGTAGCAGCCGATCGCCATGCGATCGCTGGCGCAGAAGATTGCCGTCGGCGGCTCGGCAAGATTGAGCAGGGCCATCGTTTCCTGTTCCGCCCGGCTCATGCGCCAATCGCCGTCGCGGATCAACGCCGGATCGATGGAGATGCCCGCCTTGGTCAGGGCGCGCTCATATCCCGCCAAGCGATCGCGTGCGGCCTCCATGCTGGTGCTGCCATTGATGAAGCCGATGCGCCGGTGCCCCGCGGCAATCAGCCGGGCGGCGCCGTTCTCCGCGCCCTCGGCGTGGTCCGGAACGATGAAAGGGACGTTCGGGTCCTTGGTATAGGCGTTGAGCAGGATCACAGGCGTGGTGCGCAGCCGCTTCGGCAGAACGAGTTCGCGCGTGAAGAACGACTGATAGATGACTCCGACCAGCCGCTGGGCGAGCAGCAGTTCCACCGCTCGCCGCACGAAGTGCCGGTCCGGGTCCAACGGGATGACCGCCAGCACGCAGTCGTTCTCCCAAGCGCGCTTGCGCGCCGCATCGATCGCGGTGATGGAGAGCGGATTCTGGGCAACGTCGTCGACGAGCACGCCCAGCGTTCGGATGGACCCGCTGCCGACCGGAGAACGACGCCATACGCGGTAGCCCAGTTCCTCGGCCGCGCGCCGCACGCGCTCGCGCGTCGCCTCGGACACCCGCACGCCTCCGGCGTTGTTGAGCACCATGGAAACGCTCGACTGCGACACGCCGGAGCGCGCCGCCACGTCCATCATGGTCGGTCCCGGGCGTCCGCTCCGTCGCTTGCTCTTCTCTTTCACAACCTGCTCCGCGTGGTGCCCTGTGCGGCCGCCTGTGACCCGACCCGCCAGTACACTGGCCCGGCAACCCCGCACAAGGGTGGTTCGCCGTTCCCAGGTGGAGACGGTGCTCGACAAACGTCATAAATAACCCGATAGTATGCGGGGAGTCACGAAGGGAGGATCAAGATGACAAACCCGGTCAAATCATTCGAAATGAATCGCCGCAGCGTGCTCGCTGGCATGGCAGCCGCGGCCGTCGGCGGCTCGCTGCCCCTGCGCGCCTGGGCCGCAGACGCGGTCACCGTCCAGTGGTGGGATCACTTCCAGCCCATCGCGCCGCTCTTCGAGGCCGAGTGGAAGGGCTACGGCGCCGACCATCCGGTCACGGTTCAGCATCAGGTGATGAACCCCTCCGACATGATGCAGTCGCTGCAACTCGCCTTCCGCAGCAAGCAGATGCCGGATGTCTTCTCGGTGCCCGCGCCGGTCGCCGTGGTCGACCAGGTGGCAGGTGCCGGCTGGTTCGCCCCTCCCGAAAGCGGCTTCACCCTCGACAAGCCATTCCAGAAGGACGTGCTGTTCGACGGCCTGACGAATTTCGGCGGCAAGGTCTATTCCTTCCCGCTGTTCTCGTTCCGCTGGCATTCGACCGCGCTCTGGTATGACAAGGCCAAGGTCGAGAAGGCCGGGATCGATCCCGCGAAGGGTCCTAATGGCTGGGACGAGATTCGCAAGGCGGCAAAGGCGGCGACCACAGGCGGTTCATATGGGCTGCTGCTGCCGCTCCAGTTCACCGGCCGCATGGAGGCGCATCTCAACGAGCTGTCGCAGATGAGCGGCGCGCCGGGGCCGATCGACTGGAAGACCGGCAAGTACGACTACGCCAACGAGCACTATGTCGAAACGCTCAAGATGCTGCTGAGCTTCCAGAAGGATGGCACGCTGCATCCTGCGTCTTCATCGCTCGACGCCCGCCAGGGACGCATCCGCTGGGCGGCCGGGGAAGCGGCCTTGTTCTTCGACGGGCCGTGGAACAGCGGCTCGCTCGCCGGCGTCGCTCCCAAGGTCCTGCCCAAGATCTGGGTGACGGCCAATCCGGTCGCCAACGGCACCGCCACCGGCCATGCCCACGCCGGCCCGGTGCCCGGTACCTTCTGGATCTCGTCGCAGACGAAGCTGAACAAGGAGGCGACCGAGCTGCTCAACCTGTTCACCACCGACGCCTTCTACGTGAAGCTTGCCGAGCGCATGGACCAGCCGCCGCTCGACCTCGAGGCGGTCGCCAGGGCCAACGTCGATCCGACCTACAAGGCGGTCATCGCCGGCTACAAGGATGGCGTGCGGCTGGCACCGGAACCGGTGATCCGCAACGCCGACATCGGCAAGGTCTATGCCGAGATGAAGACGGTCGAGCCAAGCCTCGGCGAGATCATCCAGGGCGCCTTCGCCGGTTCCTTCGACGATCCCGCGCCCGTCCTGCAGCAATTCTCCGACGACATGACGGCCGAGCGCGACCGCGCCATCGGCGTCGTCAACCAGAACGGCGGCAAGGCCAGCGTCGATGACTGGGTGTTCGCCAACTGGTCGCCGGACAAGGACTACACGCCGGACATGTACTGACGTACGCGCGCCATGGCGATCGCAGTAGCAGGACAGCGCCCGCAGACGCTCGGTCAGCGATTGTGGGCGGACCGCTGGATCTATCTGTTCCTGCTGCCGACCGTGGCGCTGGTTGCGACCTATACGCTGTGGCCGATGGGCGCCAGCGTCTACTTCTCCCTGCTCGACTGGAGCGGCTTCGAGCAATCGGGCCGCTTCATCGGCTTGGCGAACTATCACGAGCTCTTCCATAATCGTCTGTTCTGGAACGCCTTCAGCAACACGCTCATCTTCATGGTGGTGGCGGTGCCGATCCGCGTCGGGCTGGCGCTGGTTCTCGCCCTCATTCTCAATGCCGGGCTGCCCTTCTCGCGCGCCTTCCGCACCGCCATCTTCTTGCCGGTGGTCACCACTGCCGCGATCCTCGGCGTGGTCATGCGCTTCGTGCTCGATCCAGCCAGCGGGCCGCTCAACGAGGCACTCCTCCAGGTCCACCTCATCGACCATCCGATCAACTTCCTCGGCCGCGCCGGGCTCGCCCTCTACAGCGCCATCGGCGTGTGGGTGTGGAAGTGGCTGGGCATCACGCTGATCTACTGGACCGCAGCGCTGCAGACCATTCCGCTCGATCTCTACGACGCCGCCAGAATCGACGGCGCCAACGTCTGGCAGCGCTTCCGCTTCGTCACGCTGCCGCTGCTCACCCCCTTCACGATCATCATCACGCTGATCACGGTGGTCGAGGCGACAAACGTATTCGACCTGATGCTCACCCTCACCAATGGCGGGCCGTTCTATTCCTCGGAAGTCATCGACATCTTCATCTATCGCAATGCGTTTGCCGCCAACGTGCCGCGTCTCGGCTACGCCTCGGCGTCTGCACTGTTCTTCGGCGTCTGCATCGTGCTGCTGACCGCCAGCCAGATGCTGATCGTCTACCGCGTGCGGCAGCGCCGGGCGGAGGCCCAGGCATGACCCCGGTCAAGCCTCCCTCGCCGGCCGGGCGCCGTTTCTGGACCTGGCTCTCGGTCCTGCTGCTTGCCGGACTGTGCCTGATCTGGATCTATCCGTTCGTGTGGCTGGTCTCCGCCTCGCTCAAGGAGCCGCTCGAGATCTTCTCCAAGGGGCTCAACCTGATCCCCAATACGCTTTTGTGGGACAACTACGTCCGCGCCTGGGTGACCGCCGGCTTCAGCACCTACATGCTCAACACGGTGCTCATCACCTGCGCCACCGTGGCGCTGGTCGTCTTCCACACCTCGCTCACCGGCTACGTGCTCGGGCGCTACCAGTTCATCGGCCGCCAACTGGTCATCGGCGTGCTGGTGGTGACCTTCATCATCCCGGCCGGCTTCGCCATCATCCCCATCGTCGACCTCACCCGCGCGCTCGGCCTGCTCAATTCGCGCTGGGGCATCATCCTGGCGCTTGCCGGCAGCGGCAATGCCGCCGCCATCCTGCTCTACGCCGGCTTCTTCCGTCAGCTGCCGCGCGAACTCGAGGAGGCCGCGGTGATCGACGGCGCCGGCTTCTTCACCATCTTCGCGCGCGTCATGCTGCCACTGGCCGGACCGGTGACCGCCACCGTCGCCGTGCTTACCTTCCTCGCCGCCTGGAACAGCTTCCTGGTGCCGCTGGTGCTCACTTTCGGCGTGCCCAGCGAGCGCACGCTCGCCGTCGGCATGCTGGCCTTCGTCGGCACCAACGAGACCGACTGGCCGGGCATGGCCGCCGCCGCCACCCTGTCGCTGGTGCCGGTGGTCGTCTTCTTCTTTTTCGTCCAGCGCTTTTTCGTCGAAGGCGTCGCTGGCGCCATCAAAGCCTGACAAGGACCCGATGCAATGCCTACCAAACCGAACATCCTGTGGATCTGTACCGACCAGCAGCGCTGGGACACGCTGGGCTGTTACGGCAACTCGATGGTCCATTCGCCCAATATCGACAGGCTGGCGGAAGAGGGCGTCCTGTTCGAGCGCGCCTTTTCGCAGAGCCCGGTATGCACGCCGAGCCGTGCCAGCTTCCTGACTGGGCGCTATCCGCGCACCACGCGCACGCGCCAGAACGGCCAGGACATCCCGGCCGACGAACGGCTGATCAGCCGCATCCTCGCCGACAACGGCTACAGCTGCGGCCTCTCCGGCAAGCTGCATCTCTCCGCCTGCCACCCGAGCGTCACGCCCGACACCGAGCGGCGCATCGACGACGGCTATACCGAGTTTCACTGGTCGCACCATCCCGCCTTGCCGCTGGGCCAGGGGATACGCGCCAACAACTGGCCGACCAACGAATACGATCTGTGGCTGCGCGAACGCGGCAAGAGCTACGCCACCACCCCGGTCGAGGGCTCCGATTACGTCGTTTACGGCATGCCGGCCGCCGAGCATCAGACCAGCTGGTGCGCCCAGAAGGCCATCACCTTCATGGAGCAGCACCAGTCGGTCGAGCGGCCGTGGATGTTCTCGGTCAACATCTTCGACCCGCACCATCCCTTCGACCCGCCGCGGGAGTATCTCGAGCCCTATCTCGACAAGCTCGACGAGATCCCGCTGCCCCATCACGAGAAGAACGAGCTCGCCAGCAAGACGCTATTGCAGCGCATCGACCATGAAGGTGCGTATGGCGGGCGCGCCGGCTTCGAGTGGGACAAGATGTCCGAGCGCGAGCACCGGCTGGTCCGCGCCGCCTACTGGGCGATGTGCGATCTGATCGATGCCCAGGTCGGCCGCATGCTGGAGGCGCTCGAGCGCACCGGCCAGCGCGACAACACCATCGTCATCTTCATGTCGGACCACGGCGAGATGCTCGGCGACCACGGCATCTACCTCAAGGGACCGTACTTCTACGAGGAAGCCGTGCACGTGCCGATGGTCATCTCCGGCCCCGGGTTCAAGAAGGGCAAGCGGGCCAGGGGCATGGTCGAACTGGTCGACCTGGCGCCGACCCTGCTGGAGGCGGCCGGCATCCCGCGCGAGCCGGGCATGCAGGGGCGCTCGTTCCTGGCGACGCTCACCGGCGACACCGACCCGAGCCGCGATGACATCTACTCGGAATACTACAATGCCATGCCCTGGCATCCGAAGGACGTGAACCCGCAGACGACCATGCTGCGCACCGAGCGCTACAAGCTGGCGCTGTCCCACTCAGACGCCGATGCCGAGCTCTACGACCTCGATGCCGACCCGCATGAGCTCACCAATCTGTGGAGCCGGCCGGAGATGGAGGCAGTCAAGCTCGACCTGATGCGGCGCATGATCAACCGCATGGCCTGGACGGTGGATCCTCTGCCGATCCGCCGGTCCGAATACTGAACGGGCAGGACACGTCATGAACACATCCGGGCCGACCGGCGCGCCGGCGCCGGCAACGCCGCTGATCGTCCACGATCCGTTCGTCAGCGTCTGGTCGATGACGGACGAGCTGACACAATCCTGGCCCCACCACTGGAGCGGGCTCAACCAGTCGATGTGCGGCATGGTGCACATCGATGGCAGGCCCTACCGCTTCATGGGTCTGGTGAGCCGCATGGGTGAGCCGGTGCCCGCCATGCGCCAGACCGGTCGCGTGGTGACGCCGACGCATACCATCTACAGCTTCGAGGCCGCGGGTGTCGCTCTGCAACTCACCTTCCTCACACCCTGCTTTCCCGAAGACCTCGACCTGATGGCGCGGCCGGTGAGCTATGTCGAAATCTCGATCGCCGCGCAGGACGGCGCACCGCACGCCGTGTCGGCCTATGTCGATTTCAGCGCCAACTGGGTTGCCGGCACGGCAGAGACGGAGGTCGTCTGGGGCCGGCACCGGAGCGGGCCGGTCGTGGCAATGTTCATGGGTCGTGCCGATCAGACGCCGCTGGCACGTTCGGGCGACGAGGTGCAAATCGATTGGGGTTATCTCTATACGTCGCCAGAGCCCGGCTCAGCGGCCGTGGGTGCAAGCGGCGACGGCTTAACGCTGCGCGACAGCTTCGCCGCGGCCGGGACCATCCCGGAGAGCGACGACGTGCAAACCGGCCGCGCGGCCGGCATGCCACATCGCGGTCATCGCGGGCCGTCCGGAGCGGAACAGGATCGCCCGGGCTACATGGTCAGCGCGTGGAGCAAGTTCTTCGGGACCGTTTCTGGCAGCGCCACGTGGCGTCTGGCCGTCGCCTATGACCATGTGTTCCAGATCACCTATTTCGAGCGCCGCCTGCGCCCCTATTGGCGGCGGCATGGCGGATCGATGATCGGCCTCCTGGCAACCGCCTGGGCGGAGCGCGAAACGCTGGCCGAGCGGGCGCGCGCCTACGACGAGAAGCTGATCGAGCAACTGGTCGCCAGCGGCGGCGACACATACGCGCGGCTCGGCATCCTTGCCTTCCGTCAGTGTGTCGGTGGTCATGCGCTGGTCGAGGACACGGACGGCAAGCTGCTCTATTTCTCCAAGGAGAACTCCTCGAACGGCTGCCTGGGGACGGTCGACCTAACCTATCCGTCGGCACCGTTCTTCCTGCTGTTCAATCCAGCACTCCTGGAAGCGCAGATGCGGCCGATCTGCGCCTACGCCGCCAGCGGCCGTTGGCCGTTCCCCTACGCGCCACACGACGTCGGCCAGTTCCCGAACGCCAACGGACAGGTCTATGGCGGCGGCGAACTGAGCGAACACAATCAGATGCCCTATGAGGAATGCGGCAACATGCTGATCCTCGCGGCGGCATTGTTCCGTGCGACCGGCGACGATCGCTTCGTGCGCGCGTTCTGGCCGCAGTTTTCGGCCTGGGCCGACTATCTCGCCACGCACGGCATCGACCCCGAAAACCAGCTTTGCACGGACGATTTTGCCGGCCATCTGCCGCACAATGCGAACCTGTCGCTCAAGGCCATCATCGGCCTCGGCGCCTATGGCCAGCTATGCTCGGTGCTGGGAGAGGATCAGGCGGCCAGGCGCTATGGCGACATCGCCAAAGACTGGGCGGCACGCTGGCCTGCGCTCGCCAACGACGGCGACGCTTTCCGTCTTGCCTTCGACCAGCCCCGAAGCTGGAGCCAAAAGTATAATCTGATTTGGGACAGGCTCCTCGGGCTCGGCCTTTTCCCGCCCGAGATCGCCGACACGGAAGTTGCGTTCTATAGACTGCATCAGGACCGGTTCGGCCTGCCGCTCGACAGCCGCAGTCACTATACCAAGCTCGATTGGCTGGTCTGGACGGCGTGCCTGACCGCTCGGCGCGCCGACTTCGATGCTCTTCTCGCTCCCGTCGCGGCGTGGCTCGATGCCAGGGCCGAACGCGTGCCGCTGTCGGACTGGTTTGATACCGAAAGCGGACAGCAGATTGGCCGGGGTGGCTTCCGGGCCCGTCCGGTCGTCGGCGGCGTGTACATCAAGCTTCTGGCCGATCTGACAGCTCGACGCGGCCTTCCTTAGTCACGCGACGTTCGCATTGCCGTGGCGCTAGCGTCCGTTGTGCCGCCGCGGCAATTTGCGCGGGTGGTCCAACAGATCGTCAAGCAGTGTCCATGCGCTGTCGCGCCAATTCCGGCCTCCGGTTGCAGATTGCCTCGAACACCTCCTCGTATCTCCGCAGGCAATCGTCGCGAACCCAGGTGGCTCCGTCCGTGCTTGGCTCTGACGTGCTGAACTGCGTCGCGCAGATCAGTCTGCCAAACCCGCCATGAAATGATTGCCCGTAGCATTGAGGGTACCTAGGCGAAAGCTGAGATCGGCGCCTAGATCGCCCGGACCACGGGACTATCCCCGGAGACCACCATTTCGTTCAAAGCACCGCCAATCTGCTCGATCGTTGCTTCAGACGGCGCGGCGGCGACGAGCGCAGCCGCCGCCGGCTCGACGATGTGGCACAACTCGTAGAGGTGGGAAATGTGCTCTTCGGTCGGTGCCGCCTCCAGATGCCAGCGCAGGACTGCGGTATCGAGCATGTTCCACGCAGCCTTGGGACGGACGCGCGTGCCGACCCTGCGGCAAGGGAGGACAAGCCCCTTGGCAGCCAGAACGCTGTATGCCTCCCGCACATCGCTCGGTCCTACGCGGTATCTCATTCCACGATTTCGCGGTTGCGCTGACAGCCGCTTTCCGAGCAAAAGCGAACTTAGTTCGACGAGTTGCTCAAGTCGGCAATGCGCCATACGCTAACGCCGCCGCAAAGTGGCACGCGCGCCCGTACCTAGCCGCGACCGAGCGCCTTGCCGGTGCCGGCGAAGACGTGCAGTGCCGAGACCGGCGCCGTCAGGATCACGCGCGATCCGGGTATCGTCGGGCTATCACCCGGCGTGCGCGCCACCACCACCGTGCCGTCATCGAGATGAGTGTGGATCAGGCTCGATTCGCCAAGATGCTCGACGGCGTCGACTTCCGCCGACAGCCTGAGGCCGTCGGCTTCGCCTTCGATGAGATGTTCGGGCCTGACCCCGAGGGTGACCTTTTCGCCGACGCCTGGCGCATCCGCCGTCGGCATGGTGGCGCCGCCGCCGCCATCGAGGGTGACCGCCACGCCGCCGTCGCGGCTGGTCACCTTGCCGGCGACGAAGTTCATCTTCGGGCTACCGATGAAGCCGGCGACGAACAGGTTCGCCGGCCGGTGATAGACGTCGAGCGGCGCGCCGATCTGCTCGATGCGCCCGTGGTTGATGACCACGATCTTTGAGGCCAGCGTCATCGCCTCGACCTGATCGTGGGTGACGTAGATGGTCGTCGCCTTGAGCGAGCGATGCAGTTTGGCGATCTCGATGCGCGTGTTGATCCTGAGCGCCGCATCGAGGTTGGACAACGGCTCGTCGAACAGGAACACCGCCGGTTCGCGCACGATGGCGCGGCCGATGGCCACCCGCTGGCGCTGCCCGCCGGAGAGGTCGCGCGGCCGCCGGTTGAGATAAGGGGTGAGCTGCAGCGTCTCCGCCGCGCCGCGCACGCGCCGGTCCACCTCCGCCTTGTCCGCCTTGGTGAAGCGCAGGCCGAAGGCCATGTTCTTGTACACGCTCATATGCGGATAGAGTGCGTAGGACTGGAACACCATGGCGATCTTGCGCTCGGCCGGCGGCTTGTCGTTGACCTTGCGACCACCGATGGAAATCTCGCCGGAGGAGACCTTCTCCAGTCCGGCGATCAGGCGCAACAACGTCGACTTGCCGCAGCCCGAGGGACCGACGAACACCACGAACTCGCCGTCCTTCACCTCGAGATCGATGTCGTGGAGGACCTGCGTCGGCCCGAAGGACTTGTTGACGCGGCTGAGCGACACATCGGCCATTATTTGACGGCTCCCGCGGTCAGGCCCCGCACCAGAGAGCGCGAGAACAACAGATAGAGGACGAGGATCGGCGCGATCGCCAGCGACAGCGACGCCAGCACGGCGTTCCAGTCGGTCACGTACTGGCCGATGAACTGCTGCACGCCCAGCGTCACGGTCTGCGTGTCGCGGCCCGGCGCCAGGATCAGCGGGAACCACAAGTCGTTCCAGATCGGCACCATGGTGAAAACGGCGACCGTCGCCAGGGCCGGACGGATCAGCGGCAGGATGACGGCATAAAAGATGCGGTATTCGCTCACCCCGTCGCAGCGCGCCGCATCGCGCAGGTCGCGCGGCACCTGCTGGATGAACTCCGCCAGGATGAAGATGGCGAGCGGCAGCCCCATCGCTGTATAGACCAGGATGAGGGCGGTCAGCGTGTTCACCAGGCCCAGCCCGACCATCATCTTGAGGATGGAGACGCTGCCCAGCCGGATCGGTACCATGATGCCGATCGCCATGAACAGGCCAACCAGCCCATTGCCGCGAAAGCGGTATTCGGTAAGCGCCCACGCGCTCATGGCGCCAAAGAAGAGCACCAGCGCCAGCGATGCGACGGTGACCGTCAGGCTGTTGACGAAGTAGAGGCCGAAATCCGCCTTGGCCAACACGGAATCGTAGCCGACCAGCGAGAAGGACTTGCCGATGGGCAGCGACAGGGGCGAATTGAAGATTGCCCGGCGCGACTTGAAAGAGTTGATCAGGATGAGCAGCACCGGCCCGAGCGCCAGCAGGGTGTAGAGGATCAGCGCCACATGGACGGCCAGCCGGGAAGCGCGCTGCTTGTTCATCGCCGGCCCCTCACGAAAGGTAGTGCTGCATGCGACGCTGCACGCCGAAAAGGTAGATCAGCACACCGACCAGGATAATGAGCAGCATCATGGTCGCTACCGCGGCGCCCATGGTCGGGCTGCCCGGCTGCAACTGGTTGCCGAAGAAGGTGCGGTAGAAGAACGTGCCGAGAATGTCGGAGGCGAAGTTGGGCCCGGCGAGCGCTCCCTTGATCGTGTAGATCAGGTCGAAGGCGTTGAAATTGCCGACGAAGGTGAGAATGGCGATCACGCCCAGGGTGGGCAGGATCAGCGGTAGTTTGATCGACCAGAAGACGTGCCACTGATTGGCGCCGTCGACGGTAGCCGCGTCGACCAGATCGTCGGGGATGTTCAGCAGTGCGGCATAGATCAGCATCATCGGGATGCCAACGAACTGCCACACCGAGATGAGCGCGATGGTGACCAATGCGGTGCCCTCGAGTCCTAGCCACGGGGCGAACAGGCCGCCCAGCCCGAAGACGTTGAGGGCGCCCTTGGCGATGCCCCACAGCGGCGAGAGGATCAGCTGCCAGACGAAGCCGATGATGACGAATGACAGCATCGTCGGCAGGAAGATGAGCGTGCGATAGACGCTGCGCCCGGCCAGCGCCGGCAGGCTGAGGAGAACGGCGAGGGCCAAGCCGATCGAGTTCTGCACGATCATGTGGATCGCGAAGAAGATCAGATTGTTACGGAAGGCGTTCCAAAACGGCCCCGCCCAGCGGGTGTCGGTCAGCAGCGTGACGAAGTTGCTGAGGCCGGTGAAGTGCGTGACGCCGCGGCTGTCGGCGGCGTAGAAGCTGAGCCGGATGGTATCGATCAGCGGATAGATCGAGAAGACCGTGTAGACGATGGCCGCCGGGGCGAGAAAGACGACGATATAGGTCGTCCAAGGCGTCGTGTCCCTGGTATCGATCCGCACATGAGCGATTTCGTCGGCGGTTTCCGCCATTGCCCCTTTTCCCCTGCGCTGCGCCCCGCGTCGCGCTTGAACGTCCCCAGCTTGCGGCTGCGCCCCACGGCGGAACTTTAGGTTCTGTAGGCCGGAAGAATCAATTCGTGCCTTGGAGGGAGGCACGTCGGGCCGCGAAACTGGCGCTCCGCGACCCGACAGCTATTTGGAGGCGCTACTGCGCTATCGGCTTGTACCAGGAGTCGAGACCCTCCTGGACCTTCTTGCCCGCCTCTTCAGGCGTCATGGTCTTGTTCAGCACCTGCGCACTGACATTCCACAGGTCGTTTTCCAGATTCGGCGTGCCGCGCGAAAGGATCTGGTACGAATTGCGGATCGTCGACTTGCAGCTGTCGCGCCAGCTCACGAACGACTTGGCGACCGGGTCCTTGATGTCGACCTTGGCGGAGGACAGCGGGAAGAACCCCGGCAGAGCGTTGGCATAGATGCCTGCGAAGGCCGGCGAAGCCACCCACGACATGAAGGTCTTGGCAGCGTCCATGTTGGGCGTTTTGGCGTTGATGCCCATGCCGATGTCGACATGGTCGCTGATGTAGCAGTCGCCTCCGGCCGCCGGCACCGGCGGCGGGAAGGCATCGAACTTCAGTTCGGCGCCGCCCTGCTTCTCGAAAGTGGTGATGTCCCACGAACCGGCGGGATAGATCGCAGCCTTACCAAGCGAGAACAGGTTCTGGCTGTCGGGATACTTCTGCGCCTGATAGCCGTCGGCGAGATAGGGCGCCCACTTGGCCATCTGGGCCCAGGTGTCGATGTACGGCTTGTCGGTGAATTTCGCCGTGCCAGCGATCAACGCCTTGCGGCCTTCTTCGCCCTTCCAGTAGTTCGGGCCGATGTTCTGGAAGCCCATGGTGGCGGCTTCCCACTGGTCGGCGGTGCCGATGTCGAGCGGCACATACTTGCCGTCGGCCTTGATCGCGTCGAGCACCTTGAAGAACTCGTCGACGGTCTTCGGGATGGACAGCTTCAGTTCGTCGAAGATGTCCTTGTTGTAGATGAAGCCGTGGATGACCGAGGCCATCGGCACGCAGAAGGTGGTCTTGCCATCGTCGGTCGTCCAGGCGACGCGCGCCACGTCCGAGAAGTTCTCCATGCCGGGAAGGTCGTTGACCGACGTCAGGTAGCCCTTTTTGAAGAGGTCGAGCGAGGCATCGAACGGCCGGCAGGTGATCAGGTCACCGGCGGAGCCGCCTTCCAGCCGCGAGTTGAGCGCGGCGTTATATTCGGTCGGCGCCGTCGGGTTGAACACCACCTTGATGTCGGGGTGGTCCTTCTCGAAGGCCGGGATGATCTGGTTGGTCCACAGATCGGCATCATCGTTGCGCCAGCTTTCGATGGTCAGCGTCGTTTCGGCGAATGCAATGCCGCTCGAGAGCAGCAGGGTCGCCGCAGCCGCAGCGGCGATCCTCTTGAGGTTCAGTGCGCGTCCTGTCATCCGTCACTCTCCCTGTTGAGACTTTGCTCTGCCGGCAGCATGCCGCCGGCCTCTCCGTGACCGCGATTTGCTCATTTCAGTCGAGCCATCGCGGCGCGCAGATTCCCTTGTGTTTCGGCCAGAACCCTTGCTGCCTCCTCGGGCGCGAGGCCTTTGGCAACGAGGGCCGCCTGCTTGATGTGGCCGTGGCAGGCATCGAGCGCGTGCGTCGCCGCCCGCTCGTCGACATGGGCGATGTCGACAAGCATTGTCACGGCGCGCTTGTGCAGCTTGGCGTTGTCGACCCTCAGGCTGACCATGTGATTGTCGTGGACGCGGCCGAGCCGAATCATGATCAGGCTCGACAGCAGGCCGAGGGCCGCCTTCTGCGCGGTGCCGGCGCCCATGCGCGTCGAGCCGCGGATCACTTCCACGCCCGAATCGAGCAGGACCGGCTGATCGACCTGGCTGAGAAGCGAGGCTTGCGGGTTGTTGGCAAGGCCAACCGTGAGCGTACCGGCCTTGCGGGCGGCCTCGACGGCAGCGAGCGTGAAGGGCGTCGATCCGCTGGCAGCGACGGCGATCACGACATCGGTCGGCTGTGGCGCAAGCTCGGCGATCCTGGCGCGGGCGCGCGCCGCGTCGTCCTCGCTGTCGCCGGTCATGCCGGGTTTGAGCTCGGTGCCCTGGGCCAGAACGAAGACGGTGCGCTCCTCCGGCCAGTCGAACGTGCCGGCAAGTTCCATGCCGTCGAGCGCCGCCAGCAGTCCCGAGGTGCCGGCGCCGACATAGATCAGCCGGCCTTGCGCGCCGAGCCGGGCGACGATCGCCCGTGCCGCCGCGGCGAGCTGGCCGCGCGCCTGATCGACGGCGGCGACCGCACGCTCCTGTCCATCGACGAAGGCTGCAAGGATGGCATCGTCGTCCCACGCATCGAGGCCGCGATAACGCTGGCTAATGGTTTCGGTTGTGGACATCGCGGCGAGCGCTGAGACCCCTCTCGTTGCGACACGTATTAGATTGGTATCATAGGTCGCGGGCATCCGGCAAGGGCGTGCCGTGACGGCAATCGACCGTCGGTATGGTTGAAGATTGGCTCAAATGCGGGCAACTTGCTGCCAAAGTCGACAGGAGATGTGTGGAGCCGCTTTTCCGGTTGGCTTTGAAGTGGCATTATCCTATTGCTTGGCGAGTCCGGTGGCCAGCCGATCGGAGGAAGCCGAAGGGACCAATGGCAGAGCCTCTCTTCATCGGGGTCGACGGCGGCGGCACCCGCTGTGGCGCGCGACTACGCGACTGCGCCGGGCGGCTGCTCGGTGAGGGCGCGGCAGGCCCGGCCAATGCCCGCCTCGGTGATGCCGGCTTCGGCGAAGCCCTGAAGGCCTGCCGCCAGGCTGTCGTCGCGGCCGGGCTCGGCGAGGGCGACGTCGGCCGCATCCACGCCGGATTTGGGCTCGCCGGCACCCAGCAGGACACGGACCGCCAGGCGGTCCTCGCGCGCCCACATCCCTTCGCCTCGCTGGTGGTCGATACAGATGCCTACGCCAGCTGGCTCGGTGCCTTTGGCGGGCGCGATGGCGCAATCCTCATCGTCGGCACCGGCTCGGCAGGTCTTGCCGTCATCGCCGGCCGGCGGATCGGCGTCGGTGGCTGGGGCGCCGACATCGGCGACGAGGGCAGCGGCATGGCCATCGGCCGCGCCGCGATCCGCCGTTCCATCTGGGGCGTCGAAGGGACCGGCCCGCTGACGCCGCTCGCTGAGGCCGTCCTCGACCGCTTCGACCGTCGGCCGGAAAACGCGGTCGTCTGGGCGGGCACGGCGGTGCCGGCCGATTTCGCCGGCTTTGCCCCGCTGGTCTTCGATTTCGCCGAGCAGCGCGACATGCTTGCGCTTTCGATCATCGACGAGGCCGCGCACGAGGTGGCGCGCCACATCAACCGCCTGCTCGATGTCGGCGCCGAACGGGTTGCCATGATAGGAAGTGTCTTTCGGCGAATCGAACCGTGGCTGCCGCCGCCTCTGCGCCTGCACCTGACCGCGCCCGAGAGCGACGCCATAGACGGTGCCATTCTATTGGCGCGGCAGGCCCACACCGTGATGGAAGAGGTCTAGCACCCGTGGTGGACGTGCCCGCCGAAAGCGACACAGAAGTTGGGCTCGACGAAACGAGCCCGACGCCGCTCTATCTCCAGCTCCAGCGCCTGATCCACAATCAAGTGCGCTCCGGAAAGTTGCAGGCCGGCGAGGCCCTGCCCAGCGAGCGCGACCTTGCGCGCCAACTCGGCATTTCGCGGGTCACCGTTAGGAAGGCGATCTCCGGTCTGGTCGACAGGGGCATCCTGCTCCAGCACTGGGGGTCCGGCACCTTCATCGCTCCTCCGGCGCGGGTCGAGCAGGCCCTGTCGCGTCTGTCGAGCTTCACCGACGACATGATGATACGTGGATTGAAGCCGGGCACGCGGACGATTGACCGTTCCTGCGGTCCCGCGGCGCCGAAGGAGGCAATGGCCCTCGGCCTTTCTCCCGGCGAGAAGGTGAGCCGGTTGCAGCGCCTGCGTCTGGCCGACGACGTGCCCATGGCCATCGAGGTTGCTGCCGTTCCGGCCCGCTTCCTGCCCGATCCGGGGATCGTCGGACATTCACTCTATGCGGCGCTGGCCGAACGCGGCTACGCGCCGGGCCGTGCCCTGCAGCGACTCCATGCCGTTCTTCTCAATGGCGATCAGGCCAAGCTGCTCGACGTGCCGCCGGCGAGCGCCGCGCTCTATATCGAGCGGCGGTCCTTCCTGGAGGACGGCACCCCCATCGAGTTCACCGCCTCCTATTACCGCGGCGACGCCTATGATTTCGTCGCCGAGCTGTCCGTCGGGTCAGGCACATGACAGAGAGTGGGCGCACGGCGAGCGCCGCCGTTGCGAGCCTCATGCTTCGCGAAACCTCCGAGGCGCCGGAGGTCGTGGCGCGGCTGATCGCCGCCAATGCCACGACCTGCTGCGATCTAGTGAAACGGCTCCGAGCCGCGCCGCCGCGCTTCACCGTTACCTGCGCCCGCGGCAGTTCCGATAGTGCCGCCTTGTACGCCAAATACCTCCTGGAAATCCGTCTTGGCCTGGTTGTCGCCTCCGTCGGCCCATCAGTGCGCTCGATCTACGGCGGCAGGCCGCAGGTCGCCGGCGCACTGTTTTTGGCGATCTCGCAGTCGGGACGCAGCCCCGATCTCATTGAGCTTGCCGAAGGGGCGCGCGACGGCGGGGCGCTGACGGTGGCGCTCACCAACGACCCGGCCTCGCCGCTGGCGGCATGCTGCGAGGTGGTGCTGCCGCTGTACGCAGGCCCCGAGAAGAGCGTCGCCGCGACCAAGACCTACATCGCTTCGCTGGCGGCACTGCTGCAGTTGCTGGCCGCATGGAGCGACGATGCCGCGCTCAATCGCGCCGTCGAGCGCCTGCCGGACGATCTTGCCGATGCGCTCGAGCGCGACTGGCAGCCGGCTGTGTCGCGGCTTGCCGATAGGCAGAACCTCTATGTTGTCGGCCGCGGCGCCGGCTATGCGGCGGCCCATGAAGCGGCACTGAAACTCAAAGAAACGTGCGGTCTTCACGCCGAGGCGATGAGCGCTGCCGAGATCATGCACGGGCCACTGACCCTCGCCAGCCCCGAATTTCCCGTCGTGCTGTTCAGCCAGCGCGACGAAGCGCTCGAGTCCCTGTCCGAACTTGCCGCCGGTCTGATCGCGCGCCGGGTCGAGGTGATCACTGCCGGTCCACTGAGGGCCGCGATGCGGCTGCCGACGGCAGACGGACTGCATCCCTTTGCCCAGCCGATTGTGCTTGTGCAGAGCTTCTATCCGCTCGCCGAGGCGCTCGCCCGCGCCCGCGGGCGCGACCCCGACCACCCGCCGCATTTGATGAAGGTGACGGAGACGCGGTAATGCGCATTGCCCTGACCGGCGCCCGGGTTTTCGACGGCACTAGCATCGTCGACGGCCACTGCGTCGTGATCGCCGACGGAAGGATCGCCGCCCTGCTGCCGGATGGCGAACGTCCGTCGGATGCCGCCGTGCGGCGCGTCGAGGGACTGCTGGCCCCTGGATTCATCGATGTCCAGGTCAACGGCGGCGGCGGCGTGCTCTTCAACGACGAACGCACGGCCGACGGCATCGCCGCGATCGGCGCGGCCCATCGGCCCACCGGCACGACGGGCTTCCTGCCGACCTTCATCACCGATACGCGCGCGCATATGCAGGAGGCCATCGATGCCGCCCGCGATGCGCTTCAGGCGCAAGTCCCCGGCATGCTCGGCATTCACATCGAAGGTCCTTTCCTCAGCGCCGAGCGCAAGGGCGTCCACGATCCGGCCCTCTTCCGCGATATGGACGAGGAGGACTTCGCCCTGGTCACCTCGCTCGGCGCCGGCCGCACCCTGATGACGCTGGCGCCGGAGCGCGTGCCGCCGGAGATGATCGCGCGGCTCACCGCAGAGGGCATTGTCGTCTCCGCCGGCCACACCGTGGCAAGCTACGAAACGGTGGTGGCAGCACGCGCCGCCGGGCTCACCGGCTTCACCCATCTCTTCAACGCCATGCCGCCCTTGGCCGGCCGGGCACCGGGGCCGGTCGGTGCCGCGCTCGACGATCCCGACAGTTTCGTCGGCATTATCGTCGACCTCTTCCACGTTTCGGCAGCCAGCCTGCGTGTCGCCATCGCCGCCCGTGGCTGGGAGAGGATGGTGCTGATCACCGACGCCATGCCGTCGGTCGGCAGCGATCTCACCGAGTTCCTCATCGACGGCAATGTCATCACCCGCAAGGACGGCACATTGCTGCGCGGCGACGGCACCATTGCCGGCTCCGATCTCGACATGGCCACCGCCGTGCGCAACACGGTCTCCGGCCTCGGCCTCCCGGTCGAGGCGGCCTTGCACATGGCCTCGCGGGCGCCGGCCAACTACCTGCGGCTCGGCGACGAGTTGGGCCGCATCGCGCCGGGCTATCGCGCCGACTTGGTCCTGCTCGACGACGATCTTGCCGTCGTCGAGACGTGGATCGACGGCGTCGCTACACAAGACTAGGAGGAGGCGATGGCACGAAAGAGGGTGCTTTCCGTCGGGCTCGGCAATATGGGGACGAGCCACGCGCTCGCCTATGCGCGCATCGACGGGTTCGAGATCGCGGGCCTTTGCGATCGCAAGATCGCCGGGCGCGACATGCCGGAAGCGCTCGCCGGCGCGAAGCGTTTCACCGACTATGATGAGGCGCTGGCCACGCTGAAACCCGACGTGGTCTCCATCTGCACCTGGGCCGACAGCCATGCCGACTACGCCGTCAAGGCGATGGAAGCTGGCGCCCATGTCTTCGTCGAGAAGCCGCTGGCCCAGTCCGTGGCAGAGGCCGAGCGCGTCGTCGCCGCGGCGCGGCGCACCGGCCGCAAGCTGGTCGTGGGCTATATCCTGCGCCACCATCCTAGCTGGATGAAATTCATCGAGCTCGCCCGTACGCTGGGTGCGCCGTACGTCTTCCGCATGAACCTCAATCAGCAGTCGAGCGGCGAGCAATGGGCGACGCACAAGCGCCTGCTGCAGTCGCTGTCGCCGATCGTCGATTGCGGCGTCCACTATGTCGATGTCTGGTGCCAGATCACGCGCGCCGCGCCGGTGACCGTGCATGCCGTCGGCGCCCGGCTGACCGAGGACATGCCGGCCGAGATGTACAATTACGGCCACTTCGAAGTGACCTTCGCCGACGGCTCCGTCGGTTGGTACGAGGCCGGCTGGGGCCCCATGATGAGCGAGACCGCCTTTTTCGTGAAGGACGTCATCGGGCCCAAGGGCTCGGTGTCGATCGTCATGGCGGAAGGCGCCGGCTCGGCCGACATGGAGACCCACACCAAGACCAACCAGATACTCTATCACCCGGCCGATCTCGCCGCCGACGGGTCGCTGGCCAAGGCGGACGAGCGCATCACCACCGCCGACGAACCCGGCCACGACGACCTGTGCGAGCGCGAGCAGCGCTTCCTGATGAGGGCCATCGATGAGGATCTCGACCTCGGCGATCACATGGACGATGCGGTCAAGAGCCTGCGCATCGTTCTTGCTGCCGATCGTTCGGTGCGCACCGGCGAGGTCGTCCGACTCTAGATGCGCGATGATCAAGACAATGAACCGCGCCGACTTTCCCGGAGGCTCCAACCTGTGAGAAGGAGGAGCTGCTATGGGAACACATTCGACACGGTATCCGGCGGAGGTTCGTGATCGGGCGGTCCGTCTGGTTTTGGATCATGCGGGCGAGCACGACTCGCAATGGGAAGCGATCAGCTCGATCGCGGCGAAGATTGGTTGCACGGCCGAGACGCTGCGACGCTGGGTGCGGCAGGCCGAGCGGGACAGTGGCATGCGGGGCGGCCCGACCACGGACGAGCGCGACCGGCTTCGGGCACTGGAGCGCGAGGTTCGCGAACTCAGGCAAGCCAATGAGATCCTGCGCAAGGCGTCGGCCTATTTTGCCCAGGCGGAGCTCGACCGCCGGTTCAAGCCATGATCGCCTTCATTGACGATCACCGGGAGACCTATGGGGTCGAGCCGATCTGCAAGGTGCTGCCGATCGCCCCGTCGACTTACCGCGACCACACCGCCAAGCGGGGTGATCCCTCCCGGCTGCCGGTGCGGGTGAAACGCGACGCGGTGCTCAAGATCGAGGTGCGGCGCGTGTTCGAGGAGAACTTCCGGGTCTACGGCGTACGCAAGATCTGGCGGCAGATGCAGCGGGAAGGCTTCGATGTGGCTCGCTGCACCGTCGCCCGGCTGATGCGGAGCATGGGCCTTGAAGGGGCGGTCCGGGGCAAGACGATCCGAACCACGAAGAGCGACAAGGCCGCGCCTTGTCCGCTGGATCATGTCAACCGTCAGTTCCATGCTCCGGCGCCGAACAGACTGTGGCTCTCGGACTTCACCTATGTCGCGACCTGGGCGGGCTTCGTCTACGTCGCTTTCGTCATCGATGCCTATGCTCGTCGGATCGTTGGCTGGCGGGCAAGCAGGACAGCCCATGCCGCCTTCGTACTCGATGCGCTGGAACAGGCGCTTCATGACAGGCGTCCGACCCAGGGCAGCGGCCTCATCCATCACTCTGATCGTGGCGTGCAGTACGTCTCGATCAAATATACCGAGCGCCTGGCAGAAGCCGGGATCGAGCCCTCGGTCGGCAGCGTCGGCGATTCCCATGACAACGCCATGGCCGAAACCATCAACGGTCTCGACAAGGCCGAGGTCATTCATCGACGCGGGCCGTGGCGGAGCTTCGACGCCGTCGAGTTCGCGACGCTGGAATGGGTCGACTGGTTCAGACACCGCCGGCTGCTGGAGCCCATCGGCAACATCCCGCCGGCCGAAGCCGAGGCACGCTACTACGCCATGCTGCAAGACCCAGCCATGGCAGCGTGACTCAAACCAACCGGCCTCCGGAAAACCCGGTGCGGTTCAGTCTCTCGGGCGGGCGTGAATTGAACCACGGCGAAATCCAGTGCAGTGCACTGCGCTGAACTGCAGCGGAGGCAGGCGACTGTAACCGCGAGGTAACCGAGAAGGGCAACACGGTTACTGCGACCAAAGGACCAAAGATCGGGAGGCACCAATGCATCGCGCCATTCATGGACCGATGACGCGCCCTCCGGAGGCGTCAAACGTTGATGAAATCGAAATCGCGCGAGACGTAGACGCCGCTGTCGCCGAAAGCGATGATGTCTGGCTGGTGGTCGCCCGTCACGTCGCCCAAAAAGCGTGGATAGAGATCCTGGCTCGACCACCCGCCGGACTGAGGGCCGAAGCTGTGGATGTCGCGCACCGGCAGTGAGAACGTGCCGTCCGACTGGCCCAGGGCGTAATACACATAACCGCCTCCGAACCCGACGATATCCGCCCTGCCGTCGGTATTTATGTCCACCAATTCGCGCGGAAGCGTGTTGTTGTCAGTCCAGCCACCTCCCGCCGGGGATGACCCGAACGAATGCAGCGCAACCATGGCCGGCCCGAAATGGCCGCCGCCGGTGCCCAGCGCGACATATGTTGCGTTGGTGCCAAAGCCGACAATGTCATTGTAGCCATCACCGTTCACGTCGGCCAGGGCCCGCGGAGCCACGTTCTGGCTCGACCAGCCGCCCGCAGCCGCGGATGAACCAAACGAGTGTGTGGACAAGAACGGATTGGCGAAGTTCGCTCCTCCCGTGTTCAGGGCGACGTACACGCCGCCACTGCCAAAACCGACGATGTCAGCTCGGCCATCAAGGTTCACATCTGCAAGCAACCGCGGAAGGTGGTCCTGGCTGGTCCAGCCTCCTGCCGCCGCGGAAGCACCGAACGAGTGCAGAGTGAACGTGGGCAGCGCCCATGAGTTCTCCCCGTTGCCCAAAGCAACATAGACGCCTCCGCTGCCAAACCCCACGATGTCATCGTGGTAGGTGGCATCAACTTGGGCAACCTCTCGTGGAAAGAGATCCTGGCTCGACCACCCGCCGCCCGCCGCAGAGGAGCCAAAGGAGTGAAGCACAAACCCTGGATTGCTGAACCCCCCGTTGTGCGCCAGGGCGACGTAAACCCCACCGGAGCCGAAGCCGAAGATGTCGCTCAAGCCCGGAAAATCCCCAAAATCGGTGTTGGCCTGGCCGAGCATGCGCGGCGTGGCGTCCTGGCTCATCCATCCACCGGCGTGCGGGCCAAACGAGTTCAGTTCGACGTGGGACACTTGAAAGCGGGTGTTGACCATGCCGAGGTCTTCGAGCTCGAGCGTGTAGGTACCCAAAGCGGCACTAAAAGCACTAGCGTCGAGATAGTAAGTGCCGGTCGTCGCCACATGGACTGCCATCTGCGAGTCGAAGCCGATCCCACCATCGTCATTGTAGGCTATCTCTGTGCCGCCGGAATCGCGCAGTGTGGCAAGACTATCCGCCAACGTGCCCGCCCCGCTGGGCGAGCCGCGCTCGTCGATCACATAGCTGTGCCCGGCGTATAAGGTCGCCCTGAACCAGTCATGATCGCCATTGAACTGCCTGTCGCCCGTAACTGAACCGGCCGGGGCGAGAACGCTCGCGGTCGACGTACCCGCCACATGATCGTCTGTGACCGTGACATCGTTGAAAACAAATCGCTCGATACTAAATAGCGCGTCGGTTCCTTGAGCGTTGCCCGTAACGTTATACTCGTGATTGTCGAACTCGCTGAAGGAAAAAGCTGAGCGGTTTCCCGCAAATACGACCGTGTCGAAGCCGCCATTCCCGTATAGAGAATTATTGGCGGTATTACCATATAGCGTGTCGTCTCCAGAACCACCAACGGCGTATTCGATGATCGTTGTCAGGTAGATGCCAATATTATAGGTATAGCCGCCAATAGACGACCAGTGACCCGGCCGAAGATCCAACGTCTGAGCGTTCGAATAGCCAGACGCATTCAACCAATCGCGGCCGCCGCTGTCATAGATCGTGAAAGCCGGCGTGCCGAGGCCCGAATAGCTGCTGAAGTCATATATCGCTCCCGCGGTGCCAGCGGCGTCAAAACCATAGGTAGTATCACCGGCACGCGTACTCACACTCCCATATATCGATTGAATTGCATAGATATCCGCCATTTGTGGTGAAATAACATAGTCGAAGGTGCCGCCGTCATAGTTATACTGCGCAAAATACGACATTATCGCATATTGCCACGTATCATCCGTATAGATGTTGTCCACTCCATACGTGGCACTGCCGTTGTACGGGCCCTGATGGCCAAGACCAAGCGCGTGGCCGGTCTCGTGAAGGTAGGTCTGAAAGTTGTAGCTGTAGATCCCCGTCCGGCCATCGTTGTAGCCGCCATCGTGGTCAAACCATTAGGTGCTGATGTCGATCGTTTCGGCTTGGTAGTTCTGTCCGGAAACGGGCGTGGTATCGCTGGTGTTTGCCACGTACTGGGTCGCGCCACCGTTGTGGTTGTAGGTGATGTTTGCAGAGCCCGTCGTATACGTGAATGACAGCGGAGCGACCGATGCCCACATGTTCAATGCATTGATGGCCAGGTTCTGCTCCGCCGTTGTCAGGGCACTGATGTTGACGGAAATCGTCGTGCTGGCCCAGTGGCGGGGCTGGTTGCCGTCGTAATTCGCGTACGCCCAATACCCACTGACCAGATAGGTCGCGAGCGACGATACGCCCGCAAAGACCGCCGCGCTTGGCGGCCCCGACGCCACGGAATCTGACGCCGACGCCACGGAATCTGACACTGATGTCGAATCAAATGCGAGCGACGCGCCATGTCCGACATATGAACCGGCCCAATCCGGCACAGCCGTCGGGACCTGAACGTCAGGAGTCGGGCCGAGGACCGGCGCAAGGACGCTAATACCGTTATGCGCTGCCGTAGGGCCCGCGGAGAACCGCCCACTTAGGACGACGTCATCAAAGGCGGCGCCATAGCTGCCATCGGACTCCTGCCCGACAGGGCGCGCGTCGTCAGCGTTCGCGGCGTGGACATCGAAAGGCCCCTCAAGGCCCAGGCCCAGCGTGTGAACTGTGTCGCTGAGATAACTCTGAGCGTTGTGGCTATATGTGCCCGCGAGCCCATCCGATACGCCCGCTGCGCTACTGGAGGAATCGGCCCCGGTGTCGATGGTCTCAGCCTGATGAGCCTGGCCTGAAATGTTCAGGATGTCGCTTGTGGACCGCCCGTAGGTGACACCGCCGTCGCCCGACGCAATGACTTCGGATTCACCCGTCTGGTCCAAATTCAATGGGGCCATGGCTGCCCACATGGCCAATGTATTATCGGCAAGGTTCTGTTCCGCGGAGTTCTGCTCGACGAAAGCGAACACCGCGGCGTCCGCACTGTCGGTTCCCGCCACCGGGGCGACTAAAGGAGCAATTGGCTGGTGTCTTCCAAATTCCGCTGGACCAAAAGCGTCTAGTCCGCGGGGGGCGCTATCCCCGCCTTGATCCCAGGTCATCGCTCTTCCCTCACTACGGAGTGTATTTCATCCATTGATTGTAGCCGAAAGGCGGTACCATTGGGAGATCGCATTTCGTTCAACTTCCGCTCGCCTCGGATAGCTACGACCGAGCGCGAGACTGCGTATCTACGGACCGTAGTGATTGCGTGGGGCGGAGCTGGATCGCCTCGACAGGAACCGCGCTGCGCGACAGATGACGACGCCAAACGACAAGCGCTGAACTTCCCGGTCCATTTGGTTCGGAGTAAGCGGTGTTCTCAGGCCACGGCTTTGAGGTCGGCGGCTGGGGCGTAGGCCCACGGCAGGAGCTCGTCGATACCGCTGTTGAGATGACCGTTGACGATCCTGGTGATGACGTCGGCGATGTAGGTGTGCGGATCGATGCCGCCGAGTTTGCACGTCTCGATCAGCGAGGCGATGATCGCCCAGTGCTCGCCACCACCGTCGGAACCAGCGAAGAGAGCATTCTTGCGGTTCAGGGCGATCGGCCGGATGGCGCGTTCGACGACGTTGGAGTCGATCTCGATGCGACCGTCGTCGAGGAAGCGGTTGAGCCCCTTCCAGTGGGAGAGAGCGTAGCGGATTGCCTCGGCGAGCTTGGTCTTCTGGCTGATCAGGCCGAGCTTCTCGCGTAGCCAAGGCTCAAGCATCTTGAGCTGCTGCCGGATCAGTGGATACTATCTTAAGCTAACGCCTGCTGTTTTTCGAACTCCATGGGGCTGAGGTAGCCGAGCGTCGAATGGCGGCGCCGGGCGTTGTAGAAGCGCTCGATGTAATCGAAGACGTCGGCCCTGGCCTGGTCGCGTGTTCGGTAGGTCTTGCGGGCTGTCCTCTCCGTTTTGAGCGACGAGAAGAAGCTCTCCATCGCTGCGTTGTCCCAGACGTTGCCCGACCGGCTCATCGAGCACGTGACGCCGTTGTCGGCCATCAGCCGCTGGAACTGCTCGCTGGTGTATTGGCTGCCCTGATCGGAATGATGCAGCAGAGCATCCGGCTTGCCACGGCGCCAGATCGCCATGACGAGCGCGTCGGTGACCAGCTGGGCGGTCATGCCGGCACTCATCGACCAACCGACAACGCGCCGCGAGAACAGGTCGATGACGGCGGCAACGTAGAGCCAGCCTTCGGCCGTCCAGATGTAGGTGAAGTCGGCGATCCACTTCTGGTTCGTCCGCTCCGCCACGAACTGGCGATCGAGAAGGTTCGGCGACAGGGCCGCCGCCAGTCGGTCGCCTTCGTCTTTCGGTAGTCCGCGCCGGCGGGGACGGGCCCGCAAGGCCTGGGCCCGCATCAAGCGTTCGATCCTGTGCAGACCACAGGCGATACCTTCGCCCAGCAGGTCACGCCAGACACGGCGAGCCCCGTAGGTCCGGTCGCTGGCGAGGAAGCTTGCGCGCACCCGGGCGCCGACCTCCTCGTCAGTTCGCGCCCGCCTGCTTGGCGGCCGCGCCAGCCAGGCATGAAAGCCAGAACGCGAGATCCCGAGCGCCTCGCACATCCACCGCACCGGCCAGATCCCTCGGTGCTTCGCGACGAAAGCGAACTTCACAGCGCTTCCCTCGCGAAGTAGGCCGCGGCCTTTTTTAAGATGTCGCGCTCCGCCTTGAGCTTCTGCACCTCACGCCGCAGCCGCTCGATCTCCAGTTGTTCCGGCTTCATCTGCCCCTGGCCGGGAAAGGAATGCTGCGGGTCGGCAGCAAACTCCCGCACCCATTTGCGCAGCACGTTCTCGTGCACATCCAGATCGCGGGCCGCCTGGGCTACTGCCACACCCCGCTCGCGCACCAGCTTCACTGCCTCGAGCTTGAACTCGCGGCTGAATCGTCTCCGTTCCATCATCCACCTCCGGTTCCATCATCACACCTAAACTCGGTGTCCGTGAAACCGGCAGCAGCTCACTCGCCAGCACCCTTGCCTTGCCATAATCAGCACCATGAGTCGGCCGTTGGAAGACCTTCGCTATGCAGTCGAGGAATGGACGCTCGACACGTCGCGCCCGCTGGAGATCCTCGCCCGCGTCGGCGATCTAGCGGTCGCGATGTCGGCCTTCTGGTCAGCAGCGCCGGCACGACCGAAGGCGATGATTATGCTTCGTCACAGGGCGAGGGAGATGGCGCCTCGGTCGCCGCCGGCGTAGCCCGCTCACGCTGAGAAAGGGACTAATTCCAGCTGACCCGGCAATTCGCCCGCGACCGCTTGTTTGAATTGGGTCTCAGGGTCAAAACTCGACAACTCCAGTGCATCCTGCAACGCGGCTTCTTTGCTATAGTTGTATCCAAAGATTATGGATTTTATCATTCCGGACTTCACGTTCCACAAATAGACGGTATCGTCGTCTATATCGATTTGTTCATCAAATTCTGACAATACCTTAATAACTCGCCACTCTTCTTCAAATTCCCATTTTTTGTTTTTGATCAGATATAGATAATATGGATTACTGAAAAAGGCGGGTATCACATCGTCCGTGTATTTGACCTTGCGAAACAAGGTAACTCGTGTTTTCGGAGCGAGGAAAAAATCGTGAAACGGGTCAATTTCAATCGCAAATCCCCTTCCGGATGTTGCGTATAGACCCCAAAGTTGAACGTTTGTGCCCGTCTCTGAAACCGAAAAAATGCCAACGGTATCGGTTAGCTTTGCTAGAACGTACTCTGCAAAAGCAGGGCCGAACATCGAGTGGACAATGAGTTCCAGCTTCGCGTCCAAGTCGGCTATGATCCCTTCGCGTTCCTTCCTGAACGTTGGGTCCTTCAACCTTAGAGTGATAGCTGCCCGATCTTGTTGCCCTAGAATTAGCCCCCTCTTGTCAGCTTCCATCATTAGCATCTTAAGCAAAAATGCGTCATCGCGCAGTTTCGACCTGAGTTCACCGTCGATGTAAGCGATCATTCCGTCGAGCGTTTCCTTTGAAGCCACCTCTTGCCAGCGCTTTGAAAGCTCAAATGGGTCATTGAGGGCGGTTCGCTGGGTAAAGCGTAACTGTGGTTTCGAGAAGAATGCGCGTCGTTCCCTGGACATGTATTTGAACAAAGAAAGTCCTGAGAATTGTTGCTCCATCTCTTCTATTTGAGAAGTGAACAGCCCCAGCGAGGAGAGTATATCATTTGACGTCATGACACTCGTGGCCCACGTCGTCGTTCGGCACATGTCGAATCAGCGGCATTGTCGCTACTGGATTAGCGCGACCGCAACCTTTGCGCGTTTATGTTGCGTTCGAAAAATGAGCAAGGGCACAGATGCGGACAGCAGCCCCATCTCGATATTCGACGCGCTACCGCGCAGCGCCGACATCGCCACGCTGGCCAACGGTCGCGGGTATCCTGCTCCTGGTGATTCTCTTCGGCTTTCCGCTCGTCGTCGAGTTCAGCCCGCCGCTGGTCGGCTGCTCGGTGAAAGGCAACATCAGCATGACGACCGGCGAGCGCATCTATCATGTACCCGGTCAGAAGTACTACGCCGCTGACGTTGCCCCCAGTTTGCCCTCACTCATAACTGGACTCTGTTCTCGTTGTGGTCCCTCCGGGACCGGGTTGCAAACTCGTTTGGGGTGAGGCCGCCAAGGCTCGTGTGGGGCCGGCGGGCGTTGTAGTCGATCCTCCATTCTTCGATGATCTGCCTGGCCGCCGGCAGGCTGCGGAAGAGGTGCTCGTTGAGGCACTCGTCGCGGAAGCGGCCGTTCAGGCTTTCGACGAAGCCGTTTTGCATCGGCTTGCCGGGCGCGATGTAATGCCACTCGACAACCTGATCCTCCTGCCAGTGCAGGATTGCCCGCGAGGTGAGTTCGGTGCCGTTGTCGCTGACGATCATCAACGGCCTACCACGGGTGGTGACCAGAGCATCGAGTTCTCGAGCGACGCGGATACCGGACAGCGATGTGTCGACGACCAGCGCCAGGCACTCCCTGGTGAAGTCATCGACCACGACCAGCACCCGGAAGCGTCGACCGTCGGTCAGCGTATCGGAGACGAAGTCGAGGCTCCAGCGTTGGTTCGGCCCTTGCGGCAGGGTCATCGGCGCCCGCGTACCCAGCGCGCGCTTGCGACCGCCGCGCCGCCTCACCGTCAATCGTTCCTCTCGGTAGAGCCGGAACAGCTTCTTGTGGTTCAGCACGACCCCTTCGCGCTTGAGCAGGATGTGCAGGCGGCGGTAGCCGAACCGCCGCCGTTCGCTCGCCAATGCCTTCAGCCGAGCCCGCAGCTCGATGTCATCAGATCGGCGTGAGGCATAGCGATAGGTCTTCGGATGAAGCCCGATCAGCCCGCAGGCACGACGCTGCGAGTAGCTCTTCTCTTCCACGGCCCAGGTCACGAACGCTCTCCGCGATCCGGGCCTCAGAAGTTTTTTCCAAGCGCCTCACGGAGCGTGGCTACATCGAGCATCGACTCTGCCAGCAGCTTCTTCAGCTTGCGGTTCTCTTCCTCGAGGCTCTTCAGCCGCCGAGCCTCGGAGATCTCCATCCCACCGTAGCGTGACCGCCAATTGTAGACCGTCGCTTCGCTGACCCCGTGCTTGCGGCAGAGCTCCGACACCGGAATCCCCGCCTGATGCTCCTTCAGCACGGCAATGATCTGTTCCTCGCTGTACCGGCTCTTCTTCATCTCCGTCTCCTTCCGACGGAGTCCAGTTCACACCGAGGGCACCTCAGGGGGCAACGTCACCGCCACAAGCATCGATCTGTTCAAAGGCGAACGTTGGTTCTGTTCCGAGGAAACAGCGCGCGCGGCCGGATGGCGCAAGTCGCGGATTTGACAATGGGCAAACTGAGACAATGGAAATGACGGCACTCAGGGTGCCGGACGGTCTCGCTGAAATCGAACGCGAGTTGCCGCTGGTGATGTCAATGATTGCGCGGACAGCTCGCTGGGTACACCCCGACACCTTCAAGACACTACCGATATGGTGCCCGGACATCGCACGTGGAATGGTCCGCTATGACGCCGCATGGAGCCGGGCCTTGGTCAGCGCCAAGGGCGTGACGAAGGTCGAAGAGAACATTCGAGCAGGGAACGCGTTGGTCGAGGCGCTGGGCGTGCAGCGTCCAAAGCCGAGGAATTGGACTGTGTGCCACATATGGGGCTACGACGATGAAAGGTTCGCCGGCAGGAGCAACGTCGTTCAGGACCCACGCTACTATTCGTGTATCGGCAACATGACTTGGCTGCCAACGCCGCTAAAGGGATTTACCGACGCCGTCCCTCAGATCAAAGACTGTCTCCGCGTTTGCGCTTTCCACCTGTACGGTTGGGCCTGTGAGCACGACGACTTTTCCGATGCCGCCGCCAAAGTCCGTTCCGGCACGATACCAGAGGGCTACCCTCCAGAATGGCCAAGCGCAAACCGCCAAGTTCTGCCACCCGGCACCGCGCCATTCAGCGAGAGGGTGAAGGCGTCCATCGCCAAGCGATGGGCGAAAATTCGCCAGCAGCTCAACAACACTGGTCTGGAACACTACCCCCATAGTGCTGTGCTGGACGTATTGGCATTCTGGAAGGTCGATCTGGCGAACGAGGCCGGCGATCCGCTCTTCTAGCTTGAACCGGTTACGGACCTCGACAAAATGGACCGCCATATCGGCCGACTCTCGTAGTATTCCGGAACTATCAAGCCGGGCGAGCGCGGCGAGACCGCCCTCACGATGACGGCCATGCAACGACCCGGGCATCCCGCAGCGGGGAATATCACGCAGGCTTCTCCTCGCTAGCCGGGGCCGTTCTTCTTGTCGTTGAAGAACGATCAGTCATCGCGTCACGACGGCGCTGTTTTAGCTTCGCAAATCGCCCGATCGGACCGGTATCGGTTGGAAAAATCTCGTGGAACCCTTGATGGAGCGATTCCGCCATCCTGACGATCAGATTGATGAGGCGGTGAACGTCTTCAGTCGTTTCGTGTAAGGCCTGTCGCAGCTTCACCGAGGTGTCGCCACTGTCTCTCAAATACCTCTCATCGACCTCACCACCCTTGTGTTCGTACACATGACGGCGAAGAAACATGCGCTGACCGAATTCGAGATCGTCAGCGCCAAGACCTACCATGAGGTCGATGTCGAACGCAGACTTGATCTCCGACACGACGCTTTCGAGGTTGTGGAAGCGTTTGTTGAAGCGAGCCGCTCTGGCAGGTCTCATCGGAATTCGACGCACCATCTCGCGGACGTACCGGTCCACGAAGGAGTCGAACACGCTGACCGCCTCCTGGACCCGCTTACCGTGATCTGAGTCGGAATTCGTCCGTTCGCGAAGCTTGGGAACGATATCGTTCCGCAATTCCTGAAGATCGTTTCGAGTCCCACAGATCGAGCAATAGCAAAAGCGGCCAAGAACATCGTTGAATGAACCGCACTCCTCACAGTTGAACGAATTCTGCTGGCTCTGCTCGGCGTAATAGAATTCTGGCTTCGGTTCTGTCGGGCCGACCGCATCCGCCACGGCATCCATGTCAATGAAGTGATCACCGTCCGGACCGTCGCTCAATGCGGCGTTCAGCAGGTCGCAGTACTGCTTAACGTATCTGCGCTGAGCAGCCGTCAGAAAGTCGTGCCAATCGCCAACGGCCGCGCAATATGGGCATTTCAAAGCACCGTGATCGCTCCGCCAATATCCATCGCAATCAGGGCACTCGTGGCCGAATTTTCCCCTACTATCTGACGAGATGAAGACCGGAAAGCACCCGGGTACCGGCGGAGGATTCCACGCCTGTCCAATTCCGCCCAATTGAATGCCTGCAACAGGAATGCCCTCCCGAAGAGCCCAGATCGCGATCAAAACGAACGGAACAGGACGGGCGTGCTCCACTTTCACTTGAAAAGCGCGACCACCGTCGGTGTCCGTCGTAATTGTGAAGGTCACCTTCCCACCAGCGTGACCGATCTCCTGGAATTCGCTCACGATCATCTTGCGCCTCTGCGAGAATCACGAGTCAAGCTTCCGCTCGCTCTCGCACATGTGACCGCCTGTTGGAAGCTGTCAGGTTCTTCGCGTCAATTCTTGGTCGATTTTTGGTCGGCCGTTTCCGGCTCGCCCAACATCACAACTAAGTTATTGAAAAGATTGGCGCTCCCTAGGGGACTCGAACCCCTGTTTCGGAATGTCGGGCCGCTCTTGGTCATTTGGTCGGGCTATCACGTCGGCCGCGGTGCCGATGCCGGCTTTGGACGATATCACCTCGAAGCGATAATTGGCGCTGGACTTCCTCGTCGACGAGAGCGTGAGTGTAGTGACGCTGACGGAGCCGCTTGCGAGCCTCGTCGGATCCCTGCCCCTCAGGCGACATCGCCACTGCGGGGCTTCGGTGGTGACGGCGCAGGACGCCGCCGCAACCGAACGGAGATCCGCACATGCCCCGCAAGAATGCCCACGCCACCGCCGGAATGAAGCAACCCACCGTCGTCAGCAAGAAGACCACCAAGGGTCGCAACTCCGCCCGAACCTCGACGCAAAAAGGTACGGAGCAGGAGTCCTCTACGCGTCGTCAGCGAACCGCTGTTGCCGGCAACAAGACTACCAAGCGCAGCCATACTGATGGCGCTTCAGTGCCGAAGACGACCAAGGTTCAGATCATTCTCGACCTCCTCGGCCAGCCGGACGGCACTACGGTCGCCGCCATCATGAAGGCGACCGGCTGGCAGCAGCACTCGGTGCGCGGATTCTTGGCAGGCACGGTCCGCAAGAAGCTCGGGCTAACGCTGATGTCGGAGAAGGTCGACGATCAGCGCGTCTATCGTGTGCTCGCTAGGAAGCCGGCTAAATCGACGGCGGCCTCGAGCAAATCGAGGTCGGTTGCCGCTGCCCCGGCGCCCTCTGCCGGCTGACCACGACCATGTCGGACATGCCTGCGATCGAGCAGGAGCTCGATCGCATCCGTTCGCTCGGTATCGCCGAGTTACGGATGGAATGGCAGCGGCTCAACCGCGGCGCTCCGCCTAAGCTTAGCCGCGAGCTGCTTGCCCTGGCGCTCAGCTACCAGCTTCAGGAACGGGAGTACGGCGGCCTCAGCAAGTCGACCCGCCGGAAGTTGCAGGCGATGACCAAGAGCTGGCGGGCGACAGGCCGTGTCGGTCCCTCCCCCAGCCTGAGCCTCAAGCCCGGCGCCCGGCTCGTGCGCGAATGGCACGGCCGCAGGCACACCGTCACGGTGACAGAGGACGGCTTCCAGCATGAGGGAGCCAGCTATCGGTCCCTGACCAGCATCGCCAGGAAGATCACCGGGGCTCATTGGTCCGGGCCCCGCTTCTTCGGCCTGCCGGCGACCAGCGGCTCTGGGAAGCCAAAGGCGGTGGAGGCCGGCGATGGCTGAACCGGACAAGGGATCGCGACGGTACGCCAAGAAGATCCGCTGTGCCATCTACACCAGGAAGTCCACCGAGGAGGGGCTGGACCAGGCCTTCAACTCGCTCGATGCCCAGCGCGAAGCCTGTGCTGCCTTCGTCGTGTCGCAGAAGCACGAAGGCTGGTCTGCCCTACCCGCCCTCTACGATGATGGCGGATACTCGGGCGGGACCATGGAACGGCCGGCGCTTAAGCGGCTGATGGCCGATATCGAGGCCGGACGGGTCGATGTCGTCGTGGTCTACAAGGTCGACCGCTTGACCCGGGCCCTCTCCGACTTCGCCAAGCTGGTTGAGGTCTTCGATCGCCGGGAGGTCTCGTTTGTCTCGATTACCCAGCAGTTCAACACCACCACCAGCATGGGGCGCCTCATCGAAACAAAACAGCTGATCGAGCGCGCCGGACAAATTGCGGCAGCGCTGGCCGATGGATCTCCCGATCAGGTCCGTCCGCTGGTCACCAGCTTGGTCAGGCGCGTGGAGGTCCATCCGGAGTCGATTCGGATTGAAGTCTACCGGCGGCGGCTGGCCAGCGTGCCCCAGTCGGACGGTAGTAGACCATCGACTGGGGACGGAAGTGCGGCACGCAATGCCACACCAGAAAATGCCGGCGACACCGTCCCAGAAGACGTCATCACTCTGACGATCGCCGCACGCCTCCAGCGGGCCGGGCGGGAGATGCGCATGATCGTCCAGAACACCCAGAATCAGCTTGCGCCCGATCCAGCCCTCCTCCGTGCCCTTGCCCGCGCTCACGACTTCCGCGAACGGCTGATGCGGAACCCTCACCTCTCAGCGCACGACATCGCCCGAGCCGAAGGCGTCAGCGCTGCCTACATCTACGCCACCCTCAAACTCGCCTGGCTCGCTCCCGACATCGTTGACGCCATCGTCAATGGCCGCCAGCCCCCACGCCTGACTGCCACAGAGCTGTTCCGCCTGTCCGGGCATCTTCCGCTCGGCTGGCCGCAACAGCGCACGCTGATCGGCTTCGCGAGCGCGCCTGCCGCCAGCGTTTGAGCCGACAGCCTGCTCCAGCCGGCTTCACGAACAACCAAACCTCTGGCGCCCCACGTCGCCACCGCAATTAGGCGGAGCGCCGCGTTACACCGCGCCTGCCAGCGCCTTAACAGTCGCCGGGTCGAAGCGGAGCACGCCAATTCACCAGCCCTAACTGCCGCAGAGAAAAGTCAACCGCCGAACGCCGCCCGAGAGATATCTCTGGCACTTGCGGCCGCTCTCCGGCGCAAATGCGTCTCTCCGGGAACCACTGACGTTGCCCCCTGAGGTGCCCTCGGTGTGAACTGGACTCCGTCGGAAGGAGACGGAGATGAAGAAGAGCCGGTACAGCGAGGAACAGATCATTGCCGTGCTGAAGGAGCATCAGGCGGGGATTCCGGTGTCGGAGCTCTGCCGCAAGCACGGGGTCAGCGAAGCGACGGTCTACAATTGGCGGTCACGCTACGGTGGGATGGAGATCTCCGAGGCTCGGCGGCTGAAGAGCCTCGAGGAAGAGAACCGCAAGCTGAAGAAGCTGCTGGCAGAGTCGATGCTCGATGTAGCCACGCTCCGTGAGGCGCTTGGAAAAAACTTCTGAGGCCCGGATCGCGGAGAGCGTTCGTGACCTGGGCCGTGGAAGAGAAGAGCTACTCGCAGCGTCGTGCCTGCGGGCTGATCGGGCTTCATCCGAAGACCTATCGCTATGCCTCACGCCGATCTGATGACATCGAGCTGCGGGCTCGGCTGAAGGCATTGGCGAGCGAACGGCGGCGGTTCGGCTACCGCCGCCTGCACATCCTGCTCAAGCGCGAAGGGGTCGTGCTGAACCACAAGAAGCTGTTCCGGCTCTACCGAGAGGAACGATTGACGGTGAGGCGGCGCGGCGGTCGCAAGCGCGCGCTGGGTACGCGGGCGCCGATGACCCTGCCGCAAGGGCCGAACCAACGCTGGAGCCTCGACTTCGTCTCCGATACGCTGACCGACGGTCGACGCTTCCGGGTGCTGGTCGTGGTCGATGACTTCACCAGGGAGTGCCTGGCGCTGGTCGTCGACACATCGCTGTCCGGTATCCGCGTCGCTCGAGAACTCGATGCTCTGGTCACCACCCGTGGTAGGCCGTTGATGATCGTCAGCGACAACGGCACCGAACTCACCTCGCGGGCAATCCTGCACTGGCAGGAGGATCAGGTTGTCGAGTGGCATTACATCGCGCCCGGCAAGCCGATGCAAAACGGCTTCGTCGAAAGCCTGAACGGCCGCTTCCGCGACGAGTGCCTCAACGAGCACCTCTTCCGCAGCCTGCCGGCGGCCAGGCAGATCATCGAAGAATGGAGGATCGACTACAACGCCCGCCGGCCCCACACGAGCCTTGGCGGCCTCACCCCAAACGAGTTTGCAACCCGGTCCCGGAGGGACCACAACGAGAACAGAGTCCAGTTATGAGTGAGGGCAAACTGGGGGCAACGTCACCACCGGTCCACACGACTGCCCAAAACAGCGCGCAACCGGGCCACATATTCGATAGCCGGACAATACAAAACGCTATGTTATATCAATCGCTTAATTAGTGGCTGGGGCGGGAGGAATCGAACCTCCGAATGGCGGAATCAAAATCCGTTTGTTTATTCAATGATTTCAAGGCGTATTTGGAAAAAGCGGTCGAAATACATCTTTGAGGTTTTAATAGCTTGGCGGTCGTTTCCAAATGATGGACAGCCCTTGGAGGCTGGACCGTCATGCTGATGAACGGCCTTTCCCAATGCCTTCAAAAAGAGAGTGATGATCATTGGTAGCGGAGGTCCGTTCTTTACGCTTCCCCCCCTTAGTTTTGGCTGTTTTGCGGCGTGACTTCGGGTTGGACGGATACCCTCCCCTACGCGCACAAGGCCCCTAGGCCGCGGCCTCGTAAACACGCAGCCAGAGACGGATGCAGGCGAGTTTGACGATAGTTGGTCGTGAGCTTGTCGTACCGGGTCGCGACGCGGCGACATTGCTTGATCTTGTTGAAGAACCGTTCGACCAGATCGCGGTCGCGATAGAGGTAGAGGCTGAAGCAGATCAGCACCGTACTGAAGCGTCGCAACTCCAGCTTCCTCGCTCAGGACCGGATGGACAACCCGTCGAAAGCTCACAACCTGCGCACTGCTGATAGACCAGATCGACCGCGTGGCTTCCAACGGCGATCGTCCCTTGCCTCCTGTCCGCGCGCCGCGTTGGCCGCGTCCGGCCGCCGTTGAAAATGACCTAGCGCGCTCGCACATTCTGTCGATCTTCTCATGAGCGCGGCCGTTCGATAGGGGTCGGGCGCTACCAGGACACCTGCATGTTGCTCGATATGGCGTTGCTTTTTGCCGGCCTATGCCTGCTTTTTCTGGGTGGTGAGGCTCTGGTGCGTGGCGCAGTTTCGCTCGCCAATCGGCTCCGGCTGCCGCCTCTGGTGATTGGCCTCACCGTTGTGGGCTTCGGCACGTCGATGCCCGAACTCCTCGTCTCCCTGCAGGCCGCATGGGATGGTCATCCCGATATCGCCGTCGGCAACGTCGTCGGTTCGAATATCGCAAACACCCTGTTGATCCTTGGTCTTTCGGCCGCCATTGCTCCGCTGGCAGTCCGTATTCCCGGAATCGCGCGCGACATCGCCATGATGATGGCGGCGGCTATCGTCATGCTTGGCCTTGGCGTTGTCGGCCAGATAGGATCGATCATCGGCGTGGCGATGGTTGCGGCGCTCAGTGGCTACATCGCCTACGCCGCAGTGGCAGGGCGCAAACAAAACCACCTTGATCCCGAACTAGCCAAGCGTTTGCCAGCCCTGAAAGAAGCGGTTGTCTTGTTTGGTGGTCTGGCTGCGCTGATCGCGGGCGCGCATTTGCTTGTCGTTTCTTCTGTGTCGATTGCTCTTGCTTTTGGCGTCTCCGAGGCAGTGATTGGCCTCACCATCGTCGCCATCGGCACAAGCCTTCCGGAATTGGCGACGTCGGTGGTTGCGGCCTACCGCCGCCACAGCGAGGTTGCGGTTGGCAACGTCATCGGCTCCAACATTTTCAACATCCTGGGAATTCTCGGACTAACCGCGATCGTAAAGCCGGTACAGATCTCGCCCGAGCTGGCGATGTCTGATGTCCCGATCATGGTGGTCGTATCGGCAATACTTGCGATTTTGGTCCTCACGCTCTGTAGACTCGGCCGGCCCGTGGCTGCGCTCTTTCTGATCGGCTATGCGGTTTACGTGTCGGCCCTTTTCTAGTTTGAATCTTGGCAGCCGGCGAGCGGCCCAGCTAGAGGGTGCGTGCAGTGCTTCGGGCAATTCCGTCGTGGTCTGGCTTCGGAAACCTGAGTACAATGCTGCTTATGCCCAAAAATAGCCGCGATCAGCAGCGCTGGGTGAGTGGTGACTTGCCCCTCGGGCACGTTCTCGGCGACGCATGACACCATCGGTTGTCACCATTTTCCGCTTCCGCTTGGCGCGCGCCGCGGCCCTGCTGGCGGTCGTTGCCTTCGGCGTCCAAGGTGCCCTTCAAAGCCCTTACGTCGTCGGGCCGCCACCGGCCTCCGTCCGAGCGGAAGCGACGGTCACCGCGACAGACCCCGGTCCGGCCTACACAATTCTGCGGGCGGCGCCGGCCGAGACAATCAATCCCTCACCGCAGCAAAAGCGGCCACCGTTCATCACAAAGGCCGCCGCACCACCTCCGGCCGTTGCTCTCGTCGCGTCATCGACATCTGATCGGCAAGTCGCTTGCGCGACCCCGCGGCACCCGACCTCGCTGCACCTTCCGCCTTATGCAGCGCGGGGACCGCCTTTCCTCTCCTGAGCCAATGCCGCCGGTAAACCTGCGGCACATGTCAACGGAGCGCCTGTAAGGCTGCGGCCGGTTCATGTCGGCCGCGCCTACAAGGCGCGTGATCTCAGGAGAAAGTCGTGACTGATAGGGAAATACAGCCTGGCGATACCGTTTCGCCGAAGCCGGCGGACGATCGATTCACTCGAATAGAGAAGGTTATCCGCTGGGTGTTCTGGATCGGGATGGCGGGCGCGACAGTGTGGGTCTTCGCGAGCCTGCTGATCCACAAGTAGGCAAGCATAAGGCGGGCGGCGGCCGCTTCGCAGCCGCCCGCCTCGCCTCTTGGCGCGGCTTAGGGATGACAAATCGGTTCCTCAAAACGGGCAAACGCAGACATCGGCGGCTTTCCTCCGTGCTGCGTGCCTTGACAGAACAGCCGCGCGAGCAGCTTGCCCTCCGTGAGTTGGTGCAATCCTTCGGTGATCGTTCCTTTGGCGTTCTCATGTTCCTCTTCGCGATCCCGAACCTCATCCCGCTATTGCCACCAGGATCTTCTGCCGTTTTCGGTCTTCCTTTGATCGTCATTTCGGTGCAGCTCGCAATCGGCCGCAGGTTTCTATGGTTGCCTGACGTCCTTGCTCGTCAGGTCCTGCGTCGGTCTGATCTCAAGCGCGTGTTCGAATACATTCTTCCGTGGCTGCGCCGCCTGGAGCGGCTGCTGTCGCCGCGCCTCACTTTTCTATTCGGGCCTATCGGAGATCGCGCGGTTGGAATGGTCTGTCTCACGATGGCTGCCGTCTTGTTCCTGCCAATTCCGTTTGTGAACTTCGTGCCGGCGCTCGCGATTGCACTGTTCGCGCTTGCCTTGCTCCAACAGGATGGGCTGCTGATCCTTGTGGCGCTCTTTGTCTCAATCTGCTCCATCGCCATCCTGATCAGCATCTCGCGTGCGCTCTGGCTCGCGATCACGGCATTCTTCGTCGCGCTCGATCTTCCTCTCTTTTGAGGCCAATGGCAGTCGACCGGCGTCGTGGCACCGAAACCGCGTGAACTGGCCCGCCACGCCGGGCCAGGGTCATTGATCCGGACGCCGACCAAGCTCGCCCGCAACAGACAGGTAAATCATTGATTTCATTTGACTTTTTGGTAGCGGAGGTCCGTTCCTTACGTTCCCCCCCTTAGTCTTGGCTGTTTTGCGTGACGTTGCCCCCAGATTTTATCCAGCCATGAGTGGAGTCGGGCCGGTTGATGCCGCTTGCGCGGCGATGGCGAAGGTGGCGGCATAGGCAGCTGGGGTGAGCCAGCCGAGGCGTGAGTGCGGGCGTTCAGTGTTGTAGTCGCTCCGCCAGCCCGCGAGAGCCATGCGGGCGTGGGGCAGGTTCAGAAGCTCGTCGCGAAGACGGCCGTTGAAGCTCTCGCAAAGACCGTTCTGCATTGGCTTGCCTGGAGCGATGTAGTGCCAGCCGATCCGGCTCTCGTCGGTCCAGGTCAAGATCGCGTTCGAGGTCAGCTCGGTGCCATTGTCGCTGACGATCGTCGCTGGTCTGCCGCGGCCGGCGATGATCTGGTCCAGTTCCCGAGCCACCCTCATCCCGGAGAGCGAGGTATCGGCGACCAGCGCGAGGCATTCCCGGGTGCAGTCATCGATCACGGTCAGGATGCGGGAGCGACGGCCGTCGATGAGCTGATCGGAGACGAAGTCGAGCGACCAGCGGTCGTTGGGCTGGAGTGGCAGGGTGATTGGCGCCCGCATCCCCATCGCTCGCTTGCGGCCACCGCGCCGGCGCACGATCAGCCGCTCCTCCTTGTAGAGCCGGAACAGCCGTTTGTGGTTCACAACGAAGCCCTCCCGACGCAAGAGGATGTGCAGCCGCCGGTAGCCAAAGCGCCGGCGCTCATCAGCCAGTGCCCTCATTCGTTCGCGCAGCCGGCCATCATCCGGCCGCTGCGGCCGGTAGCGCACCGTCATCCGGCAGATCTCGATCATCGTACACGCCCGCCGCTCGCTCACCCCCAGCTTCTCCCGGAGAAGAGCGACTGCCTCACGCCTGGCGGCGGGCGTTACCATTTTTTTGCAAGTAGTTCCTTCAGGCCGGCCTTGTCGAGCATGGCGTCAGCCAGCAGACGCTTCAGCTTGGCGTTCTCGTCCTCAAGCGCTTTCAGCCGCTTCGCGTCGGACACGTCAAGGCCGCCGTACTTGGCCTTCCACTTGTAGAAGGTCGCGCTGCTAACCCCATGCTTCCGGCAAAGGTCGGCTGTCGCTACCCCGGCTTCCTGCTCGCGTAGGATCGCCACGATCTGCTCTTCCGTGAACCTTGAACGCTTCATCAGTCCGATCCTCTCTAGAGGCCGGACTCCATCTCAAACCGGATAAGCCTCAGGGGGCAACGTCAAGTCGCAACCCTACTATCGGTAGAAACTCGGCAGGAAGAGGATCAGGACGCCCTGGATCTCCAGGCGGCCGACAATCATCGCGAAGGTCAGCAGCAATTTCGCGGGGTCAGACAGGCTGCTGAAGTTGCCGGCCGGCCCGACGATCGGACCGATGCCCGGTCCGACATTGGCCATGCATTCTGCCACTGACGACATCGCCGTCTCCATATCCAGCCCGGTCAGGCCAACCGCCACCGAGAGCACCACGAAGGTTGCCAGGTAGAGGAAGGCGAACGTGCCCACCGAGCTGACCGCGTCGTCGTTGAGGACCTTTGTGCCATAGTAGATCGGGGAGATTTGGTGCGGATGGAGCACTTGCTTCACATGCTGCGTGACAAGACGATAGAGCACGATCAGCCGGAATGTCTTGATGCCGCCTGCGGTCGATCCGGTGCAACCGCCCGGGAAGTTAAACAGGAAAAAGGCGGTCGCAACGAACGGACCCCACTTCAGGTAGTCCGTGGAGGCGTAGCCTGTGGTGCTGACGACGGATGTGATGTTGAAAGCCGCTTCGGTCAGCGCCGAGAAAAAGGGGAGCTGCCCGGTCAGCCACACATAAAGGGTAACGACCAAGACAAATCCGGCGAGCATGCACACGAAGACAGGAATCTGCGGGTCGATCCGATCCCGCCAACGGCCGGGCCTCAGCACTCTGAGATAGGCGATCATGGGAAGCGCACCCGAGATCATGAACAGAACGCTCGCCCATTGCAGCGCCGGGCTGTGAAAATAGCCGAAGGAGGCGTCGTGGGTTGAGAATCCGGCGGTCGGCAGGGTCGTCAACGCATGGCATAGCGCGTCGAAGGGTGACATGCCGAGCGCCCAGTAGGTCAGGCCGCAAGCGAGCGTCAACAACGCGTAGACGCGGCCGACGAGCCTGGCTACGTGCCCCGCCTTGGGAATGACATCCTCCGAGCGGTCGGAAGATTCCATGCGGAAGAGCTGCATGCCGCCGATCCGGAGGAACGGCAGGATGATGATGGCGAGCCCGATGATCCCGAGGCCGCCCAGCCACTGCACGGTCGAGCGCCACAACAGGATCGCCGACGGCATCGTATCGAGGCCGCTCATCACCGTCGAACCGGTGGTGGTGAAGCCCGATACCATCTCGAAGTAGCCGTCGACGAAGGAGAGGCCGATCGGCTGTCCCATCAGCGGCAGAGCAGCGAAGGCCGGCACCACAAACCAGGAGACCGAGGTCAGCAGGGCGGCATCGCGGAAGCGCAGTTCGAACGGGCGGCCCTTGGTGGTGAGGATGCAGGCACCGGCCACCGCCGCGGTGATGGTGGCGCTGATCGTGAAAATCTCCGCGGCTCCGTCTCCGGCGGCAATTGCCGCCAGAGCCATCAACGCCTCGCCGCCAGCGGTCACCAGCAGAATCCACCCGAGGGCCAGTACGGCAGGCCAGATCTTGGGTAGCATGCACTCAGCTCATCTATCGAGACGACGGAATTGCACGCTCAACTCTACGCCCGCGTTGTGTGACGAAGTCGCTGCCCGGCAAGCCATTTCGTCTCGGAGTAACCCGCGTAGCTTCTCGGACTACAGCCAACAATGAAAACTGCCCCGAATTGCTCAGCCTTTCCCAAGGCTCAGACCACGTACAGAAACGACGGGGCGCCATAGGAAAACCAGAGGAAGTCGCCCTCCGCGTTATAAAGATTTCATAAAGGCCATCGGGAGGGCGTGGACGCAGGTGTTCCTCCACCACTTCGGGCGTGTGCGCGCCACGGCGGGACGACACAAGACTACGGATTTGCTCGTTATCTTTGGCCTCCTCGCCGTGACCACTATCCTCGTGTTCTATGCGCTGGAAGATCGCAGCCCGTGGTACACGCGTGCCTTCGCCGGAACCTGCGCAGCCGCCTCGGTCTACGCCTTCGTGCAAGGCGCTTGGGCGTTCGGAATCGTCGAAGCCGTGTGGGCGGCCGTCGCGCTGTTGCGCTGGCGAAGGAAGGTGACGTCTGTCTAGAAAGCAGCGCGACTTAATTTGCGCTGTCGGGCCAAGCATGGGCCTCCACTCTTCGTGATACGCGCCACTGCCTCTGATCTGGACATAAGCGGAAGAGCGATGACGCAGGTGGCTGATTGCCCGACCGCCTACGTACCCAACGAAGGTCATTCCCTATGTCGCGCCTATTCAGACGCGCTTCGGGCTGACTCGAATTCATATGGGGTTGGCGCCACGGTACGGCCGCAACGAACGCAGACGCCGGCTTCCAGGACATGGATTCAGAACGCTTCACAGACAGGGTGTCACGCTGGATCAAGCGCCTCGAAGGCTTTGATCCTTACGGTGAGCAGGCAGACAGATATCGTGCGGTCGAACGGGATCGTTCGCCAGCACCTCCGTCGCCCGTCAGAATACTACTGGAATTCGCGTTGGTGTTGGGGGGAGCAACGCTTCTGATTGCCGTTATCACGCTGGCCGAGCGATCATGACTGCACTTGCCATTGTTCAACGGCACAGAAGAGCGTTTGGCGGGATTCGCTAGCACCGCCGCACCTCCGCCGTGGCCTTCAGGATCGCCGACGGTAGGACGTTGTCGTAAGCGTCGACCGCGTCCTCCTCACCTAACTGCCGACAAAGAACGCACCGCCATATCGACCGGGCAGATCGCGGACGCGCCATTCGAGCAGTATCCTTATGAGATCCTTATAGCCGCGTCGGGCGAACCGTCTCGAATTCCTACACGCCGGGTGGCATCTAGGCGAGCCGAGAGCGGGTGGAGCGCTGAACCTGCGTCATCTCATGGCGCATAGCTCCCAGTGCTGTCGGAAACGCCCCAGGAGGCTAGCATGATCTTCGATTACGTACTTTCCGGATTGGTCACGGCAGGGCTGCTTGGCTACCTTGCTTATGCCTTGCTGCGACCAGAGCGCTTCTGATCTGAAGAAGCAGCTCGCTGCGACGTCAAACCGCAAATCGTGACCCGACCATTCCTTTGGAGCTTCGCATGGAAACGTCTGTTTCGCGCAAGCGTATGCCCGTCTCTTCGCTCGCTGACCCCAAGATCGTCGTGCCGGCGCTCGGAGAGTCGTTGCGCAAGCTGGACCCCCGCATTCTCATCCGCAATCCAGTGATGTTCGTCGTCGAGGTCGTCGCAGCGTTGACGACCATTCTCTTTGTACGCGATTTGATCACCGGTGGCGCCAACCTCGGCTTTTCGTTCCAGATCATTCTCTGGCTATGGTTCACCGTGCTGTTCGCCAACTTCGCCGAGGCAGTGGCCGAAGGGCGCGGCAAGGCGCAGGCTGACGCCCTGAGGCAAACCCGCACCGAGACCCAGGCCAAGCTGCTGACCGTCGCCGACCAGACCAAGTACAAGGTCGTGGCCGGGACGAGCTTGAAAGTCGGCGATATCGTCCTTGTCGAAGCCGGTGACCTGATCCCGTCGGACGGCGAAGTCATCGAAGGCGTAGCCTCTGTCAACGAAGCGGCGATCACCGGCGAATCCGCGCCAGTCATAAGGGAGTCCGGTGGCGACCGCTCGGCCGTAACTGGTGGAACGCAGGTTCTTTCGGATTGGATCAAGGTCCGCATCACCACTGCGCCGGGATCGACGTTCCTCGATCGCATGATCCGGCTGGTGGAGGGCGCCGAGCGCCAGAAGACGCCCAACGAGATCGCTCTGAATGTCCTGCTTGCGGGGTTGACGATCATCTTCGTCCTGGCCGTGGCGACCATACCAAGCTTCGCCTCTTATGCCGGTGGCAGCATTCCGATCGTCGTCTTGGTCGCCCTTTTCGTTGCCCTGATTCCAACAACGATCGGCGCACTGTTGTCGGCGATCGGCATTGCCGGCATGGACCGGCTGGTCCGGTTCAACGTCTTGGCCATGTCGGGGCGAGCGGTCGAGGCTGCCGGAGACGTCGACACGCTCCTGCTGGACAAGACCGGCACGATCACCCTCGGCGATCGCCAGGCGACCGATTTCAGAGCCCTTCGCGGTGTCACGGAGGCCGAACTGGCCGATGCGGCGCAGCTGGCGTCCCTAGCGGACGAGACTCCGGAGGGACGTTCGATCGTCGTGCTTGCCAAGGAAAAGTATGGACTCCGTGGCCGCGAGGTGGGGTCAGGCCAAGCGCGATTCATTCCATTTACTGCGCAGAGTCGCATGAGCGGGGTTGAGGTCGGCGGATCCTGGGTTCGGAAAGGCGCCGTCGATGCTATCCTGACGTTCCTCAACTCTTCACCGCCGGCTGTCGATGCCTCCGGACCGACGCGCACCAACTCTTCGGTGAGCGCGGATACGGTTCGCGAGGTGAACGCCATCGCCGAAGAAATCGCCAAGTCCGGTGGAACCCCGTTGGCCGTTGCGAAAGACGGCAAGCTGCTCGGGGTGGTGCACCTCAAGGACATCGTCAAGGGCGGCATTCGAGAGCGCTTCGCCGAACTCAGGCGCATGGGAATCCGCACGATCATGATCACCGGCGATAACCCGATGACCGCGGCGGCCATTGCCGCCGAGGCCGGCGTCGACGACTTCCTCGCCCAGGCGACGCCCGAAGACAAATTGAAGCTCATCCGCGACGAGCAAGCGAAGGGCAAGCTGGTGGCCATGTGCGGGGATGGCACCAACGACGCCCCGGCGCTCGCGCAGTCTGATGTTGGCGTTGCTATGAACACCGGCACTCAGGCCGCGCGCGAGGCCGGCAACATGGTCGACCTCGACTCGAATCCGACCAAGCTCATCGAGATCGTGGAGATCGGCAAGCAGCTTCTCATGACACGCGGCGCGTTGACGACCTTCTCGGTCGCCAACGACGTGGCGAAATATTTCGCGATCATCCCGGCGATGTTCCTTGCGCTCTATCCGCAGCTTGGCGCGTTGAACATTATGCATCTGGCGACACCGCAGAGCGCCATTCTGTCCGCCATCATCTTCAATGCGGTGATTATCATTGCCCTGATTCCGCTCGCACTCAGGGGCGTGAAATACCGTGCGATCGGCGCACCGGCGGTGCTGAGGCGCAACCTCCTGATCTACGGATTGGGAGGCCTGATCGTGCCGTTCGTCGGTATCAAGCTGATCGACATACTGATCACCGCTTTGCATCTTGCCTGATCGGAAAGGGTATTCCCATGGCGATCATCTATCTGCTTCTCGGACTTGCGATCTTCGCGTTGCTCCTCTGGATGACCTCCGTGGTCGACCGAGCCTGAACGCTGACCTGGAGAGAACCCATGTTCGGATACGCATTACTTTTCGTTGTTCTCGTCGTCGGCGGCACAGCCCTGCTGTCGTGGCCGCTCGGCCGCTACATGAAATGGGCGATGGAGCCGGATGCGCCCACGCAAGGCGCGGCGGGCACGTTTGACCGAATTTTCCAACTCTTCGGCGGGCCGCTCACCCGCAGATCGCAGGATTGGAAGCAGTATCTGGTTGCGATGCTGGTCTTCAATGTGGTGATGTTCGCGGTCAGCTTCGGCGCCATGGCCTTGCAGCAGTATTTGCCGCTCAACCCTGACGGCAAAGGCGCGATCGATCCCAGCATCATCTTCAATACGGCGGCCTCCTTCACCACCAACACCAATCTGCAGCACTACTCCGGCGAAGTGTCGATGAGCTACCTTTCGCAGCTCGTCGCGCTGATGCTGCTGCAGTTCCTGTCGGCGGCAACCGGCGTCGCCGCGCTCGCGGCGCTGGCGCGCGGTTTGGCCGGCCGATCCCTTGGCAACTTCTTCATCGATTTGCAGCGTGCCACGTTCCTCGTGTTCCTGCCCGTGGCGCTCGTTGTGGCGCTGCTGATGGTGATCGGCGGCATGCCGATGACCTTCGATGGCTCGGCGATAGCCCACACGCTCGAGGGGGTTCAACAGACCATCGCCCGCGGTCCGGTGGCGGCCTTCGTGAGCATCAAGCAGCTCGGCACCAACGGTGGCGGCTTCTTTGGCCCGAACAGCACGCACCCGTTCGAGAATCCGAACTTCTGGACGAACGCGGTGTCGATGATCGCGATCATTCTGATCCCGATGGCGTGCGTCTGGATGTTCGGGCGGATCATCGGGCGTATGCGTCACGCCACCGTGGTGTTTGGCGTGATGCTCGCTCTGGTGCTGGTGAGGATCGCAGCTCGCGGTTTCCTTCGAGACGGCGCCGACCGAAGCTTTTGCAAATCTTCCCATCGAGCAGACCGTCGGCAATCTCGAAGGCAAGGAGCTGCGCTTCGGCGCCGCCTCGGGCCCGCTCTGGTCGGTTCTGACGACCTCGACGTCGAACGGCTCCGTCGGCGCCATGCATGACAGCCTCAACCCGTTGACCGGGTTGATGCCGATGATCGGCATGTGGCTTAACGAGGATTTTGGCGGCGTCGGCGTCGGAATGATCAACATGTTCCTCTACATCATCGTCGGCGTCTTCCTCGCCGGCATGATGGTGGGGCGCACGCCGGAATACCTCGGCTGGCGGGTCGAATCGCGCGAGGTCAAGTTCGCCATTCTCGCGCTTCTGGCTCACGGCCTGTTCATCCTCGGTGGGACGGCAATATTCGCTCCGACAGCGTGGGGTCGAGATGTGCTGAACAATATCGGACCGCACGGTTTCAGCGAAATCCTATATGAGTTCAGTTCGGCAAGCGCCAACAACGGCTCAGGATTCGAAGGGATCAACGACGGCGTGTGGACCGTCCCGTGGCAGGTCGCCACCGGCCTGGTCATGCTGCTTGCCCGCTTCATCCCGATCATCCTGCCGCTGGCGATCGTCGGCTCGCTGATGAAGAAGAAACGTGCGGCGGAGTCGGTGGGTACGCTCGGTGTCGAGGACGGCACCTTCGCCGGCATGTTGGCCGCAACGATCCTTGTGATTGGGGCGCTGACCTTCTTCCCCGCCGCGACGCTCGGACCCATCGCCGAGCACTTCATCTATATGCAGTGATCCTGCTGGAGATCGGAACATGCAATCGCTGTTTGCAAGCATTCGTATCGTCATAGCAACGATGGCCATCTGCGTTGCCGGGTACGCGACCGTGATCTGGGCGGCAGCCCAGGCTCTGACGCCGGCGACCGCAAACGGTTCGCTGATTACCTCCGCGGAGGGAACCGTCATCGGCAGCCGGCTGATCGCGCAGAAGTTCACGCAGCCGCGCTACTTCTGGCCGCGCCCTTCCGCGGTTGACTACAATGCCGCCGGCGCCGGCGGCAGCAACAAGTCCCCAACGAGCCCAGATTTGACCGACCGGGCGAAGGAGATTATCGCCGCGTACGGCGCCACGGCCGACAATCCGCTGCCGCCGGAACTGGCGGCAGCATCCGGCGGCGGCCTTGACCCTCACATTTCCGTGCATGCGGCACTATATCAGGTGCCGCGCGTTGCCGCGGCCCGCGGTCTTTCTGAAGCACAGGTCGAGACGTTGATTCGGGCCCGGGCCTTTGCGCCCGGCGGATTCCTGACGCCCGACCGGCTGGTCAATGTGCTTGAACTCAACCTCGCCCTGGATCAGCTTTCATCGGCCGGGTGACCTGAAATCCCCCTGCCAGTCCTGCCGACCCGATGATAGCGTCGACGGCAAGGCTGGCAGGGCTGCCTGACGTTGCAGCGCTTCGAGGTGAGGCTATAGCGAGTCGACTTGTGCAGCTAATCTGGACCAGGACGCGGGCGCGAATGCGAACCCCGCCGGACCGTCCGAAGGAGCGCAGGCGCTGCGGCGAGGGGCATGCTCATCAAGGATCGTAATGACACCGTGAACATTTCCCGCGGCTTCAACGTCGCGCCTTATGGCCTGGCGCTGATCGCTGTAGCTCTGGCGACCGGAATTGGAGAACTCCTGTGGCCGTGGGGCGGCCTCTCCAACATCGACCTTGTCTTTCTGACAGCGGTGGTTGCGACGGCGGTTCGCTTTGGCCTCGGGCCCTCAATCTTTGCGAGTATCGTCTCGGCGCTTTCCTACAACTTCTTCTTCACAGATCCCTACCACACGTTTGTCATCGCCGACCCGACCAACGTCATCGCGGTTCTGTTTTTTGCTGTTGTCGCAGTGGTCGTCTCCAATCTCGCGGCGCGTGCGCGTGCGCAAGCCATCGTCGCAGAGGACCGCGCGCGAACGACCGAGTCTCTCTATGCCTTCAGCGGCAAGCTCGCGGGCATCGGCACGCTGGACGATCTGCTTTGGGCAACGGCGCACCAGATCGCTTCCATGCTGCAGGTCCGGGTCGTCATTCTCCTTCCGGAGAAGGGGACCGTCGCTCTCAAGGCCGGATATCCACCCATTGATGCCTTGGCCGAATCCGATATCGCGGCAGCCATGTGGACCTGGGAACACAGTCGCGTCGCGGGCCGCGACGCGGACATACTTCCCGGCGCCAAACGTCTCTTTGTTCCAATGCGGACGAGTCAGGGCGCAGTCGGCGTGGTTGGCGTCGACAAGGACGAACCGGGCATGATGTTGACGCCAAATGAGCGGCGCCTTCTTGATGCGCTGGTCGACCAAAGCGCTGTCGCAGTCGAGCGTGTCCATCTTGTCGAGGACATGGAACGGGTTAAGTTGACCGTTGAGACCGAGCGGTTGCGCTCAGCACTGCTGACGTCGATCTCGCACGACCTCAAGACCCCGCTGGCCGCGGTTCTCGCTTCTGCCGGTGCACTGCGCACGATGTCGAAGCAGCTGACCGAGCCGCAAAAGGCTGACCTTCTCGATACCGTCGTCGAAGAATCTGAGAGGCTCAATCGGTTCATCGCGAATCTTCTCGACATGACGAGATTGGAATCCGGGGCCATGACGCCCAACGCAGCGCGACATGACCTTAACGAGATCATCGGCAGCACACTGAGACGAGCAGAAAAGGTCCTCGACCAGCACCGCGTGGAGCTGCAGGTATCCCGTGACCTGCCGATGCTTGATCTGGACCCGATCCTCATCGAGCAGGCGCTTTTCAATTTGCTTGATAACGCCGCGAAATACGCGGCAACCGGCACTGCTATTTGCATCAGAAGCTGGCGAGACGATGATGAGGTCGTACTCCAGGTCCTCGACGAAGGGGTCGGCATCCCTACTGCGGACCTTGACCGCATCTTCGACAAGTTCTATCGGGCGCGGAAGGGCGATCATGTCCGTGCCGGAACGGGGCTCGGTCTGCCGGTTGCGCGGGGCTTCCTTGAGGCATCGAACGGCACCCTGACGGCCGCCAACCGGTCCGACCGTCGAGGGGCCATCTTCACCGTTCGGCTGCCAATTCCCCCCGAGCGTCCCCTGCTGGATGTCGAGCAATGAGTGGGCTGAACTCGAAAGTCCTTGTGATCGACGACGAACCCCCAATCCGCAAGCTGCTGCGCATGGGGCTTGGGACGCAAGGGTATGAGACGATCGAGGCCCCAAACGGCAAGGTCGCCCTGGAAATGCTTGAGCACGACCCCGACCTGATCATACTCGATCTCGGTCTCCCCGATATCGATGGATTGGATTTGCTGCGCACGATCCGCAGCCGAAATGCAACGGTTCCCATCGTTGTTCTGTCGAGCCGCGGCGACGAAAGTGGAAAAGTGCAGGCGCTGGATCTTGGGGCCGACGACTACGTCACCAAGCCATTCGGCATGGAGGAACTGCTCGCCCGCCTCAGGGCGGCAGTTCGACATCAATTGCAGACGCAGGGTGAGCACCCGGTCTTCCACGTCGGCGACTTGACCGTGGATTTGGTCCGCCGCATCGTCAAGGTGGGCGACGGGGAGGTGAGGCTCTCACCGAAAGAGTACGACCTGCTGCGTGTCCTGGTCCAACACGCCGGAAAGGTGCTCACCCACAAATTCCTCCTTGGCGAGCTATGGGACCCTTTGACTGACACACAATACCTTCGTGTCTATGTCCGCCAGCTCAGGCAAAAGATCGAAGCGGACCCGGAGCGCCCGCAATACGTTTTGACTGAGACCGGTATTGGATACCGGCTCCGCGCCCCGGATTGAACTCGTGCGTTTAGGACGCATGCATCTGGTGTCGAGGAGGGCTATTCAGCCCCTCGTGATTGGAGCGACAATGCAGATTGACGATTTCTTGGGCGAAGCTGACGTCTCGCTTGACGTTCAGGCTACCGATAAACCTAGCCTTCTTCGAAGCCTTTCAGCCAATGCGGCGGCGGCTGTGGGATTGGATTCGGAACTGGTGTTTGCGGAAATCAACAGACGTGAAGCGCTCGGCTCGACCGGCATTGGCAAAGGTGTGGCGATTCCGCACGCGCGTATCCCGGGACTGGCAAAGCGGCACGGAGTCCTGGCGCGCTTGGCGACACCAATCCCGTTTGACGCGGTCGACGAACAGCCAGTCGACATCGTTTTCCTCGTCCTGCTTCCAGAGGCCAAACAGGGGGAGCAGCTGAACGCCCTAGCCTGTGTCGCGCGTAAGTTGCGCGACCCAGCCTCGGTGGCCGACCTCCGGCGTGCCCACACGGCCAATGACCTCTATCGCGTGGCAACAGCATGAAGATCCCTCCAGCCGTCCAGTTTGGATTTGCCAGGTCATCGACCGCGAGCGGCGGGTGACACCGGCGCGGCTCGCTCGCTCGCTCGGGCGGTCTGTTCACCCTTCTGCTGAGCGTATACGGATAGCCTGTCAGGGAGATATCCTTACGGGTTGTTCGCTCAAGACGCGTCCGATGAGCAGTAGGCAAGCAAGGGACCGTCCATGACAAATGCCGACGCAGACATAAGGCCGGAACCGGAAGCTCTACTCGCCGAAGCGGCCCGAGAGGGACGCGGCAAGCTTAAGGTTTTCCTTGGTGCCGCACCGGGTGTCGGCAAGACCTATTCCATGCTTGAAGAAGCTCGTCATCGCCGGGACGACGGGGCGGACGTCGTTGTCGCTCTTGTTGAAACTCACGGGCGCAAAGACACGGAAGCTTTGCTCGCCGGCCTGGAAATCGTCCCGCTACGACGCGTGCCCTACCGTGGCCAGTATCTTGCCGAAATGGACATCGACGCGGTGTTGGCGCGTAGGCCCGGCCTTGCACTGGTCGACGAACTTGCGCACAGCAACGCGCCAGACAGCCGACACCCGAAGCGATGGCAGGACGTTGAGGAGATCCTCAACGCCGGGATCGACGTCTATACGACGCTCAACATCCAGCATCTGGAGAGTCTCAACGACATCGTGGCCCGCATTTCAGGGGTTCGAGTCCGCGAAACCATCCCGGACAAGGTCTTGGAGCTTGCCGACGAGCTCGAACTCGTCGACCTCCCGCCCGAGGATCTGATCACGCGGCTGCGGCAGGGCAAGGTCTACGTTCCGGACCAGATTGCTCGCGCGATTCAGAACTTCTTTTCCAAGGGAAACCTCACGGCCCTCCGCGAACTGGCAATGCGTGTGGCTGCTGACCGCGTCGATGCGCAAATGACGGCGCATATGAAGAGCCACGCAATCCCCGGGCCGTGGCCGACGGAGGACCGAATCCTTGTATGCGTCAATGAATCTCCGGTAGCCAAGACGCTAGTGCGGACAGCAAAGCGAGCCGCGGAGCGCGCCCGAGCACCTTGGATCGCGGTCAACGTCATAACAGCTGCGTCGGCGACCCTTCCCGATTCGGCCAAAGACGCGATCATCGAAACGCTTCGCTTGGCTGAGTCGCTGGGCGCGGAAGTCGTCACGCTGAATGTTGAATCGAACACAGCTCAGCAAGTGCTCGACCTCGCGCGGTCCCGCAACGTCAGTCGACTTGTTGTTGGTCGGCCCCGGTCGCGCAGGTTCTTTGCGCGGTTCTCACGAGAGTCGGTAACCGAGGAACTCATCCGGCGCGGGCAACGATTTCGAGATAACAGTTGTCTCACCGGCATCTGAAGACGCAAAGCGATCGCTCATCACCGCCCCGTCGATTCACCCAGAACGTGATCTGGACTCCTACCTCGATGGCGACCGGCGTCGTCGTCGCGACGTCTGCCGTTGCATTCCTCATTCACGAGGTCTTGCCTGTCGAGAGCCTCGCGCTTGTGTTCCTCGTTGGCGTGCTGATCGTGGCCATCCGCCTCGGGCGCTGGCCTTCGATCTATGCGAGCGTTTGCAGTTTCCTCGTCTACAATTTCGTCTTCACCGAACCGTACTTCACATTGAATGTGGGTGATAACAGCATCTTTCTCACGCTCGTCCTGTTCCTCATCGTGGCGATCCTGACCGGCAATCTGGCTGCTCGACTTCAAGTCCAGTTGACTGCACAGCGAAACATCGCCAGACGCACCGCCAACCTCTACGAGTTCAGCCGGAAGATCGCCGCCGCCGCATCATTTGAAGATGTTGTGTGGGCAGCTGTTTACCACGTCGCCTCAACGCTCCAATGCAGCGCGCTCGTGCTGCGTCCGAACGATAGCGGCAGCCTTGAGGTCGCTGGCGGATACCCGCCCGAAGATCAACTCAATGATCGCGACTGGGGCGCGGCGAAATGGGCGTGGCAGCACCTCGAGCCCGCGGGCTGGAGTTCCCAGACGTTGCCGTCAGCCAGTTGGCTGTTCCTGCCACTCAAGACCACACAAGGCCCTCAAGCACTGGTGGGTGTGTCGTTCGACGGCGGTAGGCAGCTCAGGCCCGAGGACCGTCGTCTGCTTGACGCACTTGTGGACCAGGTTGCGGTCGCAATAGAGCGAGCGAAACTAACGGCCGACATTGAGCAGAGCCGTGTGCAATCCGAGACTGAGCGACTACGCGGGGCGCTGCTTTCGTCCGTCAGTCAGGATCTCAACACACCGCTCGCATCGATCCTGGAGACTGCAAAGTTGATGCGCAGCAAGGGCGAGCCACTCAGCAAGGAAGAGTGCCGCACCTTCACTGAGACCATAATTGGCGAAGGTGAGCGTCTCAGCCGTTATGTCAAGAATTTGCTCGACATGACGAGGATCAGCTACGGGGCGTTGTCATTGAGGCTGGAATGGATCGAGCTGAGCAGTTTGGTCAACGGCGCAAAAGGCGAGCTGAGAGACGAGCTTGAGCCATATCGCATCGAGACAAACGTACCACTGCTTCTGCCTGCCGTTAAGGGCGACCCAACGCTGCTGAAACAGGCTCTCGTTAATGTCCTCGACAACGCTACAAGGTACGCCCCGATGGGGTCAGAGATCAGAATCATGGGTACCAGGACCGGCGAAGCCGTTCTGATTGCAATCGAAGACGAAGGCCCTGGCATTCCAGAGGCGGATCGCGATCGCGTGTTCGACATGTTCTATCGGGTGCGTGATCCCAGCGGAAAGGCTAAGGGTACCGGGGTGGGGCTGGCTATCAGCAGAGGCATCATTGAGGCCCATGGAGGAACGATCCGTGCTTCGGCAGGTCGGAATAATCGCGGTACGCGCATAGAAATCGACTTGCCGCTTAGCGGACCGTTGTCAAAGACCAGGGAATCGACGGCACCCGCATAGGCGCAAAAAGGGCGTACAGAGCCAGGAGGTCGTGCACCCCACGGATGCGCTTCAAACACCTCGATGATATGGCGCTCTTCCCGCGAGCCCCTTTGTCCTCGACCGACGTCGGGACACATGTCGACGCATTTCAGAAGAGCCACGATGATCGACTTGCTCGCCGACCAACTCGGCGCGGCCTTGCAGGCGACGCGGGAAGCGCTGCAGATCAAGGCCGAGCTTTCCGTCGCTGACCGCGACGATTTACAGACAATTCTGGCAATCTTGAATGATGAAGGGGAAAGCCTCGTCCGGCGGCCGAGCCAAGGTCTCGACCGCCCCCCTTGTCTAGCGGGAGGCCCCGCATCGCCCCCTTTTTCGAGTGAGAGTGCGGACTGGGTTTGCCGTGACGGGTTGAGGACTGGAGGAGAGGCCTCCGGCGCCCGTCGCGGAGAACCGCGATGTCCAGACATCACCGCAACGCTCGCGCCGTGCGCCGATCGGACGAGCCTCTACGACGACATCACTCACAAGATCATCGCCGAACTGGAAGCCGGTCGTGTGCCGTGGGTGCAACCGTGGGGCACAGCGGCGAAGGCGCCGCTCGCCATGCCGGCGAATGCCGCCACCGGCCGCACCTATTCCGGGATCAACGTGTTGATTCTCTGGGGCGCGGTCATCGAGCTTGGCTTCCCGGTGCAGAGTTGGCTGACCTTCCGCCAGGCGCTATCGCTCGGCGGCCATGTCCGCAAGGGCGAACACGGCACCACTGTCGTCTACGCCGACCGCTTCATTCCCGACGATGAAAAGAAGCGGGCGCAGGAGACCGGCGAGGAAGCGCAGGCCATTCCTTTCCTCAAACGCTTCACCGTGTTCAACGTCGCGCAGTGCGAGGATCTGCCCGACGAACTTGCCGTCGCGCCGCCGGCGCCAGAGCCTGGACTGATCGAACCGACAGTCGAGGCGCTGATCAAGGCGACGCGTGTCGATTTCCGCATTGGCGGCAGTCGCGCCTTCTATGTACCGGCGAGCGACTATGTGCAGGTGCCGCCACCGCAGGCCTATTTCGAAACCATCAACTGGCACCGCACGGCCCTGCATGAGCTTGGTCATGCCACCGGCCATGCCTCCCGTCTCGGCCGCGATCTCTCCGGTTCGTTCGGTACCAGGAAATATGCCTTCGAGGAGCTGGTTGCCGAGATGAACGCGGCCTTCTGCTGCGCCTCCCTCGGCATCGTCCCGACGGTGCGGCACGCGGATTACATTGGGTCCTGGCTGGAGGTACTGCGCGAAGACAATCGCGCCATCGTCCGCGCGGCATCCCAGGCCAGTAAGGCCGCCGACTGGCTGCTCGGTTTCCTTCCCAAAGCCAACGCGACCGCCGAGTCCGACGAAACCGACGTCGACAGGAGGGCGGCATGATTCTCCTGACCGACGACCTGCGCGAGCACCTGTTGGCCAATGGCCGTCAACGCGGCGCCGACCATGTGCCCGTGGTCAAGCTCTTCAACCCGTTGGGCGAAGGCGTCTGGCTGGCGACCGAGTTGGACGCGGACGGCGATACCCTCTTCGGGCTTGCCGATCTCGGCTATCCCGAGCTTGGCTCATTCTCGCTGGAAGAGATGGCTTCGATCCACCTGCCGTTCGGCATGGGGATCGAGCGCGACCTCCTCTTCACCGGCGACTTCCCGATCTCGGTTTGGGCGGAAACCGCCCGCAAGGCAGGGAGCATCCGAGCGGCCGAGCGCCTTCTCTTTCGCGCTGCCCGCTCTCGGCGGGACGGACGTGACGCGTCCCCCGCCTGAAACCTGCAAAGCCGGAGATGCGCACGTCCGTGTCTCCGGTTCTGCCTGCATCCGAATCGCCGGCAGGTGGCGCCGTCCTCAGAGCAAGAGGGCGGCGCCTCGCTTCGTGACGGGTTGGAAGCCGAGAGAGAGGCTCTCGGCGCCCGTCGCGGAGTAACCCGACATGGCAAAGGCTGCCAAGAAGATCGTTTTCTCGCGTTCGCGTGACATCCCCTTCAGCAAGCTCGTGCTGTCCGAGTCCAACGTCCGTCGCACAAGGCCGGAGACCGATCTCGACGAGCTGACCCACGACATCGACCGGCGTGAGGACCTCGTTCAGGGCCTCAACGTCCGCGCTGTTCTCGACGCTGACGGCAACGAGACCGGCATCTTCGAGGTGCCCGCCGGCGGACGCCGCTATCGGGCGATCGAGCGCCTGGTCAAGTCCAAGCGCTTCCCCAAGGACGGGCCTGTCCCTTGCATCGTGCGCAAGTCCGACACCAAGATCCTCGCCGAGGACGATTCCCTCGCCGAGAATCTCCTGCGCGCCGGCCTTCACCCGCTCGACCAGTTCCGCGCCTTCCAGGACATGCTCGACAAGGGCATGACCGAGGAGGAAATCGCGGCAGCCTATCTCACCAACGTTCAGGTCGTGAAGCAGCGCCTCCGTCTCAACGCGGTCTCACCCGTGCTTCGCGATGCCTATGCCGAAGAGCGCATGACGCTCGACATGCTGATGGCCTTCACCGTCAACCCGGATCATGAGCGGCAGGAACAGGTGTGGGAAACCGTTCAGCATTCGTACAATCGGCAGCCCTGGCAGATCCGCCAGTTGCTGACCGAGACGTCGACCCGAGCGTCCGACAAGCGCGCGCGCTTCGTCGGCATCGACGCCTATGTTGCGGCCGGGGGCGTGGTCCTGCGCGACCTGTTCGAAGACGATGACGGCGGCTGGGTGGCGGACGCACCACTCCTCCACCGGCTTGTCGCTGAGAAGCTCAAGACGATCGCGGACGAGATCGCCAACGAGGGGTGGAAGTGGGTCACCGTCGACCTCGACCTGCCCTATGGGTACGACCACGGCCTGCGCGCGATCGCCGGCACCTTTGTCGACCTCACCGACGAGGAGCGGGCCGAACGCGAGGCGCTGCGCTCGGAATACGACCGGCTCGAGGCGGAGTATGACGGCGCCGACGAACTGCCGGCCAAGATCGACCACCGCCTGGGCGAGATCGAGGCCGCCCTCGAGGCCTTCGAGAAGCGTCCCGTCACCTACGATCCTGCGGAGATCGCGCGCGGCGGGGTCTTCATCAGCGTGGACCGCGACGGGGACATCGTCGTCGAGCGTGGCTATTTGCGGCCCGAAGACGAGGCGCCTGATGCCGTCGAAGGCAACGACGCCGAGGTCGACGGAGAACCCGGCGGCGTCGATGCTCCCGCAACGCCGCCCGTTCAGCGCGCCGTCATCACCATCGGCGGCCAGGACACCGACTCTGAAGACGATGAGGAGGACGAAGCCATCAAGCCGCTGCCCGAGCGGCTGGTGGTCGAGCTCACCGCCCATCGTACGCTGGCGCTCCGCGATGCGGTGGCGAACCATCCGCACGTCGCCCTGACGGCGCTCTTGCACAAGCTCGTGCTCGACGCCTTCAAGCGCAACGCGCACGGCTCGGCGGTGGAAGCGTCCGTCCGCGAGGTCCACTTCCCGATCCAGGCCAACGATCTCAACGACAGCGCTTCGGCCAAAGCAGTCGAGGCGCGTGAGGAAGCCTGGAAGGCCGATATGCCGCTCGATGATGACGACCGGCTCTGGGATTGGATCGCGGGGCTCGACGATGCGAGCCGTCAGGCGCTGCTCGCGCATTGCGTCAGCTATGGGATCAACGCCCTCTACGAGCGGCCGGATCCCTATGGCGGCAACGGCGTCTCTCAGCACGGCCTCGACCGGCGCATGCGGGAAGCCGATCGGCTGGCGCGCGCCACCGGACTCGACATGGTGGACGCCGGATGGCGGCCGACGGTGGCGAACTATCTCGGCCGGGTGACGAAGAACCGGATCGTCGATGCCGTCCGCGAAGCGCTCGGAGACGAGAAGGCCCAGCTCATCGACCACCTCAAGAAGGGCGACATGGCCAAGGAGGCCGAGCGCTTGCTCGCCGACACCGGCTGGCTGCCGGAGCCGCTGCGTTCCGCCGATCCCGACGCGACCACCGCAGCCGACGCAAGCAACGGTGATGGCGATGGGGACCTGCCGGCGTTCCTCGCGGACGACGAGGACGAGCGGCCGGGTGACGGACAGAACGACCCCGACGAGGCGGCGATGGTCGCCGCCGAGTGACGCAGCCGCGGCGGGGCGGCTTCGGCCGCTCCGCCAACTCCCAACCCGGAGCATCCCGATGACGAAGCTCAGTTCGGCGGCGCCGCGCCGCGTCGTCTTCCAATATCTCGTGCCAGTCCATGTCGAGGTCGAGGACGGCCTCGTCTGCAGCGTAACGGTGATCGACGAATCCCCCGTCAAAAACCCGACCTTCGTGGAAGGGCACGCCGACTATCTCAAGGAGGCGGTCGAAGCCGCCGATGATGGCCAGTCGTGGCCGTCATGGGAATTCGGCTACTAGCCCGCCCGCCTTCCCAAGCCGCGGCGGCACGGATTTCGTGTTCACACCGTTCGGCCATCTCGCCGACGACAACCGCTGCGACGCCTACGTTCCGCCGTCCGCAACCCTGCCGGACCAGCCGACACCCTGATCTCACGCCGTGACGGCGGCAGCGCGACGAGAGGGAGAGTCTGGCCGAGACGGGTTTGAGCCGGTTCGGTCCAGAGAGAGCGCCGGCCGGCTCGCCCGTCTCCGCTCTCCCGAGGTCCACCGACATGACGACTTCCTCCGCCCTCGCGGCTGCGCCCGCGGCCGGGATACTGCCGCCCGCATCGCGTCCCGATTCCGCCGGCTGCCTCGCCGCCTCCGCCCAGCTCCTCCTTCCGCACCTCGAACAGGGCCGCCGGGTCGACGCTCCAGCGCTCCGCACCGCCATGGAGCAAGCCTTTGGCGCCTCCGATGCGGCCGGCGCATGGGATTGGAAGGCAGGCTACGATGCCTGCGAGGCCGCGACCGTTCTCTTTCTCCGCAAATACGGAAGGGCGCTGCTGCGTAAGGCCGGGTCTCCCGCTCAAGCCCTGCCCATGCTGGAGAAGGTCGTCGGCCTCCTGCCCACGCACACGCGCCGCTCGACCGAGAGTGAGGCCCATCAGCAGTTCTCGACGCCGATCTCGCTTGGCCTCGCCGTCGCGACAGCAGCAGCGATCACGCCGGCCGACCGTGTGCTCGAGCCCTCGGCCGGGACCGGGCTCCTCGCCATCCTCGCCGAACTGGCTGGCGGATCGCTCGTCCTCAATGAGCTGGCAGAGGCCCGTGCTGCGTTGCTCTCCTTCCTCTTCCCGACCATCACTGTGACTCGGCATGACGCCGCACAGATTCACGATCACCTCGACCCCGCCATCGTGCCGAGTGTCGTGATCATGAACCCGCCTTTCTCGGCAATGGCGAACGTGCAGGGGCGCATGGCCGACGCTGCGTATCGGCACATCGCTTCGGCGCTGGCCCGGCTCGCGGACGGGGGGCGCCTGGTCGCGATCACCGGCGCCAACTTCGCGCCCGACGCGCCGGCTTGGCGCGACGCCTTTGTCCGGCTTCAAGAGCGCGGCCGCATCGTGTTCTCCGCCGCCATTGACGGCCGCGTATTTGCCAAGCATGGCACGACGTTCCCGACGCGGCTCACCGTCATCGACAAGCTGCCGGCCGACGATCCGGCCGCGTTCCCGGCCGCGCCTGGCATTGCGCCGGACGTCGCTACGCTGATCGCCTGGATCGCAGAGCACGTTCCTTCGCGGTTGCCAGTCGATCCGTCCGTCTCCGTGTCGGCTCACCCCAAGACACCGCGCACCGTTCGCGGCTACATCACTCGCGCCGCGCGTTCCACCTTGCGCCCGGCCAGCACGGCCGAACCCGAGGGCGTCGAACTGGACTATGAGACGCTCGACTGGACACCGCCGCAGGGCTCGCGCCTGTCCGACTCCATATATGAAGACTACGGACTGCAGAGCATCCACATTCGCGGCGCTCAGGACCATCCGACACAGCTTGTCCAATCGGCGGCCATGGCCTCGGTCGCGCCGCCCAAGCCGAGCTATCGGCCACATCTGCCGGCGAATATCCTCAGCCTGCTTTCCGACGCCCAACTCGAAACCCTGATCTATGCCGGCGAGGCGCACGCCGACCATCTCGCCGGCGCCTGGACCGTCGACGAGACCCACGACGTCGTGACCGCAGCGGCTGAGGAGGCGACGGGCGCCGTCCGCTTCCGCCGCGGGTTCATGATCGGTGACGGCACGGGTGTCGGAAAGGGGCGCGAGGCGGCGGGCATCATCCTCGACAACTGGATGCAGGGCCGGCGCAAGGCGGTGTGGTTCTCCAAGTCCGACAAGCTGATCGAGGACGCCCGGCGGGATTGGTCCGCTCTCGGCATGGAGCGGCTGCTCATTACACCGCTGTCCCGATTCCCGCAGGGCAAGCCGATCACGCTTCGGCAGGGCATCCTATTCACGACCTATGCCACGCTACGCTCCGACGATCGTGGCGAAAGGCTTTCCCGCGTCAGGCAAATCGTCGAATGGTTGGACTCCAACAGCGGCGCGAAGGCTGGGGCAGGTTTTGATGGAGTGATCATTTTCGACGAAGCCCATGCCATGCAGAACGCAGTCGGCGCCAACGGCGAACGCGGAGATCAGGAGGCCTCGCAGCAGGGCCGCGCAGGTCTGCGCCTCCAGCATGCCCTGCCCGACGCGCGCGTCGTCTACGTTTCCGCCACCGGCGCGACGACGGTGCATAACCTGGCCTATGCCCAGCGCCTTGGCCTCTGGGGCGGCGAGGACTTTCCCTTCGCCACGCGTGCCGAGTTCGTCGAGGCGATCGAGGCGGGCGGCGTCGCCGCAATGGAGGTGCTCGCCCGCGACCTGCGTGCGCTCGGGCTCTACACCTCCCGCTCGCTCTCCTTCAACGGCGTCGAATACGAGCTGGTTGAGCATGAGCTGACGCCCGAGCAGACCCGCATCTACGATTCCTATGCGGATGCGTTCGCGATCATCCATAACAACCTCGATGCCGCCATGCAGGCGGCCAATATCACCGGCGGGAGCGAAGGCGGATCGGGAACACTGAACCGGCAGGCCAAGTCCGCCGCCCGCAGCGCCTTTGAATCCGCGAAGCAGCGCTTCTTCGGACACCTGCTCACCAGCATGAAGACCCCGACGCTGATCCGCTCGATCGAACGCGATCTCGATGAAGGTCATGCTGCCGTCATCCAGATCGTGTCGACGGGCGAAGCGCTCATGGAACGCCGCCTGGCCGAGTTGCCGACCGAGGAATGGAACGATGTCCGCGTCGACATCACCCCGCGCGAGTACGTCCTCGACTACCTCGCCCATTCCTTCCCGGTGCAGCTCTACGAGCCCTTCACCGACAGCGAGGGCAAGCTGTCGTCCCGCCCCGTCTACCGCGACGGGCAACCGGTCGAAAGCCGCGAGGCCGTCGCGCGGCGGGATGCTCTCATCGCCAAGCTCGCGAGCCTGCCGCCTGTGCCGAGCGCGCTCGACCAGATCGTCCAGTACTTCGGCGCCGACGTGGTGGCCGAGGTGACGGGCCGCTCGCGCCGCATCGTTCGGAAGTCCGGCGGCGACGACCGGAGCGACCGTCTTGTCGTCGAGACCCGCGCTGCGTCCGCCAACCTCGCCGAGGCGCAGGCGTTCATGGACGACCAGAAGCGTGTCCTGGTCTTCTCGGACGCCGGCGGCACCGGCCGCAGCTATCATGCCGAGCTTTCCGCCAGGAACACACGGCTTCGCGTGCATTATCTCCTCGAGCCCGGCTGGAAGGCGGACACGGCCATCCAGGGGCTCGGCCGCACGCATCGGACCAACCAGCGGCAGCCTCCGCTGTTCAGGCCGGTCGCGACAAACGTCAAGGCCGAGAAGCGCTTCCTCAGCACGATTGCACGCCGGCTCGATACGCTCGGCGCGATCACGCGCGGCCAGCGCCAGACCGGCGGCCAAGGCCTGTTCCGGCCAGAGGACAATCTGGAGTCCCACTATGCACGGGACGCCTTGCGCCAGCTCTATCATCTGCTCGTCCGCGGCAAGGTCGAGGGCTGCTCGCTGCAGCGGTTCGAGGAGGCGACCGGCCTCAAGCTCATGGATGCGAACGGCATCAAGGATGACTTGCCGCCGATCACCACCTTCCTCAACCGCATGCTCGCGCTGACCATTGAGCTGCAGGGCACCCTCTTCACCGCCTTCGAGCAGCTCCTCAACGCACGCATCGAGGGCGCCATCGCCGCCGGCACCTACGACACGGGGCTGGAGACGCTGCGGGCCGAGAGCTTCGTCGTCACCGATCGGCAAACGATCTACACCCATCCGGGCACAGGCGCCGAGACTCGTCTGTTGACCATCAAGCAGCGCGAGCGCAACCGACCTGTCGCGCTCGACGACGCGTTGAGCCGGCTGCGCAAGCCCGGATCGCGCCTTCTCGTCAATGAGCGCTCTGGCCGCGCCGCCGTGCAGGTCCATGCGCCGTCTGTCATGCTCGACGACGGCGAGGTCGAATACCGCGTCCGCCTGATCCGCCCGATGGAAGCGCCGAACGTGCCCGTCCGATTGATGGCGGAGAGCCATTGGCAGGAGGCCGACGAGGTGGACTTCGCCGCGGCGTGGACGGCCGAGCTCGCCGAGGTGCCGGAATTCGCAGACTCGACTCTTCACATGGTCTCGGGCCTACTCCTGCCGATCTGGAAACGGCTCCCCAACGAATCGACACGTATCTACCGTCTGCAAACCGACGACGGCGAGCGCATCATCGGCCGCAAAGTCTCTCCCGCCTGGGCGGCAACCGCGACAACCACCGGGCTGCCGTCGCTGACGCCGGACGACGCCTTCGCCGCCCTCATCGAGGGCAAGACCGTCATCGATCTGGCCGAAGGCCTTCAGCTTCGTCGCGTCCGTGTCATGGGCGGCCGTCGCATCGAACTGTCGGGCTTCACCGACTCGATGCGCGAGCGCCTCTCCGCCTACGGTCTCTTCCACGAGATCATCTCGTGGACGCTGCGCATGTTCGTGCCCACCGATGCGAGCGGTCCAGCGATCCTCGCCAAGGTGATGGATCGTTATCCCGTCGAGCGCATCGGCGAGCGGGAGGCGGCCTGATGTCCCGCCTCGATGCCTCCGAATTGGCCCGCCGTCTCGCGCGCAATGCCGAGACGGTGTGCCGCCACTATCTCACCAACGGCCATCGCGAAGGCCGCTACTGGATGGTCGGCGACGTGCGCAACACGCCCGGGCGCTCGATGTTCGTGCGCCTCATTGGCCCCGAGAGCGGCAAGGGGGCAGCCGGCAAGTGGACCGATTATGTTGCGCCGCAGGTTATGTTGCGGCCCCGTGCTGGGCGGCCGTTTTGCGAGGGCTCGGCAGCTTCTACGCAACATAATCTCGGCACGTCGGGGAGGGTCGCGTGATGCCCCGCGACGCTTCCGAGCTGGCGCGGCGTCTCGCCCGGGACGCCGAGGCGGTCTGCCGCCATTACCTCTCCAAGGGACGACGCCAGGGCCGCTACTGGATGGTGGGCGACGTCCGCAACACGCCCGGCCGGTCGATGTTCGTGCGGCTGAGCGGGCCGGACTCCGGCCCCGGCGCCGCCGGGCGCTGGTCCGATGCCGCCTCGGCCGAGTACGGCGACCTGCTCGACGTGATCCGCGAGAGCTGCGGGCTCATGGAGTTCCGCGAGGTCGCCGAGGAGGCGCGACGCTTCCTCTCGCTGCCTCGTGCCGAACCGCCGGCTGCGCTAAGACCGCCCGCCCCGCGGGGCTCGCCGGAAGCGGCGCGCAAACTCTGGGCCATGGCCAAGCCGCTCGCCGGCACCTTGGCCGAGGCGTACCTCCGCAGCCGCGGGATCGAGGATCTGAGGGGCTGCGAAGCGCTCCGCTTCCACCCGCGCTGCTGGTATCGCGGCGACGATGACGACCCTCGCGATCAGTCTCGGGACGCTTGGCCCGCGCTGATCTCGGCAGTCACGGCGCTCGATGGCACGATCACGGGCGTCCACCGCACCTGGCTCGATCCGGCATCGGCCTGCAAAGCGCCGGTCTCGACGCCCCGCCGCGCCATGGGCCTGCTTCTCGGCAACGCCGTCCGGTTCGGCCACGCGTTCGACGTCATGATGGCAGGAGAAGGGCTGGAGACGATCCTCTCGCTTCGACAGATCGTGCCCTCGATGCCGGCGGCGGCCGCGCTCTCGGCCAGCCACCTCACCGCGCTCGAACTGCCCACCGGCCTACGACGGCTCTACCTCGCGCGAGACGACGATGCCGCAGGACGCGGTGCAGCGGAGAGCCTGGCCGCCCGCGCGGCCGCCGCCGGGGTCGAGGCGCTGACGCTCGTGCCCGCGCTGGACGACTTCAACGAGGACCTGCGCCAGCTCGGCGCCGAGGTGCTGCGGAACGGGCTGTGCGCTCAGCTCGCGCCGGACGATAGGCCTCTCGTTCGATCAACATAGCTTCCGTCGCCCCCCTTCGTCGGGAAGCTAGCGCCTCCAACAACAAGGAGGCAAAAATGTTCGATGACATCTTCTTCCCCCACACCGCCGCGAGGTATCGCGCAGCGCCGCTCCTAAAGCAGCGGGAACGATACCTCATTCATCTCAAGGCGACCGGCGCGAGACGATCGACCTTACGCAAGTGCGCCAACGATCAGCTGAGCTTGGTGCGCCTTCTGGTCCTTAAAGATGGCGACCGGGTGAATCGGTCGCAGATCGAGGCCGCGGCTGCAACGTGGTCGCGGCCGAAAGGGCGTAGGTGCGACCAGACGGCATCGCCCAAGACAAGCAGCCACTTCGTCAACCACGGTCTCCGATGGTTGGCCTTTCTGGGCTGGCTCGATCAACCCCACGACCGTCGTCACCCACATGACGCCGAGGTCTGCGCCTTCGAGCGGTGGTTGCGCGAGGAACGCGGTCTCTCCACGGCGACCATACAAGACTATTGCCGGGCCGCCGACCGCTTCTTCCTGTGGCTGGAGGGAAGAGGCACGCCGCTGGTTGACGTCGGCATGACCGACATCGACGATGCCGTAGCGGCTGAGCACAAGCGGGGCGCCTGGAGCCGCCGGACGAGACACGATTATGCGCAGCGTCTGAGGGCGTTCTTCCTGTTCGCCGAGATGCGCCGCTGGTGCCGAGCGGGCCTCGCCGCGGGCATCGTGGCGCCCCGCTTCATGGCCGACGAGACCGTGCCCAAGGGGCTGCCGCGCGAGGACGTCGTGCGCCTGCTGGCGTCGGTTGGGGGCGACCGCCCTGTCGACAAGCGGGATCGGGCGATCCTGATGCTGTTCATCGCATATGGGCTTCGGACGGGAGAGGTCGGCGGGCTGCGGCTCGATGATCTGGACTGGGAGAGCTCGATGCTCCGGGTCCGCTGCCCGAAACCAGGACGAACTCATCTGTGGCCACTGTCGCGGGGCGTGGGCCACGCCATCCTGTTCTACATCAGGGAGGCGCGACCATCCGGCTTCGGGCGCAGTCTCTTCTTCACGACGCGCGCACCCATCCGGCCGCTCGACCGAAAAGCCTTGGGCAAGATGGTCCGCGACCGCCTGGCGGGCATCGGCGTCGTCACCGGCCGACGCGGTGCCCACGCCCTTCGGCATGCCGCGGCCCAGCACCTCCTGGATCAGGGCACGTCGATGAAGGTGATCGGGGACTTCCTCGGCCACCGCGATCCGTCCTCCACCACGATCTACGCCAAGGTCGACCTCGCCGCGCTTCGCGAGGTGGCCGCTCTCGACCTGGAGGGCCTGGCATGATCCTGCGCGAGGCGATCGAACGCTATGTGCTCTGGCGACGGGCTCACGGCGCGAAGTTCACGACCGGCGCGAACTTGCTGCGCCGCTTCCTTCACCATGCCGATGGCGATGCCGCCTGCGACGCGGTCACCACAGGGCAGGTCCTGGTCTACCTGGCAGGCGACGGTTCGCCGACGCGTCACCGCGAGAATAGGTACTATGCGCTTGCCGGCTTCTGGCGGCACGCGATCAGCCGCGGCCATGCGACCCGCTCGCCCATGCCGGTCGACGCGCCGAGATCGCCCGTTCGGGCACCGCCCTACATCTACTCGCGCGATGAGCTTGCGCGCCTCTTCGATCCCGCGACCGTGGAGGCAAGTCGGCGCGGCGCGGTCCAGCTGGATGCGGTGACGTTCCGCACCCTGCTTCTCCTGCTGTACGGGGCGGGGTTACGCTTCGGGGAGGCGACCCGCCTCACCTTGGCCGACGTCGATCTGGCGAACGCCGTCCTGACCATCCGGGCCACGAAGTTCTACAAGAGCCGGCTGGTCCCGGTCGGACCCCAGCTTGCCGCGGTGCTGGACAGCCACGTGTCCCAGCGCCGGCGAGCCGGGCTTGTGGACGGCCGGAACGCGTTGCTCTTGGCGAACCAGGACGAAACACGGCTCGCCAGCAGCACCGTGCAGTCCGCGTTCGACACGCTCAGGCGCGTCGCCGGGGTCCACCGCGCGGCAGGCGGCCGGACGATCCCGCGCCTGCATGACCTTCGGCACAGCTTCGCGGTCCATCGCCTGACGAGCTGGTATCGGCAGGGCGCCGATGTGCAACGGCTGCTGCCGGTGCTCTCCACCTATCTCGGTCACGCCGATCTGGAGGGCACGAAGGCCTACCTGTCGATGACGCCGGAGCTGCTGGAACAGGCGTCGCTGCGGTTCGCCCGCTATGCGGCGGGAGGTCGGCATGGCTGACCTCGCAACCCTCGGCCCGTGGCTCCGCCGGTTCCTGTGCGAGCACATCGTTACCGAACGGAATCTCGCCCGGAACACCCGCAAGAGCTACCGCGACACCTTCAGCCTGTTGCTGCCCTTCATCAGCCGGAGGGTGCGCAAGCCCGTGGACCGGCTGGCAGTATCGGACCTCACGTCCGGACACGTGCTGCAGTTCCTCGCCCATCTCGAGACGGATCGAGGTTGCTCCGCCCGGACCCGCAATCAGCGACTGGCCGCCATCCGGGCGTTCGCGCGCTTCGTCGGCAGCCGGGATCCGACCCATGTCGAATGGTGCGGTCACATCCGGGCCATCGCGTCAAAGAGGTCCATGCCGCCGCCGGTCGGATGGCTGACCAGGGCGGAGATGGAGGCGATGCTGGCGACGCCCGACCGCAAGACGCGGCGCGGCCGGAGCGAGTACGCGCTTCTGCTCTTCCTCTACAATACCGGCGCAAGAGTCTCCGAAGCGACCCAGCTGAGGGTGCGCGATCTGCAGATCGGGTCGTGGAACGGCGGCCACGATCTCGCCACCTTGCTCGGCAAAGGCGGCAGGACGCGCCAGTGCCCACTGTGGCCGGAAACCGAGCGCGTTCTGGCGGACGAGATCACCGGTCGCGCGGGCGAAGACGCCGTGTTCGTCAGCCGGCTCGGGACGCCGTTCACCCGCTTCGGGGTCTATCGCCTGATCGAGCGTTGTGCGGCCAAAGTCCCGGAACTGGCCAATCGGACGATAACTCCGCACGTGATCCGGCACACCACGGCCTGCCACCTGGTCCTCGCCGGCGTGGACATCAACACCATCCGCGCTTGGCTCGGACACGTCTCGATCAACACGACCAACATCTATGCCGAGATCGACCTTACGCTGAAGGCCAACGCCGTCGCACTCTGCGAGGTGGGGCAGCCGCGGCCCGCTCGCTCATGGAAGGAGGACAAGGACCTCATGGCCTTCCTGAAGGCCTTGTGAATCGGTGACGGCGTGCCGGCTTCGGTCACCCCGTCCTGACCGTCCTCCGGCGCATGAAACGAACCGCGTCTTCACGGGCGAGTTGGTTGCGCACGGTTGCGCGAATGGCGCCGGAGCCGAACGCTTGCAGATCCTCGTTGAAGTCTCCGAGGCGCGGAGACAGGACCAGCGCCTCGATGCCAGCGGCTTCGGCTCGTTCGGTGAGTGCCGCGAGCGCCATGTCGCCCGCGACGTCGGCGTCGCGGGCGATGTAGAGCCGGCGGAGCGCCGGCGGGAACTCGAGAGCAGCAAGATGGCTGGCTGAGAGCGCTGCCGCCATCGGCATGGCGGGCAGCGCACAGCGCAGCGACAGCATCGTCTCGATGCCTTCGCCGACAGCGAGGACGTCGTCTGCCGCGCCGAAGCGGACGGCATGGCCGAGGAGGCCGCCCATGGCCCGTCGCGGCGTGTCGATCGGCGCCTTGCCCAAGCCGTCCGGGGCAAGCCAGGTGCGATGCGCGCCGGTGATGGCGCCGGAAAGATCGGTGACGGCGGCGATCATCGCCGGCCAGGTCTCGAGTCGGTGCACCGTCGTCCGGGCGATAGTAGCAGCGAGGATGAAACCGCAGTGCGCCCGCATCGATGGACGGTCTTGATGCCGCGGCTGCGCAGGTAGGTCTCGACCAGGGTGCCGGCGATCGGCTTGCGCCATGGCCACAGAGCCGCCGCGCCGCTTCCGGCGAGCCCCGCGGGGACGGTGGCGGGCTGGGCGTCGGAGCCGGCGGTTCGGCACGCGGCAGGCGAGAGGAAGCGTCGCGCCTCCTCGGCGACATCGCGGAACTCCATGAGCCCGCAGCTCTCGCGGATCACGTCGAGCAGGTCGCCATACTCGGCCGAGGCGGCATCGGTCCAGTGCCCGGCGGCGCCGGGGCCGGAGTCCGGCCCGCTCAGCCGGACGAACATCGACCGGCCGGGCGTGTTGCGAACGTCGCCCACCGTCCAGTAGCGGCCCTGGCGCCGCCCTTGGAGCAGGTAATGGCGGCAGACCGCCTCGGCATCCCGGGCGAGACGCCGCGCCAGCTCGGAAGCGTCGCGGGGCATCACGCGACCCTCCCCGACGTGCGCTGACGATTATGTTGCGTAGAAGCTGCCGAGCCCTCGCAAAACGGCCGCCCAGCGCGGGGCCGCAACATAACCCGCGGCGCAACATATTCGGTCCATTTGCCGGCCGCGCCTTTGCCGGTTTCGGGGCCAATGAGGCGCACGAACATTGAGCGCCCGGGCGTGTTGCGAACATCGCCGACCATCCAATAGCGGCCTTCGCGCCGGCCGTTGGAGAGATAATGGCGGCACACCGCCTCGGCATGCGCGCCGAGACGGTGTGCCAGTTCGGAGGCGTCGCGGCGTCATCACGCCGCCTCCCGCTCGGCGATGCGCTCGACCGGATAACGCTCCAGCAACTTGGCCAGAATCGCAGGACCGGCGGCGTCGGTCGGGCACGAACAGGCGCAGCTTCCAGGACGATGATCTCGCCGAAGAGGCCATAGGCCTTGAGGCGGTCGCGCATGGTGTCGGTGAAGCCGGTGAGTTCGATGCGGTTGGCGCCCATGACGCGGACGCGGCGAAGCTGCAGTCCCTCGGCGAGGTCGAGGATCGTGCGCGCCATCCATCAGAGCGGCGAAGGCGTCGTCCGGCGCGAGGTTCGCGCGCGCCGGTCTCGGAGCGCGGTCGCCGCCCAGGCGGGCGAGACCCGGCGGCCGATGATGCGCTCGCCGTCGTCGGTCTGCAGCCGGTAGACCCGCGTCGACTCGTTCGGCAGCCGCTTCCAGATCGGCAGCAGCAGGCCGGCGACGATGTGGAAGGTGCTGTCGGTGAACTCCGGCACCGTCGGCGACCTCCGCCGTCCCAGGCCGCGGTGAAGGCGTCGCGGTCGGCCTCCCGCCAATGGCGTCGTCGGCCATCATCGCAACCGGCACGTCGGTCGCTCCATCGGCCGGATCAGGCGCACGCGGCGTTCGACCTCGCCGTCATCGTGCATCAGGCTCGGCGCTGGCACCTGCACGGCGGCGCGGCCCGAGCGCTCGTTGATCAGCAGACGGGCGCGCGGATCGGCGCAGATCGGCTCAGCGCATCGTCGAGCGTGAGCGGCCGGTTGCGCTCGCGCTGCGTGATGGTCAGCAGCCGCGTCTCCGCGCCGGTGCCGGGATGGGTGTAGATGGTCTGCCGATCGGTGACGACGAAGCTCTCGGCCGTCAGCGTCTCCAGCCCGACATCGTAGGTGCCGGCTGGCGATGGCGCCCTCGATGCGGGCCGTCGAGCAAGCTGCTCGAAGGCCGCGAAGAGGATGTTCTGCAGGTCGATGGTCAGCGCCAGCAGGCGGTTGAGGAAGGTGGTGATCGGCGGCAGCTCGTCCTTGATGCCGTTCGCTGTCGGTGAGCTTGAGGCCGGTCGCCTCCTCGAACGCGCTGCAGCGAGCAGCCTTCGACCTTGCCGGCGACGAGCAGCAGATAGAGCTGGCGCAGCGCGTCGCGCGCATAGGGGCTTTCGAGATTGTCCTCGGCGCGGAACAGGCCCTGGCCGCCGGTCTGGCGCTGGCCGCGCGTGATGGCGCCGAGCGTGTCGAGCCGGCGGGCGATGGTGGAGAGGAAGCGCTTCTCGGCCTTCACGTCGGTCGCGACCGGCCGGAACAGCGGCGGCTGCGCCTGGTTGGTGCGGTTGGTGCGGCCGAGGCCCTGGATGGCGGCATCGGCCTTCCAGCCCGGCTCGAGCAGATAGTGGACGCGCAGCCGCTGGTTCCTGCGCCGAGAGTCGGCGTGATAGGAGCGCCCGGTGCCGCCGGCGTCGGAGAAGACGAGGATGCGCTTCTCGTCGTCCATGAAGGCCTGCGTCTCGGCGAGATTGGCGGAGCCGGCGCGGTTCTCGACGGCGAGGCGATCGACGCCGTCGATCCGGCTTGCGGACGATCCGGCGCGAGCGGCCGGTCACCTCGGCCACCAGCTCGGTGCCGAAGCGCTGGACGATCTGGTCGAGCGCGCCCTGCACCGGCGGCAGCGACGCGAGCTTCTCGATCAGCCGGTCGCGGCGGGCGACGGCCTCGCGGCACTGCGACGGGCTGGCCGTCGCGATAGACCGGCCGCGAGGACAGATTGCCCTCGCTCGTCGGTGAAGGGCTCGTAGAGCTGGGTCGGGAAGGAATGCGCGAGATAGTCGAGCACATATTCGCGCGGCGTGATGTCGACCTGAGACATCGCCCCATTCCTCGGTCGGGATTTCGGCAAGGCGGCGTTCCATCAGCGCCTCGCCGGTCGAGACGATCTGGATGACGGCGGCATGGCCGGCCGTCGAGATCGCGCTCGATCGAGCGCGATCAGCGACGGGGTCTTCATCGCCGTGATGAGGTGATTGAAGAAGCGCTGCTTGGCGCTCTCGAAGGCCGAGCGCGCGGCGGACTTGGCCTGCGCGTTCAGCGTGCCCGTCGTCGCCGGTGATGTTGGCGGCCTCCAGCGCGGCGTCGAGATTGTTGTGGATGATCTGGAAGGCGCCGGCATAGGCGTCGTAGATGCGGATCTGCTCGGCGGTGAGCGCGTGCTCGAGCAGCTCGTATTCGACGCCGTCATAGGAGAGCGAGCGGGCCGCATAGAGGCCGAGCGCCTTCAGGTCGCGCGCCAGCACCTCCATCGCCGCGACGCCGCCGGCCTCGATCGCCTCGACGAACTCGGCGCGCGTGGCGAAGGGGAAGTCCGTCGCCGCCCCAGAGGCCGAGGCGCTGGGCATAGGCGAGATTGTGCACCGTGGTGGCGCCGGTCGCCGAGACATAGACGACGCGCGCGTTCGGGCAGCGCGTGCTGCAGGCGCAGCCCGGCGCGGCCCTGCTGCGAGGCGGCCTGGTCGCCGCGTTCGCCCTTGCTCGCCGGCGGCGTTCTGCATGGCATGGCTTTCGTCGAAGATGATCACGCCGTCGAAGTCGGCAGCCCAGCCAGTCGACGATCTGCTGGACGCGCGAAACCTTGCTCGTCGCGCTCGTCGGAGCGCAGCGTGGCATAGGTGGTGAAGAGGATGCCTTCGGTCGAGCCGGATCGGCGTGCCCTGCCGGAAGCGCGAGAGCGGCGTGATCGAGCAGCCGCTCCTGCCGAGCGCCGACCAGTCGCGCTGCGCGTCCTCGATCAGCTTGTCGGATTTGGAGACCCAGACCGCGCGGCGGCGGCCCTTGCAGCCAGTTGTCGAGCAGGATGCCGGCGACCTGGCGGCCCTTGCCGGCGCCGGTGCCGTCGCCGAGAAACCAGCCGCGGCGGAAGCGCACGGCGTTCGTCGGCGTCGTCGGGCGCGGCGGAGACGACATCGAAGGTCTCGTCGACGGTCCACGATCCGGCGAGATGGCCGCATGGGCCTCGCCGGCATAGATGACGCTTTCGAGCTGGGCGTCGGACAGCAGGCCGTCGCGCAACGACGTTCGGCGGCAGATGCGGCCGGTAGCTGGGCTTGGGCGGCGCGACCGAGGCCATGGCCGCCGATTGCACCAGCTTGGTCGGATGCGGCCTGAGCGCCGGGAATACGGATCGACTGCAAGCGCGTATCCTTCATAGAGCGCCTCGGTGATGCGGCCGCCCTCGCGCCGGCGTCCAGTCGACGGTCTCATAGGCGAGCTCGACCGCCTCCGGATCGGGCGACGGGGCCGGCGACGGAGCGCAACGGCGCGGCGCGGATCGCGCTGCGGCCGGTCCGCGGCGGCTGGACGCGCGCGATGGCCGGCGTCGACGACGGCGTGCGCGAGCGGCAGCCGCGGCGGAACCTGCTCCGCGATCCAGCCGAGCAGCGTGGCGGCATCGGGCGCGATGCCGGGCGATGCCGGAAAACCGCCGGATCGTCGGCCGGCAGCGGTCGATGACGGTCAGCCGCGTGTCGATGGTGGTGCCGTGCTTGGCATAGACCGCGCCGTCGATGGCGGCGGTGAACACGATGCGGCCGCGCTCCTGCAGGCGGACGAAGGCGTCGCGCCAGGCCGGAGTGTCGGGCGCGAAGTTGGCGCCGGTGATGGCGACGAGCCGGCCGCCGTCGGCGAGCCGCGCCAGCGCCGAGGCGATGTGGCGAAGCGCGGCGTCGGCCATGCGGCCATCGACATTGGCCATCGCCGAGAAAGGCGGGTTCATCAGCACGACGGTCGGGCGACGCCGGCGTCGAGATGATCGTCGATCTGCGCGGCGTCGAAGCGGGTGACGGCGATGCCGGGAACAGCGCGCGAGCAGCTCGGCGCGGGTCTCGGCGAGTTCGTTGAGGACGAGCGCGCCGCCGGCGAGTCTCGGCGAGGATGGCGAGCAGGCCGGTGCCGGCCGAAGGCTCCAGCACGAGGTCGGCGGGCGTGATCGCGGCCGCGGTCGCTGGCGGCGAAGCCGAGCGCGATCGGCGTCGAGAATTGCTGAAGCGCCTGGCTCTCCTCCGAGCGGCGCGTATGGGTGGGCAGAAGGCCGGCGATCTTGGCCAGCATCGGCAGCGAAGGCGGCCGGAGACGCCGGCTCGCGCGCGCATGCGCCGGGCCGAATTTGCGCAGGAACAGGACTGTCGCCGCCTCGCAGGCCTCGTAGGCGGTCTTCCAGTCCCAGGCGCCGTCGGCATCGGAGGCGCCGAAGGCCGCGTCCATCGCGGCGCGCAGGAGCGTCGGCATCGACGCGCTGGCCGCGTTCGAGATGGGGGAGGAGGAGCTGCGCGGCCGCGGCGAGGCAGCGCGTCGGCGATCGGGCGCGACGGGCGAGCGGGATCGGCGCGGCCGCAGGAGCGGCCACGGCGAGGAAGATGTGTCATGGGGGGAACCTCGGGAGAGCGGGAACGGGCGAGCCGGCGGCGCTCTCTCTCGACCGCACCGGCTCAAACCCGTCCCGGCCGAACTCTCCCTCTCACGGCTCGGGCGGCAGATAGGCCTCGTGGGACTGCCCTCGGCGAGGTGGCCGAACGCGAAGAGCCTCCCGGCCGTCTCGACCGACGGCGCAGACGGCGTAGCGCGGTGCGCCCGTCGCGGCGTCGGTCATCCGTGAAGCGCGATTGCCGTCGGCGGCCGCGCGCAGCAGGGTCTGGAAATTGGCGCGGGCGTGATCGGGCATGCTCATGGCCGGCCTCCCTTGATCGTGTCGTCGAGCCATCCGGCATGTCGATCCAGCGATCGTGTCGCGGCGTGCCGAGGTCGAGCACATGGGCGCCGCCGCCGAAGGCGTTGACGCGTGGCCGCGAGCAGGTGTTCGCCCACTGAAACCCCCAGCGGCCGGTGAGCGCCGAAGGCGCTCGGCGCAGCGCCGGACGAAGTCGATGACGCGTTGCGGATCGCCGGTGCCGTCGTCGCGCATCCACAGGTCGTGCCGCCGTGCTCCGGCTCGATCGACAGGAGAAAGCCGTCCGGCGGGCGTCGATCCTCGACGCGCCTTCCTCGCATGAAGCGCATTGTAGAGATCGAGCGCGCGCGCGGCATTGTCGGGCGTGCCGACGATCGAGCAGGCATGAGAAATGGGTGAAATAGTCGGCCATGCTGGCCTCCTGAAACGAAAAAGCCCGGCGCCTGCAGGCCGGGCTGTGGATCGGGTTGATGGAAAGGAGTGAGCGGGACGGCCGAAGCCGCCCCGCTGCCTGGATCATTCGGCGGCGATGCGGCTGGGCTCGTCGGCTTCGTCTTCGCCGGAGCCTCTCCTCGTCGTCGGCGAGGAAGCGGGCAGCGCCTCGCCGTCGTCGCCGTCGCCATCGGCTCGGCTGCCGTCAGCGCCATCGCCCGGCAAGCCGCAGCGGCTCGGGCAGCCAGCCCGTGTCGGCCAGCAGCCGTTCGGCCTCCTTGGCCATGTCGCTCCTTTTTCAGATGGTCGATGAGCTGGGCGGCTCGCTCGCCCTTCGCCTCGCGCACGGCTTCGAGAATGCGGGGCTTGGTCACGCGGCCGAGATAGTTGTCGACGGTCGGCCGCCAGCCGGCTTCGACCATGTCGAGACCGACGGCGCGCGCCAGGCGGTCGGCCTGGCGAGACGCGCTGCGACGCCATGCGCGAGACGCCGGCCGCCATAGCGGTCGGCCTTCTCGTAGAGCGCGTTGACGCCGAAGCGAGACGCAATGCGCGAAGCAGCGCCAGGCGGCTGGCGTCGTCGAGCGCGGCGAGCCAGTCCCACAGCGCGGCCTCGTCCTTCGGCAATCGCTCCTCCCACGCCTCATGCCGCTCGTCGACCGCCTTGGCCGAGGCGCTGTCCTTCAGGCCCTGCGGCCTGGACCGGGAAGAGACGCTGCCGGACCGAGGCCTCCAGGCAGCCTGCCGCGATGCGACGTGCGTGGAAGGTGTCGAGACACGAGCTTGTGCAGCAGCGCCGTCATGGCGACGTGCGGATTGTTCGGCCAGGGCGTCGCGCAGCGCCAGCGTGCGATGCGCAGTCAGCTCGGTGACCAGCCGGTCGGGCAGCGGCTTGACCGCATCGTCTTCCTCGTCCTCGCCGGCTCGGCGGCTCGCCGCCGACGGTGATGACGGCGCGCTGGATGACGGCGCGTCGGCATCGGCTGCCGCGGTCTCGCCGCACGGTCGTCATCGCCGTCCTGCTCCGGCTCGACGACGGGCGCCTCGTCCTCGGGCCGGACATAGCCGCGATCGACCGACAGCGCGCCGTCGGCGTCGATGCTGACGAAGACGCCGGCGCGGGCGATCTCGGCCGGATCGTAAGCGACCGGCCGATCCTCGAAGGCGTCGAGCGCCGTCTCGATCTCGCCGAGCCGCTCGTCGACCTCGTCGGGCAATTCGTCGGCCTCCGGCATATTCGGCTTCGAGCTGGTCGTACTCGGCCTGAGCGCGTCGCGCGTCGCTGCTCCTCGTCGGTCAGATCGACCGGCGTCGCCGCGAAGCTGCGCGCAGGCCGTGGGTGTGGCCATAGGGGAAGTCGGCCGCGACCTCGATCCACTTCCAGCCTTCGGCGCGCGATGGTCTCCGCCTCGGCCTTCAGCTTCTCGGCGACCAGCCGGTCGAGCAGCGCCGACGTCCTGCGAGCCAGCCGCCATCGTCGTCCTGGAACAGGTCGCGCAGCACGACGCCGCCGGCCGCCTCATAGGCGTCGATGCCGACGAACTGCGCGCGCTTGTCGGAGGCGCGCACCGTGTTCTCCGTCAGCATGCGGCGGATCTGATAGGGCTCCTTCGACCAGGCATGCTCGAATCGCGTCCCAGACCTGCTCCTGGCGCGCGTGGTCGGCCGTGACGGTGAAGGCCATGAGCTGCTCGAGCGTCATGCCGTCCTCGGCATAGACGTCGAGCAGCGTCGGCGAGACGGACGCGAGCCGCAGCCGCTGCTTGACGACGTTGACCGACGACGAAGAAGGCGCGCGGCGATCTCCTCCTCGGTCAGGCCCTTCTCGCGCAAGCGCCTGGAAGGCGCGGAACTGGTCGAGCGGATGCAGCGGCGCGCGCTGGACGTTCTCGGCGAGCGAGTCCTCCTCGGCGAGATGCCGTCCGGTCGCGGACGATGCAGGGGACCGGCGCGGTCTTGGCGAGGCGCTTCTGCTTCACCAGCAGCTCGAGCGCCCGGTAGCGGCGGCCGCCGGCGGGGATCTCGAACATGCCGGTCTCGTCGCCGTCGGCGTCGAGCGACCGGCCGGACATTGAGGCTCTGCAGCAGCGTGCGCCGGGCGATGTCCTCGGCGAGCTCCTCGATCGAGACGCCGGCCTTGACGCGCCGGACGTTGGACTGGCTGAGCACCAGCTTGTTGAAGGGGATGTCGCGCGAGGCGCTGAGGGTGATCTTCTGAACTGGCGGTTGCCATGGTGAGTTACTCCGCGACGGGCGGCCGAGAGCCTCTCTCTCGGCCTCCAACCCGTCACGAAAAGCGGCGCAGCCCTCTCACTCTCCTGTGCGGGTTAGAGCGCCGCGCCGATGTGGGGAGAAACGTCATCGTCTGTTCCGCAGAGACACTGCGGCGGCCTTGAGCAATCGCTCGCTCTCAACGAATGCTGCCCGCTTGCCGGGCCGCTTCGGCATAGACCGACAGCGGAAAAAGGTCTTCGAAAAGGATGTCCCGCTCGATCCCGAGACCGAAGAGAAGAGAGATCGACGTGAACTCGGCGAGGCTGAAGGCGCCTAGCTCCGGACAGCCAAAGCCGAGATCGGCGAGACCAAACAGCGTATCGCCGTCCGGCTCCATCTCGGTGATGAGCCAGGTGCCGGCGCCGACGGGATTGAAGAACTTCACCACCGGCACATGATCGACATCACGCTGCCGCCCATTGGCGAGCAGCCGATCGTGCAGCTCGTCGGTCAGGAGCATCATGCCACCCTCCTGTCGCAAACGGGCTTGACCGTGATCGTCTGATCGGCATCGTCCGGCGCGTGAGCCAGGAGCCAGTCGGCGGCCTTGCTCGCCTGGCTGGCGGCGCGGACGATGGCGCGATTGTCCTCGCGCAGGACTTCCAGCCAGGAGCCGATGTAGTCGGCGTGCCGGACCGTCGGTATGATGCCGAGCGAAGCGCAGCAGAAGGCCGCGTTGATCTCGGCAATCAATTCCTCGAAGGCGTATTTCTTCGACCCGAATGAGCCAGAAAGATCACGGTTGAGCCGGTGTGGGATGCGCCGCTGGCGTGGCCGAGCTCGTGCAGAGCCGTGCGGTGCCAGTTGATCGGCTCGAAATAGGCCTGCGGCGGCGGCACCTGCACATAGTCATGCGCCGGCGCGTAGAAGGCGCGATCGCCGCCGATGCGGAAGTCGATGCCGGTCGCCTTGATCAGCGCCTCGACGCGCGGCTCGATCAGGCTCTCGGGTACCGGCGGCGCGGCCGTCGCGACGATCCGCGGGCAGGTTCTCGCACTGGTCGGTGTTGAAGACGGTGAAGCGCTTGAGGAACGGGATCACCTGCGCGTCCTCGCCGGTCTCGCGCTGCGCGGCGCTTCTCGTCTTCCGGTACGAAGCGGTCGGCATAGACGACGGTCGTGCCGTGCTCGCCCTTGCGGACATGGCCGCCGAGCGACAGCGCCTGGCGAAAGGTCAGCCAGCTCTGGCCGGAAAAGCCGTGCTCGATCACGGCGCCCCAGAGGATCAGCACGTTAATGCCGGAATAGGTCCGGCCGGTCGAGGCGTTCTTCGGGATGGCGAGCGGCGCCTTCGCCGCCGCCGTTCCCCAGGGCTGGACCCAGGGCACGCGGCCGGCCTCCAGCTCGGCGATGATCTTGTCGGTGATCTCGTAATAGAGATTGGTCCGGTCGCGCCTGGCGCCGGCGTTGCGGTCGTGTCTGGACATCGCGGTTCTCCGCGACGGGCGCCGAGAGGCCTTTCTCTCGACCTCCAACCCGTCACGGCAAACCCGGTCCGCACTCTCACTCTGGGGGCGTTGCGGGGGTCTCCCCGCAGAAGGGGGTGCGTCGGCAACGAGAGTGCCGACCAGGGGGAAGGCCTTCCCCCGCCAAGGCGGAACTCAAAACAGCTTCGCCGTTCCGAGGAGTTTGCACATCAGGCTGGCTATCCGTTACCGAGAGGACGGTGGCGGAACACAGCCTGATTGTGGCGAGCGCGAAATGTAGTGGCAGAGGAGCTCGAACCGGCAAACAATCAATCGCCGGTGGTCTTACCCTGTGGTGCGTTGATGAACATAGCCGTAGGCTGTTGGCGTTCCTCCAGGGGCCGCACGTCTTCACATCTCCTCCTCTTTCCTTCGGCGTCTCGACATCATGGCGGAGCGGCGGGCGCGTCGGATCGGCCTTTCGGGAATCGGCGATACGGCGTGGCAGCGAAGTGGATGAACTGGAACGCACCCGACAGCGTGGCTGTCGTACGGCAACCTCGGACGCGCCTGAACTGAAGCTGCAGATCAAAGGACATATCGAGCCGCCCGACAAGGACGAGGTCGACGAGACGGAGGACGACGACGGCAGGCGGGTGACGCTGGACGATATCGCCGATCACGCGTTCGCCACGCTGCGTGGGTCGAATAATCTTCTCTTCAGCGGTTCACGCCGAACGGTCGAGGCAATGGCAGACCGGCTTCGGCGGCGATCGGAAATAGCCAATGTTCCAAATGAGTTCTTCCCGCATCACGGCAGCATCACCAAGGAGTTGCGCGAGGAGCTCAAGGGCCGACTGAAAGAGGGCGCGCTGCCGACGACCGCAGTCGCCACGACGACGCTCGAACTCGGCATCTATCTCGGCTCGGTGAAGTCGGTCGCGCAGGTTGGCGCGCCGCGTTCGTTGGCCGGCTGGGATGCAGTGGTCGACGCAAGGGCACGCCAGCGATCCTCAGGGTCCCATGCGCAGGTACCGTACCTGGCGCCGGACTCCGACCGGCTCGACCATTCGACTACGATCGTTCGCTCGGGTGACGGCCATTCGCCTGCTGGTGGCGAAGTCCGTGGAGACGCCCGGAGCCCGATCCGGCGGTTGCCACGGTTGTGCTCCATCAGGTCCTCTCACTGATCGTGCAGCATGGCCGCGCGCGCCGATCACATATACGCAGCCATCTGCGGAGCCGGGCCCTTGTCGGCGCTCGGCAAGGCCGATTTCGTGGCCCTTCTCCGCCACATGGCGAGCTCGGATGGCGCGTCCGCCTTGCCGTAAACCGTTTCTGAGCGCACCGGCCGTCCGATGCCGCGGGCGAGGCGGGCAAGTAGCTTCGCCCGGTTGGTGCCTGCCCTCGCTCCGAAGGCGCTCAAGATGCCCTCAATGCCGCCGGCCGGCTTCTTCGCGTCGCGGTAGTTGCGCTGTGGCTCTTGGTTTTGCTGGGTTTCATGGCATCTCCATCTCGGTTCTGCAACACTTAGTTGCATTAGCGCGACTAAGCTCCAGCGTGATGGCGAAGGCAACAAGAAAAGAAAGAAGGAAGGGAAACAGGGTGCGTTAATCACATTGGTCTTGGGTGTGGCCTTTGCGTTGGCTTTCTGGGCAGCGATAGCCAATCATCGAAATATGACGCTGAGCGCCGGATTGTTGCCGAGCACCACTCAAAGATCAGCAAGCATAACCATGACCGCAATCCGATCCCGGATAACGCCAAGGGGCGACGCGCGGAATTCCCTGTTCCTGGTCCTCTGGGCCCTACAAACAGCGAGCGATTCGCTGATCCAGACCAGTAGAGAACTCTGCGGCAAGCGGTTGTTTTCGCAAGGGGAATACGGCCACAGATTAGGAATTGAGACGAAAAATTGCGAAGTTCCCTGAAAACTCGGTCAGAATAGGGAAAAGAAAGCGGAGACAGGTTTGCGGCAGACTGCTAGCACAGCCGGCGTCAACGTACTGAATTCTTTTCCGAAATGGCTTTGGCTCGGGCCGATTTTGGAAGTGGATTTCGCCCGGCATTTGGAAATTTCGTGCTGTTTTGTTCTTCTAGCTGCTTTTGCGTCAACAGATGTGCATGCCGCTTTCGGGTTGCCGCCGGTGCGCGCTGCATCGTCTCCTTGGCATGGCCGCGATAGGCCTGCGCGGTCTTGTGTCCCGAGAGAGCGCGGCCCTGGCCCTCGGTCGGCTCGGCCTCCTCCAGCTCGTCATGCCGCCGTGCCGAGAGGCATCGAGCGTGAACAGCTCCGACAGCGCGTACCAGGCTCGCTCCGGCGCCGGCTTTACGGCGTCAAGCAGGCGGACGTTATGGCCCCAGGGCAACAACCTGTTGCACAAATTCGAGATCGGGCCACGCCTCTGCGAACGCACGCATATATTTGAGGTTTCGGGCGGACAGGCCGGTCATCTCTGGGAAGGCGCGCCCGAGGTCGACCGCAAGCCGGTCAATGACCTTGGCGCTCCAGCCCTCGCTTTCCTGACGAGAAAGGATGTCTCTGCCGATCCCCCAGTAGAGAAGCACGAGCTCATGGTTGACCGAAAGGGCCGCGCGAAGCCGAGCGTCGGTGATGCGCTGTTTCAGCTCGGTGACCTGCTTGACGTAACCCTGCGCGTCCGGAGAGGGAGCGTCGGCCACCGTCTTCGGCCGACGGGGATCGCCTTCCCTTCGCGGGCGCTTGTCGGGAACGTCTGCTGGTCACAGTCAGACCGGTTGCTGAGCCGCTTCTTCAGCGGCGCTATGGGTGATCGGCGCGCTCTTTGCTTTGGCAGCCTTGGGACGTTTCTTGTTCAGTATCGCTTGGACGAAAGCATTCCACTTCTTCATCGCGGCGCGCTTCTCCGGCATGTAGTTCCAACGATCGTAGCTCCTCGAACTGACGTCCTGGAGCGTGTGGTTCTGTATCCGGTCGCGAATTTCCTTCGACAGGCCGGCCTGTCCAGCCAGCGTCTTCCAGGTTCTGCGCAGATCGCGGTTGGTCACGACCGGGATCACCTCTCGCTCGCGCTGCCGCCACATGAATGAGTAAAGCGTGCCGTGGCTGACCGGGTTGGTCGGGTCGGTCGCGGAGGGGAAAAACCAGCCATGCGCATTGGGCTTGATCGAACTCGATCAACTCGGCCGCCACTTCGGGGACGGGAATGGCGTGCGGCTTGCCGTTCTTGGTCTTCGACCAATCGATAATCCGTTCCTTGGCGTCCCACTGGTCGATATGGAGACGGGCAATTTCCTCGACGCGTTGCCCCGTGAGCATGAGGATGCGGACGGCCCGCGTGTAGGGCGGGTGAACCGGGGTGTCGGGGCATTCGAGCCAGCGGTAGAGGCGTAGGAAATCCTCTTCGTCCAGCCAGCGAGTTCCGACCTTCTTGGGCTCCGTGGGTATGCCGGCGGCGGGATTGTAGACGAGGTGGAAGCGCCGCTGGGACGGGCTGCGGTAGTCGTGCTCCGACTTCATGCCCCAGCTATAAGCGGATCGAATGTAGCTGCGGACGTGATCCGCCATTGATCGCTTGCCACGGTCATAGATAGGCCGGATGAGATCGGTGACCTCGTCAGGCTCGATGTCACGAGCGGGGCGATTGCGGCCGAGCGTATCGGCGATCTTGTTGAGGCCTTTTTCAGCCTCCTTCCAGGACGGCTTTCCCGATGCCTTTAGGTGAGCGACATAGGCCTCGAAGAGATCGGTCACGGTGCCGGGGCGCGTGTCGCCGGCGATTTTGATGCTGCGACCCCTCTGGATCATGTCGGCAAAATCACGGCCGAAAACTTCGCGCGCCTTGCTGAGCGACATCGACGGATAGGAGCCGAGCTTCTTCTTGAGCCGCTTCTGGTCGCGCCACTGCTGCGCCATCCAGTCGGCGGTGACGCGCGTGGGCATCGGCTTCATGACCAGGACCAGACGGCCGGTGCCGTGTCCTTCGCCATCGACCAGGCTCAGCTGTTTGCCGGTCTCCTCCACCTGCTTCAGAGCGCGGCGTATCTCTCCATCGGTAAGGCTTGGCACTGGGCTTTCCCATCGGCATTCAAGTGGGGTCGCTAGACGGGTAGTAGGGGTCGGCGACTGGGGTCAGGAGGGCGGTTGATCCCCCTCAAAACCGACCCCAACATGCCACAATGTCCGACTCTACGACAAGCCAAAAAATGCAAGTGATTCAATGGGAAGTGGCGTGATTGAGTGTGATCGAAAAGGGCCAAGTAGGATGGTTGTGGACCAGGATGAGCGCCGCGGCGGACAGCTCCAGGGCACGCTTGACCACCTCGCGCGGATAGACCGGCGTGTGGTCGATGGTGCCGGTCTGCTGCACCTCGTCGGCGATCAGCATGTTCTTCTTGTCGAGGAACAGCACGCGGAACTGCTCGACCGTCTCGTAGGCCATCGCCGCCTTGCAGTAGTCGACCACGGCCGACCACGAGGCGAGCAGCGGGCGCTCACGCACAGGATCGCGGGCGAAGCGCTGGGCCGATGCCTGCACCAGCTTGAGATGATGGACGACCGCATCGCCGACGCCGGGAATCTTGCGCAGTTCGCCGGCCGGCGCGCCGAGCACCTCGGAGAACGAGCCGAAGCGGTTGAGCAGCGCCTTGGCGAGCGGCTTGGTGTCGCGGCGGGGCAAGGACTGGAAGAGGATCAGTTCGAGCAGTTCGTAGTCGGCCAGCGCCGCCCCGCCGCCTTCGTGGAAGCGCTTCTTCAGGCGTTCACGGTGGCCGTGAAAATGGGGCTTGTCCCCGTCCCGGGCGGGCGGCGGGCTCATGCGCCGATCGGCAAGGCCAGCCCGTGCTTCGGCGAGATGGTGAAAATATCGCAACCGGTCTCGGTGACGCCGACGGAATGCTCGTACTGGGCGGAGAGCGATCGATCGCGGGTCACCGCCGTCCATCCGTCGGAGAGGACCTTCACGTGCGGCCGGCCGAGATTGATCATCGGCTCGACGGTGAAGATCATGCCGGGCTTCAGTTCGACGCCTTCGCCGGGGCTGCCGTAGTGCAGGATGTTGGGGGCGTCGTGAAACAGGCGGCCGACGCCGTGGCCGCAGAAATCGCGCACCACCGAGCAGCGCTCGCCCTCGGCATATTCCTGGATGGCGTGGCCGATATCGCCGGTGGTGGCGCCCGGCTTGATGGCGGCGATGCCGCGCATCATCGATTCGTGGGTCACTTCCATCAGCCGCTGGGCGGCGCGCTTGACGTTGCCGACGGCGTACATGCGGCTGGAATCGCCATGCCAGCCGTCGAGGATCAGGGTCACGTCGATATTGGCGATGTCGCCGTCCTTGAGCGGCTTGTCGGCCGGGATGCCGTGGCAGACGACGTGATTGACCGAGACGCAGGTCGATTTCATGTAGCCCTTGTAGCCAAGCGTCGCGGGCACGGCGTCACGGGCCAGGGCGAAATCATAGACGAAGCGGTCGATCTCGTCGGTGGTCAGGCCGGGGCGGATGATGTCCTCGATGGCATCGAGGCATTCCGCAGCCAGCTGGCCGGCACGATACATGCCGGCGAAATCTTCCGCGCTGTACAGCTTGATCTGCCCGTCGTTCTTCAGGGGACCGACGGCGGCCTCAACGTAACTGGTCATGGTTGACAGCATATGGCGATTTTCGTCGCGGCGTGCAAGCGAAGCGACCATGCGAGAAGCCAATGGGCTCGCGCGTTCCAAATCCGGCGGCGGTTCCGGGTGCTTGCGAATCACATAAGTACGTGCTTATGTGTCGTCATGATCGAGACCGACATCTTCAAGGCTCTCGCCGACCCGACGCGGCGCGCCATATTCGAAAAGCTGGCCGCCGGCACCATGAACGCCAGTGCGTTGCGGCAGGGGATGCGGATCAGCCAGCCGGCCATGTCGCAGCATCTTTCGGTGCTGCGTGCCGCGCGGCTGGTGCGGGAGGCGCGGCAGGGGCGTTTCGTGAACTACGCGGTTGATCCGGAGGGGCTCGTGCAGATCGCCCGATGGCTGGCGAAGTACCGCGCGTTCTGGCCGGCGCGGATCGAGGCTCTGAAAGGCCTGCTGAAGGAGCTGGACCAATGAGCGCGGTTGACGAGACTCGGGACGACATGCTGGTGCTCGAATACGAGTTCGATGAACCGCCGGAGAAGGTCTGGCGGGCGGTGAGCATCGGCGAGATTCGCCAGCGTTGGCTGCCGGATAGCCTCTTGGCCGATGCGGAGCCGGTCGCATCGGTCCCCGGCGAGGCGATCCGCTACCGGATGCTGGACGACGAGCCGCCCTTCCTCGGCAGCACCGTGACCTTCGAGGTTCGGCCGCGATCCGGCGGCGGCACGCGGCTGCGCATCGTTCATCGCCTGACGGACATGCAGCTGGACGGGCGACCCAGAGCGGCCGCAAACAGCAACCGGACCTGCCTCATGCGCGCTGCCTGACGGTCCCCGCAAACCCCCGAAAAATCTTCGGATTGAAGGAGTTCGCCGATGAGCGAAACGCTGCAGCTCGTCCCCATGGTCGTGGAGCAATCGAGCCGGGGAGAACGATCCTTCGACATCTATTCGCGCCTGCTGCGCGAGCGCATCGTCTTTCTCAACGGCGAGGTCAATGACGCGGTCTCGGCGCTGGTTTGCGCCCAGCTATTGTTCCTGGAGGCGGAGAACCCAGGAAAGCCGATCCACCTCTACATCAACTCGCCCGGTGGCGTGGTGACCAGCGGCTTTGCCATCTACGACACGATGCAGTTCATCAAGGCGCCGGTGCACACGCTGTGCATGGGCACGGCGCGGTCGATGGGCTCGTTCCTGCTGATGGGCGGCGAGCCGGGTGAGCGAGCGGCGCTGCCCAATGCGAGCCTGCACGTTCACCAGCCGCTGGGTGGCTTCCAGGGCCAGGCGTCGGATATCCTCATCCACGCGGAGGACATGCGGAAGACGAAGCAGCGCATCATCAGCCTCTATGCCAGGCATTGCGGGCGCACCTGCGAGGAAGTCGAACGGACGCTCGATCGCGACCATTTCATGTCGCCCGAGCAAGCGCTGGAATGGGGGCTGATCGACCGTATCCTCAGCGAGCGGGACGTCGCCGCGTAAGGCGTCGGCTTCAGGCGATCATCGGAAGAGGCCGGTTCACCACGACTTCGCACTGATCGATCCGGCAGGCATAGGCGATGGCCTCGACGCCCGCCGCGCGGGCCTCGGCGAAGGCCGCGGCATAGGTCGGGTCGATGTCGGCGGCGAGCCGGAATTCCATGCAGTCGCTGCGCTGGACGAGATAGAACATCACCGCCCGGTGGCCGGCGGCCACCATGTCGGCGAGCTCGGCCAGATGCTTGGCGCCGCGCTTGGTCACCGAATCCGGGAATTCCGCGAGGCCCGGTTGCCGCATCAGGTGGACATTCTTGACCTCGACATAGGCTTGCCTGCGGCCTTCCGCCGATAACAGCAGGTCGATGCGCGAATTGCGGCCGTATTTCACCTCGCGGCGGATGGTGTCGTAGCCGGCCAGCTCACGAATCGTGCCGGCGGAGATGGCCTCTTGCGCCAGCCGGTTGGGATGGGCGGTATTGATCCCGACCAGCCCGCCATCGGCCTCGACCAGTTCCCAGGAGAGCGGCAGCTTGCGTGTCGGGCTCGCGGAGCGCGACAGGAGCACCCGCATGCCGGGTTCGGCCAGTCCGGTCATGGCGCCGGGATTGGCACAGTGGACCGTGGTCACCGTGCCGTCGGCCAGTTCGACATCGGCGAGGAAGCGCTTGTAGCGGCGGATGAGCCGGGCCGCGATGAGCGGGGCGGGGAAGCGCATGGCACGGGGCCGGTCAGGCGTGGCCGAAGATGATGCGATCGACCAGGGCGTTGCGGAATTTCCCGTGCGGATCGAAGCGGTCGAGCAGGGCCTTGAAGGGCCCGAGCTTCCTGTAGCCGGCGCGCACGGTCTCCGGCGCCATTGTGAACAGCTTTGCCCAATGGGGAAGCGGGTCGAAGGGCGCCAGCACCTCTTCCAGACCGGGAAGCAGCGCCATGACGGCCGGCAGGTCGAGCCTGAATGAGAAATTGAAGCTGGCGCAGGGCCGGCCGTTGCAGGGGCTCAGCCACAGGTCGTCGGCGGCAATCACCCGCACTTCCGATACCAGCAGGAGGGGCGAAAGGTGACGCCCCCAATCGTGCAGGGCTTCGATGGCCGCGGTCGCGTGCTCCGTGGCGACAAAATACTCGGCCTGATAGTCGCCGCCGCGGGTCGGCACGTAGTCGATGCGGAAGTGGGGCAGGCGATCGTAGATGGGGCCGATGGAGCCCATCTGCTCGGTGCAGTTGACCGGGTTGAAACCCGCTATCGGGTGCAGCTTGTCGACTGCCGGAGCGGCACCGAAGAACGGTTTCAGTCCGGCGAAAAGCGCGCCTTCCTCGGCCCGGCTCTTGACCCACGCCTGCTCGAAGACGTCGTGCTGCCAACCGGTGAAAAGGCTGACGCTGTAGCCGGCAGCCATGATCTCGTCGAAGTTGGCGACAGCCGTCGCGAACGGCAGGTCGCAATAGACGTCCTGGCGCATGGCGAAGGACGGCTGGATGTCGAGGGTCATGCTGGTGATGACGCCGAGGGCGCCGAGACTGACTACGGCGCCGGGGAAGATGTCCTGGTTGTCTTCCCGCGACAGGGTGACGAGATCGCCTTGGGCGTCGATGAATTCGATGGCCGCGACGGCCGTCGCCAGGTTGCCGAGCGTCGGTCCGGACCCATGCGTGGCGGTGGCGCAGGCACCGGCAATGGCGATGTGCGGCAGTGTGGCGAGGTTGGGGAGGGCAAAGCCGCGCTGATTCAGCCAGGGGCCGATATCGCTGTAGCGGGTGCCGCCTTCGACCGTGATCTGATGCCCGACGGCGTCGAACGACAGCACGCCGCGCATCTTCTCGAGCGAAAGCTGCGTGCCGGTGGTATCGGCGATGTCGTTGAAGCTGTGGTGCGAGCCGGCGACGCGCAGTTTGTCGGCGCGGCGAACCGCTTCCTGCGCCTCTTCGACAGTCTTCGGTGTGACAGTGTGCGCCGCGCCGTAGGTGAGGTTCCCGGCCCAATTGGTTCCGGACATAGCGTTATTCCCCCCAGACATGTCGCCGAGGCCGGAACCTAGCATGTCGGCGCGCGTCGGAAAGGCTGTCAGTTGTACCGGTTATAGGGCCGGGCTGTGGGTGCGGGTAGAGGCGGCGAGATAGGCGTCGAAGGTCGCTGCCACCGCGCGGGCGAGCGCCTGCGCGTCCGGCGCAATCTCGATCACGCCGTCCTTGTGCCGGACGATCCCGTCGGCTGCCATCTCGTCGATGCGGGCGAGCGCCTCGCCGAGTTCGCCGGTGCTGCGGCCGTGGCGGCGGCAGACCTCGCCGACGTCGACGCGGAAATCGCACATCAGCCGTTCGATCAGGTCGGCGCGCAGCCGGTCGTCCTCGGACAGCGCATAGCCCTTGACCGTGGCGAAGCCGCCGGCCGAGATCGCCTCGCTGTAGCCGCGCACGATCGGGTCGTTCTGGACATAGCCCTGCGGCAGCCGGCCGATGGCCGAGGCGCCGAAGCCCGATCAAGAGGTCCGCGCGGTCGGTGGTATAGCCCTGGAAGTTGCGGTGGAGCCGGCCTGCGCCCTGGGCGACGGCCAGGCTGTCTTCGGGGAGGGCGTAGTGGTCGATGCCGATCTGGCGGTAGCCGGCGGCGCCAACCGTCGGCGATGGCTTCGGCCTGGGCGTTGCGGGCCGGGCCGCCGGGCAGTGTTGCCGCGTCGATCTTGCGCTGATGATGCTTGAAGTTCGGCACATGGGCGTAGCCGAAGACCGCGAGGCGATCGGGCGCGAGGTCAGGCACGCGTCACGGTGGCAAACGCAGGATGCGACGGTCTGATGGGGCAGGCCGTAGATCAGGTCGAGATTGATCGGCGAGGCCGGCGCGGCGCAGCCATTCGGTGGCGACGGCCGTAGTGCCGAAACTCTGCTCGCGGCCGATCGCCTTCTGCACCACCGGATCGAGGCTCTGCACCCCGAGGCTGGCGCGTTTCATGCCGGCATCGGCGAGCGCGCCGACCATCTCCGGCGACAAAGTGCGCGGGTCGATCTCAATGGCGACCTCGGCGTCCTGGCGAATATCGAATGCGGCGCGCAGGCTCTCCATCAACTCGCAGGAAGGTGGCCGCCGGGAGGATGGTGGGCGTGCCGCCGCCGAAGTGCAAATGGATGACGGCCTGCCGCCGGCCGATAGCCGGGGCGACGAGGGCGACCTCGGCCTTGAAGCAGTCTCGGCATAGGCGAGAACCGGCTCGTCGCGCTGGGTGATCGACGTGTTGCAGCCGCAATACCAGCACATCCGCCGGCAGAAGGGGATGTGGACATAGAGCGAGGCGGTTGCCGTCAGGAATGTCCGCCAGCCACCCGGCATAGGCCGCTCCCCCGATTTCGGCGTTGAAATGGGGAGCCGTCGGGTAGCTCGTATAGCGAGGAAGCTGCTCGTGCATAACGGGCGACAAGGTCTGGGCGCATCGCTAGACTGAATCCGCCTTGGCGGCGCGCCGCCTTGCGCTAGCGCAAATTGCCTGAACTGATTCCAAATCGGGCCAAATCAACCCGGGAGGCGTGCTTGAAGGGGCGCGGTCAGTGGGTGTAAACGGGCGCTCCTTCTGCAAAAGGGGTCGGGCATGGCTGACACATCGGCCGGGGACATCGTCACCGCCGCAATCCT